>NZ_JBICST010000001.1:0-1356329 GCF_043197265.1 Kribbella sp. NPDC049227 | reverse complement strand
GCCCCACGGAGACGCCAGACCCAGACTGGCCGAACCAGCCACTGTCGCAGATCACCTGGCGGACGGGTGTCGCACATCAGTCGACGGAGGACACAGCGCCGAGCTACCCGTCTGCCGGATTGACCTCTTAAGCATCAAGGCGCCGCCGATGCGGCAGGACTAGAGGGGGTTCGGTGGCTGGCGTGAGTGCCGGACCGCCAAGCTTTACCCACCTCCCTCGGGTCGGGTCCCTAAGACCGGAGGGCCGCCTAGGCCATCGCGGGCGGGCACGGACCTGCCCGAGTCGCGGAAGCTTGTGGCCTCCGGTCTCCGCGACCCGATGGAGGACACCGGCCAACGCCTGACGGTCCTTCTCGGTGACCGTGCGATCCGGGCTCAGACCTACCACTCGTCTGTGATCCACAAGGGTGACCGGAGGAAACTCTCTCGGCCGCGCTGTCCCTTGTCAGTCAGGAAACGCATCAGCATCATGTCCGTCGACTCTGTTGCCTTCGTCGGTTCGGGCCCGACCACTGTGCGTGCTCCAGGCATGGGCGTCCATCCGCAGCTTGCGTAGAAGCCTTCGAGGTCGGGGTTGCAATAGACAATTCCGAGATCGGCGTCGCTTGCGTCGATGCGGCGGACAGCCTCGGTCACGAGCTTCTTGGCCCAGCCTTCCCCCTGGAATGATGGGTAGGTCAGCACAGTGGTTGGGCTGTGGACCTCGTAGGAGACGCCCTCATGTTCGAGGGTCACGCGGACGAGTTCCAGATGACTGACGACCAGGCCATGCGCCACATACAGAAGGTGGTACGGCGTCAGGTCCGATCTCGTGATCCAATCGCGATAGCGGAGGTCCCCGGTGAAGCCCTCTGGCCACTGCAAACGGAGGAACGACAGAACCTGGGACCTCAGCAGTGCCGGAAGTGCGGCGTCATCGAACTCAACGAACTCGATCTCTCGGGTGTCCATGTCCCCAGCCTCAGGCAGGTCCCGGTGGCGGCGCCAGTCAGTTTGCACGGGCCCGGTCATGTGCCCCGGACGTGCCCCAAACTGCCCTCAACGACCACACTCACCTGCGCACAAGAACCCCACTCGTCATGCGTCGCTCCTTGCTGACGCAGTAGCCAACAGGAGCGCTGGACGACCATGGACACCAGCCGACAGTCCGGGCCGACCGAGGCCGTACATCCTGTCGCTGATCCCTGGATCCCGCCGCCGTCTCGACTGGTATCGGGTGAGCGAGGAATGGCGAGCCCTGCCTTGTCGCGGCGAGCAGTTCGACCGTGCTCCGGGGCATGCTGCTCCCTCGGACAAGTAGCAAAGGAGTCGCGTTCAGCGCCTCGTCTCGTACCTGGTCAGGACCGCGCCGCCGGGAAATGTGCGCGTCTCTACCAGGTTCAGGTTCACCCAGTTGTCCAGCGCGGTGAAGAACGGGGTGCCGCCGCCCACCAGCACCGGATGGGTGACGATCTCGTACTCGTCGACCAGCCCGGCCCGCATGGCCGCCCCAGCGAGCGTGGCGCCGCCGACCCTCATCGGCTCGCCGTCGTCGGCCTTGAGCCGGGTGATCTCGGCTACGGCGTCGCCGGTGACCAGGCGGGTGTTCCAGTCGACCTTGTCGATCGTCGAGGAGAACACCACCTTCGGCGTGTCCCGCCAGTTCCGCGCGAACTCGATCTGCGCCGGGGTGGCGTCGGGCTGCTGGTCGCCGGTCGGCCAGTGGGAACTCATCGTCTCCCACAGCTTGCGCCCGTACATCAACAGCCCGATCGCCAACTCCTGGTCGAGCCACCACTGAAACAGCTCGTCGCTTGGCGCGCCCCAGCCGATGTCGTCGCCGGGCGCGGCGATGTAGCCGTCCAGGGTCAGGTTCATGCCGTAGATCAGTTTCCGCATGGCGCCACGCCTTTGTGTCGCAGGGGTCGCATCTCATCACTCCTAGTCCCGGCGGCCGCGTCCGGGCCGCCGCTCACCACTGCTACGAACGTCCCACCTCGGATCCGACAGCCGGCGCAGAAATTCGCCGAACGGTGGGTCTCGGGGTCCTCGCTCATTGCTTCCAAGCCGGTTATGCGGCGGCTTGCAGGCTGACCCCAGTCTGACCCCAACAGGTCCACACGAACCGCCACCGGGACAACCTCGGAGCCCATGCTTCACCCTGCGCCCAGGAGCTAACCGTCTGTTGCCCGCTCCTACGGATCAGAAGGTTGCCTGGTGCCACGGCCGAGGCGCTGGTGGGCTTGCGCGCCAAACTCTTTCGGCTGCCGGGTCCGAATTTCCACGCGTAGGCGGGCGTTACGGTCAGGTGACGGTGGCGAATGGTGACCCAACCGGCCGCCGCGGTCGGTGGGTAGACCAGGTGTGGCTCCCATGAGCGAGGCAGTGGATCTCGTGCCGGATATGCCGGATCACGAGCAGGGTTTCGCCGCGTGGGTGAGTCCGCACGTGCCGGCGATGGCCCGTGTGGCGTCGCGGCTGGCGGCCGGTGCGGATCGCGACGACATTGTGCAGGAGGCGCTGGCTCGGGCTTGGGTGAAGCGACGCCAGTTCGACCCAGCCCAGGGCGCGCCATCCGCGTGGCTGCTCGCGATCACGGCCGACCAAGCCCGGAAGGCAGTGCGCCGGTCGCGCCGGGTCGCCGAGTTCGTCGAGCGGGCGGAACCGACACCGGACCGCGACATCAACATCGATGTCGAGCGCGCCGTGGCCAGGCTGCCGCGCCGGCAGCGGATCGCTGTCGATTGCTTCTACTTCGCGGACTTGTCGATCGCGGAAACCGCGGCGGTGATGGGCTGTTCGCAAGGCACGGTCAAGTCGACACTTTCTGATGCCCGGGCCCGCCTGCGCTCGGAATTGGAGGTTGCAGGATGAGCACATCGGATCATCGCGACGAGGTCGACAAGCTGCTGCGCGCCGCCGGCGCGGCCTGGCGCGCGACACAGCCCGGGCCGCCTGAACCGGACCTGGCCCGGCTTCGGTCGCATCGGTCACGCAGGCGATGGGTGCCGGTGCTGGCGGCCGCCAGTGTCGCTGCCATCGCAGTGGCAGTCGGTGTCACGGTGCTGCCAGACCGCTCGGGCCCGCCCGGGCCGGCGGCCGGTGGCGGAGGCGAGGCGCAGTACCTGGTCCGCGACGGTGACCGGGTCGAGGTCACCGGCAAGGTGATCGCGGCGCCCGAGCGGCCAGTGGTCTACTGTCCGCCCCTGTCGGCGCCCTCCTCCTCGGGCGACGATGCCCCAAGCTGCCCCGCCGATTTCGCGGTGACCTTGACCGGTGTCGATCTCGGCCGACTAGCCGAGCCGGGCACCAGGGACGGCGTCCGCTTCGGCTACGCCCGACTGCGCGGGATCTGGCACGACCACACGATCGCGGTCGACGAGCAGTCGACGCCTGCCGCGGGTGCGCTGAACGGACCACCAGATACCGACCCCGTTCCGTGCCCGGAACCAGCCGGCGGATGGCCGGTGCCGGATCCGCCGCGCAACGACCTGCCCAGCACGGCGGCGGTCGAGCGTCTTGCCGCGCAGCAGCCGGAACGCTTCGGCGCGACCTGGGTCGCGTTCCCGGACGATATGGTGCGGCCCGCACGGGCCTGGACGGTGCCAGTCGTGCTCGTGGTGAGCCTGCTCGACGGCGACGTAGACCAGGCCCGCCGCGACCTCCAGCCCCTGTACGACGGAAACCTGTGCGTCAGCCCGGGAAACGTCACGACCAGCAGGTTGACCGAGGCCGCCCACAAAGGAACCGCACTGGCCCGTGACACCCATAACGGAATCTGGGCGATCTCTGGCGTCGGACCCGACGGGGAGTACAGCGGAGGGCCAATCAAAGTGGGCCTCGTCGTCGTCGACGAACGACGGTACGGCGAGTTCCAGAAGATCGGCTTCGACCTACTCAACCTGCACCCAGCAGTTCGGCCGATCCCTTAGCCCCCGGGCGACCGGGGAACCATCTCGATTCCGACGGGCGGTTCATGATTCCTCCGTTCGGGTGGTCGCGGCGTGCGTGGTCAGGTCGGGTGCGGCGCCGAGTGGTCGCGGCGTCGCTGTACGGCGAGGGTGATGCCCAGCGCGGCTCCGCCGAGGGCGATGCCGCCGAGCGCGCCGAGCGCGATCGAGGTGGTGTGGAGTGCAGTCGCTTGATCGACCGATTCGACTGGTGCCCGTCCTGTGGCCGGCTGGTCGGCGTACCCGGGATAGCCCGACCCCTCGTCCGGCCACGGCTCGACTTGCTGCGTCGGCTGGGGATCGCCCGGACTGGCCGTCGCCGGTACGACGGTTGCGAAGGTGAAGGCGAAGGGGATGATTGCGATCGCCGTGATGCGGTGGTTCATGATTCGGTCTCCTGTCCTCGAGTCCGGCGGGGCCCGCTCACTGCGGTCCGGGTACGCCGGTCGCTCGGTGTTCCTGTTGTCTCGCAAGGCGGTATCGCGACGCCTGAGCGCGGTATCACGGCGGTAACTCGGCCGTTGACGACCTGCTGTGGGAGGTCGACAGTCGAGAGGTGGGCATCGATTTACTGGGCCCGCTCACGATCGGGGGAGATCAGAAGGCTCTCGGGCGACGTGACCGGGTCGTGGTCGCAGCGCTGGCGGTGAACCCTGGGGAGGTCGTCAGTGCAGAGCAGCTCGCTGACCTGTTGTGGGGCGGCGAGCGGATGCCGCCGTCCTGGCAGAAGGTCGTGCAGGGCTGTGTGGTCCGGCTTCGTAAGGTTCTCGGCACGCATGCGATCGAGACGTTGCCGCTGGGGTACCGGCTCGTCGTTCCGCTCGATGAGATCGATGCCCAGCGATTCGATCGCTCGGTGGTGCGGGCACGTGAGCTGCTGACGGCCGGCGAACCTGAGCGATCGGCCGTGGTCCTCGCGGATGCGCTCACGCTGTGGCGCGGCCGGCCGCTGACGGAGCTGGAGGGGTGGGACCCGGCGCGGATCGAGGCTTCGCGACTGATCGAGTTACGCCACACCGCCGATGAGCTGTATATCGAGTCGGCGCTGCGGTCGGGCCAGCACGACAAGGTCCTGGCCAAGGCACAGTCCCTAGTGACCGAGGCTCCGCTCCGCGAACGTCGCTGGGTCCTGCTCGCGACCGCGCAGTACCAGGCGGGTCGTCAGGGCGAGGCGTTGCGGACAATCCAGCGCCTGCGGACCGTGCTGAATCGCGACCTCGGCCTCGACCCGAACGCGGATGTCGACGCGTTGGAGCAGGCGATCCTGCGCCAGGACCCGTCTCTGGTCGCGGAGAGTGCCCTGCCGGAACCGAGCCCGATCTGCCCGTACCCGGGCCTGAAGCCGTACGACGTCGATGACGCGGCCACGTTCTTCGGTCGCGATTCCGACATTGCGGCCTGCCTGCGCAAGCTGACTGACGCCTCGGTACTGGTGGTCGTTGGACCATCCGGGTGTGGCAAGTCCTCGCTGGTCCGGGCCGGGGTGGCGGCAGGGTTGCGCCGGGACGGCAAGCAGGTCGTGGTGATGACTCCGGGTCCGCATCCGATCGCCGCACTGGCGGCTGCGATGCCTGGTACGACGGCCCCGGTGCTGCTCGTGGATCAGTTCGAGGAGGTGTTCTCGCTGTGCCGGGACCTTGCCGAGCGTGAGAGTTTCCTGGCTGCGTTGAATGCCCACCAAGCGCCGCTCGTGATGTCGATCCGCGCCGATCGGCTCGCTGACGTTTCTGCCCATCCGGCCTTCGCGCGAACGGTCGAGCGCGGTCTTTACCTGCTGTCTGGCATGACGCGGGACGACTTGCGGGCAGCGATCGAGGAACCCGCCCGGCTGTCTTCGCTGGTCGTTGAACCGGGGTTGGTCGATCTGCTGGTCAATGAGGTCGCCGACCAGCCGGGCGCGCTGCCGTTGATGTCGCACGCCCTGCGCGAGACCTGGCAACGCCGCGAGGGCCGCACGCTCACGGTCGCGGGCTACAACGCCTCAGGCGGTATCCGAGGTGCCGTCGCTCAGTCCGCCGAAGAGGTCCACGAACGGATCTCGCCGGAGCAGCGCGCGATCCTGCACGACCTGTTGCTGCGCCTGGTCGCCCCTGGCCCGGAGGGTGAACCGATCCGCAGCCGCCTTCCGCGCCGGCTCGTCGTGACTCGCCCCGAGGACAACACGATGATCGACCTTCTCGTGGCCTCGCGGCTGCTCACCAGCGACGCCGGTGTCGTCGAGATCGCGCACGAGTCACTGGTCCGCGCGTGGCCCCGGCTCCGCGGCTGGCTCGAGGACGACCTCGAGGGCCAGCGGATCCTGCACCACCTCGCGGTCGCCGCCGACTCGTGGAACAACCTCGACCGGCCCGAGAGCGAGCTCTACCGCGGCGTCCGCCTCGCCAAGGCGCTCGACTGGCGAGAACGCACGACGCCCACGCTGACCGCGACCGAGGAAGACTTCCTTGCCGCAAGCAAGCGATTGTCAGAGACCGAGCTACGTGCGGCCGAGACCCGTGCCCGCCTTCAGGTGAGAGTCAACCGGCGCCTCCGCGCCGCCCTCGCCACCGCAGCCGTCCTCCTGGCCGGCGCACTCATCGCCGGCCTGGTCGCCGTACGTCAAGCCGACCGCGCCGAGCTGGCCGCCAACCGTGAACTGGCCCGCCAGATCGGCGCCCGCGCACTGATCACCGAGGACATCAGCCAGTCCCTCCTCCTCGCCGCCCAGGGCGTCCGCCTTGACGACGCTCCCGAGACCAGAGCCAATCTGGCCGCCGCCATCAACAAACACCCAACCCTGGTCCGCTCCATCCGCGCGCCCTACGGCCGGACCGAGAACATCGATGTCTCACCTGACGGCACCCGGATCGTCTCCGGCGACGACAAGGCGACTTTCCACCTGTACGACGCGCAGTCAGGAGAGGTGCTCAAGTCGTACACGTTCGCGCCGGTCGCGGAGGATGCGGTCGTCTTCACCCGGCCCCGCTTCAGTCCCGACGGGCGCCTGATCGCCGCGATTGCCAATGACAACTATGGCAACCCGGTCGACCCGGCGTGGCCGGTCCGGTTGCTGGACGCCGGCACTCTCAAGCCGGTGAACCCGCAGCCCGTCGTCCCGCCGCCCGACGTACCGCGGCTGAACAGCGTGGTGTTCAGCAGAGACGGCCGCTACCTCGCGCTCGGCGCGCAGAAAGAAGGTGTGGAGGCGGAGATCGCGCTGGCGTTCGCCCTGGTGTGGAACCTCGACGCGCTCGATCAGCCACCACGAAGGGTCGACCTGTCGTGGGCGGCGCAGCGGGCGGCGCTCAGTCCTGACGGCCGGACGGTGTACCGGTCCTGGCCGCTGACCGCGTTCGACGTGGCCACCGGCCGGGTGCGATGGCAGCGGCCCGACCTTGTCGGCGACGACCCAGTCGCCCCCAGCATCGGTCTGCCGATCGTCGAGGTCTCCGACAGCGGTGACCTGCTCGCCTTCCTGCATCCCGGCCCGGTCCGGAACGACCGAACCATGACGACAATCGTCGATGCGCGCACTGGGAAGCCCGTCAGGAACTTGCGTAGTATCGCGGATCCACCGCGCGCCGCCGATTTCTCGGCTGACGGCAAGTTGCTGGCCACGGCTCACTACGGTGGCGAGGTCGTCATCTGGGAACTGGCCACCGGCCGTGCACTGCAACGCCTGCGCACCGTGGAGGTGTCCTGGGCGGTCGCGTTCAGCCCGGACCAGCGGACGGTATACACGGCCGGCGACCAGGGCATCGTCCGCGCCTACGATCTCGGCGGTCAGCGCCGGTACCTTCGCTGGACCCAGGCCGCCCCGTCACGCCGGTACCTCCACGTTCTTGCCTCAGGCAACGGACGGCGAACCGCCTACCTGTGGAACGAGGCGGGCACATCCTGGCTGAGCATCGCCGACGCGGCCACCGGCCGGATGACGCCGCCGACCCGCCTCGACCTCGAACTCCGGCAGCAGTCGCACCCACCAGCATCCTGGCACCCGAACGGAGAGCGCCTGCTCGTCAACGACACCGAGGTGGTCGTGATGGTCGACGCCCGGACCGGCAAGATTGTGAAGAGACATCGCAGGGATGTGGGGTCGGCCCTGTACTTCGGCGACGGCAACCGCATCGTCGGGGGCAGTGCCCAGGGCAGCGTGTTCTTCGACGGCGACTTGACGCCGACGGGAGGTCTGTACGGCTTCACCGCAGACTGCTGTACAGCATCGTCCCCGGACGGCAAGACCGCCGTGCTCTTCGAGGAGGGCATCAGTGGCGCCACGATGTCCTGGCGCATCATCGAGGTCGCCACCGGCAAGATCGTCCACCAGGGCAAGCTGCCGACCTGGGTCAACGCAGTCGCCTACTCACCTGACGGCCGACTGATAGCAGTCACCGGGACCGAAGGTGTCGTCACCATCGACCCCCGATCCGGTGCGGTCAAGCCCGCCCCGACGATCGCCCAGAAGGCCGAGGGCGTGACCATCCGCTTCTCCCCGGACGGCACCCGCCTCGTCTCCGGAGCAGCGGACGGCACTGTCACGATCTGGGACCCGAACACCTTGGAGAGTCAGCTCACCATCACGGCGACCGAAGGGAACCCGATCCCCGTTGCGCCGATCTTCACGCAAGGCAGCGACCTTCTCACGATCCCGGCGTACGACGGCAAGACCTACTCGTGGGATATCAGCACCGACCATTCCCTCGCCTGGGCCTGCGCCATGGCCGGCCGCAACCTGACCCCCACCGAATGGACCCAGTCCATCCCCGACCTCCCCTATCGAAGAACCTGCCCCTGACCCCGACCTCGACGCCGAACCGAATACACGCTCGCCCGGTGGCGGTCGGCGCGCCGCGTCCAGTCATGGCCGACGCGCGACGAAGTCCGGCGTTCAGAGCCCGACTGGGGCTCTCGTCGGTCTGAAGTGGGCGAAGACCCGTAGACTCCACGTGGGTGTGGTTACGACGAACCACGGGTCGGCGAAAGTGCGAGCCGAGGAGGCCGAGATGGCCGAGGGACTGTCGGGGACCGAGGCTGGCAAGGAGATCTCGGAACACGCCAAGCACGGCCGGGGCCCTCAGGCCGCCCGGCGGCGCGACCGGATCGTTTCGATCGCGGAGGCGGTTCTCCTCTCGCTCGTAACTCTGGCGGCGGCCTGGTCGGGCTATGCGGCGGCGAAGTGGAACGGCGAGTCCTCCGAGTGGCTGACGGCGGCCTTGGAGGCGAGGACGGACGCGAGCCGGGCGGATCTTGACGCAAGGGAAGACCGGAACTTCGACCTGTCGACCTTCGAAGCCTGGTTCGATGCCTACGTGGCCGGGGACGAGCATGCGATGGGCCTTGCGGCGCGCCGTTTCCGTCCCGATTTCACGGTCGCGTTCGACGCCTGGCGCGCGACAAGTCCTGACACGAACCCGAACGCGCCGCGCGGCCCGACGTACATGCCCCAGTACCGCCAGCCGCGGCTCGCGGAGGCCAAGGCGCTTGACGAGAAGGCGGACGATGCGTTCGCCAGAGGCGCGTCCGCCGACCAAGCGGCCGACAAGTATGTCCGGGCGACCGTGTTCCTTGCCAGCGTGCTCTTTCTCGTGGGTATCAGCGCGCACTTCCCGGTTCGGGGGGCGCGGTATGGGCTCATCGCACTCGGTGCTGTGGTCCTCGCGGCCGCCCTCGTGCAGTTGGCACAGTTGCCCCGCCCGCCCGCGTGACCTGCTGATCTGCGGGGTTCGCTCGGACGGCCCCTATGAGCTGGGGCCGGGGTCGGGCTGCGAGGAGGGGGCCGCGGACTTTCGGTGTTGGAGACCCACTGCGACAGAGGGGAACACGAGCACCGAGAGAACTCCGGCCCCGATGACGCCGGCCTGTGCCCCAGTTGTCATGGTGCCGCTGGACACTCCGACTGCGGTGAGCGCGACGAGCAGTGGGAGGGCGGTGGCGGCGATGAACACCATCTGGACCCGCTCGATCCGGGGCAACTCCCTCCGGTACCAGAACAGCGCCGGCAGGCCACGCACGACGAACATCACCGCAAAGAAGACCACCATCGGCGCCGGGTTGGCGATGATGGCCTCGACGTCGAGGGTCATCCCCGAATAGACGAAGAAGATCGGGATGAAGAAGCCGTACCCCACCGCGTCGAGTTTCGCCTCGAGCAGGTCCACGCGACCGGGTGACCAGCGGCGCAACACCATCCCGGCGACGAAGGCACCCAGCACGTTGTCGAACCCGAGGTCGCTTGCGGCGAGAAGGAGCACGAAGAGCAGCGCGATCGCCAGCCGCAGCGTTGTCTGCGACGTCGAGCCCTCCCCGCGGACGATGATCTGCCCGAGACGCCTGGCCCGGACGCGACCGGGCAGCACCGCGACCACGTACGCGATGACGAGGAACACAACGAGGGCGACAGCCTCGACCACGGAACCCCTGGTGCCGAGGAACAACGCCATCGCGACGATCGGCCCAAGCTCCCCCACCGCGCCGGCGGCGAACACGTAGCGGCCGAACCGACCGCCCAGCATGTCGTTGTCACGCAGGATCGGCAGCAGCGTGCCCAGCGCCGTTGTAGTCAGTGCAATCGCGACCACCACCGGCGAATGCACCAACCCCGCCGCGTACAGCACACCCAGCAGGGCAGCAGCGGCAACCAGGCTCACAAGCCACGACGTGGCGGCCAACCGGCCGGCCCGCTCCCGCAGCAGCGCCGGGTCCAACTCGTAACCGGCGAGCATGAACAAGAAGCCGAGGCCCACCGACGAAAACAACGAGACAGGGTCCGGCTGCGCCCAGCCGGCAACCGAGGGACCAACCAAGATGCCGACCACCAGCAGCAGCACGACCTGCGGCAACCGCAACCGGCCCGGCAGCAGGGCGAGGACGATCGGCGCCAGCGCCGCGATGGCAACGACCACGACAAGCGACCCAAAGCCGGATGGCAAGGTCCCTCCCTTCACCCCCGCAACAGCCGGGCACAACCGGTTGAAGCCCGCGGCCGGTGACTGTCATCAAGACACTAGAGGATGCTCGTTCTGTCCGCGCCGAGACCACCAGCACTCCGTGACCCCAGTGACGATCGTGGCTGGCCGCCAGTTGGTCGATCGCAGCCGTGGGGGTTTGTCGTTCCCGTGGTTCGTGGTGCCGTTACGTGTGGGGCAGTGAGGGGTTGAAGTTGAATCTGATGACTGCGGTGCCTAGGTCGGGGCCCAGGGCTGCCAGCTCGGCCGCGGTTGGTTGGTGACCCGGGGCTGTCTTGATGCCCATCCGCTGGGCGGACCCGCCCGTGTCGAGAGACTTGCGAACGGCTTCGCCCATCTGCTCGGGAGTCATCCGAACGAGCGTGCCGTGCGTTTTGTACTTCCGGCCACGGTACGTCACCGTGACTGGTGCACCGTCTGTGAAGTTGTGACGCCACGGCGCATCGGTGAACGCCGTCGGTACTCCGTCGACCAGGTGGAAGTTCGCCGGCACCCTGATCCTGCGCCCACTGCGTCGACCAGTGAACTCGAGCAGCATGACCCCGTTGATGCGACTGCCCAAGGGAGACGACAGCAACGGTCGCATGACGACATTCATGCCCCTGAGCACCGCGGGCGGAGGGGCTGGAGCCAGCCAAACGTTGCCCTTCGCCTCAGCCATGGGCATGCCCCGTTTCCAATGAGTCGTCTCGACGAAAGTACTGCGCCGAAGTCGCCGGCGCCAGGGTCTGGGGCTGTGGGCAACTTTCGCGCGAGCTGAGCGGAGCGGTGGAATCGCGGTGCGCTGGCGGAGGGTTGGTCGTATCGTCTCGGCCATGTCGGAGCAAACTGCGTCGAGCATCGTGCATGACAACGGGAGGTACTGGGAGGCCTTGGCGCCGTACCGCAAGGGGGAGCCGGTCGAGTCCTTCCAGTCCGGCACGAGCGTGCTCAACGATCACGAGCGGGCTGCGGTCGGCGATGTTCGAGGGCGCCGCGTCCTGCAGTTGGCCTGCTCGGTGGGCGACGAGGCGCTGACGTTCGCTCAGCTGGGTGCACAGGTCACCGCTGTCGACCTTGCGCCGAGCCATCTGGCCACGGGAAGGGCGAAGGCCGAAGCCTTGGGACTGGTCGTGAACTTTCAACAGCAGGACATGATGAACCTGGACGAGGACGTCACTGGCTTCGACCTGGTCTTCATCTCCTGGGGCGGCTTGTGCTGGGCACCCGACATCGACGCTTGGGCACGGCTGGTAGCCCAACGGCTCAATCCCGGCGGGTCGCTGGTCATCAGCGAGCATCATCCGTTGTGGGAGGTGCTGACAGTCGCGGACCAGGGTCAGCTGAGCGTCAGCGGCGACTACTTCAACTCGGGTCGCGACGGGTACGCCGACCCCCTCAAGGCACCGGAGATCACCAGGACGCTGGGAGTTCCGGATCTTCCACACAGGAGCTTTGTCTGGAGCATCGGCAGCGTCGTCAGCGCAGTACTGGCGGCAGGCTTGACGGTTCGGTCGTTGCAGGAGTTCGCCGAAGCGGACATGTATCCCGGTCTCGGTGACGGCGCCGGTCGTATTCCGGCGACCTACCTCCTAACCGCCACCAACGGAAGGACTCAGCTGTGAGCCGCGTCGTCGTGATCAACTTCATCACCTTGGACGGGATCATCCAGGCGCCGCTGAGGGCGGACGAGGATACCGACGGCGGCTTTGCGTACGGTGGCTGGGTCCAGCCGTTCATGGACAAGACCGTAGCCACGTTCATGGCAAGCGCGACCAGCCAGGCGGCCGGCCTGCTGCTCGGCCGGCGTACGTATCAGAACTTCGTCGTGGACTGGGAACAGACCGACGCGACCGACCCGGCGATCGCCGCGATGAACCGGATCCCCAAGTATCTGGTGTCGCGACTCCTACCAGCGCGCCATTCCGACTGATCCAGCACCCGAGCGGTAGCGGGCAGAACGTCACCGACAACAAGCCGCGCGAAGGGGCGAGATCACACCGGTGGGGGGTCTCCGAGGTCCTGCAGGTGCTGGGTTTCGTTCAGTGAAACGACCTGGTGGCTGAAGTGGGAGTCGTTGCGGAAGAGGGTGGTGATGCTGCCTGATTTCAGGGGGAAGAAGGCCCGGTCTGTCGACGTCATGGGCATGCCGATCCAGGCCGCGATCAGATAGCTCGATGCGGAGCCGTGAGACACCACGATCTGGTTCGCGACGGGTCGGCGGAGGATGTCGTCGAGGGCCGGGTACAGGCGTTCGACCAACGCCATTCGTGTCTCCGCACCAGCCGGTCCATCGTGGTGGCCGAGTCGATCGCCGTACTCCGGAAGTGGGATGCGCCGCTCGTTGAGCCACGCCTGGGGACGCCCGTCAGCTTCACCGTTGGACCTCTCGCGAAGCCGAGCATCGGTCTGAACCTCGACGGAGAACCTCCGAGCAATTCGCTCCGCCGCCCGGCTGGCTCGACGCAGATCAGAGGAGTAGACCTCGACCGGCTGGAGTCCGATTCTGCTCGCCAGGACCTCGGCGATCCGTTCGGCCTGCAGGTGCCCACGGGCTGTCAGCTCTGAGTCGTGCCAGCCGCCAACGACACCGTCAACGTGGTGCTGTGCCTCGGGATGCGTGACCAGGTAGATGTGTCTCATCACCCTCCTCAACCCGCCTTTGCAGGCTCAGAGCCTCTCACGAGCCAACACGGCCAGGACCAATCGACCCGTGTACGACCTGGGTCTGAGGTGAGTTCAGGGGATGGCTGGGCTGAAACCCTGATGTGGTGGCTGTCCGAGTCGGGATAGCTTGCTGGCGTGGAGACGTTCGAGGTGAGAATCGCGGGGTTCGCCGGCGTGGACGAGGCGTTGGCGATGCAGGAGACGGTCGCGCGCGTGCAGTGGAGCCGCGAGAAGTCACGCTGACGGATGGTACGCCGGGCCGCTTCGACGAACTCGCCGACCAGTACCGCATCGAGCACACCGCCCGATAGCCAACGGGTGGACCGAACGCGTCGACGACTGGGGAGGGCTGCGTGAGGTACTACTACGGCGAGCATGAGGCGGCCTATCAGCGGCTTCAGCAGGAGGGGATGTCGCAGTGGAGTGATCTGTTTGGGGAGACAGAGACATTCGACGCGTTTCCGAATCGGGGGTTCCTGGAAGGTGTGCTCGCCCGGCTCGAGTTGCCCTCGGCGCGTGAGGCCGAGGTGTTGGAGTACGGCTGTGGGACTGGGCCGGCGGCGTGCTTCTTGGCGGCGCGGGGCTTTCGGGTGGACGCGGTCGACCTGATTCCTGAGGCGATTGCGCTGGCTCGGCGGTTTGCGCAGGAGCGGGGTGTGGAGGTCAGCTTCGGCGTACAGGACATCTGCGCCTTGGTCGATGAGCCGGTCAGCAAGCGGTACGACCTCATCGTTGACAGCTACTGTCTTCAGTCGATCGTTACTGATGCTGACAGAGCTCATGTCTTCGCCGCCGTGCGCGCCCGGCTGAAGGACCAGGGTTACTACCTCGTTTCGACAGCCATGTATGAGCCGGAGCGCAGCTACGAAGGCGGCTTCCGGTACGACGAGGTCACTGGCATCTGCTACCAGGCGTCCAGCGAAGCGGCACATGATGCGGTCGAGATCGACGGAGATTGGTACGTCCCGCACCGGCGCCACCTGTCAGCCACAGCACTGCGAGACGAACTCGAGCGTGCAGGGCTTCGCGTCGTATCGCAGCAAGAGGGGGACGTCGTCTGCACCTGGAAGAGTTGACGGGGGTGGGTCGGGGCCTCAGGCTCAAGGCGGGGACGTTGTCGCCAGGGGGAGGGGCTCGGGATGAGGGTCTGCATCGTGGGGGCTTCGGGGAAGCTCGGGCGGTACATGGTTCAGCATGCGCTGGATCGTGGTTATGAGGTCGTCGGTGTCTGCCGACCGGAGAGTGTGGAGAAGCTCGCGGCGTTCAGCGGGCGGATGACCGTCTTTCCGGGGCGGACGGACGACGCCGCGGTCATCGAGCGCGCGGTCGCCGGCTGCGACGGGGTCCTGGTTGTGCTGGTCCCGCGAGGTGTCCACGGGTACGCCGCCGGGACGGTCCAGGCAGTGCTCGATCATGCGCAACCGGACGCCCGCCTCGTGTTCTCCTGCGGATGGCACATCACGCTCGACGGCCAGGACAAGTACCCGCTGAAGCTCAAGGTGGTCGTGAAGGTGTTCGGTCCGGTCGCGCGCCTGTTCCGCTTCGCTGACCTCGACGATCAGGTCGAGGCGTGCCGGCGAGTGTTCGCCAGCGACACCCGATGGACCGTTGTCCGCGGCAGCGACCTCGAGGAGGGCGACAGCCAGGGACTGCCCGTCTGGAGCCGGCACGTCGGCGACCCTGTGCTGGAGAGCAACCTGACGCGCCGCGTGGACTTCGCACTGTTCATGGTCGATGCGCTCGAGCGAGACGAACTCATCCACGAGGCGCCGGCCATCGTCGGCCGGCAGACCCCCTCGGCCCTCGCCCACGCGGGCAGCCACTAGCTGCGGAGGTCAGTCGGCGACCACCGCCTGGAGTACGTCGACCTTGGCTGCGGAGTGGGCCGGTCCCAGAGCGGCGAGTACGCCGGCCACCGCGGCCAGGACGACGTACAGCGTCACCTGGAAGACGGGGATCGAGATGGCCTCGATGCCCTCGTCCGCGAGGGCCTGGGAGAGCGCCAGACCGAGTCCGATCCCGAGGCCGGCGCCGGCCAGCGCGCCGATCAGGGAGATCACGACCGACTCCCAGCGAACCATCGACCGGACCTGGCCGCGCGTCATGCCTACTGCGCGGAGCAGCCCGAGTTCGCGGGTTCGCTCGAACACCGACAGCACCAGGGTGTTGACGATGCCCAGCAGCGCGATCAGCACCGCCAGTGCCAGCATCACTGTGACGAAGGCGAGCAGTTGGTCGATGAAGCCGCTCGCTTCCTTCTCGAAGCCCTTCCGGTCGAGCACCTTCGCGTCCGGGTGGTCGGCCAGCGCACCGGTGATGGCGTTCTGAACGTCGCCCCTGTCGGCGCCGTCCGTCAGTGTGATCAGGCCGGACGTGGTCAGTTGCTCGCCGGCGGCAGCCGTCTGAGCGGCGATGCTGATGACGTAGTCGTCGCCGATCCAGCCCTTGCTGTCGTAGACACCGACGACATGCAGCACGTGCTTCCCGGTGTCGGCGAACTCCGACGTGATGGCGTCGCCGAGCTTCCAGCCGTGCGAGGTCGCGGCCGACTGGGCCACGATCACGCCATCGGCGCCAAGGCCGGACAGCGCGCCGGCCGACAGCCGCAGATTGAGGCCGTCCGCCGCCGCGGGGTCGATCGCGGAGTACGTGGAGTCCGCACCGTCGAAGCGTGCCTCGCCGAATCCACTGGGCGACACCTGCCGTACGCCGTTCACGCCGGCGACCGCCGCGATGACCTCGGGGCTGAAGCCGGGTGCCTGGGCGCTCGCAGGCGTGACGAACAGTTCCGCGTTGGTCGAGTCGCCGATGATGTCGCTGAAGGACGACTTCAGCGAGGACGCGAACACGCCCATGCTCACGACCAGCGTCAGGCCGATCATCAGTGCGGCTGCGGTCGAGGCGGTACGACGCGGGTTGCGCATCGCGTTCTGCCTGGCCAGTTCGCCGGACAGTCCGCGGAGTCGCAGCGGTATGCCGATCAGCGAAGCGAGCGGCCGCGCAGCGACCGGCAGCAGCGTGATGATGCCGACGAGAATCGCCAGGAGACTCGGGCCGAACGCCTTCATCGTCAGGCCGCCGTACAGGGACGTGAACAGCCCGGCCAGGCCGAGCGCGGTCAGGACGGCTCCGATCACGATGCGCCTCTTCGAGGGGTTGCCGCCGCCGGGCACCGCATCGCGCAGCGCCTCGACAGGCAGCACCTTCGTGGCCCGCATCGCCGGGACGAGTGCCGCCACGACGGTGACGACCGTGCCGACCAGCAGCGACAGCCAGATGGTGCGTGGCTCGACCTGCAATGACGTGCTGGGCAGAGTGAACCCCACGCTGTCCAACAGCAGGTTGAGGCCCTTGGCGACCACGAGCCCGAGGCCGATGCCGAGGGCCGAGGCCAGTACGCCGAGCAGCAGCGCCTCGATGATCAGGCTCCGCGCCACCTGGCGACGGGTCGCACCGATCGCACGCAGCAGGGCGATCTCGCGAGAGCGTTGCGTCACGGTCATCGTGAAGGTGTTCCAGATGATGAACGAGCCGACGAACAACGCGATGCCGGCGAACACCATGAAGAGGATGCGGACGATCCGGAGGTCCTCGTCGATCGCGTCCGCGGACTCCTTCACCACGGTCGCTCCGGTGACTGCCTCCGTGCCGTTTGGCAGGGTCGCGTCGATCCGCTGGACGAGCTCGGCCTGGCTCACGCCGTCGGCCGCGCTGATGTTGATGGTGTCGAAGACGGCGGGAGAACCGAGGACCTGCTGGGCTGTCGTCGGGTCGAAGTACGCCGACGTCGTACCGCCGAGGTTCTTCTCGCCGCCGAAGCCGACGGTGCCGACCACGTTGAACTCCTGTGTCGGCCCCTGGAACAGCACCTTGATCGTCGAGCCGAGCGCGATGTGATGCTCCTCGGCGCTGGTCGCGTCGATCGCGACCTGGTGTGGTGCCGATGGTGCGGTGCCGGTGAGGATCTTGACGTCGCCACGCAAGGTGGTGTCGGCCGGCATGCTGTAGCCCATGGTCGGGGCCCCGCCGCTGGTCAGGACGGCACGACCGGAGTTGTCGGTGAGCAGGGCGTATCCGCTGACGGAACCCTCCGCCGCCCGTACGCCGTCGACGCCGCGGACCTGCTGAAGGACCGAAGCCGGGATGGGTCCGCGGCTGGTGCCGGTGCCTTCGGACTGGGTGTACGCCGCCTCGGCGCGGACGACCGCATCGGTGCCGGCGGAGACCTTGCCGAACAACTGGTCGAACGCCAGGCGCATGGTGTCGGTCAGGACCAGCGTGCCGGCCAGGAACGAGACTCCGAGCGCGATCGATGCCACGGTCAGCACCAGGCGCAGTTTGTGCGCGAGCATGCCGCGCAAGGTTGCGGTGAACATGGCGTCAGCCGCCCAGATGCTTCATGAAATCGAGTACGGCGTCAGCGGTCGGCTCCTCCATCTCGTCGACAACGTGGCCGTCGGCAAGGAAGAGCACCCGATCCGCGTAACTCGCGGCGGTCGGATCGTGGGTCACCATCACGACGGTCTGGCCGAGTTCCTTGACCGCGGTCCGCAGGAAGCCGAGAAGTTCGGTGCCAGAAGTCGAGTCGAGGGCGCCGGTCGGTTCGTCGGCGAAGATGATCTGCGGCCGGGACGCGAGGGCCCGCGCGGCGGCCACTCGTTGCTGCTGGCCACCGGACAGCTCGGTGGGGCGGTGGTCGAGCCGATCGGCGAGTCCGAGCTTGTCGACGATCGACTGCACCCAGGCCGTGTCGGGCTTGCGGCCGGCGATGCGGATCGGGAGCACGATGTTCTCGGCCGCGGTCATCGTCGGCAGCAGGTTGAACGACTGGAAGACGAAGCCGATCTGGTCGCGCCGCAACAGCGTGAGCGCCTTGTCGTTGAGGGCGGTGATCAGTGTGTCGCCGACGTACACCTCGCCCGACGACGGCCGGTCGAGGCCGGCGAGCATGTGCAGCAGGGTCGACTTGCCGGACCCCGACGGCCCCATGATGGCGGTGAATCGGCCGGCTTCGAGCTCGACGGTGACGTCCTTGAGCGCGGCGACGGCTGCGTCGCCGGTGCCGTAGAACTTGCTGATACCTTCGGCCCGAGCGGCTGTCGCCCGAACGGTGGTGCTGGTCGTGATGGCCATATTTCCCCCTGAGTACGGATGCGCCTGCAGGTCAGGCGCGGCTGTGACTGTGTCGCAGCTCGGCCTCGACCTCGAGGTGGTCCAGAACGTTGCCGAGCGTGCGGTCCAGCGTCTTCGTCAATGACTTGCGCAACAGTCGCGGCAGCACGCCGCTGAACGTCGTACCTTCCTCGATGCCGCCGGCAACGAGGCGGCCGAGGTGTTGGTGGGATCTTGCATGTCGTTCGCCTCGGTTCGGTCAGCCGCAGTACGCCCTGAGGAGGACGGTGCGCATGGCTTGGGTGATGGGGTGGTCGTGCGGGAGGTTGTCCATGTTGACGACCACGACGACCTGGCGGCTGCCGTCCTCGCTGCTCCAGGCCGCGGTCATGTAGCCGGGGATCTCCGAGTCGTGGCCCCAGGCGTCACCGCACGGGAACGTCTCTCGGAGTAGGCCGAGACCCCAGCCGCCACCAGGGATGCCCGAGTCGATGGACCCTGGCGGATCGGTGGCAACCGCGTCGATGGTCTGCATGGCCCGCAGCTGGGCGGGTTTGAGCAAGTGGCCGCGCAGCAGCGCGCGATAGAAGCGGGTGACGTCCTCAGGGTTGGACAGGATTGCTCCGGCGGCGCCGAGCAGCGTGGGGCTGAGCGACGTGAAGTCGACCGGATCCGGTCCGCCGATGATCCAGTAGCCGTGGACATAGGAGCCGGGGATCGCCGACGTGGTCGGGTAGCTGGTGTGGTCGAGGCCGAGTGGCTTGAAGATGCGACGGCGCAGTTCGGTGCCGAACGAGTTGCCGGTGGCCGCCTCGACGATCATCGCGAGCAGGAGAGTGTTGGTGTTCGAGTAGTTCCAGCCCGTTCCCGGTGCGTAGAGCGGACCGTGTTCGGCCGCGATCCGGACGCCCTCGCGGGGATCGAAGATCAGGGTCAGGTCGCCACCTTCGAAGTACGGCGCAAAGACCCGTTCGTCCTGTGCGTAGTCGTAGATTCCGCTGGTGTGGTTGAGCAGTTGGCGGATGGTGATGCCCGCCCCGTTGGGGAAGACACCTGGGAGCCACTTCTCGACGGAGTCGTTGAGCTTGAGCACCCGATCGCCGACCAGTTGGAGGACCACGGTGGCGGTGAAGGTCTTGGTCACGCCACCGATCCGCGATCGGTCGGCGACCCGGATCGGCGTCAGCGGCGCGAGGTTGCCGTACCCGCTGGAGTAGCGATACGTGCGATCACCGACTCGCACGTACGCGACCGCGCCCGGCGCGCCGGCCGCGACGACCTGATCGAGCGCGGCCTGAACTCCGCGGGGCTGACTGGTCGAGGACCGTGCCGGTGCCGAGGACGACGCCGAGACGACCGGTGCTGTGGCCAGGCTCGCGGCGGTGGCGAGTGCGATGACCGCTACCCACCGGCCACGGCGCGACCGGACAGACTTGTCCGCTGAGGACGACATGAAGGGACTCCTTACGTTGGATGTCCGCGTGCCCGCGATCCCGTCGCCAGGCCACGGTCGAGGGCCAGCCGGCGGTACAGCGCGCCGGCTGGCGGTGATCCCGGCTAGGGCGCCGGGACCTGGCCCGGTGCGGGCTGCACCGGCGTGCGGACGGTACGTCGGGTTGCGACGGTCACCGCGATGAGCACGATTCCGAGCATCAGCAGTACGCCGCCCACGACGAGCGTGGCGATGGCGATGGGCAGGACGATCGGCAGGGTGCCACCGACGCTGACGTCGGCGTCGACACCCGGTGACCCGTCGGCGTTCATCACGACGACCGACCAGTTGCCGTCAGCAACGTCCCAGCCGAGCGTGCGCGGGCCGGTCCCGCTGTCGGAGGCGACCCAGAAGGTCTGCGTGCTGGGATCGGCCGCGGGTGCGCCGCCTTGGTGCGGAACGTAGCTGACCTTGAACGGGTCGACGTCGATGTCCGAGACCTCCGACCGGCCGACGCCGTCGAGATACTTGGCAACCTCGCCGGCCGGGCCGATGCCGATGAACAGCGGTGTCTCCGCGTTGCTCGACTCGATCCTGATCCGTACGTCGCCGAGCAGGTCGTCGGCGTAGAGCTCGTCGGGGCCGGTGAGACTGACATCGAGTGACGGCGCGGTCAACGCGTAGGTGTCGGTGGTGATGCGTTCGGGGCCCGCGGTGTGATAGCCCTCCGCATCGCGTTGACTGTGCGCCCACAGTCCGATGCCGCCGCCGACCAGCAGGCCGCCGCCGAGCAGGATGAGCAGGCTGCCGAGGATCACCCATACCGTGCGCCAGGCGCTCCAGGAACGGCGTACCGGTGCAGGACTCGGGACAGGCGTGGACGGGGTCGTGGTCATGAGACGACCTCGCTCGCGCCGGGCGTTCTGATCATCCAGATGCCGAGCCAGATCATGGCCAGCCCGAGCACGATCCCGAACGGCGGCAGCAACGACTGGAAGCCGACCAGTCCGCCGATCACGATGGCGACGCAGATGGCGCGCGGGAAGACGCCGGCCCGGAAACTCGCGAGGCCGAACAGCGCCCAGCCGATCGCGAACAGCAGGTAGCTCGACACGGCGCCGATCACGATCATGCCGGCCGGATCGGCGTCGAGAACCTCAGGTGCGATGTCGGCCACGTAGGTGACGTAGAACGTCTCGAACCACAGGTCGCCGCCGAGGAACATCGTGCCCACCAACGCTCCGAACAGCCCGACGACGCCGAAGCGGCCGGCCTTGTGTGCCTGCCAGGTGTACGCCGCGACCGCGGCGAGCACCAGCAGACAGAAGGCCAGGAAGTACACGACGCCGCTGACCCGGTAGACCGAGTTGGTCGACGTACCGACGTGGTCGTCGCGATCGACGATCGGGAAGATCACCACCTCGACCACGACCATCAACACCCCGGCGGCCAACGCGAGCGGCCCGGCCAGGCGGGTGAGCGGTGCGCGGGATGCGGTGCGACCGCCGCTTGATTGTTGCGTCTGCGATGCGCCCAGTTTCGTCATGCTGGACTGCCCCCTCGGCGAGTGGGACCGGCGTTCCCCCACCAGGTCCCCAGAACGAATGGACCTCCGGTGGTCCGCCCCGTTCCCCGACTGCCAAAGGTGAGACCCGGTGACCGGGTCTTTTTGTACTCTGTACATAATATGGACGGCGTACAGAAAGATGTCAACAGCGGAGGTTCTCGTCGATGACGACACCGACGGGCCGGCGGACGGGCCGGCCGCGCGCGGTCACGGAGCAGGCGATCCTCGACGCCGCCCTGTGGCAGTTGGACGCTGCGGGCGCGGCCGGGGTCTCGATCCGGGGTATCGCTGCTCAGGTGGGCATCGCACCCAACGCCGTGTACACGTACTACCCCAGCAAGGCCGCGGTGCTACGGGCTCTGGTCGAGCGGTTCCTGGGCGACGTCAACCACGACCGGTTCGTCGACCGGGACCAGCCCTGGCGGCAGCGCGTCGAGGCGCTCGCGCTCGAGCTCCGAACGCACCTCGTCGCACACCGCGGCGCCGTTCAGCTTCTCCTCGGCGGACCCATGGACGGCCCGAACGCTCTGACCTTGCGCGAGTCCCTCAGTGAGGTCCTCGCCGACGGTGGCTCGTCTCCGGATGACGCCGCCCGCGCGTCGTACGTGATCCTCGTCTACATCTTCGGCGCCATCGCTCTCGAGGTCGCCGAGCTCGACCAGCGCCGCATCCCTCCGACCGAACGCGACCGCGTCTCCACCCGGCGCGCCGTACTCGACACCATCTCCGCCGAGGTCTATCCCCGCACCACCGAAACGGCCGGCACCATCTCGAAAGACTTCACCACCGAGCAGTTCCTCTGGGGCCTGACGCGCATCCTCAACGGTCTTCAGACGTGACCCCGAGGGGTCTCACGAACTGCCGGCAGGAGTAGACGCGGCCGAACTCCTTCCGCAGGGCGTCCTCGTGGTCGGTCCAGGCATGGAAGAAGCCCGATCGCGGCATCAGGTCCGTGCGCGGACCGAAGGCTCGGCCGGCCTCGTCCGGATCGGATGCGTAGACGTGGAGATACCGCATCCGTTGCTCGAAGCCCTGCGACCGGTACCAGGCCAGGGTGCCCTCGTCGTCGCGCGTCCAGGCGTCGACCTGGGTTGCTCCACGGGCTTGCAGCCGGCCGCAGATCTCGTCGAGAAGTCCTTGCGCCACGCCCATCCGGCGGTGGTCAGGGTGCACCGCGATCGTCTCGATGGTCGCCTCCTGACCGGTCACGCTCGCGTCCACCAGCCCGATGAGCTCGTCACCGGCGACCGCCACCAGTTGGAGGCCGGCCTCACGCTGCGGCTTGGCTGTCGCGACGTCGTCGTAGTACGTCGTGTCGAGGAAAGCCAGAACGCGGCAGCGCAGCCACGGCGTCTCGTCGGCGGGCGCATAGTCCCGCACGGTCCACTTCGTCATACCTGTGATTGTCAGGGAGTGGCGTCCAGGACGGCCTGCATGGTGTCGAGGGCGACCGGGAGAGAGATGTGTTCGTGGGTGATCAGCCACTGGGTGTCTGTGCGTTCGAGGCAGACGGTGGAGCGGAGCCAGAGGCTGCGGCTCGGTGATCCGTCGGCCTGCATCGCACCGGTGTCCAGGTGGAACATGTGGGCGATCGCCACGTTCTCGCTGGCCGCGATCTTGAGCTGGTGCGTCTCCAGGCCGATCGGTCCGTCGTACTCGTCGAACCAGCGAAGGAAGTTCTTCCGTACCGCGTCGGATCCGGAGAAATGCAGCGGCGGGACGACATCGAAGTAGATGATGTCGGGGGAGTAGAGCGACATCAGTTGCTCGATGTCCTTGTCCCGGCAAGCCTGCTCACGGCTCTCCAGCAGAGCGCCAACCTCATGCTCGGCGTTACTCATGACTAGTGCGTTCCTCTCGTCCAGATTCGTCGTCGGTACTACGACGAGACGAACCCCCGGAGTGTGAGGGTGGTTCGCATGACTGATCTCAGGGAGAGGGCGGACGCGCGACTGCGCACGGGGTACGAGGTCGTGCATGAGCTGGATCTGCTCGGACGGTGGAGCCGGTACGGCGACGTGGAGGGCGGATCACGTACCTCGACGCGCGGGACCGGCATGAGCGGGTAGGGCGGGCTGCTCAGGCTTGAACGATGGCGAAATGGGACCAGCCCCACTGGCCGTCGTCGGCAGGAGTGAAGTTCCAGACCAGCCGTTCGCCGGTCTGCAGGAAGTGGCTGGACGGTACGGCGAGCGGAGGATACGGGACCTGCCGGAGCAGCCGTACGGCGGCCTCGACGGGGAACCACCGCACGTCGGTGATGTACCCGTCGGGATCGTCGATGCAGAACGACGGATCGCCCACCGAGACCACGTAGTTCCACGACTGTGTCTCCGCCTCGCCGTCAATCGTCGAGATCGTCCGCCACACCAGCTGGAGTGCATCCTCGTCCACCCGGAGCCCGGTCTCCTCCCGCAGTTCGCGCACCGCACCACCAGCCGGCGTCTCGCCCTCCTCCACGGCGCCACTCGGCAGATTCCAGTACTCCGCGTCCCACGCGTCGTACTGCTCCCGCACCAACGCCACCTGCCCGTCGTACCTCGCGATCACGCCGCAGTACCTTCGCACCGGACTACCTTGACTGGTCTTCTGGAGAACTCCAAAGTTCCGGAAGGGGAGTGTCCGGAATCGGGCTTACGGTGACGGCATGACCTTGATTCCGTGGGAACCGCCGTTGGCGGGCACTGAGGTTGAGCACTTGGTCGGGGCGCTCGAGCGGTTGCGTACGACGTTCCGGTTCAAGGCGGACGAGTTGGACGCGGCCGGGATGCAGGCTCGGATCGGTGCGTCCACGCTGACGATCGGTGGGTTGCTGAAGCACCTGGCCGCGAACGAGGACTACATGTTCAAGGTGAAGTTCCGGGGCGAGCCGATGGGGGAGCCGTGGACCGTGAACGGGTGGAGTGACGACAACGACTGGGAGTTGAACTCCGCCGTCGACGACACGCCTGAGGAGCTGTACGCGTGGTGGGACGGCGCGGTCGAGCGGTCCCGGGCGATGCTGCAGGCGGCGATCGCCGATGGTGGGCTCGACCAGCCTGCGCACATCACCTGGCCGGACGGGCGGCACCCCAGCCTTCGCCGCCTGGTCTGCGACCTGGTCGAGGAGTACGGGCGTCACACCGGCCACGCCGACCTCATCCGCGAATCCATCGACGGGCGGGTCGGCGAGGACCCGCCCGAGGGCTGGCGCCCCGTCGGCGCCAAGGCCTCGCAACCTGCCTGATGCTCACTTGATCCGCTGCAGGATCCCATCCGGAGTGACCGCGACCGTGGTCGTGCCGTGGTCGACTGTGAGGTTGATCAGCATCCGCGATCCCTGCCACGACGTGGTGTAGCTGACCGGTGCGTTGGAGCGCGTCGGCACGATGACCGACAGGATCGACGCGCTCCGCCCGGACCGCGTGAACTTGACCACCGGCGCCGGCTTGCGCTTGTCGATGGTCAGGAAGTGCCAGCCCTGGATCGGATCGGTCTCGCCGGTCGCGACCTGGATCGGCGTCGCGTCCTGCTGGAACGGGATCTGCAGCAGCGTGGTCTTGGTCCGGTCGCCCGGCGCCAGTGCGACGGCCTGCGTGCCGTGCACTGACACCTTCTGGTCCGACGGCAGACGCCACAACGTCTGGTAGTCCTCATTGGACGACGACGTACCGCGGTCGAGCACGACCATCAGGTCCGGGTCCTTAAGTACCAGCACGCTCCGCTGCCGGGCGATGCCGTTGCCCAGCGAGTCGCTCAGTGCGTAGAACTCCGAGGTCTTCCCGATCGACGAGCGCTCCAGGTTTGTCGCGGGTCGCGCCGAGTCAGTCCCCAGCACCGTCATTCCGGTTTCGGCGAACTCGCTCTTCGCCCAGACCCGCCAGTCGTCGTTCTTGTAGCCGGCGTGCCCACCGTCTACGAGGATGTCGCGGCCGCGCGACGTGTACGTGATCGACGTATGGTCGTCGTGCCCGTGCACCGCCCGCGCCGGCCCGAACCGGATGCTGTACGTCGACTCCTGCGTGAACGGCCTGGTCTCGCCCCACCCGGTGCGGCCGAAGATGTACCCGGCGTCGAAGATCCCGATCCGCTGGGTCGGCCGGATCCCGCGGGTCCCGAGACTGCCGGCGTACTCCAGGGCTCCGGTTCCGGGGAACGGGTAGGTCTTGACCACCTCGGTGTCGCCGATCTGGTGCAGGCGGCCGAGTGAGTTGGTGCTGAGCGCGAGCCACTTCGCGAGTTCGAGCCGGCGCGCCTTGATCGTCGTACCCGGGTCGACGCCACACTGCTGCAGTACGTCGACCTGGTTCAGTGATGGTGTCGCCACGGCCGGCGGCGGGGCCGCGGCCGTGCGTGTGGGTGTTCGCGCCCCTGCCCGGTCAACGCCGGAAGATCCCGGAAACGTCGCGTGGTAGAGGGTGTGCGGGTTCCTACCCGAGCTTCGCCGTCATCTGTCCCCCAAGGTGAATGCATCGCCTGTGTGTTTGATGGTTCGGCCCACACAAAAGGTTGTCCGGATCCCCTACTTCGGTTCCCGGAATGCCCGGAAGGGCAGGATTCAGCGGCCCTTGATCGCCCGCAGGATCAGCGAGTTGCGGGCGTCCTGGCCGACCGGCTCGGTGGTGTGCACACCGTCGCGCAGGTACGTCGCGGGCCCGCTCGGCTGTGTGGCGAGGTACTCGGCCCACCGCACGATCTTCAGATTCGGGTGGCGCGCAGCGGCCTGGTCCAGTTGCTGGTTGATCCAGGCGCTGTTCCGCTCGTCGGCGGCCCGGACGGTGGCCGACTTCTTGAAGCGGCCGGCGTGCACGTTCACCCAGTACACGGTCCGCACCGGGCCGACGATCTCCATCGTGCGCTCGACCTGCGCCGCGAAGGCGGGCGGGTCGAAGATGTCGTTGGTACCGACCGCCATCACGATCCGGCCGGGCAGGCCGTAGTGGTGTGACCACTCCGCCAGCGCGTCGACCGCGGCGGAGGCCGGCTCACCCGACCAGTCGTGGCTGGCGATCGGGTCGCCGGTCTGTGCCGTCACCATGCGCTCGAGGGCCGCACCGTCCTGGACCGAGATGCTGTCGCCGAACATGAAGATCCCGTTGAACATCAGCGCGTCGCGGATCTGGTCCTCGGAGGCGATCCGTCGGGCCAGGTTCTGCCACGAGCCCAGCTTCCCCGACCCGTAGTCGTCCTGGGCCGGCGCGGGAGCGGCCGGCTCCCCGCCGATCGACGGCTCGGACGGAGTACCGGCGGAGGGGTCGGGCGCGATGACGTTGCTGATCGCGGTGCTCGGACGCGGGGGCTCCAGCAGAACCAGCAGGCCGCCGATAAGGGTCAGGACCGCAAGCGTCACCGTGATGGCGATGATCGGGTCGATGACATGCTCACGCAGCCGGCGTCGCTGACTCAACAGCCCTCACTCCCCCAGAACTCTCGGCGCACTGACCCCTCTACATCCTTCAATGTCGTGAACCCGGCACAACGTTGCAGGATCCGCGGGCGCCGTACCCGAACAGAGACTAGACAAGCCGGCCAAGCACCCTCTCCGCGGTCCCGCCCACAACGCACCCCCGACACCCAAAAGATGTCCCGCCGCCCCAAAAAGTTGCCGCCACACCCCCGCGTGATCCGTTCTCGGTTGTCGAGTCGTGGATTTGGGTCGGGCGTTGCGGGGTTTCGCTGCGGAGATCCACGACTCGGCGGCTGCCTGGGAGTCGGGTGTGCCTCAGTGCTTGAGGGTGAAGCCCTCGCTGGTCAGGCGGGCGCGGAGGTCCTTGACCTCGGCGGGAGGACGCTGGCGCGGCGGGGCGTCGCGGTCTTTCGGGTCCTTCTTCTTTCGCCTGAACCACTTCATGGGTCGAGCATGACGGACGAACCGGGCGAACGGTAGGTTCTCGAGGGTGGAAGCCGACAGGTTGCGACGGATCGAGCGGGACCGGTTGACGTGGCTGGTGGACCGCAGGGTCGCCGAGGCCGCCGCCGTGCACGCCGACGACTTCGTCATCGTGACGCCGAGCGGGCTCTCGTGGACCAAAGCGGAGTACCTGGGCGGGATCGAGTCCGGCGAGATCGACTACCGCCGCTTCGAGCCGATCACCGAGATCGACGTGATGCTCGACGGTGATGTCGCCGTACTGCGGTATCGCTCCGCGATCGAGATCTCCGTCGGCGGCCGCGAACCCGGCGACCTCGAGGCCTGGCATCTCGACTGCTATCGCCGTACGCCGGACGGCTGGCAGCTCCGCTGGTCGCAGGCCACAGCGATCACGTGATCCAGCGGTACACCCCGG
The DNA here is from genome assembly GCF_043197265.1 of Kribbella sp. NPDC049227. Classification (NCBI taxonomy): domain Bacteria; kingdom Bacillati; phylum Actinomycetota; class Actinomycetes; order Propionibacteriales; family Kribbellaceae; genus Kribbella; species Kribbella sp. NPDC049227. The sequence goes on along the minus strand of NZ_JBICST010000001.1, from coordinate 1,328,433 downwards.
ACCGAGGTGTACCCGACGGGACGGCTGAGGTCAGGACGCGCGTTCGGCCTCGCTGCGTTCGATGCAGAATTCGTTGCGCTCGGGGTCGAGCATGGTGACCCAGCCGCGGCCGTCGGGCAGGCGGTGGTCCTCGTGGATGCTGGCGCCGAGGCTGAGCAGGCGCTCGACCTCCTCGTCACGGGTCCGCTCGGTCGGCACCCAGTCGATGTGCACGCGGTTCTTCACCGACTTGGCCTCGGGAACGGCGATGAACAGCAGGTCCGGGACCGGCGCAGGCGCGTCGACCAGGACCTCGTCGTCGCCCGGCTCGTCGCCCTCGCCCAGCGGCCAGCCGGTGACGGTGCACCAGAACTGCGCGAGCTCGTACGGGTTCGCACAGTCGATCGTGATGTGTCGCAGGATCATGCGCTGACCCTAACCGCCATCCGGCCTCGCGGACTGTCGGCGGCGGGGTCTACTGTGCGGGCAAAGAGCGGTATTCGCAGGGGGAAGGGGAGATTTCCAATGGCGTCTCGACTCAATCCGTATATCCAGTTCGAGAGCAGCGCACGGGAGGCGATGGAGTTCTACCAGAGCGTGTTCGGGGGCGAGGTGCAGTCGAACACGTTCGCCGAGTTCGGCGCGGGCCACGGACCGGACGACGACAACAAACTCATGCACAGCCAGCTGGAGACGCCGAGCGGGTTCACCCTGATGGCGGCCGACACCCCGCAGGGGATGCCGTACAACCCGGGCGAGAACATGGCGATCAGCCTGAGCGGTGACGACGGCGACGAGCTGCGTGGCTACTACGCGAAGCTGTCCGAGGGCGGCAAGGTGACGGTCCCGCTGGAGAAGCAGATGTGGGGCGACGAGTTCGGCATGGTCACCGACAAGTTCGGCGTCAGCTGGATGGTGAACGTCGCCGGCAGCTGATCCGCGGGCGGACGCAGGAGTGCGGCTGGGGGACGGCCGCTGGGTCCAGATCTGGGCCGGCGGCTCTCCCGGCGGCACGCCGGTGCTCTTCCTGCCAGGCTGCCCGGATACCCGGCATGCCGCGTATCCGGGCGAGCACGCCGCGCTGCGTGCCGGCGTGCGCCTGGTGGCGGTGAACCGTCCGGGCTACGGGCGGTCGGATTCGCACGCGTCGACGCACCTGTCGGTGGCCGACGATGTCGTGGCGGTCGCGGACGCGCTCGCGATCGACCGATTCGCCGTACTGGGAATGTCGATCGGCGGCCCGTATGCCTTGGCCTGCGCTGTGCGGCACCCGGACCGCGTGACCGCGGTCGGAGTAATCGCCGCGCCGGCTGAGGTCCCCGAGCTCGATCCGCCGTACCACCGCGACGACCTCGGCCCGGACGAGCAGGCCTTCTTCGCCCGGCTCGCGAGCATGACTCCCGACGAGGCGGCCGAGTACATGCGCGCCGACTTCCAGCAGTACGTCGCCCGGCTCAACCCGACCGATCCCGACGACGAAGCCCTGGTACGCCGCTTCGTCGCGCAACTACCGTCGTACGACGCCGAGATCGCCACCAGGCAAGGAACGACGGCCTCCGCGGCCGCGGTCCGCGAAGCACTCGCGAACCCGGACGGCTACCTCCGCGATGCCGCGATCTCCTTCAGACGTTGGGATTTCCGCCCCGAGGCGATCACCTGCCCCACCTTCCTCTGGTACGGCGAACTCGACGCGAACGCCTCCGTCCGCAACGGCCACTGGCTCGCCGCGCACCTCCCGCACGCGACCCTGCTCATCCGCGAGCAGACCACGCATCTCGCCGTACTGCACGACCACTGGGACGACGTCCTCACCACACTGACCGGCGGAAATTGAGTACAGGAACGCGATGCCCGCGGTCTAGCCTGAAGCATGGGACTCAACGATCTGCTGTATGACCCGATCCGCCACAACAACTGGGCGACCAAGAGCCTGATCCAGTTCTGCCGGGCGCAGGGCCTGACCGCCGAGCAACTCGAGGTCACCGGCGTCGGGACGTACGGCGGGATCGTGGCGACGCTGGATCACATCGTCCGCTGTGACGGCGGCTACGTACGCCGGGTCGCCGACAGCCCCCTCGATTTCGTCGACAGCGACGAGACGCCGGACTTCGACACGCTCGAACGCTGGAACGACGAGGCCGGCGCCCTCTGGGAGGACGTCCTCGCCAAGCCGATCGACGTCGAGCGCATCATCATCGTCGACAACAACACCCGCGGTACCCGTGTCGGCATCTTCCTCGCGCAGGCGATCAACCACGCCAACCACCACCGCGAACAGGTCTGCGCGATCCTCACCGGCTTCGGCATCGAGCCCCCGGACATCCAAGCCTGGGAATACGCCTGGGAAACCGAACGAATCTGGGACCTGCCTACGTCGTGAGCGGAATGGACTCCGGGACCGGGGTGAGGGGGGCGTTGTAGGCGAACCAGTTGGTCAGGTTTTCGACGACAAGGCCGGCCATGGCGTCGCGGGTGGGGAGGGTGGCCGAGCCGACGTGGGGGAGGAGGACCGCGTTCGGCAGGGTCAGCAGGTCGGGGTGGACCTCCGGCTCGTGTTCGAAGACGTCGAGGCCGGCCGCGAGGATGGTGCCGTCGCGAAGCGCGTCGACCAGGGCCTGCTCGTCGACGACTGAGCCGCGGGCCACGTTGATGACGATGCCGTCCGGCCCCAACGCCGCCAGGACCTCGGCGTTCACCAGGTGACGGGTCGAGTCGCCGCCGGGGATGACGATCACCAGCGTGTCGACGTCGCGCGCCATGTCCAGCAGCGACGGGTAGTAGCGGTAGCCGACGTCCTTGCGGCGGCGGTTGTGGTAGGCAACGGAGATGCCGAACGGAGCGACCCGGTCCGCGATCGCCTGCCCGATCCGGCCGAGACCGAGGATGCCGACCCGGCGGCCGTGCATCGTTGCCTTGGTCAACGGATACGCGCCGTCGGCTTCCCACTTGCCGGCCCGCAGGTAGCGCTCGGCCTGGGGCAGTTCGCGGACCGTCATCAGCAGCAGACCGAGCGCGGTGTCGGCGACCTCGTCGTCCAGGACGCCAGGCGTGTTCGTCACGACCACGCCGCGCTCGGCCGCGGCGGCCGCGTCGATCCGGTCGTACCCGACGCCGAAGCTCGCCACGAGGCGTACGGCGGGCAGCCGGTCCAGGAACGCGCCGTCGATCAGTGAGCCACCGGTGGCGACGGCAACGATCTCGTCGCGGCGGGCCGCGAGGACCGCGTCCGGGTCGCTCTCCTCCCAGAGCCGGATCAGCTCACAGTGACCGTCCAGACCGGCCGCGACCGCCCTGTGCATCGGTCCCGGCATCAGCACCACTGGTAGTCCCATCAGAGTCCTCCTCGCGCGTCCTGCACCGATGTTCACCGCCGCTTTCCTGCCCAACCCTATTTCCCGCCACCGGAACGGACGACGATCGGGGGAGGAGGTCACCATGATCATCGACTGCGCTTACTACCGGGACGGTCACCGCCAGCACGTCGAGGCGATGTCGGTCGAGGATGCCGCCGCCCACTGCAAGCAGGGCGGATTCGTCTGGCTGGGCATGTTCGAGCCCACCCCCGAGGAACTCGTCCAGGTCCGGGAGAGCTTCGGCCTGCACGAACTGGCCGTCGAGGACGCGCAGACCTTCCACCTCAGGCCCAAGGTCGAGCCGTACGAGGGCGACATCCGCCTCGTCATCCTGCGCACCGCCCGGTACGACGACCAGCGGGAGGAGGTGGACTTCGGCGAGGTGAGTGTGTTCGTCGGCCCGTCGTTCGTGATCACGGTCCGCCAGGGGGTCGCCAGCGACCTGCACGACGCCCGGATCCGCCTCGAGCAACGGCCAGAGTTGCTGGAGGTCGGCACGAACTCCGTCCTGTGGGCCATCCTCGACCAGGTCGTCGACGGCTATGGCCCGGTGGTGGCTGAGCTGGAACGCGACATCGAGCAGGTCGAGCGGACCGTGTTCGCGGGATCGGTCGCACCGACCGAGCGGATCTACTTCCTCCGTCGCGAGGTCACCGACTTCTACCGTGCGGTCCACCCGTTGCTCGCCGTACTCGCGACCCTCGAGCGCGGCGCGCGCAACACCGAACTGCTGCCGTACTTCCGCGACGTGCACGACCACCTGGTGCTGGTGAACGAGGAGGTCGCCGCCCAGCGGGACCTGCTCGCGACGGTGCTGGAGGCGAACATGGCGGTGATCTCGGTCGAGCAGACCAAGGTCAGCGTCCGGCAGAACGCGACGATCGAGCAGCTCACCATCCTGGCCACGGTGTTCCTGCCGCTGACCTTCGTCACCGGGTTCTTCGGCCAGAACTTCGGCTGGCTGGTCGACCACATCGGCGCCGAGTGGGACTTCCTCGTCCTCGGGGTCGGCGGCCTCCTGATTCCCTGCCTCGCCCTGTTCGTCTGGTTCCGCCGGCAACGAGCGGCCCGGCAACCTACCTGACGCGGCAGGTTCATGCGGCCGTCCGCGGTCGTTCCCGTGCGGCACCGAGGGTCGGGGAGCAGGAATCATCCCCTCGGAGGTTTGTGATGCGAAAGCTCCCCGCCCTCATCGCCGCGACGGCCGTCCTGGCCGCTGTGGCGATCCCGTCCGTCTCGGCCGCCCGCCCCGCGGCCCCGGCTCCCGCCGCGCAGGCCGCTGCGACGGCCGAACCGCCGTCGTACCCGGCGACCCCGCTCACGTCGTACGCCGCCTTCGACGCGAACCAGGCGATCGCGGTCGACGCGAAGTACTTCTACGCGGTCAACAATCGGACGATCACCAAGCACGACCGCCGGACCGGCGAGCCGCTGCTGCAGTTCGCCGGCGACACCGACGGTCCGTTCAAGCACATGGACAGCGGTGTGGTCGTCGGTTCGAAGCTGTACGCCGTCCACTCGAACTACCCCGAGTGGCCGATGGAGAGCTCGATCGAGGTGTTCGACACCAAGACGATGAAGCACATCGACTCGTACTCGTTCGGCATCTACCGCGGTTCACTCACCTGGCTGGACCGGCACGACGGCGCGTGGTGGGCCGGTTTCGCCAACTACGACGAGATTTCGGACGACACGAACGAGCCGTACGGCCAGACCTACAACACCCAGATCGTGAAGCTGGACGACAAGTTCGAGCCGCTCGCGTCGTACACGATCCCGAAGCCGATCCTGGACCGGTTCAAGCCGATGTCGAACTCCGGTGGCTCGTGGGGTCCCGACGGCCGGCTCTGGCTGACCGGTCACGACCTCGGTGAGGCGTACGTGATGGAGTTGCCGACGGCGGGCGCCGAGCTGCGCTGGATCGCCACCGTCGACCTGCCCGACGTCCAGGGTCAAGGCATCGCTTGGGACCGCTCGAACCCGCGGCACCCGGCCTTCTGGGCGATCAGCCGGCCGAACAAGGTGGTGCACACGTTCGCCATGCCGCTCGACCTGATCAAGACGCCGGCCACCAAGGGCTGGCAGGTCCTCGGCCCGGGTCAGTTCCGGAAGTAGCCGAAGGTTGATCGAGTAGCGGACGGAAGCTGTCCGCTACTCGATCGATGCTGGGTACATGACTACCTCAGCGACATTCCACGCGTACTTCGGCTACCGCGACGCGGTCGGCGCCCTGCGCTGGCTGGAGAAGGCCTTCGGTTTCGAGACCACGATGGAGGTCCCGGACGACAAGGGCGGGATCATGCACGCCGAGATGCGGTACGGCGGTGTGGCCTTCACGCTCTTCACCGACGAGGAGGGCTACGACAAGCCCGCCCGCAAGGGTGACACCGTCGGCCACGGCGCCTACATCGCCTTCGACACCGAGGCCGAGGTCAACGCCGTCCACGCCGGCGCAGTGGCCGCCGGCGCCGAGTCCATCTGGACCCCGGCCACCACCGAGTGGGGCAACTACCGCTGCCGAGTAGCCGACCCCGAAGGCTACGAATGGACCTTCGGCACCCACCGCCCAGGCCTCCCCGCCACCTGGTAGAAAACTACGGGTGGATCCCCGGCTGATCGTGATTGTTCGCCGATCTCGCCCGTGACTATCCGGGGTCGGCGTACTTCTACTACCTGGACATTCCGTTCGAGGAGACCGTTCGGCGGCATGCGACGCGGGAGAAGGTGAGCGCATTCACCGCCGAGGCCATGGCGGAGTGGTACCGGCCGCAGGATCTGCTGGAGTGGCCGCGGGAGACGGTGATCGATCAGACCAGCTCACTCGACGCGACCGTCCAGCGGATCCTGCGCGAGACCGGGTTAGACCCAGCCGCCGAGCTCCAGGTCGGCGATGACGACCGGCTGGCCGGTGGCTAGGGACTGGTTGGCGGCGATGCCGACGGCAACGGCCCGGACGCCGTCGTGGACGTCGGCGGCACGCCCGAGCGGGTCGTTGCCCGGGCCCTTGAAGAGGTCGTCGTAGAGGAGGCGGTCGCCACCGCCGTGGCCGCCGACGCCGCGGGGGATCTCGACCTCGACCGCGGGTGCCCAGTGCTTCTGCAGGACGAGCCGTTCGCCGTTGGAGCGCACGTCGCCCGGGATCACCCGGTCCGACGGGTAGCTCGGGTCGATCTGATCATCGATCACGGCCGCCCGCTCGATGACCTCGAGCTCGGCGCGGCCCTCGGTGCCGTTGACCGACACCCGATAGCCCTCCCATGGCGAGTGTGCGTTCAGCGAGTAGCTCAGCCGGGCGCCACTCGCGTACTCCGCGACCACCGCCATGTTGTCCTCGATCGTGATCCCCGGACCGAACACGTCCTGGTCGCGCAGGTACCCGTCGTACTGCTCGCTCTCCAGGTACAGCTGCCGGTTGATCTCGTCGGTGCGCAGATCCAGCAACCACGGATCGTTGGCCGAGCCCTCGATCGTGCCCCGGGCAGGTCGTTGCCCGAGGCCACGGGCTGCCGCGTTGTCCGAGCCGTAGAAGAACAGGCCGCCGGACGCGTACACCTTGGTCGGCTTCGACGCGATCCACCAGTTCACCAGGTCGAAGTGGTGCGAGGCCTTGTGCACCATCAGGCCGCCGGAGTTCTTCTTCTCCCGGTGCCAGCGGCGGAAGTAGTCCGCGCCGTGCCGGGTGTCGAGCACCCACTGGAACTCGACGCTGGTGACGGTGCCGATCTCGCCGTCCGCGATCACCTGCCGCAGCGCGCTGTTGCGCGGCGAGTAGCGGTAGTTGAAGGTGACGACCACGGACTTGCCGGACTCGTTCATCGCGGCGACGATCTGCCGGGTGCCGTCCGCGTCGATGGTCAGCGGCTTCTCGACGATCACGTCGGCGCCGGCGCGCAGGATCCGGGACACGACCGCTGCGTGCGTGTGGTCGGGGCTCGTCACGACCACCCGGTCGACCGACTGCTCCTTGATCATCTGCTCGAGATCGTCGGCGCCGTACTGCGGCAACTCGGGACCACCGAGCTCCTTGACGTACCGCTCGTGGAAGGCGAGGCGGCCCTGGTTCGGGTCGAGCAGGGCGACCAGCTGCGCCTCCTCGGGGTGCTCCTGGAAGATCGCGCGGACATACGCCCGCGCTCGCGACCCGGTTCCGGCGACTGCATAACGTCTGGGCACGGCGGACCCTTTCTACTCGTGTAGAACAGCACGCTAGCAACCGCTTTCCAAACCGGTCAACCGTCGTACTATCGGCACATGCCGAAGGCCACCCCCATCACCCGGAACGACGTGGCGCAGTACGCCGGGGTCAGTACCGCCGTGGTCAGCTACGTGGTGAACGAAGGCCCGCGCCGGGTCGCGCCGGAGACCCGGGAACGGGTCCTGGAGGCGATCCGCGTACTCGGCTACCGGCCGAACGCGACCGCGCGGGCGCTGCGGATGGGTACGACGCGCACGTTCGGGCTCATCACGCCGGACGGCGGCAACCCGCTGTTCGCCGAACTCGCGAAGGCGATCGACAAGGAGGCGTCGGCTCGCGGGTACGTCGTTCTGCAGACCAGCGCCGACGGTGATCCGGTCACCGAGCAGGCCAAGATCGCCGAACTGCTGATCCGCCAGGTCAGCGGATTGCTCCTGGTTGCTCCGACCGAGGATCCGGACCTGACCGAGGTCGGCATCCCGGTGATCGCCATCAACCGGGTGTTGCCGACCGTGAGCTCGGTCCGGCCGCAGTACCGCGCGGGTGCGCGCGCCGGCGTCAAGCACCTGATCGAGCACGACCATCGCACGATCGGGCTGGTGATCGGTGGTCGCGGCACAGGCGGTCGGGCGCCGGAGCGTGAGCTTGGGTGGCGGGACGCACTTCGCCAGGCGGGGCTCGAAGACGGGCCGATCGCGCGGGCGAGATTCAGCCGGCAGGGCGGGTACGACGCCGGCCGAGAGTTGCTCGCGGCAACGAAACGACCGACCGCGATCTTCGCCAGCTCAGACCTGCAAGCAGTCGGCGCACTCCGCGCGATCCACGAAGCCGGCCTCCGAGTCCCCGACGACATAGCGGTCCTGGCCTTCGACGGCACAGCCGAGACCGAATACAGCTGGCCGCCCCTGACCGTCGTACGCCAACCCCTGGACCGCATGGCCCACGAGGCTGTCCGTCGCCTGATAGACGGCGAAGACGCCGTCCAGTCCCTCACCTACCCAACCGCCCTGATCCTACGAAGATCCTGCGGCTGTTAGAGCGTGCCGAGGTCTTCGAAGATGAGGGCTGTTCGGGTGGCCAGGACCTCGGGGATGGCTTGGAGTTTTTCGAGGACTACTCGGCGGAGGCCTTCGTTGTCGGCGGCTCGGACCAGGAGGATGGCGTCGAAGTCGCCGCCGACGAGTGCCATGTGCTTGATCTCGGGGATGGCCTGGAGTTGTTCTCTCAGGGTTCGCCAGGAGCTTTGGCGGAGACTGAGAGTGACGTACGCCGAGGTCGCGAGGCCCAGCTTCAGCGGGTCGACCGTGACGGTGAAACCGGTGATCACCCCGGTCGCGGTGAGTCGCTCGACCCGCGCGTAGGCGTTCGCGCGGGAGATGTGGACCTGGTCCGCGAGGGCCCGGATCGAGAGCCGTCCGTCCCGCCCGAGCGCCTCGACGATCTGCCGGTCGACCTCGTCCAGCGCCGGGGCGACGACCATCTGTCCAGGACCGGCCCGGTGGACCGCCACCTCGTCGGACATCGTGCTCCCTCTCGCGCAACCAACTGAACCAAACGTCTCGTGATTCTCACAGGTCTGGATCCGATTGGCCAGAAGTACGACGATGAGGCCACCGTCCGTCTCCTGCGCAGGAGGGTCACATGAACGAGCGAAGCGAGTTCATCATCAAGAACAGTCCGCTCCGCGCCTCGTCGGCGCCCGGAGCGAAGCGAGGACGTCGATGAGTCTCGTTGAGGAGCGTTTGCTCCCCTCTGCCGAACCCGTCCGGTTGATCGACCAGGACGGCGTACCGCACGACCATCCGTTGTACCGGCTGCCCACCAAGGAAGCCCTGGTCGACGGTTACGTTCAGTTGATCAAGGGCCGTCGCATCAACGACCAGGCCAGCGCGCTGGTCCGCCAGGGCCGGCTCGCCGTCTACCCGTCGTCGCACGGCCAGGAGGCCTGTCAGATCGCGGCCACGATGGTGCTCCGCGAGGGCGACTGGCTGTTCCCGACGTACCGCGACACGGTCTCGATCGTGAGCCGCGGTGTCGACCCGATCGAGACGCTGACGCTGCTCCGCGGCGACTGGCACTCCGGGTACGACCCGTACGCGCGCAACGTCGCGCCGCAGTCCACGCCGCTCGCGACGCAGCTCACCCACGCGGTCGGCGTCGCGCACGCGGCCCGGCTGAAGGGCGAGGACACGGTGGTCATGGCGCTCTGCGGCGACGGCGCCACCAGCGAGGGCGACTTCCACGAGGCGCTGAACTTCGCCGCCGTCTTCCACACCCCGGTCGTCTTCTTCATCCAGAACAACGAGTACGCGATCTCGGTGCCACTCGCCCGGCAGACCGTCGCTCCGTCGCTGGCCCACAAGGGCATCGGGTACGGCGTCCCCGGCGAACGGGCCGACGGCAACGACCTGGCCGGGCTGCTCGCCGTCCTAGGACAGGCCGTGGAGAAGGCGCGCTCGGGCGAGGGACCGCAGCTCGTCGAGGCCCACACGTACCGAGTGCAGGCGCACACCAACGCCGACGACGCGACCCGGTACCGCGAGGACGACGAGGTCACACCGTGGCTGGATCGCGACCCGATCAAGCGGCTCGGGGCGTACCTCGACGAGCGGGGCTGGCTCGACGACGCGGTGCGCGAGCGCGCGGAGGCGATGGCGGACCAGGTCGCGACGCGGTTGCGCGACGGACTGATGCCGGAGCCCGAAGTGGATCCGAGGGAACTGTTCACGCACCTCTACTCCGAGCAGACGCAGCAGCTGCGCGAGCAGGCGGCGTTCCTGCGCGACGAGCTGGCGCGAGAGGAGGTCTGAGCGATGACCCACATGAAGATCTCCATGGCGCAGGCCCTCAACCAGGCCCTCCGCGATGCGATGAAGGCCGACGACACCGTGCTGATGTTCGGTGAGGACGTCGGCGCGCTCGGCGGCGTCTTCCGGATCACCGACGGGCTGACCGAGGAGTTCGGCGAGGATCGTTGCTTCGACACCCCGTTGGCCGAGTCCGGCATCGTCGGGATGGCCGTCGGGCTCGCGATGAACGGGATGCGCCCGGTCGTCGAGATGCAGTTCGACGCGTTCGGCTACCCGGCGTTCGAGCAGATCGTCTCCCACGTCGCCAAGATGCGGAACCGGACCCGCGGCAAGATCACCCTGCCGATGGTGATCCGGATGCCGTACGCCGGCGGGATCGGCGGCGTCGAGCACCACTGCGACTCGTCGGAGAGCTACTACGCGCACACGCCAGGCCTGACCGTCGTCGCGCCGGCCACGGTCGCGGACGCGTACACGTTGTTGCGCAGGGCAATCGAACTGCCGGATCCGGTCGTGTTCATGGAGCCGAAGAAGCTCTACTGGGCCAAGGAAGAGGTCGATCTCACCGAGGACCAGCCCGGGATCGGCACGGCCGTCGTACGGCGGGAAGGCGCGGACGCGACCCTGATCGCCTACGGGCCGACGGTGCCGGTCGCGCTGGAGGCGGCCGAGGTCGCGGCGGCCGAAGGGCGGCAGCTGTCCGTGGTGGATCTGCGGTCGATCGTGCCGTTCGACGACGAGACGGTGTGCGCGGCGGTACGGCGTACCGGGCGGGCTGTCGTGGTCGCGGAGGCCAGCGGGTTCGCCAGTGTGTCGTCGGAGATCGTTGCCCGCGTCACCGAACGGTGCTTCCACTCGCTGGCCGCGCCGATCCGGCGGGTGACCGGGTTCGACATCCCGTACCCGCCGCCGAAGCTGGAGAAGTACCAGCTGCCCGGCGTGGACCGGATTCTCGACGCGGTGGACGACCTGCAGTGGGAGGACTCGTGAACACGTTCCTGCTGCCCGATCTCGGTGAGGGCCTGACCGAGGCCGAGATCGTCCGCTGGCTGGTGAAGGTCGGCGACGTCGTCACCGTCGACGCCCCGGTCGCGGAGGTCGAGACCGCCAAGTCCATCGTCGAACTCCCGTCCCCGTACGCCGGTGTCGTCGAAGAACTCCACGGCGACCCCGGCACGACCATCCCGGTAGGCAAACCCCTCATCACCATCGGCGAGATCAACACCGGCACACGGCCTGCGCCCGACGGTGGGAACAACCGGCAGGACCACGGTGCACGGTCCGACGCGGCCGGTGGGAACAACCGGCAGGACGACAGTGCACGGTCCGGGGCGGCCGGTGGGAACGACCTGCAGGACGACAGTGCACGGTCCGAGACGGCCGGTGGGAACAACCGGCATGACGAGCCGGCCGGGTCGGGTGCACGGTCCGAGGTGGCCGGAGAGGCGTACCGGCAGGAGGAGCGGGCCGGGTCCGGGAGCGTACTCGTCGGCTACGGCACGGGTACCGGCACCGGCTCAGGTCGGCGCCGCAAGCCCCGTCCCCACCTCCAGCCGGCGCGCAGCGCCGCCGCACCGGCGACGCACCCCGACTCCACTACCTCGGCGACGCGCCCCGGCCTCCAGTCGGCGCGCAGCGCCGCTACACCGGAGACCGGGTCGGCGCCGGACACGGGCAGTGCGCGGCGGGTGCCGCTGGTGATCTCGCCGCTGGTACGGCGGATCGCGCGGGACGCTGAGGTGGATCTGCGGACGTTGACCGGTTCCGGACCGGACGGTCTGATTGTCCGCCGGGATGTCGAGCAGGCGATCGCTCAACGGTTCGAGCAGGAGCCCGCCCCCCAGGTGGAGGACGTGAGTTCGCGAACCGGGCTGCCCGAGCTACGGCGGATCCCCATGAGTGGGTTCCGGAAGGTCGTGGCGGCGACCCTGACTCGGAGCCGCGCGGAGATCCCCGAGGCGACAACCTGGGTGGACGTGGATGCGACCGCCCTGGTGGAGCTGCGGGAATCGTTGCGGTCGGCAAAGGATTCCGGTCCGGGTCTGCTGGCGTTGATGGCGCGGTTCACGGTGGCGGGTCTGCAGCGCTACCCGGAGCTGAACGGTTTCGTCGACACCGAGCGCGAGGAGCTCGTCCAGTACGACGGCATCAACCTCGGACTGGCCGCGCAGACCGATCGAGGTCTCGTCGTACCGGCGGTGGCGAACGCGCACACGATGACCACGCGCGCTCTCGACGGTGAGATCCGCCGACTGACCGAATCCGCGCGGACCGGCAGGCTGACGCCGTACGAGCTCGGTTGCGGGACGTTCACGCTGAACAACTACGGCAGCTTCGGCGTGGACGGCAGCGCGGCGATCATCAACCACCCGCAGGTCGCGATCCTCGGCGTCGGCCGGATCATCGACCGTCCGTGGGTGGTCGACGGCCAGATCGCGATCCGCAAGCTCACCCAACTGTCGCTCGTGTTCGACCACCGGGTCTGCGACGGCGGGACGGCGGCCGCGTTCCTCCGGTTCGTCGCCGACGCGTTCGAGAACCCGGCGTCAGCGTTCGCCGATCTCTAGCGGTCGTCCACCCGAGCTCCTACCGTGGCGGCATGGCGAAGGCTCCGGCCGAGAAGGTCGCACTGTTCGACGCACTCGTCGAACAGTTCCCTGACGTCGAGCGCAAGGGTGCCGGTTTCCCGTACACCGCGGTCAACGGCAACATGTTCTCGATGCTGAACGAGAACGGCACCCTCGCGCTGCGCCTTCCCGAAGCCGAGCGCGAGGCGTTTCTCTCCAGGTACGACACCACCCTCAACGTCGCCCACGGAGTACAGCAGAAGGAGTACGTCGTCGTCCCCGACGCGCTCCTGGCCAACACCGACGAACTGCGCGGGCACTTCGCAGTGAGCGTCGCCTACGCCCGATCGCTCAAGCCGAAGCCCACGACCCGCAAGAGAAGCCGGCGAGCTGAGCCTCAGGAGAGCTGCCGGGGCCGCAGCCCGACCAGGATGACCCGCAGTCCCGAAGTGAATCGTGCCTCCGGCCCGGCCAGATTCTCGCGGTTCAGGTACGCCGCGAGACTGGCCGCGCCCACGCCCAGTTGGTCGCCGGCCTCGGACGCCCAGTCGGGTTCGCTCAGGCCGCTCCGCCGTACGACGGCCGACCACGCGGCGTCGGTGACCGCGGACCCGATCAGGTAGTGGAAGATCGCCGACACGGCCGAGTCGAGATGCACACCCTTGAACCCGGCCGCCCGCAGGATCGCGAGCACCTGATCGGCCAGCGCCTGGTAGTTCGGCCCGAGCCCCGCATGTGACGCCAGCAACTGCGGCGCCCAGGGATGAATCCACAGCGCCTCGTAAGCCGATCGCACCACCACGGTCACCTGGTCGCGCCAATCGCCGTCGCCGGGTGGGACCAGGGCGTCACCCAGCACCTCGTCGACGGCGAGCTCGAGCAGGTCGTTCTTGTTGGCGATCCGCCAGTACAGCGCCGAGGTCGCCGCCGTGCCGACCTCCGCCGCCACCCGCCGCATCGAGAACAGGTCCAGCCCGTCCCGGTCCAGCACCTTGATCGACGTACGGACGATGTCGTCCCGGCTCAGCGGCGACCTGGTCGCCTCCGGCTCGGTCCGCAACCACACCGATCCGAGCACCGTCTTCTGATCTGCTTCCCGCACGAAAACAGTGTCTCATGAACTGACACGATGTTTTTGTGTTAGATCGGGCCGGGGTTCCTTGCGCGCGACAACCCGCGAGGACCAGACTTCCGAGGTTCCCGGGGTGGCCCGGGGATGGCTCCGGGGGGAGCGACGCCGACGCCGCCGGTCGGTCCGGCCGCGGTCTCAGAGCATGGTTGGGGAAGACTTGTGAACGACGCATCCACGGACGCGCGCATGAAATCGAAGAGCTCTCGAGTGGTTGCGCTGCTCGGTGGGGCGGGCGCTGTGGCGCTGGTCCTGGGTGGGGTGACCTTGGCGCTGGCGCCGTCCGCGTCGGCCAACGGCGACATCATCGACGGCACCCCGGCCTGCATCGACGTGATCCCGGACTCGACCGAGATCGCGTTCGACGGGGCCGACGACGACACCCCGCCGGCTCCCGGTACGAAGACCGTGGACGGCGTGACGGTGACCTGGACCGCGAGCACGCTCCAGCAGGACGACCCGGATCACAACGGTGATCAGACCGGCGGCACGGTGGTCGACTTCACCGCGACGGGCGGCACGGTGCGCGGTGTACTCGTCAACGTCAAGACCGACGGCGCTGATCCGGGCAGCTTCGGCTACGCGGCGAGCTTCTTCGACTACCGGCCGGCCGGAGTCACCTCCGGGACTGGCGTACACGCGCCGGTTCAGTCGTCCACCGGGAAGTACTACACCATCGGTCATCTGCGCTTCTGTGTCGTGAAGGCGACGACCACGCCGACGCCGACCCCGACACCGAGCGACACTCCGTCGGAGACCCCGAGCGAGACTCCTTCGGAGACGCCGAGCGAGACTCCTTCGGAGACGCCGAGCGAGACGCCGTCCGAGACTCCCTCTGAAACCCCGTCGGAGACTCCTTCCGAGACACCGTCGGAGACCCCGAGCGAAACGCCGTCCGAGACCCCGACCACGTCGCCGAGTGACACCCCGAGTACGCCGTCCGACAGCCCGAGTGCGACGCCGTCCGAGTCGCCGTCGGTCGTGCCAACGGACAGCCCGACCAGCACCTCGACGTCGCCGGTCGCGGTTCCGACCGAGGTCGACGCCGGTCAGTCCGGTGGGCTCAAGCTCACCTCGGCGATCACCGGTCACCAGAGCGCGTGGGGCCTCGCCCTGATCACGCTCGGTGGTGTGCTTGTGTTCGCCGGCATCCTGAAGTCGCGGCAGAACCGCGGTCAGCACTCTGCCTGACATGTCCGCACAGCGTCGCCGCCCGGGTCGCGCTCGTTCGTCGTGGTGGACGATCGGGGCCCTGGCGGTCGGCGCCGTACTACTCCTGACCGGCGGCTACCTGCAGCTCAGGACGGACAACAGCACTGACGCGGCCCCGACCGGTACGACGTCGGCCGTGCCGACGAAATCGTCACCGAAGCCCAGCACGCCTAAGCCCACCATGCCGAAGGCGACCACACCGAAGGGCACAGCACCGAAGACCACGTTTCCGCCCGAGGTCCGGAGCACCGCCCCGGCGCGGCCGGGCAACCCGGTACGGGTATCCGTCCCGAGTCTCGGGGTCTCCGCCCGCGTGCTGGGGATCCGCGCCCGCGGTGGCGCTCTCATCCCGCCGTCCAATCCGCAGCTGCTCGGCTGGTGGTCCGACGGCGCTCAGCCCGGTGCGGCCAAGGGGTCGGCGATCATCACCGGCCACACCGTGCACGACGGCGGCGGCGCGTTCGACGACCTCGGCCGGTTGAAGGCCGGAGACGCGGTCAAGGTCACCACAGGCAAAGGGACCCTCAACTACGTGGTCGCGTCCGTGACCACGTATCGGAAGAAGGCGCTCGCCACCCAGGCCACGCAGGTTTTCGACCAGAGTGTTCCGGGCCGGCTGGTTCTGGTCACCTGCGAGGACTGGGATGGTACGGCGTTCCTCAGCAATGCCGTGGTGATTGCGCATCCGAAGAAATGAGTGACCGACCCCCGTGGGCCGGCCACTCGTCCTGCGATCAGCTGTTGAGCTGAGCTGTCAGAGCAGAGGTGTCCGTCGCGACCCATGACCGAGAAGAGTCGGGGGCCGCTAGGAGTAGCGCAAGCGTTTGACCGGCACATCGGTGACTGGTCATTGCTGTGTCACCCGACGTCGCGCGACCAAAGTCTTTCCGGCCGGGACCTCGGTACGACGACGCACGGCCGATCCCACGACAACCTGAGGAGCATGACGACTCCCGCTCTCAATCGTGCGCACTTCCTGGGGCTCCTCGCCCTCGCGGTGACAAGTGTCTCCAGTACCCAGACCGCTTCCGCCCTACGAAGACGCCTCGAGTTCAAGGGGGTCGCCTACGACACCGGGACCGGGTTCCTCGGTGACGACAGCCGGATGCTGTGGCGGCGCAGCATCATGCAGGGTGAGATCCGGGCGATCCGCGACCGCCTGCACGCGAACTGGGTCAGCATCTACGGCAGCGATGCCGGCCGGCTGGTCGACACCGCGACCACTGCGCTCGAGCACGGTCTGCGGGTGTCGATCCAGCCGCGTTCGTTCGACGAACCGCAGGCGGACGAGCTGGAGAAGCTGCGGAAGGTCGCGGTCCAGGCGGAGCGGTTGCGCCGGCGGTACGACCAGGAGGTGATCCTGGTGATCGGCTGCGAGTTCATGCTGTTCACCCCGGGGATCGTGCCGGGGGCAACCTTCTTCGAGCGGGTCGAGTACCTGACCAAGGGCGAGTTCGACCTGGCGGAGCTGCAGCGGAAGTTCCGCGCCTTCACCGCCCGGATGGTGAAGGTTGCCCGCAGCAACTTCAAGGGCCGGATCACGTACGGCGCCGCGTCGGACCTGGAGCAGGTGGACTGGTCGCTGTTCGACGTCGTCGGGCTGGACTACTACTCGTACCACGCGAACCGCGCCGGCCACACCGAGGAACTGGCGCGGTTCCGCCAGTGGGGCAAGCCGATCATGATCCTCGAGTTCGGCTGCTGCACGTTTACCGGCGCGGCCGAGCTGGGCGGGATGGGCTGGGACATCGTCGACTACACCGGCGACGTCCCGGTCATCCCGCCGCAGTACGTCCGCGACGAGCAGGAACAGGCCGACCACCTGGCCACGATGCTCGACGTCTTCACCGCCGAAGGCTTCCTCGGTGTGTCGCCGTACACCTTCATCTCACCCGACGCGCCGCACCGCCCGCACGACCGTCCCCACGACGAGGACATCGCCGCATTCAGTCTCTGCAAGGTGATCCGAAAGGACTCCGACGACCCGGCATCGCGGTACCAGTGGCAGCCGAAGGAGTCCTTCCGGGCGGTCTCCCGCTTCTACCTAGTGCACTAGCCCGACCGCGGTGATGGTCGCGATGACGTCGGTGCGCCAGTGCCGGTAGCGGACCGGGTCCTCGGTGAAGTTCCGCTGGTCGGTGACCACGTCGCCGGCCGTCAGCAGCTTGGCGGCGTGCGCCTTCAGCGCGGGTGGCAGATGGGGCTTGGCCGCCACGTCATGCGACAGCAGCCAGAGCAGGTTGTAGTCCTCCATGCCGTCGCGGAAGTTCTCGAGCCGGATCGAGGCCATCGGCCCGGTCGGACCTGGGTAGAACATCGACCCGTCGCCTGCGGTGCCGTTGAACGTCGCCGCCTTCCACGCCGACAGGATCCCGTCGTTCACCAGCAACTGGTTGGCGTGGTCCGAACGGAGCCAGCGGTTCGTCGCGTAGTACAGGACGCCCTCGACCCCGGCCTTGTACGACATCGGGCCCATCAGCGTGCGCGAGTCGATCGGCGGGTAGCCGTTGAACCAGTTCGGCAGCGGCGAACCGGTGGCGATGTCCGGGTACCACCAGGCCTGGTCGCCGCGGGCCCTGGTCCGCTCGGCCACCGTCTGGTTGTACAGGTCCTGCTGCGGCGCCCAGATGTCGACCAGCCCGGCCAGTCCGGTGTCGACTCCCATCGAGTTGTCCCGCAGCGTGGTCATGATCGGCACGTCCGGGAAGGCGGCCTTCACCGCGGCGAAGGTCTGCTTGGCGGCCTGCAGCAGTGGCCCGTTGGCCTCGTCGAATCCGTAGACGTAGGCGTACTTGTCGACGCCCGCGGCGCGGTAGCTGTCCATCGCGGTCCGCAGCTGTGAGATCCAGGTGTCGATCTGCGCCTGCCAGGTCTCCGGCTTCGACGGGTTCAGCATTCCGGCCCACAGGTAGAAGGCGTTGAAGTCACGCAGCCCGTAGTGGTCGCGGATGTAGAGCACGTCCTCGACCGGGGTCGGCACGATCACCGGTCCGGGGCTCGAGGGGATGCACGGGCAGGTGTAGAGCTGGTCCGGCTCGATCTTGTAGTCGTTCAGGAACGACCAGTACGTGTGCTTGGTCGCTTCCTGCGCGGCGGGATCGGTGATCCCGTAGATGTCGTTCACGATCGCCGGCGTGAACTGGAAGGTGGTGTTGAGCTTCGGCCGATCCGGAACGGTCACCGGCCACACCTTCGCCGACACAGTCATCGTCCGGGTGTGCTTGCCGCCCGCGGAGAACGCGACCTTCACCTTGTAGATGCCGGGCCGCGCGTCCGGCGAGGCCTTCAGCCGGATCCAGTACGGCTGGATCGTGTCGGCCGGGACATCCACCGAGGACAGGTCGTCGCGGATCGGGTCCGGCGTCCAGCCGGCGTACGTCGGACGGTGATACTGGTTCGTCGGCGTCACATTCAGCGATCCGACCGGCGCCACCGAGGCGGTGAGCGCACCTGCGGGGCCGGACACCGAGGTCACCCGCGCCTGTACGCCGTTGAGCTGCTCCGCGAACGGCAGTACGACGGCCTGCACGTTCTCGTACTCACCACGGGTCAGCGACACCGACGGCGCCGGTCCGGTCGAGCCGAACGGCAGGTCCTTCGGATAGACCAGCGCCATCGAGTCGGCCGACTCCAGCCCGAAGTCCGCATGCTTGTCGTGCGACCGCGCCTGGATCGTGTTCGCCAGTCGTGGCACCGATCGCTGCAACGCCGTGACACCCGCGTTGAACGGCGCGTACTGCGCATACGTCATCGGCCCCGCGGACAGCGCTTGGCGCAACTCGGCGCACTGTGCCGCCGCGGAGTCGACCTGCGCCCGCAGCCGCTCATCGGCAGGCGTGTGGCCGAGTGAACGGTCCATGGTGGCGATCTGAGCCGCCAGCTTGGTCAGTACGCCGTTGAAGTCCGTCAGCCGGAGCAGTTGCGCGGCCGCTTGGTCGCCGTACGCCGTCTTGTCGTGCGGGTCGGTGTCGACGAGCCGGAAGGCGTCGTAGTGGCCGACGACCGTCGCGCCTGCACGGGGCATCGAGATGCCGATGTAGGCGATCCGGCTGATGTCGACGCCGGCGGCCGTGATCGCGCTCAGCCGCAGGTCGACCGGCGTCCAGCTGCGGGCGTTGATCTTGTAGTCGACGCCGTACGCCTTGTTGGCCTGGTCCCGGACGGTGATCCGGCCGACGACGGTGTAGTCCTGCTCGGTGAAGAAGTCGAACCCGAGCAGGGTGTGACCGGACCAGTCGCTGACCGGCAGGCTCGGCGTACCGGCGTTGAGGGTGAGCCCCGACGAGGCCGTCGCTCCCGGCGTGCCGGCCGGCGCGATGCTGAACTTCACCCCGGAGGCGCCGTGCGTGGGATCGGCGGTCCGCTCGATCTTGTCGGCCTGCGGCAGGGTGACGGTCGCCCCCGTCAGGTCGGCATCGGTCTCGAAATCCTGGAACACCCCGGCTGGTACGGCGGCCCGCGCCGTTCCGGCTTGGACCAGACTTCCGGCGACCAATACGGTTGCCGTCAGCAACAATCCGAACTTCCTCACGACCGGCCCCTCTCAGGTAGCCTCACGGTAGGTCGGTCGGATTACGGTCATGGCCATAATCCACCTGGTTGCTCACCGTAGGAGCGAGGATGCCGACTGTCAAGGCTTGCTGCTCCGCATCGAAAAGCCTGGCCGGCAAGCACGATCGGACCGTGGTCTTGTGACTGTTACCGGCGTGCGCGATAGTTGCAGAAGCGGGTTATTCGCGATCGTTCACGTGGAGGCGTCGTGGGACTGCCGGATAATGCCGCGGAGGCGCGGGCAGCGGGCTGGCGAACCCTGGCCGCTCTGCACGCCCGGATCGAGGACGAGCTGGAGCGCGCGCTGCAGAAGCACTACGACCTGTCCGTCAGCGAGTACGGCGTGCTCGACGTGCTGGCGCGGCAGGACGACTACCACCTGCGGATGAACCAGCTGTCCAGCGCGGTCGTGCTTAGTCAGTCGGCCACGACCCGGCTGGTGAACCGTCTGGAGGACCGCAAGCTCCTGCAGCGGTACCTGTGCCCGACCGACCGCCGCGGCATCTACACCGAGGTCACCCAGGCCGGCCGTGAGCTGCGTGACCAGGCCCGGCCGACGCACGACGCCGTACTGGCTGCTGCTCTGGAGAAGGCTGCTGGACTGCCCGAGCTGGCTCCGCTGGTCGGTGCTCTGGACAGGCTGGCGACGAAGGTCTGACATGGCCCGCAAGTACGACAACCGCAAGCTCTACTACTGGCTGATGGGCAGCTGTCTGGTGCTGATCGGGCTGGCGTGGTTCGTCGTGCGGCTGTTCTCGATTCCGGTCGCGATCGGGATGAGCGCGGTCGCCGCCGTACTGCCGCCGATCGCGGTCATCGTCGCGAACTGGGGTCAGGACTGATCCCAGGAGTGGGATCGAGGTAGAGGTGCCGGACCATCGGGTAGTGCCGGCGTACCTCGAAGTCGACCCGCTCGGCAAGCTGTTCGATCGCCGCGCCGGTGGTCTGCATGTCGGCCAGATCGACGGTCGCCACCACCAGAACCTGGTCCGGAGCGAGCCGGAGACTGAGCAGTTCGAGGACGCCGTCGATGCCTGGTGTGTCATTGATGATCGCGCGGATCCGCTGCTGTACGTCGTCCGGCAGTGCCCGGCCGATCAGCATCGCCTTGTTGTCGCGGCCGAGTGTGAAGGCGACGACGATCAGCAGTACGCCGATGCCGATCGACGCGGCGCCGTCCCACAGGTGCTGCCCTGTGACGACCGCGAGCGTCACGCCGACGGCCGCGATCAGCAGTCCGATCAGGGCGGCGGTGTCCTCGAATGCGACGGTCTTGACTGCCGGTTCTGCGTTTCTCAGGTGTTCCAGCGCAGGCAGGCCTTCCCTGCGGGCCTCCCGTCGTACCTGCCTGACTGCACGCAACCACGACGTACCTTCGAAGATCGCCGAGACTGCCAGGACCGTGTAGATCAACCCGAGTGAGGCGATCGGCTCTGGGTCGATGAGGGCTCGCAGACCTTCGGCGATCGAGAACCCCGCGCCGAGCACTAGGATGCCGACCGCGGCCAGCAGGGACCAGAAGTAGCGCTCCATTCCGTAGCCGAACGGGTGACGTGCGTCGGCGGGCTTCCGGCTGCGGTGGAGCGCGGTCAGCAGGAACGCCTGGTTCATGGTGTCCGCGACGGAGTGTGCCGCCTCGGCGAGCAGCGCGGTCGAGCCGGAGAGCAGGCCGGCGACCACCTTGGCGATCGCGATCGCCAGATTCGCCACTCCGGCCAGCAGTACGGTCCCGACGGATTCCTCAGCCACCCACCTCGCGTGCCCGTGGGGTGGACAGGTCAAACCGAGCCGGTGCTTCGTGGCATGTGGCATGCTCCGGGCTGTGGCGGCGATGGGTGCGGGACGGTTGCTCGGGACGAATCTGCGGATGCGGCGGGACGAGCAGGGCATCTCGCTGTCCGAGCTGGCCCGGCGGTCGGGGATCGCGAAGGGGACGCTCTCGCAACTGGAGTCCGGGGCGGGCAACCCGACGATCGAGACAGTGTTCAGTCTGTCGAACGCTCTGGGGGTCCCGGTGTCGGCGCTACTGAGCGAGTCGCCGAGTGCGGAGCTGGTCCTCGTACGGTCGGCGGACATCGACGTACTGTCCGGTGAAGCGATCGATCTGCGGATGCTGCGGCGGCTGGAGACACCCGGTGGGTTGTTCGAGGTCTACAACCAGGAGGTCCGGCCGGACGCCGTACAGCAGTCGGACGGGCATCCTGGGACCGAGCATCACATCGTCCTGACCGGGCGGCTGCGGATCACCTCGCGTGGCAGGACTGAGGAGTTGGGGCCGGGGGACTACCTGGCGTTCCGGGCCGGCGGGCCGCACGGGTACGAGGCGGTGGACGGTCTGGTGCGTTCCGTGCTGCTGCTGGAGTACCCGCCGGACGCGTACCCGATCACGCCGGGCAGCCCGCATCTGCCGGGGTAGTACAGGGTGAGTGCCCAGTGAGTGCTTGGTGAGTGCCGGATGAGTGCATTGACCGTGCCGAGGGTGGACGCGTAGGCTCGGTTTCGTTCATTTTACTGAACGGAGAGTCTGATGCCCGGTACCGCGATACCCGACGTGGTGGTCGTCGGCGCGGGCGTGATCGGCGCGGCCTGCGCCGAGGCGCTCTCCGCGGCGGGCGTCCGGGTGCTGGTGATCGATCGCGACGGCCCGGCCGCCGGTACGACGGCCTCCGGTGAGGGCAACGTGCTCGTCTCGGACAAGGAGCCCGGGCCGGAGCTCGAGTTGGCGATCGCCTCGCGGGCCGAGTGGGACGTCGTGCTGTCGCGGTTGCCTGAGCGGGTCGCCGATGTCGAGTGGGAGACCAAGGGCGGGGTCGTGGTGGCGACGACTGACCCCGAGCCGCTCAAGGCGTTCGCGGCCAAGCAGCGGGCGGCGGGCCTCGATGCTCGCGTGATCACGCCGATGGAGGCCTTCGAGCTGGAGCCTTTGCTGACTCCTCGGGTGACGGTCGGGGTCCACTACCCGGATGATGCGCAGGTGCAACCGGTGCTCGCGGCAACAGCTTTGCTCGCGGCCGTCCGGGACCGCGGTGGTGAGGTGCGCTCGGGGGTGACGGCTCGGGCGGTACGACGTTCGGCTCAGGGACGGGTTGTCGGGGTCGAGACCGATGACGGTGTGATCGCGTGCGGCGCCGTACTCAATGCCTGCGGGCCATGGGCTGGGTCGTTCAGTGCCGATGCGGGTGCGCCGATTCAGGTGCTGCCTCGGCGCGGGGTGATCCTGGTGACGGCGCCGCTGCCGGAATGCGTTCGGCACAAGGTGTACGACGCGGACTACGTCGGTGCGGTCGGGAGCGGCGACGCTGAGCTGCAGACGTCGACGGTGGTGGAGTCGACGCGGGCCGGGACGATCCTGATCGGCTCGAGTCGGGAGCGAATCGGGTTCGACGACTCACTCCGGGTGAAGGTGCTGCGTGAGCTTGCTGTGAAGGCGGTTGGGCTGTTTCCCTTCCTGGGCGACGTGCCGGTGATGCGGGCGTACGGCGGTTTCCGTCCTTATGCGCCGGATCATCTGCCGGTCATCGGGCCGGATCCTCGTACGCCGGGTCTGTGGCACGCGGCTGGTCACGAAGGTGCGGGCATCGGACTCGCGCCGTCGACCGGTCGGTTGATCACCGAGCTGTTCCTGGGACTGGCTCCCCATGTCGACCCGGATCCGTTCCGCGTCGACCGTCCGGCGGTGCTCGCCTCATGACCGCCTACCTCCGCCCCCGCGACGGCGACCCCGCCCGAGTCGGTACGCCGACGCCCGTCGACATCACCGTGGACGGCGAACCGGTGACCGCCCTGGCCGGCCAAACAGTCGCCGCCGCGCTGCTGTCCACCGGCCGAGACTCCTGGCGAACCACCCGCATCGCCGCACGCCCCCGCGGCGTCTTCTGCGGCATCGGCGCCTGCCACGACTGCCTCGTCATAGTCAACGGCACCCCCGACATCCGAGCCTGCCAACGCACCATCCAGCCAGCAGACACCATCACAACCCAACCAGGCGCAGCCCTACCCCAACCTGCAGACGGCCACCGGACAGTCGAAGCGCCAGCCCCCGCCCACGCGCAGCCTCGCGAGACGGCCCGCGACACGTCAGCCACCTCCCACGCGCAGGCTCGGGAGACGGCCCGCGGCACGTCAGCCAGCACCCACGCGCAGCCTTGGGCGGATCTGGCCTCGGGGTCCTCCCACTCTGCTTCCACCTCGGATGTCCCGCGGGTGGCTGACGTGGTTGTGGTGGGGGCTGGGCCAGCCGGGATCGCCGCAGCTTTGGCGGCTGCGGATGGTGGTGCGTCGGTGACGTTGATCGACGACGGGCGGAGTGTGGGCGGGCAATTCAACCGGCAACTGCCGGTGGAATTCGGGGCTCGGCGGGCCGGCCGGTTGCAGCACGGCTGGAAAGGATTCGTCACGCAGCGGGATCGGCTTGCGAGGCATGAGCGGATCACCCATCTCGCGGAGACTTCCGTGTGGGCGATGGAAGGCCTCCGACTGTGGGTGCAACAAGGACCAGCGGACAGCGCCGGACGACAGGTCTTCGCAGTTGACGCGAAGGCGATCGTCCTGGCCACAGGTGCCTACGACCGCGTACTTCCCTTCCCCGGTTGGGATCTACCGGGCGTCTACAGTGCCGGCGCCGCACAAGCACTGGCCAAAGGACAACGCATCGCCGTCGGCAAACGCGTACTCGTCGCAGGCACCGGCCCGTTCCTCCTCCCGGTAGCAGAATCGCTGATCGGAGTCGGAGCCGAGGTCGTCGAGCTACTAGAGGCCAACACCCTGCGAACAGTCCGCCGCGGCTGGCTCACCAACCCACTAGTTGCCTCCAGCAAATTCCGCGAGGCCCTCGGGTACGGCGCGCTACTGGCGAAGCATCGCATTCCGCTCCGTCACGGCTGGACGGTCGTCGCCGCACACGGCACCGACCACGTCGAAGCCGTCACCGTCGTACGGCTGGACGACTCGTGGCAGCCGATCACGGGCTCCGAGCGACGGATCGAGGTCGACGCGGTCTGTCTCGGCTTCGGCTTCACCGCTCAACTCGAGCTCGCAGTCTCCGCCCGCTGCAACCTCACGACCGGCCCGGACGGTGGCCCAGCAGTTGTCGTCGACGCCCACCAAGAAACCACCACCCCCGCTGTGTTTGCCGCCGGTGAGCTCACCGGAATCGGCGGCGCGGACCTAGCGGCTGCCGAAGGTCGAGTGGCCGGTGCAGCCGCCGCCCATCACGCGGGAGCAAGTACGCCGGACCCGCCTGGTGCCGGGGCAGCGGGAGACCGCGAGGGTCTGGCGGGCGCGATGGGGGCACGGGAAGCCGTCGTGCGTGGGCGACAGTTTGCGGAGGTGTTGGCGCGGGCGTATCCGGTACGGGACGGGTGGCGAGCGTGGAGCACGGCCGAGACCGTGGTGTGCCGGTGTGAGGAAGTCACGCGCGGAGAGATCGACGCGGCTGTGGCCGGACGTGGTGTGCAGGACGGCCGGGCGCTGAAGCTCAGCAGCCGCGCCGGACTGGGGATGTGTCAGGGACGGGTCTGTTCGCGGACCGTCGGTGCGCTGGTTGGTGCACCGGAATCATCGATGAAACGACCGATCGCCGTGCCGGTGAGGCTGCGGGATCTGGCAGAGGCTCAGGAGGATCTGTGACGGAGAAGTTGGAAGGCGTGATCGTTGCCACCGCGTTGCCGTACGCCGAGGACGCGTCGGCGCCGGCAGGTTTGCGTCCGGACCTGGACAAGTACGCCGAGCACTGCCGGTGGCTGGTCGACAACGGTTGCCGCGGAGTGGGCCCGAACGGCTCCCTCGGCGAGTACTCGTCGCTGACGGATGACGAGCGCCGTGCCGTCGCCCGCACGGCGATCGAGGCCGTCGGCAACGATGGCATCGTGGTGGTCGGCGTACATGGCGTCGGCGCACACCAGGCCCGCGCGTGGGCGGAGAAGGCGGCCGAGGACGGTGCGACCGGCGTACTGTGCCTGCCGCCGACCATGTACCGCGCGAACCGTGGCGAGGTGATCCACCACTTCACCGAGGTCGCGAAGGCCGGCCTGCCGGTGATGGTCTACAACAACCCACACGACACCAAGGTCGACCTGACCCCGGACCTGCTGGGCGAGATCGCGCAGATCGAGAACATCGTCGCGGTCAAGGAGTTCTCCGGAGACGTCCGCCGGATCCTCGAGATCCGCGAGGTCGCGCCGGACCTGGCCGTGATCGCCGGCGCCGACGACCTGACCCTCGAGGCCCTGCTGATGGGCGCGACCGGCTGGTTCGCCGGATTCCCGAACGTGTTCCCGAAGGAATCGGTCCGCTTGTTCGACCTCGCCGTACAAGGCAAGCTGGAAGAGGCGCGGGCGCTGTACGAGCCGCTGGTCGCCGCGTTCCGGTGGGACTCGCGGACCGAGTTCGTCCAGGCGATCAAGTACGGCATGGACTACGTCGGCCGGTACGGCGGTCCGTGCCGCCCGCCGCGTGGACCCCTGGTGCCCGAGCACCTCACCCAACTGGAGCAGGACATGAAGAAGGCCGTGGAGTCGCTGCGATGAGGTCCATCCGGACCATCAGCGCGATCGACTCGCACACCGAGGGAATGCCGACCCGCGTCGTCACCGGCGGGGTCGGCGTCGTCCCCGGTGCGACGATGGCCGAGCGGCGGGAGTACTTCATCAAGCACCTGGACGACCTGCGGCTGTTCCTGATGAACGAACCACGCGGGCACTCGGCGATGAGCGGCGCGATCCTGCAGCCGCCGACCCGGTCCGACGCGGACTGGGGCGTGCTTTACATCGAGGTGTCCGGCCTGCTGCCGATGTGTGGCCATGGCACCATCGGCGTCGCCACCGTGCTGGTGGAGTCCGGCATGGTCGAGGTGACCGAGCCGGTCACCAAGGTCCGCCTCGACACCCCGGCCGGCCTGGTCGTCGTCGACGTTGCCGTCAGCAACGGACGGGCCGAGCACGTAACGTTGCGCAACGTTCCGTCGTACAGCCATGCACTGGACGCGACGGTGGACGTTCCGGGACTCGGGAAGGTGACCTACGACCTCGCGTACGGCGGCAACTTCTACGCGATCCTGCCGTTGGAACAGCTCGGCCTCCCGTTCGACCGGGCCGAGAAGGACCGGATCCTGCAGGCCGGGCTGGACATCATGGACGCGATCAACGCGACCGACCGGCCCGTGCATCCGCTCGATCCGGGAATCAACGGGTGCAAGCATGTGCAGTTCACCGCGCCCGGTCTCGACGGTGCGGACTCGCGCAACGCGATGGCGATCCACCCGGGGTGGTTCGACCGGTCGCCGTGCGGGACGGGTACGTCGGCCCGGATGGCGCAACTGCATGCCCGCGGTGAGCTCGCGCTCGACACCGACTTCGTGAACGAGTCGTTCATCGGCACCCGCTTCACCGGACGCCTGATCGAGGAAACCACGGTCGGCGGGCGGCCGGCCGTCGTACCAACCGTGACCGGCCGAGCCTGGATCACCGGAACAGCCAACTACATGCTCGACCCCGACGACCCGTTCCCCGCCGGCTTCGTCCTCTAGCCCTGTCGCCTACTAGTTGAGGTGGTTCTGCCAGTCGGGCGGGACGTTGCCGCCGGGCGCCGGCTGGTCGACCGGGCGGGACTCCGGCGGTGCGAGCGCAGGACCCTCGTAGTACTGGGACTCGCCGTAGTGCCAGAACCAGTCCTCGCCCGGCTCGAAGCTGCGGACGATCTGGTGCCCGGTCGTGGACGCGTGAGCCGATGCATGCTGCGCAGGGGAGGAGTCACAGCACCCGATATGTCCGCACTGCGCACACCGGCGCAGGTGGAACCACCAGCCGCCGACCTCCAGGCACTCCGCGCACCCGGTCCCGCTCGGCGGAACCGTGCTGTCGATTCCCGGTGTCCCAGAACTCTCCGTCATACCGCACATCCTCGCCTGCCCACCGCCCCCAAACAAGCAGCCCAGGCACGCCCGACGCGTCCGCCGGGTGTGGCTCGGTCCTACTCGGGCCAGTCGGAGTTCTTGATCACGTCGACGAAGTCGCCGCGGTGGAAACCGGGGACGAAATGCTCCAGGACGTCGGCCTTGACGTTCCCGAAGGTCGTCTCCGGCCGGTCCTTGATGCCGTCCGTGAACGCGGCCAGGATCCGGTTCTTGAAGTCCGGCCGCGGGTGCGCCGCGACCACGGCCGCCCGCTGCTCGTCGGTGACCGCCAGATAACCGATGCCGAGGACATCCAGTTCGACACCGCGGGTGACGAGCGCGATCTCGGCCGCCATGTGCAACGGGATCTCCGGGGTCGTGTGCAGAGCGATGCCGGTCCAGACCCGATCGGCCGGCTCCCCGGTGACGCCGTGCGCCTGCAGGAAGCGGCGCGCTTCATCGGCGCCGTCGATCTCGAACCGCTGGTCGGTACGACGGAACCGGTCGGTCAGACCGAGGTCGTGGAACATCGCGCCGACGTACAGCAACTCCGGATCGAACTCGAGGCGCTGCTCCCGGCCGCGCAACGCACCGAACAGGAAGACCCGCCGCGAATGATCGAACAGCAGCGGTGACGCAACCTCACGGACCAGTTCGGTCGCCTCGCGGACCAGGGCACTGTCCGGGATCCGTACCCCGGCGATCTCTTCGCTCATCGTCGTTCTGCCTTCCTGATGTGGCCTCGTCTGTGCGTCCAGATTCGCTGGTGTGGCTACGCTGATGCCATGTCCAGAACGCCACGTGAACCACAGATTCGGACACATCGGATCGCCCTGGTGGTGTTCGACGGCGTGACCCTCCTCGACGTCAGCGGCCCTCTCGAGGTCCTTCACCAGGCCAACCGCAACGGCGCCCGGTACGAGTCGACTCTCGTCTCCCCAAGAGGTGGAGACATCGCGACATCCTCCGGTCCGACCCTCGCCGCCACCACAGCAGCAGCCGGGGCGGGTCCCTTCGACACGGTGATGGTCGCGGGAGCCGACCACCTGGTCGATCGAGTGCCCGGCGACCTGCTCGCCGCGGTCCGCGCTCTCACGGATCAGGCCGGCCGGGTGGCGTCCGTCTGCACGGGTGCCTTCGTACTCGCAGCAGTCGGGCTCCTGGACGGCCGGAGCGCCACTACCCACTGGCGTCACGCCCAGACCCTCGCCCGCCGCTATCCGTCAGTGCGTGTCGAACCGGACGCGCTACACATCCACGACGACCGGTACGTGACCTCGGCCGGTATCAGCGCCGGCATCGATCTGACCCTCGCCCTCGTCCAGGCGGACCATGGCGCGGAGGTCGCTCGCGAGATCGCCCGGGAGCTGGTCGTCTTCATGCAACGACCCGGCGGTCAGTCCCAGTTCTCCACAGCGATCGCAACCCCACCACCTCGCAGCGATCCACTCCGAGCAGTGACCGAATCTGTGGTCGCCGACCCCGCAGCTGACCACAGCCTGCCCGCCCTGGCCGCGTCGGCTGCCCTCAGCCCGCGGCACCTCACTCGCCTGTTCCACACCGAGTTCCACACCACGCCGGCCCGGTGGGTCGAACGTGTACGCCTCGACCGAGCCCAGCAACTTCTCCTCGACGGCCACAGCATCACCTCAGCCGCCCGGCTCAGCGGCCTCGGCAGCGACGAAACCCTCCGCCGAGCCTTCGCCAGACACCTCGGTACGACGCCCACCGAATACCTCCGCCGCTTCCGCGCGGCCGGATGACCAGCGTTTCGAGAAGAGGACAAAAGCTGGCCGCTTCCTGCTGCAGACTCGGAGACATGACGCAGACAACGCAGCAGCTCCCCGGTGGCAAGTCGACGATCACGCCGTACGTCGTGGTGAAGGGTGCCGCTCGCTTCCTGGACTTTGTCGAGCACACCTTCGAGGTCTGCACCAGCCTCCGCGTCCCCAACCAGGACGGCACCATCGGCCACGCCGAGGTGACCGTAGGCCACTCGGTCCTCATGACCTTCGACGCCGCCCCGGACTGGCAGGACACCCCCAGCTTCCTGAGCGTGTACGTCGACGACGTCGACAAGACCTACGCCCGCGCCCTCGACGCCGGCGCAACCGTCGTCACCCCGCTGATGTACTCCGGCATCACCGGCGACCGCGGCTGCCGGGTCAAAGACCCCCTCGGCAACATCTGGTGGCTCCAAACCCACCTCCAAGACGTAGACCCCGCCACCCTCCCCGACCTCTTCGCCAACCCAACCGAACTAGCCACCATGCGCGAAGCCCAAGCCTCCTTCGCCACAGAAATGCAAACAAGAACCACCAACGGCTGAGCCACCGGCCTCAGGCGTTCAGCGGTTGGTTCGTGTGGTGATGTGTTCGAAGAGACCCGGCTGGATGCGGGTGCGTACGCCGTTGGCCCATGGCTCGTCCAGTTCGTCGACGTCGAGGGCGGCGACGTTGTTCAGGAGCATGCCGTAGGCGAGGAACGACTTCACTGTTACTGGGTCCAGGCCTGTGGTGTCGGCGACCGTGTCCCACATGTGGGCGAGTCGCGTCCGGACAAGGTCGCGCACCTCGCTGTCACCGCAGGCCGCAAAGCCTTGCAACTGCAACAGGAGCGTGGTGCGCTCGGCGAGCAGTTCGTAGTACTGCGCACCCATCAGCGTTAATGCGTCGAGGCTTTGGGCGCCGGCGGCGGCTTGGGACATGCCGTCGCTGAAGCGGTCGAAGGCTGCGCCGACCAGCTCCAGGAACAGGGCCTTCTTGGTTCCGAACATCCGGAAGACGTAGGCCTGCGTGATCCCGGCCTCGCGCGCGATCGCCTCGATCGACGCGCCGTGCAGTCCGTGAGCCGCGAACTCACGCGCGGCGATCCCCAACAGCTGGGACCGCCGTTCAGATCCCCTCATGCGCGCAGCCATGGTGGCTAGGTTACTAGTTACTAACTACTAACTTGTACTGTGGTCGGGTGGACGCTGACACCTGGGCCGGTTTGGTTGACCAATTCGCCGATGGGGCCTACGCCACGGTGAAGGGGCGGGTGCGCACGTACGTGATGCACCAGCAGTTGCTCGAGCATCTGCCACCGCCTCCGGCGTCTGTGCTCGACGTTGGCGGCGGCGCGGGCCATCAGTCGTTCCCGTTGGCACGAGCGGGGTACGACGTGACGCTGCTCGATCCATCGCCCGCGATGCTGGACAAGGCGCGACAGCGACTCGAGGGATTGCCCGCTGAGGCCCAGCGACGGGTCACGTTTGTGGAGGCCGACGGTGCGAACGCCGGCGAAGCGGTCGATGGCCGACACTTCGACGCCGTGCTGTGCCACGGCGTGCTCGGCTACCTCGAGCAGCAGGAGCCCTTGCTCGACCAGTTGTGCCAACGCGCTGCTCCCGGTGGCATCGTCTCGATCATGGCGGGCAACGCCAACACGTCCGCGGTCCGGCCGGCCATGGAACGGCGATGGGACGACGCCCTGGCAGCATTCGACGCCACGGAAGAGATCGCAGTACTGGGGCTCCTGACTCGAGCCCACACCGTGGAGCAGCTCACCGACCTCCTGCGAATCCGGGACGTGGAGACTCTGCGCTGGTACGGCGTTTGGCTGTTCGTCGACTGGCTCGATTTCGCCGGAGCCGAGCTGGACCCCAGTGACACAAAGCAACTGGAAGCAACAGCCGCAGTAGAACTCGAAGCCGGCCGCCGAGACCCCTACCGCCAACTCAGCCGAATCTTCCACCTCATCGGCCGCAAAGGCCCGACCTGACGAAGACTATCGACTGCGCCTATCCGCCGCTGTAATGTGACAGTAAAGCGGCAGTTTTCTGGTTCGGCACGGCCGAGGAATCAGGAACTGACCGGGGGGGGCGCAAATGTCGAAATTGACAGGTATCTCTCTACCTCAGCAGATTGATAGTTCTTCGGAACTCATGGCGGCCCCAGCTGCTGAGGCAAGCCGGCCGAGCATGTGGCGTGCCAGGTAGGCCGGCCCTCAGCACTGACGGATACCTGTCATCGGAGTAGCCATGTCGTCCTGGCGTTTCATGCAAACAATTCCTTCAAGTCTCATCGGCATCGACGTCGTCAACCGCGATGTTGTGTGGGCCTCGGGTGGTTTCGACGGCCCTGGCGAACTCGGCAGTCCGGGACTGGTTGTCCGGACGTTGGACCGAGGAGGGTCCTGGGAGAACGTCACTCCTCCCGATGCCGGTCGTCTGACGTTTCGTGATGTCTACGCTTTCGATCGCGATCAGGTCCTGGCGCTGGCGTCCGGTGTGCTCCAAGGTTCGAGGATTTATCGGACTGTCAACGGCGGGCAGGATTGGAAGCTGGTGTTCGAGAATTGGGAGGCGGACGCGTTCTACAACGGCATCGCGTTCTTTGATGCCGTGAATGGTATTGCGATGAGCGACCCGGTCCAGGGCACATTCCGGATCCTGATCACGGACGACGGTGGCTGGACCTGGAAAGTCGCCCCCACCAAGGGAATGCCTGACGCTCTGCCCGACGAGTTCGGGCGCGCGACTGGGACCTGTCTGGTCACCAAGGGTCCTCACGATGCCTGGTTCGGCACCGGGTCGAAGGATGCCAACGGTCGCGTGTTCCATACCGGCGATCGTGGTCGCACTTGGTCGGTGGCAGACACCCCGATACCCGGTGACCCGGAGTTCGGCATCGCTTCGTTGGCCTTCTGGGATACCAGGCACGGCTTGGCGCTCGGGGGTGGCGACCCGTCCTCCAACAAGCCGAGCGTGGCTGCCAGGACCACCAATGGAGGCAGGACCTGGAAGCGGGTGCGATCGCTGGCTGGCTTCCGAATCAACATGGCGGTGGATCCGAGCCGACGAGACACCGCCGTGGCCGTTGGTATGTCGGGCAGTGACATCACCGCCAACGGTGGGCGTAGCTGGCGCTGGTTCGACCAGAACGACCTGCGCGGTGTCAGTTGCACAGAAGACGCCTGCTGGGCCGTAGGCAAGGACCTCAAGGCCGCCGAGCTACTGCGATGACAACGCCCGCCGTGTACTGCAGCCGCCGCGGCGCTGATCGGATCGGAGCAGACCATGGTGATTCCTGAGTTCTACGTGAGCCCGCCGCCACCTGGAGTAGATCCCGTGCCGGAGGGGTCGGGCACGTTGGAGGACCCGTACCACCTGATCGCGCAGGGCATCACGGCCGCGGCCGATGGCGGTTTCGTCTACCTGCGGGGCGGGACCTATGTGGAGTCGATCAATCTCACCGGCGTGAAGGGGACCGACTCGGTCAAGCTCGTGGTCAAGCCATACAAGCTCGAGCGGGTGACCATCGACTCCACCGTCGCCGAGTTCCGTGGCGCATCGTTCGCAACCGACTGGCAACCCGTGACCGGGCATCCTGGCGAATACGAATCGACGCGTCGGTTCGAGCAGGTGCCTGGGGCCCGCTCCACGGTGGTCCGCAAGGGCGCGTTTCTGAACGCGGGCCGGTACACGCGGCTGGTCACCTACGACCGTGTCGAGGACCTGCGTTCTCCGAACCAACTCTGGCCGAACCCCGAGGACCTGGCGGACAATCCGGACCAACTCGGGCCGGACGTGTCCCATGAGCAGCTCACCGACGATGACCAGTCGTTCGCGCCGAAGAGGCGATATCGGCCGTTCGTGTACATGGGCCCCGGTATCTGGTTCGACGAGAGCGACGACGGACGCAGAGTCCATATCCGTCTGTCGCACACGTCTAACCTGATCGACGGATGGCCGGACTACACCGGGAAGACGGACCCACGGCAACTGCGCCTGGCTCTGTCCACCGCCGAGAGCCACGTCCTGCGGCTGGTGACCTGCGAACACATGGTGTTCCAGAACCTCACCCTGCGGTTCGGTGACGAAGACACGGTCCGGCTCCGGAACTGCACCGACATCACCTTCGACCACGTTCGGGTCTGGGCAACCAGTCGCGGGATCCGGCTCCAGACCGAGTCGGAAAACCCCGGTGAGGCCAACACGGACATCGAGGTCAAGCACTGTCTGATCGACGGCGGCCTCCCGACGTGGTTCTTCCGCAGCGACCGCAAGGACACGTACAGGTTCCGCCCGGCGCCGGATGCTGCCGTGGTCGAGAACCGGCTCGGCGCGTCCACCGGTGGGGTGCTGCTGTCCTCGGACGAAGGCGCCGTGCGCGTTTCGGTGCATCATTGCGAGATTGTCAACGGGCATGACATCTCGGTCGCATTCGGCGATCAGATGCGCTTCCACCACAACTGGGTGCACAACATCAACGACGACAGCATGATCGTGGCCGGCGTACCGGGGACCAAGGACGCGAGGATCTACCAGAACGTGATCACGCAATGCCTGACGGCGCTGAGCTTCGCCGGAGGCGGTGTCGGGCAGATCTCCATCTTCCGGAACTTGATCGACATCCGGCGCCCGACCCTGGGAAACCGGCCGCGCAGCCAGACCGAGCAGCGATCGTTGCGACACGGCCAGTTCTACAAGGACGGCACGGACGAAGGACCGTTCGACCTGTTCCACAACACCTGCATCGTCCTCGACCCTGGGGCTGTCGGCGCGGCGCGCGAGGAGATCGTGCTCACCGCCTTCGGCCACTACAAGCCGCTGGGCCCTGCTGGTCGACGGAGGGCGTACAACAACATCTTCGTGGCGGTGTACTCGCGACCGGGCGAGGCCAGGACGATCGCTTTCCTGCCACCGAGTGAGTTCCCCGGACCGACGGATGGGAACACCTACCACCGATTCGGCACCGGCCCGGAGAAGAAGTTCTTCGTGACGATCACAGGCGACCCCGATCACTTCGACCAGTACCCGGACCTTGCCGACTATGTGCAAGCCGAATCGCCGCAGGAGCAGAACGGCCAGTCGAACGATCCCGCGTTCAAGTCGCTCGACACCCCCGGTTCGCCGCAACCAGGCGACGACCTGCGACTGAAGGCGGAGAGTACCGCTCGCGACAGCGCCGTTCCGCTGCCCGACGAGTTGCAGGAGATGGACATCGAGGCGGGTGGGTTCTGGTTCCGGCCCTCGCGGGACCGAGGCTGCTACCGCCACCCGGCGGAGCGGCTGCGCGTGGGCGTCGACGGGCGGCGGAGGTTCCCACCTCTCACCTAGGTGAAGCGGAGGGGTTGGCCGGGGCGGAGTTGGGTGCAGGGGTTGAGGTGAGGGGTGGTGACGTAGGCGATGACGGGGTAGCCGCCGGTGACGGGGTGGTCGGCGAGGAAGATGACGGGGAGGCCGGAGGGTGGGATCTGGATGGCGCCCAGGGTCATGCCTTCGCTGGCCAGTTCGCCGGTGCGCGCGCGTTCGAGGGGTTCGCCGTCCAGGCGGACGCCGACGCGGTTGCTGTTGCTGCTGACGGCATACGACTGGGTGGTGAAGGTCGCCCAGGCGGCGTCGGTGAACCAGTCGCGTCGGGGGCCGGGGGTTACGCGTACGACGACTTCGCCGGTGGGCGGGTCGGCGACGGGGGCCAGGTCGACGCCGGGCATCGGGTTGTAGGAGCAGCCGACCGGCAGGGTTACGCCGGCGGTGAGTGGTGCGGGACCGAGGCCGGAGAGGAGATCGGTCGAGCGGGACCCCAGGACCGGCGGTACGTCGATTCCGCCGCGGACGGCGACGTACGTGCGGAGACCGGTCCGCGGCGGGCCGAGTCGGAGTACCTGGCCGGACTTGATCACGGCCGGTGCGTTGAACGGGACGCCGGGGCAGGGTGCGCCGGTGATGGCGATGGTCAGGTCGTTGTCGGCGTGCAGTACGAGGCCGCCGAAGGTGACCTCGATCGCGGCGGCACCGTCGTGGTTTCCGACCAGGCGGTTGGCGAGGGCGTACGAC
This sequence comes from Kribbella sp. NPDC049227, assembly GCF_043197265.1. NCBI lineage: Bacteria > Bacillati > Actinomycetota > Actinomycetes > Propionibacteriales > Kribbellaceae > Kribbella > Kribbella sp. NPDC049227. Next base: position 1,292,924 of record NZ_JBICST010000001.1, on the reverse strand, counting down.
GCGCGGTCGCAGGCGCCGGACGTGGGGATGCCGAGGGACGCCTGTCCGGCTCTGCCGGCGTCCTGGATTGTTGCTAAAGGCCCCGTTTCGAGGATGGTGAGGCTGGTCATCCACGGCCCGCGTCGACGAACCGGACCCGGCGGCCCGGATGGAACAGAGCGGCCGGATCGCGCTCCTGGTCGAAGATCTTCACGTCGGTTCGCCCGATCAGTTGCCACCCACCCGGCGACTCTCGCGGGTAGACCCCACTGAACTCCCCAGCCAGAGCCACGGCTCCCGTCGGCACCTTTGTCCGTGGGGACTGACGTCGTGGGATGTCCCACGTCGCGGTGGACGTGAGGTAGCCGAAGCCGGGGGAGAAGCCGCAGAAGGCGACGGTCCACTCAGCTGCCGTGTGGCGTTCGACCACCTCGGCGATGCTGCAGCCCAGCACCTCGGCGACGTCGGCAACATCCTCACCGTCGTAGACGACCGGAAGCTCGATCAGATCTCCAATCGCGTGGGCTCCGTCAGCAGGTGTGACAGCGCGCAGGACGCGAGACAGCGCGTCCAGACCACCGGAAGTCGTGACCATGACGGTGCGGGCGGCCGGGACGATGTCTATGACGTCGGCGGGTGGTGAGGCGGTGAGGGCGGTGTAGTAGCCGAGGACCTGGTCGAGGGTGTCGAGTTCGACCAGGAGCGCGTGGTCGCCGGAGGGCAGGATCCGCATCACTGGGTGAACGGGCTCAACGTCACGCCCGCCCCCTCCATCGCGGACCGGACCTTGCGTGCGATGTCGACCGCGCCCGGCGTATCGCCGTGGACGCAGATCGAGGCCGGCTCGACCTTCAGCGTCCCACCCTCGATGTCGTGGATCGGCTGCCCGGTGGCCATCGCCGTACACCGGGCAGCGATCTCGTCCGCGTCATGCAGCACCGAGCCGGGCTCGCGCCGCGACACCAAGGTGCCGGAGGGTGTGTACGCACGGTCCGCGAAAGCCTCGTGTACGACGGGCAGTCCGGCGTCGGCCGCGAGCCGCAGCCAGGCCGACCCGGGCAGGCCGAGCACCGGCAGCGAACGGTTGTAGTCGGCGACCGCGTCCACGACGGCAGCGGCTTGCTCGAGATGGTGGCCGATCGTGTTGTACAGCGCGCCGTGCGGCTTCACGTACCGGACCCGGTCGCCCGCGATCCGCGCGAAGCCGTCCAGCGCGGCGATCTGGTACACGACCTCGTCGCGCAGTACCGACGGCTCGATGTCGACGAAGCGCCGGCCGAATCCCGCCTTGTCGGCGTACCCCACGTGGGCCCCGATCGCCACGCCACGCGAGACAGCCCGCGCGGTGACTCGGCGCATGATCGACGGGTCGCCGGCGTGGAAGCCACAGGCCACGTTGGCGCTGGTGACGACGTCCAGCAGGGCGTTGTCGTCACCCATCGGCCACGATCCGAATCCCTCACCGAGATCGGCGTTGAGGTCCATGAACACTCCTCCAAGTTAGAACAGGGCGACGATCGAACGAACGGCCAGATACACGGTGAGCAGCCAGGCCGCCCCACCAAGCCAGAGCAGCCGCCGCGGGTAGCGATGGCCGCGGAGCAGGTCGGGGCGCTGCCATGCCACCCAGAGAAGCACGCCGATCCCCAGCGGCAACAGCAACCCGTTGAACGCTCCCGCGAACACGAGCAACTGGGCAGGCGCAGTACCGACGGCCAGGTAGATCGCTGTGCTGACCGCGATGAACAGCACGACGAGGACCGTCCTGGTCCCTTCCGACGTCTTCGTCCGCGAGGTGACGAAGGTGACAGTCGTGTACGCCGCTCCGATCACGCAGGCGATCGAGGCCGCCCACAGCACCACCCCGAAGGCGCGCAGGCCGAACTCGCCGGCCGCGTGCTGGAAGGCCGAGGCGGTCGGGTTCGCCGGGTCGAGCGTCGCTCCACCCGCGACGACACCGAGTACGGCGAGGAAGATGGCGACCCGCATCAGGCCGGTGAGCAGGATCCCGCCGACCGCCGCGCGAGTGATGTCCCGGACGTACGGCGGCCCGGACACCCCGGAGTCGAGGAGCCGGTGGGCACCGGCATACGTGATGTAGCCGCCGATCGTTCCGCCGATCAGCGTGGTGATGACGAGGAACTCCGCGTGGGACGGCAGTACGACGTTCCGCAGCGCCTGGCCGACCGGTGGGTCCGAGGTGATCGCGACGTACCCGGTGAGCAGGATGATCACGCTGCCGAGAATGATCACGGCCCGATCCATCGCGACCCCGGCCCGCCGGGACAAGAAGATGCCGATGGCAATGACTGCGGAGAGTGCGCCGCCGAGGCGCGGATCCAGCCCGATCATGGCGTCGGTGCCGAGCCCGGTGCCGGAGACGTTGCCGATCGTGAAGACGAGTCCACCGGCGAACAGCAGCGCGGACATCGCCGTACCGAGTCTGGGGGCGACCAGGTTGCCGAGCTCCTGGGCCCGGCGCCCGGAGACACCGATCACCCGCCACACGTTCAACTGCACCGCGATGTCGACCAGCACTGAGACGACGATTGCGAACGCGAACGCCGCGCCGAGCGACACCGTGAACAGTGTGGTCTGGGTGATGAACCCCGGCCCGATCGCGGAGGTGGCCATCAGGAACATCGCGCCGATCAGCGTCGACCGGCTGCCGGTCTTCATCGCGTTGTCCGGCGTCTTCCGTCCGGCCGCGGGGGCGAGCCGGCGGGCATAGGGATTGGTCCGGCGGGTGACTGGCTTCGTGGTGGGCCGCCGCGGTGGGCGGTGCGGACGTTTCGAGGTGGGCGTCGACATGGGCGTGTCTCCAGGGTCTGGCGGGCTGCTGTCGGGATGGGCTCCATGGCTGTGAGTAACGAGGGATGACTTGAGCGTAGAGATTGTTCAACAATCCTGCAAGAGTCTTGTTCCACTAAACTTCCCCTCACCGCCTCGGGTGGGCGATGATGCGGAGATGAGCACGGGTGGGGCCGACGAGGGCCGGCAGGCATGGTTGCGGACAGTGGCCGACGATGTCGCGCGGCTGGACCGCAGTAGTTCGGCCGAGCGGGCCGCCGACATCCTGCGCCGCAGCATCACCGAGGGCGCGCTGCCGCCCGGCGCCCAGCTCTCCGAGATCGAGCTGACGGAGGTCCTGGAGGTCAGCCGGAACACGCTGCGGGAAGCGTTCCGGCTGCTCACCCACGAGGGGCTGCTGGTCTACAAGCTGCACCGCGGGGTGTTCGTCCCGGAGCTGGACGAGCGGGACGTGATCGACCTGTACCGGCTGCGCCGCGTGCTCGAGGTCGACGTCGTCCGCGGCCTGGCCGAGCGTGACCCGGAGCTGCCGGCCAGCCGGCTCGAGCCGTTGCAGGCCGACGTCGAAGCAGCCGAGGCGGCCGCGCTCGTCGACCGCTGGCCGGCCGTCGGTACGGCGAACATGCGGTTCCACGAGCACCTGATCGGTCTGGCCGACAGCACGCGGATGGACGCGATGACCGGGCGCCTGCTGGCCGAGTTGCGGCTGCTCTTCCACGTGATCGCGACCCCGCGCGAGCTGCACGAGCCGTACATCGCACGCAACCGCGGGCTGTTCGAGCTGCTCGAGGCGCGCAAGTACGAGCAGGCCGCGGCCGACCTGCACCAGTACCTGCTCGACAGCGAGCAGGGGATTCTCGAAGCATTCCGGGCTCGCTGATCCAACAGGCGATAAGGGCTTGCGCGCTCCGCCACGACCTGAGTTGATACCTGTAACCGTCAGCTGCAAAGGGGAGCACAGCGCATGACCGACGACGACCGTACCGAGCAGACACCCAAGTCCTACCGCCCGATCGACGCGAAGGGGTTCCGGGAGTCCATCTCGCGCGGCTGGGGGCCCGTCGACCGATCCGTGACCGTGCCGGAGGGACTTGCCGAGGCCGCGGCCGAACACCGGCGCAAGCTGTCGGCGTCGCTGCCGGGCCGGCGGATCGCGATCGCGGCCGGCCGTGCGCCGGTTCGTTCGAACGACACCGACTACATGTTCCGCGCCGACAGCGACTTCGTCTGGCTCACCGGTTGCCAGGCCGAAGGCGCCGTACTGGTGCTGTCGGCCGACGGCGAGGCGACGCTGTACCTGCGCGAGACCGCTGGGCCGGACGAGGCCGACTTCTTCGCCAACGCGCGCGACGGTGAGCTGTGGATCGGGCCGGTGCCCGGGCTGAAGGACTGGTCGGACGCGCTGCAGATCCCCTGCCGCCCGATCGAGGAGCTGCCCCAGGGCGTGCGCGGCGCGGTGCCGTTCATGCTGTCGGTGCCCGGCGTCGAGCCGATGCTGGACGCTTTGGTCCGGACCTCCCCGACGGACGGGAACTCGCTGCGCCAGACGCTGGCGGAGCTGCGCCGGATCAAGGACGACTGGGAGCTGGACCAGCTGCGGGAGGCCGTCGCGGCCAGCGTGCTCGCGTTCGGCGACGTGGCGCGTGAGCTGCCGGAGGCGATCCGGGGCGGCGGGGAGCGGTGGCTGCAGGGGACCTTCGACCGGCGCGCGCGGACCGCGGGCAACGGCGTCGGGTACGCCTCGATCGTTGCTGCTGGCAATCATGCGCCGGTGCTGCACTGGGTCCGCAACGACGGCCCGGTGAACGAGGGCGACGTGATCCTGCTGGACGCCGGCGTCGAGACCCGGACGCTCTACACGGCCGACGTGACCCGGACGTTCCCGGCCACCGGCGAGTACACCGCGGCCCAGCGGCAGGTGCACGACCTGGTGCACAAGGCCCAGTTGGCGTCACTCGACGCCGTCAAGGTCGGAGCGCCGTACCGCGCCTTCCAGTACGAGGCGATGCGGGTGCTGGCCGAAGGGCTGCGCGACTGGGGGCTGCTCGACGTCTCGATCGACGAACTGCTCGGCCCGGACGGGCAGCAGCACCGCCGTTTCATCGTGTGCGGGACGGGCCACTACATCGGCCTCGACGTCCACGATTGTGACGCTTCGCGTCCGGAGGCGTACTTCGCCGGCGACATCGAGGCCGGGATGGCGCTAGCGGTCGAGCCTGGGCTCTACTTCCACCCGAACGACGAGACCGTGCCGCCGGAACTGCGCGGTATCGGAATCCGGATCGAGGACAACGTCGTGGTCCACTCCGACCGGCTCGAGATCCTCACCAAGGACCTTCCGATCACCACCGACGGCCTGGAGAAGTGGACGCGGTCCCACCTCGACGCGCGGTGACCGGTCGACTCCGGAAAATTACCCATCACAAGCAGTAACACTGAGGCCCTCGGCAACGATGTAGGGAGCGGGGGAGGGTCGAACTCGGCTCGGCGCGTGGCAGTGGGGGGCCGCGTACCACGCGCCCGGCCGAGGCGGCCCCGACTGGGGCCGTGGGGGACCCAGAATCCTGGGGCACGGGGAGCACGTCATGAACCTACGAGTGCGCGTAGTTCACTGCGGCGATCAACGCTGGTACGCCGACATCGACGACGCCGATGATCCGCAGCCCGACGATCCTTTCTGGTACGTCGACAACTGCCGATCCCAGACGCAGGCCCTCGAATCCGCCTGCGCCGAACTTCGCCTGCTCGCGGGCCGCATGGTCCGCGGCGACGAGATCAACCGTGTACTCGATGTGACCGGCGTACCGGTCTGAGTCCACGCAGGAACCCCGGGCCGGCGCTAGTTGGGAGCGCCGGCCCGGACTCGTCTCAGCCCACCGGTGGTACGGCGGGACAGCTGCGGCCGCGCTTCGGGACCTCGCGTGCGATCAGGTAGTCGTCGATCGTCGACTGCACGCACGGACTGGTCGTGTAGCTGCCGTGGCCCCAACCCTCGTAGGTCAGCAGCCTGCCGTCGTTACCCAGTTGGCGTGCCACGCTCTTCGCCCAGTTGTAGCCGGTGGCCGGATCGTGGATCGCGTTCGCGAGCAGGACCGGAGTATCCAGGCCGTGCACCTTCAACCGATGCTGCGGATTGGTGGCCGGCGGCTGTCCGAGGCACATCGACACGGCCATCAGCTGACCTGGGTACCGCATGTCCGGGTTGTTCCGTGCCAGCCGGGCGAGAAGACCGGCGTACTCCTTGTAGTCGCTGACCTGCAGGTTCCAGTCCTGGCAGAACACGGCCAGCGGGTTCGATGCCAGTCCGGGCGGGATCGGCGGCTGCGCGGTCGGCGGCGCGCTGGCGTCGAGCTGCTTCAAGGTGTCCGCGAGCGCTCGCCACTCCGGGTCGTAGAGCTGGCGGAACACGTAGAAGCTCAGGTTGAACGGTGTGGTCGCGACGTCCGGGTGCTGTGGGTCCGGCACCTCGCCACGGTCGGCACGGGCCAGGAGGTCCGTCCACAGGGCGTGGATGTCGCGCCCGTGCAGGGCACAGGTCGTTGCCGAGTCGCACCATTTCACGAACTCCGAGAACGAGTCCTGGGCCGCCTCGGCCTGGTCGTCGACGAACTCCTTCGCCGACGCCGCGCTGTGGTCGGCCACGCTCTCCAGCACCATCGCGCGCACCCGGCCCGGGTACGTCTCGGCGTACTGCCCGCCGAGCACGGTGCCGTACGAGCTGCCGTGGAACGAGATCGCCGACTCTCCGAGCGCCGTGCGGATCGCGTCGACGTCGCGCACCGTCTGCCAGGTGTCGATGTGGTCGTACACCGGCCCGGTGTGCTCGCGGCAGTCGGTCGCGAGCTGCTTGTTGTAGGCGATGGTGACGCGGAACGCCGTGGCGCTTTTGATGATCGGCGACGGCTGCTGGGCCAGCAGTGCGGCCGTGCACTTCACCGGGTTGCTGCGAGCCACCCCCCGCGGATCGAAGCTCACGATGTCGAACCGGTCCTGCAGGTCCTCGCTGAACCGGAACATGCCGGTCTTGATCCGGTCGACGCCCGAGTCACCGGGACCACCCGGGCCCCACATCAGTACGCCGACCCGGTCGCTCGGGGACTTCGCAGTACGCCGGGCGATCGCGAGGCCGAACGTCGGTCCGTCCGGGTGATGCCAGTCCACCGGCACCTGCAAGGTCGCGCACTGCGATCCCTTCACTTCCTCGGGATCGTCCTTGCCCTCGGGCTTGCAGTCGGACCACTGCACTGTCACCGGCTTGGGTACCTCGGCCGGCGCGGGCACCGCGGTCAGACCCGCCGCGGCGAATCCCAGGACCACACCCCACGCGGTGGTCCTGAGCACTTGTCTGGCTGTCATCAGGGGAATCTCCTGTCTGGGGAACTCCCTCGATCCTCAGCAACCGTTTGCCTACGCACATCGGGGAGCAGCCCTCGACACACCCCGGGCGCGGCTTGGGGGACTTGTTAGGGTCGGGTCGATGACCGAGACGACTGTTGCCGCCCCGGCCGGCACGAAGAAGCACGCGACCTGGTTCCGCACGGTGGCGATCGCCGAGGCGATCTCCTGGACCGGTCTGCTGATCGGAATGCTGTTCAAATACGTGCTGTCCGACAACGAGCTCGGGGTGAAGATCTTCGGCCCGATCCACGGCGGCATCTTCATCGTGTACGTGCTCACCGTGCTGCTGGTGCGTGGCCCGTTGCGCTGGTCCTGGCCGGTCACGCTGCTCGCGCTGGCGGCCAGTGTTCCGCCGCTGTTCACCTGGTTCTTCGAGATCTGGGCGGTGCGCACCGGCCGGATTGACGACGGCCGGGACACCGCCGTACCGTCCAGGGCGTCAGCTAACTCAACAGCCGCATGAACCCGTGCGGGAGAGACCCGGGCACGACCCGGGCGCCGTAGGAGCAACTCTCCCCAAGAATCTCTCAGGCACCTTCACCGCACGGGCGAGGCACCTCTGGAAGACGTCCCCGGACGTCTGACAGAGCGGGGAGGACACCAAACGGTCAACGGCGACCGGAAGGAACCTCCACACGATGGCGATCAGCGTCTTCGACCTGTTCAGTATCGGGATCGGCCCGTCGAGCTCCCACACCGTGGGACCGATGCGAGCCGCCCGCACCTTCGCACTCGGCCTGGCCGATGCCGGCCTGCTGGCTGCCACCGCGACCGTCGAGGCCCAGCTGTTCGGTTCGCTGGGCGTGACCGGCCACGGCCACGGCAGCAACAAGGCGGTCCTGCTCGGTCTCGAGGCCGAGGACCCCGAGACCGTTGTCACCCACTCGGTCGACGCACGCGTCGAGACGATCCGCGAGCGCGGCCGGTTGCTGCTGGCCGGCACCCACGAGATCACGTTCGACGAGAACGCACACCTGGTGATGCACCGGCGCAAGGTGCTGCCGTACCACCCGAACGGGATGACGTTCGTGGCCCGGTCCGCGGACGGCGGCGTACTGCGGGAGCGTACGTACTACTCGGTCGGCGGCGGGTTCGTGGTCGACGAGAACGCGGCGGCCGGGGACCGGATCGTGCCGGACACGACCCCGCTGAAGTACCCGTTCACGACCGGCGCCGAGCTGCTCGAGCGGTGCCGCGAGTCGCAGTTGCCGATCAGCGAGGTGATGCTCGCCAACGAGCTGGCCTGGCGGACCGAGACCGAGATCCACGACGGCCTGCTGCACATCTGGCAGGTGATGCAGGACTGCGTCCGCGAGGGCTGTGAGACCGAGGGCATCCTGCCCGGCGGCCTGAAGGTGCCGCGGCGGGCGCACGCGCTGCACCAGAAACTGAGCCGCGACCCGTGGTCGGTGGATCCGCTCAAGGTGATGGACTGGGTCAACCTGTTCGCCCTCGCGGTGAACGAGCAGAACGCGTCCGGCGGGCGGATCGTCACCGCGCCGACGAACGGCGCCGCGGGCATCATCCCGGCCGTACTGCACTACTACCGCCGGTTCGTGCCGGGGGCGACCGACGACGGCGCGGTCCGGTTCCTGCTCACCGCCGGCGCGATCGGCGTGCTGTACAAGGAGAACGCGTCGATCTCCGGCGCCGAGGTCGGCTGCCAGGGCGAGGTCGGCTCGGCCTGCTCGATGGCGGCGGCCGGGCTGTGCGAGGTCCTCGGCGGTACGCCGCAGCAGGTCGAGAACGCGGCCGAGATCGCGATGGAGCACAACCTCGGCCTGACCTGCGACCCGGTCGGCGGCCTGGTGCAGATCCCGTGCATCGAGCGGAATGCGATGGCGTCGGTGAAGGCGATCAACGCGGCCCGGATGGGGATGCACGGCGACGGGGTGCACGTGGTCACCCTCGACAAGGTGATCAAGACGATGCGCGAGACCGGCGCCGACATGAAGATCAAGTACAAGGAGACGTCCCGCGGCGGCCTGGCCGTCAACGTCATCGAATGCTGATCACCACGGCACGGTCCCGGTCAGGCTCAGATACTCACCGGTCGGTCCGTCCGGGCCGATCTGGGCCAGCCGGACGATGATCTCCGCTCCCTGCTCGACCGTCTGGTCGCCGCTGTGCCCGTTGAAATCGGTCGCGGTGTAGCCGGGGTCGACCGTGTTGATCCGCAGTTCCGGCAGTTGCCGCGCGTACTGGACGGTGAGCATGTTGAGAGCGGCCTTCGAGGAGCCGTAGCCCGGTGCGGGGACCCAGACCGGGACCGCGGCGGAGTGTGCCTGTGGATCCGTGGCCGTGGCGATCGAGCCGAGCCCGCTGGACACATTCACGACGACCGGGTTGGTGCTGCGCTCGAGCAGCGGCAGGAAACGGTGCAGCATGCGGACCGGTCCGAACACGTTGACGTCGTACGTCTGTCGCAGGTCATCAGCCCTCAAGTCCCGGGCGGTGCGCACCTGGCCGAGAATGCCGGCATTGTTGATCAGTACGTCGAGCCCGCCCGCCTCGGCCTCGATCTGAATCGCCGCGTTGTCGACGGACTCGTCGCTGGTGACGTCGAGCGGCACGTATCGCGCGCCGAGAGTGGCCGCGGCCTCCTTGCCTCGCTGGGGATCGCGGGCGCCGACGTAGACGGTGTGCCCGGCGGCGATCAGCCGGCGGGCGGTTTCGAATCCGAGGCTCTTGTTGGCCCCGGTGATGAGTGTCGTGGTCATGCACCCAGCCTCGTGCCAGGGGTTTCGGCCAGGTAGTACCCGCGATGTCCTAGGGAACGGCAGTACCAGGCTGGCTGGTGTGGTGCGCGGAATACTGGGTGCATGAGCGAGCTGGGCCGGACACTGCACGCGTGGCGGGATCGGGTGACGCCGGACGCGGTCGGCCTTCCGGCGGGCGGCAAGCGGCGAGCGCCGGGACTGCGCCGGGAGGAGCTGGCGCACCTGGCCGGAATGTCGGTGGACTACGTCGTCCGCCTCGAGCAGGGTCGATCGGACTCGCCGTCGGTCCAGGTGCTGACCGCGCTGGCCCGGGCACTTCGGCTGTCCGATGCTGAGCGCAACCATCTCTTCGCGTTGGCCGGCCAGGTGGAACCGTCGCCGGGGAGAATCTCGGCGTACATCCCGCCCGGTGTGCAGCGGATCGTGGACCAGTTGGAAGGTGCGCCGCTGTGCGTGTGCGACGCCGCCTGGACGGTGATCACCTGGAATCCGCTCTTCGCGGCCTTGATCGGTGATCCGTCCGAGTGGCGTGGCCGGTGGCGGAACATCATCTGGCGCCACTACGCGGCTCCGGGAGATCGCGTCGTACAGACGCCCGAGCAGCAGCGGACCTTCCGGGCCGCGATGGTGACGGACCTGCGGGCTTCGATCGCTCGCTACCCGCACGACCCGGAACTCAAGGGGCTGATCCATGAACTGCGGGCCGGCTACGACGCGTTCGCCCAGCTGTGGGATCAACCGGTCGTCGGGTTCCATCAGACCGAGCAGAAGACCATCAATCACCCCGATCTCGGTTCCATCGTCATCGACTGCGACGTACTCACAGTGCCGGGCAGTGACCTGCGCATCGTGGTCTACACCGCCGCGCCGAACAGCGAGGCCGCCGAGAAGTTGCGCCTGCTGTCGGTCGTCGGCCTGCAGACGCTCCGGTGATAACTGAACTCACCGGTCCCATGACGGAGCGGAATCCTACGCGCGCGTAGTGGTAACTCGGCTGCCGGAAGGTTGCGATCTAGCGTGGAATTTCTTCCAAGGGCTGTTTGAAGCGCTGGTGCACCAGATACTCTCCGGGACTTGTGAGACCGATCGCTGCCGTGGCCGCCCGCCGCCCGCCCTGGCAGAACCCGCAGCGGCTGCGACAGGTCGCCGGCGTCGCCGGCGCGCTGCTGCTGCTCTACCTCGTCCTGGTCCTGGTCGCTCTCCTCGGCGGCCCGCGGCTGGGTGCGTCGTTCCTGCCGCTGCCCGGCGGCGGACCGAACCCGGCCAACCCGGTCGCCGGGCTCCAGCCCAGTCAGCCGACCAAGAACATCCCGACGATCCCGGGCCGCAGTACACCGACCCCCGGTTCCACGCCCGTGAGCACGCCGTTGCCGCCAGCAACCACCCCGGACGAGACGACCGGCACGGGCACCTCCGTCGTCAACAGCGGAGTGAAGACACCTTGCCCGACGCCGGTGGTCAAGCCGCCGCAACAGGTCGTCGATCAGTACGATCCGACCACCCCGGTCGGTACCAAGCGGCCGCCGACGCACACCACCGCGCCGCCGCCTGACCCGACGACCGATCCTCCGGGCCGCCCGACCACACCACCGCCCACGACGCCGTCGAACCCGCCGACGACTCCGGACGACCCGGGACCGCAGGATCCGGATCCGAACCCGCCGCTCACTCTCGGCGGTCTGCTCGGCGGACTCCTGGACACACTCGGGCTGTAGGAGCTCAGCCCACCGGGGTTTGCAGGATGGTGTCCGCCACCAGTGCGGGTGCGTCGTTCATCGGGACGTGACCGCAGTCGAGCAGCGGAATCATGCGGGCGCGCGGGAGTTGCAGGTGTGCTCGCGCCGCCTGGGTCGGGATGAGAACGCGGTCGTGCGTGCCCCACGCGATGGTGACCGGGATGTCCGGTACGTCGCCGTCGAACGTGATGCCACTGCGGGCATGCGCGGCGACACGATCGAAGGCGGGTGCGTCGCGGAGGGCGCGGGTCTCGGCGACCACGGCGTCCGGATCGCGCAGGGCCGGGCGGTGGTAGATCGCGCCGGTCATCACCCGTCGGCCGGCGGCCGTGTGGGACAGCCGCCGTACGGTCGCTTCAGGGGTACGCCGGGCGACCCGGCGGAGGTTGGTCAGCAGGCCGATGGCCCAGGTGCGTTCACGGGGCGTCCAGAAGCCGGCCGGGGAGAGCGCGGTGACGGACCGAGCGAGACCGAGTTGACCCATGCGGAGCGCGACCAGGCCGCCCATCGAGTTCCCCGCGACGTGCGGCCGGTCGATGTCGAGCGCCGTACAGAAGGCCTCGATCGCGTAGGCGAAGGTGTCGAGCTCGTTCGGGATGCCGGCCGGTACGTCGGGTGACTCGCCGAAGCCGGGGAGGTCGAGGGCGATCACGTCGCGGTGTTCGGCCAGCCGGTCAAGCACCGGGTCGAAGGCCTGCCGGTGGTGACCGATGCCGTGCAGGAGCAGCAGCGGCTCGCCGGCTCCCTTGCGGTGGTAGGCGATCTCCACTCCCGGGACGCCGGCCACGGCCACGGTTGCGATGGCGCTCATCACCTCATCCTGACCGCGGGACGAGATCTTGTCATCGTGACATGGTCGATGTCACATAACCTCGGCACGCCTCAGTAGGCTTCGACCTCGGTCGTCGACGCGTTGCCGTCGACGGTCGGTTCGAGGTTCACCTGCCAGGACTCGTTCCGGCCGAAGGAGCGGTCGAACTTCTGGAACGAGCAGCCGGCGCTGAACTGACGACGCTCGGAGTTCCAGTCCGTACCGCTCTTGTAGTAGATCCGGTACCTGCCGCCGATCCGGGTGATCGTGGCGGCCTTGTTCGCCTGGACGAACATCATCACGTGCGGCTCGCTGGGTGGGTCGCCGTCGTTGACGACCGAGATCGCGACGTCGTTCGCCGTTCCGTTGGTGACCTTGATCCGGCCCGTGCCGGAGTCCCCCTCGCGGACCAGGATCTCGCCGTTGTCCGGTCGTTCGCTGTCGGGCGCCGGGCCGGGATCGGGCAGCGTGGCGCCGAACTTCAGCTTGAGCTTCGTCAGGGCCGCGATCGCGGTCTTCAGGTCGGCGCGCAGCGTCCGCTGGACCTTCTGCGAGGTGTACGCGACTCCGCCGCAGCGCGCGTTCAGCTCGGCCTGGTCCGAGTCGGCCAGTGAGACCGCGGCGATGCCCAGGCTGTCCTGCAGCAGTGCATGCACGGCGGTCAGGCGGCTGGTCACCGTGGAGTCGGCAAGTCGTGAGGAGGCGGTGTTCAGCGACTCCGCCAGGCTTGTCATGGTCTGAGCCAGCGCCTCGGCGGTGCGCACTCGGGTGAGGCTCCGCAGATCCTTCGCCAGGCCCTGTTCGAGCTTCGTCAGTTCCGTCTGGTACGCCGCTGTCCCGAGGGGCCCGGTCGGGGTCGACGAAACCGGCGCCGAGGACGACGCACCCGCCGGCGTCGAGGGCGCACCCGAGGCATCGTCCTCGGCCGGACCACCACAGCCAGCCACCAGCCCCAGCACCGCAACACCGGCCCAGAGCACGCAGAACCGCTTCATGCACGTCCCCCCAGGTCGCCCCACAACCCTTGTGCCGCACAGGGTATGCGCACCGGCCAAGTCCGTGCGAGTCCAGCTCTAGCTTCTGGGAGCGGATCTAACGAACGGGAAGGCGAGGGTGGCGCGGATGTTCTGGCCGGTGAGCATCATCATCACGCGATCCACACCGATACCGAGGCCGCCGGTCGGGGGCATCGCGTACTCGAGGGTGCTGAGGAAGTCCTCGTCCAGGGACATCGCCTCGGGGTCGCCGGCCGCGGCCTTGAGGGACTGCTCGGTCAGCCGGCGGCGCTGCTCGACCGGGTCGACGAGCTCGGAGTACGCCGTACCGATCTCCGCGCCGAAGGCCACCAGGTCCCAGCGTTCGGCCAGCCGCGGTTCGGACCGGTGGCTCCGGGTCAGCGGTGACGTCTCCAACGGGAAGTCGGTGTAGAACGTCGGCACGGTCGTGGCCGGCTCCACCAACTCGTCGTACAGCTCGAGGACGAGCTCGCCCGCGGTCAGTTCGAAGGTCGTGTGTACGCCGTGCTTCGCGCACAGCTCGCGGAGTCGCTCGACCGAGGTGTCCGCGTCGATCGTCGTACCCACGGCCCGGCCGACGGCGTCGTGCACGGTGACGACGGGCCACTCACCGGAGATGTCGATCTCGCCGTCCGGCCGCTGCACCACCGGCTTGCCGAACACCGCGGTCGCCGCCTCGATCAGCAGCTCGCGGGTCAGCTCCCGCATCACGTTGTAGTCGGCGTACGGCTGGTACGCCTCGACCGAGGTGAACTCCGGGTTGTGGGTCGCGTCGGCGCCCTCGTTGCGGAAGTTCCGGTTCAGTTCGAAGACCTTGCCCATCCCGCCGACACTCAGCCGCTTCAGGAACAGCTCCGGCGCGATCCGGAGAAACAGTTCGGTGTCGTAGGCGTTGATGTGGGTCGCGAACGGCCGCGCGTTGGCGCCGCCGTGGACCGCCTGCAGCATCGGCGTCTCCACCTCGATGAACCCGCGCGCCTCGAAACCGTTGCGCAAGGCCCGGACCGCTGCGCTGCGCTGCTGCATCATCCGGAGCGAGTCGGGGTTCATGATCAGGTCGAGATGCCGCTGCCGGACCCGTGCCTCCGGATCGGTGAAACCCTTCCGCTTGTCCGGCAGCGGGTGCAGGCACTTCGCCGCCATCAGCCAGCTGGTCACCGCGATCGACAGCTCGCCGCGCCGGCTGGTGACCACCTCGCCGGTGACGCTGACGTGGTCGCCGATGTCGACAAATCGCCGCCACTGCTCGAGCGCCGTCTCGCCGCAGTCTTCGGTCGTCAGCATCACCTGAAGCTGCGCCAGGCCGTCCTGCAGCTGGGCGAACGACAGACCACCGTGGTCCCGCAGCCGCATGACTCGCCCGGTGATCGACACCGTGTCGCCGGTGCGGTGGTCGGCCGGCAGGTTCGGGTGCAGTGCGCGCACCCGCTCCAGCGTCTCCGTCCGCGGCACGCTGACCGGGTAGGGATCGATGCCCGCAGCAATCAGCTCGGCGAGCTTGGTCCGGCGGATCAGCTCCTGCTCGGTGAGCTTGCGATCGGGCAGCGCCGGCCGCAGCAGCTCCTCCTCCTGCTCATGTACGGCGGTAGCGAACGCGCCGCCGTCCGCGGCCATGATCGCGTGTCGCTCGGCGGTCGCCACGGTGTCGACCCGCGTCCACGGCCTCGGCGCGGGCAGGAAGCCCTCTGCGGTCCCCGCCGCCAGCAGCACCTGCGCGAGCGACGCCCCGCGGGAGTAGCAGATCAGCCGTGGGGACCAGCGCGGCAGGTACTTCTCGTTGGACTGGTAGAGACTCTCCAGTTGCCAGAAGCGTGAGGCGGCGGTGAGGAGCGCGTTGGTCAGCCGCAGTACCGGCCCGGCCCCGACCCGCTCGGCATCGCTGAAGATCTCCCGGAACATCGCGAAGTTCAGCGAGATCCGGTGCAGTCCAAGGTCGCCGGACGCGTCCACCAGCGATGTGACCATGAACTCCATCAACCCGTTCACGGACTCTGGGTCGCGCCGCATCAGGTCCAGCGAAACGCCTCGCACACCCCACGGCACGAACGACAGAAGCCCGCGGACCTCGCCGTCGGAGTCGCGCGCGATGACCATCACACAGCGCGCGTCGGACGGGTCACCCAGTCGCCCGAGCGCCATCGAGAACCCGCGCTCGGTCTGCGCGCCACGCCACTGCTCGGCCAGGCCGACGTACTGCGCCAGGGCCTCGGGCGACAGGTCTCCGTGCCGGACGACTTCCGCGTGATAGCCGGCCCGCTGGACCCGCGTGACCGCCTGCCGGACCGGCCGCATGGTCCGGCCTTCCAGTGTGAAGTCCGCGACGTCGATGATCGCCTCGTCACCCATCGACAGCGCGCGCAGGCCGGCGTCGACGTAGGCGTGCGCGCCCTCCTCGCTCACCGACAGGACCGCGGGCGACCAGCCGTACGTGCGGGCTTCCGCGAGCCAGCGCTGGATCGCGCCGGGCCAGGCGACCGGATCGCCGAGTGGGTCGCCGCTGGCCAGGCTGACCCCGTTGACCACGCGGTACGCGATCGCCGCCTGCTTGTCGGGGGAGAAGACGACCGCCTTGTCGCGCCGGGTGGCGAAGTACCCGAGCGAGTCGCGCTCACCGTGCTCCAGCAGCAGGCGGCGTACGTCGAGCTCCTCGGGCTGAGTGAGGTAGCGGACCCGGCGGACCGAGCGCAGGAAGATGGCGAACGCGATCACCAGCGTCGCGGCCGAGATCGCGCCGACCGTCAGGCCGATCCAGCCGTGGCCCTCGTGCCCACCCATCCGGTTGCGGGACTGGCCGAAGGCCGCGACGATCGCCCAGCCGATCTTCTCCCGTTGACCGGTCAGGGTCCTGGGGAAGATCTGCGTCAGCGTGATGCTGACCGCGATCGAGATCAGCATGCCGGTGACCAGCGCTCCGATCGCGAGCCGCCGGGTGCCGGGCGCGAGCCGGGCCGGGAACGCGCCCCGGATCGTCCACAGCAGCACGATGATCGCGATCACCACGACCACCTGAACGATGCCGAGCTCGAGGTCCTTGACCGTGGCAGGGCCGAAGTCGGAGAGCAGCTCGGCGTCGTTCGGATTGGCCAGCCGGACGCTGGTGAACGCGACGGCTGCGGTCTGTGCCAGTAACCAGAGGGCTTCGAAGACCCACAGCACCCAGAGCAACGCGGCGCGTTTGCCGCGCAGGAGCGCGCTGCCGACGACGGCCAGGTAGACCGCCGGGAAGAAGGTGTGTCCGGCCGGGATGCCGAAGAAGTCGAACGCCTGGTCGACCCGCTTCACGTACGCCGGGGCGAACAAGTGCAACGGGATCGCGATGAACGACCAGACGGCGGCGGCCACCACAACACGTCCGACCCACACGGCAGCGCGATGCTGCCACGCGGGAATCACCTCGGCTTGTTCCGACCGCACGCAGCGATCATGCCATTACTTCGCCGCGACTTCGGTCGTGCTAGGTCTACCTCAAGGGTATAGCTGAGACGACAGTCAATCCGTTGGTCCGGGTGCGACGCTGTCGGACATGGTGACCGTCCCGTATCGCTTGATGCGCAACGTGATGGTCGCTGCCGGCGTGCTGTACTGCAGCCTGTTGCTCGAGGCGGTGGCCGGCTATCCACTCGACGTACACCAGTCATTCCTGAGTGAACTTGGTGCGCGGGATCAGGCAACCAGTCCGTACGCGCGCGCGATGGACCTTGGTGCCGGTGTGCTTGTGCTGACCGCCGCGGTCCTCGGGCGGCGCGCGGCACGGATCCATCGCGATGTAGCGGGGCTGCTGATCAGTTCCGCGGTCTTCGGCGCCGGCACGTTGTTCGACTCGCTGTCGCCGATGAACTGCGCGCCTTCGGCCGGCGACGACTGTCGAGCCGCCGGGTCGGGGCTGGTACTGCACGAGTTCACGTCGACGCTGGCCGGGCTCGGAAGCATTGCCATGGGCACCTTTGCTCTGCTCGTCCTGCGAAGAGCGGCCGGGGTCCGGGAGCGGCTCGTCGCGGTCCTGGCGGCCGCCGTCGTCGTGACCCAGGCGTGGCTCGGGATCGAGACCTCGGTCGAGGTGCTCACCGGCAACGATCTGCATCCGCCGGGCATCCTGCAGCGGGTGTCGATCCTGCTGGTGTGCATATTCCTGGGGACAGTACTGCCCGGCGTGAGGCACGCTTGCTCTCGATGACCGTCACCTGGATCGTGCTGCCCGGCCTGGCCGAGACTCCGGAGGAGTTCGCGCGGGTTGTCGAGTTGTTGCCGGGCACCGAGCTGCGCGTGATCGATCCTTGGCGTACGCCGGTCACCTCCGCTGTCGACGAGTTGCGTACGGCGGCCGGCGTACCGGTGGATGCGGAGATCGGATTGGTCGGTCATTCGATCGGCGGACTGGCCGCCTTGCGGTGGGCGCTGACCCGGCCGGTCGAGGTGGTCAGTCTCGTGCTCGTCGATACCAGTCTCACCTCGGAGACCGGGGTGCGGTGGCTGTATCCGGGGACGCGGGGTGATCGGGCGGTGCGTGGGTTCCTGCGGTTGCTCGGGCGGATCGGCGTACCGCAACTGCGGGGACCTGGGCTGCGGCGGCTGATCGTGCGGATCGGCAGCGCGACGAAGCGGGATCTGTTGTCCAAGGCAACTGAAAGGTCCCGGTACGGCGATGCGTCGTCGTGGCTGCTGTTCTGGGACGAGCTGGCTGGGAGCTGGGAGCTGGCGACCGAGGTCGCACGCCTGGTCGCCCCGCCGGTTGATGCGATCGCGCCGACCGTGCTGCTGGTCGCCACCGGTGGCAGTTCGCGCTTCACCGCCAACCGGTGGGTGGCGGGTCAGCAACGGCTGGCGGACGCGCTCGGTGGCTCGGTCGAGGTCCTTCCGGACTCCGCCCACCTCGTCCACCTGGACCGCCCGGACGCAATCGCCGCGGCCGTCCGACGGCGGGCGACCTAGGTCGTTGTGGTGAGGGTTGGGGTGGGGAGCTTGCGTTGCCAGACCTCGTCCAGGGCCATGCGCATGGCGCCGGTGACTACTGCGTCCTCGGCCAGGGCGGACAGCTCCAGCTTCGGGTGGTTCAGGGTGAGTAGGCGCAACTGGTCGGAGATGGCGTCGAGCAGTACGGCGCCCGCACGGGCGACGCCGCCGCCGATGACGACGGCGGTCGGGTCGAGCACGAGGATGGACGGCGCCAGCGCGCGGGCGAAGTCGCGGGCGACCTGCTGCACGACGGCTTGAGCCACCGGGTCGCGCTCGGCCGCGGCCGCGAACACGTCGGCCGTGTCGAGCTGCTCTCCACCCAGCTCGGCCAGCCGGGACTTCGGGTTGTCCAGTGCGGCCTGCCGGCCGAGAGCTGCGATCGCCTCCGAGCCGACCGCACGCTCCAACGGGCCCCGGCTGTCCTCCGGGTTGATCACGTCGTCCGGCGCGGTGGCGATGAAGCCGATCTCGCCGGCCGCTCCGGTGCCGCGATGCAGCCGTCCGTCGATGACGATGCCGGCGCCGAGTCGCTCGCCCCACTGCACTGCCAGCAGTGTGCCGGTGCCGCCACGCGCGGCGGCGATGGCGAGGGCGGCCAGGTTGGCGTCGTTGTCGAGCATCACCGGGCAGTCCAGCAGACCGCGGACGTGCTTGATCAGGTCGATCGCAGACCAGCCCGGCACACTCGGGACCAGCTGGACTCGGCCGGTGTGCTCGTCCACGATGCCGGGGCTGGCGGCGACGGCAGCAGCCACGTCCTCGGCCGGTACTTCGGCCTCCGCGAGAGCCTCGGTGATCACCTCGCTGATGACCCCGAGCAGCTCCTGGGCGGTCCATCCGGGTCCGGAGCGCCGTACCAGGGAGAGCTTGCGGCCGGCCAGGTCGGAGACGCCGACGGTCACCCGGTGCGGACCGACGTCGAGGCCGAGCACCGGCGCCGCGCGGCCGCGCAGCGACACGCGGATCGCCGGGCGGCCGAGCGAGCGGTCCGCCGAGTCGGGGCCGTGCTGCTGCAGCCAGCCGGCGTCCAGGAGTTCGTCGACCGCCTGTGCGACGGTCGGTCTGGCCAGGCCGGTCCGTTCGACCAGCTCCGCGACCCGCAGCGGTGCCGGTGCGGAGCGCCGTACCGCGTCCAGGACCGCCGCGACGTTGATCCGCCGCAGCATCGTCGTACCGCCGCCGCCGACCGTTCCCTTGCCCATGTCCGACCCCTTGCCTGCCACCCGCCCATCCTATATAGAAAGCGAGCGTTCATAAATTACCGTGATTCCCGTGTCCGCAAGCGGCTGGCGGTCGCCGACTGCGTGAGTCGACAACTATCACCCACTGGGGGTCCCGATCCTCCAGCACACGCATCAGTGCCGGAATCGGACCCGCGACCTGCGGGGTGTCCGGTCCGCTGTTCAGTCCTGCACAACGGTCCGGGCGAAACTGCTCAGTGCCTCCCGATCCGGTTGCTGGGTCTTGGTCATCAGGCTCGCCACGTGCTTCTCCACCGTCCGTGGCGAGATGTGCAGCCGGGAGGCGATCGACTTGTTCCCGATCCGGTCGACCAGCAGCCGGCAGACCTCGTACTCGCGGGTGGTGACCCCGAGCTGACGCAGGTGTGCGGGCACCTGCTCGGTCCCACTCCGCCGCTGCGAGACGGTTGCCCCGAGCTGACGCAGCAGACTACGGCAGGCACTGGCCACCGCCGGCACCTCCGCGTTGTGGAAGTAGTCCTCGGCCTGCCGCAGCCACGCGACCGGCTCGCCCCAGCCGTCCGCATGGGCCGGCTCGGCCACCAGCCGAAGACCCAGATAGCGCGCCATCGGGTAGAGCGACGCGGTCTCCAGCGCCTCCAGCACCTTGGCGTTGGCCGCGTCCACCCGGCCGTCCCGGCCGAGCAGTACGGCGTGCGCCAGTTGGACGAACTGCTTGTTCCACCGCATCCCACTGGCAGCCGCGGCGGTGATCGCCTCGAAGTGCGCCCAGCCGTTGCGGCCGGACAGTACGCCGAGCAGCAGGCCCAGACCGTACTTCCCCGAGGTGTGCAGGGTCGTCGGGTTCTGCGCGTCGTACGCGAGGGCCTGCGCCATCTCGGAGTCGGCCAGCTCGCGGTTCTCCTCCAGCAGCGCGCAGAACGTCCGCGCCAGTCCGTAGGAGTACGGCAGCTCGTACGACGCCCGTTCGCCACCCCAGTTCGCGACCTCGGCCAGCGTCGCCTCCATCGCCGTACGACGGCCCTGATGCGCCTCGAGGATCGCCTTGGTGGACAGGAAGTACGTCGCCGAGCGGCCGAGCCGCAGCCGCCGGGTCACCTCCAGGCACTCGTCGATGATGACCGCGGCCTTGGCGTACTCCGACCGCAGGATCGCCTGCTGGCCGAGGATGCCGTCCACCTCGTAGGCGAGCGGGATCGCGCCGATCCGCAGCGCCTGCTGCCGGGCCCGTTCGAGCTCGGCGATGCTGCCGTTGGCCAGGCAGATCGTGCCGGCCTGGAAGATGTGCGAGCACACCCGCTGGAAGGTCATGTTGTGCTCTTCGGCCACCAGCCGGGCCCGGTGGAAGAAGTCGATCGACCGGTCCAGGTCGTGCTCACGGGACAGGATGCCGAGCAGTTGCAGCGCATCGCACGCCACCGCGGGCAGCTTGGCGCGTTCCGCCGCTTCGGCAGCGCGAGTGGCGAGCTCGGTGGCAGCCTTCAGCCGGCCGGGACTGGGCCGGGCGAGCTCGAGGTGTGCGGCGATCGCATCGACCGGTGCGAGGTCGGCGTCGCCCGCGTCGATGCCGAGTAACGATCGCGCGGTCGCGACCTGGGTCAGTGCCGCGGACCAGCGGCCTGCCATGTGTTCGAGATTGGCCAACTGGACATGCAGGGCGGCGACCCTGCTGCTGTCGAGGTTGCGGTCGGCCATCTCCTCGATGGTCGCCGCGTGCTCGGCGCTGCTCTCGAACTGGCCGGTCTCACTGAGTGCGATCAGCAACGACCCCAGTACCTCGGCGCGGTAGATGGTGTCGGGATCGCCGGCCAGTAAGGCGTTCGCGCGTTCCAGCAGGTTGACGGCCGAGGCCATCGACCCCTCGTCGAACGATCGCCGCCCGGCCATCGCGAAGAGCCGCCCGGCTCGCCCGTTGTCGCCACCGGTCTCAGCCAGTTCCGCGACCATCGGACACCACTCACCCGGCAGACCGGGATGCAGTTCCTCGATCGCATCGGCACACCGTCGTGCAAGTTGAGAGCGCTCCGTCGGTGTCAGCCCGGCCAGCAACGCATCCGCGGTCAATGGATGCCGGAAGGCGTACCAGTCCGGAACGGGCTCGTCCGGCCCGACCAGTTGCGCCGCAAGACCGGCGCGCAGCGTGGCCAGCAGCAATCGCTCGTCGGTCCCAGTCGCCTTGCGCACGACGCTCAGCGGGAAGCGATGGCCGATGACCGCGGCAAGCACCAGCAGGTCACGCGACTGCGGTCCGAGCTGGTCCGTCCGGCTACTGATGCTGCGTACAACGGCCGCCGGGACGGTGGTCTGCAGGCCATCGACCACCTGGACGCTGCCGTCCTCCTTTGACAGCAGCTGTCCGGTCCGGCTCGCCTCCTGCAGCAATTCCTCAACGATAAAAGGGACTCCGGCACTGTCCCGCCACAGGCTGTCGACCAGTGCATCGGGCACGCCGTCCACTGGGACCTCGAGGCACCCGGCCGCGAGCTCACCCACCTCGGCACGGTCCAAGGGCTGCAGTTCGATCAGGCCGGCCGCTCCACGCTGTGCGGACAGTTGGGCGAGCTCGAAGGCCGCGCAGGTCTCCGAACGAAGTGTGGCGACCAGAGCGATCGGCTGGTCCTCCAGGTTGTCGAGCAGATACTCGATCACAGCGAGAGTCTCCGGATCGGAACCGTGCAGATCCTCCAGCACCAGCAGACAGCCGCGGTCCTTGCCGACCAAGGCCAGCAACCGCAGGACCGCCTCACCGAGAACGACAGTGGAGGTCGCAGTGTCATGGCCCGTCCCGTCGTCCCAGTCCGGCACCAGACGGCCGAGCACCTGGCGGTACGGCCCGAGTCCATCCGCCGCAGGCATCTCGCCGCGACGGATCAGCGACAGCAACGCCTCCGTGAACGGGCGGAACGCAACCATCGTGCCGATCGCTCCGACGCGTCCGCGCAAGGTTGCCATCGCATCGTCCAGCGCCCGCGTGGTGGCGACTCCGGCCAGCCGGCTCTTGCCGATACCGGGCTCACCGACGAGGAAGACCGCACCTCCGTGACCGCCACGGGCTGCAGCCAGCAGGCGGTGGAGCTGATCGATCTCCCTGTCTCTGCCGACCACTCCGGGCGCACGGGTCTGCATGCTTGCCAACTCTAACGACGTATCGCTGCCACCGCAGCGGATCGGCGGGGCCGGCCGGGCACCCTCGGGTGACCGGGCGACTCCGCCGATCAAGCGCTTGCTGGCAGGCTCAGGCTTCGATCGTGGGCCAGGTGCTGAACGCCCCGGCGTTGGCGACCGCCGCGATGGCGAACGCGCTCATCCCTACGGTGCCCACCAGTGCCATCGCGCGGGCACCGACGTGGACGCGCTTCGGCAGAGTGATCGGGCCGAGTGGGTCGGTGGAGTCCGGGCGCTCGAGCTGGGCGTCGCGGATGTCGTCTTCGTGGTGCTGGGCGGTCATGCTGTTTCCCCTGTCGCTGTGGGGCGTCCGCGCTGTGATGGGCGCTTCGACCCGGTGGATGGTTCGAGCAGCAGGACGGACGGGACGCGTTCGGAGAACGCCAGCCGGAGCAAGCCGTAGCCGATGCCCGCCAGGCCGGTCAGCAAGCCTGGTGACGGAACGGCACGGGGTGTCCCGCACTGTGGGCCGTACTGCTGTACTGCTGCGAGCACCAGCCCGGCCCGGCGTCGCCGGACCGCCTCAACAGCTGGGTGTTCGCGTTCGGCGAGCCACACCAGTGGCTCCACCGCGCCGAGCTCGCCGTGACACAGACTGAGGTCTGCGAGCACCGGACGTTCAGTTGCGGTCCTCAGGTAGGCGTCGAGGTCCGCGGGTACTCCGGCCGCCAGCCGGGCCAACGCGGTCCCGGCGTCACCGGAGCACCATCCATGGCCGCCGGACCGGGTCCGCCGGTCCAGGTCGGCCGCCGTACGCGCGGCATCCGTGTACCTGTCGCCAGGTACGCCGTACTGCCCGAGAGTCCAGGCGATGCCCTGGTAGCCGCGGGTGAACCCATGGTCCGGAGCGGCCAGGCCGCCACGCAGCCCTTGATCCACAGCGGCGACCAGTTCGTCGGCGTACCGCTTGGCCAGGTCGGCCGCGGCCGGGATGCCTTCAATCGCTTGCATGGCGGCGAGTCCACCCGCCGCACCCTCGGCGTACGTCGGGAACTCGGTCGGCTCGGGCTTGAGTCGTTCGGTCAGTTCCAGGGCCGCGTGCAACCAACTGGTGAGCTCGGAGTCGTCGAGCAACGTGCTGAGCCGGTGGAGGCCGTAGCTGATCCCGCCGAGGCCGTGCAGCCCCGGTCCGACGAGCTGAGCCGTCTCCAGGTCCGCGGACAGACTCTCCAGCACCATGGGGATCGGGCGGATCGCGTCACGCGCCAGTTCGCAGTACTTGCTGGCTCCGGTCAGCACACCGACCTGTGCGAGGAACAGCGCCGTACCGGTGTAGCCGTTGGAAAGCCCTGCGCCCATTGGGCGGATGGCCCAGTGATGGTCGTCGAGCAGTTCGAGGCCGAGCCAGTTGGCGGCACCGCCGCGTTCGCTGATCACCTGCGCCACGATCTCGTCGGCGATGTCGGTGGCAGCCGCCAGCAGGCAGCCGGGATCCGCCTCGGTGGCGCCGACGCCGCGCCGGCCGGCGGTACTGGCGTGCACGATCGGCTCCGGCCGGGTGGCGAGGGACGCTGAGATCAGCCACTTCTGCCGGTGCTCGTCGATGTCGTTGAGCCCGGCGATCTTCGCCTCGACCGCGGCGAGCCCTTCGGTGGCAAGGATGTCGGGGATGCGCGTGCCGTCGGACGCCCACAGGTCGCGGCTGTCCGGCCGTGCTGTGAAGAGCGGTACGTCGCCCGCCCACATGTCAGCCAGTTCGTACGGCACCACGTCGCGCAGTGACTCGTCGGCGTCCCACAGCAGATCCAGCAACTGACTGCGACCTGCGGCGTTCCGCAACGCGTCGGGGTGCGTCGCCTCGTCCAGCAAACCCGTGTAGAGACTGGTGTTCCGCGGCACGAACCGGATCCGGTCCTGCGCGCAACGGCGTACCAGACCGTCCGGACCGATCAGCTCGTCGCGGTGCCAGGCGATCGCCTCGTACGCAGCCCGGAACCCTGTCAGGACGGCGATCTCGTGATCCCGTGGCTCCATCACGGCGCCGTCGAGATGTGGCCGGTTGGCAGCGCCGGGCGTCTTGCCGGGACGCCTGATGAGGTGCATGGAGTCCAGTCCGGCGTCCGCCCAGTCGACGACGCTGGAAGGCGCAGTCGCGTCCGCGTCGCCGCCGAGGCCGGACATGTCCGCGACGCCGTGCTCGCCGGCGACCAGAAGCGGTAGCAGCGCTGTGCGGTAGACCGAGCTGAGCAGCGTCCGGTACGCCGGGTCCTGGCTGAGTGTGCCGGCCGGTAGGTGGCTCGGATGAAACAGGGTCTCGACGTCCACGAGCACCGGTTGGTCGCCGACGGCGATCAGGTTCTCGTAGTGCATGTCGGTGCCGTCCAGCACGTACAGCAGTGCCAGCAGAGCGCCTTGCCGCTGGTAGAAGCGGCGTACCTCGGCCAGGTCCTGACAGGGCTCGGGTACGACGTACTCCAGCCAGCCGTAGCCGCGGCGGGCCAGCAGATCGACCGTGCGGATGCCCAGACCGGTCTTGCCGTTCAGCCAGGCGACGAACTCGTTGAAGTGCCGGTGCAGGTCGAGCGGCCGGGGCTTGTAGACCACCCGCCGTCCGTCGGCGAAGGTGAGGGTTGCGGTGGACCGGCCGCCGCGGTGGGGATCGCCACCGGGGTCGATGGCGGTCAGCGCGCCGGGATCACGGCCGTCCAGCAGTCCGGTGACGAGCGACTCACGGTCCTCGGCGAGCCGTGCCAGCAGTTCGAGGTGTCCCTCGACGCCTTGCCGGCACGACTCGCCCAGGACCCTGGCCAGCACCGGGTATGCGGCCAGGAAGTCCGCCAGCTCGCTCCCTCCAACGAGCCGGTGGGTGAAGTCCAGAAAACGTTCGGCCGGGGTGTCACCGGCCAGCTCACCGCGGTCCCGGGCCCGAGCGAGCTCCAGCACCAGCGTCCGCGACGCCAGCTTGACCAGTCGCAACCCGAGCCGCTGCAGGAACTGCTCGGCCAGTACGCCGGTGTGGCCGGCCACCGCGAGATCGCGGCGGGCCGCGGAGAGTAGTGGCTCCAGGCAGCGCATAAGCGCCTGCCGCCAGTCGGTGTCAGGCCCACCCGACGCCCCGCCTGCCCCACCTGACGTGTGGCTGGCTGCGGCGCCGGTCCCTGCGGGGCCTCGACCGGCGGCAGGCGCGGTCTGGGTGGAGGTACTGCGCTCCACGTACTCGGCCCAGGCCGGTGCGGTCTGGGCCAGCTCGTGCGGGCGCATCCCCGCGGACCACCAGGCTGTGCGCTGGTCGGTCCGGGCAGGCCCGGCGGTCGCTGAGTTGAGCACGCGGACAGGCTGCCATTGCCCACCCGCTCGGGGCATGGGTATCCGGCCCCCATATTTCCTGGGAGCTGGTGGTCCGGGCGTGGGGCAGCACCTGCCGCGGGGTGACGACTGGGGGTTGACCACCCCGCGGCAGCAGCGCCCGGCCGGTCGGCCTCTGGTGGAAGGACAGCCGGCTCAGGTAGGGAGCGCTACGGCTCCCAGCTAGGTGTCTGCACTCGTCTTCGGCCTCCTCTGTCCGCGAAATCTGGAAGGAACGCCCGGAACGATGCCCC
This sequence comes from Kribbella sp. NPDC049227, assembly GCF_043197265.1. NCBI lineage: Bacteria > Bacillati > Actinomycetota > Actinomycetes > Propionibacteriales > Kribbellaceae > Kribbella > Kribbella sp. NPDC049227. The sequence continues at coordinate 1,266,594 of NZ_JBICST010000001.1, read as the reverse complement.
CACGTCCTGGGGTCCGGCAAGACCTCCGTCTACCCAATTTCGGGATCGCCGGCGGGCACGGACAGATGGGTGCCGCGCGGTCCGAACATGGGGGTCGCGCACCCATGTGCGATCGGGCCGGCCCTGCCACGGTGAACACGTGCTTGCCCCTGTCACTCCCGGACTGCCCGTCTCAGCCCATTCGGTGCTGGACGTCGTACCGCAGCTGCCCGGTCAGTCGGCTGCGGCCGCACTCCGGGAGACCGCGGAGGTGGCACAGGCTGCCGATGACCTCGGGTATCGCCGGTTCTGGGTGGGGGAGCAGCACGGCGTCCGAGGCGTCGGCAGCGCGGCACCGGCGGTACTCGCGGCAGTCCTGGCCGCACGGACGGACCGGATCCGGCTCGGCGCCGGCGGGGTCCTGCTCACGAACCATCAGCCGCTGGTCGTGGCCGAACAGTTCGCCGCACTGGCAGCGGCGTACCCGAGTCGCATCGATCTCGGCGTCGGCCAGCAGTACGGCCTGGTGCCCAGTACGGCGGCCGCACTCGGCGGCAGTGCCCGTGATGCCTTCCCGCAGCGGCTGGACGAGCTCTGCGGGTTCCTGCGCGACGGACTGCCCGGCCGCGCACCTGTGGGCGACGTACGGCTGTCGCTGGCCGGTCTGCCGCCTCCTGTGTTCGTGCTGGCCGACCACCCGGGTGCCGCCGCGACGGCCGCGGTACGGGGGCTGCCGGTGTTCCTGGCGCATCACTCCGCTGCCGCGCCGACTCCTGCGGCGGTGGCGGCGTACCGGGATCACTTCGAGTCGAGTGGGCCGACGGTGAAGCCGTACATGGCTGTGACCGTTGGTGTCGTGGCCGCCGACTCGGAGGAGTCGGCCATCGTCCGGTTCGCCGACTACGTCCGGGTGAAGACCCGGCTGGCGACGGCATCGCCACGGGCGACTCCGGCCGAGCTGATGGCTCTGCTGGATCCACCGCTGACCGGACGGGAACGCGGCCGCGCCGAGCGGCTGCTGGACGACCCCGGTCACATCGTCGGCTCGCGAGCGACCGTGGTGTCCGCGCTCGGGACGCTCGCGGCCGAGACCGGCGCCGACGAGATCATGCTGGTCCCGCTGGCTTTCGACGGCCTGGTCCGGTCGGCCATCCTCCGGACCATCGCCGCCGGCCTGACCAAGTCCATCCGGACCGTCCCCAGGCACGCCCCACCCCTCATCGCCACCGCCTAGTCTGGATCCTGCCGACCCAGGACGTATCTGATGGCCCCACGCCTACTGCGCGGCACTCGGCACGGCACCTCGCCGCACTGGAGCAAAGGCCACGATGAAACCACATCGAGGCCTCCACTCCAGCACGCCGATGCACCGCACCGAGCACCTGCTCGCGACGGCGTGGGACCATCAGATACGTCCTAGCGAAAGGCAGATTCATGTCACGGGAGCGGGAAGTCGTCGAGGCGTGTCCGACCGAGCTGTTCATCGGAGGCAAGTGGCAGACGGCCGAGGGCGGCAAGTCCCTCGCGGTCGAGGACCCGGCCACCGGTACGACGATCTGCGACGTCGCCGACGCGAGTCCGGCGGACGGACTGGCGGCCCTGGACGCCGCGGTGGCCGCGCAGGCCGAGTGGGCCGCCACTCCGCCTCGCGACCGCGGCGAGATCCTGCGGCGTACGTATGAGCTGATGACCGAGCGGGCCGACGAGCTGGCGCTGCTGATGACGCTCGAGATGGGCAAGCCGGTTGCCGAGTCGAAGGGCGAGATCGCGTACGCGGCCGAGTTCTTCCGCTGGTTCGCGGAGGAGGCGGTCCGGATCGAGGGCGGCTACCAGATCGCGCCGAACGGCAAGGGCCGGTTCCTGGTGATGCGGCAACCGGTCGGGCCGTGCCTGCTGGTCACTCCGTGGAACTTCCCGGCCGCGATGGGCGCACGCAAGATCGGCCCTGCCGTCGCGGCCGGTTGCACGATGGTGATCAAGCCCGCCAGCCAGACACCGCTGTCGATGCTGAAGCTGGCCGAACTGATGACCGAGGCCGGGCTGCCGGCCGGCGTACTCAACGTGATCACCACCCACGACGCCGGTGGCGTGATGGAGCCGCTGATCCGCGACGGCCGCGCCCGCAAGCTGTCCTTCACCGGCTCGACCCAGGTCGGCCGGAAGCTGATCGAGCAGGCGGCCGGCCAGGTGCTGCGGACCAGCATGGAGCTCGGCGGCAACGCGCCGCTGCTGGTGTTCGCCGACGCCGACCTGGACAAGGCGGTCGACGGCGCGATGCTGGCCAAGATGCGCAACGGCGGCGAGGCCTGTACGGCGGCCAACCGGATCTACGTCCAGGCGCCGGTGATGGACGAGTTCGCCACTCGACTGACCCAGCGGATGGACGCGCTGAAAGTCGGCCGCGGCACCGAGGACGGCGTCGACGTCGGCCCGCTGATCGACGCGACCCAGCGGGACAAGGTGAAGGACCTGGTCGACGACGCGGTCGCTCAAGGCGCTCGGACGCTCACCGGCGGATCGGTTGCTGAAGGCAACGGATACTTCTACCAGCCGACGGTGCTGGCCGACGTACCGTACAGCGCCCGGCTGCAGAAGGAGGAGATCTTCGGCCCGGTCGCGCCACTGACCCCGTTCGACACCGAGGACGAGGCGGTCCGGATGGCGAACGACACGGAGTACGGGCTGGTCTCCTACCTGTTCACCAACGACCTCACCCGTGCGCTCCGCGTCTCCGAGAAGCTCGAGACCGGCATGATCGGCCTCAACCAGGGCATCGTCTCCAACCCCGCGGCACCGTTCGGCGGGGTGAAACAGTCCGGCCTCGGCCGCGAGGGCGGCACCGTCGGCATCGACGAATACCTGGAGATCAAGTACGTCGCGGTCAACCTGGACTGACCCGAGTGGGTTATTCGGCCAGCCAGCGCTGGACGGTCTCGTCGTCCGGTCGCGGGCTGGTCCCGATCGCGTGCGGGACGAACCGGGCGAAGTAGTCCGTGATCGGCCCGTCCGACTCGCGCACCATCATCCCGGCCGCGACCCCGTCGACGATCCAGCTCCCGATCACCGCCCGGTTGCCCTCGTACGACGGGAGCGGGTGCCACTCCTGGTAGACCATCGTCGAGGTGTCGTACGGACCGTCGTGGACGTGGTCCTCGGTGTCGGCGATGGTGTGGATGACGATGTTGCTGCCCTCGCGGCCGTGCAGCGGTTTCGCCACCCACTCGAGCAGATCGCCCGGATCACCGAAGTACGCCGGGAGCAGGTTCGGGTGGTCCGGGTACAGCTCCCACAGCACCGGCAGGATCGCCTTGGTGGACAGCATCGTCTTCCAGATCGGCTCGATCCAGCGCACCGGCTCGGTTTCCAGCCCGGCCAGGATGTACCGTCCGAACTGGTCGTCGAGCATGTCCTCCCACGGGTACAGCTTGAACGCGGTCCGGATCGGCCGGCCGCCCCAGTCGACGAACGCGCGCCGTGCCTCGTCCCAGCCGACGTCCTCGATCTCATGTCCGTACGTCGCCAGTCCGGCCATCGCGGCGGTGTCGCGCAGGTACGCGACCGTCATCGCCTCCTCGCCGGTGGTCTCCGCGCCGGAGTTGAAGAAGTGCGCCTCCCGGCCGGGGAATCGCCCGGCCGCCAGCTGCTCGCCCCACCACTTCACCAGCCGGTCGTGCACCGAGTTCCACTGGTCCGCGTCCGGGAAGACGTCCTCCAGCCAGTTCCACTGGATCACCGCCGACTCCAGCAGTCCGGTCGGGGTGTCCCCGTTGATCTCCAGCATCTTCGGTTCGACCCCGCTCCAGGCCAGATCGAACCGTGCGTACGCCGACAGGTCGTCGCGCTTCAGCGACTCCCGCACCAGCGGGAGCGTGCCCGAGGCAAGACCGAGCTGGGCATCCGAGAACCGATCACCCGACGCCATCACCGACGCCGCGTGCTTGCACATCTCGTACAGCTCCTCGGTGACGCGCTCGAGGTGCAGCACCTCGTCCATCGTCACCTCGTACCAGGCGCTCTCGTTCCAGTACGGGCGCTGGCTGCCGTCGGGCATGTCGGTCATCGGGAAGACCAGTCCCTGCTCGATCACCGTGTCCTGCCAGTCGGGCCGGGGCTTGATCAGGTGCCGCCACATCAGCCGCCAGAGCTCCCCTTGCCGGACTTGCCGAACCCGCCGCGGGTGATGGTGCCGATGTCGCCGCCCTTCTTGTCGACGCCGCCCCGCTTGATCGTCGGTGATCCCGTCCGCGGGATCGTGTAGGTGCCCTGGGCGGCGTTGTAGCGGCCGCCGATCGGCGGCACCAGGCCGCCGCCGCGGGTGGCCATGTAGAACCAGAAGAATCCGGCGCCGGAGCCGTGGTACTCGCGGTCGTCCTTGCAGTTCTCGTCGTCGGACCGGGTCTGGGTCTGCGGATCGACGCAGATCGCGGCGTAGTCGGGCTGGTTGTTGTTGGAGCATCCGGTCAGCGACGCGGCCACCAGCGCGGTGAGCCCGAGCGTGACGCCCGCGCTGCGCATCCGCCTCCTGGTCTGGCGTTGTGTCACTGCCTGCCTTCCCCCTCGGCCGGTGGCTTCATCGAGAACATGATCGCCGCCCCGATCACCAGCACCACCGCGACGACGATCAGGGGACCGGCGCCCACGTCGATCACCGACAGCACCAGCACCCCCACGAACGACGCGGCCGCCACTACCGGCACGACCACCCGTTGCAGTATGCGCCCGCTCCACTGCCCGGCGAAGTACACCGGTACCGCGGCCGCTGTCGCCAGGTAGTACAGCGACACCAGCAGGGACACAGCAGCGACGGAATCGGCCAGTACGTCGTCCGACGTCAATACGAGGGACGCATACACGACCACGCTGGTTCCCGCGAACACCCAGGTCGACACGGTCGGCGTCTGGTAGCGGGAGGAGATCCGGGCGAACTGGCCCGGGAACGCGTCCCGCCGGGCCATCGACAGCATCGTCCGTGCGGTCGGCAGGATCGTCGTCTGCGTCGACGCCAGCGCCGACACCAGGACCGCGGCGACCAAGAGCTTCCCGCCGGCGGTCCCGAGCAGCTCGTTGGACAGTACGGCGAAGAAGTCGTCGTCCGCGATGTCCCCGAGCGCGGCGGACCCGGCGTACGCGATCGCGGCCCACGCGACCACGACGTACAGGACGACCAGGAAGCCGTTCGCGACGAGGGCGGCGATCGCGGGAGTGCGGCCGGGGTCGCGGGTCTCCTCGTTGGTGCTGAACGAGGAGTCCCAGCCCCAGTAGACGAAGATCGCGACCAGGACCGCGGCGACCCAGGACCCGTCGCCGGTCTCCGAGAACGCCGGGATGCTCACCGTGCCGGCCTCGATGAACGCGTTGACGGCGAACCAGAGCAGCGCGAGTACTTCGATCGTCAGCAAGATGAACTGGGTGGTCGCGGCGATCCGGATGCCGCGGTACGCGAGCACCGCCATCAGCAGGATGAACACGACGCCCAGCCCGGCCTTGGCGAGGCGGGAGTCGGCGGCGCCGTCCAGACCGAACAGCAGGTAGGTGTAGACGGCAGCGACCTGCGCGAGGTTGCTCATCACCAGCAGGCACGCCATCACGGTGGTCCAGCCGACCATTCGCCCGACGCCGATGCCGAACGCCTTCTCCGTCCAGGGGAACGTCGTACCGCAGTCCGGTTCGGTCCGGTTGAGCTCGCGGAAGCACAGCACGACCAGGAACACCGGGATCGCGCTCACCGCGAGGACCACGGGTGCCGCGGCACCGACGTACCCCGCGAGCAGGCCGACCGAGACAGCCAGCGAGTACGCCGGAGCGGTCGAAGCGATGCCGATCGCGGTGGACGAGCTGAGGCCCAGGGCATCCTTGCGCAGGCTCCGGCCGCGTGATCGCGAGTCTGTGATGGTCATGGCGACATCAACTGTCGCACGCCCACAAGCTCACACCGCGCAGGCCCATCACTCCCCGGTCGGGGCGGAACCAGGGATGTCACCCCGAGTGATGGTTCCGCCCCGCCTTGGTCAAGGTGTCAGCTCACCAGATCGTTCGCGGACCGCAGCACCGGTACGCCCACCTGTGCCGGCGCAGCCGCACCCGTCACGTGGAAGGTGTGGCTCTCGCCCGCGGACAGCGTGACCAGGCACGAGTCCACCCGCGCGGCCGGGTCCAGCCGGTCCGGGAACAAGGCCAGGTCCTTCGCCAGCGCGGCAGCCGTGACGGTCACGTCGTACCCGTCCTCGGTCGGGGTGACCGAGGCCGCGTACGCGTCCCCGGACAGCCGCAGCGCGGTGTCCTCGACGAAGTACCAGTACGCCGTCGACCCGTCGCCGCCGCGCACCTCGAGGTACTCACCGGCAGCATCACCCGGTACGCCGACCGATGCGGGCAGCGAGCTGAGCGTCGCCGACCGCGGCTCGACCTCGAGCACGAATGTCTCCCGCGCCAGCACCTCGCTGCCGAGGCCGGTCGACCTCCGGGTGACCGTGACCTCAGTGCTCCACGCAACGTCGGAGTCGTTGTGTGCGGCAACGACCAGTTCGTTGTCCCGCGGCTGGACGGTCAGCAGGCGTTCGGCGTACACGCGCTTCAAGGCGAACCACAGCGGCTTGCGGATGCCGTGCCCGTCGACCGCTGCCCACGAGACGACCGGCCAGTTGTCGTTCAGCTGCCACACGATGGCGCCGGTGTTCAGCGGGAACAGGCTGCGGAAGTGCTCGATACCGAAGATGATCGCCCGTGCCTGGTTGAGCTGCGTCGTCCAGTGCCAGTCGTCGATGTCTTTCCACTTCGGCAGGTGTTCACCGAGCCCCCGCTCCAGCTTGAGGTTGCCCTCGAACGCCTTCTGGTGCACGAGCATCTGCCGGCCGTACGGATCCATCGGCTCGTCGTGCACCACCGAGACCAGTGTCGACCAGGCCGGCGGCCCCTGGAAGCCGAACTCCGACACGAACCGCGGCTTGTACTTGCGGTACGTCGTGTAGTCCACCTGGTTCCACACATCCCAGATGTGCATGGTCCCGTTGCGCTCGTCGTTCGGGTGGATGAAGTGGTCGTACGAGTACGGGCTGCCCTGCGAGTATGGCGTTCGCGGATCGAGCTCGGCGACGATCCCGGGCAGCAGGTCGAAGTAGTACCCCTCACCCCACGCGCGCCCGGCGAGCGGCGCCCGCCAGCCCCACTCGACGTACCCCCAGATGTTCTCGTTGTTGCCGTTCCACACCGCGAGGCTGGCGTGCCGGCTGAGCCGGGTCACCGCCTGCCGCGCCTCGGCCTCCACCTCGCTGCGCATCGGCTCGTCCTCGGAGTATGCCGCGCACGCGAACAGGAAGTCCTGCCAGACCAGGAGGCCCTGCTCGTCACAGATGTCGTAGAAGTCTTCGCTCTCGTAGATCCCGCCGCCCCAGACCCGCAGCAGGTTCATGCCCGCGTCCACCGCGTCCTGCAGGCTGGTTTCGTACGTCGCCCTGGTCAGCCGGGTGACGAACGCGTCGTCGGGGATCCAGTTGGCGCCACGCACAAAGATCGGCTTGTCGTTCACGGACAGGATGAACGGCCCACCATCCTTGTCCGGGGCAACGTTCAACGTGATGGTCCGGAAGCCGACCCGACCGTGCCAGCCGTCCCGGTCGTCCAGTGCCACCGCCACGTCGTACAGCGGCTGCTGGCCGTAGCCCCGCGGCCACCACGCGGCGACCGATTCGACGATCGAGCTGAGCTCCACGGTTCCGGTGCCAGCGGCAACCTTCTCCGAGACGGTCGTCCCGCCGACCTCGACGGTGACGGTCGCGCCTTCGGTCGCGCCGTCCGCCCAGGCCAGCGCGACGTGCGTGGTCAGTACGCCGCGGTCGCCGTCGAGCCCGGCCAACGGGCGGACCGAGTCGATCCGGACGTCCGACCACGACTCCAGCCGGATCGGTCGCCAGATGCCGGCCGTCGCGACATCCGGTCCCCAGTCCCAGCCGAAGTTGCTGGCCATCTTGCGGATCGCGTTGTACGGATGGTGGTTGGTGTGCGGCCACAGTCCGAGCGATTCGGCCAGCTCCTCGGCCGTCCGCACCGGCCCGGCGAAGTCGATGACCAGCTCGTTGCCCTCGGCCACCAGCAGTCCGGTGACATCGAACCGGTAGCCCCGGTGCTGGTTGCAGGTCCTGCCCAGCTCGGTCCCGTTCAGCGTCACGGTCGCCGCGGTGTCCAGCCCGTCGGCCACCAACTCCTGGACCGCGTGGCCGTCGGCCGCCCAGTCGAAGGTGGTCCGGTAGCTCCAGTCGGTCCGGCCGATCCAGGCCAGCTCGCCCTCGTTGTCGCCGTCGAACGGATCCGGGATGAGTCCGGCGGCCAGGAGGTCGGTGTGCACCTCGCCCGGGACGGTGGCGGCGACCGGCGTGCGGATCCCCTCGGGCACCGGCCCGGCGGCCGCGCGCACGGTCCAGGCGACGCCGCCTTCAGTGGTCAGCGGGACTGTCTTGAGCGATGTCACAGCAGCTCTCCAAAGTGAACCGGTTTAGTTCCGTTGAAAAACCGCTCCCCAGGGAATGGGGAGCGGTGGTCTCAGTCTTCGAGGACGGTCTTGCGCCACAGGTCGGCGATGGCGCGATGCCCGGCGGTGGACGGGTGCACGCCGTCGTGCGCCAGGGTCGCCGCGCCGACGGTCCTGGCCTGGCGGTTCAGCTCCACGTCGGCCGGCACCAGGATGGCGCCGTACTCGACGGCGAGCTTGCGGACGACGTCGAGCTTGGGGTCGAGGTCCTCCCGCCAGTCCTCCTGCCCGTCCTTCACCGGCATCAGGAACGGCTCGACCAGCACGACCGGGCAGGTGAGCGGATCCAGCAACGCCCGGTACGACGTCTCGAACGACTCGGCCGTCGTCGGGTCGTTCTTGTCGTACCGCCGCCAGGTGTCGTTGATGCCGATCATGATCGACACCAGCGAGGGATCGTGGGCCAGCACATCGGCGGACCAGCGGCCGACCAGGTCGGCGGCCCGGTTGCCGCTGATGCCGACGTTGACGATCCGCGGCCGGCGTGGGCCGAGGTCGTCGTACAGGTTGCGCACATAGCCGCCGCCGAGCCCGTCCGGGTCGGTACGGCGGCCGCAGTCGGTGACCGAGTCCCCGGCGAACACGACGGTCCGCCGGGGATCGAGAAGGATCGTGGTCACAGTGCCGGACTCACAGGGTCGCCGCGGTGACGTCCCAGTCGTCCGGCAGGATCGCCGCGACCTCGACCGTACTGTTCACGTCGACGAACGCACCGGTGTCGATCGACTCGGTGATGGAGGCCATCACGTCGACGATGTGGAACGCCAGCGCCCCGGTCGCGCGGTGCGGCCGGTCGGCCCGGATCGCCCGCGCCATCTCGAGGACGCCGGTGCCCCGCTGCGCCACCGCCTTGGTCTCCGCGATGGTCTCCCAGTCGTCACTGCCCCGGCGGCGGATCTTGATCGCACCGTCGAACCCGTTCGGGTCCGGTACGGCGAGAGTCGCGTCAGCGCCGGTGATCTCGACGAACCCGCCCCGCGACAGCGGCGAGTCGAAGCTGAAGATGCTCTGCGACGACTGCCCCGACTCGAACCGCGCGATCGTGCTGACGTGCGTCGGCACGGTCACGTCGAAGTCGGTGCCGGCCAGCGGACCGGAGCCGATCGTGCGCTTCTCCCGCGACTTCGAGCCGAGCCCGGCGACCGCCGCGACCGGACCGAACAGCTGCACCAGCGTCGTCAGGTAGTACGGGCCGATGTCCCACAGCGGGCCCGCGCCCTCCTGGAAGAGGAACGCCGGATTCGGGTGCCAGGACTCCGGGCCGGGCGACTGCATCAGGGTCAGCGCGGTCAGCGGCTGCCCGATGTCACCACGCTCGATGATGCGGCGAGACTCCTGCAGGCCCGGACCCAGGATGGTGTCGGGTGCACAGCCCAGCCGCACGCCCGCGTCCTGCGCCGTCGCCAGCAGCTTCAGGCCGCTGTCCTGGTCCAGCGAGAACGGCTTCTCGCTCCACACGTGCTTGCCCGCGGCAACCGCTGCCAGCGCCACCTCGACGTGCGCGATCGGGATGGTCAGGTTGACCACGATCTCGACGTCCGGGTGGTTCAGCACCGCCTCGGGACCGCCGTGGGTCTCGATGCCGTACTGCTCGGCCTTCTCCTTCGCCGCCTCCGGCCGAAGGTCGCCGATGGCGTGCACCTTCAGGTCGGGGAAGCTCTGCATGCTCTTGATATAGGCGTCGGAGATCACTCCGGCGCCGATCACACCAACTCCGACAGAAGTCATCGTCGTCCTCGCTTCGCTCCGGGCGCCGATGAGGCACGAGACACACTGTGTTTGATGATGAACTCGCTTCGCTCCTTCATGCAGGCGCGCCCTCTCCCGTGAGGAACTTGTAGCTGCCTTCCACCGCGTCGAAGATCTCGCCGGTGAAGTCGTCGAGCTCGACCACCCGCAGCGCGTTCGGCGCGGCGGCCAGGATCTCCCGGACCGCGATGCTGCCGTCGCCGACCGCCACCTGGGCCTTGTTGTTCAGCGTGCCGTCGCCGTCCTTGACGTGGATCGCCTTCACCCGGTCGCCGAGCTTGGCCAGCAGTGCCGTGACATCGGCGCCACCGACGGCGGCCCAGTAGGTGTCCACCTCGAGGATCACCTCGTCGGACAGGTTGTCCGCGAGGATCTCCAGCCCGTGCACGCCGTCGATCTTCGACTCGAGCTCGAACTGGTGGTTGTGGTAGCCGACCGTGATGCCGTGGTCGGCGGCCTCGACCGCGGCCTTGTTCAGGCCCTCGGCGATGGCCTTGATGTCGTCGGCCGCCTGCCAGCGGGCCGGGTCGGTGTGCGGGTCGATCACGGTGGTGATGCCGAGCCGCTTCGCCGCGGCATAGATCGGGCCGCTCTCGTCGCGGAGCAGGCCGGCGTGCGTGGTGGGTGCCGTCAGTCCGTACTTGGGCAGCGCCTCGGCCAGGCGGTCCGCGAAGTTCGTCACACCGAAGGGCTCGACCTTGGTGTAGCCGATCTGCGCGATGTGGGCCAGGGTGGCGTCGAAGTCCTCCTCGAGCTTGCCCCGGACCGTGTACAACTGGAGGGACAGGTTGTCCACTGCGACCATGGTTTCTCCTCGTCGCCGGCGGCTCACCCGCTGCCCTGGGATCCTCGCCGACTTGATTGCCGAACCGGTTAAGTAACGACGGCAACGGTATCCCACCCGGCCCCGCCCACACCACCCTCCGCCCAACCACTGGGCGGTCACCAACCCACCCCCGCCCACCCCCGCCCCAGCCTCCGGCACAGCCCCCGCTCCCTCCCTCCCGCCGTCCCCGCGCCCCCACCCGCCGGCACTCGAGCGGATATCCCCGCGCGTTACGGGTTATCCGGTCGTATACGAGCGGATAACCCGCAAGACCAGGGGTTATCCGCTCGCGTGACTGAGGTGGGGGAGGGGGCGGGTGTCGGGTGGGTGGTGAGGATTTGATCAAACAGTCACCCTCTGCGCCTGAGTGATGACACGGTGTGGAAAGCGGCGCACACTGAAGGATTCCGGACCGACCGTCAGCGGTCCGGCCGCCCTTCGAGGAGGCCGTTGTGCCCCGAGTCACGATCAAGGAGATCGCCCGCCGCGCGGGCGTCTCCCAAGGCGCGGTGTCGTATGCGCTGAACAACCAGCCGGGCGTCTCCGAGGCCACCCGGGCGCGGGTCCTGAAGGTCGCGGAAGAGCTGGAGTGGGTGCCCAACCGGGCCGCCCGCCAGCTGTCCGCGGCGCGGAGCGAGACGTTCGGGCTCGTGCTCGCGAGGACCGCGAAGACCCTGACCGAGGAACCGTTCTACATGGGCTTCGTGGGTGGCGTGGAGTCCGTACTCGCACAGAAGTCGTACGCGCTCGCCCTGCAGGTGGTGGCGGACCTGGACGAAGAGCTGGCGACGTACCGGAAGTGGGCCGCGGAACGCCGGGTCGACGGCGTGATCGTGGTCGACCTGCGGGTCGCCGATCCGCGCATCCCGTTGCTCCGCAAGCTGGGGCTGCCGGCCGTGCTGGTCGCCGATCCGGAGCTGGCCGACGGCATGCCGTGTGTCTGGACCGACGGTACGGCGGCGATGAACGCGGCGCTCGACCATGTCGCGTCGCTCGGTCACCGCGTGGTCGCCCGCGTCGCCGGACCACCGGAGTACGGCGATGTCTGGATCCGCGACCGTGCGTACGCGACGGCGGGCCGGCGGCTCGGCCTCGACGTCCGGGTCGTGCACACCGACTTCTCCGCCGACGAGGGTGCCGCGGCGACGCGCGACCTGCTCGCCGCCGCGGACCGGCCGACCGCGATCATCTACGACAACGACCTGATGGCGGTGGCCGGTCTGGCCGTCGTGCACGGCCTGGGGTCGCGCTCACCGGAGGACGTCACCCTGGTCGCCTGGGACGACTCGACCCTGTGCCGGATCACGCATCCGCGGTTGACGGCGATGAGCCACAACATCATCGGGTACGGCGCCGAGGTGACCAACCGGCTGCTCGACCTGCTCAACGGCGCCTGCCCACAGGCGCACCTGTACTCCACACCCTTGCTGATCGTCCGCGACAGCTCCGGCCCACCGCCGGTCTAGCCGGCCGTCACCGTCACCGGTACGCCGTTGACCGCGGCGGTGCCGGCCACGGTGTCGGTCAGCCCCGCGTCCGTGACGTCGTTCGCGCTCGCTCCCGCGACCTGACTCGCCACCGTGAGCCGGACACCCGGCCGGCCGTGCCCGAAGCCGTGCGGCAAGCTGACCACACCCGGCATGATGTCGTTGCTCGAAGCAACTTCCACGGAGACCGATCCGGCCGCCGACGCCACCGTGACCAGCTGGCCGTCCTTCAGATCGCGCTCGGCCAGATCGGCCGGGTTCATCAGCAGCTGGTGCCGCGGCCGGCCCTTCACCAACCGGGCCGAGTTGTGCATCCACGAGTTGTTGTTGCGCAGATGCCGCCGTCCGATCAGCAGCAGCCCGCCGTCGTCGAGCGCGACCAGCGACTCCAGGCGCGGCAGGTCGTCAAGGATCATCGACTGGGCCAGGTCGATCCGCTTGCTCTTGCCCCGGAGTGCTCCGGGCAGCGCCGGCTGGAGCGGTCCGAGGTCGACCCCGCCTGGCGACTTCCGCAGCTTGCGCAGCGACAGCCGGTACGGCCCGATCCGCAGTCCGAGGTCGACGATCCGTCGCGGCGACATCCGCAGCCGCGCCATCACCTCGACCTTCCGCCGGCTCCACGGCGTACGGCGTACCAAGGCCAGGCCGAGGTCGCGGAAGATCTCCCAGTCGTGGCGGGCCTCGGGCGGCTTGGGCAGTACGGCGTCGTTCCAGCGGGCCGTGTTGCGGACCGCGAGTTGGTGGAAGATCACGTCGTAGTGGTCGCGCTCCAGCGGCGGCGCGGGCGGCAGGATCACGTCCGCGTGCCGGGTGGTCTCGTTGATGTAGGGGTCGACCGCGACCATGAAGTCGAGCGTGTCGAGGGCCTCGTCCAGGCGCCGGCCGTTCGGAGTGGACAGCACCGGGTTGCCGGCGACCGTCACCATCGCCCGGATCCTGCCGTCGCCCGGCGTCAGCATCTCCTCGGCCATCGTCGACACCGGCAGCTCGCCGCCGAACTCGGGCAGCCCGCGGACCCGGCTCTTCCACAGCCCCAGGTGACCACGGCCCAGACCGAGTAGCGCGTTCACCGCCGGCCGCGGGAACATCGTCCCGCCCGGCCGGTCGAGGTTGCCGGTGATGATGTTGAGCACCTGGATCGCCCACTGGCAGATCGCGCCGAACTGTTGCGTCGACACCCCGACCCGCCCGTAGCAGGCGGCCCGGTCCGCGGTCGCGAACTCGCTCGCGATCCGCCGGATCACGTCCGCGTCGATCCCGGTGACGGCGGCTGCCCGCTCCGGGGTCCACGGCGCGACCGCTGCCTTGACCGCCACGAACCCGTCGACGTACGACGCCGGCCGCGCGTGACCGTCGGCGATGACCTGGTGAATGAGCGCGAGCAGGAACGCCGCGTCGGTCCCCGGCCGGACGAAGTGGTGCTCGTCGGCGACCGCGGCCGTCTCGGTCCGGCGCGGGTCGATCACCACGACCCTGCCGCCGCGCTTACGCAGGTCCTTCAGTCGACGGCCGAAGCCCGGCGCGGTCATCATGCTGCCGTTCGACGCGAGCGGATTGGCTCCGAGCATCAGCAGGTACGACGTCCGATCGATGTCCGGCACCGCGACCATCAGCTGGTGTCCATACAGCAGGTACGACGCGAGCATGTGCGGAAGCTGATCGATCGACGTGGCACTGAACCGGTTGCGGGTCCGGAGCTGCCGGATCATCGTCGGCAGGTGAGTCAGCGCACCCAGGCTGTGCACGTTCGGATTGCCGAGGTAGACACCGACCGAGTTCCGGCCGTGCTCACGCTGGATCTCGGTCAGCTTCTCGACGACCAGCTCGTACGCCGCGTCCCACCCGATCTCCTGCCAGCCGTCGGCCGTACGTCGTACTGGCGTGGTCAGCCGGTCGGGGTCCTCCTGGAGATCGCGGAGCGCGACGGCCTTCGGGCAGATGTGGCCGCGGGAGAGCGGGTCGGATTCGTCGCCGCGGATGTCGGTGACCCGGCCGTCGTCGACCGTCACGAGCACGCCGCAGATCGCTTCACACAGGTTGCAGGAGGTCCGCCGTACTGTGGTCGCCATCCAGCCAAACTACCCCCGGGTAGCCTGTCCGGTCATCACTCGAAGCGCGCCTCGTCCAGGCGGCCGAGGATCGCGTCGACGGTCTCGCCGGCGGACAGATCGGAGTTGTCGAGCCACAACCCGCGCCGCGGAGTGAACGCGTGCAGCTCGTAGTCGAGCTCGTCGACCAGGTGATAGGCACCGCCGAGACGGCTGGAGATCACCTCGGGCCGCGGTGTCAGGACGACGAGATAGCGCGGCCGGGTCTGGATCCCGTCCAGGAACTCGCGCAGCAGTTCACCGATCACCACGTCCTGCAGGACCACGGTGAAACCGGCCTGCGCGTACCCGTCGGCGGCCTGGCAGGCGAGCCGGTACCGGAGCTGGAGCTGGCGCTGAGCCTCGGCCATGTCGTCGGCCATCGAGGCCTGCCCGCTGACGATCATCCGGCGGAAAACGTCACCCCGGAGATGGACGCCGTACTGGAATCTCTCGGCCAGTAATTGGGAAACCGTCGACTTCCCGGCCGCCATGATCCCACTGACGACGATCACCCCCTCGGACTCCATGCGGTGATCGTGCCACGCGGCGCAAGGTTTTAGTCCGGTCTCGCGGAATCTTGTCTGTGATCGGACAGAAAAGCTTCGTGTGCAAGGGGTTTCAGGCAAGCAGCGTCTCGAGGTGGTGCCGGAGGAGCTGCCGGATCCGGGCCGGTGTGGTCCGGCCGGGCTGGATGGCCGAGTGCAGGGCCAGACCGTCGATCAGGGCGTGCAGAAGTTCGGCCTCACGGCGCAGATCCAGACCGTCCCGGAGGCCGCCCGCCTCGGACAGGGATCGGAGCAGCGACTCGCAGAGTTGGCGCAAGCCGTCGTGCACCGCGTCGACGTGTCCGTGCAGGGCGCCGGCCCCGGACTCGGCCTGGGCCTGGGCCATGAACGCCAGCCAGACGTCGAACTCGGCCTGCCGCTCGGCGTCGAGGGGGAGAGCCTCCTCCAGATAACGCAGCGCGATCGTCAGGGCGCTTCCCTTGACCTCCAGTGCGCTGATCCGCTGGCCGACCCGGCGCGCCACCAGGTCCATCGCGAAGCTGAGCAGACCCTCCTGGTCGGGGAAGTAATAGCGGACGGCGCCGGGCGACCAGCCGGCCTCGGCGGCGACGGTCCGGACCGAGGCGGCGCGGACGCCGTCGCGGCGGACCACCCGCCACAGCGCCTGAGCGATCTCCTCGCGGCGGACGTCGTGGTCGACGATCTTCGGCATGGTTCTTTTTAGCACAGCCGTGTTAGAGTCGTTCCCAACACAGTCGTACTAATAAAACGTTTCGGGAGGGTGAACCACTGTGCTGCTCGCTGTGATCGCCGCGTGTGAGATCGGGTTCTGGGTCCTGCTCGCCGCCGGCCTCGCGACGCGCTACCTGCTCCGGTTGCCGAAGGTCGGCCTGGTCCTGCTGGCGGCGGTGCCGCTGGTCGACGTGGTCCTGCTGGTCGCCAGCGTGGTCGACATCCATCGCGGCGGCGAGCCGTCGTTCAAGCACTCCCTGGCCGCGATCTTCATCGGCGTCAGCGTCGGCTTCGGCCACCAGACGCTCAGGTGGGCGGACAAGTGGGCCGCGCACTACCTGGGTGGCGCTCCGCGGCCGGTCAAGCCGCCGAAGCTCGGACCCGAGCGGGCCCGCCGCGAGCGCGCCGGCTGGTACCACCACCTGCTCGCGTACGTCGTCGGCGTCGGCATCATGATCGCCCTCGGCCTACTCTCCGGGCAGGGGTACGACGCCGCACTCGCCCCGGCGTGGACGTGGACGATCGTGCTCGTGATCGACGCCATCGTCTCGTTCAGCTACAGCTTCCAGGGCGCCGACGCGTCCAACGGCCAGGAGCAGGCGCCGCGCGAGAAGCAGTCCGTCTGAGGTCCCCGGCTCCGCCGTCCGGCCGTCGTACATTGCGGGCATGACGACGACCGGGCGGGTCTGGGCCGGGGTCACCGCGTTCGCCGTGGCGGCCGGCATCGTGGTGCAGCTGTTCGTGACGGCGAACGGGACCGAGGGGTTCTTCCGGGACAACCCGGAGCGGGTGTTCAACGTGTTCGCGTACTTCACGATCCAGTCGAACCTGCTGCTCGGGGCAACGGTTCTGGTCCTGGCTCTGCAGCCGGACCGGCCGCAGGGGACCTTGTTCAAGACGTTGCGGCTGAATGGTGTGCTGTGCATCGCGGTGACCGGCATCGTCTACCACCTGGTGCTGGCCGGGCTCGGCGAGCTGACCGGCTGGGCGGAGGTCGCGAACTTCCTGCTGCACACCGCTACGCCGATCCTCGGCGTTCTCGGATGGCTGCTGTTCGGCCCGCGCGGCGTGGTGGATCAGCGGATCGTGGGGTGGTCGATCGTGTACCCGCTGCTGTGGCTGGTCTTCACACTGGTCCGCGGTGAGTTCGTCGGCTTCTACCCGTATCCGTTCGTGGACGTCGGCGAGCATGGGTACGCGCGGGTGCTGCTGAACTGTCTGCTGGTCGCGGTACTCTTCCTGGCTCTGGCGGCCGGAGCATCCTTCCTGGATCGCCGCCTGCACCGGAAGACAACCGTCGAAAGGTAGACCCGTGCTGGTGACCTCGCGCTCGTACGCCGAGTACGAAGCGATGTTCGACCTCAGAGAACTCCCTGATTCCGTGCTCGACTGCTGTGCGGGCGGTGCGAGCTTCACCGCGGAGGCCGCCGCTCGGGGCGTCGACGCGATCGCGGCCGATCCGGCGTACGAGCTGGAGCCGTCGGAGCTCGTCGACACCGTTCGGCGCAGCCTGCCCGCGACCGCGGGGATCGTGGATGAGCACCAGGGGAGCTTCGTCTGGCACTGGTACGGATCGCCGGAGCGGAAGGACCAGTACAGGATCGAGGCGGCCGACCGGTTCCTGCAGGACGTGTCGGTGGCGCCCGAGCGCTACATCGCGGCCGGGTTGCCGGAGCTTCCGTTCGGCGACCGGCGGTTCGAGCTGGTGCTGTGCTCGCACCTGCTGTTCACCTGGGCCGACAAGTACGACCGCGACTGGCACCTGGCGGCGCTGCGTGAACTGACCCGGGTGAGCAACGCCGAGGTGCGCATCTTCCCGCTCGTGCTGCAGGGCGCCGGCGAGCCGGTGCCGTTCCTGCCGGAGATCCTGAACGAGCTGGACGGCATCACCTGGGAGACCCGCAAGGTGCCGTACGAGTTCCAGGTCGGTGCCAACGAGATGCTGGTCATCACCCGGACGTGATCAACTGACGTCTGGTGCTCCCCACCCGTCGCGATCACGGATGAGTTGCGCACTAACCCGCCACGATGGGTGGGGAGCGCCAGACGCCAGGGACGCGGAGGTCCCGGCCAGGCGGTGGAGGACGGTCTACCGCCGCCCGGCCGAATGGAACGAGCGTGTGGGGTCAGGTCAACGGAGGTAGCGGCCGCAGACCGGCCACGGGGACGCGCCGCGCTGGGCGTACAGCTTCTTCGCACGCATCAGCTGCTCGGCCGCCGACGCCTTGGCCGGGTTGCCGGAGCCGCCGACACTGCGCCACGTCTGCCGGTCGAACTGGAACAGCCCGTAGTACCCAGCCGGGTTGACGGCCCGCGGGTTCCCACTGGATTCGCAGTTGGCGACCTTCGCCCAGGCTCCGCTCAGGTTCGCGCGGCCGCTGGCCGCTGGGCGGTCCTCGGACCGGCTGCTCCTCACCTTGCGCTCGGTCTTGCGGACCTTCCTGGTCTCGACCTTCTTGGTCGTCACCCGCTTCGGAGCGGCGGCCTTCTTCACGCCGTCCAGCGTCAGGGTCTGCCCGATCAGGATCAGATCGGGGTCCTTCAGGTCGTTGATCCTGGCCAGTTGATGCCAGTCGGCACCGTTGGCCTGGGCGATCTCGGAGAGGGTGTCGCCGGGCTTGACCGTGTAGTCGGTCGCGAACGCCGCGCCGGCGCCGGCGGCGGTGATGCCGGCCCCGAGACCGGCGATCGTGAGGGTCCGTGCCACCCGGCGGGTACTTCGCCGGGGGCGCGCATGTCGTGCTTTGGACATCGGAAAAGCGCTCCTCGTGAGCTTGGGCATGGTGGAACTCACCAGGCCCCCCGTGCAGGGAAGGGGGCATTCGGGGGCAGGTCACAGGACAGCGACCGAATGATCACGCCACGGTAACGACGCAACGCCTGTCATCCTGTGCGACCTCGGCGCGGAGCGCAAGGGCATCCGGGGAATCTGCCCCGGTTTTTCTGGCCTTTGAGGTAGTGAAAGTCCAACAACAGAACGGTTTCCGGCTCGACACGCCGAGGTTTGAGGGTCGCTGGACGGGGGTATCCGAGGCCTAGAACCGATCGGTTTCTAGCGTCGGAAGTAGCGTTCCGGCACCAGGTCGACGGTCAGCTTCCGGACCACATCCTGGACGTCGTCCGACCAGGAATCCCACACTTGTCCGGCCCACATGATGAGCGTCGCCTCCACTTCCTCGACCCCGCCCGCGGTCAGGACGTCGTACGCCGTGAGCCGGCCGACCGTCGCGGGTGGGGTGAGCACCGGCCAGTCGTCGTACGAGTTGGCCATGATGCCGTGGGCCGTGCGTACGTCGAGGTTGCCCGAACCTCGCTCGAGGTACATGTACAGCCCGTTGAGCGCGAACACCGGCCCGATCGGCGGCGTCCCCGGGAGGACGTGCTGGCCGCCGTACGCGTCGATCCGCAGTTGGTGCAGGTGCCCGAGCCTGGCCTGGTGCTCGATCTCGAAGCCGAGCAACTGACCGGAGACCTCCAGGCACTCGGGGGATGCGTTGTACTTCGCCTCGCCCGGCCAGTCCGAGCGCGGGAGATCGGCGCCGCAGCCCGGGCAGCGGCGGGACTCGTGCGTGTCATCCGGCGGGTTCACTCGTTGATCGAAGCACGGGCCCCCGCCGTCCGGCAGCTGGATTTCGCCGCCGCGGTGGTGGACCGGCGGATGAGGCGACGAAGGTATGGGGGCAAGCGGTGATCCGAGTGGCTCTCGGCCATCGCGGCACGTTGGTGCGTGGTGCACTGGCCGCGGTGCTGGCAAGGGAGAACGATCTGGACGTGGTGGCCGAGCTGGATCGCTCCGAGGACGTCCTACAGGTGGCTGGGCGACGGCCGCACGTCGTACTGCTCGACCCTCAGCTGCCCGGGCGGATCCGGATCGAGGAGCTGTGCCGGAAGCTGACCGGCCGCGGTGTGCTGGTGCTGATCGAGCACGAGGCCATCGCCGCGACCAGCATCGCGTTGGTGAAGCAGGCGCCGCGGATCGGGCTGATCGCGACGGACGTCACCCCCGACCAGTTGGTGCAGGCGGTCCGGGACGTCGCGAAGGGGCTGCCGGTCGTCGACGTGCGGCTCGCGGTCGCGGCGTTGAAGGCCGGCGACAACCCGTTGACCGATCGCGAGTGCGAGGTACTGCGGCAGGTCACCACGGGCGCGACAGCGCAGGAAATTGCCAGGACCCTCAGTCTGAGCGCCGGCACTGTGCGGAACTACTTGTCCCGCATCCTGGCGAAGACCGGCTCGCGCAGCCGGATCGAGGCGATCCGCAAGGCTCAGGACGCCGGCTGGATCTGACTCCGGTTCTGGGTCGTCGGTGCCCAGCTGCCGTGAAGGTCGCGGTACATGCGGGACTTGCGCATCAGGCTGACGTGTGTGCCCAGGGTTGCCTGGTTGCCGTCGAGGACCAGGATGCGGCGGGCGCGGAGTGCCGAGCTGATGCGGTGCGCGATGACGATGAGCGTGCCCTCGCGTTTGGCGAACGCCTCCTCGGCGACGCGCTCGGCTTCCGGATCCAGGAAGCAGGTCGCCTCGTCGAGTACGACGAGCGGCGCGGGGGACAGGTACGCGCGGACCAGCGCAATCAACTGCCGTTCACCCGCGGACAGCTCACCCGGTCTGACGTCGGCGGTCAGTCCACCGATCCGCTCGATCAACGCCGCCGCACCGATCGCATCGACAGCGTCCGCCACCTGCGGTGTTGTTGCGTTCGGCAATAGATAAGTCAGGTTGTCCATCACGGTCCCCGTGAAGACGTAGGCCTCCTGCGGGATCAGCACCCGCGCGGCCGGCGTCACCCTGGCTGGTTGTACGCCGCCCAGGAGCACCTGCCCGCTCGTGGGCGTCAACATCCCGCACACCAGCCCGGCCAGCGTGGACTTCCCGATCCCGCTCGGCCCGACGACCGCCAGATGCTCACCTTCGGGAATGGTCAGTTCGAGCTTGTCGAGCACAGGCTCGGCGTTCGGGCCGTAGGCGAAGCTCAGCCCACGCAGGCGGACGTCGAAACCGGTGGGACTGTCTGCGCGACAGGGCTGCCCGGCCGCAGGGGAGGTGTCCAGGATCCGGCCGAGGGTGATGACGTACCGCAGACCGCTGTCGCCCAGCGCGCCCATCACTGTGTTGAGCGCCGGCTGCAACCCGATCAGCACGTAGGTCAGGCCGCCGAGCAACGTCCCCGTGCTCACGCCACGTCCGACCAGCCATGGCCCGGTCGCGAGCAAGATCAGCAGCGGCAGCCACCCACCGACTGCGAAGCACAGCGTCCGGAGCGCCGCGACCTTGGCGAGTGCACGCTCGGCCGCGGCGTGCGCCTCGATCGGTTCGCCCACCAAGCGTCCGGCGAACTCCTCGGCCCCAGCCGCCGTGATATCCCGCACCCCGTCGAACACCATTCCTGCCGATGCCGCGAGGTCCTCGTCCGCCTGCAACGACGCCCGAACCCGATCCGCTGCCATCCCCAGCACAGCCAACGACAACGCGAATCCGAGCAGGAACGGCGGTACGACGAACGCCGCCACCAACGGCGCCAGCGACAAGAGGCCGGTCAGCACGCCGAATAATGTGACCGCGAAACTGCGGATCACCAGGACCAACCCGGCGAATGTGTCCCGAACGATCTCGACCTGCCGGTTCAACCGCGCCACGGCACTGTCGTCCCCGGTCCGCAGTGCGCCGGCGACAACACGTCGTACCAGGTCGTCCCTGAGGGGCTCGACCAGATCCCCGAGGCGACCGTACACCTGACGGGCGCCGGTCGCGCCCAGACAAGCCGTCGCGACCAGTCCGCCGAGCCAGGCGATGCCCTGCCAGACGTGGCCGGCGAGGAAGTTGTCGGTCGCGTGGGCGACGGCGATGCCGTAGATCGCGGTCGGCAGGATCTCCGGGATCGACCACGCGATCAGCCTGGTCGTCGCTCGCTTCCGCAGCGCCGCGGCGCCGTAGCTCAGTTCGCGCTTCATCCGAAGACTTCGCGGTAGGACGTGTGCTGCCACAGGTCGGTGTGCGGGCCGATGGCGCGGACGCGTCCGTGGTCGAGCCAGATGACGAGGTCGGCACGGGCCGCGGTGGCGGGGCGGTGGGTGACGATGAGGCGGGTCCGGTGGTGGCGGTCCTCGGTGAGAGTCCGGCTGATCTGCCGCTCGGTGGCCGTGTCCAGGCTGGAGGTCGCGTCGTCGAGTACCAGCAGACGGTCCGCCGACCAGGCCCGGGCGAGGCCGAGCCGTTGCCGTTCACCACCGGACATCGGTGCCTTGCGCAACGACGTGAAGTACCCGTCGGGCAGCCGGCTGACGAAGTCGTGCGCGTGGGTGGCGCGGGCCGCGGCCAGCGTGCGGACCGGGCTGACCGTCTCGGGCGCGATCGCGTCGCCGATCGTCCGGCCGACCAGTTGCGGACGTTCGAAGGCGCAACCGACCGCGCTGCGCAGAGCGTGCCGGCTGACGGCCTGCAGCGGTACGCCGTCCAACGACACCTGGCCGGTCGACGGGTCGCGCAACCTCGCGGCCACCGCGGCCAGCACCGACTTGCCGGCGCCGCTCGGACCGACCACGGCTACGGTCGCACCGCCGGGAAGGTCCAGATTCACGTCGTGCAGCAGGACAATGCCGCCTGCGATCACGCTGACGCCGTTGAACGTCAGGTGGCCGGTCCCCTTCGGCAGTGCGAGCGTGCCGTGCGGGACCGACTCGATCGCGAGCACCTCGCCGGCCCGATGCACACCGGCCTTGGCACGGGCGATCTCCCCGATCACACCGGTCAGGTTGCCGAGGCCGGCGCCGAGTACGGCGTACTGGGACGCGGCGAACAGCTCGCCCGCAGTGATCCGGCCGGCTGCGAGCTGGAGCCCGCCAACGGCCAGCACGGCGACGAGTACGAGCGGACCCACGATCGCGGCTTGTGCACCGGAGCGGGCCAGGATGCTCCAGGTGAAGACGCCGTGCTTGTGCAACTCGGGCAGGAGACCGAGGATGCGGCGTTCCTCGCGGGCCGTCGTACCGGCGGCGGCGATCGTGCGGATGCCGGTGAGCGACTCGGACAGCAGCGCGGCGATCCGGCCCTGGGTCTCCTGGTAGGCGAGGCTGACGTCGGCGGTGCGCTTCGCAAACGTCCACAGGACGAGGATGACGAGCAGTACGCCGCCGAAGAACGCCGCGGCGAGCCAGGGGTCGATCACTGCGAGCAGGGTCAGACTGCCCACCGGCGGAGCGATCGCGGCGATCGCGGTCACCGTGGCGGGGCCGGCTTGCGCGGCGTCGGTGGCGTTGGCGGAGACGCGGCTGACGAGGTCGCCGGTCTCGAAGCTGCGGGTTCCTTCCGGGCCGCCGTGCACGATCTGCCTGACCAGGCGATGCCGCAACCAGGCGGTCGTCTCGGCGACACAGGCTGCGCCGACGAAGGCGTCGACGATGCTGGCAGCGATCCCGAGGCCGATCACTCCGGCGGCCGCGATCAGCCAACGGGTGTAGGCGTCTCCCGCCACGATCGCGTCGACCGAGCGGCCGAGGATCGTCGGCAGGGCGAGGGTGACGCCGCTGCCGATCAGTGCGTTCAGACCGATCACCGGCAGCCAGCCGCGGCTGTGCTTGGCGACCTCTGCGAAGGTGATCATGACGCCAGCCCGGTGTGGCCGGCGACGAACGCCAGCATGTCGGCGGCCAGGCTGATGCCTCCGGTGGCGTGGCCCGCATCGGCTTCGAGGCGCAGCAACACCGGTCGCTCGCCCACGGTCGCGTGCTGGAGGGCCGCACACATCTTCCTTGCGTGCAAGGGATCCACGCGTGTGTCGTTCCCGAAAGCCGTCAGGAGAACGGCCGGGTACTGCTGGCCTTCGGCGACGCGATGGTACGGCGAGTAGGACAGCAACGTCCTGAACTGGCCGGGATCCGACGCGGACCCGAACTCCGGCACCCAGCGCTCGCCGAGACCCGACAACTCGTACCTCGCCATGTCTGTCAGCGGTGCCGAGCAGACGGCGGCCGCGAACAGCTCCGGGCGCTGGGTGAGCGCTGCGGCGACGAGCAGGCCGCCGTTGGACTCGCCACACGCCGCGAGCTGATCGGCGGTGGTCCAACCGGTCGCGATCAGGTGCTCGGCGGCCGCGATGAAGTCGTCGAAGACCTTCTGCTTCTGGTCCAGGATCCCGGCCCGGTGGGACGCTTCGCCGCGCTCGCCGCCGCCGCGGACGGTGGCGGTCACGAAGACACCGCCGGCCTCGACCCAGGCGAGCGTGAACGCGGAGTACGTCGGGGTGAGCGACTGGCCGAAACCGCCGTACCCGTAGAGGATCGTGGGTCGCGGTCCTTTGATCCCTGGCTTGGCGATCGCCAGGAGCCGGAGCTCGGTGCCATCGGGCGAGGTGTAGGTGAGGCGGTGCGACTCGGCGTCCGCGACCACGCCAGGTGCCTGCGACCAGAGCGTCGTACTGCCGGTCGTGCCGTCGTAGCAGTAGACGGCCGACGGGGTGACGCTGTCGGTGTAGGAGAACCAGGCTTGGGTGCCGCCGTCCGGTCGCGTGGTCAGGGAGCCTACGGACCCTGGGAGTTCGACGGAGCCGATTCGCGTACCTGTCGTGCGGTCGTGGATCGTGATCTCGTCGGTGTGGCTGACGAGGATGTGCTCATCGAGGATCGCAAGACCGGTCAGTGGTGCGCCGGGATCGATGAAGTCGTCCCAGCTCGACGGGTCCCTGGGGTCGCCGATGCAGATGCGGCCGGTCGGTGCGTCGCGGGTGGTGACGACGTACAGACGACCGTCGGGTCCCACCGTCATGACCGTGAGAGCGTCGATGTCCTGCTGCACGGGGGTGGGTGATTCGTCCGTGGCGAGGTCGGCGAGCCAGAGGTCGTTCACGGTCCCGCGGGAGGCGGAGATCGTCAGCCAGCGACCGTCATGGCTGAGCTCGAGCCCGTACGACGCTTCGGTCGCGAGGATCGTGGTGTCGTCGGGGTCATTCAGGTGGTGATGCCGCACCTGGCGGAAACGCACGTAGTAGAAGGACTTGCCGTCCGGGAGCCACGCGATCGGGGAGTACCGGCAACCGTCGATCGGGCCGTCCACGAGCTGACCGGTGGTCACGTCGAGGACGTGCAGGACGGACTGCTCGGTGCCGCCTTGTGAGATCTGGAAGGCGAGGAGGCTGCCATCCGGCGACGGCTGCCAGCCGTCCAGAGTGGTGCCCCCGCTGGCGTCGAGCAGCCGCGGATCGAGGAGGACGCGCTCGTCGACGTACAGGATCGGGTGCTGTCGGCCAGGATTGCGGCGGAGTGTGAAGCAGCGGTCGCCGCGCCAGCTGGGGACGGAGACCGTGCCGACGTTCGAGAGGGCCTTCACCCTGGTGCGGAACCGGAATCGGTTCGTCAGCGTGGCGGCATGATTCAGCCACAGCTGGTCCTGCTCCGCCTGCCACCGCTGGGTCTCGCCGGACTCGGAGTCCTCGAGCCAGCGGTACGGATCCGCTACGGAACGGCCGTGCACCTGCTCCACGAGCGGAGTCCGCTCGGCGCATGGATAGGACTGCACGGAGGTACCCAACACTCCACTCCTTCCGTCCGGCACAACACCAGCCGCCCGGCGACCGAGGCGAGTCGGTCACCGGTGATCGGGTCGGGCCGTGCCCTGCGGCACGGCCGAAGGCAGTTCGGCCCTGGGTGAGGTATGCCGCCCACCCAGGGCCTACGAACCACCGATCAGTGGCAGAGCAGAAGGCTCAGGTTGCTCGGGGTCTGCGAAGCGCAGCCCAGCACGGTCAGCGTGGAGCCGCCGTGGTGGTGGCCGCCGTGGCCGTAGCCCGGGGTCTCCAGACCCTGAAGGTCGAGAAGTGCCATGTTTTACACCTCCTTCGGTGCAGATCGTTGAGATGGTGACTCGGACCACTGGGGAGGTCCGAGGAACGGGAGGGACGCCGGCGCGTCGTGCAGCGCCGTTCCCAGGGCCAGCAGTACGCCGGCCGATCCGGTCGCCAGGTCCATCGACAGACGGAGCAACTGGTTGCCGGGGTACGCGAGACCGCCTTGGTACGGCATCGCGTGCCAGCCGAGCCCGTACACCAGGTCGTCGACCGTCGCCTGCTCCTCGCCGAGTGAGGCGGCTGTGAGGAGCAGACCGGCGCGACCCATGAACAGACCGGGCTGGACGTAGTAGGAGCAGTGCGTCACCCGCTGGAGCTCGGCGAGCGTCGCCGCGAGCTCCTCCGAGGGACGGTGGCGCAGATACCGCTCGAGGACGAGGGCGACGCCGGCCGAACCTTCTTCGAGGTACGGCAGGGTCCGCCAACCCTGGTCCACCTGCCGCATCCCGTCCGGGGTCAGGGTGGTACGCCGGAGGTCCTGCCTGATCGCGATCTCGGCCAGGTCGAGCAGCCCGGTGTCACCCAGCTGCTCGAACGCTTCCAGGAACAAGAGCGCCGGGCCGGACGATCCGTGCATCAACCCGGCCCGCGCGTGCTG
This sequence comes from Kribbella sp. NPDC049227, assembly GCF_043197265.1. NCBI lineage: Bacteria > Bacillati > Actinomycetota > Actinomycetes > Propionibacteriales > Kribbellaceae > Kribbella > Kribbella sp. NPDC049227. Next base: position 1,240,265 of record NZ_JBICST010000001.1, on the reverse strand, counting down.
ACCGCCGCTGACCTCGGGTACGTCGGTGACGTCGCCGAGCCGGTCAGCGACGAGGTCGAGCACCCGGACCGCCTTCGCCCGAAGGGCCGGCTCGCTGTCGAAGTGCAGGAGATTGAGCCCGATGCCGGCCAGACCGGAGTGCAACCCGAGCTCGCGGGAGCTCCAGTCGTCGGCGAGCGTGCGCTCGACCAGATCCAGTGCGTCCTGGCGGTACCCGAGCTCGTCGAGGACGTGTGCGACACCGTGCAGACCGTCGTACAAGCCGGGACCGGTCTCGGTGTCCACGGCCCGCTTGCGCAGCCAGTCGTCGTACTCCGGGAAGCGGCCGGCGCCGGTCGTGGTGAGTGCGTACAGGACACCCGCGGCGCCGGTGGCGAGGTCGATGCCGCCGCCGTCGCGGAACTGCGCGATGTCGCCGGGGAACAACCGGTCGGTGCGTTCGGGGGTCGCGCTCGCGACGATGGATCGGGTCAGTGCATCGCGGACCTCGGGCCAGTCGGCTTCGCCGGGGAGGGCCAGGTCGACCATCTCGGGGTCGTGCGTGGCCTTCGGTCCGACAATGGTGCGGACGGCTTCCTCGACGGTTGCCCTGGGCACCGGGAACGTCTCGGTGATCATGTCGGCGAGCTGGAATGCCTTGCCGGGATGGAGATTCAGCAGGATCGTTGCCTGCGGCGCGTAGACGCCGAGCGCGATACAGGCCAGCGCGTAGCGGTCGACGTCGACCCCCTGGCGATCGCCGGGAGCTGCGTAGCCAGGATGGGCGAGCGTCGATCGGGCCTTGTCCTCGGCGCGAGTCGCGACCTCGAAGTCGATCAGCGTGAGCCGGCCGTTGACGTCGAGCAGGACGTTGTCCGGATGCAGGTCGCAGAACACGACTCCGCGCTCATGCAGCTGACCGACCGCCTCCGCGACCTTGCCGACCATCTGTGCGGCCCACTCGGCGTACTCCGCCTTGTCCGCCTCGGTCGCATCCGGGTGCGTCAGCGGATAGCGCCGTACCAGCTCTCGTTGCAGCGACACCGAGTCGATGTGCTCCTGCACAAGGAAGTGATGCTCACCGAGCTGGAGGTGGTCGTGCAGCTTCGGTACGACGTCCAGGCCGTCGAGCTGCTCGAGGATGTCCTTCTCGTGGGCGATCCGGGCGACCGCGTCACGGCCGGCCATGTCCAGACCGGCGTACGGACGGCCTTCCTTGAGAACGACGCGGTCACCGGTCTCGTTGTGGTGACCGAGGTACACGCCGCCGCCGTTGGAGAACTGGATGACGCCGTCGATCGTGTACGCGAGGTCGTTGGTGGTGACGGCGTTGCGCGCGTCGAGATGCGGCTGCAGGAAGTCCGGCAACGTCACCCACGAGGGCACCGCGAACGTCGGGCCGCGATGGTCCGGGACGAGCCGGCCCTGGTCGTCCTCGAGCGCCAGCACGCGCTCGCCGGTCGGCGACAGACAGAACCTGCTGACGAAGGCGCCGTACCGGACGAAGAGCGGACCCTCGCCGTAGCGCAGATCACTCAGGATATAAGGGCCTTCGACGCCCTGGAGGATCCCGTCGAGCTCCTTGAGGACGAGCTCGAGCTGTGCTTCGTCGGCCGGGTAGATCGTCACGAGCTTGCCACTCGATCCGCGCGGAGCGGCCTTCGAGTTGACCATCACGAGGACGGGCTCGTTGCGGAGGAACTTGAACGCGATGCCGCGCGGGACGCAGTACTCCCAGACGGCCTCGAGCGTCCGTTCGACATCCGCGAGCCGGGCCGACACGTGGATCTTCCAGCCCTGCGCGGGAAGCTTCAGCTCGTCGGGCGCGTAGTGCATCCAGGTCTCCCCGGGCACACGCCGCCACCCGTCCGGAACCGGCCTGCCGGCCAGGGCGAAGTCCGGGTGCTGGGCACCACGATTGGCCGGCGTCTCGTAGAACGTCCGGTCCGCAAGGCAGTAGAACTCGTAACTCTCGTGCATGACTGTCCGACCCCCTCTCGTGGTGCCCCGCACATCTTGGACACCCGGACAGGGGCTGGCGTAGTGCACGATGTCATCACTCTCATGTGAAGAATCCACACACTACGAGTGAGTAACTAAACACTCTTCGTTACCGCATTGCGCGTTCTGAGCGTGAAATCGGCCGTTACACCATGTCAATTCATCCCGGTGACGTCACAGCCCGTAACTCAGGCCGCGCTCACTCGTGCATGATGTCCTGGACCAGGTCGAGCACGTCGATGAGATCCTGATCCGCCCCGGCCCGGGTCACCCGAGGCCGTGCGTCGTTGAGGATCCACGGCGCCGGCTCCGCTGTGACATCGGCACCGCGGTTCCATCCCAGCTTGACGCCGCCGGGCAGTTCAGCCGCCCAGGTCCTCCAGCCGCCTGAGGGCGGCCTCCAAGTCGTTCCCGGCAGACGCCCCGGTCATCGGTCCCAGTCGTCCGCCGCGAAACATCTCACAGCAGCCATCAGCACGATGCCTGAAGCAACAATGATTTCGAGCACGTTCCGGCCTCCCCGTAGGTCGAGTCCCCCAACCTGGCGGGGACCCCCGCTGTTGTCGAGGGACCTTGCACCTTGCTGCAATCAGGTCATGCCGACATTCGAGGCGAGTCGCCAGGACTGGTTCGCCGTACGCCGCCACCTCGTCGAGCACCGCTATCGCCTCGGCCTGGACGCAGCCGACGAGTTCCCCGGAGCCCGTCACGTCGCCGGCACTCCGCTGCTCGCTCCCGAGTCCTGGCTGCCGACGACCCCCATCCCAATGATGTCCATCGCCCTCGAGTTCGATCCCGACGCGACCTTCACCGGCGTCACCGGCCGCGAACCCGCAGCCCGCCAACAACTACCCCTCCGCCCCGACGGCACCCACTACGGCTCGTACGCCGAAACCATCGCCGACCTGGCCCCACCAGCCATCTTCGAGGACCGCCCCACCTACCGGCTCCTGACCGCGGACCTGACCGGCTCCAAACCCTTCCTCCGCCTAGGCCGAGGCTCCTACTTCGACAGCATCAACACCGGCGAAGCCTCCGCCCACGAGTTCACCGCCCAACGCCTCAATCCGAACGCCCCCACTCCGCTGCGCGCATCCATCGGCGCCCCCTGGAACCCAGCGAACCGCCCGACCAACATCGCGATCAGCACTCTCACCATCCGCCGCGACGTCGACTCCAGCGAATCCACCTTCTATCTCCACTGGCGAGACCCCGTCAAAGTCGGCCACGCCGGCGGCCTCTACCAGGTAGTCCCCTCCGGCATCTTCCAGCCGAGCGCGGCCGCCCCCTGGAACGAACGCAACGACTTCTCCCTCTGGCACAACCTCACCCGAGAACTCGCCGAAGAACTCGCCGGCGCTTCGGAGGACTACGGCAGCCGCACAGCCCCGATCACCTATGGCGACTGGCCTTTCGCCCGTCACCTGACAGGTGCCTTGGAGGCCGGCGACGCCCGCGCCTGGTGTGTTGGCCTGGGAGTGGACCCCCTGACCTTCGCCACCGATCTCCTGACTGTCCTCTCGCTGAACTCCACCGTCTTCGACCAGCTGTTCCCCGATGCCCTCACCACCAACACCGAGGGTCACCTGATCGCTCCCCAGCCCCTCACCTCCGAAACCGTCGACACCTTCACCCACCACGAGCCCCTACAGGCCGCCGGTGCCGCCCTCCTCCGACTGGCCGTGCACCACAACCTGGACTGATCGGAGCTGGGATCTAACAGGTCGGTAGCGCGCCGTGGCCGGCGTCCGGCCGGTGCTTTCCGACCGCGGCGTACGGCTTCTCGAAGTTGTTGACCGTCTCGGTCGAGACGCCCACTGTCCAGATGCATCGGCCGGTCTGGACGCTTCCGTGGAGGTAGCCGGCTCCCGGCGGGGTGGTGGTCGGGACGAACCCGTCGCCGCCGAGTTCGGCGATCAAGGGTGCCCCGGTATCGGGGTTGCCGCCGATGGCAACCGCCTTGCCGTCGACGAAGTCGAGGTCGTGGAACTGTCCGGTGACCGAGGGCGCGGAGATCTCGGTCCAGGCCTTGCCGTCGTAGTGCAGGGCCAGCGGCCGGCGCCACAGTGTCAGGTCGGGCTTCTCGCCGACAGCCCAGATGTCGTCGGCCGACTTGACGACCAGCTGGGCGACCTCGAACTGCCTGTCGGCCGGCATGTCCACGGGCAGGTCCACCTTGGTCCACCGGGTGCCGTCGTACCGGGCGACGCCTCCGATGCCGGCAGCCCAGATCTCCTTGCCGGACACGGCCTTGAGGTCGTCGAGGTAGACGATGTGCTCGAGCCCTTCGCGCGGGAGTTCCTGCCAACGCCCGTGGGCATACCGCAGGACGCTGGCCTGATCGCCGTACCGTCCGATCAGCAGGTCGTCACCCTGCGCGGCAACCGTGGTGAACTGAGCGTTCTCACCAGGCGCCCCGGCCGGAGCGTCGACCAGGCTCCACGCATCGCCGGTCCAGTGCTGCAGGACGGGCCGCATCGGTTCCGTGATGGTCTGCTCCGTCGCTCCGACTGCCCAGGCGTCGTTCGCCGCCCTCGCCAGTACGTCGTCGAGCCGGCCGTCGGCCATCGGCTGCACGGTCTGCTGCCAACTCACGCCGTCCCAGCGTTCCGCCAACGGATGAAACTTGAGCGTCCCCTCCTTCCCCGGCTCGAGATTGATCCCCACGCTCCACAGCGTCCCCCCGGCCTGCTCCGCCGTGTACAGCACAGCATTGTCCGGCCCCAACGGAGTCGGCGCCCACTCAAGCGGTGCGGGTTGCGCGACGCCGCCGACCAGCGTTGCCATCAACAGAGAAGAGACGATTGTCTGCATATCGCCTCAGACGCACTGATCTCGCACTGCTGTCACACCGGATACGTGGTGACCTCAGTGGCTTTGAGGGCGGCGTGGAGGGGTTGGCCGGGGGAGAGGTGGAGGTCGGCTACCGCGGCTGGGGTGATGTCGGCGAGGAGGGTGTTGGGGCCGGTGGGGCTTGCGGTAAGGCGGACTCGGACTGTGTGGGCGTGTTGTTCTATGCCTGTGACTGTGGCGCGCCAGGTATTGCGGGGGCTGCCGGACGGGGCCTGCAGGTAGAGGCCTACCGCGGTGGGCGGGAATGCTACGTGGACTGGGCCGCTCGCGGGCTCGGCGAGGGTGATGGTGCCGCCTTCGGACAGCGCGACGGTGGTGCCGGATGCGGTACCTCGGTAGAGGTTGAGACCTACCAGTTGGGCTACGTAGTCGGTGCGAGGGCGGTGGGCTATCTCGGTGGGACGGCCTTCCTGGACCACGCGGCCGTGTTCGACGATCACCAGGCGGTCTGCGAGGACCATGGCGTCGAGGGGGTCGTGGGTGACGAGCAGCGTGTGCCCGGGGAAGCGGTCCAGGTGCTGACCGAGCTCCGCGCGCACGTGGAGCGTCGTACTGGCGTCCAACGCGGCCAGCGGCTCGTCAAGCAGCAGCAGCGAGGGGCTGGTTGCCAGCGCGCGGACCAGAGCGACCCGCTGGGCCTGGCCGCCGGACAGCGAGCGTGGTCGGCTTCGGGCGTACGCCGAGAGGCCTACGGTGTCGAGCCACCGGGTGGCTTCAGCACGGGCCGCGTGTTTGTCGACACCACGGGCTCTGAGGCCGAAGGCAACGTTCTCCAGGCAGCTCAGGTGGTCGAACAGCAGGTAGTCCTGGAAGACCACGCCGATCGGCCGACGGTCCGGCGTACGGAAGGTCCGAGGTGGCTCGTCCCACACCTCCTCGTCCAGCGCGATCCGGCCGTCGCCCAGAGGCAGCAGCCCAGAGATCGCACGGAGCGCGGTGGTCTTGCCGGCGCCGTTGGGTCCGAGGAGGGCGACGACCTCGCCTGGTTCGACGGCGAGGTCGAGTGAGAGGTCGAACTCGCCGCGGGTCACGCGAATCTCGGCATGCAGCGTCATCGCAGCCCACTGATCCAGCGCTCACGCAGAGACGCCAGTACGACGACAGAAACGATCAGCAGCACCAGACTCAGTACGACGGCCACCTCCGGGTCGGTCTCCAATGCCAGATAGACGGCCAGCGGCATCGTCGTCGTACGACCGGGAAAGTTGCCGGCGAAGGTGATGGTGGCGCCGAACTCACCCAGTGCACGAGCCCAGCACAGTACGGCGCCCGCCACGACACCTGGTGCGATGGAAGGCAGTGTGACGCGGCGGAACGTCAGCCACCGACCAGCGCCGAGCGTCGCGGCGGCCTCCTCGTAGCGGGGGTCCGCAGCGCGCAGCGCACCCTCCACGGAGATGACCAGGAACGGCATGGCCACAAAGGCTTCCGCCACGATCACTCCGGCCGTGGTGAACGGCAGACTGATGCCGAACCAGGCGTCCAGGTGCTGACCGACCAGTCCACGCCGTCCGAGCACTAGGAGCAGCGCAACACCTCCCACCACCGGCGGCAGGACCAGTGGAACAGTCACCAACGCTCTGATGACGCCGCGGCCGGGTATCGGTGCTCTGGCCAGCAACCACGCCAATGGGATCCCCAGGACCATGCACACCGCAGTGGCCGCTGTTGCGCAGAGCAAAGACAACCTCAGTGCGTCCCAGACATCAGCACTGAACAGACGGCTCGGCAGCGTCGACCACGGCGCCTTGGCCAGCAGACCGACCAGCGGGATGAGCAGGAACGCCAGACCGAGTAGCGCAGGCAGCAGGAGCACCAGGGGCAGCCGCCCGATCGTGCTCCTGCTACGACGACTCACGGTGTAGCGAAGCCCGCTGCGGTGAGGACGGCCTTGCCCTTGTCGGACAGGACGTAGTCGACGAACGCCTTGGCGCCGTCAGCGTTCGGGGCCTTGGTCAGCGTGGCGATCGGGTACTTGTTGACCGCCTCACTGGCTTCGGGGAACTCGATGCCCTCCACCTTGCCCTTGGCCGCCTGTACGTCGGTCTTGTAGACCAGCGCGGCGTCCACCTCGCCGAGGCTGACCTTGGTCAGCGCGGCCTTGACGTCCTGCTCCAGGCTGTCCGGCTGCGGAGTGATCCCGGCCGCCTTGAACACCGTTTCCGAAGCTGCGCCACACGGCACCTGGGGCGCGCACAGCGCGATCTTCTTGCTCTTGTCCCCGAAGTCCTTCAGACCGGTGATCTTCCCCGGGTTGCCGGGCGGCACAGCGATCTCCAGCGTGTTCGTCACGAACGTGGTCGGGCTGTTCTTGTCGGTCACCTGGTCCATGTTCTTCGGTGCGGCGGAGGCGAACACGTCGGCGGGCGCACCCTGGTTGATCTGCTGCGCCAGCGCCGAACTGCCGGCGAAGTTGAAGGTGACCTTCACCCCCGGATGAGCCGCCTCGAAGTCCTTGCCGATCTGGGTGAACGACTCGGTGAGCGACGCGGCGGCGAACACGTTGACAGTCCCGGACAGGGACGGCGCGGCGCTCGGGCTGTCCGAGGACGACGACGCCGCAGGGGTGTCGTCGCCGCAGCCGGCCAGGGTGAGCGCGACGGTGGCGGCCAACGCGGCGAGCACTGTGCGACGGAACATCAGGCCTCCGGGATCTCTACGACCACATGGGTCGACTTGATCGAGGCGACGGCAACCACACCTGGCTCGAGTCCGAGCTCGTCGGCGGCCTCGCGACTCATCAGCGACACGACGCGGAACGGCCCGGCCTGCATCTCGACCTGGGCCATCACGCCGTCTTTGACCACCCGGGTGACGATCCCCCGCATGCGGTTGCGTGCCGAGGCCGCGGCGGTGGCCCCCGGCTCGGGCGACTCCGCCAAGCTCTGGGCGAAGGCGGCGAGCGCGCCACCGTCGACGGCCATCCGGCCGCCTTCCTGGACTGACTGCAGCCTGCCCTGATCGATCCAGCGCCGTACCGTGTCGTCGCTGACTCCGAGGAGCGCGGCCGCCTCACTGATCCGCAAGTTCGGCACGGACGACAGCATACTGCCGCAGATGCGCATTGCGACGAGAGTTGTCCACAGTCACACGATGGTGACGGAAAGTGCGGGCGAATCCGCATAGGTTAAGAGCATGACGACAACGGGGCTGCGGGACTATCTGGACGGGCCGCACAAGGCGGCGCGGGACGTCGTGCGCGCTGGGCTGAGCGCGAACGCCGAGCTGCTCGACATGTCGCTGCGGCTGCCGCGGGACGAGTACCGCGACAAGGTGCTCGACGTGTTGCTGGATGTCTCGGCCGAGGGCCATCCGGCACGCGGTTTCCCGAAGGAGTACGGCGGTGAGGGCGATCTCGGCGGATTCATCGCCGGGTTCGAGACGCTCGCCTTCGGGGACCTCTCGTTGATGGTGAAGGCGGGCGTGCAGTTCGGCCTGTTCGCCGGCGCGATTCTGCACCTGGGCACCGAGCGCCACCACGAGCGCTATCTGGCGGACGCGCTGAGCGGCCGGCTGCTCGGCTGCTTCGCGATGACCGAGACGGGCCACGGTTCGAACGTGCAGGCCCTTGGTACGACGGCGACGTACGACGCCTCGACCGCGGAGTTCGTCGTGCACACGCCGACCGCGGCCGCGCGGAAGGACTACATCGGGAACGCGGCGCGGCACGGGCGGATGGCCGCGGTGTTCGCGCAACTCGTCGTCGGCGGCGAGAGCCAGGGCGTCCACTGCCTGCTCGTGCCGATCCGGGGTGAGAGCGGTACAGCGATGCCCGGGGTGACGCTGTCCGACTGCGGCCCGAAGCTGGGGCTGAACGGGGTCGACAACGGGCGGATCGTGTTCGATCAGGTCCGGGTGCCGCGGGAGGCGCTGCTGGACCGCTACGCCCAGGTCGATGCTGATGGCAACTACCAGAGCGAGATCGAGAACCCGGACCGCCGGTTCTTCACCATGCTCGGCACGCTGGTGCAGGGACGCGTCTCGGTCGGTGGCGCGGCGATCAACGCCAGCAAGGTCGCCCTGACCATCGCGATCCGGTACGGCGCTCAGCGGCGGCAGTTCGGTGCTCCGGGGAGTGCTGAGGAGGCGTTGCTGCTGGACTACCGGATGCACCAGCGCCGGCTGCTGCCGTTGCTCGCGCGGACCTACGCACTGCACTTCGCACAAGCCGAGCTGGTCGACGAGTTCGTGCGGGTGTTCGGTGACGGCAGCAACGAGCACGACCGGAGAGCGCTGGAGGCGCAGGCGGCCGGGACGAAGGCGCTCGGGACATGGCATACGACCGAGACGATCCAGCTGTGCCGTGAGGCGTGTGGCGGTGCCGGCTACCTGGCGGAGAACCGGCTGGCCACGTTGAAGGCGGACACCGATGTGTTCACCACCTTCGAGGGGGACAACACTGTCCTGCTCCAACTGGTGGCGAAGGGTCTGCTGACGGACTACCGGGAGTCGTTCGGGAAGCTGGACCCGCTCGGCACGGCCCGGTTCATCGCGGCTCAGGCGGTCGAGATCGCGGTCGAGAAGGCAGCCCTGCGACCACTCATCGAGCGGCTGCGGGACGTCGTACCGAATCGGAGTGACGCGAACGATCCGGATGCGGGGTTGCGGGACGACGCGTACCACTCGGGGCTGCTGCGGTTCCGGGAGGAGCACATGCTGTCCGGGGTCGCGCGGCGGCTGAAGGCGGGGATCGATGCCGGGGACGAGCCGTTCGAGGTGTTCAACCGGTGCCAGGACCACGTCATCGCGGCTGGGCGGGCGCACGTGGACCGCGTCGTGCTGGAGGCGTTCCATGCGGCGGTCGAGGATGCCCCGGAGGAGCTCCGCGAGGTGCTGAAGGACGTCTACGACCTGCATGCGCTCGCGACGATCGAGTCGGAGCGTGCCTGGTACCTCGAGCACGGGCGGTTGTCACCGGGGCGGTCGAAGGCGATCACGGCGCTGGTGAACGAGCTCTGCGCCGCGGTTCGGCCGGTCGCGGTCGAGCTCGTCGACGCGTTCGGAGTACCGGGCTCGGCGGTGGATGTGCCGATGGTTGTACCGTCGCAGCATGAGTGAGCCGATCGAACCCGCGTCGGCCGCCGAGGCCGCCCGCGAACTCGCCCGGGTGCTGCTGGAGCAGGCCGACGCTCTGGATCTCCACGACCTGCGGGCCACCGGCGCGATCGAGAACGTCCGGGTCCAGGCCCGGGCGCTCGCGGACGCCGTGCACGAGCGGGGCTGGGGCGACATCTTCCTCGGGATCGACTCCTACGACCCCGACGAGCTCGACGACCTGCCGCTCGGGCCGGACGACTTCGACGACCCGGCGGACTACCGGGAGATGGTCGAGGGCGCGGGCCTGGACGACCTCGAGGGACTCGAGGAGCCGCTGCTGCCGGCGGACGGGGTCCGGCTCAGCTACCAGGCGCGGTACGACTACGTGGTGACGGATCCGGACGCGTTCGTGGAGTACGTCCGGAGCCGCGCGGACGAGGCGCAGAACGACGAGGTGATCGACGACATCGAGGACGCCCAGTCGGCGTTCGAGCTGCTGTGCTACCTCGACGGGATGGGGTCGAAGGACTACGACTCCTTCGGCCTGATGCCGGCCGGCGGCGAGGAGTCCCACAAGATCGTCGACTTCTCCCTCTGGGACCTAGACCCAACCCGCCGCGACGACACCTACCCGTACTAACCCCGCCCCATCCACACCCCGCGTCCGCACGGCACCTCGTACCGGGGTGCCGCGCCAAGGGGCCGGGTGACGGGTTGTGTGCTGGCTGGCGGGTTGTTTGCGCGCCGGTGGAGAAACAACCCGCCAGTGGGTCCGGGCCCCGCCATGCCTGCCACCGGGAGCTCGCAATCCCTCTGGGGCCGTCGGCATGTGGTGGGCACCGGCGGTGGCACGCTGCCCTGGCCACTGACGCCGTACAGGTTGCCGGTGGGTGGCGGGTTGTGTGCTGGCCAGCGGGTTGTTTGCGCGCCAGTGGACAAACAACCCGCCAGTGGGTCCGGGCCCCGCCACGCCTGCCACCGGGAGCTCGCAATCCCTCTGGGGCCGTCCGCATGTGGTGGGCACCGGCGGTGGCACGCTGCCCTGGCCGCTGACGCCGTACAGGTTGCCGGTGGGTGGCGGGTTGTGTGCTGGATGGTGGGTTGTTTGCGCGCCAGTGGAGCAACAAGCCGCCAGTGGGTTCGGGGTGTGACGGATGAGTCGGTGCACTCGCCGAGTAGGTGCGTGCTCTGTCGGCCGATCGCGGGCCAGGTGGTTGGTGGGGCTGTTGATTTGGTGTGGACCGGTACGGCGATCTCGGTATGTGGAGATCCGGCGCGGGTGATTGTTGTTGCGGAAGGCAACGGCGGTACGGAAAGTGAGGGTTTGTTTACTGACGGTTGCCCAGTTCAAAGGCAATGCAAATGTTTGAACCCGGGGATGGTCTGCGGTTGTGGTGACGTGACAACGTTCAGTTGTCGGCGACGGACGGGTCGCTGACAACAGGCTCCAGGTGGTACCGACGTACTCCCGTCCGCGACCGGACTGTACCTCCCCTGCCGGTCACGGAATGAGACGCCGGCCCGCCCTCCTTCGGGCCGACTGCCCTCTCGGGGCAACAGCAGGACGCCGGCCGTGCCGCAGGCGGTGCCGGTCGCCAGTGAGGTGGCGACCGACATCGGGCATGGCCGGCGTTTCCGTTCCCTGGTTGGTGTCTGGTGCTGCTGGGGACCAGACACCAACCAGGGAACGCCACTGCATAGTCAGAATTCCCGTGCACCCGATCGCACCCAGAACACCCACGGTCCGACCGGCGCCGCACTCACGACGTGAGGGACCCATCGTCGGGGGACATCGAGTCCAGGTCCGTCCATTCAGGTGGGAAGGACCGCGAGCACCCGGCGGTCGAGGTCCACAGCCGTGGACCTCGACCCCGCCCCGGTGATCCTCAGGCCAGTTCGAGCGAGGGCCGCTCCGGCACCTGGCCGTATGTCGTCGTACGCTGCCGCGCCGGGCGGCCGGCGGCCGTGGCCATCGCGGTCAGTTCGGCGATGGACTTCCGCGACCCGTGCTTGGAGCCGGCCATCCGGCTGATGGTCTCCTCCATCAGCGTGCCGCCGATGTCGTTGACGCCACCGTTCAGCACCGCGACGCACCCGTCCACCCCGAGCTTGACCCACGAGCACTGGATGTTGTCGATCCGCCCGTGCAGCATGATGCGCGCCATCGCGTGCACCGCGCGGTTCTCGTCGTACGTCGGACCCGGCCGGGCGACGCCGGCCAGGTAGATCGGCGAGTTCTGGTGGATGAACGGCAGCAGCACGAACTCCGTGAAGCCGCCGGTCTGATCCTGGACCGCGGCGATCGTGCGCAGGTGCTGGATCCAGTGGTGCGGCGCGTCGACGTGGCCGTACATCATCGTCGAACTCGACGGCAGACCGACCTTGTGGGCCGTGGTGATGACCTCGATCCACGATGCCGTGGGCAACTTTCCCTTGGTGAGGATCCAGCGGACGTCGTCGTCCAGGATCTCCGCCGCGGTACCGGGGATGCTGTCCAGCCCGGCCTCCTTGACCGAGATCAGGAAGTCCTCGATCGACAGCCCGGTGCGGACCGAGCCGTTCACGATCTCCATCGGCGAGTACGCGTGCACGTGCATGTCCGGCACCCGGTCCTTCACCGCGCGGACCAGATCGGCGTACGCCGTACCCGGCAGGTCGGGGTGGATGCCGCCCTGCATGCAGACCTCGGTCGCGCCGATCACCCAGGCTTCCTTCGCGCGCTGGCCGACCTCGTCCATCGACAGCGAGTAGGCGTCCGCGTCGGTGCGCCGCTGGGCGAACGCGCAGAACCGGCAGCCGGTGTAGCAGACGTTGGTGAAGTTGATGTTCCGGTTCACGACGTACGTCACGTCGTCGCCGACCGTTGCCTTGCGCAACTCATCGGCCAGTGAAGCCAGCGCGTCGAGGGCAGGACCGGTGGCAGTGATCAACGTGAGCGCCTGGGCGTCGGACAGCCCGGCCGGGTCGCGTTCGGCGGCGGTCAGTGCTTCCTTGACGTCACCTTCGATGCGTTCTGGTGCGGATCGCCCCGCGACCTGCTCGCGCAGCACGTCCCAGTCGCCGTACGCCGCGTCGAAGTCCGAACGAGTCTCGGTACGACGTCCCTCGGTGTCGATCGCGGTGTGCAGATCGGTCCGGCCGACGCTGTCCCAGCCACCGTCGGGTTCCTGCCAGGGCAGGCCGACCGGCATCGCGGACTCGTTGGCCAGCCCGGTCGCCGGATCGACCAGCGCCTCGACATGCGAGATCAAGCGCGGATCGAGCCAAGGCTCCCGCAAGTACTCCGGGTGCGTGGTCAGCCGCTCCCGCAAGGTGAAGCCGGCGTCTGCGGTGACCTTCGCCAGGTCGTCGATCTGCGGCCACGGCCGCTCCGGGTTCACGTGGTCCGGCGTCAGCGGCGAGACACCGCCGAAGTCGTCGACGCCTGCGTCGAGTAGCGCCCGGCACTCGGCCAGGTCGACCAGGTTCGGCGGGGCCTGCACGCGCACTCGCGGCCCGAGCACGACCCGCGTCACCGCGATCGCGGCCAGCCATTCGTCCAGCGGTACGTCGTCGTCGTTGCGCATCGCGGTGTCGGGCTTCACCCGGAAGCCCTGGATGATGACTTCCTGGATCCCGTTGTACTGGCGCGCGATCTTACGCAGCGCGAAGATCGAGTCGGCCCGCTCCTCGAGCGTCTCGCCGATGCCGATCAGCAGACCGGTGGTGAACGGCACGTTGGACCGGCCGGCGTCCTCCAGCACCCGCAGCCGGATCGCCGGGTCCTTGTCCGGCGAGCCGAAATGCGGCTGCCCCTTCTCCTCGAACAGCCGCCGCGACGTGGTCTCGAGCATCATGCCCATACTCGGCGCGACCGGCTTCAGCCGCTGCAGGTCCTGCCACTTCATCACCCCGGGGTTGAGGTGCGGCAGCAGTCCGGTCTCCTCCAGCACCCGGATCGCCATCGCCCGCACGTAGTCGAGCGTGCTGTCGTACCCGGCCTCCTCCAGCCAGGTCCGGGCGGCGTCCCAGCGCTCCTCCGGTGCATCGCCGAGGGTGAACAGCGCCTCCTTGCACCCGAGTGCCGCACCCTGCCGCGCGATCTCCAGCACCTCATCCGGCGAGAGGTACGGCGAGTGCACCCGGCCAGGCGTGGTCGCGAACGTGCAGTAGTGACACCGGTCGCGGCACAGCCGGGTAAGCGGGATGAAGACTTTCTTCGAGTACGTGATGATCCCGGAGCGGTCGGCATCCGCCAGCCCCTGGTCGCGGACCCGCGCCGCCGTCGCCATCAAGGCGGTCAGCGCCTCACCCGAGGCAGACAGCAGCACTTCGGCTTCGGCCGGGTCGAGGGTCTTGCCGTCGTCCGCGCGCTTGAGAGCGCGGCGCATCGCCGTACTGAGTTCAGTGGTTGTCACGTCATCCGAGCCTAGGCGCCGAAAACGGCTGAATCGCACGATTCCGGGGACCAAAAACAATCCGTACAGACGTCCTGATAGTTTGAGGTTCGTGCAGGTCAGGCGGGGTGTCGACGGCCGCCGGATGCGTGGTGAGCAGCGCCGGAGCGAGTTGCTCCGGGCCACCATCGGCGTCGTCGAGCGCGACGGAGTCGCAGGTGTGAGCCATCGTGCGGTGGCTTCGGCGGCCGATGTGTCGGTCGCGTCGATCACCTATCACTTCGCGACCCTGGACGATCTGCTGATCGCCGCACTGAGTTGGGCCGCGGACGATCTCGCCGTCGAGTTGCACGGGCGGGGGAGCGAACTGGGCGCGCGGCCGGCCGACGAACTGGCCCGGTTGATCGAGGACAGCCTCATCCGGCGCCGGGGCCGGACACTCGCCCTGTACGAGCTCTATCTGTACGCCGCTCGACGACCGGAGCTGAGGTCCGCGGCAGGGGCCTGGCTCGAACCGCTGACCGAGATCGCCCGCGCCTTCACCGCTGATCCGCAGAAGGCCCGGCTGTTGGTGGCCGCGCTGGACGGACTGCTGATGCAGGCGCTGATCGGTGCCCGGGATGTCGACCGAGCAGACTTCGCCGCCCTGCTGGAGGTGCTGAGGTAGCGCGGGGCTACTGACGCGCGGAGGACGTCACACCGGCTTGGGCCATGCTGAGGACGACGATGTGGTGGAACGGCCGGATCAGGTTGTAGTAGAACCGGCCCGCCGGTCGGAGGTACTTCACCAACGTGACCGCTTTGAACTCGCTCTCGGGCTTGGCGTTGTCGGTGATGAAGGCCAGGTAGCCGATCAGGTGGTTGTCGGAGATCTCCAGCAGCAGGTAGTGGTCCTCCTCGCCGCGCATCACGGTGAAGAAGGCGACCTTTTCGCCGGGAACGAAGCTCACCGTCTCCGGTCGCAGCCCGCGTGATTCCGGCACCCCGGTGGTCTCCAGTCGCAGCAGCCAGGCAACCGCCATCCGGACAGCGAACAGTCCCTTGATCCACAGGGGACTGTGGCCCAGTGACCCCGCGATGAACTCGCGGAGTGACACCGCGCCGCGGATCGTCTTCACGTCGATCTCGTCGACGATAGGCAGCAGATCGTCCAGCTCCGGCAGGTCCGTGCGGGTGGGCATGGCAGCTCCTCTAGTCGAGCAAGGTCTCGCCGGTGGCGAGCCGCAAGGTCAGCGCGTAGATGCCGCGCAGGTCGTTCTTGGCGATCGGCGGCAGCACCTGCTCGGCGCCGATGAGGATCAGGTAGAGCAGTTCGGCGAACCGGTCCGCGTCCACGTCCGTCTTCAGTCCGCGGCAGAGCTCCTTCAGGTACTCCGTGCGTGCGCGATCCACGCGCTCCTGCGCGCCGCGTACTTCGGGGTCCTGTAGCGCCCAGGCCCGGACGGCGATCTCCAGCCTCGCGTGGTCCGGATCGGACAGCACGAGCCGCAGGAGATGCTGCAACTTCGCCGATGGTTCCGCGTCCGGCTCACGCTCGACTGTGTCGATCAGCCGGGTGGTGAACCGCGCTTCGAAGTACTCCAGCAACGCCGTCCGGTACCCGGCTGCACCTTTGAAATGGTGGTAGTACGAGCCCTTGGTGACGCCGAGCTTGCCGGTGAGTCGCTCGATCGTCACGGCCGGCGCACCCTCGTCGGCCAGCAGTTCGAACCCGGCCTCCAGCCATTCCGTCCGCGTCACCATGCAACGACCATACCATACCGTTTGGTATGGTCAGCCCAACTTCACCACCTCCCCCGCGGTTGCCAGGCCGCCTGGTACGTCGGTCGGCGTACGGTCCGGGAGCTCGATCGAGGTGAGCCGCAGACTGCCTTCGCGGACGTGGAGGGTGCCCTCGGCCAGATCCACGGTGCCGAAGGCGTCACCGGTGGACCAGAAGTGCCGGGATCCCGCGACCTGTGGCGCGAACCGCATCACCCCGGTCCGCCCGTCGTAGTCGAACCCGGTCAGCGCGATCACCGCACCCCAGCTCGCCATCGCCCGCGCGTAGTGGTGACCACACTCCGCCTCGTCGAAGGGGTTGCGCCGCTCGCCGTCGTACCGGGCCCGGATGTCGGCGATCACCTTCAGCCCTTCGTCGACCAGACCCTCCGAGATCAGGCCGACGGCGAGGATGTGCTCGAATCCGGTCATCACCTCGGAGAAGTACGGGAACGGGCGCTCGGGCCGGTTGCCACGCGGGTAGCTGCACATCAGTACGGCGGACTCGTCGCCCAGCACGTAGCTGCGCATGTGATTGAAGTGCCCGAAGAACCCGGACCGGCCGTTGTGCTTCAGGATGCTGCGCAACGTCGTCACCACGTGGTCCGTGTCGTGCAGCGAGCCGAGTCGTGTCAGCCGGGCGAGATGCTGGCCCACCAGTTGGTCGACGAGACATCCGTCGCCGAGTTGCAGCACAGGGTTCGTGGGGTCGGCCGCGCCCATCCGCTCGCGCAGTCCCGGTGCGACCTCGTCCGCGGAGGCCGGCGGGCGGATCTCGTGCCGGTAGTACTCGCCGTTGAAGAGGTGCTCGTCCATCCAGGCGCTGCCGTACTCGAACATCCGCCGACACTCGTCGGCGAGATCCGCGATGCCGAGGGACCGTGCCATCTCCTCACAGGCACGCAAGGCCGCCAGGTACCACGACTGCATCTGCGGGTTGGGTCCGTAGTACTCGACGTCCATCGTGTTGTGCTGGCAGCCCTCCATCACGCCGTCGCGATCGGCATCCCAGCCGCCGGGAATCCAGCAGAACTCGAGCGCGCGTCGAGCAGCCGGCCACAAGGAGCGCAGCATCTCGTCGTCACCGCTGAGTCGCCAGTCGCGATACAGCTTCACCAGGGACCCGAGCTGCCCGTCGGCCGCGGCGACCTGCCAGTCCTGCGCACTCGTTGCCAACGGCAACCCGACCCGGAAGCTCATCAGTCCTTGATCATTGGTCGCATGGCCGAACTCGACCTCGCGCAGCGAGCGAGCGATCTCACCGAACAGGAACGGCGTCGCCTGCTCGTAGTTCCACACATGCGTGCAACTGCCGAAACAACTGCCCTCGTGGTCGGAGCACCCTTCCCAGCCGAAGAAGCGCCCGTCCGGCGTCCGGAACACGGTCTGCGTCCGCAGCGTGCTCAGGTTGAACAGCGCCGCTTCCTTGACCTGGTCCGGCAGGTCGCTGCCGAGGAAGTCCTCGACGAACGCGACCGTACGACGCTCCAACCCGCTGAGCTGCGGAGCGAACCGGCAGATCGCTGTCCAGGCATCGTCGACCAGCGTTGTGTAGTGGTTGCCGACGATGTCCGGCTTCTCCCACGCGCGCCGGTTCGGGAAGTGCCAGCCGAGCAGGAAGGTGAAGCGCTCGGTCGCGCCGGCCTCGATCGTACGGCGGTCGGCCACCGACGCGATCGGTGTCGCGGACTCGCTGGTGCGTTCGTCGAGCCGGCCGTCCGCACTGAAGTCGTCCCAGAAGTCGAGCAGGCTGTCGCCCCACGTCCGGTCCGCCCAGCCGGTCCGGAGGCTCAGGTCCTGACTGTCGATCACGCCGAGGGCGATGGAGCCGTACTGCTCCGCAGCCGGATCGACACCGCGGCTGCGCAGGAGCACGCCGTCCACGCGAATGCCGGACGGCCCGCTCTCGCCGGCCGCCGTCCTGTTGTAGTTGTCTGAGGCAACATCGGTGCTGCCGTCGCGGCCGATGAAGTTCTGCAGCGACGCCGCCAGCGAGACCGTCAACGGCTGATCGCCCCGGTTCGTCACCACGAAGCGCAGTACCGCAACAGGCCACGAGCTGGCCTCGACGTCGGTCGGGACGAACGGGTTGAACGCCTCCAGGTCCACCTCGACCGGTACGTCGTCATCGCGGAGTTGGAGCCGCCCGAACGGGTACGCCGTACTGAAGGTGGCTTCGCGGAAGCGGGGGAGGCCGTGGCTCTGGGCGGCGCTGCCGTGGGCACCTTCGTACTCGCTGAGGTCCAGCGGGCCTTCGGCGGCGCGGGTCGTCACGGTGCCATCGGGTGACTCGGTGCGGATCGCGAAGAACGCCGTACCCGGGTGGAAGCCCTTCGCCGGGCGGTTCACGATCTCCCAGTCGCGGAGGTTGCCGCGGCCGCCGAGACTGACCGTCCCGGTGCCGATGCCGCCGAGCGGCAGCGCGATCCGGCGAAGCCGACGTCCGGAGTAGGTGCGAAGCAGGGGCCAGTCCTTGGTCGTCATGCCCACCGACCCTAATCTCCCCAACCCACCAGGAAATCGATCTCCGGCGGGTCGGCTGGACCACTTGGTCGGCATCAGCGTGCAGTTCGACAGGACATGTCCGCTCGATTCGCCGATCCGGCGGTCCTGGTGAGCGTGACCTGCTCACGCCGCAGCCGGCACCTCCTGTCGGTTTGCACGAACGCGCCGACGCAGGACGGGAGCTGGACGTCGTGAGCCTGGTCAGAGCTGCTGGGCGATGGCTGTTGCTGACTCGGTTGGGCCGTCGGCGGTTGCGTAGAGCTTCTGGATTTGTTCGGCGGATTCGCGGTGGGTGGGGTTGGTGAGCATTTGGATGGCGAGGTCGGCGAGGGTGGTGGAGCGGGCGCGGCGTGCGGCGCCGAGTCGTTCGAGGAGCGCGATGTTGAGGTCTTGTTCGATGTGCAGTGGGATGCCCAGGAGCGGCGTACCGCTGGCCATAGCGGTCTGGACGCTGCCCTGGCCGCCGGTCGTCACGGCGAGATCGACCTGCGGCATCACGAGGTGGCTGGGGAGGACACCGGCTACCTGGATCTGGTCTGTGGTCAGGTCGGCGAGGGTGTGGATGGTGCCGGCAACGAGGATGCGGACGTCGAGCCGGCTGAGGTCCGCTACCGCCTGGCGAACCTGGTCAGGCGGGGTTGACGTCATCGCGAGGTAGATCGTCGGGCCGGGGTGGTCGAGGAACTTCTGGACCTCGGGTGGAATCGGGAGGTTCAGCTGGGCGAAGAGTGGGCCGACGGTCCGCAGTTGTGAGCCGGGCCGGTAGCCCTTGCCGGGTTTCCAGGCAGCTACCTCCGCGGCGGAGATCCCAAGCACTTCGGGGATCTCCGGGACGAGCGAGAGGTCACCGAGAAGGAGCGCGGCCAGGCTGGGGATGCCTTCCACGCCGAGCTCTTCGGCGACCCGGTTGAAGCCGCTGCAGTAACCCGGGAAGCGGTTCGGCGTCCGGTTGATGAGGAATCGGGCCAGCCAATCCGGTGCATGCTTCAGCCGTGGATCCACCGGCCGGGACGGCGCCGGCAGCAGCCGATGCTCGAACACCGGCGGCACGAAGCTGCCGGCATGCTCGGTGATCACCCGTACGCCGGCCAGTCGTGACGACAGCAAGGTGGTCAGGGTGAATCCCGTGACGGCAAGGGTGATCCCGTGCGCTCGGAAGTACTCCGCCTCGGCCGCGACGTACGTCCGGATCTCGTCATCGTCGTACATGCTCTGCCGGGGATCGCCGAGCCCGACGGCCGAACCTACGAACGCGGCCGCTCGGGCGGGTGACAGGCCTGGGCCGAGTACGTCGTACTCGATGCCGGCCTCGGCCAGCAGGCGCTCGTGCGGTCCACCGTGGGTGGCGACCCGGATCTCGAGGCCGAGCTCGGTGAGGGCGCGATGCAGTTCTAGCATCCGGGAGGTCTCGGACAGGTAGGCGCAGTGCGGCAGTAGACAGATCACGGTTGCCCCCTTCGACGGCAATAGGTAATATATTGCCTATGTCGTCACGGAGCAAGATGTTCGGGCTCGGAGCAGAGTCGGAGTTGGCGCCGTCGGTCCGGGCGTTCCGGACGACGCTGATGCTTGCGCAGAAGCTGCGCCACGAGATGGATGTGCGTCTTCGCGAGGACGGGCTCACGACCCAGCAGGCGGCCCTGATCACAGCGGTCCAGGCGATGGGGAAGCCGTCGCTGGCCGAGGCGGCGGCCGCCCTGGGGAGCACGCATCAGAACGTCGCGCAGATCGTCGCGGCCCTGCAGCGCAAGGAGTTGCTGCAGGTCGAGCCGGATCCCGCGGACCGTCGCCGCAAGTTGCTATCGGCAACGAATCACAGCGCGGACTACTGGCGTGAGCGCGATGCGGGTGACTTCGCCGCCGTCGCCGACTGGTTCGCCGACCTCAGCCCGGACGAGCTCGAGACCTTCTGCGAGCTGTCCGACCGCGTGATCGCGAGACTCGACCGTGCTTAAGGCCGCGCTCGGCAGTACGGCGTTCTTCTTCGCCGCGCCGTGTGTGGTGGGTGGAGTGATTCCGTGGGCGGTGAGTGGGTGGGCTGCGCCGCGGTTCTGGCCGGGCTTGGTCGTGGTCGCAGCCGGGGCGTTCGTCGTACTGCGGGCGTTTGTGCGGTTCGTGCTAGAAGGGCGGGGGACGCCGGCGCCGGTCGCTCCAACGGAGGAGTTGGTGGTCGGCGGTGACTACCGCTTCGTCCGCAACCCGATGTACGTCGGCGTGGTGACCGCGATCCTCGGGCAGGCGTTGCTGTTTCTCGATCTGCGGGTGCTGGCGTACGGCGTACTCGCGTGGGCCGTGATGGCGGCGTTCGTGCGGTGGTACGAGGAGCCCGTGCTGCTCCAGCGGTACGGCGCGCAGTACGACCCGTACCGCCGGAGCGTGCCGGCGTGGGTGCCGCGGTTCAGGCGCTGATGCTGTTGCCGTCCTTGTCGCGGAAGATGGTGAGCGGGATGGGACCGCGGTGGAGGATGTGCGGGATGTCGGCCCAGGGGAGCAGCGGCTCGGTGGCGTTCAGGTTGCGGAGGCGGTCGAGCGCCTTGTCCGACGGGGTGGAGAGAGTAGCGACGGTCGCGGGGCTGTAGGGGAGGTAGTCCTCGGCGGGCTGCGGACGGAACTCCGGGTCGTGGCGCTTCATCAGGATGCAGGTGCGCTCCGGATCGAGCAGTTCGGCGTCGACGGTCCAGTAGGAAAGGCCGCCCGGTCCGACCCGGCCGGACTCGCGCAGGGCGTCGAAGATCGGCGCGGGGTGGACCGGCGAGAGGAAGACGACGTCGGCCCAGCGGCAGCCGAGTGGCGGCACCGGGTTGTCCATCGCCGCGGGGCGGTAGGCGTACTTGCGGGCCTCGCGCTCGTAGAGGTCCGGGTGGAGGTCGCGGAGCACGTTCATCGGGAGGACGGCGGTGCCGCGGAAGCCGCGGATGGCGGCGCGGTACAGGAGTGTCTGCATACACGAAAGCCTCCGAACGGCGGAAGGTCCGCTACCGGAGGCTGCGTAGTCATTTTATCAGTCCGAAGGGGTCATGGCTGCCCGTTCAGGCAACTTTCTGCAGGACTGCAAGATTTCAGGGTTAATAGTTTGCAGTGAGTGCAAGTTTGTTTCTAGTCTGGTCCGGTGAGGCACGCAGAGGGTGGGTTGCGGGAACGGAAGAAGCGGGAGACGCGGGCGGCGCTGGCCGAGGCCGCGTTGCGGCTCGCCCTGGACAAGGGCCCGGACAACGTCACGGTCGAGGAGATCGCCGAGGCCGCGGACGTGTCGGTGCGCACCTTCTTCAACTACTTCCCGCACAAGGAGCACGCGATCCTCGGGCGCAACCCCGAGCATCTCGAGCGGGCGCTGGACCGGATGCGGACCGCGCCGGCCACGGAGTCCCCGCTGACCACGATGTGGTTCGTCGTCGACGACGTACTGCGGGATCTCGAGCGCGAGGGTGAGTTGTCGCGGCGGGGCGAGCTGATCATGTCGTCGCCGAGCCTGGTGTACCAGCTGATGATGTCCAGCTTCGAGGACGAGCGCCTGCTGACCGCGGGGCTGGCCGAGCGGATGGGTGAGCCGGCCGGATCGGTCCGTGCGGCGCTCATCGTCAGCGCCGCCGGTGCGGCTTGCCGGGTCGCGATGGAGCTGCACAAGAGCGCACCGGACCGGTCCGTCCGCGACCTCGTCGCCGAAGGGTTCCACGTACTCGCCGCGGGCCTCGACCCCGGCTTCGCCCCGACCGTGCCTGACGAGACCAAGACCAACCACACCATGCCCGAAGAACAGGAAGGTCCCTCATGACGACGACCTCTTCGCCCACGCCCGAATCGGCGCCGGGTGAGGTCACCGAGAACATCACTACAACGTTGAGCCCGAGGCAGACCATCCAGGCCATCTCGGGCCTGATGATGGGCATGTTCGTGGCGATCCTGGCCGGCACCGTGGTCTCGACCGCGCTGCCGCGGATCATCCACGACCTCGGCGCCAGCCAATCGTCGTACACCTGGGTCGTCACCCTCGAGTTGCTCACCATGACGGCCACCGTGCCGTTGTGGGGCAAGCTCGCCGACCTCTACAACAACAAGCTGCTGGTGCAGCTCTCGCTGTGCTTCTTCGTGGTCGGCTCGCTGGTGGCCGGCTTCGCCCCGAACATCGAAGTACTGCTGGGCAGCCGGGTCCTGCAGGGGCTCGGCGCCGGTGGCCTGACCGCCTTGGTGCAGATCGTGATGGCGGCGATCATCCCGCCGCGTGAGCTCGGCCGGTACTCCGGCATCTTCGGCGCGATCTTCGCCTCGGCGACCGTCGGCGGACCGTTGCTCGGCGGCTTCCTGGTCGACTCACCGCTGGGCTGGCGGGCCTGCTTCCTGATCGGCGTGCCGTTCGTGCTCGCCGCGATCGTGCTGCTGCAGCGCACGCTGAAGCTGCCGACGGTACGCCGGGACGTGCGGATCGACTGGTGGGGCGCGTTCCTGATCACCGCCGGAGTGAGCACGCTGCTGGTCTGGTCGTCGTTCGCGGGCAACAAGTTCGAGTGGGCGTCGGCCTGGAGCTTCGTGCTGGTCGCGGTGGCCCTGGCGCTGCTGGTGACGGCGGTGATGGTCGAGCGCAAGCACCCGGAGCCGATCATCCCGATGGATCTGTTCCGCAACCGCACGGTGACTCTGTCGATCGTCGCCAGCATGCTGGTCGGTGTCGCGATGTTCGGCGGGTCGGTGTTCCTGGCGCAGTACTTCCAGATCGCGCAGGGGTACTCGCCGACCAAGGCCGGGCTGATGAGCCTGCCGCTGATCCTGGGCATGATGGTCGCGTCCACGATCGCGGGTGGGCTGATCACGAAGTACGGCAAGTGGAAGATCTACCTGGTGACCGGCAGCGTGCTGCTGCCGATCGGGCTGGCGCTGTTCGGCACGATCGACGCGCACACGTCGAAGTACATGCTGTGGGGCTTCATGGTGGTGCTCGGTGTCGGGATCGGTCTGGTGATGCAGAACCTGGTGCTCGCGGCGCAGAACGACGTACCGGCCAAGGAACTGGGCGCGGCCACGTCGGCGGTCAGCTTCTTCCGCAGCATGGGCGGCACGATCGGGGTCAGCGTGCTGGGCGCGATCCTGGCCAACAAGGTCACCGAGACGCTGAACCCGGGCGGCGCGTCGTCCGGCGGCAGCAACGCGGTGCCGAACATCGCGGAGCTGCCGGAGCAGGTTCGGACCGTGGTCGAGAACGCGTACGGCGCGGCGACCGCCGACCTGTTCACGATGTCGGTGCCGTTCGCGGTGCTGGCGCTGGTCGCGGTCCTGTTCATCAAGGAGAAGCCGTTGCTGACCACCTCGGGTGCCGAACGCCGCGCCACAGAGGAAGCCGCCCAGGACGAGGTCTGAGCTGGCAAGCTGGGACGCATGATCGTTGCATTCAGCATCAGCCCTTCCGGCGGTGACGAGACCGGAGGCGTGAGCCAGGCGGTGGCCGAGGCCGTCCGCGTGGTCCGCGCCTCCGGCCTGCCGAACGAAACCAACGCGATGTTCACCAACATCGAAGGCGAGTGGGACGAGGTGATGGCCGTGGTCAAGCAGGCCGTCGATGCAGTCGCCGCCGCTTCGCCGCGGGTGAGCCTGGTGCTGAAGGCAGACATCCGGCCCGGGTACACCGGCCAGCTCACCGCGAAGGTGGAGCGGATCGAGCAGGAGCTAGCCGACTGAGTTCAGGATCCGGATCACGTCGTCGTACCGGTTCTCGCGCTCGGCGTCGCGGAGGAAGCGGACCCGGTCGACCAGGATCTCGTCGGCGTCCGGCTGGGTCTGGAACAGGCTGACCGACTCGTCCAGGTACTCGTCCAGCGGCATCCAGTCCGGGTCCGGTTCGCGGCGCATCAGCTGGGTCTGGACGGCCGGCGGGACCAGTTCGATCACCTGCAGACCGGTGTCCGCGAGCTGGATCCGCAGGCTCTGCGTGTAGCTGTGCACGGCCGCCTTGGTCGCGCTGTACGTCGGCGTGTCCACCAGCGGGACGAACGCCAGCCCGGACGAGACCGTGACGATCGCGGCGTCGGGCTGCTTCAGCAGGTACGGCGTGAACGCGGTGATGGTCCGGATCGTGCCGAGGAGATTGATGCCGATCGTCTCCTCGCTCGTCGCGAGGTGGGCGGGATCGTGCAGATCCTCGATCCGCATGATGCCGGCCATCGTGACGACGACGTTGACGTCCGGGTGCTTGCCGGTGACGGTCTCGAAGGCCGCGGCGATCGAGTCGGGGTCGGCGACGTCGAGGGTGATGCCCTCGATACCGTCCTCCGTGGCGATCCGGTCCAGCAGGTCCTGGCGGCGGCCACTGATGATCACGGTGTTGCCGAGGTCGCGGAACTTCCGGGCCAGGCCGAGGCCGATCCCCGACGTACCGCCGGTCATGAAGATGGTGTTGCCTGTGGTTCTCATGTCTCCAGGCTGCGATCGGATGCCGACGGCAACCAGGCTCGGCTCAGCCTCTGCTCGGCAAGCAGTGGATAACGGCGGCTGGTCCGGGACACTGGAGACATGGAGTACGCCGACCTGTCCGATTTCTTGCGTAAGCGCCGCGAGGCCCTGCAACCCGAGGATGTCGGGATGCCTCGCGGCCGGCGCCGTCGTACGCCGGGACTCCGCCGCGAGGAGGTCGCCGCGCTGGCCTCGATGTCGGCCGACTACTACAGCCGGCTCGAAGGCGGCCGGGGTCCGCAGCCGTCGGCCGAGATGCTGGGCTCGATCGCCCGCGCGCTGCGGCTGACGCTGGAGGAGCGCGACCACCTGTACGTGCTCGCAGGGCACGGTACGCCGCCTCGGACGACGGGGACCTGCCACGTCGACCCGGGGATGCTGCGGATCCTCGACCGGCTGCAGGACACGCCCGCGATGCTGGTCAACCGGTGCGGCGAGACGCTCGCGCAGACACCGGCGCATGTCGCGTTCGCCGGCGAGCAGACCAACTACGAAGGCATGGCGCGGAGCGAGTTCTACCGCTGGTTCGCCGACCCCGACTCGCGCTATCTGTACCGCGAACCCGAGATGTCCACCCACAGCCGGATGCTGGTCTC
This sequence comes from Kribbella sp. NPDC049227, assembly GCF_043197265.1. Taxonomy (NCBI): domain Bacteria; kingdom Bacillati; phylum Actinomycetota; class Actinomycetes; order Propionibacteriales; family Kribbellaceae; genus Kribbella; species Kribbella sp. NPDC049227. The sequence continues at coordinate 1,214,719 of NZ_JBICST010000001.1, read as the reverse complement.
GTGGCTGCGCTCGGTCGCCACGGCGGACGGTCCCAAGTCGTACGCCGCCTCGATGGTCCGCGCACTGCGGAAGCTGAGTCCGGAGTTCGACGAGCTCTGGGACGCGCACGAGATCGGCATCGCGCACAGCCGGACCAAGCGCTTCCAGCACCCGGTCGTCGGCGAACTCGAACTGTACTGCGAGGTGATCGACAACCGGGACCAGCAGCAGACCCTGGTGGTCTTCACCGCCACCCCGGGGAGCGAGAGCGCGGACAGGCTCGAACTGCTGGCGGTGCTCGGAAGTCAGGCGCTCGATCCGGCCCACTGAACCGTCCGCCGCCGGCCGAGGTAGTAGGCGAACGCGGCAGTCGGGAAGAACATGACGATGCCGTAGACCGCCACCGGGATGGACATCTGGCTGTTGTCGAGCAGCGCCGGGCTGAGCGCGATGGTGAGGGCGAGGGTGGCGTTGTGGATGCCGATCTCCATCGAGCAGGCGATCGCCTGCGGCTCACCCAGCCGGGCAAGCTTCGGTACGACGTATCCGATTCCGAGGCTGAGGACGTTCAGCAGCAGGGCTACCACGCCGACCGCCGCGATGTAGTCGAGGACGTTCGCGCGCTCGGTGTAGATGGCGGCGAAGATCACCAGCGCCAGCACGAGGATCGAACCCAGCTTCACCGGCCGGGTCATCCGCTCGGCGAACCCGGGCCACCTGTTCCGTAGCAGCATGCCGATGCCGACCGGGACCAGCACGATCGCGAACACCTGCAGCATCTTCGCGGGCTGCAGCCCGATCTGGCCCTCGCCGAGGAAGTGGTCGAGCGACAGGTTGACCACGATCGGCAGCGTGATCACCGCGAGGACGGAGTTCACCGCGGTCAGCGAGACGTTCAGGGCGACGTCGCCGCCGGCCAGGTGGCTGAAGAGGTTCGCGGTGGTGCCGCCGGGGGAGGCGGCCAGCAGCATCATGCCGGCGGCGAGCGCGGGTTCGAGGTCGAACAGCGTCACCAGCCCGAAGCAGATCAGCGGGAGCAGGATCACCTGGGTCCCGAGCGCGATCAGGACGGCCTTGGGCATCCGCAGGACCCGGGCGAAGTCGGCGACGGTCAAGGTCAGGCCGAGGCCGAGCATGATGATCGCGAGCGCGATCGGCAGCAGGACCGAGGTGAGCACGGAGTCGTTCATCGAGCGCTCCTTCCGGGGCCGGTGGCTCAGGGTGACAGCGTGCCGGGCGGGCGGCAAGAGGTCGTTGGTTCCGGAAGCGGCAGAGCCTTTACCGGACTTACGTCGTGAGTTAATTTAAGTGCTGAAATTTCATGCACACCGCCCCGCCGGAAGGACCGCCCCATGCTTTCCGATCGCTTTCGCCTGCCCGCAGTCCTGCTCGCCATCGCGTTGCTGCTCAGTGGCCTGACGACCACCGCAACCGCTCAAGTTCAAGCGAACTTCAATGTGCTCGCCTTCTACAGCGGCACCTGGGATGCCGCGCACATCGACTTCGAGAAGGAGGCGAACCAGCGCTTCCCGCAGTTCGGGGCGCAGCACGGGTTCAACTACACCGCGACCAGCAACTGGGACCAGTTGAACAACCTCAGTGCCTCGCAGTACCAGGTGGTGATGTTCTTGGACGACTCGCCGCACACCGACGCGCAGCGGACCGGGTTCCAGCGGTACATGGACAACGGCGGCGCGTTCTTCGGCTTCCACGTGTCGGCGTACAACGACGCGAGTGGCGGCTGGCCGTGGTTCAACAACACGCTGCTCGGGACCGGCCGGTTCCAGTCGAACACCTGGGGTCCGACCGCCGTCACACTGAGGGCCGAGAACCGTTCGCATCCGTCGCTGGTGAACACAGGCGCGACGTTCCGGTCCTCGGTGAGCGAGTGGTACAGCTGGCAGAACGACCTGCGGAACAACCCGAACATCCAGATCCTGGCGTCGATCGACCCGTCCAGCTTCCCGGTCGGCACCGACCCGGCGCAGACCTGGTACAGCGGCTACTACCCGATCATCTGGACGAACAAGAACTACAAGATGATCTACGCCAACTTCGGCCACAACGCGATGAACTACGAGACCAACACCCGGCTCTCGTCGACCTTCGACAGCCCGGCGCAGAACCAGTTCATGATGGACGCGCTGAAATGGCTGGCCGGCGCCGGTACGACGCCGCCGGTGGACCAGCCGTCGCCGACCGTCTGGTACAAGGTCTCGAACAAGGCCAACGGCAAATGCGTCGACGCCCGGGCCGCCGGCGTCGCCAACGGCACGGTGATCCAGCAGTACAGCTGCAACGGCACGCAGGCACAGCAGTTCCAGTTCCAGCCCACGTCGGGCGGCTTCACCCGGGTGAACAACCGCAACGACGCGAGCAAGGTGATCGACGTGACCGGGGTGTCCGCCGCCGACAACGCCGGGCTCCAGTTGTGGACCTACAGCAACGGAGACAACCAGCAGTGGCAGGCCGTCTCCGAAGGCAGCGGCTACTTCCACCTGGTCAGCCGCCACAGCAGCAAGTGCCTGACCGTCCCCAACGGCTCGACCGCCGACAGCACCCAACTCGTCCAACTCACCTGCAACGGAGGCACGGCACAGTCCTTCCTGCTGACGATGGTGTGACCCATCGACTAGGTTGCCGCGCATGAGAATCCTGCGTGTGGCCGCTGTTGCGGCAGGAGGTCTGCTGTTGATGTCTCAGCTCGTGCCGGCTCAGGCGAGCACCGGTTCCTCGCACCACTCGCCGTCGTACCAGTGGAAGGCGACACCGACCGGGAGTACCGCGCAGTTCCGCGGGCTGGCCGCGGTCAGCAAGGATGTCGCCTGGGTGGGCGGGTCCGAAGGGACGGTGCTGCGGACCGTCGACGGCGGGCGGCACTGGCAGAACGTCAGCCCGCCTGGTGCGGAGGCACTGCAGTTCCGCGACGTGGAGGCGTTCGACGCGAAGCGCGCGGTGGTGCTGTCGATCGGGACCGGCGAGGACTCGCGGGTGTACCGGACCGCGGACGGTGGCAAGACCTGGACCGAGACGTTCCGCAACACCGATGCGAACGCGTTCTACGACTGCTTCGCCTTCAACGACAGCCGGCACGGCCTGGCGTTGAGCGATCCGGTCGACGGCAAGTTCCGGATCGCGGCGACGTCGGACGGCGGCAAGTCGTGGAAGGTCCAGTCGAACGAAGGGATGCCGGCTGCGTTGCCCGGTGAGTTCGCGTTCGCGGCCAGCGGGACGTGCCTGATTGCCGGACACGGCCGGACGGCCTGGTTCGCGACTGGCGGCGGCGACCGGCCGCGCGTGTTCCGGACCTTCGACGGCGGCCGGCACTGGAAGGTCTCGGACTCGCCGATGGCCAGTGGCGCGGCGGCGGGCATCTTCAGCCTCGCGTTCCGCGGTCCGCTGTTCGGCGTGGCGGTCGGCGGTGACTTCGAGAAGCCGACCGAGGCGGTGAAGGCCGCATCGGTCACGTACGACGGTGGACGCACTTGGAAGTTGGTGCCCGCGGACAAGGCGCCCAAGGGTTATCGGAGTGGATCGCACTTCGTGCCTTGGTCGCCCGCTACCGTCATCGCGGTAGGCCCGTCCGGCAGCGACGTGAGCTTCGACGGCGGGCGCAGCTGGAAGCAGTTCTACGACGGCAGCTTCGACAGCGTCGAGTGCGGCGGTCACGGCGCCCAGGCCGGCTGCTGGGCCTCCGGCGCAAAAGGCGCGGTCGCGCGACTCGTGCACTGACGTTCACACCGGCGACACTCGCTGATAGCGCGGGTGTCGCCGGTTTTCCGGAAAGATGGGTGCATGCGTAAATTGCTGACCGTGCTTGTGGGGCTGCTGATGGTGGTACCGACCGTTGCCGCGGCGCAGCCCGCCGCCGGCCGCCCGGGCCGGCCGTTGACGGTGATGACGTACAACATCCACCACGGCGCCGGCATCGACGGCGTCCTCGACCTCGAGCGGATCGCCAAGCTGATCGAGCAGTCCGACGCCGACGTGATCGGGCTGCAGGAGGTCGACCGGCACTGGGACGTGCGGAGCAACTGGGTCGACCAGCCGGCCTGGTTCGCGCAGCGGCTCAACATGCACTACGGGTACGCCGCCAACCTCGACCTGCCGCCGTTGAACCCGGGCGAGCCGCGGCGCCAGTACGGTACGGCGATCCTGTCGAAGTACCCGATCAAGGACTTCACCAACACCCTGCTGCCGCTCTACCCGACCGGTGAGCAGCGCGGGCTGGCGGTCGCGACGGTCAAGGTCCGCGGCGCCGAACTGCGGTTCGCGAACACGCACCTGACCAGCAACAACAACGCGGAGCGGCTGGAGCAGGCGCAGAAGGTGGTCGAGCTGCTCGGTACGTCGAACAAGCCGACGCTGCTGGTCGGCGACCTGAACGCGACGCCGGAAGCGCCCGAGATCAAGACGCTGACCGCCGTACTGAACGACACCTGGACCGACGTGGGAGTCGGCCCGGGCTACACGATCGAGGCCGGCAACCCGACCAAGCGGATCGACTTCCAGCTGCACAGTCCGCAGCTGGTGCCGACGAAGGCGTCGGTCCCGGTCACCCCAGCCTCCGACCACCTACCGGTGCTGGCCTCGTTCACCCTGCACTGACCGCCCCAGACCCCTACGGCGTCCATCGGCCTCGGCCGGTGGGCGCCGTTTTCGTGCTCCCAGCAGCGGCTCGACTACGGCTCGTATGAAATTACAAGCTTGTAGTTTGTCAAGCCGACACGCAGGTGAAACAAAGTTACTTGTGTGAAAGCTGTTCCCAATGGGGCTGCAGGCAACTAGTGTCACGTATGAGGTCCAGAAGGACCAAAAGTTCACGAACCCTGGGGAAGGGGTTCGTGACCGGCGGAAGGAACGACCTGATGCGGACCCCCTCGCGGGCCAGGTCCGGCGGACGGGTCGCGGGCACTGGGAAGACCGGCAGGGCGCTGCTCTCCGGGGTGCTCGCGGTCTGTCTGGCCGGCTCGATGGCCGTCAACCCGATCCAGGCCGAAGCCGCCAAACCGAAGCCGCCCGTGATTCCGTCGAAAGCCGCGGTCGAGAAGGCCAAGCAGGCCGCCGCCGCTAAGGCCGGCCAGGTGGCCGGGATCGAGCAGCAGCTCTCCGCGGCCAGCGCGCGGCTCGAGCAACTGGGTGTCGCGTCGGGGATCGCGGACGAGGCTTACAACGGCGCTGTCTACAAGTTGCAGCTGGCCAAGACCGAGGCGGCCGCCGCGGCGGCCCGTGCGGCCAAGGCGCAGAAGACACTGACGACCCAGCGACAGCAGATCGGCCGGTTCGCCGCGGCGTCGTACCAGGGTGGTGGCGACGTAGCGAAGATCGCGCCGCTGTTCACCGCCGCGGGACCGCAGGAGCTGCTCGACTCGGCCGGCGCGGCGCGCTCGGTGTCGACCGCGATGCAGGGGTCGTACCTGCGGTATACGGCGAGCCAGGTCGTCACGAATCTGTTCAAGGTGCAGGCCGACCAGGCGGTCGCCAAGGTGAAGAAGGCGACCGACGAGGCCGCCGCGGCGAAGAAGGCGGCCGAGGCCGCGGAGGCTGCGCAGGCCGCGGCGGTGACCGCAATGGGCGTCCAGCGCAAGCAGGCGATCGCCCAGCTCGCCGTTCTGCAGAACACATCGATCCAGGTGGCCGCCCAGCGGCAGCGGGGACTCGAGGAGCTTGCGCGCCAGCGAGCCGCCGCTCTCGCCGCGAAGAAGGCTGCCGAACTGCGCCGCAAGATCGCCGCCCGGGAGGCCGCCGAGCGGGCCCGGGAAGCGGCTGAGCGGGCCCGGGAAGCGGCCGAGGAGGCGCGGGAGGAACGCCAGGAGCGGGAAGAGGCGAAGAAGAACCACAGCAAGAAGCCGCCGAAGCACAAGCCGGACCGGCCCAGCCGGGGCAACAACGGCGGCTCCCGCAAGGGCGCTCAGGCGGCGATCGACTTCGCGCTCTCGCAGCTCGGCGACATGTACCTGTGGGGCGGGACCGGGCCGTCGCGATGGGACTGCTCCGGACTGATGATGGGCGCCTGGAAGCGGGCCGGCGTCCAGTTGCCGCACTACAGCGTCGCGCAGTACGAGCAGGTCCGGCGCATCGACGAGGACGAGTTGCGGCCCGGCGACCTGATCTTCTGGTCGGTCAACCCGGACGACCCCGGCACCATCCACCACGTCGCGATGTACCTCGGCGACGGCCGGATGATCCACGCACCGCGGACCGGCAAGCCGGTGCAGATCGACAGCGTCTACTACTGGGAGCCGCCGGACTTCTTCGGCCGCCCCTGACAGGTGTCCCCGGCAACCATCAGGTGCCGGGGACCTTCACTCTCTAGACCAGCCGGTGTCCGCCGTCGGCGTGCAGGACGGTGCCAGTGATGAATCCATTGCGCAGCAGGGCGATGATCGCGTCCGCGATGTCCTTGGTCCGGCCGATCCGGCCGGCCGGGAGGCGGGCGGCCATCGCGGCCAAGGTGTCCGCGGCCGCGTCGCCGGCGACGTCCTGCCAGATCGGGGTGTCCACCCAGCCGGGGGACACCGCGTTGACGCGGACCGGAGCCAGCTCGACGGCGAGTGCCGAAGCGAGTGACGCGAGTGCGCCGTTGAGTGCGGCGACCAGCGACGCCCTCGGCCCGGGCCGGTACGCCGCGATGCCCGAGGTGAACACGATCGAGCCGCCCGGTTCGAGTGCCGGTGCGCCGTGCTTGGCGAGCAGCAACGGGCCGAACAACTTGGAGTCGACCGCGGATCGTGCCGCGTTCACGTCGTACTCGCTGATCGGCTGGTAGGCGCCGCTGACGTCGGCGGCGGTGGTGACGATGTGGCTGACCTTGCCGGTGGTCGCGAAGAGCCGCTCGATGTCCTCCTCGACACCGATGTCCACGGCAACGGTCCGTACGCCGAGTTCCCTGCGTACTGCGTCGAGTCTGTAGGTGGAGCGGCCGGCGACGGTCACTTCGCTGCCTTGGGCAACCAATTCCGCGGCGAGCGCGCGGCCCATTCCGGAGCCTCCGCCGACGATCACGACATGTTCTGTTGACTGCACTCTTTCTCCTTCGCTGGTTGACTTCGAGCCAACCAGCGCGGGAGTCAGGCTTCCACGACTTGTTGCCTAACTACCGTTAGGCCCGGGCTAACGGTCATGGCCCGGAGCACCGGGTTGTGCGAGTCGGTCCGCCAGATCGCGGCGTACCGGGCGATCAGCGGGCGGCCGCACAACGGTCGCCACACCACGTCGGGCGTCGCGGCGCGGCGGGAGCCGAGGCTGATCGCGTCCCGACGCACGAGCAGGGCGGAGCGGAGCTGGGAGTGGCTCATGCTGATGTCGCTGAGCCTGATCCGGTCGCCGAGTCGGCGGAGGGCGTCGTCGTAGAACTCCGGTGCGGCGGCGCGGGGGATCCAGATCAGCTCCAGTCCGGCGAGGTCGTCGAGGGTGAGCTCGGCGCTGGACGCGAGTGGGTGCGAGGCCGCCAGCAGTACGCCGAGCTCCTCCTCGGCCAGGTGCTCCGACGTCATTGCTGCAGGCAACGTCAAGGGTGTGCGGACCAGGCCGAGGTCGATCTCGCCCGCGGTGAGCATCCGGACCTGATCGGTGGTCGTGCCGGCCTCCAGGGTGACCGTGCTGTTCGGGAAGCGTTCGGTGGCGAGCTGTTCGAGGGCCGCGGGCAACCATCCCGGGATGCCGTTGAGCAGGCCGAGCCGGAGTACGGGTTCGTCCAGGCCGGCGGCCCGGCGGGTGTCCTTCAGTGCCAGACCGGCCGCCTGGATCGTCTCGCGGGCGCGGGCCAGGAAGACCTGGCCGGCGGGCGTGAGCTCGACGCCACGGCTGTGCCGGATCAGCAGCGTGGCGCCGACCTCACGTTCGAGTTGCTTGATCTGCTGGCTCAGTGTCGGCGTGGAGATGTACAGCCGCTCGGCGGCGCGGCCGAAATGCAGTGCCTCCGCGACGCCCACGAAGTACCGCATCTGCCGAAGCTCCACCCGTCAACTCTAGAACGGTTCAGGGCTTGGCGATGAGTCTTCCGAGGTTGGCGCGGGCGTCGAGGGTTCGGTGCAGGTCGACGACCTCGGCCAGTGGGACGGTGGCGTGGACGACCGGGCGCAGGTCGCCGGACTGCCAGCGGCGGGTGACCTCGGCGATGTCGGCGCGGGCCCCGTCCGGATTGGCCAGGCGCCAGCCCATCACCGAGACGCCGGTGACCGACCGGAGGCCGAACAGGCTGCTGGCGGGAATCGTCGGGAGAGCACCGCTGATACCGCCGTACGTGATCATCGTGCCGAGCGGTTTGATCAGCTCGAGGCTCTGGTCGAAGACTGTTCCGCCGACGGCGTCGAGGGCGGTGTTCACGCCGTCGGGTGCGAACTTGCGGACCTGCGCCGGCCACTCGGGGTCGGTCAGGTCGACAGCCTCGGCGCCGAGCGAGCGGATGAAATCCAGGCGCGCCGCGGACGACGCTGTACCGATGATCGTCGCCGGGCGGAACGACCTGGCCAACTGGACGGCGAGGTGGCCGATGGTGCCGGCCGCGGACTGGATCAGTACAGAGCCACCGACCGGGATGCGGCCGGTTTCCAGCAGGCGCAGGGCGAGCGGCGCCGTCATCGACATCATCGTGGCTTCGCCCGCGTCGGCGTGGTCGGGGATCGGTGCGATGAAGTCCGTGTCGAGGACGGCGTACTCGGCGAACGCGTCCTCGGACAGGCCGCCCACGCGATCGCCGACAGCCAGACCGGAGGTGTCCGGACCGAGCGCGGTGATGCGGCCGACGACATCACCGGTGAGCCGGGCGGGAAGCGGTCGGTCCCAAGGAGTGTTGCCGCGGCGGAGAACGGCGTCGATGGCGTTGGAGCCGATGGCCTCGACCTCGACCAGGACCTGACCGGCGGCGGGCTCGGGTACGGCGACCTCCTCGAGCCGCAGGACCTCGGGGCCGCCGTACTCGTGGTAGCGCACTGCGCGCATGGGTTTGTCTCCAAATCGTGGGAGTTATAAATAATAGGAGAGTCCCACGATAACGCCGGACGTGACGGCTGCCAATAGAGTTGTTCGGGTGAAGAAGTCGCCGACCCATCGTCTGGCCGACCGGGTGCTGTGGGCGCTCGGCCGGTCGAGCCAGCAGGCGCAGCGCCTGGTCCGGCAGCACATGACGGAGGCCGGCGTACGCACGTTGCACTACCACGTGCTCGCGAGCCTGGCCGACGACGGCGAGGGTGCTCAGGCGACGCTGGCCGACCGGATCGGGTTCGACCGCAGCGATCTCGTCACTCTGCTCGACGAACTGGAAGAGCTCAAGTACGTCGAACGCCGGGTGGACCCCGCGGACCGGCGCCGGAAGATCGTGGCGATCACGCCCGCGGGGGACAAGCAACTGCTCGCGATGGACGAGCTGATCGCGGCCGCCGAGACGGAGTTGCTGGAGCCGCTCAGTGCGACCGAACGCAAGACCCTGCTCGGCCTGCTCCGTCGGCTGACCGCCGAGTGAACCGCCGGGAATCCCGGCCGGCGGGACGGATCAGTGGGCTTCGGTCTTCAGGCGCTCGAAGGACGCGGTGATCTCGGCTTCGGCCTCGGTCCGGCCGGCCCAGGTGGCGCCTTCGACGGACTTGCCGGGCTCGAGGTCCTTGTAGACCTCGAAGAAGTGCTGGATCTCCAGCCGGTCGAACTCGGGCACGTGGTGGATGTCGCGCAGGTGCTCCTGGCGCGGGTCGCCGGCCGGGACACAGAGGACCTTGTCGTCCGGCCCCTTCTCGTCGGTCATCCGGAACATGCCGATCGCGCGCGCCTTGATCAGGCAGCCGGGGAACGTCGGCTCGGGCAGCAGCACCATCGCGTCCAGCGGGTCGCCGTCCTGACCGAGGGTCTCCTCGATGAACCCGTAGTCGGCCGGATACTGGGTGGCCGTGAAGAGGGTCCGGTCCAGCCGGAGCCGGCCCGTCTTGTGGTCCAGCTCGTACTTGTTGCGCGTGCCCTTGGGGATCTCGATGAAGACGTCGAACTCCATACGGCAGATACTGTCACGGTTCGGACCGACCAACTGACAGGAGCAGCCCGGTGCCCCGTCCTCCCCGTGCGGTGTTCGTCACGCTGCTCGCCACAGCGCTCTGCGTGAGCCTGGCGGGCGGAGCGGACGCCGTACCCGGATCTGTCCAGGCAGCACAGCAGGCGCCGGCCGTGCTGGCACCTGCCAAGGCCGAGGGCGTCGCGCCGACCGCGGCCGGCGTCCAGAAGGTGCTGGCGCCGATCCTCAAGGACCCGGCGCTGGGCAAGCACCGCGGGATCTACGTGTACGACGCCTCCCGCGGCAAGGCGGTGTACTCGGCGGGCGCGGCGACGCCGTACGTCCCGGCGTCGACGATGAAGCTGCTGACGACGGTTTCCGCGCTGGAGACCCTCGGACCGGACCACAGGTTCACCACGAAGGTCGTCAGTGGAGCCGGTAGCTCCCTGATCCTCGTCGGCGGCGGCGACCCGCTGCTCGCCACCAAGCGGTCCAGTGACCCGACCGACTTCCCGATCCGCGCATCCCTGCAGGACCTGGCGGCCGGTACGGCGAAGGCACTCAAGGCGCAAGGCATCCGGAGCGTCACTCTCGGGTACGACGCCTCACTGTTCACCGGGCCCGCGGCCAACGCGAACTGGGAGCCGAACTACACCACCGAAGGCATCGCGGCCCGGACGTCCGCGCTGTGGGTGAACGAGGGCCGTCTGTCCCCGGGGATGGCGAAGCGGGCCGACTCCCCGTCGCAGGCGGCGGCCACCGCCTTCGCCGCGCAGTTGCGTGCGGCCGGCATCCAGGTGGCGCCGGCCCTCAAGGCGGCCGTCGCTCCCGCTGCGGCCAAGACCGTCGCACAGGTGCAGTCGCCGACGGTCGGCCAGATCGTCGAGTACGTGAACCTGCACAGCGACAACGACGGAGCCGAGGTGCTGCTGCGGCAGGTCGGACTGGCCACCAAGAACGGCGGCTCGTACGCCGGTGGGGTCAAGGGCGTACGGGCGACGCTGACGAAGCTCGGTCTGGATGTCAGCAACGCCCGGATCCTCGACGGCAGCGGGCTGTCTCGGGGCAACCACGTGCCGCTGGAGCTGCTGGCCGGTGCGATCCGGGCCGCGGTCTCCACCGAGCACCCGGAGCTGCGGCACTTGCTGACCGGGCTGCCGGTCGCAGGATTCAGCGGAAGCCTCGAGGAGCGCTTCACCGGAGCAGGCACAGCCAGCGGGACCGGACTGGTCCGTGCGAAGACCGGCACGCTGACCGGAGTCCACAGCCTGGCCGGTCTGGTCCGCGACCGCACCGGCACCCTGCTCGTGTTCGCGGTGGCCACCGACAGTGTTCCGGTGCCCAAGACCCTCGACGCGCGGGCCGCGCTCGACCGGGCAGCTGCCGCGCTGGCCAACTGCGGATGCGCGGTCTGAGCCGGACCGATCAGCAGACGCATATTGGGACATGCGACTAGGGTCAGAAACATGAGTACGGCGGAAGGTGAGACCGCGGCCGAGATGGTCGACTGGCAGCTGGCAACGGGAGTGGCTCGCAAGCTGCTGCGGCCCGGACCGGCGGTCAGCCGCGCGGAGGCGGATCAGGTGGTGGCCGAGCTGCGGCAGTTCGCGGCCGACTCCGAGCACCACGTCCGGGAGTTCACCAAGCTGGAGGCCACCTCGGCGACCGCGCCGGTGGTGATCGTGGACCGGCCCGGCTGGGTGCAGGCGAACGCGGACGGCTTCCGGACCGTGCTGCAGCCACTGGCCGACAAGCTGCGCGAGAAGGCCGAGCGGACCGGTGGGTTGTCCTCCGCGGTCGGCTCGCGGGTGACCGCGATCGAGGCCGGCGCGCTGCTGGCCTTCCTCTCGTCCCGCGTGCTCGGGCAGTTCGACCCGTTCTACCCGTCCGAGCCCGACCCGGACCGGCCGGGTCTGACCGGCCGGTTGCTGCTGGTCGCGCCGAACGTCATGCACGTGGAGTCCGAGCTGGGCGTCGTACCGCGGGACTTCAGGTTGTGGGTGTGCCTGCACGAGGAGACGCACCGGGTGCAGTTCACCGCGGTCCCGTGGCTGCGGGACCACCTGCGGTCGGAGATCGCGTTGTTCCTCGACCAGGCCGAGCTGGACGCGTCGGCGTACGCCGCGATGTTCCGCGAGGCGGTGCAGCGGCTGGGCCGCTCGGTCCGCGGTGAGGCCGAGCTGAGCCTGGTCGACCTGATGCAGTCGCCGGAGCAGCGTGCGGTGCTGGACCGGCTGACCGCGGTCATGTCCCTGCTCGAGGGCCATGCCGACTTCGTGATGGACGGCGTCGGGCCGTCGGTGATCCCGACCGTGGACGCCATCCGCTCCAAGTTCACGTCGCGCCGGCAGAGCGGCAACCCGGTGGACCAGTTGCTGAAGCGGCTGCTCGGCCTGGACGCCAAGCTGCGGCAGTACAAGGACGGCGCCGCGTTCGTACGCCGCGTGGTCGAGCAGGTCGGGATGGACGGGTTCAACCGCGTCTGGACCGGGCCGAACACGCTGCCGACCAAGCACGAGATCGCGAATCCGGATGCCTGGGTCAGCCGGCTCCACGGCTGAGCCACCGGGCGGATCGGCTGCCGACGATCTGGTCGAGCGCCGGAGAGGGAAGCTGCACCCCGCCGTCGCACGCACGCGGGAGGCAGTGCGGACCATGCTGGCCGAGCTGCCCAAGGGCACGACCGTTCTGGTCGCCTGCTCCGGCGGAACGGACTCGCTGGCCCTCGCGGCCGCGACCGCCTTCGAGGCTCCGAAGCTGGAGCTCCGTGCTGGTGCGGTCATCGTCGACCATGGGCTCCAGGTCGACTCCGCCCACGTCGCGGAGACCGCCGCCACACAGTGCCGCACCCTGGGGCTCGACCCGGTCCACGTGCATCCGGTAGAGGTCGGCGCCGACGGCGGTCCGGAGGCCGCTGCCCGGGCGGCGCGGTACGACGCTCTTCGTGACGCGGCCGACGAATCCGGGGCGGACGTCGTACTGCTGGCTCACACGCGGGACGACCAGGCCGAGACTGTTCTCTTGGGGCTGGGGCGCGGCTCGGGCGCTCGGTCGCTCGCGGGCATGGCTCCGGTCGCCGGACTGCTCAGAAGGCCGTTCCTGGAGGTTCCTCGAGCCACCACGGCGGCCGCGTGCATCGCGTCGGGGCTCCGGCCGTGGCACGACCCGCACAACGACGATCCGCAGTACACCCGGGTCCGTGTGCGGCACGAGGTCCTGCCGGTCCTCGAGGAGGCGCTGGGGCCTGGTGTGGTCGAGGCACTCGCCCGTACGGCGGGGTTGCTCCGGGCTGACGCGGATGCGCTGGACGTGCTCGCGGCGGACCTCGCGGAGACCGCACTCCGGCGTACCGACGACGAAGTGGTGTGCGACATCGGGATGCTCGAGGGCGAGCCGGCGGCGATCCGGACCAGGGCCCTGCGTCAGGCGGCCCTGGAAGCGGGCTGCCGGGCCACGGACCTCACCGCGGGGCACATCGCGGCCGTCGACGCGCTGGTGACCGCATGGCGTGGACAGCGGTGGATCGATCTGCCACAAGGGGTCCGGGCGGTGCGCAGGGGCGGATTCATCGTGTTGGGCGAAGGTGTGACAGGCTGACCGCGTGGATGCCGCGGACATCGAGAAGGACCTGAGCAAGGTCCACTACACCGAGGACCAGATCCTGGCGAAGCTGCGCGAGCTCGCGGCGCGGATCGAGCAGGACTACGAGGGCAAGGACCTGCTGATGGTCGGCGTCCTGCGGGGCGCGGTGATGGTGATGGCCGACCTGGCCCGGTCGTTCAGCCGGCACGTGGAGATGGACTGGATGGCCATCTCATCGTACGGCTCGGGCACCAAGTCGTCCGGGGTGGTCCGGATCCAGAAGGACCTGGACACCGACATCACGAACCGGCATGTGCTGATCGTCGAGGACATCATCGACACCGGGCTGACGCTGAGCTGGCTGGTCAGTAACCTGGAGTCACGGAAACCGGCCTCGCTGGAGCTGTGCACGGCGTTCGTGAAGCCGGACGCGGCCAAGATGCGGGTCCCGGTCAAGTACGTCGGACTGGAGCTCCCGGACGAGTTCGTGGTCGGTTATGGCCTGGACTACGCGGAGAAGTACCGGAACCTGCGTTGCGTGGCGACGCTGGCCCCGCACGTCTACTCCTGATCCGTCCTTCGGGGCAGACTTGGTGACAGCCTGTACAACGGGGTCACGCCGTCTTGGTGACCCTCGTTATGTGTTGTCTTGTGCGACACGAGACACTTGGACTGGTGTTACCGTCTCAAGCCCGCATACCCGGGCCTGCCGAGCTAGGAGGGACGGGGCGTAGGCCTCGATCATGGACGTGAAGCGTATCTTCCGCGGACCCCTGTTCTGGATCGTCGTCGCCTTCTTGGGCGTACTGGTGATCGGACAGCTCCTGACCGGCTCGACCGGGTACAAGACCGAGCCCACCGGCCAGGTGGTCCAGCTGATCCAGCAGGCCAAGTCCTCGTCCGACAAGTCGATCAAGTCGGTGACTCTGATCGACCCCGACCAGGAGATCCGGGTCGAGAAGACCGACGGGACCAAGGTCCGGGCGCACTGGGTCGACGGCCAGGCCAACACCCTCGGCAACGACCTGCAGTCCCTGTTCCAGGACGGCAAGATCGAGCGGTACGACGTCGAGAACCCGAAGCCGAGCTTCATCGGCCAGGTGTTCTCCACGCTGATCCCGTTCCTGCTGATCGCGGTCGTGTTCATCTTCTTGATGAACTCGATGCAGGGTGGCGGCTCCCGGGTGATGAGCTTCGCGAAGTCGAAGGCCAAGCTGATCACCAAGGACACCCCGAAGACGACCTTCGCGGACGTGGCCGGCTGCGACGAGGCGATCGAGGAACTCGGCGAGATCAAGGAGTTCCTGCAGGAACCAGGGAAGTTCCAGGCGGTCGGGGCGAAGATCCCGAAGGGCGTGCTGCTGTACGGCCAGCCCGGTACCGGTAAGACCCTGCTGGCCCGTGCGGTCGCCGGTGAGGCCGGTGTGCCGTTCTACTCGATCTCCGGTTCGGACTTCGTCGAGATGTTCGTCGGTGTCGGTGCCTCCCGGGTCCGCGACCTGTTCGAGCAGGCCAAGACGAACGCCCCGGCGATCGTGTTCATCGACGAGATCGACGCCGTCGGCCGGCACCGTGGTGCGGGCCTCGGCGGTGGTCACGACGAGCGCGAGCAGACGCTGAACCAGTTGCTGGTCGAGATGGACGGCTTCGACGTCCGCGGCGGTGTGATCCTGATCGCGGCCACCAACCGGCCCGACGTGCTCGACCCGGCCTTGCTGCGGCCGGGCCGCTTCGACCGGCAGATCGCCGTCGACGCGCCGGACCTGCCGGGTCGCGAGCAGATCCTGAGGGTGCACGCACGTGGCAAGCCGATGGCGCCGGATGTGGACCTGACGGCGGTCGCCCGTCGTACGCCGGGCTTCACCGGTGCGGACCTGGCCAACGTGCTGAACGAGGCCGCGCTGCTCACCGCCCGGAACAACCAGCAGGTGATCGACAACCGTGGTCTGGACGAGGCGATCGACCGTGTCATCGCCGGTCCGCAGCGCCGCAGCCGGCTGATGTCGGACAAGGAGAAGGTGCTGACGGCGTACCACGAGGGCGGGCACGCCCTGGTCGCCGCGGCGCTGCCGCACTCCGACCCGGTGCAGAAGGTGACGATCCTGCCGCGTGGCCGGGCCCTCGGCTACACGATGGTGATGCCGGACGAGGACAAGTACTCGACCACCCGGTCCGAGATGCTGGACAAACTGGCCTACATGCTCGGTGGCCGTGCGGCCGAGGAGATGGTCTTCCACGACCCGACCACCGGCGCCAGCAACGACATCGAGAAGGCGACCGCACTGGCTCGCGCGATGGTCACGCAGTACGGCATGACCGAGCGGCTCGGCGCGATCAAGTTCGGCCAGGACAGCGGCGAGCCGTTCCTGGGCCGCGACCTGGGCAGCCAGCGCAACTACTCCGAGGAGATCGCCGCGGCGGTCGACGAAGAGGTCGGCAAGCTGATCCTGAACGCACACCAGGAGGCGTTCGACATCCTGGTCGAGAACCGCGCGGTGCTGGACCACCTGGTCGAGGAGCTGCTGGAGAAGGAGACCCTCGACAAGCACGAGATCGCCAGGGTCTTCGCGCCGGTGCAGAAGCGCGAGCGGCGGCCGGCCTGGACAGGCTCGTCCACCCGGGTGCCGTCGGACCAGCCGCCGGTGATGCCGGTGCCGACCCGCGGCGAGCAGAACGGCTCGCTGTCCGACGTCCTGCCGGGCGGTGCGGTCGGCCCGGACGAGGCCGTCAAGCCGCCGACCTACGGCAGCGGCCCGACCCCGCCGTCGCCGAAGGACTGACCTGAAGTCCAGCAGCGCCGCCACCCCTCCGGGTGGCGGCGCTGCTGCTGTCTAAGGTGGCTGAATGACGTCACCGAAGTTCGACCACGCACGGGCCGAGCGGGCCGTCCGGGAGTTGCTGATCGCGATCGGCGAGGACCCGGACCGCGACGGCCTGCTGGATACCCCGGCCCGGGTGGCGCGCTCGTACGCCGAGATCACCGGCGGACTGGGCCAGCGGGCCGAGGACGTGCTGACGACGACGTTCGACATCGGCCACGACGAGATGGTCCTGGTGAAGGGCATCGAGGTCTGGAGCCTGTGTGAGCACCACCTGGTCCCGTTCACCGGCGTGGCCCATGTCGGCTACATCCCGAGCCGCGACGGACGGATCACCGGGCTGTCCAAGCTGGCCCGGCTGGTCGATGTCTACGCCAAGCGCCCGCAGGTCCAGGAGCGGCTGACCACGCAGGTCGCCGACTCGCTGGTCGAGCTGCTCGAGCCGCGCGGCGTGATCGTGGTGATCGAGTGCGAGCACCTGTGCATGACCATGCGCGGCGTCCGCAAACCGGGCGCCAAGACCATCACGTCGGCAGTCCGCGGCCAACTCCGCAATCCGGTCACCCGCGCCGAGGCCATGAGCCTGATCGTCGGCTGATCCACGCCCGCCTGCTGGTCGTCACCTGACCCGGTCGCCAGCCGGCCCGTCGGTGTACCCGCCGGCCCGTGGGTGCACCTGCCGGCTCGTGGGGTGCGCCTGCCGACGGCCATTCGAAGGGACAACCCCTGGGATCGTCCCTTGTCTCCTCGTATTCGGGCAGACAACCCGTCACTCGAGGGGATATCCGGTCAAATGCCCGCGGGGAGTGAGCGGGCGGTCGGTGGTGTACGGACCAACAGGTAGTGCACCTGCGATACACCGTACACAGAACGCACGTGCGCTCGAATGCACTACCTGTCGGCCGGACACCACCTGTCCATCTGCACGCCGCCATCCCCACCGAACCCGGACCCACACCTCAGGACAGGACCGCGGGACAGGTCGGTACCCACATCCTGTCCGCGGTCCCCACGAACTGCCCGGTGGTCCGCGCCCGGCCGTAGCCTCCGTGGCTGGTGGCTCGTTGGAGTTTGGAAGCCGATGTCTGTGGACATTCTGTCGCTGAGCGTTTACTTTCCGTAGTAGCGTTCGGTCGACGAGGACCGGATGCCGGCGTGAGGAGGACAAGGATGTCGGGGCGTTTCCGGGTCGGCGCCGCACTCGCCGGTGCCGTCGTACTGACGGCGGCCGGGCTGGTCGCGGCGAACTGGGCCACCGCGGACTCGGAGCCGTCGGGGGTGAAGCCCGGAGAGTTGACCGCCAAGTCTCCGGTGGTCGCCGACGCCCTCGAGACCGAGCTCGGGTCGCGGGCAGTCGGCAGCTACTACGACGAGGCTGGTGAGCTGGTCGTCGCCGTGTCCGATCTCGCCACCGCCGACCTGGTCCGCGCGGCGGGTGCGATCCCGCGGCTGGTCCGCTTCACCGCCGACCAGCTGAACGCGGTCCAGTCCGAGCTGAACCGGCTGGCCAGCAGCTCGAGCGCCGGCAAGGTCCGGTCCTGGTACGTCGATCCCCTCTCGGGCACCGTGGTCGTCACCGTCCCCCGGGGCGCGCGCGACCTGATCACCCAGCGCTTCCTCGACCGCGCCAAGGCGAACGGCGACCGCGTGACGATCCGGTCCGCGCCCGGCCAGGTGTCCACCACCGCGGACGACTTCGGCCTGCGCGGCGGCCTCCAGGTGGACAAGAACACCGGGTACGTCTGCTCCCTCGGCTTCAACGCCCGCACCAGCAAGGGCACCAGGATCTTCCTCACCGCGGGCCACTGCACCGCCGGCAAGCCGTCGTTCTCCCGGAACGGCTACGTGCTCGGCAACACCCGCACGTCGAGCTTCCCGGGCAACGACTTCGGCAGCGTCGGCGTGATCGAGGGCTGGGACCAGCAGGGGTACGTCGAGGGCTGGGGCGCCGGCAACGTCTCGGTCAAGGGGATCGCCAACGCGACCGTCGGATCCACGCTGTGCAAGTCGGGCAAGAGCACCGGCTGGACCTGCGGCCGGATCGTCGCCCGCAACGTGACGGTCAACTACGGCAGCAACAGGATCGTCAAGGGTCTGTTCCAGCACACCGCCTGCGTCGAGGCCGGTGACTCCGGCGGGGCCAACATGACCGGCAACTACGCCCAAGGCATCACCAGCGGCGCGGCCCTGATCAACGGCCAGTGCCTGGAGAAGACCGGTCAGACCAACGAGTCGTACTCGCAACCGATCGGCGAGGCCCTGCAGGCGACCCAGTCGCGCCTCGTGCTGAGCTGAGGCGGCTGATGCCCGGCTGGTTCCGCGGCTGGGGGTGACGGCCACTACGGTGGTCTGGTGAGTGATGGTTTGCGGGTGCACGTCGACGGGCTGCCGGTCCTGGACCGGTGTCTCGTGATGGGTGTTGTCAACGTGACCCCGGATTCCTTCTCCGACGGCGGCGAGTGGTTCGAGCCGGCCGCGGCGATCAAGCACGGCCGGGAGTTGCTGGCCGACGGCGCCGACCTGCTCGACGTCGGTGGCGAGTCGACCCGGCCGGGCGCCGAGCGGCCCGCGCCCGAGGAGGAGATCCGCCGGGTGCTGCCGGTGATCGAGGCGCTCGCGGCCGACGGTGCCCTGATCTCGGTCGACACCATGCGGGCCGGCGTCGCCGCCCTCGCCCTCGACGCGGGCGCGGTGATGATCAACGACGTGTCCGGCGGCCAGGCCGATCCGGACATGCTTCCCCTGGTGGCGGAGCGTCGTACGCCGTATGTCTGCATGCATTGGCGTGGACACTCCATCGACATGCAGAACAGGGCGGAGTACGACGATGTGGTCGCCGAGGTGATCGCGGAGCTCGGCCAACGCGTCGACGCGATCCGGTCCGCCGGCGTGGATCTGGGCAGGGTGGCACTGGATCCCGGTCTCGGGTTCGCGAAGAACGCGGACCACAACTGGGAAGTTCTTCGCCGATTACGGGAATTCGGCGTACTGGGCCGGCCGTTGCTCATCGGTGCGTCCCGGAAGGCGTTCCTCGGTAGGCTGCTCGCCGACGAGCAGACCGGTGAACCCAGACCGGCCGTACGACGAGACGATGCGAGCGCGGCTGTATCCGCCCTGGCCGCCGCCGCGGGAGCCTGGTGTGTCCGGGCCCACGCGGTGGCGCCGAGCGCGGACGCGGTCCGGGTGGCGAAGAGATGGGGAACGGTATGACGGACGGACCGGGCGGTCCGCGCCGGAGCGCGGGAGGAGACGGTGCGCGCGGTGCGACGGTGGAGGACGTCGTGCTGAACGCGAACACCGCGTTCTACAACGCGTTCGAGGCCGGCGACCTGGATCTGATGGCGGCGGTCTGGCTGCCGGATCCCGATCCGGTCTGCATCCATCCCGGCAACGCGGCGATCTCGGGGTACGCCGAAATGATGCGCGCCTGGGCGATGATCTTCGCCAATACGCCGTACATCCAGTTCTTTCTCACCGATGTCCAGGTCCGGGTGGATGAAGACGTGGCCTACGTCACGTGTACGGAGAATGTCCTGTCGTCG
The DNA here is from genome assembly GCF_043197265.1 of Kribbella sp. NPDC049227. Lineage (NCBI taxonomy): Bacteria > Bacillati > Actinomycetota > Actinomycetes > Propionibacteriales > Kribbellaceae > Kribbella > Kribbella sp. NPDC049227. The sequence continues at coordinate 1,194,817 of NZ_JBICST010000001.1, read as the reverse complement.
GGTGAAGGAGCCCCGGAGGAAGGGTTCGCGGGCGGTAAGGCGCTGGCCACGAACGTCTTCCGGAAAACTTCCTCAGGCTGGCGGTTGTGGATCCACCATGCCTCACCGGTACTGTCGTCGTCTGGGGGCCGACAGGAGGAGGCGGAATGAGCGGTCCCGCATCGTCCTTGCCTGACGTGATCGAGATTCGTGGCATCCGCGGTTTCGGGCGCCACGGGGTGTTCGAGCACGAGCGGGCCGACGGGCAGGAGTTCGTCGTGGACGTCCGGCTGGAGCTGGACACCCGTCCCGCCGCGGCCTCCGACGACCTGGCCGACACCGTGAACTACGGGGTCGTGGCCGAGCGGGTGCACCATGCGATCGAGACCGACCCGGTGGACCTGATCGAGACCCTCGCCCAGCGCATCGCGGATCTGTGCCTCGCCGACCGGCGGGTGACAGCGACCGCGGTGACCATCCACAAACCCTCGGCGCCGATCACGGTGCCGTTCGACGACGTTGTCCTGACCGTGCAGCGCAGAGCCGGAGAATCCTCGTGACTGAGACCCCAAGTCCCCACGTCATTGACGCGGACACCCTGAGCGGTGGCCTCAAGCCGATCCGCCAGGTGATCCTGTCGCTCGGGAGCAATCTCGGCGACCGTGAGGCGAACCTGCAGGGCGCGGTCGATGCGCTGCGGGACACCCCGGACGTCGTGGTGGTCGACGTCTCCCCGGTCTACGAGACCCAGCCGATCGGCGGACCCGACGAGTCCGGCCCGTACCTCAACGTCGTCCTGCTCGCCGACAGCACCCTGGCCGTGGACCTGTTGCTCGACCGCGCGCACGCGATCGAGCAGGCGTTCGGCCGGGAGCGCAGCGTGCCGGGTGCACCGCGGACGCTGGACGTCGACCTGATCACCTACGGCACGAAGGAGATCGAGTCCGAGGAGCTGACCATCCCGCACCCGCGGGCGCACGAGCGGGCGTTCGTCCTGGCGCCGTGGCTCGACATCGAGCGGGACGCGGTGCTGCCGGGGCGCGGCCCGGTCGCCGAACTGCTCGCGAAGGTCGGCACCGAGGGCGTGACCAAGCTCGACATCGAGCTCCAGTAGTGGCATCCGGCGGTCCAGAGCCCAACCAGGCGCCCGGCAAAGAGCCGCCGCGCCCGGGCTCGGTCCGGCCGACCTCACGCCGGTTGCTGATCGCGATCGCGGTCCTCGGGGCGGCGATCGGCGTGACCATGGTCAAGGCGATCGAGTCCGGCGGCGGGGTCGCGCCCGCGGTCTCCTGGCTGACGCTGATCGCCTGGACGTTCCTGGCCGCGCTGCTGTTCATGGCGGCCCGCAACACCCACCAGCGGATCCAGGTCCGGCGCGAACGGATCGAGCCGTCGCGGGCGGTGTTCCTGCTGCTGATCGCGAAGGCGAGCGCCTTCGTCGGCGCGTTGTGCACCGGGGTTTACGCAGGGTTCGCGTTAAGCTTCCTGGACGCGGTGAGTGCTTCGGGGCCGCGCAACCGAGTGATCATGGCCGGTGCCGCGGCGGTGGTCTCAGTGCTGGTCGTCACGGCCGGATTGTTGCTCGAACGCGCGTGTCGTATTCCCGAGGACCCGGACGAGACCCCCTAACATGGCGGTCCATGGGGTCAAGGGGTAGCCGCCGTCGAACCAGGACCACAGTTCTCACCGTTGCCAACGGTCTGCTGATCGTTGTCTGCCTGAGCGTGAGTGTCGCGCTCTTCTCCCAGAATGCCTGGATTCTCCGGGCTGCCGCCGCGGGCGCCGTCGTGATCGCGATCGCCGCCTCGGTGCTGTTCCGCCATCAGTTGCTGGTCGAGCGGCTGGCCCATTCCGACGAACGCGCCCAGGTGGCGCAGGAGTACTCCCGGATCACCAGCGCGCGGGTGGTCGAGAACGCCGAGTTCGTCGACCTGATGCAGCGCCGGCTCGACAAGATCGACCAGCGCCTGGACAAGATCGACCAGGAGGTCGCCACGGTCGTTGCCGCCGGCGACAAACACTCCCAGGCCGACGCCCCCACCGTCGTCGACCTCAAACTCCGGGGCCTGGCCGCTTCCTGAGACAGACCTCCCGGCCCATACTTCGGTGTGGGGAGGGATGGCTATGGGGCTGGATGCGAACTATCCGGCGGTGACGATGAACGATCCGAACGGGCACGTCACGGTCTTCAACGAGGATCACCTGCCGATCGGGCAGTTGGGCCCGCCGCCGTTCGAGTCGGCATCGGTGAATGTGACCTGCCGGCGGAAGGCGTGGGAGGACGAGGACTGGTACCGCCTGCTGAGCGCGGAGGGCTGGCCGTTCCCGGCCACAGAGGCGTACGTCGCCGCCAACGAGACGCACGAGCTGAATCCCGGGCAGCCGTATCCGATCCCGTCGTGCGGGTCGGGTTGTCCGATCAAGATCGGGCAGGCGGCGGGTGCCGGGGCGTTGGCGATCGGTGCGGTCGCCGCCGCGGCGGCCTGGCGGCGCCGGCGGAGGGCGCCGGGGATCGCCTGAGCGACCGGGTGGTGGACCTGGAGGAGCCGGGAGCCGGTGATCCCACGTAGGTTCTGGGGTGTGGATCTCGCTGAACTGCTGAAGGTTGCCGAAGCTGCTGTCGATCGCGGGCGGGTGGTGACCGACTCCCAGGCGCCTGGGGTGCTCACGTCCAAGGGTGATCGGGACATGGCGTCCGAGGTCGACTTCGCGGTGGAGCGGGAGGTGCGTGCGTTCCTCGAGCGGGAGACGCCGGAGATCGGCGTACTCGGCGAGGAGGAAGGCGGCGCGACGGACGGGACCCGATGGGTGCTCGATCCGATCGACGGGACGGTGAACTTCATCCACGGCGTTCCGCTGTGGGGGATCTCGCTCGGGCTGATCCACGAGGGACGGGCGGTGGCTGGCGTGATCGACCATCCCGCGCTCGGGACCCGGTACGCCGCGGCCGAGGGTCACGGTGCGACCTGCAACGGAAAGCCCATCCGGGGCAGCGAGTGCGCGGACCTGAGTGACGCATTGGTTGCCGTGGGCGACTATGCGGTCGGGCCGGACGCCGACCGGGTGAATGCCGAGCGGCTGGCTCTGACCCAGCTTCTCTACCCGCGAGCCCAGCGGATCCGGATGATCGGTACGGCGGCCACCGCGCTGACCTGGACCGCGGCCGGCCACTTCGACGCGACGATCATGTTCTCCAACAAACCCTGGGACACCATGGCCGGTGTCGCCATCTGCCGCGAGGCCGGCGTCGTCGTACTCGACCTCGACGGCTCGCAGCACGCACCCGAATCCCGCGGCACCTTCGCCGTCTCCGCAGCCCTCGCCGACCCGCTGCTCGAGCTGATCGCTCAGTCCGTCGGCTGATCCCGGCCGGCGGTCGCGGAGCGTGTCTTCGGACTATTTGTCGATGTCGCCGACGACGAAGAACATGCTGCCGAGGATGGCGATCATGTCCGGGATCACGGTGCCCGGGAGCAGCGCGGGCAGGGCGGAGATGTTGTTGAAGCTGGCTGACCGCAGCTTGAGCCGCCACGGTGTCTTGTCGCCGCGGGACACCAGGTAGTAGCCGTTGATGCCGAGTGGGCTCTCGGTCCAGGCGTACGTCTGGCCCTCCGGCACCTTCAGGATCTTCGGCAGCCGCACGTTGACCGGCCCGGCCGGCAGAGACGACAGCTTGTCGATGCACGCGTCGACGAGATCCAGCGACACCTTCACCTGCTCCAGCAGGACCGAGAACCGCGCGAAGCAGTCGCCCTCCGGGCGGGTGACGACCCGGAGTACGCCGTCCCGCAGGAGTTCGTCGTACCCGAGGTACGGCTCGTCGCGGCGGAGGTCGGCGTCGACGCCGGAGGCGCGGGCGATCGGGCCGGAGACGCCGTACTGCGCGATCAGTTCGGGCGCGAGCTTGCCGACGCCGACGGTGCGGGCGCGGAAGATCTCGTTGCCGAGGATGATGTCCTCGATGTCGGGCAGCCGCTTGCGGACCGCGACCGAGGCGGCCGACGCGCGGCCTAGCCAGCCGTACGGGAGGTCCTCCTTCAGGCCGCCGACGCGGTTGAACATGTAGTGCATCCGGCCGCCGGACAGCTCCTCCATCACCGCCTGCAGCGTCTCCCGCTCGCGGAACGCGTAGAAGACCGGGGTGATCGCGCCGAGCTCGAGCGGGTACGAGCCGAGGAACATCAGGTGGTTCAGGATCCGGTTCAGCTCGGCCAGCAAGGTGCGCAGCCAGACCGCGCGGACCGGCACCTCGAGACCCATCATCCGCTCGACCGCTATCACCACGCCGAGTTCGTTGGCGAACGCGGACAGCCAGTCGTGCCGGTTCGCCAGCACGATGATCTGCCGGTAGTCGCGCACCTCGAACAGCTTCTCCGCGCCGCGGTGCATGTAGCCGATGATCGGCTCGCAGCCGACGATCCGCTCGCCGTCCAGGGTCAGCCGCAGCCGCAGTACGCCGTGCGTCGCGGGGTGCTGCGGCCCGATGTTGAGCACCATGTCGGTGGTCGCCAGCTCCGAGCCGATCCCGGTCCCACCCCGCTCGTACGCAGGGTCGAATCCAGCCGCACCCGCGCCGATTCCCACGACTCGTTCCGTACTCATGCCTCTATCGTGACAGGCTGGGTGTGTGGATGACCTCTTCGCACCCTCGGATGTCAGCTGGACGCCGGTCTCGCCGAAGCTGGCCGCGGTCCGCCGGCTGAACGCGGGGATCACCGCCGGCGTGGTCGGAGTCGTGCTGCTGATCGTGCTCGGGATGACCGTGGGCTGGCTGTACGGCGTCCTCGCGCTGCTGGTGGCGGCGGCCGGGTTCGTCTGGGCGTGGGTCCTGATCGGGCGCAACCAGCGGTCCTGGAAGTACGCCGAGCGCGAGGACGAACTGCTGGTCAGCCACGGGATCATGTTCCGCGAGCTGGTGGTGGTCCCGTACGGGCGGATGCAGTTCGTGGACGTGGCCGCTGGCCCACTGGAGCGGGCGTACGGGATCGCCACGGTGGAGCTGCACACGGCCACGCCGGCGACGGACGCCAAGATCCCCGGTCTGCATCCCGACGAAGCCGGTCGGCTCCGTGACCGCCTGTCGGCGCTCGGCCAGGCGCAGGCGTGGGGCCTGTGACCGAGCCGACGCCCGGCCCGCCCAGGCAGCAGACAGCGGGGGTACGACCGCCGGTGACTGAGCAGACCGGCGCCCGCCTCCACCCCCTCACGCCGTTCGTGAAGGGCTGGGGGTACTTCGTCGTCGCGGCGTTCGCGCTGGTCAACAACGAGGGTCTGCGGAGCAATCTGACCATCGCGGGCATCGGACTGGCCGCGGTGCTGGTCGGCGGCATCCTGCTGGGCTCACTGTCCTGGTGGTTCACCAAGTGGCAGCTGACCGACGATGCGATCCGGGTCGACAGCGGGTTCCTGTTCCGGCGTACCCGGATCATCCGGTTCGACCGGATCCAGGCGATCGATGTGGCGCAGCCGTTCGTCGCCCGCCTGTTCGGGATGGCCGAGCTGCGGATGGACGTCGCGGGTGGCGGCAAGAGCGACGGCAAGCTCAGCTACTTCGCGTACGAGGAGGCCGGCAGGCTGCGCACGACTCTGCTGGTGAGGGCGAAGGGTCAGCAGGTCGCCGAACAGCAGACCGCCCGGGTCGAGTTGGAGCCGTTGCTGGTGGTCCCGACCGGCCGTCTGCTCGGTGCGACCCTGCTGTCGTCCACAGTCCTTGCGAGCGCGGGTGGTCTGGTCTGGTTGATCGCCGCAGCGACCGTGCTGAACTTTCACATCGGTCTGTTCGCCGGTCTGCCGCTGCTCCTCGGTGTGGTGCAGCCGATCTGGAAGCAGGTCGTCGGCAACCACGGCTTCACCCTCTCGGAGAGCGACCACGGTCTGCGCACCAAGCGCGGCCTGTTCGACGTCCAGCGGCAGACCGTGCCGCCGGGCCGGGTGCAGGGCCTGCTGATCACCGAGCCGCTCATCTGGCGTCTGCTGGGCTGGTCTCGGGTGGAGCTGGACATCGCCGGTGTGGCGGGCAACAAGGACGAGGGCGAGAGCGACCGCGAGGGCGCGCAGCTCCTGCCGGTCGGCGAGCGGGTCGAGGTGGCCGGCGTACTCGCACGGGTCCTGCCCGGCTTCGACTTGTCGCGCATCGACATGCGTCGCGCCCCGGAACGCGCCAAGTGGCTGCGCCCTATCGGCTGGCGCTACCTCGCGTACGGCGCCGACGACCAGGTGCTCGTCACGGTCCGCGGCTGGGTCAGCCGCCGTACGTCGATCGTGCTGCACCACAAGACCCAGTCCGTGCGACTGCAACAGGGCCCGCTCCAGCGCCGCCTGGGCCTCGCCAACGTCCACGTAGACACGCCTCTCGGACCAACCGACGCCGTAGCTCTCCACCGCGACCAGTCCGAGGCGGCAGCGCTGCTTCAGGATCAGGCGGACAGGGCCCGTGAAGCACGCCGTACGGTGTCGTCGCCGCTCGCAGTCCAGACCCAGCCGAAGCCACCGAGCCCGGACGGGTCCAGCAGCTCAGCGGCCTCGCCGGCTGACGACAGCTCGGACAGGTAGCGCAGCGGGTCCGTCTGAGCCAGCTCCAGGCTCGGACGGGCCGCACTCACTCCGAGGGCTCTCAGAGCGTCTCGCTGGAGCAGCAGGGAGCCTCCGAGCGAGTCCAGGGCCACATGGGCTGTCACATCGCAGGAGCCGTCCAGGAACGGGTCGCACTCGCGGCCGTCACGGAAGCCGGTCACAGTGCCGTACGGCGGGCGGCCGGCGCGGAGATGGCCGTAGTCGATGGCCAAGGCGACGGCGCCGTCGGTGAGGCGGTGCAGGACGTCTGCCCAGGCTTGGTCGCGGGTGGTGCCGATCTCGGCGCGGTCTCCTGGTTCGTGGAGGGCCCACCAGGTGTGCAGCCAGGCGAGATCGTTGCCGTCGACAACATTGCCGGGGGAGAGGTCGGCGAGGAGGTATCGCGGTACGCCGTCCTCGTCGAGCTCGGCGACGTCGCAGGGGATGTTGTCCAGCCATTCGTTGGCGACGACCAGACCGGTCAGGGACGCCGGCAGTTCGTCGTCGAGTTCGATGTCCAGGACGGAGAGGCCTTCGGCGCGGAGGACCTTGCCCAGTTCGCCGGAGCCCGCACCGATGTCGACGACCTCGTCAGCGCCGACCGCGCGAGCGAGCCGGGCGATCGCTTGTCCGAAGAGCTCTGACGCGTGCACCGACGTACGGAAATGCGCAGCAGGCCGTTCGCGCCGGTAGAACCCGTCCGGTCCGTAGAGCGCCGTGTGCCAGCCTTCCCGGAATGTCGTCATGCACCCAGCGGGACCGCACCGAACTGGCGCCAGACGCTGTCCACGCCCTCCCGCCACAGTCCGACCTCGGTGAGCTGCACGACAGGCGCCGCCTCCTCGGTGAGCGCGGCCTGAGCCTCGGCGACGACATTCGGGCCGCCCTCGGTGGACGACGCGATGGTCAGGTGCGGATGCGGGTCCAGGAACTCACCGCCGTACGGCGGGCAGTCCGGGAACGCCTCGTAGACCGTCTGCACCAGGGAACGGACAGTGTCGAACGGCTCCGGCCGCAGCCACGCCGTCCCGTTCGGGAACTGCCCCGCCGTGGGGAAGCTCAGCTCGAAGGGCTCGACCTTCGCCAGCACAGCTGTCAGCCGCTCCACATCGGCGTCCGCGGGCTCGGCGACCCACGGCACCAGCACACTGACGTGCGGCGGGATGAGCTCGGTCAGCGGGACCTGCGGCCGAAGTCTCGAGCGGGACGCCGAACGCCAGCGATCGGTGTACGCCGCCAACTCGGGGACTGTGATCAGAATCGCGGTCAATCCGCTCCGCGCGGCCCAGTCATCGCTCACCACGCCATGCTCTCATCACCTAGGCTGGCGAATGGATCGTCTGGTACCCGACCGCGGGACTGGAACGAAAAGAGTGAAGATGGAACGGATCGGCTTGATCGGAGCCGGCCGGGCCGGGACCGCCGTGGGAGCAGCCTTGGCGGCCGCCGGGCATCCCCTGGTCGGCGTCACCGCACGGTCGAGCGCGTCACGCGAACGCGCCGCCCGGCTCCTTCCGCACGTACCGGTGCTGACACCCGGTGAGGTCACTGAACGCGCCGACGTGGTCCTGGTCGCCGTACCTGACGACCTGATCCGCGAGGTCGCCGCCGGACTTCCCTTGACCAGCGACCAGTACGTCGTCCATCTGTCCGGGACGCACGGGCTCACGCCACTGCAGGGTCTGCCGGCGACTCCGGTCTCGCTCCATCCGCCGATGACGTTCACCGGGGACGACCCGGTCAGCCTGGACGACGTGCTGTTCACGGCGACCGCTCCGGACGTGGCCCGGCCGATGGTCGAGCGGTTGGTGAAGCTGCTCGGTGCGCAGGTGCAGTGGGTGGCGGAGGAGAACCGCGCTCTGTACCACGCGGGTCTCGTGCACGGCGCGAACCACCTGACAACGTTGGTTACCCAGGCCCTCGCCGTACTGCGGGAAGCGGGCGTCGCGGATCCGGCCGCAACGCTTCGGCCATTGGTGACCGCAACCCTCGACAACACGCTGCGATCCGGTCATCATGCGCTCACCGGGCCGATCGCCCGGGGCGATGTCGACACGGTGGCAGCTCATCTGGCCGTACTCCCGGACCGGACGGCAGGCACGTACGCCGAACTGGCCAGGGCGACGGTGGAGTTGGCGGCAGCGGACGGACGGTTGTCCCCGGAGACGGCGCAAGCGTTCTACGAGGTGCTGAAGGGGCACCGGGTCAGCGACCCGGACGAGGTGCTGGAGCGGTATCGGACAGGGGAGGCACCGCGATGAGACTCACCCAGACGAAGGCCGAACTGCGGGCGGCAGCGGCAGTCCGGCCCCGGGCGGTGGTGATGACGATGGGCGCCCTGCACGAGGGGCATGCGGCGCTCCTGGCCGAGGCGCGCGAGCGGGTCGGGCCCGAGGGCAGTGTGGTGCTGACGATCTTCGTGAACCCGTTGCAGTTCGGGCCGTCGGAGGACTTCGACCGCTATCCGCGCACGCTGGCCAGCGATCTGGCGGTCGCCAAGAACGAAGGCGTCGACCTGGTCTTCAATCCGTCCCGCGACGAGCTGTATCCGAACGAGCCGTCCATCACCGTCCATCCCGGCCCGCTGGCCGACGAACTCGAGGGCATGGTCCGGCCGGGCCACTTCGCCGGCGTACTGACGGTGGTGGCGAAGATGCTGCACCTGACCGCGCCCGACCTGGCCCTGTTCGGCGAGAAGGACTACCAGCAGCTGACGCTGATCCGCGAGATGGTGTGCGACCTCGACTGGGACGTCGACATCGTGCCGGTGCCGACCGTGCGCGAGCCCGACGGTCTCGCGTTGTCCTCACGCAACCGCTACCTGGACGAGACCGAGCGTGACGAAGCGCTGGTCCTGTACCGCGCCCTGACCGCGGGGGCGAAGGCCGGCATGAACGGTCCGGACGCCGTGATGGCCGCCGCCCAGGCCGAACTGGAGGCGGTGCCGTCGGTGAAGATCGACTATCTCGCCCTGCGCGCACCGGATCTCGGCCCGGTGATCGGCCCCGGCGAGGCCCGCATGCTGATCGCCGCCCGCGTCGGTCTGACCCGTCTCATTGACAACATTTCCATCACGCTCAGGTGAAATCGATTGATACGGTCGCTGGATGACCGCTCCTGCTGTCCCGCAACGGCTGTCCGCGCCGGAGCCCGGCTGGACCGACACCGTCGACGTGGTGGTGATCGGCTCCGGCATCGCCGGACTGACTGCCGCACTGAAGGCCCGTGAGCTCGGCACTGTCCTGGTGGTGACCAAGGATGTCGTCGCCTCCGGCTCGACCCAGTGGGCCCAGGGTGGTATCGCCGCCGCGCTCAGCCCGGAGGATTCGCCCGAGGACCATCTGCACGACACCCTGGTCGCCGGCGCCGGACTGTGCGATCCGGACGCCGTACGGGCGCTGGTGACCGAGGGACCGGACGCGGTGCGAGACCTGATCGAGCTGGGCGCGCGGTTCGACACCCTGGCCGACGGAGACCTGTCGCTGACGCGGGAGGGCGGGCATCACCGCAACCGCATCGCGCACGCCGGTGGGGACGCGACCGGCGCGGAGATCGAGCGGGCGCTGGTCGCCGCGGTGAAGCGGGCCGACGACATCCGGCTGATCGAGCACGCCCTCGTCATCGACCTGCTGACCGCCGCGGACGGTGGCGTCGCCGGAGTCACCCTGCACGTCATGGGTGAGGGCCAGTTGGACGGCGTCGGCGCGATCCGCAGCCGAGTCGTGATCCTGGCGTCGGGCGGTATCGGCCAGTTGTACGCCGCCACCACGAACCCGAGCGTCTCCACGGGCGACGGCATGGCGCTGGCGTTGCGGGCCGGCGCCAAGGTGCGCGACCTCGAGTTCGTGCAGTTCCACCCGACCGTGCTGTGGTTGGGCAAGAGCGCGAAAGGCCAGCAGCCGCTGGTGTCCGAGGCGGTCCGCGGCGAGGGTGCGTTCCTGGTCGACCACGAGGGCAATCGGTTCATGCAGGGTCAGCACGAGCTGGCCGACCTCGCCCCGCGCGACATCGTGGCGAAGGCGATCATGCGGCAGATGCTTGCCACCGGCAAGGATCATGTCTACCTGGACGCACGCCACTTCGGCGACGAGAAGTGGCGGGTCCGGTTCCCGACCATCCTGGCTTCCTGCCGCTCGCACGGCATCGACCCGGTGCGTGAGCTGATCCCGGTCGCGCCGGCCTGTCACTACTCGTCCGGTGGTGTGTGGACCGACCTGGACGGCCAGACCTCGGTGCCGGGGCTGTACGCCTGCGGTGAGGTCGCATGCACCGGTGTCCACGGCGCCAACCGGCTGGCCTCGAACTCCCTGCTCGAAGGGCTTGTCTTCGCTCGCCGGATCGCTGCCCACCTCACCGACGGCCTCCCGCCGCTGCGTGAGCCGGTCGCCGACAGTCGCGTCGCCGGCCTGGTCGACGCGGACGTTGTCGACGAGGTGCAGCGGGTGATGACCGTCGGTGCCGGCGTCATCCGCAGTGCCGGCGGATTGTCGGAGGCCGGTGCGACCCTCGCCAAGCTGGTCGAGCAGCCGGCCGGCGAGCCGGGTACGCCGGGATGGGAGGCGACCAACCTGGTCACGGTGGCGTCCGCCCTGATCGCCGCGGCCACCGTGCGCGAGGAGAGCCGCGGCTCCCACTGGCGTGAGGACCACCCGGATCGCGACGACCGGAACTGGTCGGGCAGTCTGGACCTGACCCTCCCGCCTGAGGGCGAGACCGCGAGACCGCGTACGACGTTCGTCCCGCACGACACCAAGGAGAATGTTCACCATGGATGAAGCCGTCGATCGGCAGTGGGTCGGTGACCTGGTGCGGGCCACCATCGAGGAAGACCTGGCCGGTGGCGCCGACGTCACCACGGTCGCGACCGTCGACCCGGACCAGATCTCGGTGGCCGAACTCGTCGCGCGTGCCGACGGCGTGGTGGCCGGCCTGGAGGTCGCCGAGCTGGTGATCCGGCAGGTGGCCGCCCCGGAAGAGATCGAGCTCGAGTACTCGGTCCGTGACGGTGCGTCGGTGCGCAAGGGCGACGTACTGATGACGATCCGTGGCAAGACGCGCCAGCTGCTGACTGCCGAGCGGACGACACTCAACCTGCTGTGCCATCTGTCCGGCGTCGCGACCCTCACCCGCCGTTGGGTCGACGCGGTCGAGGGGACCGGTGTGGTCATCCGCGACACCCGCAAGACCATGCCGCTGCTGCGGTCGCTGGAGAAGTACGCCGTGCGCTGCGGTGGCGGCAAGAACCACCGGATGGGCCTGTCCGACGCGGCGCTCATCAAGGACAACCACGTGGTCGCGGCCGGCGGCGTGGCGGAGGCGTTCCGTCTGGTCCGCAAGGCCTACCCGGACCTCGCGGTCGAGGTCGAGGTGGACTCGGTCGACGACGCGCTGATCGCGGTCGAGTCCGGTGCCGAGCTGATCCTGCTCGACAACATGGAGGTCCCGCAGTTGCGCGAGGCGGTCGAGAAGGTGGCCGGCCGGGCCCGGCTGGAGGCCTCCGGCGGACTCACGCTGGATCAGGCCCGGGCCGTGGCCGAGACCGGGGTCGACTACTTCGCGGTCGGCGCCCTGACCCACTCGGCGCCGGTGCTCGACATCGGGCTGGACCTGCGGGAATCCTGATGCTCCTCGCCGTCGCCGTCGAGAACACCAGGACGCTGGTCGGCCTGGTGCTCGACGGCACGGTCAAGCGGCACTGGTGGGTCGGCACCGACCCCCGGCGTACGGCCGACGAGTGGGCGGTCCTGCTGCAGGGACTGCTGACCGGGGAGTCGCCCGTGTCCGGCGTCGCTGTGTGTTCCGCCGTACCGCATGTGCTGCACGAGCTCCGCGACGTGGTCGCGCGCTACTACCCGCACGTGCCGGGCGTGGTGGTCGAGCCGGGCGTGAAGACCGGGCTGCCGGTGCTGGTGGACAACCCGCGCGAGGTCGGCACCGACCGGATCGCGAACGCACTTGCCGCGGTCAACCAGTACGGCGCGCCCTGCCTGGTCGTCGACGTCGGTACGGCGACCACCATCGACGTGGTCAACCCGGCCGGCGCGTTCGTCGGCGGAGTGATTGCCCCAGGCATCGAAACAGCGACCGACGCGCTCGGACAGGCCGCCGCGCAGTTGCGCCGGGTCGAACTCGTCCGACCACGCGCAGTCGTCGCGAAGAACACCGTCGAGGCGCTGCAGTCGGGCGCGATCCACGGCTTCGCGGCGCTGGTCGACGGTCTGGTCGGCCGCATTCGTGCCGAGCAGTCGCTTGATTCTTCGACTCCGGTGGTGCTGACCGGTGCCCTCGCCCCCTTACTGGCCGGCGAACTGACCACCCCGGTTCGTCACGAACCGTTGCTCACCCTGCACGGCCTGCAGCACGCGTTTGCCCGCAACAACCAATAGTTGCCCGATCGGGCGAGAGCCCTTGTGCCCGTGTGGTGACCGGGATCACCATGTGCTCAAGGGGAAAACCGGGGTTGGGGGAGAGCTATGAGGTCCGTATATCGGGTACTCGCCGGTCTTGTTGCCATCGGCGTCGTACTGCAGGCGATGTTCATCGCGCTCGGCTGGTTCACGGCGATCAAGGACATGGACGACGGCCTGGTCATCGACAAGAACTACGAGGGCAACACCGGGCACGTGCTGCACGGCCAGTTCGGGATGATGGTGATCCCGATCCTCGCGCTGTTGCTGCTGATCGTGTCGTTCTTCGCGAAGATCCAGGGTGGAATCAGGTGGGCGCTCTACGTGGTCGGCCTGGTCGCGCTGCAGATCGTGCTCGCGTTCCTGTCGTTCGGCGTGGCACCCGTGATCGGGACGCTGCACGGCCTGAACGCCTTCGCACTGGCCGCCGTCGCGGGCATCGCCGCCCGGCGGGCCGCCGGGACCCGGGAGCCGGCCGCCGAGCCGACGGCCGCCGCCTAGATGCCTTTGGCAACAAAGCTGGCCGAGCGGCGCCGGCTGCTGATCGCTGTCGCCGCGACCCTGGCCGTGCTGGCGCCACTGGCCTTCTTCTGGCAGCGGAGCCTGGTTCCGAACGACCTCTCCCCGATGACCATGGGGTACGCCGACTACGGTGGCGGCCCCGTGGTCCACGCCCATCACGGACAGGACGTCAGCACGCTCAAAGGTCCTGCCGATGGGACGCCTGACGTGGCGGTGGATCTGACCGCCCGCAAGGAGAAGTTCGAGATCCCCGGGCGTGGCCCGGTGGACGGCTACACGTTGAACCACACGTCTCCCGGACCGCAGATCGTCGCACAACAAGGCGATCTGATCCAGGTGACCCTGCACAACGAGTCCGTGCCCGAGGGGATCACCCTGCACTGGCACGGCGTCGACGTACCGGCCGCCGAGGACGGCGTCGCCGGCGTCACCCAGGACGCGGTCGGCCCCGGCCAGTCCTTCGTCTATCGCTTCGTCGCCAAGGACACCGGCACGTACTGGTACCACTCGCACCAGGTCTCCCACGAACAGGTGAAGAAGGGACTGTACGGCGTACTGATCGTGCAACCGAGTGCGTCCGACGTGATCGCCGCCGTGCACACGTACGACAAGATCCGGACCGTGAACGGCGGGTACGGCGAACGCCGGGTGGCGGCACCGGGATCGACGGTCCGGGTGCGTCTCATCAACACCGACAACGGGCCGATGGCTGCCTGGGTCGACGGAGCGCCGTACCGGGTGGTGGCGGTCGACGGGACCGACGTGAACGCGCCGACCGACGTGAGCAACAAGACCGTGCTCGTCACCGCGGGTGGCCGGATCGATCTGCACGTGACGATGCCACAGGGATCAGCCGTGCGGATCGGCCTGGGTGGTGGACCGACCACACTGGTGATCGGCGACGGCAACGCGCCGACCGGCACCGAGCCGCGTGACCGGGTCGACCTGTTGGGTTACGGCTCGCCGAAGAGGCTCGAGTTCGATCCGGCGAAGGCCGACCGGAGTTTCCAGTACAACATCGGCCGGCGGCCCGGGTTCTTCGACGGGAAGCCGGGGCTGTGGTGGACGATCAACGGGCACCAGTTCCCGGATGTGCCGATGTTCGTGGTGACCGAGGGCGACGTGGTCCGGATGACGATCAAGAACACGTCCGGGCAGGTCCACCCGATGCATCTGCACGGCCACCACGTCGTCGTACTGAGTCGCAACGGCACAGCCGCGACCGGCAGCCCGTGGTGGACGGACTCGCTGAACGTCGAGGACGACGAGACGTACGAGGTCGCCTTCGTCGCCGACAACCCGGGCATCTGGATGGACCACTGCCACAACCTGCCGCACGCCGCGCAGGGCCTGGTGACCCACCTCATGTACGCCGGCGTCACCAGCAACTTCCACCTCGGCGGCTCGCCGGGCAATCAGCCCGAGTGAATCGGCCCTCCGACAGTCAGGGCTTTGCGAAGGGCCTCGGGAAGGGTGTTGAACGCGGCGTCGGGTGGGGTGCCGGTCGCTGCGAGGGTCTTGGAGAAGAAGGATCGGACGGCCGCGGCCAGGACGACGTCGAGCACGTCGGTGTCGGTCAGTCCGACGGCCTTCAGTTCGTCGACGTCCGCCTGGGTGATCGTGTCGGCGGCCAGCGCGACCTTGCGGGCGAAGGCCATCACGGCGCGGTCGACCGGGTCGGCGGGCGGCTCGTCCACCAGCGCCGCGACTTCCTCGGACGTGTAGAACTTGTCGGCCAGCACCTGACCGTGCGCGAGGCTGCAGTAGCTCGACTTCAGTGCGGTCGCGGCGGCCAGCGTGGCCAACTCGTAGCGGCGCAGGTCCATGGATTCCTTGATCGCGCCGTTGAGCTGTTTCCACGCGTCGTACACGGCCGGCCGGGCCGCGAACGTGGTGACGAAGTTCGGTACGTGACCCGCCGGAGCCCGGTTGCTCTCGAAGAAGTCGCGGTTGGACGGTGTGTCGATGAACGCCATGCTGGTTCCCCCCTTGCGGCTCCTTCACGGTAGGGCCGGCGTATCGATCCGGCAACGAGGTCGCGGCTATTGCCCGACTTGCCGCAGCAATGCCTCAGTGGCAGCGGCGTGAGGCTTCAGCCCCAGGCGCTGATGAATCTCCAGCGCGGCCCGCAGGTGCTGTCGCGCGGCGGTGCGGTCGCCGGCCGCGAGGGCGAGGTGTCCGACGGTGTGGCTGACGCTGCCCAGGAAGAACGCGCCCATGCCTCCGACCGCCAAGCGATCGGCGTACGGCGTCAACTGATCGCGCAGGTCGGCGATCGCCGTGGCATCGTCAAGCGCGATCCAGACCCGGGCCCGGATGGCCGTGAGGCCGGTCCAGGCGAAGTCCCGGAGCAGTGGGCGCTGCTCCGCCCAGTCGCCGAGCATCATCCTCGCCTCGTCGGTGCGGGAGCATCCGATCAGGGCCAGCGCGTGCAGGTCGCGCAGGACCGGCTGGTGCACCGCGGCTTCGCGCAGCGCCGGCTCCAGCTCCGCCAGCCGGCCTTGGACCATGCGCATGGTGGCCAACTGGCCGATGCCGAGGGCCGCCGGTGACATCGAGACCGTCGACTGCAACATCACGATGCGCTCGAGCGCAGTCTCCGCAGCGGCGAAGTCGCCGACCGCCTGCCGTTCGAGTGCGAGTGCCGAGCCGGCGATCAGCAGGACCGGGACGAACTGGTGCTGCGCGGCGATCCGCTCGGCACGGTGCATGTCGGCGACTGCTTGCTCCCAGGCGCCACGCTCGGCCCGGTCGACGGCCCGCATGCACAGCGCGGCGGCGAGTCCGGCGACGTCGTCGTTCCGTCCGGCCAGGATCACGAGTTCGTCGGCGATCACAGCCCTGCGGTCGAGCAGGTCGGGCCGTTCCATGGCCAGGTGGGTCAGTTGGAGGACAGGGAGCAACTGTTGTGGTGAGCCGGCCTGCCTGGTCGTCAGCAAGGCATCGGTCGCGAGTGACGTCGCGCGGTTGGCGGACCCCGGCTGGTACAGGAGTTCGACGGCCAGAGCGGCCTGGACGTGTGCCCGGAGCAGCCTCTCGGAGGTCGGCAGCGCGGCCAGGACCTGGTCCCACAGCCGGATCGCCACCTCGTCGGGCGTGGCGTAGTCACGCCACGTCCAGATGTTGCGCTCGCTGATCACGAGCAGCGCCTGAGCGGCCGCGACGGCGTCGCCGCGGGCGAGTGCGGAGCGCGCCGCGTCAGCGAGCGAGACCCATGCCTCGATCGGACGCGCCATCCAGTGCTGGACCCGGCCGAGGCCGGTCAGCACCGCCTCCCGCTCCTCGGCGGTTGCCATCGGGTCCTGGGCCTGGAGCTCGGCAGCCATCCGGAACAGCCGCAGTGCCTCGTCGTGCGCGGAGCGCTCGGCGGCCCGGCGGGCGGCCCGGTTCGCGAACGTCCAGGCCGATCGCGCATGCACGGATCCGGCGAGCCGGTAGTGCTCGGCCAGTTGCGCCGTATGGGGTTCGAGATGGCCGATGCGCTGCCGTTCCAAGGCCTGAGCGGCTCGCGCGTGCGCCCGGGCGCGAGCGGGCGCGGGCAGCGATCGATAGATCGCGTCACGCACGAGCGCGTGGGTGAACCGGTAGCGGCTCGGTGTCTCCTCCTCGAGCAGGTCGCACCGCAACGCGGCCTCGACAGAGTCATCGACCGCGTTCGCTGTCACGCCCGCAGCAGCCACGACCACGTCGAGGTCGAACGATCGACCGAGAACCGCCGCAGCCGCCAGGATCTCGCCCGCGTCGTCCGGCAGCTGGGCCAGCCGCTGGCGAACCACGTCGCGGACCCCACCGGGCACCTCTCGCCAGGACGGCGCCGCCGGGTCGGAGAGGTCTCCAGCGCTGGTCAGCAATCGGACGAACTCATTGATGTAGAAGGGGTTTCCGTCCGTCCGGGCCCGGATGGCCGCGGCGACCTGGCGGTCGACCTCGACACCGGTGTTGAGCGACACGTGTGCTCTGATCGCGTCCTCGTCCAGGCCTGCGAGTCCGATCCGCACCGGATCGAGCCGGGCCAGGGCAGCCAGGACCTCGGCGACCGCCGTACTGATGTCCGCGTCCGCGTCCCGGCAGGTGACCACCAGCAGGACCGGTACGTCGGCCAGCGTGGCGGCGATCCGGCGCAGCAGGCGCAGGCTGTCGGCATCGGCCCAGTGCATGTCGTCCAGCACGAGCAACGATGCGGGACCGGATCGCAAGGCCTCCACGACCGTGCCGGCCAGCCGGAAGGTCGACGATGCCGCGTCGATCGGCGCCGGGCCGGTCAGCTGGAGTACGCCGATGTCGCCGAACAGCTGGTCCGCAGCCTGCTGCCATCCCCAGAGCGGAGCAGTCGCGTCGGGCTCCCAGCCGCCCCATCCGCACCGGAAGCCGGCTGCCTTCGCGTTCGCTGCCACCGCTTGTGCCAGCGACGTCTTCCCGATGCCCGGCTCTCCGCTGACGAGGACGACGCGGCCGCGTCCAGCGGTGGCCTCGTCCATCGCCCGCCGTACCTCGAGCAGTTGCTCCTCCCGGCCGGGCAGTGCGACGGAGTCGGCGGATGCCGGAAGGTCGAGGGTGGGGGATTGCCGGAGGACCGCGTCTTCGAGGGTGCGCAGTTCGATGCCCGGGTCGAGGCCTGCCTCGTCGACCAGTCGTCGGCGGGCCCGGCGCAACGCGTCCAGCGCATCGGCCTGCCGTCCGGACCGGTAGAGGGCCAACGCGAGCAGTGCCCACAACCGTTCGCGCAACGGATGTGAGTCGACGAGATGCTCGAGCTCGGGTGCGGCGCGCCGGTGCTCGCCGAGCGCGAGCCGGGTTGCCCAGAGATCCTCGACAGCGCCCAGCCGCAGCTCCTCCAGGCGAGCCGCCTCGGCTTGGATGGCGGGCGTCGTACTGGCCACGTCGGCGAAGGCATCACCCCGCCAGAGGTCGAGTGCGGTCCGCAGGAGTGTTTCCGCCTGGGCCGGATCGGCGGTGATCAAGGGCGACGCCTCGGCCAGCAGAGCGGTGAACTGTCGCGCATCGACGTCGATGCCGTCGAGCAGCAAGGCGTAGCCCGGTGGCCGCGACACCAGCACCCGGGCGGGCGCACGCGGTTCGCGCACAGGTTCGAGCAGCCGCCGCAACCTCGCGATGTAGGCGTGCAGAGAGGTCATCGCCTTCGCCGGTGGGTCCTGTCCCCAGAGCAGGTCGACCAGCCGCTCCACCGGTACGGCGTGCCCGTCGGCGGTCACCAGGATCGCCAGGAGCGCGCGCTGCTTCAGGCCGCCGACGTCGACGACCGACCCGTCGACCGCCAGCTCGATGCCGCCGAGCACCCGGACCTGCATGATTCGCAGAATAGGGCGCACGGCGGTGCAAGCCGCGTGCAATTCGCCTGCAAGACGCCTCGCGCAGAGTGGACTCGCACCGCATCCGCGCGAAGGAGAGCAGCCGTGACCGCAGCCGAACGATCGACCGAAGTCATCGACACCCGCGACATGATCGTGGTCCACACGTTCCTGCGGCGCGAGTTCCGCCTCGCGCCCGGCCTGGTTCGCGCGGTCGAGGACGGTGACACCGGCCGGGCCGGCACGATCTGTGCACATCTGGAGTTCGTGACCAGGTTCCTCCACCTCCACCACACCGGCGAGGACCGGCTGCTGTGGCCGAAGCTGCTCGAGCGGGTGCCGGAGGAGCTGGCGCCGATCGTGCACCTGATGGAGGCACAGCACGAGCGGGTCGCGACGGTGCTGGACGACATCGAGCGGGTGCGTGCGCAGTGGCGCTCCACCGCGCGGCCGGCGGAGCGCGACGAGCTCGCCCGGCTGCTGGACGAGCTCTACCTCGGTCTCTGCGAGCATCTGGAGGCGGAGGAGGAGCGCCTGCTGCCGATCGCGGCCCGCAACGTCACCGAGGAGGAGTGGCTGCAGCTCGGGGAGGAAGGTGTCAAGGAGATCCGGAAGCCGGACCTCCCGCTGGTGCTGGGGATGATGCAGTACGAGGGAGATCCGGAGGTCGTCGCCGAGATCGTCAGCCACACGCCGTGGCTGGTCCGTTCCTTCGTCCCGATGCTGTCCCGCCGGGCCTTCCGCAAGCACGCACTCGCCGTCCACGGCACCGCCACGCCCTGACCGCCGGCATACCGATCCGGCAACGACCCTACGGACTCGGCGGGCTGATCTGGGTATGGTTCAGCAGTCGGTTGTGAGGCAGCTGAGACGAGGTGGTCGGAGTGCGGCGGATGCTCGCCGCGGCGCTCGCGGTGGTGTGTGGCACAGCACTGCTGACCGCCTGCTCCTCGGATCCGGTTCCCACCGACGTGGCGGTCGGCTGGTCCGGTGACGGCCGCACCGCGGTCCAGGTCCGCTGGAAGGACGACAACGCCCCGAACCGGATCACCATCGAGGGCGTCCTCAGCGAGAGCCCGTCGTACGTGAAGTACGTCGGCGCCGGCGATGCGAACAGCTGGGACATCCCGACCTCGGCCTTCCCACCGGACGGGAACTATCGGGTGGCGGTCGCCATCGGGACCTCGCAGGGTGGTGTGACCAGCAAACTCGCGCGCTCGCCCGTCTTCGACACCGACGGTCCGGTCGGGCCCAGCGCGGCGACGGCGGCACCGGCGGGCCGATCGGGCGCGCTGATGCAGTGGACGGTGCCGGTGGTGCCACAGGACTTCACCCCGAACGACCCGCTCGACGTGAAGGGACCGCGCACCCAGAAGTACGTGCCGATGGTCGGCAAGCCCGGTGAGCAGTTGCGGCCGATCGGCCCGGCGACGACGTCGACGCGCCAGGTCATCAACAGCCTCCAGCCGCCGTACGTGTTCCAGGTCCGGACGCAGAACGAGTGGAGCACCCGGCTCGGCGGGCAGGTGCTCGGCCTGACCAGCTCGGTCACCGCGGCGATGCCAGGGCTGGCCCAGTTCAGCCTGCCGATCCGCGCTCGCGGCCGGGTCATCCTGCAACAGGTGGCGTGCGAGCCCGAGACGCCGTGCACCCAGCGGCGGGCCACGCCGGCCGGCGTGCCGATCGTCGTACTCACCCAGGTGATTCCGGGTGGCCGCTGGACTCCGGTGGCTCGCGGCAAGACGACGGCCGGTGGGCACTACGACGTCGGGGTTCCGACCGGTGGCAGCCGCCCGTACGCGGTCACGGTGCCGAACTACACCAAGCCCGGTCTGCTCACGAGTACGTCGACCAGCCGGCCGACGTACGTCCGTAACGTGGTCCGGGTCGCGTCGGCCGGATTCGCCGGCGGGCTGACGGTCAAGAAGCGCGGGTCGAACGTCACCGCGTTCGCGATCATCAAGCCGGCCATGAGCTCGACCGCGACGCTGCAGGTGTGGAACCGCGTGCTGCGCAGGTGGGTCGGCGTCAAGGAGACACCGATCCGCAACGGCCGTACGTCATGGACGTTCCGGGCGGGCTCGGCGGGGACCTTCGCCTACCGGTTCGTGCTGCCGGCCGCGACGATGTACGGCCGGTCGATGAGCGGGACGATCACGCAGCACCTTTTGCTATACGTCCGCTGACTCCGGCTCCCGCACCGCGGCGGTCTCCCGGTGCCGGCGGCGGATCCGGTAGTAGGTGTACGCCGCGACCGCGGCGAGCGCGAGCACGACCAGGGCCCAGACCGACAGCTGGCCGAAGATCTTGTCGGCGTTGTCGCCGATGTTGTACGCGACGATGCCGATCGTGGTCGACCAGGCGATCCCGCCGGCCGCGTTGGCGGCCAGGAACTTGGGGTACGGCATCCGCAGCATGCCCGCCATCGGGCCCGCGAAGATCCGCAGCAGGGCCACGAACCGGCCGAAGAAGACCGTCCAGACGCCGTACTTGTGGAAGTACTTCTCGGCCTTGACGATGCGGTCCTCGGAGAAGTGGTGGAACCGGCGGCCGAGCCGCTCGAACAGGCTTCGGCCGGCCTTGCGGCCGATGTAGTACCCGACCGAGTCGCCGACGATCGCGCCGGTGGCCGCCGCGGCGATGACGAACTCGAGGTGCAGGTTGCCCTGCGACGCCAGCAGCGCGGCCGCGATCAGCGTCGTCTCACCGGGTAACGGAACCCCCATGCTCTCGACGCCGATGACAAGGCCGACCACCAGGTACGCGACGATCGCCACCCCGCCGGTCGGGACCATGATCGCGAGCGCGTGCAACGGTTCCCCCATACACCCATAGTGACATCCGGGGTCAACCGATTACGGGACGAGGCAACTATTTCAGGGGATTCTCAGGGCTGTGGCCGTTGGTGTCGGGAGGAATTTCCGGGAGATAGCCGTTGAACGCCTTGGTGACGTTCTGTAGCGCGGAGGTGACCTCGGACGGGATCACCCAGAACGTGTTGCCCGGGCCCTTGGCCAGTTCGGGCAGCATCTGCAGGTACTGGTACGCGAGCAGCTTCGGGTCCGGGTCGTTGCGGTGGATCGCCTCGAACACCGTGTCGATCGCCTTCGCCTGACCCTCGGCCCGCAGGATCGCCGCCTGCCGCTCGCCCTCGGCGGTCAGGATCCGGGACTGCCGCACGCCCTCGGCGGTGAGGATCGCGGCCCGCTTCTCCCGGTCCGCCCGCATCTGCTTCTCCATCGACTCCTTGATCGACGGCGGCGGGTCGATCGCCTTCAGTTCGACCCGGTTCACCCGGATGCCCCATTTGCCCGACGCCTCGTCCAGTACGCCGCGGAGCTGGGAATTGATGTGCTCGCGGGACGTCAGCACCTTCTCCAGGTCCAGGCTGCCGATCACGTTGCGCAGTGTGGTGACGGTGAGCTGCTCGATCGCCTGCTCGAAGTTGGCGATCTCGTACGCCGCCGCGCGGGGATCGGTCACCTGGACGTACAGCACCGTGTCGATGTCGACGACCAGGTTGTCCTCGGTGATCACCGACCGCGGCTCGAACGAGATCACCTGCTCGCGCAGGTCGATCAGCTGCCGGGGCCGATCGATGAACGGGATCACGACGTTCAGCCCGGGTTCGAGCGTGCGCAGGTAGCGGCCGAGGCGCTCGACGTTACTGGCCCGCGCCTGCGGGACGATCCGGACCGTCCGGAGTACCAGGACGACGGCGAGTACGGCGACGACCAGCCCGATGATCAGTTCGGCCATGGATCCTCCTGAGGATGGACGAGGGCGGTGGCCCCCTCGATGGCGAAGACGTCGACCCGGGTGCCCGCGGGGATGAGCAGGTCAGGGTCGTACGACCGGGCACTCCACTCCTCGCCGCCGATCTTGACCCGGCCGGGATCGCGGCCGCACGGGGTCAGCACCACGGCCTCGCGCCCGATCAGCGCCGCGACGCCGGTCCGCAGCTGCGGGTGCGATCTCAGGTGCCGTCGCGCGACCGGCCGGACCAGCGTGATCATCGCGGCCGCCGTGACGGCGAACGCGAGGAGTTGCAGGCCGGTCCCGAGGCCGAGCCCGGCGACTCCGGCCGCGGCCAGCGCGGCGACGGCGAGCAGGAGCAGATCGAGGGTTGCCGTCATCAACTCGGCGGTGCCGAGGACGGCGGCGATGATCAACCACAAAAGCCAGGACTCCATATGACCACCCGCCGGCGGAGAGGACCTCTCTTTCGAAGGTACCCCTCGATACGCGGGAAGGCAGCTAACGGTTCAGCTATCTTGTGGCGGCTTCCCGGTCGGTACGACGGCCATCAGGGTGCTGATCTGACGGGCGGCGGCCGGATGGGTGGTCGGCGTACGGCCCTTCTTGTAGCGGTCGACCAGCTCGCTCAGCTCCTGGCCGAACCGCTTGGCCTCGTCGTGGGTGAGCCACAACCGGGACCGGCTGAGCGAACTCACGTCGTCCCAGGGGTCGTCGGAGGCCATCTCCTCGAACTGCTCCAGAACCCGGTCCGCCGTCGTCCGCATGATCGTCTGGCTGGCCAGCCGGCCCGCGTTGGACGCCTGCGACGAGATCATCAGGCTGCCGGCCAACGCCCGCCAGGGCCGTTCCCGGCCGTCGCCGGACTCCTCGGCGCGCTCGATGATGCCCCAGCGTTCCAGGGCCCGCAGGTGGTAGCTCATTGCCGACGGGGTCAGCCCGGCCAGCTCCGCACACTCGGTCGCGGTCAGCACCCTGCCGTTGTAGAGCTCGTCGATGACCCGCTGCCGGGCCGGGTGCGCCAGGGCGCGGATCGCCCGCGGATCGGAGATCACCACGCGCTTCTTCTTGGCCACGAGGTCAGCGTAGCCAATCCCTTGACGATCCGGAATATGAAGCAGTAGCTTCACAACTATGAAGCAATCACTTCAGACTTCGATCTGGTCCTTCCGCGACATCCGGCTGGTGCTGCCCGCCCGCGCGCTGTCCTACGCGGGTGACTCGGTGGCGTTGGTCGCGTTGATGCTGCGCGTGTCCCACGACGGCGGACCCGGCGCAATCACGGCCCTGCTGCTGGCGTTCGCCGTACCGACCGTCGTGATGATCCCGTTCGCCGGCCGGATCGTGGACGGGCACGACTCGCGGACCGTCCTGGTCTGGGCGTCCCTGCTTCAGACAGCCGCCGGTATCGGTCTGGCCTTCAGCCATGGCCTGGCCGAGACCCTGGCGCTGGTCTGCGTCCTCCAGGTCGGTCAAGCCGTGGCCGGACCAGCCTGGGGCGCACTCATCCCGCGCATCGTCGGCGACGATCTGGTCGGCAGGACCACCGGCACCAGCCAGGCGCTCATCGGCGTCGCCACCTTGGTCGGCTCAGCCGCAGGAGGCGTGCTGGTCGGCTGGTCCGGTGACCGCGGCGCCCTCCTGATCGACGCCCTGACCTTCCTCGTCCTGGGCCTGGTCGCCCGACTGGTCACCACCCGCCGTCGCCCCGAGCCGGGCGCTGTCCGGGAGCCCGGCGCACTGATGGCCGGCCTGCGCAGTCTGTTCGGCGACTCGCTGCTCCGGATCCTGGTGACGTGTCTGTGGGTCTTCGTGCTGACGGGTGAGGCGGTCAACGTCATGGAGGTGTTCCTGGTCACCGACGAGGTCGGACTCGGCGCATCGGGCTACGGCTGGCTGATGGCCACGCAGGGAGCCGGACTGATCGTCGGAGCATGGGTCAGCGGCCGCCTGGTGACCGGCGCGTCCCGTTCCCGGGCGCTCCTGGCCGGGATGGCCTCCATCGGCGGTTCGGTTGTGCTCATGGGCCTGTCGCACGACGTGGTCACGCTGGCCATCGGCTGCCTGGCGGTCGGAGCGGGCAGCGGCATGCTCAACGCCGCCTGCAGCACCCTCATCGTCACCCGGACCGCCGAACACGTCCGCGGGCGGGTCGTCGCGGCGCTGGGCGGCACGGTGCGGGGCTGCAGTCTGATCGCGCTTCCCCTGGGTGGTCTCCTCGGCGCGGCGCTCGGGACCCGGATGACGTTCGTGACCTGCGGGATCACCGGCGTGGTGACCGCCGCGATCGCCGCCGTACTCCTGGTGCGAACAAAGGATTCGGTTGTGGAGGCGGTCAGTCACTAGCCTTTAGGCATGACAGACGCACACGTGAACCCGGTGAACCCCGACAGCGGGCAGGACGACCTGCCCGAGCAGATGCGGGTTCGCCGGGAGAAGCGTGACCGCCTGCTGGCGGAGGGAGTGCAGCCGTACCCGATCTCGGTGCCGCGGACGCACCTGCTGAAGGACCTGCGGGCGAAGTACGACGGACAGGAACTGGAGCCGGACACCCGGACCGGCGAGCACGTCTCGGTGGCCGGACGGGTCATCTTCCTCCGCAACACCGGCAAGCTGTGCTTCGTCCGGCTGCGCGAGGGTGACGGGACCGAGCTCCAGGTGATGCTGTCGGTGGCCGACCTCGGCGACGAGGGGCTTGCCCGGTTCAAGCAACTCGTCGACATCGGCGACCTGCTGTCCGTCCAGGGCGAGGTGATCACCAGCCGTCGCGGTGAACTGTCGGTGCAGGCGACCGGCTG
Organism: Kribbella sp. NPDC049227; assembly: GCF_043197265.1. Lineage (NCBI taxonomy): Bacteria > Bacillati > Actinomycetota > Actinomycetes > Propionibacteriales > Kribbellaceae > Kribbella > Kribbella sp. NPDC049227. Next base: position 1,169,494 of record NZ_JBICST010000001.1, on the reverse strand, counting down.
GCAGATGGCCGCCAAGACCCTGCGCCCGCTCCCGAACGAGCACAAGCCGCTGAACGAGGAGGCCCGGGTCCGGCTGCGGTACGTCGACCTGATCGTCCGCCCGGAGGCGCGCGAGATGGTCCGGAACAAGGCCGCCGTACTGAAGTCACTGCGGGCGACCTTCGACGCGCACGACTTCATCGAGGTCGAGACGCCGGTGCTGCAGCTGACCAACGGCGGCGCCGCGGCGCGGCCGTTCTCGACCCACCTGAACGCGTTCGACCAGGAGATGAAGCTGCGGATCGCGCTCGAGCTGGATCTCAAGCGGGCGATGATCGGCGGCGTCGACCGGGTCTTCGAGATCGGCCGGACGTTCCGCAACGAGGGACTCGACTCCACCCATGCGGCGGAATTCTCGATGATCGAGGCGTATGAGGCGTACGGCGATTACGACACGATGGCCGAACTCTTCGCCGAGCTGATGCGGAACGCCGGTCGTGCGATCGGCCGGACCACGATCACCGCGCGCGACGGTTCGGACATCGATCTGGAGCAGCCGTTCCGGCATGCGACGCTTTTCGGCCTCGTCTCCGAAGCCGTCGGTGAGACCGTCGACGTGACCACCGACGTGGCCGCGCTGACCAAGCTGGCCGAGCAGCACGACGTCGAGCTGCAGCCGGGCTGGAATGCCGGTGAGATCGCGGTGGAGTTGTTCGAGAAGCTGGTCGAGCACACGCTGATCCAGCCCACCTTTGTCCGTGACTATCCGGAGTCGGCGCGGCCGCTGGCGAAGCCGCACCGCGAAATTCCCGGACTGGTCGAGGCCTGGGACCTGATCGTGAACGGCGTCGAGCTGGGTACCGCCTACTCGGAGCTGAACGATCCGGTGATCCAGCGGGAACGCCTGGTGGCACAGTCGTTGCTGGCCGCAGCCGGCGACCCGGAGGCGATGGAGCTGGACGAGGACTTCCTGCGCGCGATGGAGTTCGGGATGCCGCCGGCCGGCGGGATGGGGATGGGCCTGGACCGGCTGGTGATGCTGTTCACCGGCGCCGGTATCCGGGAGACGATTCTGTTCCCGTTGCTGCGCCCGGAGTGATTCCGCCCGCACCCGAGTGATTCAGGAAACCGGCCCGGAGGTTCGTTGCATAGCACAACCTCCGGGCCATGCAATTCCCGGGGGCCAATTGATTCCGGTCCAGCCCGAGTTACGATCCACCGGCCCGGCTGAATACTGAAGGTCACCGTCGGAGCACAGTGTCGCCCGTACCTCACCGAACCGAAGGTTTTGGTCACATCTTTCCGTGTCATTCCGGGTGGTGAATGACACGAAGGCGGTTTGTGCGGTACAAATCAGGTGCGAACAATTCGGCAGGGGGATTGTGCCCGGTGGCGGGCGCGGAAAGGACTGTCATCGATGGCGCAAAGGGTGCAGGTAGTTCTCGAGGACGACCTCGACGGAGGTAAGGCCGACGAGACCGTGACCTTCGGGCTGGACGGCACGACGTACGAGATCGACCTGTCGAAGAAGAATGCCGCCAAGCTGCGCGACGCCATGGCCGGGTACGTCGGCTCGGCGCGCCGGGTGTCCGGTCGCCGCGGTGCCGCGGGCCGGGCGCGGGGCCGCGGCCGGTCGGCGTCGGACTCCGCCGACATCAGGGCCTGGGCCAAGGAGAACGGCTACGAGGTGAGCGAGCGGGGCCGGATCTCGGCCGAGGTACGCGCGGCGTACAACGAAGCCAAGTAATTCCCACGGACCTGCCGGTCCCGGCGCCCACCAGGGTGCCGGGACCGTCCGCATTCCGGTTGTTTCACAGTGTGGACGCCCCGGTGACCGGGGATCGGAAGCGGATGGTTGCTCCGGCAGGTAGTTCGGTGAATTCGCTGGTGGCGAACACGCTGTCCGATCCTGGCCGGACGGGAACACGCTGGAGAGCCGTGGGGTTCTTCCCTTGTGATGCGTCCCGGGTGGCCGATCGAGCAGTGTTCTTTTGTTCGCCCAGAGCGAGCCTGTCGGCACCGGGGACTAGCATGCATGTACGGGGGTCGGCCTACACGGCACGTCCGACTCCTCTGAGGCAAGGAGCGCTTTGGCGATGTTTGAACGATTTACGGACCGCGCCCGTCGGGTAGTCGTCCTGGCTCAGGAAGAGGCCAGGATGCTCAGCCACAACTACATCGGGACCGAGCACATCCTGCTCGGCCTGATCCACGAGGGTGAGGGTGTCGCCGCCAAGGCTCTCGAGAGCCTGGGTATCTCGCTCGAGGCCGTCCGCTCCCAGGTCGAAGAGATCATCGGCCAGGGGCAGCAGGCACCGAGCGGGCACATCCCGTTCACCCCCCGCGCCAAGAAGGTGCTGGAGCTCTCCCTGCGCGAGGCCCTGCAACTGGGCCACAACTACATCGGCACCGAGCACATCCTGCTCGGCCTCATCCGCGAGGGTGAGGGTGTCGCCGCGCAGGTCCTGGTCAAGCTCGGCGCGGACCTGAACAAGGTCCGGCAGCAGGTCATCCAGCTGCTGAGCGGGTACCAGGGCAAGGAGACGGCGTCCGCCGGTGGCCCAGCCGCCGAGGGTGCTCCCAGCAGCTCGCTGGTGCTCGACCAGTTCGGCCGGAACTACACCCAGTCCGCCCGCGAATCGAAACTCGACCCGGTGATCGGGCGCGAGATGGAGATCGAGCGGGTCATGCAGGTGCTGTCCCGGCGGACCAAGAACAACCCTGTCCTGATCGGTGAGCCGGGCGTCGGCAAGACCGCCATCGTGGAGGGTCTGGCCCAGCAGATCGTCCGTGGTGACGTCCCGGAGACGCTGAAGGACAAGCAGATCTACTCACTTGACCTGGGCGCACTCGTAGCGGGGTCCCGCTATCGAGGTGATTTCGAGGAACGCCTGAAGAAGGTGCTCAAGGAGATCCGCACCCGCGGTGACATCGTGCTGTTCATCGACGAGATCCACACCCTCGTCGGGGCCGGCGCGGCCGAGGGCGCGATCGACGCGGCGAGCATCCTGAAGCCGATGCTGGCCCGCGGCGAACTGCAGACCATCGGTGCCACCACCCTCGACGAGTACCGCAAGTACGTCGAGAAGGACGCCGCGCTGGAGCGCCGGTTCCAGCCGATCCAGGTGGCCGAGCCCTCGATCGCCCACACGATCGAGATCCTCAAGGGCCTGCGGGACCGCTACGAGGCCCACCACCGGGTGACCATCACCGACGCCGCGCTGGTGAACGCCGCGCAGATGGCCGACCGGTACATCTCCGACCGGTTCCTGCCGGACAAGGCGATCGACCTGATCGACGAGGCCGGGGCCCGGCTGCGGATCCGCCGGATGACGGCTCCGCCGGACCTGCGTGAGTTCGACGAGAAGATCGCGAACGTGCGCCGGGAGAAGGAGTCGGCGATCGACGCGCAGGACTTCGAGCGCGCCGCGAGCCTTCGCGACGACGAGAAGAAGCTGATCAACGCCAAGTCGGAGCGGGAGAAGCAGTGGAAGGCCGGCGACATGGACGTCGTCGCCGAGGTGGACGAGGAGCTGATCGCCGAGGTGCTCAGCACGGCCACCGGCATCCCGGTCTTCAAGCTGACCGAGGAGGAGTCGACCCGGCTGCTCGACATGGAGAAGGAGCTGCACAAGAAGTACATCGGCCAGGAGGACGCCGTGAAGGCGGTGTCGCGCTCCATCCGGCGTACTCGTGCAGGCCTGAAGGACCCGCGCCGCCCGAGCGGCTCGTTCATCTTCGCCGGCCCGTCCGGCGTCGGTAAGACCGAGCTGTCGAAGGCACTGACCGAGTTCCTGTTCGGTGACCAGTCGGCACTGATCAGCCTGGACATGTCGGAGTACTCCGAGAAGCACACGGCGTCCCGGTTGTTCGGGTCCCCGCCTGGCTACGTCGGGTACGAAGAGGGCGGTCAGCTGACCGAGAAGGTGCGCCGCAAGCCGTTCAGCGTGGTGCTGTTCGACGAGGTGGAGAAGGCCCACCCGGACATCTTCAACTCGCTGCTGCAGATCCTGGACGAGGGTCGTCTGACCGACGCCCAGGGCCGCGTGGTCGACTTCAAGAACACCATCATCATCATGACCACGAACCTCGGGACGAAGGACATCGCGAAGGCCGTCAGCCTCGGCTTCTCGCAGGCCAGCGACACCTCGGGTTCGTACGAGAAGATGAAGGCGAAGGTCACCGAGGAGCTCAAGCAGCACTTCCGGCCCGAGTTCCTGAACCGCGTCGACGAGATCGTGGTGTTCCACCAGCACGGCCCGGACGAGATCATCAAGATCGTCGACCTGATGGTCGGGCAGGTGGAGGAGCGGCTCAAGGACAAGGACATGGGCATCGAGCTCACCCCGGCGGCGAAGGAACTGGTCGCCAAGCGTGGCTTCGACCCGGTCCTGGGTGCCCGTCCGCTGCGCCGCGCACTCCAGCGCGACGTCGAGGACGTGCTGGCGGAGAAGATCCTGTTCGGGGAGGTGCGCCCGGGCCAGATCGTTCTGGTCGACGCGGCCCCCGAGGGCACGGTCAACTCCGACGGTCTGGCGGAGTACTTCACCTTCACCGGTACGCCGAAGGCGAGCAGCCCCGACCTGGAGCTGACCGACCTGGCCGCCGGTGGCAGCTCGGGTCTGCAGGACACGTGATCTGAGGGACTGCCTTCCAGCAAGCCGAGCGCGGCGAGCACATTGCTCGCCGCGCTCGGCATTTTTCTTGCAGCAGATCTGGTGACGATTCGCGGCGCCGCCTCGTCGTACGGAACATGAGTGAGCTGGCTGGACCCCGATGGTTGGCGGCGCTGCGTGGGTATCCGGACTTCCGGCGGCTCTGGGCCGCGCACCTGGTGTCTGCGCTCGGCACGGGGGTGACCGTGCTGGCCATCCCGTTGCTGGCGGCTGTGGTGCTGCACGCGTCACCGCTGGAGGTCGGCGTCCTGACGGCGCTGAACGCCGTACCGCACGTGCTGTTCAGCCTCGTGGCGGGCGCGCTGATCGATCGGTCGCCGCAACGGGCCGTGCTGGTTCTCACCGACTTCGGCCGCGCGATCTGTCTGGGCGCCGTGCCGGTCCTGGGTCTGCTCGACCTGTTGTCGATGCCCGTCCTGTACGGCGTTGTGTTCCTCGTGCAGGCGCAGACATTGGTGAACGACCTGGCCTCGGCGTCGATGGTGCCGCGGGTCCTCCCGCCCGTGATGCTGGGCGCGGGGAACAGCGCGATCTCGGTGAACGGTTCGGTGGCCGGCATCGCGGGGAACGGCCTGGGCGGTGGTCTGGTCCAGCTCGTTGGCGCCACGGTTGCGGTCGCCGTCGATGCCGTGTCGTACGTCTGCTCCGGGGTTCTGCTGCTGTTCCTGCGGTCGCCCGAGCTCGTGGCAGCGAGGATCAGTGGGCGGAGGGGGATCATCGGCGACATCCGGAGCGGCCTGGCGTACGTGCTGAAGGATCGCGTCCTGGTCGCGCTGTGCCTGTCGTCCGGCATCGGGGCGTTCGCGGTGGCGATCCGGGACTCGTCGCTGGTGCTGGCCCTCGTGCGTGAGCTGCACTTCTCGGCGGGACTCGTCGGCCTGCTTGCGATGCTCGCCGGCGTCGGTGGGGTGGTCGGAGGGCTGCTGGCGAACTGGGCGGCCACCCGCTTCGGATTCGGCCGCTCGGTCATGGTCGCGATCCTCACGACCGCGGTCGCGATCGCCCTGCTGACAGCCCCGTTCGGCGTGGTTCCGGCGGTGCTGGTCGGGGTCGGACAGTTCGTCGGCGGGGTGTCTGGTGCGGTGTACACGATCGGCCAGCTGACCATGCGGCAGTTGGTCACCCCGCCGGATCTGCTCGGGCGCGTGAACGCCGTACGACGGTTCCTGGTCTATGCGCTGTTCCCGGTGGGCGGTCTGGTCGGCGGGCTCGGTGGAGCCCGGCTGGGCAGCCGGTCGATGCTGCTGGTCGCGGCCGCCGTCATGGCGATCTCGGTGCTCCCGCTGATCGGTGGCAAGGTGACCGGCGCCGAGGGGCATCCGCGGTAGGTGAGATCAGCGGGTACGACGGAGGCGGGTGACCGTTCGGGCCAGGGCGGATGGGGGCACGGGCCGGGAGCGCGGGGTGAAGAACTGGGGGAGCGTGGTGAGGAGCCAGGTCAGCGAGGTGGCGAGGGCTACGGCGGGGCCGGGGGCTGTCCAGGTGTCGGCGGGCGTGGCGGGGTTGGTGGCCTGCCAGGTGGCGGCCAGGAACAGCAGAGTGATGATCGTGGTGACGGCTGCGGTTGCCTGGGACTTGGGGCCGGGTTTGAGGAGCAGTCCGACGACAGTGGTGGCCAGTCCGGCCAGCCAGGTGAAGGCCAGGGCCGGTTCGGTCTCGATGCCGAGCTGCCAGACGGACAAGCCAAGGCGCCGGCTGTAGGTCCACGGGAGCAGCAGGGCCACCCCGGTAGCCAGTGCGGCGAAGAGCGTGGCCCTGGCGAACCACTGATGCTCAGCAGTGGCCAGCTCGCTTTCTGCCGCGTCGAGACGGCCCGGGAGTTCCTCGTCCGGTAGTTCGGTCATGAGGCGTCCAAGCGGATCAGATCGTTGCCCAGCTGGAAGTAGAGCGCCGACCCGATGACCGTGAGGTGATCGGTGGCCTGCGGGACACCTTGGGTCGGCCCCGCGACGACCGTGATGCGTCCCGGCGCGTCCACGCGGACGAGGTGGCTGCCGTCGTACCCCCAGAGCTTGCCGTCGGGCCCGGCGAACCACGTCCCGTCGGCCGTCCGCTGCGACGCCGGTACGCCGGTCGCCGAGACAGGCCACCCGGTCGTCGAACCACCGAGCAGCGTGACCGACCGCCCGTCCGGCCCGACGAGCACGAGTCGCTCGCCGAGAACCATCGCCACCGCACCGGACGGCAACTGCACCAACCCGTCGGGCCGCAGCGCGCCCTTCACCTGCACGCGACGTACCGCGCTCCCCGGCCCGTAGAGGTTGTAGACACTCGTATTGATCGCAGTCACCAGCCGATCCCCAGCGGCCCCGGCGAACTCGGCCTTCGGATCACCCTGCACCGGCCGTGGATCGTGCACACGCGTCGTCCGGCCGTCCACCAGGTGTACGGCGGTCTCCGCGCCCGGCCGATCGAGCAGGGTCCACCACACGCCGCCCTGACCGTCCGGAGCCCACGCGCGCGCCGCCAACGGCACTCGAACCCGAACCAGCCTCCCAGCGGCGTCCAGGGCCAGCTGAGAGCTCACCCCGGCCGCGCCCGGCTGGCCATCCACCACCGGCACCGCCGGCATGTCGGTCGCCGTGTACGTCGTCGTCCCGGCAACCGCCGTACGCCGATCACACCGGCGATCAGGCGGCGGTGCAGCCGGGTACGCCGCGGCCGCCGTCGCCGCATCGGGAATCACCAGCACCTGGTCGCCCCCACCCGGTGACGCCCCCAGCACCACCGATCCGTCCGGCTTGGCCTCGATGCTCTCGACACCATCGGCTCCACCCGGCAGCTTCCGCAGTACGCCGTCCGGCGTGATCACCGAGGTAGGAGCAGCGCCACCCAGCCAAAGGTTGCCCCGCACATCGACCGCGAACGCGTCCACGGTCATGGACGAGCTGGCCGCATCACTGCTCACCAGACAGCCCGCCGGAGCGATCCCCGTCAGCTGCTGCGGCTTTCCGCCCGGCCGGATGATCGCCAGCCCGGTCTCGCTCGTACGCCAGGCCGTCGTACCGTCCGGGCCGCTGGAGACCTCGTTGCCTGGTGCACCGATACCCGGGTCGATCACGAAGTCCTTCAGCACCATGCCCGGTCGCAGCTGGTTCGCGGGGATCTGCCAGGTGGTCGCCGAACCCGACACCACGATCGACCGGTCCGAGTTGCGGTGGCTGAGTGCGGGACCGATGCCGGTCGCAAGGATCTGTACTCCGGGCGTCACGTAGTACCCGCCGTTCTGGTCCTTGTGGCTGAGGCTCACGTCGGCCTGCGCCAGGTCGAGCGGCACGGCCAGGATCGCCCACGGCTTGCCGAGCGCTCCGCCGGCCAGCATGACCATGCGGTTGTCGGCGACGCCCCACAGCGCCGGCGGAGTGGCGCCGTGGTTCAGCGTCACCTGTGGCAGCGCGACTCCGTCCCGGTACGCGAACACCGTCGAGCTCTCGGATCCGGTCCGCCCCAGCAGCCATTGCCCTGGCGACCCGTCGAGTCTCCCGGCCAACGAATCCAAGGCATCCGACGTACCGATGGACACCCGCATGCCAAGGCGGTCGACCAGTTGGCCACCGTGCAGATCCAGCAACCGGTGCGGCTTCCCGGCAGCCGCTTCGGGCGCATACCCAGCTCCTGTCGCCGACGGAAGCAGCAGCCCGCCGAGCAGCCCGACCACGGCCGCACCGGCAACGACTCGCAAGCCGCGCACACCCACCATGCCTGCGGCAACGAGCAGCAAGCCGAGTCCGAGCGCGGTCCAAGCACCCAGACCGGGCCGGTATCCCACACCATTCGGCAGCCTCGGTGGCAGCCACACCATGTGCGACAGCACCCCGGCAACCATCGCTGTCCCAGTGCCGACGGCCAAGGCGCGACGTACCACGCCGGACGACAGCAATGTTGCGACCGCGAGCAGACAGATGGCGACGGTCCACGTCCGGGCCGACGGGATCTCCCAGAGTTGAGACCGGGCTAGACCAGCCTCGGCAGCCGTCGGGCCGAGCGCCACCGGGTCGAGCAGTTCACGCCAGGACAGGACCGTGGTGGCCAACAGCAGTACGGCGAGGACGCCGGTGAGCACAGGCATCGGCTGGAGCCGGAGCGAGGGCCAGTTGTCGACGGTGGTCATCAGTCGGACAAAGACTGCCCGCAATTCGGACTGGTTGAGAGGTTCTTCGGCGTCCTCGCCGGGCTCGTCGTCGACGGGTGCGGGCGGGGCGGGCGAGCGCATCACCCAGTGCGCCGCGACCGCGGTGGCGATGGTCCCGCAGGCGATGGTGCCGATCACTGCCGGTGAGGTCGTGCAACCTGAGCGGCCCTGCGCGACCAGGCCGGTCCAGGTCGCCACGGTGACCAGTGCGATCGCCGTCGTACCGGTCCATCTGATCTGCCGGCGAAGCTGGAATCGGTCCGCGGACAAGCGATCCGCGAGCACCAGCAGGACCATCGCGACCGGCAGCACCAGGGCCGCACCGCGGCCGTTCACGGGCTGGGTGGTCGCCCGCCAGAGGTAACAGCCTGTGCCCACCGGGGCCGGGACGAGCACCGAGAGCACTGTGGCCACACTGAGACACGCGAGCGTTACACCCTGCCACCCCGTTCGTCGTATGGTCCTGCGGTGCGTGATCTCATCGGTACGAAGAAGGGCCGCCGCGGCCTTCGATTCGGTGGGAAGATCGCGCAGCGGCATGAAAAAGAAGTTACCTGCCACCCATGTACCGCGTTGTAACCCTGTGACCACGCTGATGGACCCGGACTGTCGGAAAGGGGGCCGGGGATGGAATCATCTCGTCGCATGGACGCGCCGCGTCTGCCACTGACCCAGGAACCGGTCGCCGACACCGGTTCCTTTGGCGTGCGGCAAGCGGGTGGCGTGCTCGAACGAGCCCAGCGGATCGCGGACACCCTGCGCGAGCAGGCCGAGCACGAGAACGACGTCGTCCGCGAGGAAGCCGGCCGGATCCGCGCCCAGAGCGAGCGGCTGCGGGCCGACGCCGAGGCAGCGGCGCAGAAGCTGCGGACCGACGCGAACGCCGCGGCGCAGCGCCTGCTGAACGACGCCGATCGGGCTGCCGAGCAGCTGCGGAACGAGTCCGAGGCCGAGGCCGACCGGGTCCGCGCCGAGGCGGAGACCACCGCCGAGCGGCTCCGCGCCGAGTCGACCGCCGAGGCGGAGCGAGTACGCCGGGATGCCGCGGCCGCGGCGCAGAAGCTGCACGCCGAGTCGACCGCTGAGGCGCAGCGGGTCCAGGCCGAGGCGAACTCGATCGCGCAGCGGCTGAAGGCGGAGTCGGAGAGCGCGGCCGAACAACTCCGGGCCGCCGTGGCGGACGAAGTGGCCAGGCGCCGGGCCGAGTCCGAGGCAGCGGCCGAGCAGCTGCGGACCGAGAGCCAGGCGGCGGCCGACCGGTTGCGGGCCGAGTCGCAAGCGGCGGCGGACCGGCGGATCGCGGCCGCCGAGGCCGAGGCGGCGCGGCTGAAGGAAGAGGCCGACGAACTGCTCGAGGACGCCCGGATGGCGCGGGAGTCGGCACAGCAGACGATCGAGCGGGCCGGTCGTGAGGCCCAGCAGCTGGTCGCCGACGCCGGCGAGCAGGCCGCGCTGGTCTCGCAGGCAGCGGTGCGCAACGAAGCCGAGCTGATCGCCCGCGCCGAGACCGAGGCGAGCGAGCTGCGAGCGTCGGTGGAGCTCGCGGTCGAGAGCGCCCGGGAGAAGGCGCGGGTCGAGATCGCCGAGGCGCACGCCGAGATCGAGCGGCTGCGCGGCGAGAACCGGGCCGAGCTGGAGCGCCGGACCGCCGAACTCGAGGAGACCGAGCGGGCCAAGCTGGCCTCGATCTCGCTCGAGATCGACAAGCTGCGGGCCGAGGCAGTCGCCGAGATCGCCGAGCGCAAGGCCGCGGCCGAGGCCGGCAACGAGCGGCTGATGGCCGACGCCCGCGCGCAGGCCAAGCTGGTCGTCGACTCGATCGAGGCCGATCGCCGTACCGCGACGGCCGAGGCGCAGCGGATCGTCGAGGACGCCAACAAGGCGGCCGAGGCGGCGCTCGCGGAGGCCGAGCGGCAGACCATCTGGAGCAAGAAGACGGTCGACGACCTGATCGGTGCGGCCGAGTCCGAGGCCGAGTCGATCCGGGCGAAGGCCCAGGCCGAGGCGACCGAGGTTCTGCGTCAGAAGCGGGCGCACATGCGCCGCGTGGTCGGTCGCACGACCAGCCGGCTGAAGCAGACCCAGGACGCCATCGCCAGGGAGAACGCCGAGCTGACCGCGCTGGCCGAGACCACGCTGTCGACGGCCAACCAGCAGGCGGAGGCGACGCTGGCGAGCGCGCAGTACGAGGCGGACAAGCTCACCGCCCAGGCGCAGAGCCGGGTGGACAAGCTGAAGGGCAACGCACAGACCGAGGCCCGCGAGATCGTCGAGCGGGCGACCCGCCGCGAGGCCGAGGCGCAGGCGAGCACGCAGGTACTGCGGGAGCGCGCCGCCAACGATCTGGCCGATGCGCAGCGTCAGTCGCACGACCTGATCCGCAAGGCCCGCGCCGAGGCGCAGCAGCTCGAGGCGCAGGCCCGCGAGCATGCCGACGACCTGCGTGCTCAGGCCCGAAAACTTCTCGCCGACGCCGAGGCGAGGGTCGCGGCACTGAACCAGCGCCGTGATGAGATCACCAAGGAGCTCACCCAGCTTTCGGGTGTGATCGAGGCACTCGCTGTACCGGGATTCCGTCCAGGTGGTGGAATGTCATCCAGCGAGGGTTCCACGGGGGAATCAGGATGAGGACGTGACAGTCAGATCCTTGTCAGTGACAATGTGTGATCCACCCACCCACCGAAGTGAGCATCAGAAGACATGAGCAGTGAAAGCCCAACCCCGTTCCGGACCGTTCTGCGTGGCTACGAGCCTGCCCAGGTGGACCAGCACATCCGTGAGCTGACCACCTCGCTGACCGCGCTGCAGCAGCAGTCCGAGCAGCTGCAGCGGCACGTCCAGGAGTTGCAGCAGCGCACGGACGCCGCGGAGTCGGCGGTCATCTCCGCCCAGGAGGACAACAAGGACCGGACGCCCACCTTCACCGAGTTCGGTGAGCGGGTGGCGAAGATCCTGTCGCTGGCCGACGACGAGGCCCGCGACCTGGTCACCCGGGCCCGCACCGACGCCGAGGCGATCGTCGCCGACGCCGAGGCGCACGCCAAGAAGGTCCGCAAGGAGGCCGAGCAGTACTCCCTGGACTGGAAGAGCGAGGTCGACGCCGAGGCTGCCCGCATCCTGGAGGAGGCGCGCACCCAGGCCGACGACATGCGTGACGAGGCCGAGCGCGACGCGACCGCGCGCCGCAGCGAGGCCCAGGCGCTGTACGAGCAGGAGCGGGCCAAGTCCGCTCAGGCCGCGGCCGCCTTCGAGACCACCCTGGCCGAGCGCCGGGGCAAGGTCGAGCAGGAGTTCGCCGCCCGGACCGCGCTGGCCGAGCAGCAGCTCGCCGCCGTCACCGACCGCGCCGCCCAGGTGCAGCGCGAAGCCGACCGCTCCCGCTCCGAGGCGGAGCGGCTGGCTCAGCAGCAGCTGGCCGACGCGAACCGGCAGGCTCAGGAGATCGTTGCCGCCGCCAAGGACAAGGCGGAGCGGATCCGGGCCGAGTCCGAGCGCGAGCTCGCCGCCGCGACCCAGCGCCGCGACAGCATCAACGCGCAGCTGACCAACGTCCGCCAGATGCTGGCGACGCTGTCCGGCAGCCCGGCGATGCCGCTCGACCTGCTGGCCGACGACGACGAAGAAGCCACCACCGGCAGCAAGAAGAACTGAAACACCAGGCCGGCCCGAGAACCTCGGGCCGGCCTTTCAGTTCGAGTGACCGGTCGCTCAGTTCGGCAACCGGTAGCGAGCGCGCGGGAGCGGCTCGACCAGGCCGTCGGCCACGAGGCCGTCCAGCGCGCGCTCACGCTGGACCTCGTCATGCCAGCACGCGTCCAGAGCCGTCTTCGGTACGGCGCCTGACTCGGCCCGCAGGACGGCCAGCAGCCGGCCGCGGACCTGGCGATCGGTGCCTTCGTAGGTCTGCCCTCTGCGTGGCGGACCGTCGTACGGCGGGCTGCCGGCGAGGACCCAGGCGCAGCGGTCGCGGATCGGGCAGTCGCCGCACTTCGGCGTACGTGCTGTGCAGATCAGGGCGCCGAGCTCCATCGAGGCAACCGCCCAGCGGGCCGCTGTCGGCTCGTCTGCGGGCAATGCGGTCACTGCCAACCGCTGATCGGCCGCAGTGGGTGAGATGGTCGGCTGTGCGACGCCGGTGAGAGTTCTGGCGAGCACCCGGCGCACGTTGGTGTCGACGACCGCGTGCCGTTGCCCGAACGCGAAGGACGCGATCGCTGCAGCCGTGTAGGTGCCCACACCGGGCAGAGCGAGGAGTGCATCGTGGTCGTCCGGTACTTCGCCGCCGTGGCGCTCCACAATCGCTTGTGCCGCCGCGTGGAGCCGCAGCGCACGCCGTGGGTACCCGAGCCGGTCCCAGGCCCGCACAGCCTCACCTGGCGGCTCTACAGCCAGGTCCACCGGCTTCGGCCACCGTTCCAGCCAGGCGTGGTACGCCGGCAGCACCCGATTGACCGGTGTCTGCTGCAGCATGAACTCACTGACCATCACCGCCCATGGACCGGCGTCGGGCTGCCGCCACGGCAGCACCCGGGCGTTGGCGTCGTACCAGCGCAGCACCGGCTCGTGCAGAGCGGTAGCTGCGGCGGTGAGCGGCGAGCCTGACTGGTCCAGCACAGAGCCGATATTAGGGTGCGAGCATGAGCAGCCTGCTCCGTCCGGTCGGGCATCTGCCCGCCAGCGTGTACTGGTTCCGCCGGGGACTGGTGCTCGTCGTCCTGGCGCTGCTGTTCATCCTGGTCCTCCGGCTGTTCTCCGGCGGCGGTGAGGATCCGCAGAACTCGGCCGCGTCCGGCCCGCAGCAGAACCCGAGCAGCGCCCCGCCGCCGACGCCGGTCACCACACCGACGGCGACAGAGACCGACAAGCCGGCCAAGAGCACGCCGCCGCCGACGCCGCGCGACACCAAGTGCGAAGGATCCGACCTGCGCGTCGACGTACTGCCCGCGACCCGCCGGATCGTCTCCGGGTCCGTGCTGAACTTCGTGGTCCGGCTCGACGCGGTCTCGGACGGGTGCAAGGCGAGTGTCGATCCCGGTCAGCTGACCGTGACGGTGACGTCGGGCAACGACCTGATCTGGACCACGACCCATTGCGCGCAAGCGATCAAGCGCGCAACCCTGGTGGTTGCTCAGGGCAAGCAAGCGGTCAGTGCCGTGGCCTGGAACGGCCACCGGTCCGGCCCCGGCTGCCTGCCGGGGCAGCCGGTGGCCAAGCCCGGTACCTATGTGGTCAAGGCCGTCTTCGACGGCAATCCGTCATCCGCGCAGGCCTTCCAGGTCGTTTGATCCCGGGACGTCGGCCGGCCGCGCCATGTGCGCCGGCTTGGCGAACATCAGCGCCGCGACCAGACCGATCAGCAGCACGGCGCCCGGCAGGATCAGCGACTGAGCCATCGAGTCACTGAATCCCTGCACCAGCGCCTCCGGCAGCTTGCCTCCGGCAACAGCACCCTCGCCCGCAGGCGCACCGCCTGGCAGAGCCGGCAGGTTGTGGGCCAGCCGGGACTCGATCAGTACGGCGATGCCCGCGCTGCCGAGGACGGCACCGACCTGGCGCGTCGTGTTGTAGACACCCGCGCCGGCTCCGGCTTGGTGCATCGGCAGGTTCCGCGTCGCGGTGCTGCCGATCGGAGCCCACATGAAGCCGTTCGCGACACCCAGAAGTGCGATCGGCAGCAGCAGCTCCCAGATCGGCAGGTCCGGCTCCATCACCTGGCTCAGCCAGAACATCGCCACCGAGCAGCAGAGCAGCCCGAAGCCGGCGATGAACCGCGGCGGCGTCCGGTCGACCAGCCGGCCGACGAACGGCGCCAGCGCACCGGAGATCACCGCCATCGGGACCAGCAGCAGCGCGGCCTGGGTCGGGCTCAGGCCACGCACCGACTGCGCGTACAGCATCAACGGGAACGCCATCGCGGTGATCGCGAAGCCGACCGTGGTGATCGCGATGTTGGCCAGTGAGAAGTTGCGATCCTTGAACAGGCCCAGTGGCAGCAACGGCTCACCGCGGTTGCGGGACTGCCAGACGACGAAGACCACCAGCAGCAGCAGCCCGGTGATGATCAGCGACCAGACCGAGATCGGTCCCTTGATTTGGCCCCAGTCGTACTTCTGACCCTCCTGGATCCCGAACACCAGGCAGAACAGACCGGCCGTGCTCAACGCGACGCCGATCAGGTCGAACTTGTGCGGATGCGTCTCCAGGTTCGGCACCAGCCGCATGGCCAGCACGAAGCCGACCACCCCGACCGGCGCGTTCACGAAGAAGATCCACTGCCAGCCGAGACCGTCGACCAGGACACCGCCCAGGATCGGGCCGACCAGGGTCGCCACGCCGGCCGTCGCGCCCCACAGGCTCATCGCCCGGCCGCGCTGGTCCGGCGGGAAGATCCGGGTGATCACCGCCATCGTCTGCGGCGTCATCATCGACGCGCCGAGGCCCTGGAAGACCCGGGCCACGATCAGCATCCCGATCGTGGTGGTGAAACCGCACCAGACCGAGGCCAGCGTGAACAGGGCCAGACCGGTCAGGTAGACCTTCTTCGGCCCGACCCGGTCGCCGAGCCGCCCGGTCACCAGCAGCGGTACGGCGTACGCCAGCAGGTAGGCGCTGGTCACCCAGAGGACGTTGCCTACGTCGGTGCCGAGATCGTTCAGGATCGCCGGGGTCGCGACCGACACGATGGTCGAGTCGACCAGGATCATGAAGAAGCCGAGGACCAGCGCCCACAGCGCCGGCCACGGCCGAACCTCCGGCCTCACTGTTTCTTGCGGGGTTGCCATTCCAAGTCCTTGCTCTCGATACGTTCGATGACGGTGGCGAGCCAGTCGCGTTCCGCGGCGATCTGACTGCGGACGTAGGCGCCGCCGATCCAGTACGGCTCGTACACCTTCGCCGCCCGGGCGGCGCCGACCACTTCGTCCAGATCGGCCAGCCAGTGGTCCAGGTCCTCGACGCGGCGGCGGAACCGCAGCACCGCGTCCTCGGCGTCCAGGTTGTGTGCCTCGCTCAGCACCACCGGGAAGAGCGGGTACTCGTAGACGTACTTCTCGATACCACTTTCCACCCGCCGGGTCAGCGCCTCGCTGCCCTCCGGAGTGATCTCGTACGTCGTCCGCTCGGGGCGGTTCCCGGCGCGTTCGGTGCCGGTCGCGCGGACGAGGTTCTGCCCGGCCAGCCGCTCGACCGTGTGGTAGAGCGAGCCGGGGCGGACCTTGACGATCCTGTCGTTGTGCCGGCTGATCAGCAGTTGGTACATCTCGTAGGCGTGCATCGGCCGCTCCTCGAGCAGCGCCAGCACCGAGATCGCCAGCGGGGTCAGGTCGGCCATCTTCCTCCACCCGGAGTGTTCCACGCGAAATGTTCCATGTGGAGTATTGCTCGCCGTACCCCGGAAACGCAAGCGCCCCCGGGCTCGGTCACGAGCCGGGGGCGTTGCTGGCGAACAGTCAGACGTAGCGTTCGAGGATGCTGGATTCGGCCAGCCGGGACAGGCCCTCGCGGACCGTGCGGGCGCGGTTCTCGCCGACGCCCTCGACCGTCTGCAGGTCGTCGATACTTGCCGCCAGCAACTTCTGCAGGTGGCCGAAGTGATCGATCAGCCGGTCGATGACGGCGCCCGGCAGGCGCGGCACCTTGGCCAGCAGGCGGTAGCCGCGCGGGGTCACGGCGGCGTCGAGCTGCTCGGCGCCACCCAGCTGCAGGGCCCGGGCGACCTGCCCGATGTCGAGCAGGTCCGTGGGGCTGACCGCATCCAGCTCGAGCAGTACGTCGTCGGCCGTCTTGGGCCGGCGGCCCGCGGCCGGCGGCAGGTAGTCGCGAACCACGAGCTCGCGTTCGCCGGCGACACCGGCGACCAGCTCGTTCAGCTGGAGGGTGAGCAACCGGCCGTCGGTCCCGAGCTCGACGACGTACCCGTCGATCTCGGTGGCGATCCGGCGGACCATCTCCAGCCGCTGCGCGACAGCGGCCACATCCCGGACCGTGACGAGATCCTCGATCTCCAGTGCGGACAGGGTGCCGGACACCTCGTCCAGACGCAGCTTGTATCGCTCCAGAGTGGCCAGGGCCTGGTTGGCGCGGGACAGGATGGCGCCGGAGTCCTCCAGCACGTAGCGCTGGTCGTCGACGTACAGCGCGATGATGTGCATCGACTGCGACACCGAGATCACCGGGAACCCGGTCTGCCGCGCGACCCGGTCGGCGGTGCGGTGCCGGGTACCGGTCTCGTCGGTGTGGATGGACGGGTCGGGCATCAGGTGCACGGCGGCGCGGATCAGCTGGGTGGCGTCGCGGTCGAGGATGATCGCGCCGTCCATCTTGCTCAGCTCACGCAGCCCGGTCGCGGTGAACTCGACCTCGATCTCGAAGCCGCCGGTCGAGATCGAGTCGACGGTCTTGTCGTGACCCAGGACGAGCAGGGCGCCGGTACGCCCGCGCAGGATCCGTTCCAGGCCTTCGCGCAGTTCGGTACCCGGAGCCACCGCCGCGAGGGTCGCGCGCATCCGGGCGCCGGTGCTGTTCTTGTCGGAATTCGGAGCCACGAAACCTGAGTCTATGCGGTCACGCCGCCGCGTTCGCGCGGAAGTACCCGGCGACCGGTCGCTCGGCAGGTCAGGTCGCGACGGTGTTCGCCCGTGCGCGTGCAGGCGCCCGTGCATCCGGACCGTGCAGTTCCGGTTCCCCGCGTGAAACCCGGCGTTCGGGGTACGGCGTCTGCCGCGTCAGGGGCAGCGGATGACCTGGCCGGCGTACGACAGGCCACCGCCGAATCCGAACAGCAGCACCGGCGCGCCGGACGGGATCTCCCGCTTCTCGACCAGCTTGGACAGGGCGATCGGGATGCTCGCCGCCGACGTGTTGCCGGACTCGACGACGTCCTTCGCGACCACCGCGTTGGTCGCGCCGAGTCGCTTCGCGAGCGGCTCGATGATGCGCAGGTTGGCCTGGTGCAGCACCACGCCGCCGAGATCCTCGGGCTTGAGCCCGGCCTTCGCGCAGACCTGCTGGGCGATCTCGGGCAGCTGGGTGGTGGCCCAGCGGAAGACGCTCAGGCCTTCCTGCTGGAACGGGCCTTCGCGGCCCTCGATCCGGACCGCGTCCGACATCTCCGGCACCGAGCCCCAGACCACCGGACCGACCTCGCGCTCGTCGCTCGCGACCACCACGGCCGCGCCGGCGCCGTCGCCGATCAGCACGCACGTCGTGCGGTCGGTCCAGTCGGTCCAGTCGCTCAGCTTCTCCACGCCGATCACCAGCGCCTTCGTCGCGTCGCCGGCCCGGATCGCCTGGTCGGCGATCGCCAGTGCGTAGGCGAACCCCGAGCAGGCGGTGTTCACGTCGATCGCGGCCGGGTTGCCGAGGCCGAGGCGGGCCGCGACCCGGGCGGCGATGTTCGGTGACCGGTCGATCGCCGTACAGGTGGCGACCACGACGTAGTCGATCTCGTCCTTGGCGAGGCCCGCGTTGGCCACGGCCTTGTCGGCCGCTCGCCAGGCCATCTCGTCGACACTCTCGTCGGGCGCGGCGATCCGGCGTTCGCGGATGCCGACCCGGCTCTGGATCCATTCGTCACTGGTCTCGACCATGGTGGCGAGCTCGTCGTTGGTGAGCACCCGCTCCGGTTGATAGTGGCCGAGCGCGACAACTCTGGATCCGGTCATCTCGAGTGCTCCTGAGGTCATCCGGCAACGCCGGGCGGTATCCCAGGTTCAGCACTGAACCCGGCGGGGGCGTCACCAGACTACGTTCCGTCCACGGACGCCGGGCAGCCCGCGTCTCATCCCTCACCCGATCGTGTGGGCAGGGACACAGGCGTCACGTCAGGCCGGCGGCCAGCAGAGCAGAGGGCAGGTCGGGTGCGGCGAAGGTGCGCAGGCCGTACTTGGCCTGGATGTCCATCGGCTTGAGATCCTTGCCGCGGTTGGGGATGTCGGCGGGGACGATCGCCTTGGTGAAGCCGAGCCGGGCGGCCTCGGCCAGGCGCTTCTCCAGACCGCCGACGCGGCGCACCTCACCGGCCAGCCCGACCTCGCCGATCGCGATCAGGCCGGGATGGATCGGACGGTCCATCACCGAGGACGCGACCGCGATCGCGACGGCCAGGTCGGCCACCGGTTCGGTGATCTTCACGCCTCCGACGGTGGCGACATACACCTCCTGGTCGGTCAGCTTGAGGCCGACCCGGTTGCCGAGGACGGCGAGGACCATCGCGACCCGGGACGACTCGAGTCCGGAGGTGGTCCGGCGCGGCTGTGGCGCGGCGGACGGGCCGACCAGCGCCTGGACCTCGGCCAGCAGCGGCCGGCGGCCCTCCATCATCACGGTCACGCACGTCCCGGCGACGGGCTCGGCGTGCTCGGAGACGAACAGGCCGGTCGGATCGCTCACCTCGACGATCCCGGTGTCGACCATGTCGAAGCAGCCGACCTCGTCGGACGGACCGAACCGGTTCTTCGTCGCGCGCACCATCCGGAACCCGGAGTGCCGGTCGCCGTCGAAGGCCAGCACGACGTCGACCAGGTGCTCGAGCATCCGCGGCCCCGCGATCGCGCCGTCCTTGGTCACGTGGCCGACCAGCACGACGGCGATGTGCCGCTCCTTGGCCAGCCGCACCAGGGCACCGGTGACCTCACGCACCTGGGTCACGCCGCCGGGAGCGCCGTCCACCTCGGGATGCGCCATCGTCTGCACCGAGTCGATCACCAGGAACGTCGGCTCGACCGCGTCCACCTGGCCGACCACCGCGGACAGGTCGGTCTCGGCCGCGAGGTACAGCTCGTCGACCAGCGCGTCGGTCCGGCCGGCTCGCAGCCGGACCTGGGCGGCCGACTCCTCACCCGACACGTAGAGCGTGCGCTGCCCGCGGCGAGCCGACTGCGCGGCGACCTCGAGCAGCAGCGTCGACTTGCCGACCCCGGGCTCGCCGGCGAGCAGGATGACGGCGCCCGGCACGACGCCGCCACCGAGAACGCGATCGAGCTCGGCAATGCCTGTCGGGCGGGACTCGGCCTCGATGACGGAGACCTTCGCGATCGGCATGGCCGGCGACGACACCGGCCCGGCGCTGATCCGGGCGGCCTTCGGTGCACCGACCTCGGCGACCGTGCCCCAGGCCTGGCACTCGCCGCAGCGTCCGATCCAGCGCGCGGATGTCCACCCGCACTCGGTGCACGCGAACTGCGGCTTCGCCTTCGTCGTCCCCGTCGCCTTCGCCATGCAGAACAACCTAGGCGAACCCGCCGACAAAACGTCAGCGGCTGAGCGTGAAGTGATCCCGGACCCGGTCGAGCAGCCGGCGGATCCGGCTGACCGTGACCCCGGCCCCGCCGTCGTCGTCCACCTCGGGCGGCTGCCCGTCCTCCTGCGCGGCTTCGAGGTACTGCGTCAGCAGTTCACTCTCCGACGTCCGGAGGTCCGCGCTGCGCTCGAGCAACGTCCGGGCCTGCTTCTTCCGGCCGGCCACGACCTCTGCCGATCCGAGGTGCTGCAGGCAGCGGGCGCGGCCTTCGCTCTCGTCGATCTCCGAGTAGAGGTGTTCCGCATGTCGCCACATCCGCTTGGCCTCGTGCGGACTGCGTTGCATCCAGGCCGCTACCCCCATGAGCTCGGACGCGTGTGCCTGGCCGCTGATGTCGCCGGCCGCGCGGGCACGTGCGACGGCGGGCCGCAGTTGGTCGAGTGCCTCTTCCGGCTGCAGCTGGTACAGGTTCACGATCGCGCGGTTGATGAGGATCGCCACCTCGGCAGCCAGGTCAGGGCCCGGCCGGTTGAGGCGCGCGTCGTCCAACCGGTCCCGCGCGTTCAGCACCGCCTCGACCCGGTCGTTGCCCGCCGGCGACTGTTCCGCGCGGGCCAGGTGGAGCAGCGCCCGCTCGACCTGCCGGCGAGTTGTCAGCGCCGCCGCGGTCCGGCTATGGGTCGCCACGTTGTCCGAGACACCCAGCCGCGTGGTCGCGCTCTCCAGATCACCCAGCAGTCGGTACGCCGTCGCCTCGCGAGCCGCAGCGAGCTCCGCGAGATCGCGGCGGCCGCATGCTTCGGCGACGGCAGACAGGAGTTCGCTGAGCTCCAGCAAAGGGAGGGGCTCGGACCGGCGCAGGTACCAGACCTCCAGTGCGTCGCAGATCCGGGCGAAGTCGTCCGCAATGCCTTCGCGTGGCTTCTCGGCCTGCAGGCGTTCGCGCAGTTGCGGCTCGTTCAATGAGTACCACTCGGCCGCCGCCATACCGCCGGTGTCGGAGCCGAGCGCGATCATCCACTGCTCGGCCTCCTCCGCAGCTGCTCGCAGCTCCGGGGCTGCGACGACTGCCTCAGCCTCTTGCCGCCGTCGCCGGTACGCCGCCAGCACCGTCGGCGCGTAGTACGCCGCCCAGATGAGCAGGAACAGGAATGTCAGCGACAGGCCGACCACACGGACCCAGCCGCCGCTGTCGAGACTCTGTGACAACCGCTCGCCGGCAAGACCGGACAGCAACGCCGAGGCGAGCGCGCTGATCCCGAAGAAGTCACCCCGCCGGCGGCTTTGGCGTGGTTTGTCCTCCGGCTTGGGTTGCCGGTCGCCAGAAGGCCCAGAGGTCATGGCCGGCTCCCTGCGGTCAGTCCACGCACCACTTTCTGCCAGAACGTCAGCATCAGTACGGCGGGCACGACAGACGCGACCACAGCGGCAGCAGCGACGGTCCCACTGGACGCGGAGAACTGCCGAGCCTCGCCCCACAACACCAGCGACAACGGCGTCGTACCAGGACCGCTGATCAGGAACCCGACGATGAAGTCGTTCCACACCAGAGCGAACTCCAGCACCGCCACAGCGATCACCGCCGGCCGATAGGTCCTCTGCACCGTCGCCAGTACGGCGCTCTGTCGCGCAGGACCCATCAATGCCTCAGAAACCAGGGCCGGTGGAGCAGAGGCGAACGCGGACCGCAGGAGCAGGACAGCGAACGGCAGACCGGCGGCCGCATGGACCAGTGCCAACGCGATCCGCGATCCGGCCAATCCCGCTGCACCGATCGCATCCTGCAACGGAGCGGCGTACATCTGGACCGGCGTCACCGCGAGTACGACGAACATGGCCATCACCACACGGCCCAGCCACTGCGGTAGACCGCCCCACGCGACCAGATAGGCCGTCGGTACGGCGATCACCAGCAGAACTGCTGTGGCTGCGCCGGCGATGAGGACTGTCGACAGCAAGGCCCGGAACAGCCCGATGTTCGCGGCAGCACTGAAGGACGAGAAGCCGAGACCGGACAGCGACCACCAACCGTGCAGACCGGCCTCGCGCGGCGAGTGGAGAGCAGTAGCGACCAGCACCACGGCCGGGAAGATCCACACCAGGCTGACTGCGAAGCCGACGATCCATCCGAAGCGGCGTACCAGCTTGCTGGGTTTCGGACGGCCCAGCGTCGGATCCGGGGTCACCACAGAGACTGGCATCGCCCAGCGGCGTCGGCGCAGGCCGCGTACGCCGATCACGGCGACAGCGGCCACGATCGCGAACAGCACCACACCCAGCGCCGCCGTGCGACCCGAGTCAGCACCGTTCGCGTTCGCACGCCACCAGTTCAGGCCGAGCACGTCCGCGGAACCTTGCATGGAACCAGGTACGACGATCAGGACCAGGTCGAAGACCCGGACCGCCGCGATGACAAGGGTCAGCGTCACCACACCGGTGATCGGCCGGAGCAGTGGGATCTCCAACGCGAACAGCCGTCGCCAGCCGGTGACACCCTCGGCGGCGATGGTGCGGGTGACGTCGTCCGGTATCGCGTCCAGGCCGGCGCGGAACAGCGAGACGACGTACCCGAGCCAGGTCCAGCCGAAGGCGGACACCAGCACGAGCCAGAACAGGCCGGGGCCGAGCCACACCGGGCTCGTGCCGAACAGCCGCGTCCAGACCGCGGTCACCGTGCCGCGCTCCGGTGCCGGGTCGAAGATCAAGCGGAACGTCGCGCCCGACACCAGCACCGACACCGCGAACGGGATCACCAGCGCAGGCTGCAGGAACGACGTCAGGCCGGGCAGCCGATAACTCAACAGGGCAAGGAAGAACCCGACCACGACCAGCGCGAACGCGACCAGCACCCAGGCCAGACTGTTGCCTACGGCACGCAATGCGCCGGGGTCGCCCATCACCGCGAAGTTGCCGAACCCGAAGCCGCTGGTGGTCCGGAACGCCGCCACCACGGTCACCCCGATCGGGATCAGCAGCAGGCTGCTGAGCAACAGTGCGGGGAGCCCCAGCAGATACGGTCCGGCCGGTCGCCGTGGCTTGCCGGCCACGGGACGGCCGCTGACCTCGCGGCCGACGATCTCCAGTGACAGGCCGTTCGTCTGCAAGCCCATCAGCTCTCCACCTCACGCAGTTCGTTCACCGCGGCATCGACAGCCTGCGGTACGACGGCACTGCCGCGATCGCCGATCCTGATCAGGAAGTCGGTGAGCACTCGCCACAGTCCGTTGATGCCCCCAACGGGTCCCAGTTGGTCGGACAGGTCGAACTGGAGAAGTCCGTTCGGTGCGATCAGTTGTTCGGCCAGCCTGGTCAGCTCGGGGGAGTAGCCGGACACCCGTCCGTCGACCAGGAAGCCGCCCTGTCTGATCCACGGGTCCACCGCGGTCGGTGCGGACAGGCGGCGGACCAAGTCGACCGCGTCGTCGCTGGAGGGCTTCGGCAGCACCATCACGTCGCCTCCGACCACGACCGGCGCGGCCGCGCCGGGCGCGAGTGCCGGGAACGTGAACACTCCGATGTCGTCCGGATCGGTCGCGAACGAACGCACCACCGGCTCGGCGAAGTCGGACGCCAGCACCATGGCGGCTCGGCGATGGCCGAACACCTCGACGATCGCGTCCGGGAACTGCTGCACGAGTGAGCGCTTCACACCGCCGGCCAACGCACCCGGAGCGGACCACATGGATCCCAGCAGACGAAGGGCTGCGGCGAACTCGGGTCGTCGTGACGGCCGGGGGTCCGTCGCTGTCGCCAGCCCTGCATAGACGGCAGGCGCTATGCCCAGCAGGACATTCTCGAGAAAGTCGGTGAGCACCCACCCATCACCCGCGGCCAGCGAGAGTGGCCGGACACCTGCATCCGACAGTGTCTTGTTCAGCGTCAGCCATTCCGACCAGAGCTGTGGCGGCTCCACACCGACCTCCCGGAACACCGAGGGCCGGTACCAGACCGCTGACTTGTGGGCGGTCTTGAACGGGACGCCGTACGTCGTGCCGTCGTACACGAGCAGGTCTTTCCAGAGTCGTGCTCGGCCGGGGTTCGCCAGTTCGTCCGGGATGGCCTGGAGGTCGTTGCGCTCGTTGCGTTCGCGTGGGACCAGTCCGGGCTGCGGCAGCATCACGATGTCCGGCCGCCGGCCGGAGCGGGCCCCGAACGCGGTGGAGATGTCGTCGCCCAGCGGCACGACCTCCACCGGATAGTCCAGCTTGCCCAGACCGTCGAGTACGTCGTGGAACGCGTGCAGCTCCTGACCGCTCCAGCTCACCGCCACCCGCACACTGCGCCGGAGCCCCAACACGTCGTTCGAACAACCCGCGACCATGAGCGTCGCGGCGGCTCCCAGGAATGCTCTGCGGCTACTACGCATCGCGGAAGCCCGTCGTACGGCTGGAGTCGGTGGTGATCAGCAGCACCGCGGCTCCGTACAGCTCAGGGGGTGGTTCCTCGGGTGGGTGGTGCAGCCGGAGCAACGATCCCCACGTCGGCAGGCCGGCCGCGTCCTCCAGCACGATCAGCCTCGGGTGTGCGCGGAGTGCACGAGCCACACCGGCCAGCCGGCGACGGCCTGGCGTGATCTCGTGCGGATAGCGATCCAGTACGTCGTCCAGTCCGCAGTCTCCCGCGGTGACGAGGCTCTCCTCCTCCGCGGCCTTGCGGGTCACGCGGTGCCTCACGATGTGGCCGTGGACGACGTTGCCGAGCACCGTCAGGTGTGGCAGCAGCCCGCCTTCGGCGGGCACCAATCGGACCGGATCGCCGATCTTCACCACCGCATCGGCCGGTGGATCGTCCGCACCGGTCAGTACGTCGACCAGCCGGCGTGCGGCAGCGGCGGACGGCATCACCAGCGCTCGCTGCTCGCCTACGTCGATCCGGACCTTCTCCGGCAAGCCGGGGACCTGTTCGAGCAGCAGACCGTCCATCCCTGGCTGGCGCCTCCCCAGAAGACCCGTCGAGTGGTTCGTCAACCCTATGGGCAGTGGAGGTCCGCTCGCAGGGCCGTCCGGGTGTCGTTTCAGAAGAGGTTCAGAAGAGGTTCAGAAGGTCCGGCTCCACAGGTTGATGGCGTAGTCGACCTCGACCCCCGAGTGCGATGCGATGATCCGCTCCGCGTCGGCCGGCGCGAACTCGATCCGGATCACCGCCTCGAGGTCCTCCCGGCGTTCGAACCGCCAGCCCATGTCGAGTTGCGTGCGCTGCCAGCCGCGCGCGGTCCAGAAGGCCTCCACCTCCGCCGCCTTGATCTTCGGGTACGCCTCGGCGAACCAGCGCCCGAACGTCGACCGGCTGCCGTCGTTGTCGATCACGAACGCGGTCCCGCCGTGCCGCATCACCCGGTCCAGTTCGGCCAGCCCCGGTTCGCAGCCCGGCCCGAAGAAGTACGCCCAGCGCGCGTGCATCACGTCGATCGACGAGTCCGGCACCGGCAGCCGCTGCGCCGTACCCTGCCGGACCTCGACGTTCGGCAGGTCCTTGGTACGGCGTTTGGCGGCGTCGGCCAGTGCACCGTGCGGCTCGACCCCGATGACCCGGCCCGCGGTCGCCGCGAACGCCGGCAGGTGGAACCCGGTGCCGCATCCGATGTCGAGCAGCGTCGCGCCGGCCCAGTCCCGGATCGCCCGCATGGCCGGCTCGATCACCCCGTCAGGATCGACGGCGCGGTTCTCGACCTCGTACACCTTCGGGTGATGCCAGATGTTGGGACTCGGGATCCCACCTTCCGCGATGCTCACACCGCTAGACCCTAGTTGCTGCCGGCACTGGTCTGGTCGTCGCGGCCAGGAGTGCGACCGGGATCAGGAGCATCCCGCAGAGGATGGCGAGCCAGTGGAAGCCGAGTTGGGCGAGGACCGGTCCGGCCGCCGTACCGGCGATCGAGGCGAACGCACCCATGGTGAGGTCGGACAGGCCCTGTGCCGAGGTGCGGATGTCTTCCGGCACCGAGCGGGTGAGCAGTGTGGATCCTGCGACCAGGCAGGCCGACCAGCCGAGTCCCAGCAAGGCCAGCGCGGCAGCGGTCAGGCCGTGTGCGTCGTCGGGTGCCAGCGCGGCCACGGTCATGGCCGAGGCAAGCAGACCCAGGCCGATGCCGATGGTCGGGATGCGGCCGAGGCGGTCCGCCATCCAGCCCATCACGGGGGACAGGGCGTACATGCCGGCCACATGCCCGCTGATGACGAAGCCGACGATGGTGAGGGATGCACCGTGGTGCCGCAGGTGCACCGACGTCATCGACATCAGTCCGACCATCACCGCATGGGCGACCGCGATGGAGAGCAGCCCCAGCCGGGCATGGGGGATCGACATCACGGTCCGGAACGTGGAGGCGAGCGGCTGCCGTTCGACCTTGGCTCTGGGGGTGCTCCGGTGCAGCCGGCGCAACCCGAACCACACCGTGGCCAGACTGATCGCGAAGGCGATGACCGAGAAGATGTACGGGCCGGCGAGTGCCATGACTCCGAGCGACGTACCCACAGCGCCGCCGACACCGGTGAGGTTCGGCCCGACGACAACGCCGATCGTCGTGGCCCAGACGACCAGGGACAGCGAGCGGGCGACGTGTGCCGGGTCCGCTGCGTCGGTGGCGGCGTACCGGGACTGCAGGTTGGAGGCGGAACCGCTGCCGAACAGGCAACCGGCCAGCAGAAGCAGTGCGAGCGAGTCGATCTGGGCTGCGACGATGCTCAGCAGCGCTCCGGTCGTAGCGATGAGGTAGCCGACGGTCAACGACACCCGCCGGCCGCGCGACCTGGCCAGTCCGGCCAGCGGTACGGCGAGCATCGCGGCGCCGAGAGTGGTCGACGTGGCGGCCAGTCCGGCCATCGAGGTGGATCCCGAGATGCTCTCGGCCAGCAACCCCGCGACCGCGAACCCGCTCGCGACGGCGACCCCGCCCACGACGTTGCTCACCACCAGCACCCGCAGCGTCGTTCGTTGCAGCTCGGCGGGTCTGGTGTCGGCGGTCACGCCTCACCTTCTCATCGAGCCGACCGGTACGGCAGCTCGATTCCGTGTGTTCGACGGTGCTCAACAGTGCTCGACACTGTTCCCAGCGTCCGGTCTATGCGCACTTGAGAACGTGGACGGACGCCGATGCGCGCTTATAGGATCGTTCTGACGTAATTCCACCCCCTGCTTTGGAGTTCCGGATGCCCGACATCGCGATCGTTCCTGCCCCGCGTGAACTCTCCGTCGACGACGGCCAGTGGGTGAGCGGGGATCCCGCCGGCGAAGCCATCCGGGACGTCGTCGAGAACCTCGGCGAGACCGAGTACCGGATCGACGTGACCACGGACGGCGCCCGCCTGTCGGCCGGCTCGGAGGACGCACTCCGGCACGCGGAGTCGACGTACGCGCAACTGCTGGACGCGGCCGAGCCGGCCGAGGACGGCAAGGTCGCGGTGCCGGCGGTGCGGATCGCCGACGCACCACGGTTCGCCTGGCGGGGCATGATGCTGGACGTCGCCCGGCACTTCATGCCGAAGGAGTTCGTACTCAAGGTGATCGACGTGCTCGCCCTGCACCGGCTGAACACGCTGCACTTCCACCTGACCGACGACCAGGGCTGGCGGGTCGAGATCGAGGCCTACCCGCGGCTGACCGAGATCGGCGCGTGGCGGGACGAGACCATGGTCGGCAAGATGTCGCACGGCCAGAAGGACTTCGAGTACGACGGGCAGCGGCACGGCGGCTTCTACACCAAGGACGACCTGCGCGAGATCGTCGCGTACGCCGCCGAGCGCGGCATCACCGTGGTCCCGGAGATCGACCTGCCGGGCCACATGCAGGCCGCGATCGCGGCGTACCCGGAGCTCGGCAACAACCCCGACACCCAGCTGACCGTGCGGCAGTACTGGGGCATCAGCGACGACGTACTGAACGTGAACGACGCGACCGTCGAGTTCGTCCGGACCGTGCTGCGCGAGGTGCTGGACATCTTCCCGAGCCCGTACATCCACCTCGGCGGCGACGAGTGCCCGTCGGTGCAGTGGGGCGTCTCGGAGGAGGCGCAGAAGCGGCAGGCCGAGCTCGGGCTGACCGAGCCGGGGCAACTGCAGGGCTGGTTCACCGAGCAGGTCGCGTCGGTGCTGGCCGAGGAGGGCCGCCGGCTGGTCGGCTGGGACGAGATGGTCGAGACCGACTGCCCGAAGGACGCGGTCATCATGGCGTGGCGCAGCGCGCAGCGCGGCGAGATCGCGGTGAAGGCCGGCCACCAGACCGTGATGGCGCCGTGCGAGTCGGTGTACTTCGACTACTACCAGGGCGACCCGGCGACCGAGCCGCTCGCGATCGGCAACTTCATCCCGCTGGAGAAGGTCTACGACTTCGAGGTGATCCCGGCCTCGCTCACCGAGGAGGAGGCGGCCCTGATCGTCGGCACCCAGTGCCAGATCTGGACCGAGTACATGCCGGACGAGCAGCAGGTCGGCTACATGCTCCTGCCGCGCCTGTCCGCCTTCGCCGAACGCGCCTGGGGCTCCCCGCGGACGTCGTACGACGAATTCCTCACCCGCCTGCGCCCCCACCTGGCCCGCATCGAGCGCATCGGCGTCAACTACCGTCCTCTCGACTGAGGTCGCATCTGCTGCAGTCGCTGATCGGAGAACAAAATCTCCGTAAGCGCTGTGGGCAGGGGTAGACGGACTGGGCCCCGATGGCGACGATGAGGCGTCGGGGATCCCAGGTCGGGAGCGGGAGGGACGATGACCGCGGTGGGACCGCTGGACGCGATGTTCCTGCTCGGTGAGAGCCGTGAGCAGCCCATGCACGTCGGCGGGTTGATGGTGTTCGAGCTGCCCGAGGGCGCCGGACGGGACCACGTGTTCCCGGAGGGTTCCCGGGACTACGTGTCGCAGCTGTACCACGACATGGTCGCGGCGCCGGCGGTGAATCCGTTGTTCGCCCGGCGGGTGCGGAACCGGGCGCTCGACCTCGGCTACTGGTCGTGGGAGCAGGACGACGACATCGACCTCGAGTACCACGTGCGGCTGTCCGCACTGCCGCGTCCCGGGCGGTTCCGCGAACTGTTCGAGCTGACCAGCCGCCTGCACGGGACCCTGTTGGACCGGCATAGGCCGCTGTGGGAGATGCATCTGATCGAGGGCGTCGAGGGTCGGCGCTTCGCCCTCTACAGCAAGCTCCACCACTCGCTGCTGGACGGCGTCACAGCCCTCCGCTGGATGCAGGACACCCTCACCACCAGCCCCGAGACAACAGACATGCCCGCCACCTTCGCCCTCCCGGAGTCTGTTCCGGAGGCGATCCCGTCAACCGGCCTGTTGACGGCGGCCGGCCGGCTGCCGGGCAACACCGTCAGGGTGTTGGCTGATCTTGCCGGTCTCACGCCTGTCGGGGTGAAGAGTCTGCTCCGGACTGTGCAGGCGGAGCATTCTTCCGTCGCGTTCCAGGCGCCGCGGACGATCCTCAACCAGCCGATCACCGGAGCGCGTCGGTTCGCGGCGCAGTCGTGGCCGATCGAACGGTTGGAGAAAGTCCGCGCGATCACCGGGGCGACGCTGAACGACGTGATGCTGGCGATGTGTTCAGGTGCCTTGCGCAACTATCTGCTCGAGCTGGACGCCCTTCCGGACAAGGCGTTGACGGCGATGGTCCCGGTCTCCCTGCGCGGCGGGGCGGACGCACCCGGCGGCGGTAACGCACTGAGCACCTTGATCGCCGATCTCGCCACCGACGAGGCGGACCCCGAGCGGCGGATTCGCCGCATCATGGCCTCGACCACGTATGCCAAAGGCGTGCTGTCCGAGCTCAGTCCGTTGCAGCGGCTGCTGGTCGGCGCTTTCGGCTTCAGCATCGCCGGTCCCGCGGCGGTTGTCCCGGGCGTGGCCGGCCGTACGACGCCGCCGTACAACGTCGTCATCTCGAACGTGCCCGGCCCGGCCGAGAGCCCGTTGTACTGGAACCGGTCGCGCCTGCTCGGCATGTATCCGGCCGGCATCGTGCTCAACGGCCAGGCGCTGAACATCAGCGTCACCAGCTACGACCACCAGTTGCACTTCGGTCTGACCGGCTGCCGCCGGACGGTCCCGCACCTGCAACGGCTGCTGACACAGCTCGAGGTCTCACTGGCCGACCTCGAGAACATCCACTAGAGCAAAGCGTCCATCTGGCTGACGCCCTGTTCCAGTCCGGTGTCCATACCCATCTGGATGAGTTGGTCCATCTGCTCGCGGGTGCCGAAGACCGCCCGCAGTTCCATCCGGGTGCCGCCGTCGTGCGCGCCTAGGTGCAGGTGCGTGGTGGTCGCCGGCATCCCCGCGGCCGGGTTGCCCTCGGAGTCGGCGAACGAGTCGACGAACTCCATCGCCGCGGGCGGGTCGACGGCGACGATCTGCCAGCGGCCGTGGAACTTCTCGCCCTCCGGGCTGGTCATGTAGTAGAACACCTCGCCACCCGGCGTCAGGTCGTGCTCGATCACCGTCGCCGGGTACGTCGGCGGGCCCCACCACCGCTCGAGTTTCCGTGGGTCCGCCCACAGGTCCCACACCTGCTCCACACTCGCGGCGAAGTCCGCGATCAGGGTCAGGGTCAGTGCGTCGAAGTCCTTGTCAACGCTCGTGACACTCATTTCTTGTCCCTTCGCTCCGGTGTGCTCTCGGTCAGCAGGTCCGTCATCCGGTCCACGCGACCACGCCAGGTCGCCTCGAGCTGGTCGAGTGCGTCCCGGGCCCGCCGTACGGCGTCCATCTCGCTGCGCACCAGTTGCTCGCGTCCCCTGCGTTCCTTGGTCACCAGCCCGGCCCGCTCCAGTACCGCGACGTGCTTCTGCACCGCCGCAAAACTCATCGGATACGCCTCGGCCAACCGCGACACGGACGCCTCCGCCGCCAGACACCGCCGCACGATGTCGCGCCGGGTCGAATCCGCCAACGCCGCCAGCAACCCGTCGACCACAGCATCATCTACAACCATTTGGTTGTACGTTAGCCCGGCGACCATCCCCGGTCAACCACAAGCCGCGGATCTGGTGCTAGAGGCGGACGACGCCGTTGGGGGTTTGGAAGACGGCGGCCACCAGGCCGGGCTGGCCGTTGGGGCCGACCCAGGCGACATCCAGGTCGTCGAGGAGATGGTCGGCGGGGTGTCCGATCCAGTCGGTGACTCGGTGGGGGTCGCCGGCGATCTCCAGCGCGGTGAGTTTGATGCCCTTGCCGCCGACCGAGGGGTGCTCGGTGAGGTCGTCCCAGTGCACGAAGAACGGCAGTTGCGGGTCGGCGATCAGGCCCTTCACGCCGATCTGCCGCCAGGTCAGGTTCACCCCGTCAGGGCGGTGCCGGTTGCCGGGTGCGGCCTCGCGGCCGAGGCGCTGCTCCATCCGCGCCATGTCGCGGACCGCCACCACCCAGCCGAGCCAGCCGCCGCCCAGCTCCTTGCGGGCACGGACCGCCTGGCCGAACGGCGCCTTGTCCGAGGCGGGGTGATCGAGCACGTCGACGACCTCGATGTACCGATCGTTCTCCAACGGGAGGATGTAGTTCACCGTGCCGAAGCGCGGGTGCACCCCACCGTCGACGAACTCCGCCCCCAGTTGCGCGGACAACCGCTCGAGCGTGGCCTTGCAGCCGTCAGGGCCGCACGCGTACGACAGATGATCCAGACGCATGCCAGTCATTGTGTCCCCACCCACCGACACTCGTGGTCCCCGGGGTGTGTCGGGGCCACGTTCTAAGCTCGGCACCATGCGTACGGTCGTCATCGGAGGAACTGGCCACATCGGTACTTACCTGGTCCCGGGGCTGGTGCGGCTCGGGCATCAGGTGACCGTGCTCAGTCGCGGCGAACGGTCGCCGTACCAGAGCGAGGGCGGCTGGAAACAGGTCGAGCTCGTCCAGGTCGATCGCGCCGCGGAAGATGCCGCAGGCACCTTCGGTCAGCGCGTGGCCGGGCTCGAGCCGGACATCGTGATCGACCTGATCTGCTTCACCGAAGACAGTGCGAAGCAGCTCGTCGAGGCCGTGCACGGCAAGATCCAGCACCTCCTGCACTGCGGCACGATCTGGGTGCACGGGCCGAGCATGACCGTGCCGACCACGGAGGACACGCCGCGCCGGCCGTTCGGCGACTACGGCATCCAGAAGGCGGCGATCGAGCGCTACCTGCTCGACCAGTCCCGCCGCAAAGGCCTGCCGGCCACGATCATCCACCCCGGCCACATCTGCGGTCCCGGCTGGACTCCGATCACTCCGGCCGCCACTTTCAACCTGGAGGTGTACGAGAAGCTCGCCCACGGCCACGACCTGCTGCTGCCGAACCTCGGCCTGGAGACGATCAACCCGGTGCACGCCGACGACGTGGCCGGCATCTTCCTGGCCGCGATCACCAGCCGATCGACCGCGATCGGCGAGAGCTTCCACGTGGTCGCGAGCGATGCGGTGACGCTGCGCGGCTACGCCCATGCGGTGGCCGACTGGTTCGGCCAGGAGGCCAAGCTCGGCTTCCTGCCGATCGGCCAACTGCGCGAGCAACTGTCGGAACGGGACGCTGGAGCCATGTGGGACCACGTCGCGCACAGCCCGAACTGCTCGATGGACAAGGCTGCCAGACTGCTCGGCTTCCGCCCGCGCTACTCGGCGATCGAGGCTGCCCTGTCAGGCATCGAGTGGCTCGTCGACAACGGCAAGATCACTTAGACGCCGGGTGAGGCAGCAACGGCCGGGCTGCCTCCAGATGCTGCCGGCACAGATCCGCGAGGACGTCGTACGCCTTGTGGCCCATCAGCGTCTGGAGCTCGACCCGGCTGGACTCGAAGACCGCCTCGACGGCGATGTGCGCCTCGGTGTTGCCGGTGCAGTACCAGTCCAGGTCGTGTCCACCCGGTCCCCAGCCACGCCGGTCGTACTCCCCGATGCCGACCTCGGTGTACGTCGTACCGTCCGGGCGCTCCACCTCGCGGAAGGTCCGGCGGATCGGCAACTGCCAGCAGACGTCCGGCTTGGTCTCGACGAAGTGCACGCCCTTCTTCAGCGCCAGGCCGTGCAGCGCACACCCGCCGCCACCGGCGAAGCCCGGCCGGTTCAGGAAGATGCAGGCACCCTCCCAGACGCGGGTCTTGCGGTCACCGTCGTCGTCGGTCTCGACCCAGCCGTTCTTCCGGCCCTCCTTGCGGAACTGCCAGTCGTCCTTGGTCAGCTCCTTGACGTACTGCTTCACCCGCTTCTCGTCGTCCTCGTCGGAGAAGTGCGCGCCGAGGGTGCAGCAGCCGTCGTTCGGCCGGCCCTTGTAGATGCCGCGGCAGCCACCACCGAAGATGCAGGTCCAGTTGGAGGTCAGCCAGGTCAGGTCGCAACGGAACACCTGGTCGGGGTCGTCGGGGTCGATGAACTCGACCCAGGCACGCGGGAAATCGAGAGAAACCTCAGGCACCTGGAAAGCGTACGCGCCTTCGCCCGCAGACAGTGAATGCCGACTCCGGCGCGCGGTCCTCGCGCAGTCCAGTAGCGTGTTGGTATGCGGCTCGGCGTACTCGACGTGGGATCCAACACCGTTCACCTGCTGGTGGTGGACGCGCATCGCGGTGCCGCGCCGTACCCGGCGTACTCGCACAAGACCGAGCTGCGGCTGGCCGAACATCTGGACAAGGACGGGAAGATCGCCCAGTCCGGCTCCGACGGATTGGTGTCGTTCGTGAAGGAAGCCGTCGAACTGGCCGAGGACAAGGGCTGCGAGTCGGTGCTCTCGTTCGCCACGTCGGCGCTGCGGGAGGCGCCCAACGGCGACAAGGTGCTGGACCGGGTCCGCGCCGAGACCGAGATCGACCTGCAGGTGCTCAGCGGCGAGGACGAGGCCCGGCTGACGTTCCTGGCGGTACGTCGTTGGTTCGGCTGGTCGTCCGGCCGCCTCGCGGTGTTCGACATCGGCGGCGGTTCGCTGGAGATCGCCGCCGGGTCGGACGAGGAGCCGACGGTCGCGGTGTCGGTACCGCTCGGGGCCGGCCGGCTGACCCGGGAGGGCCTGTCCCAGGACCCGCCGGCCAAGGACGAGGTCAGGGCGCTGCGCAAGCGGATCCGGATGGAGATGGCCGCCGTGGCCGGGCCCGTACTGCGGGCAGGCAAGCCGCAGCGGTCGGTCGCGACCAGCAAGACGTTCCGGTCGCTGGCGCGGATCTGCGGTGCGGCGCCGTCCGACGACGGTCCGTACGTGTCGCGCTCGCTCAGCCGGGACGATCTGGCCGAATGGACGCCGAAGCTGACCAAGATGACCGCGGCCGAGCGGGCCGACCTGCCGGGGGTCTCGATCGGCCGCTCGTCGCAGCTGGTCGCCGGGGCACTCGTCGCCGACGCCGTGATGGATCTGTTCAACCTGCCCTCGCTCGAGGTGTGCCCGTGGGCGCTGCGGGAAGGTGTCATCCTGTCCCGGCTCGACCAGTTGCAACCGCGGTGAGCCCGATGAGCCCCAGCACGACCGCCAAGATCGGCCTGTCCACGGCCTCCGTCTACCCCGAGTCGACCGCCAGCGGGTTCGAGCTGGCCGCCCGGCTCGGGTACGACGGCGTCGAGGTGATGGTCGGCATCGACCCACTGAGCACCCAGATCGACGCGATCCAGCGGCTGGTCGACTACCACCAGTTGCCGGTGCTCGCGATCCACGCACCCTGCCTGCTGATCACTCAGCGGGTCTGGGGGACCGATCCGTGGGGCAAGCTCGAGCGCAGCGCCGAGGCGGCGAAGGATCTCGGCGCCGACGTGGTCGTCGTCCATCCGCCGTTCCGCTGGCAGCGCGACTACGCGCGCGGGTTCGTCGAGGGGATCGCCAGGCTCGAAGCCGAGACCGGCGTCATCTTCGCGGTGGAGAACATGTACCCGTGGCGCGCGCCCGGCAAGGGCCTGCAGGCGTACGCGCCGAGCTGGGACCCGACCGAGCAGGACTACGCGCACACCACGTTGGACCTGTCGCACTCGTCGACCGCCGAGCAGGACTGCGTCGAACTGGCCGCGACGATGGGCCGGAGCCTCACCCACATCCACCTGACCGACGGGACAGGCTCCGCCAAGGACGAGCACCTGGTGCCCGGCCGCGGCACCCAACGGGCCGCGGACCTGCTGGCCGGCCTGGCGAACCAGGACTTCCGCGGCCACATCATCATCGAGATCAACACCCGCCGCGCGACGAGCCGGTCCGAGCGCGAGGTCGACCTGGTCGAGTCGCTCGACTTCACCCGCAAGCACTTCGTCCGGACGTCGCGCCGGTCGTCGTTCGCGGTCACTCCCCAGGGCGAGATCTCGGAGCTCACGTCGTGAACGCCCGCGGCGGATCCGGCGGTACGGCGGAGTCCGGCGCGACCCGTACGACGACCACCGGGCGGGCGGGGCGACGTCCCGGCGGCCCGGACACCCGCGGCGACATCCTCCGCGCGGCCCGGGAATCCTTTGCGGACAAAGGCTTCACGGCGACCTCGATCCGCGCGATCGCCCGGGAGGCTGCGGTGGACGCGGCCCTGGTGCACCACTACTTCGACAGCAAGGACGAGCTGTTCATCGAGGCGATGGCCGTCCCGGTGGACCCGCGCCAGATCGCCGCGCGGATCATCGACGGTCCGCGCGACGAACTCGGTCGCCGGATCGCGACCGCGTTCCTCGGCGTCTGGGAATCGGCCGACGGCCAGCAGCGGATGAAGGCGATCTTTCGCAGTGTGGTGAGCAGCGACGAGGTGGCCCGGATCATGCGCGAGGGCATCACCCAGATGATCATCCAGCCGGTCTCCAAGGTGCTCGACGTACCCGACGCGCAGCTTCGCGTCACGCTGGTCGCGACGCAGCTCATCGGGCTCGCGATGGCGCGCTACCTGGTCGAGCTCGAACCGGTCGCGTCCGTCGACCTGGCCACCCTGATCGACCGGCTCGGGCCTGTCCTGCAACTTCACCTGACCGGTTGATGCAGCTCCCGACCGACCGCGAGATCGAGACCCTGCATCGCGATCACGCGCCTACCCGCGAGGCCTTCGAGTCCGTGTACGAACACTGCCGGATCGTCTGTCAGCTCGCCTCGCAGTACTTCCAGTCGCTGGACGTCGACGCCGATCTGGTCCGCGCCGGCGCACTTCTGCACGACGTCGGCGTCTACCGGCTCTACACGGCCGGCGTGCTCGACACAGTTGGCTATGTGCGGCACGGCGTACTCGGGCACGAGTTGCTCGCGGGTCTTGGGTTCTCGGAGACGATCAGCCGGTTCTGCTCCCGTCACAGCGGGGTCGGCATCACGCGGGAGGACGTACTGCGGCAAGGCCTGCCGATCCCGGCGGACGACTACGTGGCGGAGTCGCGGGAGGAGGAGCTGGTCATGTACGCCGACAAGTTCCACAGCAAGCGGACTCCGCCGGTGTTCGTGAGCGGCGCGTCGTACGAGATCGCCGTCCGCCGGTGGGGTGAGGAGAAGGCTGTCGCGTTCGCCGCTCTGCGACGCCGGTACGGCGATCCGGACCTGGCCGGTCTGAGCGACTCCACCGGCCAGGCGCTGATCTGAGCTCTCCAGGTTGTTGCCAAGCGCGTGGTCTCGCGCTAAATTCATCACATGATGAAAAACGCGGTGAGTTGCCGGGACGTCGTGGTGGTGCGCGGCGACCGGGAGGTCCTGCACGGGGTCGGGTTCGACCTCCGGACCGGGACGGTGACCGGGTTGCTCGGTCCCTCCGGCTGCGGCAAGACGACGCTGATCCGCGCGATCGTCGGTCTCCAGGCCAAGGTCACCGGCGACGTCTCCGTCCTCGGACTGCCCGCCGGTGCGCCCAAGCTGCGTGGCCGGATCGGGTATGTCACCCAGGAGCCCAGTGTCTACGGGGATCTGAGCGTGACCGAGAACCTCCGCTTCTTCGCCGCGGTGCTGGGGGTCCCGGCCGACGACGTGGGCCGGGTCATCGACGCGGTCGACCTGCGGTCGCACGCCGACGTACGCGTCGATCGGTTGTCCGGCGGGCAACGGTCACGGGCGTCGCTTGCCGCCGCGCTCCTCGGCGACCCCGAGCTCCTCGTCCTCGACGAACCGACCGTCGGCCTGGATCCCGTTCTCCGGCGGGATCTCTGGGACCTCTTCCACCGGCTCGCCGACGCCGGCGCGACCCTGCTCGTCTCGAGTCATGTGATGGACGAGGCTTCGCGTTGCGATCGCCTTCTGCTGATGCGCGACGGTGAGCTGCTCGCCGACGACACCCCGCAGGCCCTGCTCGAATCGGTCGGCACCGACGACATCGAGCAGGCGTTCCTCACGCTCATCGAGCAGAAGGCAGGTGCGCAATGACGCCCCGGGTCACCTTCGCCGTCGCCGCTCGGGTGCTCGCCCAGTTGCGCCGCGACCACCGCACGGTGGCGATGCTGATCGTGCTGCCGGCGCTGCTGGTCAGCCTGATGTGGTGGATGTTCATCGACTCACCCACCACCTTCGACCGCGTCGGCGGGCCGCTGCTGGCCGTGTTCCCCGCGATCATCATGTTCATCGTGACCTCGGTGGCGACACTGCGGGAGCGCTCCAGCGGTACGTTGGCGCGGCTGTTCACGATGCCGATGGCGAAGGTGGACTTCCTGCTCGGCTACGCGTTGGCGTTCGCCCTGATCGCGGTGGTCCAGGCCCTCGTGGTCGTGTCGATCGCGCTCTACGCCCTCGATCTGAACATCGAGGGCGCCGCCTGGCAGCTCGGCGTGGTCGCGGTGCTCGACGGCGTTCTCGGTACGGCGCTCGGCCTGTTCGCGAGTGCGTTCGCGGCGACCGAGTTCCAGGCGGTCCAGATGATGCCGGCCGTGATGATCCCGCAGATCCTGCTCTGCGGACTCCTCCTGCCACGCGACCAACTGCCGAGCGTGCTGCACGCCGTCAGCGACGTACTGCCTCTGTCGTACGCCGTCGACGCCGTCACCGGAGTTGCCCAAGGCAACGGCTTCGGTGCCGGCGCAGGCACCGACGCCCTGGTCGTCACCGCCTTCATCCTCGCCGCCCTGGCCCTAGGCGCCGCAACGCTCAAACGCCGCACTGCCTGAGGTGGCGTCTTGATCCCGCCGAACATCGCCGACGAGCACAGTCCGTACCTCGTGCCGCGGTTGGCAGCCAGTCCTCAACCGGCGAGGTGGGAGACGTTGTGCCAGGCGGGGTCCTCGGTGACTTCGACGGAGACCTGGCCGTGGGGCCAGCCGGTGGTGGCGGCCTGGAGTTGAGCGCCGGCGGGAGTGGTGCCGTCGGCGTAGTAGTGGAGGGTCCGGGTCCCGGCCGAGGTCTCGTGGGCGAGCAGATTGCCGGAGCCGCCGAGGCGGTCGGTCAGATGGTCCTCGAAGCGGCGCAGTTCATCCAGCATCTCGGACTCGGGCAGCCCGTCGTCGCGCACCACGGGGTAGCGGATCGAGACCGCGACGTGAGTGTCGAGGTGCGGCCGCCGGATCGACCGCAACGGGTACTCCGCCGTAGCGATCAACCGCTGCCCGTCTCGCGTCCCCTCGAGCATCTTCCACGCCGGACTCCCGTCCTCCAGGGTGTGATCGGCCGCGAACGCGGCAACCGCGGGCAGCAGCGTCTCGATCGGCACAGCATCGGCCGGCGCCTCGGCCAACGTGTCGATCGCCCCGACCCAGGTCTCCACCATCTCCTCGCCCAGCACGAGATCGAGCATCAGGAACGTCACCCGCCGCTGCACCTCCAGCGGCAGTTCAGGAAACGCCGGATGATGTACGCCGACATGGATCGCCGACGAATCCGGCTCCATCGAAACCACGGCCTCGTCGATCGGGATCGGCGGCATCCCGTCGAACCGGATCGTGAACGCGGGCCCCGGCCGCCGCAGGTCGGCGTACTCCCAGGTCCGGTCCGACGGCGGCGCGGCCCGCAGCCAGCGTCGCGCGACAGCACGGCGGCTCGGGTTCCCGGCCGCGGTGACGATCAGGACGTGCTCGGCGTGCAACCCTGGGCCGAGCTCCCACTCCAGATCCGGATCGATCCGCGCGATCAGATCGGTCAGTACGTCGCTCAGATCCGCCGGCACCTGGCGTGCGATCGCATCGGCCACCAGCGCCGCACCGGATTCGCTCCACCAGGACCAGAACGCGCCGATCGGGTCGGCCTCCACGGCAGTCCGCTTGCGACGCTTGAAGATGGGCATGGACGCATCCTCTCCCGGTCATGGGTGCGTCCGGCGATGGTTCCCGGAACGGCGACGTACTGTCACCGATCCGGCGTCAGCAGTGACCGACGACCGAACCAGTGACCCCGGTGGTGTGGTCCCTGCCACACGATTCGCGAGCCTCAGGTTCAGCCGCGTAGCCTGCTGACACCACTGGCAGATGGGGCCGGGTGGGTCGATGAGGAGGAACACGTAGTGCTTCGGCGAGTCCTGCTGGGCATGTCCCGCAGCCCCCAGATCAAGAAGGCGGTTTCGTCGCTCCCGGTGTCCAGTGGCATCGTCGCGCGCTTCGTCGCCGGTGAGACCGCGCCGGAGGCCGTGCTGGCCACCGAGAAGCTGGTCAGCAACGGCCTGAACGTCACCCTCGACCACCTCGGCGAGGACGTCACCGACCTGGCCGCCGCGACCGCGACCGCGGACGCCTACCTCGAACTGCTCCGCAAACTGGCCGAAGCCGGCCTGACCAAGAACGCCGAGGTCTCGGTCAAGCTGTCCGCGGTCGGCCAGGCGCTGCCGGGCGACGGCGAGAAGATCGCGCTCGAGAACGCGCGGACGATCTGCCTCGCGGCCCGCAACGCCGGTACGACGGTCACCCTCGATATGGAGGACCACACGACCACCGACTCCACGCTGGGCATCCTGCGTGAGCTGCGCCAGGACTTCCCGGAGACCGGCGCGGTGCTGCAGGCGTACCTGCGCCGGACCGAGGGCGACTGCCGCGACCTCGCCCACGCCGGCTCCCGGGTCCGCCTGTGCAAGGGCGCCTACAAGGAGCCCGAGTCGGTGGCGTACCAGGACAAGCGCGGCGTGGACAAGGCGTACGTCCGGGCGATGAAGATCCTGATGAACGGCGCCGGCTACCCGATGATCGCGTCGCACGACCCGCGGCTGATCGCGATCGCCGGCTCGCTCGCCGACCGCGCCAACCGGCAGCCGGGCAGCTACGAGTACCAGATGCTGTTCGGCATCCGCCCCGAGGAGCAGCTCCGCCTGTCCGGCCTCGGTCACACGATGCGCATCTACATCCCGTACGGCGAGGACTGGTACGGCTACCTGGTCCGCCGCCTGGCCGAGCGTCCCGCCAACCTCCAGTTCTTCGCCCGCTCCCTGATCAGCAAGAAGTAACCGGCTGGTGGGCGCTCGGGTCCCCGGGCGGCCCGGATCAGTAGTGTGTTGGCCATGACTAGTCAGGTGGCCATTCTCGGGGCCGGTGTGATGGGGGAGACGTTGCTGTCCGGGCTGATTCGAGCCGGGCGGCGACCGCAGGAGCTCCTGATCACCGAGCGCCGGGAGGAGCGTGCCGCCGAGCTGCGGGAGCGGTACGGCGTCGACGTGGTGACCAACGTGGACGCGGCGGCCAAGGCGGACACCCTGGTGCTGGTGGTGAAGCCGCAGGACATGCCGGATCTGCTCGCCGAGATCGCCCCGGCCGTCCGGGCGTCGCAGACCGTGGTGTCGCTGGCCGCCGGGATCACCACCGGGTTCATCGAGTCCCGGCTGCCTGAGGGTGTTGCCGTCGTACGCGTCATGCCGAACACGCCGGCGCTGGTCGACGAGGGCATGGCGGCGATCTCCCGTGGTGCGCACTGCGACGAGAGCCATCTGGAGTTGGCGGAGGGCCTGTTGGCCGCGACGGGACGGGTGATCCGGGTGCCGGAGAAGCAGCAGGATGCGGTGACCGCGATCTCCGGGTCCGGACCGGCGTACCTCTTCTTCGTCGTCGAGGCGATGATCGAGGCCGGCGTGCACATGGGGCTGCCGCGTGGGACCGCTACGGAGCTCGTCGTACAGACCGTTGTGGGCTCGGCGAAGCTGCTGCGGGAGACCGGCGAGCACCCGACGGTACTGCGCGAGCGGGTGACGTCCCCGGGTGGTACGACGGCCGCCGCCGTCCGCGAACTGGAGGACCACAAGGTCCGCGCCGCGTTCCTGTCCGCGATCGAGGCCGCGCGCAACCGTTCGCGCGCGTTGGCCGCCGAGTAACACCTCTGCTACCGGTGGCGTTATTGTTGGCGCCGCAGTTTCCTGCCGTGTTCAAGGGATGAGTCGACTATGGTCCCGCCCATGAGTAATCGTTCGGAGCAGGAGAGCCCCGAACAGGTGAGCCCTGCCCCCGTGCGCGCGGCTCAGGTCCCCGACCTGCCGTGGCGGGTGCCGCTGGATCCGGCGCCGTGGTGGGCGTGGGCGCTGTTCGTCGCGCCGTTCATCGTCGTACCCGCACTGAATTCCTGGCTGTGGATGGGCGCCCGCGACATGCTCGCGGTCGGGCTGCTCACGATCATCGGGGCGTCGGTGGTGCGCGTCGCCGGCGGTGTCGTCCTCTACCGCGTCGAGCTCACCGCGACCGCGCTCCGCGCCCGCACCAGCATGCTGGTCCGCAGCCTCGCCTGGCAGGACGTCGACACGATCGAGGTCGGCGACGACAACGTCGTACTCACCCGCGGCCAGGACGAGAACGAGATCAACGGCATCCCCCGCGACCGCACCGCCGAGGTAGGCGCCGTCATGGAAGCCATCCGCCACGAGGCCGCCGACACCCCTACCCACCACCACCGCCCCCGCCCCGGCATCGGCACCCTCCTCGTCCTCACCTACCTCATCCTCTCCATAGGAGCCTTCCTCCTCCGCTGGCACCT
Organism: Kribbella sp. NPDC049227; assembly: GCF_043197265.1. Lineage (NCBI taxonomy): Bacteria > Bacillati > Actinomycetota > Actinomycetes > Propionibacteriales > Kribbellaceae > Kribbella > Kribbella sp. NPDC049227. The sequence goes on along the minus strand of NZ_JBICST010000001.1, from coordinate 1,127,721 downwards.
CGTCTAGCCGGTCGGCTCCCGCCGCAGGTACACCCACTCCTCACCAGGTCCCAGCGTCCGGGCAGTTGCCTCAGGCGCCCATTCCGCCCGGAAGCTGACACCCACCGCCGGCTCGAGATCAGCAATCACGTACGTCTCGGTCTCGGACACGATCTCCTCCTCGACCTCACCCGGCACACCGTCGTACAGGAACCGCCCCTCCACCATCTGCGATCCCACCCGGACAGCAACCCCACGCAGCCCCGGCGTCACCTGCTCCCACAGCGCCCGCTGAAACGACAGCAGCACCCGAATCCGAAGGTCGACTGGTACGACGGAACCGCGGCGGCACCAGAACTTGCCCACGTTCATATCCCCCAGGTCGGTTGTTGCCTGATGCTGTGTTGGCGGCAGACCCGGTGTCAACGGTGTTTGCGGCTAATGCCTTCCCCAGGGGCCTTCGCCGGTGGTGGATTGGACGGTGATGCGGGCTATGACGCCGGTGTGCCAGATGCCTTCGCCGAAGGGGAATTCGGGGAGGTTGAGGTAGCGCTGGGACAGGCGGTCCATCAGGGACTTGTAGTCGGCGGGGATGTCCGGGCCTTCGAGTTTGGCGGTGCCGCGGATGGTCAGGTACTGCGTGATGCCGCGGGAGCTCACCTGGTCGTCCTGGACGAGCAGGGTGACGCGGGGGTCGCGGCGCAGGTTGCGGGTCTTGCGGTGGGGGTGCTGGATGCCGATCAGGATGTCGTCGCCGTCCCGCTCGGCCCAGACCAGGGACGCCTGCGGCGATCCGTCCGGGTCGAGGGTGATGACAGTGACGTCCTTGGGCTCGGTGAAGAGCCGGTGTGCGCTCTCGGGAAGACCGTTCATGGACAAAGACGCTAGGCACCGCCGTGGGAACCTCTGGGTACCCTGACGCCCGTGGACGGTTTGGATCCGGGGAACGTGTTTCTTGCCGACTGCCCGGCCCGGCTCGCGGTCGAGGTGATCGCGGACAAGTGGGCCGTGGTGGTCCTGTGGGGCCTGAACGACGGCCCGCGACGCCACACGGAGCTGATCACACTGATCGGCGGCATCTCCAAGAAGGTGCTCACCCAGACGCTGCGCCGGCTGCAGACGAACGGACTGGTCACCCGCGAGAACTTCGGCGGCGTCCCGCCCCGCGTGGAGTACGAACTGACCCCGCTCGGCCGCACCCTGATGGGCCCGATCCGGATGCTCACCCTGTGGGCGGAGGAGAACGGCGAAGCGGTTCTGGACGCGCAGGAGCGAACATAGGCAGTCACAAGAGAAACTAAGGACATGGATTTCTCTTTGTGGCCCGCGGCCAACCGGACCTGGCAGGAAGTGCTCGACGGAGCGGAGTACGCCGAACGGACCGGCTGGCACGGTGTCTGGATCGCCGACCATTTCATGCAGAACGGTGACGACCTGTCCGTCCCGGTCAACGAGTGCCTGGCCCTGATCGCCGGCATCGCTGCCCGCACCGAGCGGGTGCGCGTCGGCTCGATGGTGCTCGGCAACACCTACCGCCATCCCGCCGTCGTCGCGAACCAGGCGGCGACCATCGACCAGATGAGCAACGGCCGGTTCGTGCTCGGGATCGGGGCCGGCTGGCAGGTGAACGAGCACGAGGTCTACGGGATCGAGCTGCCGCCGGTCCGCGCGCGGCTGGCCCGGTTCGAGGAGGCCTGCCAGGTGATCAAGGGCCTGATCAGCCAGGATCGCACCAGCTTCGACGGCACCTACTACCAGCTCACCGGTGCCCCGCTGGAGCCGAAGCCGGCCAACCTGCCGATCATGATCGGCGCCGCCGGCGAGAAGGTTGCCCTGGGCATCGTTGCCCGGTACGCCGACGAGTGGAACCACTGGGGCAGCCCGGAACTCGCCGCCCACAAGGGGAAAGTCTTCGCCGAGCACTGCGAGCGCATCGGCCGGGACCCCAAGTCGGTACGCCGTTCCGCTCAGACGATGCTGGAGATCGTCGTACCGGGGGACACCGAGGCGGCCGAGCGCAAGGAGCGGCTGGAGAGCCGCGGCGGGCACGTGATCATGGGCTCGGCCCAGGAGGTGCTCGACACGGTCGCGCAGTACCCGGCGGCCGGGATCGACGAGGTCCTCGTCCCGGACTCGATGCTCGGCACCGGCAACCGCCGCTTCGAGGCCCTCGAACGCCTCCGCGAAGAAGTCTTCGCCAAGATCTGAAAGCCGAGATCCAGAGGGACGCCGAGATCTAGAGGGACAGCGTGGCCATGACCGGCCAGTGGTCGCTGGGCAGCCGTCCGCCGGGGCGGTAGTGGGAGACGGCTGCCTCGTCCACGGTCCACCCGGCGCTGACCAGGATGTGGTCGATCCGGTCGTTGTCCTCCGCGCCGGTGAAGTCGTGCCAGCTCCCACCGGCCGAGATCGGTACGGCGTGCCGCAGGCCGGCCTCGGTCAGCACCTTCAAAGCCGGCGAGTCCGGCGTCGCGTTCAGGTCGCCCATCACGATCCACGGCAGCGCACCGGTCGTCCACCGGGCGATCAGCCGCGAGGACTGGAGTTGGGCGACCTCACCGGCGTGGTCGTAGTGCGCGTTCGCCACGCCGACCGTCGTACCGTTGCGGTGCCGCAGCCAGACCAGCGTCGCGATCCGGGTCAGGTGCGCGTCCCAGCCGACGGATCCCGGCGTGTTCGGGTCGTCGGACAGCCAGCGAGTCTCCTGCTTGTCCACCCGCCAGTCACCCGGCCGGACCATCACGGTGCAGTGCTCGCCCGCGTCCATCCCGTCGTCGCGGCCGACGCCGACGATGTCGTACCGCGGGAAACGCCAGCGCAGGTACTCGAGCTGGTCGGGCAGCACTTCCTGCAGCCCGACCACGTCCGCGTCGAGGTGTTCGATCGCCGCCACCGTCGCATCCCTGCGGACCGGCCAGGCGTTGTCGCCGTCCGGCGCCGAGGAGTTCCGGATGTTGAAGGTGGCGGCGCGAATCTTCATACAGCAGATCCTGCCAAACCCATCGCGCGCTCCGCCGCCCGGAGCCGGGGCAGGCTCGCCTCCAGCGCCCGGTCCCGGCCCTGCGCGAGCAGCTCGTCGATCGCGCCGGGGTCGGTCGTCAGCCGGGCGTACTCCTTCTGCAGCGGCTCGAGCACGGCCAGCACCGCGTCCGCGACGTCCCGCTTCAGCTCGCCGTACGACGAGTACGCCGTCGCCAGCTGCACCGGGTCGCCGTCGGTGCACGCGGCCAGGATGTCCAGCAGGTTGGTGATCCCGGGCTTCGCGGCCTCGTCGTGGCGAACCTCGTTGTCTGAGTCCGTGACGGCCCGCATGATCTGGCGCCGGATCACGTCCGGCGGGTCCAGCAGCCGGATCGTCCCGACCGCGTCGTCCGCCTCGGACTTGCTCATCTTCTTCGTCGGGTCGGCCAGATCCTTGACCCTGGTTGCGTACGCCGCCTTGGCCAGCTGCGGTACGACGAACGTCTCGCCGTACTCGCGGTTGAACCGGATCGCCACGTCACGCGCCAACTCCACGTGCTGGGACTGGTCGCCGCCCACGGGGACCCGGTCGGCGCCGTACAGCAGGATGTCCGCGGCCATCAGGCACGGATAGGTGAACAGCGAAGCCCGCGTCATCGGCCGGCCCTTGCCCTTCTCCTTGTACTGGATCATCCGGGACAGCTCGCCGACGTACGACGTGCACTCGAGCAGGTACGCCAGCTGTGCATGGGTGTTGACGTCGGACTGGACGAACACCGTGCCCGGTGCGGTGCCGGCCGCGAGCATGAGCGTCGCGAACTCGCGGGTCAGCGCGGCGAGCCGTCTGGGGTCGTGTTTGGTCGTCATCGCGTGCAGGTTCGCGACGAAGTAGAACCCCTCGGGGTCGGTGAACCGGCGCAGTGCGCCGAGGTGGTTGCCCAGCGTCAGACGGCCGGACGGGGTGATGCCGGAAAGCGTGGTCATGTCGATGCCCTTTCGGTGCGTGGATGCCTCACCGAGGGCATCAAAAAGGCCGCCTCGGCGAGGCGGCCTGTTGGATGCGCGTGAACGCTGGGGACCGCCCTAGGCGGCCCACCACAGCTGCAAGTTCGTGTTCACACCATCAGCATAACCGATGGACGGCCCGGTCACTTGGCAGCCGGCAGCGGCGCCACCAGGGACTGGACGGTCAGTTCGTTGCGGGCGGCCTGGCCGAGTGTGATCGAGGTGTGCACGCCGTCGCGCAGATAGGAGGTGATCCGGCTCGGCTTGGCGGCCAGGTACTCGGCCCAGCGGATGATCCGCAGGTTCGGGTACTTCTTCTGGGCGTCGGACAACTGCAGGTTGACCCAGGCGGAGTTGCGCTGGTCGGCCATCTGGACGGCCGCGGTCTTCGACCACCGGGTGGCGTGCACGTTGACCCAGTACACGTACCGGTTCGAGCCGGCCAGCTTCATCGCCCGGTCGACCTGGGCGGCGAACCTGGGCGGGTCGAAGATGTCGTTGCTGCCGGTCGCCATCAGGATCCGGCGCGTCAGGCCGTACGCCGTGGCCCACTGGGCCATCGCGTCGACGGCGCCGGACGTCGGCCGCCCGGACCAGTTGTGCACCGCCAGCTGGCTTCCGTCGCGGCCGATCAGCCGGGCCGCCAGCGTCTTCCCGTCCTGGACGGCGATGCTGTCGCCGAACATGAAGACCCCGTTGGTCGCGAGCACCCGTTTGATCTGGGTCTCGGTCGAGATCGCCTTGCTCATGGCCTGCCAGGCCCCGAGGTCACCGGAGCCGTACGGGCCGCCGAAGGCGGCTTCTGTCGATGTCGCAGTCGAGACAGCCACCGTCGAAACAGCAACCACGGCCCCCGCCGTAAAGATCTGCCGCCGATTGGGTCTCGCCGAGTTCATGGCGTTCCTCACGGGATGGACAGTGCGGCCCAGACCGCCTCGAGTGCAACCCTCCGTGATCGAATCGCGGCCTGATTTGCAGGTTCCTGCAAGTCTTGTAACACCTTGCAGTGTTTGCGCGATGAAGCACGTGCCTGGCACCAGCACGATCGGAAACGGGCGAGCGCGGCCTTGGAGGGGTGCCGCGCCCGCCCGTTTCCGCTGGCGGCTCAGCTGGAACCGTTCGCCAGTTCCTCGATGATCGGCCCGGCCACCGCCATCAGCTCCTCGGGCGACGCGTCCAGTCCGTCCAGCCGGACCAGGTGCCGCCCGATCACGAGCCCGAGCGTCAACGCCCCGATCACCCCCGAGCGCAGTACGGCGTCCTCACCCGGCAACTGCTCGGCGATCTGTCGTTGCTGTCCTGTCATCGCCGCCCGCACCTCCGCGGCCGCTTCCGGATGGCTGAACATCGCCCGCATCGCCGCCAGCGCGGCGGCCGGCTCCTCAGCCAGCTTGGCGGTCAGAGCAGCCGTCAGCAATCCGGCGATCTCCTCGGGCGAACCCGTGATCGGCCCGTCCGGGGGAATGGTCGCGGCCTGGGCGAACAGCTTGTCCTTGGACCCGAAGTACCGCATCACCAGGCCGGCGTCGCTGCCGGCCGCCTCGGCGATCGCGCGGATGGTGGTGCGGTCGTACCCGTGCTCGCCGAACAACTGCCGCGCCGCCGCCAGGATCCGCTCTTCGGTCCGCCGTCGCTGCTCCATCCTGGTCGTCACGCCGCTCAGTCTACGCATGTTGACTCAGTCGCCGATCCGGCCTAGATTTCAGTCAACACACGTAGACTGAAAGGGCTTGATCATGACACTGGCCATCGTGCTGAGCTTCCTGGCCGGGCTGATGGGGGCGAACGGGATCCCGCACTTCGTCCTCGGCATCACCGCCCGCGAGTACCCGAACCTGACCGGCAACTCGCCGGTCCGCAACGCGGTCGGCGGCGTGGGCGCGTTCGTCATCGCCGGGCTGCTCACCTTCTGGGCGCATGTGGGCGACCATCGGCTGGCGGCGGCCGTCGCAGCTGTCGTGGGTGTGCTGCTGATGTCCGTGTTCCACGCGCGTGGTGGTGCTTACCGGCTGAACGCCAGATTCGGGAAACCAGTGCCCGCGCGGTGACGGCTAAGGTCGGAGGCATGAGCGGTGAGGCGATGCTGGTCTTCGACGAGGGTCTGACGGCGTACGACTTCGGGCGCGGGCATCCGATGAGTCCGATCCGGGTGGAGCTGACGATGCACCTGGCGCGGGCGCTCGGCGTACTCGACGAACTCAAGGTCGTTCCGCCTCCGACGGCCGACGACGCGCTGCTGCGGACCGTGCACACGGCCGGCTACATCGCCGCGGTCAAGCGCGCCGGGGAGCACCCGGACGTGCCGGATCTGGAGCACGGACTCGGCACCGACGACACGTACTGCTTTCCGGGGATGCACGACGTCTCCGCACGCATCGTCGGCGCGAGCGTGGAGGCGGCGCGGGCCGTCTGGGAGGGCGAGGTGCGGCACGCCGCGAACATCTCCGGCGGTCTGCACCACGCGATGCCCGACCGGGCCAGCGGTTTCTGCGTCTACAACGATCCGGCCGTCGCCATCCAGTGGCTGCTCGATCACGGTGCCGAGAGGGTCGCGTACGTCGACGTCGACGTGCACCACGGGGACGGCGTCCAAGAGGTGTTCTACAACGATCCGCGAGTGCTGACCGTGAGTCTGCACGAGTCGCCGACCACACTCTTTCCGGGCACCGGCAGCGCAGGGGAGACCGGTGGACCTGACGCGGAAGGTACTGCGGTCAACATCCCGCTGCCGCCCGGGACCGGGGACGCCGGCTGGTTGCGGGCGTTCCATGCGATCGTTCCGGACGTGGTGAAGGCGTTCCGGCCGCAGGTGCTGGTGACCCAGCACGGGTGTGACTCGCATGTCGAGGATCCCCTGGCCCACTTGACGAAGACGGTCGACGGGCAGCGCGCGGCGTACCTGGCGTTGCATGACCTGGCGCACGAACTCGCGGACGGGAAGTGGATCGCCACCGGTGGCGGTGGGTACGCGATCGTCGACGTCGTACCGCGGGCCTGGACTCACCTGCTGGCGATCGTCGCGGGGAACCCGATCGACCCGCAGACGCCGGTGCCCGAGGCGTGGCGCGAAGAGGTCCGGATCCGGTTCCAGCGGGTCGCACCGGTGCGGATGACCGACGGCCAGGACGCGTCGTACACGGACTGGTCGACCGGTTACAACCCGGACACCTGGCTGGACCGGTCGATCAAGGCGACCCGCGACGCCAGCTTCCCGCTCCTGGGCCTCGACCCCACCTACTAGTGCCGGCTGAGTCACACGAGTCCCCCTCTTTCCCATTCGTACCAACAGCCACTACGCTCGTTGCATGCACGGACGGAGGTGCCGGAGGGGAAGCCGGCGCACGATCCGTGCTGGAAGTGCGGTGCGCAATGGCATCAAAGAAGTCCGGTGGTGAGCAGCCGCTCGCCGAGGTGAAGTTCCTGACCGTGGCGGAGGTCGCCACGGCCATGCGCGTGTCCAAGATGACGGTGTACCGCCTGGTGCACTCCGGTGAGCTGCCCGCGGTGCGGGTGGGTCGTTCGTTCCGGGTGTCCGAGGATGCCGTGCACGACTACCTCAAGGGCGCCTTCTTCCAGGCCGGATAACCACGAGAAGAGCAGGCGGCCGGATCCCTCGGGACCGGCCGCTTCGCTATGTCCGGGACACGTCCCGCAGCGCGACGGTCGCCTGTTTCACGGCGTCGTCCGGGAGGCCCGACCACAGCTCGTGGTGCGCGGCCGCACTGGCCTGTACGGCGCGCTCGGCCAGGGTGACCCCCTCGTCGGTGAGCCGGATCTGGGTGCCGCGGCCGTCGTCGGGATCGGGCTCGCGGACGACCAGACCGCGCCGGACCAGTTGATTCGTCACGTTGCTCGTCCCGCCGGTGGACAGCAGCAGGCTGCGGCTGAGGTCCGACGGCTTCTGCCGGTACGGCGGTCCTGATCGGCGCAGCGACACGATCACGTCGAACTCGGCCGTGGTCAGCCCGAGGTCGCGCAGCACCCGCCGGGTGGCCTCGTTGAGCTCGGTGGCCAGCACGAGGATCCGCTTGGTCAGTTCGCTGGTCGGATACAGCACTCCCGGCAACTCCCGCTGCCACGAGGCAATCAGCCGATCCACCCGGTCATCACTCATGGCGGCCCCTCCGGTCGTCCTGCCCGAGGGGCAGCGCGCATGAGCGTCTGGTCATGGTTGACAGTCTAAGTGCCTTTGATGATAGCTTTCAGGAAAGCTTTCTGATGAGGAGATGTGCGCATGCGCCTGTTGTTGCGTGGTGGTGTGGTGATCGACACCGATCCGGAGGTGGTGGCCCGCCGGGCCGACGTACTGATCGAGGACGGGCGGATCGCGGCGGTCGGCCCTCAGCTGATCGCGGATCCGTCGGACGTCGAAGTGATCGACGCGTCGGAGCGGATCGTGCTGCCGGGGTTCGTGGACACGCACCGGCATCTGTGGCAGACCGCGCTGCGCGGTATCACGGTCGATGACGATCTCGGCACGTACTTCGACCGCGTACTGGGCTCCTACGGCTCGAGGTTCCGTCCGCAAGATGTTGCTGCGGGCAACCTCATGGGTGCGCTCGAGTGTCTCGACGCGGGGATCACGACGGTCCAGGACTACTCGCACGTGCAGTCCTCGCCCGCACAGGCCGACGCGGCGCTGGATGCCCTGGAGCGCAGCGGGATCCGTGCGGTCTTCGGCTACGGTCCTTCGCCATTGAGCGGTGGCGCGGTCGACGCGGACGAGCTGCGGCGGATCATGGACCGCCGGTCGGAGCGGATCGGGCTCGCGGCGGCGGCGATCGGACCGTCGTTCACGTCGTTCGAGACCGTCCGTGCCGACTGGGAGCTGGCCGATTCGCTGGGCGTGCCGGTTGTCGTGCACATCAGCAGCAGCTCGCAGATTCCGGACCCGATCACGCGTCTGCGGGACGCCGGTCTGCTGCGACCCAACACGCTGTATGTACACGGGAACCTGCTGCCGGACTCCGAGCTGAAGCTGATCGCGGAGTCCGGAGCGTCGGTGTCGACAACGCCGACCGTGGAGGCGCGGATGGAGATGGGCGAGCCGCTGGCCGGCCGGCTGCGTGCGGCGGGTGTCAACGTCAGCCTGGGGGTCGACGTCGTGACGAGCGCGGGCGGCAACATGTTCACCGCCATGCACGAGCTGCTTGCCCTGGGCTACAAGACCTTCACGGCGGCCGAAGTACTGCGGATCGCCACCGTCGGAGGTGCTCGCGCCCTCGGACTGACCGACGTCGGATCGCTTGCGGTAGGCAACCGTGCCGACCTGGTGCTGCTGCGTCACACCGACATCAACCTGGCCGGCGGCCTGCACGACCCGATCGCCACGGTCGTCACCGCGGCCCACCCCGGCAACGTGGACACCGTCCTGGTCGGCGGTACGCCGGTCAAGCGGGACGGCAAGCTGATCAGTACGTCGCTGCCGGCTGCCTACGAAGCCCTGGCCGACTCGACCACGTATCTCACCGCTTGAGCAAGGCTCTGATCGCGGTGGTGATCTCTGCGGCGGACTCCTCGGCCATGAAGTGACCCGCGGTCGTGGTCTGGTGGTGAAGGTCGGGAGCCCACGCCTGCCAGCGCGCCGCGGCGTCGAAGCCGAGCGCGGCTCCCCAGTCCTGCTGGATCACCGTGACTGGCATTCGCAGCTTGTTGCCCTGGGCAAGATCTTCCTGGTCGTGGGTGACGTCGATCGCTGCCGAGGCGCGGTAGTCCGCGACGATCGACGGAACCGCAGCCCGGCACGCGTCCAGATAGGTGGCCCGGACATCGGGCGGGATCGCGGCGGGATCGTTGGCCCACAGGTCGAGGAAGTGGCCGAAGAACGCGTCCGGGCGGGCCGCGATCAGCTCCTCAGGCAGGCCGGGTGGCTGCGCCATCAGGTAGAGGTGGAACCCGACAGCGGCGCTCGTTCCGCGCATCACGTCCCACATGTCGAGGGTGGGCAGCACGTCCAGGCACATCAGCTGGGTGATCGTGTCAGGGTGGTCGAGGCCGGCCCGGAACGCGACCAAGGCGCCACGGTCGTGCCCGGCCAGGGCGAACTGGCTGTGTCCGAGGTTCCGCGCCACGGCGATGATGTCCGCGGCCATCACTCGTTTCGCGTAGCCGTCGGCCGGCTTGTCGCTCTCGCCGTAGCCGCGGAGATCGGGGCAGATGACGGTGTGGTCGGCGACCAGGTCGGTGGCGACGTGCCGCCACATCAGATGGGTCTGCGGGAACCCGTGCAGGAGGACGATCGGCGTACCGGAACCGCCGACGGCGACGTTGAGTTTCACGTCATCGGGGCCGGAGACGCGATGGTAGTCGAAGCCGTTGATTTTCATGCCGGCCAGGATCGCGCGCGCGGATGAGCGTTGGATGAGCGCTACGGTGGCCGGGTGGACTTCGGGGTGCTCGGGCCGGTGGTGGCCTGGGACGATGTCGGCCGGCAGGTGGGTCTGAAGGGACCGCGGCATCGGGCCGTGCTGGCGCGGTTGATCGTTGCGCGCGGGCGCGTCGTACCGGCGACTGTCCTGGTGGACGACCTGTGGGCGGATCCGCCGGAGGGTGCGTTGGGCGCGGTGCGGACGTTCGTCGCGGCGCTGCGGCGGGCGGTGGAACCGGAGCGGGCGCCGCGGTCGCCGGCTCGGCTGCTGGTGACCGATGGTCCGGGCTATGCGTTGCGGACGGATGCTGTTGACGCGTGGCGGTTCGAAGCGGCTGTCGGTGCTGCGTTGCCGGCGGTGGAGTTGGTGCCCGAGCTGACGAAGGCGCTGGAGCTGTGGCGCGGTCCGGCGTACGCCGAGTTTGCTGACGAGGGATGGGCTCAGGGTGAACGGTCGCGGTTGACGGAGTTGCGGCTGCGGGCGGTGGAGCGGTTGGGGGAGGCGCGGCTGGCCCTAGGGCTTGCTGCTGAGGCTGTGCCTGAGCTGGATGCGCATGTGACCGAGCATCCGTGGCGTGAGGACGCGTGGCGGTTGCTGGCGCTCGCTCTGTACCGGACTGGTCGGCAGGGCGACGCTCTCGCCGTACTGCGTCGGGCTCGGGCGATGCTGGTCGGTCAGCTCGGCGTGGATCCCGGGCCGGCGCTTGGTCGGTTGGAGACCGACATCCTCAACCAGGCCGCGCATCTGGAGCCGGCGTCGGCCGGACAGGTCTGGGTCGAGGCTGCTGCGGCGTACGACCGGGCGGTTGGAGGCACTCGGGCCCGGTTGGAGTCGACCGTGGGGCTGCTCCGGAATCTCGCCGTCACCGGTGGAGGCGGTCTCGAGGCTGCGCGCCAGCACCGTCTCGCGTCGATCGCCGCGGCTGAGGAGTTGGGTGATCCGGATCTGACTGCGCGAGTCATCGGTGCGTACGACGTACCGGCGATCTGGACGCGGTCGGACGATGAGTCCCACGCCGCAGCGATTGTGGCGGCCGCGGAGCGGGTGTTGCCTACGCAGGAGCATCCGGGGGTGCGGGCGCGGTTGCTGACGACGATTGCGCTCGAGTCGCGTGGTTCGCGAGATCCGCGAGCGCGGGAGGCGGCGCGTGAGGCTGAGTCGATCGCGCGGGGCCTGGATGATCCTGTTTTGCTGGCGTTTGCGCTGAACGGCGTCTTCCTGCAGACGTGCTATCGCGCCGGCCTCTCCCGCGACCGCGACGCGATCGGGGCTGAGTTGGTCGAGCTGTCCCAACGCCACGGGCTCTTTACCTACGAGGTTCTGGGCCATCTCATCCGGCTGCAGTCGTCGTGCGCTGTGGCGGACTATGCGGCCGCCGACCATCACGCCGAAGCCGCTGACGAGCTGGCCTCCCGGCATGAGTTGCCGCTGGTCGCCGTCTTCACTCGGTGGTACGCCGCCCTCCGTCAAGACACTCCCGATGCCTATCGCCAGGCCGGCGCCCTCCTCGACAACGCGTCCATGCCCGGCCTGCAGTCCGGGCTTCTCCCACTAGCCGTGGCCTGCTACGACATCCGGCACGACCAGCCGGTCCTCGAAGCTGACTATGGTCCCCACTGGCCGTGGGTCCGTCCGCTCGTGCTGCTGTCGCAGAACCACCCCGCCGAAGCAGCCGAGGCGCTCGACCACATACCCGACCCACCACCTGGCCTGCTCCTGGAAGCCCACTGGGGCCTCATCGCCGCGGCGGCCAAGACCCTCAACCACCAGCAACGACTGGCACGTGCCCGAGCCGCGCTGGCGCCAGCCGCAACAGAACAAGCAGGAGCCGGGTCCGGCCTACTAACCCTCGGACCCGTTGCGAGATACCTCTAGCCCTGGAGATCGTCGGGCGTGCCGGTCTCGGCCTTGCGGTCGGCGGCTCGCCGGATCTCGTGGTGCGACTGGTGCGCCGTCGTACGGTAGGCCTCCTCGTACGCCGCCAACGCGCCGGCGACGCCGGAGCCGTGACCACGCCGCTTGGCCCAGGAGGCGAACCAGGTCAGCCCCGTCAGTACGACGACGAGTCCGCCGAGGAACACCACGTAGGCCATGTCCGCAGGCTACCCGTCAACGGTTGAAGGCGGACTCGAGTCGAGTCAGGAGGATGTCGGCGCCGTGCTGGACACGGGCGACGAGTTGCGGGCCGTGGCGTCCGGCCAGGACCTCGGCCCGGACCTCGGTGACGATCGATCGCTGGACACCGACCAAGGCGTTGGCGATCGCCCACGACTCCATCCGTCCCGTTCCCTCCGAGCGCAGCAGGGTGGCGAGTGCGTCGGTGGTGGCGGCGACGATCTCGCGCTCGCGGGCCTGCAGCGACGGGCTGCCGGCCACGACCCGGGCTGCGGTGGTGATGAGGTCGGCCGCGCCCGGGTCGGCGGCGTGCGCGACGTTGGCGATCGTGAACCGGCGGAACGCGCCGATCGCCGACTCTCCGGCCGGGCGGTCGCCGACCGCGGCCAGCGTCGCCGCCTGGAACTGTTCCAGCCCGCCGCCGAAGAACAGATCGTCCTTGGTCGGGAAGTAGTTGAAGACCGTTGCCTCGGACACCTGGGCCGCCCGGGCGACATCGACCACGGTGACCGCGTCGAACCCGTGCGCGACGAACAACTCCCGCGCCGCCGCAGCGATCCGCTCCCGCGTCTCGCGCTTCTTCCGCGCCCGCAGTCCGTCCGCGTCCTTCACACGGTCAGGGTAGTCGTTCTAGAGTGACCATAAATATAGGGTCACCCTAAGAATTTGGGGGCGCCACATGTCCACGGAGCTCGGCGACGCCCCGCAGCGGCTGGTGCGGAGCCTGATCGCCCAGGACACCGCCGCACTGAAGCTGCTCGTCGACCCGGACTGCCGGATCGTCGGACCGAAGGGCTTCATGATCGATCCCGACGAGTGGATCGGCGTGCACACCAGTGGCGTGTTCGAGCAGGTCTCGCTGGAGTTGCTGCAGTCGGAGGTCGTCGCCCACGGTGAGACAGCCATGCGGACCGAGATCCAGCGGTCGGAGTGCCGGTTCCACGGGGAGACGATCAAGGGGCTGTTCCGGGTGATGAGCATTTGGCTCGCCCGGGACGGTGACTGGCGGCTGGCCGGCGTCCAGTACACGGCGCTTGCCGCTGAAGCTGCCGCCGCGGCCGGGATTGTGGAGGCGGGCGCGTGAAGGTCAGTGTCACGGTGACGGATCACGCCTGGCCGGACGGCGTGGAGGGGCTGCGGCGGATCGCGTCGATCGCGGACGAGGGTGGGCTGGACACGATCTGGGTGCCGGATCACCTGTTCCAGGCGGATCCGACGAGTCATCCGCAGGCCGAGTTGTACGAGGCGATCACGATGCTCGGGTTCCTGGCCGCGACGACCAGCCGGGCGCGGCTCGGGATGCTCGTGTCGCCGGTGCCGTTCCGGCCCCCCGCTGTTCAGGTGAAGGCGATCGCGACGCTGGACGCGCTCACCCGTGGGCGGGCGTGGTTCGGGGTCGGGATCGGGTGGGAAGGCGAGGAGGCGCGGGCAATGGGGATCCCGCTCGGGCCGACCAAGGATCGGTTCGAGCAGCTCGAGGAGTTGCTGGACATCGCGGACCGCATGTTCGCCGGCGACAGTTCGCCGTACCAGGGCAAGCATTTCCAGCTCGAGGGGCCGATCTGCAGCCCGCGGCCGGAACGGCGTCCGCCGGTGCTGATCGGTGGGACGGGCGAGCAGAAGACACTGCGGATGGTGGCGCGGCGGGCCGATGCCTGCAACCTGTTCGACCTGCCCGACGCAGGGACGACGGTGCGCCACAAGCTCGACGTACTCCGCGCGCACTGCGACGAACTCGGCCGCCGGTACGGCGAGATCGAGAAGACGCTGTCGACCCGGCTCACCCCGGACGACACCGTCGGCACCTTCGTTGAACGTTGCCGCGAGCAAGCATCATGGGGTGTCGATCACGCGATCGTGATCCGTACCGGACCCTGGACGCCGGAGTCGCTCGGGATCCTCACCGCCGCGGGTCCGGAGGTCGCGGGGCTGTGACTGCCAGGAAGCTCCCAGCTTCCTCCCAGAACGGTCGCAGTACCGGCCCTGAGGATGGAATCACAGCCGGATCCATCACCTCCAGGAGCCCACCATGCAGCTCACGATCGTCAAGACCGTTGCCACAGGCACCATCATCACGCTCGGCCTCGCCGCCGTCGCCTTCACGCCCGCCGCCTACGCCTCGACCACCAACCAGAGCGCCACCCCACACCTGGTCGTCCTCACCGAACCCGTCCAGCTCCCCACCCGCAAAGCCGCCTAGAGGTCGAGGGACCAGTCGTTGCAACGCATCCAGTGACCCTTGGGATACTCGAAGTCGCGATCGCCGAGCAGGACGAAGCCGGCCTTGCGGCACAGCGCGTTGGAAGCGGCGTTCGTCACGCCGGGGTACGCGTGCAGCGTGCTGTGCCTGCCGGCCGCGGCGGCGACCTTCGCCACCTCGGCTACCGCGGCGGTCGCCAGCCCACGCCCCTGGAACTCCGGCAGGATCGCCCAGCCGGTCTCCCAGACCGTCTCGGCCGCCTCGGTGTGCTCCCAGTAGCCGACCAACCCGGCCCGATCGCCGTCGTCGGTGACGATCACGAACATCTGACCCGTGAAGGCGTTCTCGACGTACCGCTGCTGCCTCTCGCGCAGCTTGGCCGGGGTCTCTGGGCCGCCCAGGTGAGCGGTCATCTCGGGCGTGTTGCAGCCCTCGAGCAGGGTGAAGTCCTGCTCACTCCACGAGTCCAGCGTCACCATGCCGACCAGTCAACCAGCCCGCACCGACAGCCGTTGCTCAGGTGGAGCGGCGGGCGCGCGCGGCGAGGGAGTGAGGGACGCCTCTTGAGTCCGGTTCCTCGAAGCGTTCGAGGGTCAAGCCGGTGGTGAGGAAGGCGTTCAGGTAGTCGGCGAGCGTGAGGTGGTGCATGCCGACGTGACGGCGGATCCCGTCGCCCCAGTACGGCGACTCCTCGTGCCAGCCCGGCCGGCGGTAGGAGGGGTGGATGAGGCGGCTGCCGTCCTCGTTCCAGACGACGTGCGGGCCGTTGAAGCACGGATGTACGCCGTACACGACGAGCACCCCGTCCGGCCGGAGCACCCGCGTCGCCTCGCGCACGACCTGGGCGAAGTCATCCACGTCGGTGGAGATCCACATCACCATCGCGGTGTCGAAGGACTTGTCGGCGAACGGGAGGACGGCGGCGTCCGCGACCATCAGCGGACCGTCGGTCCGGCTCCGTGCCAGCCGCAACTGGTCGGCGGAGAAGTCCATCCCGACCACACTGCGCCCACTCGCACGGATGGTTTCGAAGTTGCGCCCGGTGCCACACCCGATGTCCAGGCACGGGCCGGATCCAGGCCCGAGGAGCTCGAGCAGACCCGGCTGATGTGGTTCCGCTCCGGCCACGTACTTCGCGTCGTACCAGTCGGCCAGACCGTCGTACCGGGCCGTCGTACCGCTTGTCATCGGCGCCTCCCCAGGTCACCGCCCAGCCTACCGAGGCAGCCTGCTTTAGGTTCACCGCCTGACCTGCGGGTAAGCTTTGCCGACGTTCTCTTTGAGTTTGGATGGTCCACTGTGGGTTCTGTTATCAAGAAGCGCCGTAAGCGTATGGCGAAGAAGAAGCACCGCAAGCTGCTGAAGAAGACGCGGGTGCAGCGCCGCAAGCTCGGCAAGTAAGCAGTTCCCGCCGCGCCGGGGGCCGGCGCGGCCACTTGTGGGGTTGCTGTCTGGCTGGGGGTTTCTCGTGGCACAGGTAGTGATGGTGACCGGCGTCTCCCGGGACGCCGGTGCTCGCTGTGCCCGCAGACTGGCCGACGATCCGTCGATCGGCACGGTGCTCGGCGTCGATGTGGTGCCGCCACGGGCCGAGCTGGGCCGGGTCCGGTTCGTTCGGGCCGACATTCGCAACCCCGTGATCGCGAAGGTGATCGCCGCCGAGGGCGTCGACACGGTCGTCCACACCGGCGTCGTGGCCACCCCCGGCAGCGCCGGCGGCCGCTCGTCGATGAAGGAGATCAACGTCATCGGCACCATGCAGCTGCTCGCCGCCTGCCAGAAGGCGCCCGGCGTGGCCAAGCTGGTGGTGAAGTCGTCGACCACGGTGTACGGCGCCGGTCCGCGGGATCCGGCCATGTTCACCGAGGAGATGGCGCCGCGGGCGATCCACCAGACCGGGCTGAGCAAGGACGCTGTCGAGGTCGAGGGGTACGTGCGCGGCTTCGCCCGGCGCCGCCCCGACGTCCGCGTCTCCACGCTCCGGATGGCGAACTGGATCGGCCCCAGGACCGACTCCCCGATCACCCGCTACTTCGCGATGCCCGTGGTACCGACCGTCTTCGGGTACGACGCCCGCCTGCAGTTCCTGCACGAGGACGACGGCGTCGAGGCGATCCACCACGCCACCGTGAACGACCTGCCCGGGACCTTCAACCTGGCCGGCGACGGAGTGCTCTCGCTGTCCCAGGCGATCCGCAAACTCGGCCGTCCCACGCTCCGGCTGCCGTCCTTCACCGCGTCCAGTACCGCGGCCGCCGTCCGCCGGGCCCGGCTCGCGGACTTCTCGCCGGACCAGATCACCTTCCTGACCTACGGCCGCGCGGTGGACACCACCCGGATGCGGGCCGAGTTCGGGTTCGAGCCGAAGTACACGACCGCGGCCGCCTTCGACGACTTCCGTGACGCGCTCGGCCCCGGCGCGGTCGCCCGTGCGGCGTCGCTGCTGACCGCCGGACTGGGAGCGTTGCGTGGTTGACGCCGAAGTGATCCCGATCGGTGCCGGCGGGCGTCCGGGCCGCGGATCAGGACGCCGTACGACGCCGTCCGCGGCTGCTCGCGCACTCGCGGGGCCCGGAACGCGGTTGAAGAAGAAGGGCAAGCGGCCGGTGGAGCCGCCCGTGGCGGAGCAGGTCGAGGCCGGAGCGGGACCGCAGGTGCCGGTCGTCGAGGCCGCACCCCTGGACTTCGCGGGACTCGAGCGGGTCGTGCGCGAGCTGTTCGGCGAGGACGGGGAGCGGCGGGTCGCGGAGTGGCTCGCGTTCCTGCGGCGGCGGGTGAGCGGGGAGTACGAGCTCGACGAGTTCGGGTACGACTCCGACCTGACCGACCAGGTGCTGCTGCCGATGCTGCGGCCGATGGTGGAGAAGTGGTTCCGGGTCGAGGTGCGCGGGATCGAGAACATCCCGGACACCGGCAGCGCCCTGGTGGTCGCGAACCACTCCGGCACGATGCCGCTCGACGGGCTGGTCACCCAGGTGGTCGTCGCGGATCACACGAACCGGCCGCTGCGTACGCTCGCGGCCGACCTCGTGTTCCAGACGCCGTTCGTCGGGGAGTTGGCCCGCAAGGGCGGGGCGACGCTGGCGAGCAACGACGACGCCGAGCGGCTGCTGCGGCAGGGCAATCTGGTCGGTGTCTGGCCGGAGGGGTTCAAAGGTCTCGGCAAGCCGTTCTCCGAGCGGTACAAACTCCAGCGCTTCGGGCGGGGTGGATTCGTCAGCGCCGCGATGCGGACCGGCGTACCGATCATTCCGTGCTCGATCGTCGGCGCCGAGGAGATCTATCCACTGGTCGGCAACATCGCGTCGCTGGCGCGGTTGCTCGGCGTTCCGTACATCCCGATCACGCCGTTCTTCCCGCTGCTCGGACCGCTGGGGCTGATCCCGCTCCCGTCCAAGTGGCTGATCGAGTTCGGCGAGCCGATCCGGACCGACGACTTCCCCGACGGCGCCGCCGACGACCCGATGCTGGTCTTCAACGTCACCGACCAGGTCCGCGAAACCATCCAGCAGACCCTCTACACCCTCCTCATGCAACGCCGCTCGGTCTTCTTCTGACAGCATCCCGGCGAGCAGAGAAGAAGCCCGGCACAGCGTGTGTGCCGGGCTTCTGTGCGTCTGGGCCTACTTCCAGGGTGGGAGCAAGGTCTGGAGGACGCCGGGGAGATTGATCAGAGTCGGGACGCTGAGGGTCGGGAAGGGCCAGGGCCACGACGGTGTGCCTGGCGTCGGGAGGCTCGGGACGATCGTGGGGGTCGTCGACGAGTTCGGGGTGTTGGGCTTCGGGGGCGTCTTCAGGCTCGGCGGGGGAGTGTTGGACTCCTCGACGATCGTGGTGTTCGGCAGCTTGGTCGGCGACCCACTCGGCTGCGTTGACGCACCAGGGGCCGGCGCGGTGGACGCCTTCGAGCTGGGCGATCCGTTGGACGGATTGCTCGGCTCGGTGCCCACGCCCGGACCGGCAGGCTGGGTGCCCTTGGCCGGCTTCGGCTGGTCGCACTTCGGGCAGGCGGCCGTGGTGTGCTGGGCCAGTTGCTCGATCGTTGCCAGCGCCTCCACGGCGGACTTCAGCGACTCCGGGGGCAGTTTCGGCGCGAGCTCACCAAGAGCCTGGCGGGCGTTCGTGATGAAGGTGGTGATCGCCGTGATCGAACCCTCGTCGCCGTCCTGCTGGTACGACGCGACCAGGCGGGACACGCCTTTGCGGGCCTGCGCCGAGAAGTCGTCCAGAGTGCCGTTGATCGTGCCCACGTCGCCGCCGTGCTCGGCCAGCGCGCGGACCTCGGACAGTCGGGTCATCGCGTGCTCGAGATCGCGCCGGCCGCGGGAGTCGTCCCCGACACCCACGTTGGTGGCCACGTTCTCGATGCTGCGCTTCATCCCGTACAAGGTGTCGCCGGGCATCGCCTGCTGAGCGGCGGCGGCGGAACCGATGCCACCCCCGAGCAGGACCAGCGCGGCGGTACTGGCCACGAGCCGGATGCGCCGGCGGTGACGATGGCGGATAGGTGTCACGGACGCGTCGACGTCCTCGCGGGTCGGCGGGTCGTCCGGACCGTCCGGAGTGCTGTGCACCACCATCGGAGTCGTCGCCGCGCGGGCGGCCGCCTGTTCCATCAGGCGGTGCCGTAGTTCGGCACTGAACTCCGGACGCGGTGCCACTGCGCCGGCGGTCCTCAGCCGTCCGACCAGCTCCACAGCCTCCACAAGCTCCGGGTCATCGCTCAGTCGCGAAGAGTGACGGGGCCCGTGATCGATGGCGTGCGCGAATGCCTCCGCGCGCGCTCGAGCCCTGTGTAGGTCACTCATGTGTTCTCGTTCTCCTCAATGGCCAGCCGGGGTCACCGACAGGTCCTCACGAAGGAGAACGAGGAAACTCGCTGACGGGTTACGAAAGACATTCGTTGTCATCCTCCTCACCTCAAGTCCTTGGGGATAACCTTCGCCAAGTGCCGTACGGCCCTCAGTTGCAGTTGCTTGACGGCGCCTTCGGACTTCTCCAGCGCCTTGGCCGTTTCCGCGATCGACAATCCGGCGAAGAATCGCATCGTCAGGCAGTCGCGTTGCTCCTCGGGCAAGGCCGCGACGGCGTCCCGCAGGACCTCGGCGGTGGCGGCGGCCAGTACGTCGACCTCCGGCCCCTCGGTCTGCCGGTCGTGCGTCTCGATCTCGTCCGTGACCACCTCGAGCCGGACCCGGCCGGACTTGTAGTGGTCGGTGATCAGGTTCCGGGCGATCGTCACCAGCCAGGCGCCGAAGTCCCGGCCCTGCCAGCGGAACGAGTCCAGTGCGCGCAGCGCCCGGACGAACGTCTCGCTGGTCAGGTCCTCGGCGAGTGCCGAGGACGACACCCGTGCGTAGATGTAGCGATAGACGGTGAGCGAGTACTCGTCGTACAGCTCACCGAAGGCACCGACGTCCCCGGCCTGGGCGCGATCGACGAGCTCCGCACGTCTCATCCCGTCCGGGCTTGGCTCCGGCGTCGTCAAGATTTCTCCCCGTTCAACTGACACGTCGTCTGACACATCCGCGAATGGCCACAGCGGCTGAGACAGCACCGAGCGTTATGCCTTAAGCACTCGCTGTCAACAGCCTGAGGCGTGCCGCCTTCCGTCCGGTCCGAGTCGTCACGAATGCGCCAGCGGGCCGGCACCGGACAACGGCGCAGCCTGCTGCCGGGGGTAATTGCGCATAGGTACCCCGGCCGGACGGTTTCTGCAGTGTGAGGTTCAGCAGAAGCCCGCCCACGAGTTCACCTGTATATCGCCCGTCACGCTCTGCTGCAACCGTTCCGAGCGAGCCGAACTCCCCAACCGTGCCGGAAGCACGCCCCGGCGACATGACAGACTCGCCTGGTGAACTTCAATTTCGCTGACATTCTTCGTGACACAGCGCAACGTCACGGTGAACGTCCGGCGCTGGTCGACGGGGACCGGCGGCTGACCTGGCGCGAACTCGACGAGATCGTCGGCGCGACCGCGCAGGGGTACGCCGCGGCCGGCCTGGTGCCCGGGTACCGGGTCGTCCTGCTGATGGCCAACAGCATCGAGTTCGTCACGTCCTACCTGGGGATTCTCCGCGCCGGGCTGGTCGCCGTACCGCTGAACACCGGGCTGACCGAGCCCGAGATCGCGGCCGTCCTGAAGCACTCCGGAGCCCGTCTCGCGGTCACCGGCCCGGACCTCGCGGCGAAGGTCGGCGAGGGGGTCCGGACGGTGCGTCCGGGCGAGCTCCAGGGTGACGCTCCGTTACTTCCGTCGATCGACCCTGAGACACTCGCGGTCCTGCTGTACACCTCCGGAACCAGTGGCGATCCGCGGGCGGCGATGCTCAGCCATCGGGCACTGGCTGCGAACGTCAAGAACCTTTCCGAGCTCGGCGAGGACCGGATGGGCCCGGAGGACGTCGTCCTCGGGGTCCTGCCGATGTTCCACGCGTTCGGGCTGAACGCCGTACTGGGCTGGGCCGTCGCCACCGGCGCCGCGCTCGTGATCGACCAGCGGTTCGACTCCGCTCACACGCTCGACCTGATCCGCGAGTACGGCGTGACGCGGCTGCCACTCGCGCCGCCGGCACTGAATGCTCTGCTGGCCCGATCGGACCTGCGGGATGCGCTGAAGTCGATCAAGGTCGTGCTGACGGGCGCGTCCACCCTCGACCGCGAGACGGCGGACCGGTTCGAGCGGGAGACCGGCAAGTTCGTGCACCAGGGCTACGGCCTGACCGAGGCTTCGCCCGGTGTCACCACCACGTTGGGGGAGAGCGAGCCGAAGCCCGGTTCGGTCGGCCGCCCGTTGCCGAACGTCGAACTCCGGATCGCCGACGAGCAGGGTGAGGACGTCGAGGGCGACGACCCCGGCGAGATCGTGATCCGCGGCGGCAACCTGTTCTCCGGCTACTGGCCGGACGGGGCCGAAGGCCCGGACCGCGACGGGTGGTACCGCACCGGCGACGTCGGGTTCCTGGATGCCGACGGCGACCTGTTCCTGGTCGATCGGCTCCGCGAGTTGATCATCGTGTCCGGCTTCAACGTCTTCCCGAGCGAGGTCGAGGAGGTGCTGGTCGGTGCGCCCGGGGTCCGTGAGGCCGCGGTCATCGGCGTACCGTCCGAGGAGACCGGCGAAGCGGTGAAGGCGTTCGTCGTACCGCGGGCCGGCGCGACCGTCGACACCGCCGAGGTCCGGGAGTACGCCGGGACCCGGCTGGCCAGGTTCAAGTGCCCGGTGGAGATCGAGGTGGTCGACCATCTGCCGCACTCGGTCACCGGCAAGGTCGCCAAGGGCCGGCTCCGGGAGGCGGACCGATGAGCAGGGTCACGCTGTACGGGAAGCCCGGCTGTCACCTGTGTGACGACGCCCGCGAGATCGTCCGCGCGGTCTGTACTGAGCTCGGGGTGGAGTGGACCGAGGTCGACATCACCCAGGACGACCGGCTGTTCACGGAGTACGGCGAACAGATCCCGGTCACCTTCGTGGACGGCAAGCAGCACGACTTCTGGCGCGTCGACCCGGCCCGCCTCCGGAAGGCACTCACGGCATAGTGCGCTGGGTCACTCTCGCCGATTTTGTTCTCACGTTCACAAGCTCCTAGAGTAAGGAACGGGCCGCCGGCCGTCAGACCGCGGCCGAGCAACCGTTCCCAGGAGAATTGTGACGCGTGCCAGCAGCCGTCGACCGGGCCCGCCGACGAGAACCGAACGCGGTATCCCCGAGGCGACTGTCGCGCGCTTGCCGGTCTACCTGCGGGCCCTGACCGCACTGTCGGACAGCGGGATCGCGACCGCCTCGAGCGAGGACCTGGCCACCGCCGCCGGAGTCAACTCGGCCAAGCTGCGCAAGGATCTGTCCTACCTGGGCTCGTACGGCACCCGCGGCGTCGGGTACGACGTCGAGTACCTGCGCTACCAGATCGCCCGTGAGATCGGCGTCACCCAGGACTGGGCCGTCGTCATCGTCGGGATCGGAAACCTGGGCCACGCGCTGGCGAACTACTCCGGTTTCGGCACCCGCGGGTTCCGGATCGTGGCGCTGCTGGACGCCGACCCGAACCTGATCGGCGAGCGGATCGGCGACATGGAGGTCCGCGACTTCGCCGAGCTGGAGGACATCGTCAAGGCCGACCGGGTCTCGATCGGTGTCATCACCACTCCCGCCGGTCCGGCCCAGGGGGTGTGCGACCGGTTGGTCGCCGCCGGGGTGACCAGCATCCTGAACTTCGCGCCGGTGGTGCTGTCCGTGCCCACCGGTGTCGACATCCGCAAGGTGGACCTCTCGATCGAGTTGCAGATCCTGGCGTACCACGAACAACGAAAGTCCGGAGAGGCGGCGCTCCCCCAGGTGCCCGAGCTACCAGCGATGAACGGTCTGACGGACCTGCCGAGTGTGGGGGGTGTCGGCGCATGAGTTACCTGGTCGTCGGTATCAGCCACCGCTCAGCTGACATCAACGTCCTCGAGCGCGTGGCGCTCGATCCGGACGCGGCGACCAAGCTGGCCCTGGCGGTCAAGAACACCCCGGCCGTCGCCGAGTCCGCGGTGATCGCCACCTGCAACCGGACCGAGGTCTACGCGACCGTCGACCGCTTCCACGCGGGCATGGACGAGGTCACCGCGATCCTGTCCGACGTCACCGGCGTACCGCTGCTGGATCTGGCCGAGCACCTCTACGTGCACTTCGAGGAAGGCGCCGTCGCACACCTGTTCCAGGTCGCGGTCGGGCTGGACTCGATGGTCGTCGGCGAGAGCCAGATCCTCGGCCAGGTGAAGGAGACGCTGCGCGTCGGCCAGGACCTGGAGACCATCGGCACCGACCTGAACGCCCTGCTCCAGCACGCGTTGCGGGTCGGCAAGCGGGCGCATGCCGAGACCGGCATCGACTCGGCCGGGCGCTCGGTCGTGTCGGCCGGGCTGGAAGCACTCGGCGGGTTCGAAGGCCGCCGCGCGCTCGTCGTCGGCGCCGGTTCGATGGCCTCGCTGGCCGCGCAGACGCTGCTCAACGGCGGCGCGAAGAGCGTGACCATTGCCAACCGCAACTATGACCGCGCGGTCGCGCTGGCCGAGCGGGTCGGCGGTACGGCGATCCAGCTCGCGAGCGTGCCCGACGCGCTGGCCGAGGCCGAGCTGGTCGTGTCGTGCACCGGCGCGCGGGGCGTCGTACTGACCGAGGAGATGATCCGGAACGCGACGGACGGGCAGCCGTTCGGCGTACTGGACGTCGCTCTGCCGCGGGACGTGGCTCCCGAGGCCGCGCGCATCCCTGGCGTCACGCTGATCACCCTCGCCGACATCGCGGGGACGGCCGGCGGCAGTGAGGCCGACATCGACGAGGTACGCCGGATCGTCAGCGAGGAGACCGGGGCGTTCGAGGCGACCCGGCGGGCCGCGTCGGTGGCGCCGACGGTGGTCGCGCTGCGGGCGATGGCGACCGAGCTGGTCGACTCCGAGCTGGCCCGGCTGGAGCGCAGGCTGCCCGGCCTGGACGACGTCCAGCGGGAAGAGGTCACCCGGACGATCCGCCGCGTGGTCGACAAGGTGCTGCACAACCCGACGGTCCGGGTGAAAGAGCTCGCCGCTGATCCGGGCGGGCCGACGTACGCGGACGCGCTGCGCGAACTCTTCGCCCTCGATCAGGCGACGGTCGACGCGGTGACCACGCCGAAGGCGCCAGGAGGTGAGCACGCATGATCAGGCTCGGCACCCGGCGGTCCGCGCTGGCGACCGTACAGGCAACCATGGTCGCCGACTGGCTGCGCGAGCTCGGCCACGAGGTCGAGCTGGTGCCGATCGTCACGACCGGGGACGTCAACAGGGCGCCGGTGGAGCAGATCGGCGGTACCGGCATCTTCGTCAGCGCACTGCGCGACGCCTTGCTGGCCGACGAGATCGACATCGCCGTGCACTCCTTGAAGGATCTGCCGACCCAACCGCTCGAGAGCCTGGCCATCGGTGCGATCCCGGTCCGCGAGGACCCGCGCGACGTGCTGGTCGCCCGCGACGGGCTCACCCTGGGAGAGCTGCCAACGGGCGCACTCGTCGGCACCGGCGCGGCTCGCCGGGTGGCGCAGCTCGACGCGCTCGGCCTCGGCATCGAATGCACCGGGATCCGCGGCAACGTGGACACCCGGATCGGGATGGTCACCGACGGCAAATTGGACGCGGTGGTCCTCGCGAGGGCAGGGTTGTCCCGGTTGGGACGGCTCGCCGAGGTGACCGAGACCCTGGATCCGATCCAGGTCCTGCCCGCACCGGGACAAGGTGCCCTGGGCATCGAATGCCGGGCGGGCGACACCGAGGTGCTGGCCGCCCTGGCTCCGCTGGACGATGCGGCCACCCGGGCCGCGGTCACGGCGGAACGGCAACTGCTGGCCACGCTCGAGGCGGGCTGCACGGCTCCGGTCGGCGCCCTCGCGGAGGTGGTCGACGGTGAGGACGGCCCCGAGCTGTGGCTGCGGGGCGCGCTCGGCCAGGACGACGGCGTACGGCGGCTCTCCGCGAACGGGCCGGTGGACGATCCGGTTGCCCTGGGCAAAGCGCTGGCGAACGAGTTGCTGGAGCGAACATGACACCGGCACGGGGAACGACGGCCGCCCACAAGGGGGCCCATGAGACGGCGCACAAGACGAGCAGGACGAGGACGAGGGCGAAGGCAGACGTGAGCAGCGCGAAGACAGCGGCCACCGCAGCATCCAGCACACCTCAGAAAGTGCCGGCGAAGGCCGCCGCCACCACCACGGTCAAGCAGACCAGACCACTCGGCCATGTCACGTTCGTCGGCGTCGGGCCGGGTGACCCGTCCCTGCTGACCTTGGCCGGCCGCGACGTTCTGGCGAACGCCGACGCGGTCGTTGTCGAGGGCCCCGAGCACAACCCGTTCCTGGCGTACTGCCGGCCGGGCGTCGAGGTGATCGACGGGTCCGGCGCCGAGGGCAGCCGGGCGCTGAAGGTCGCCGCCCGGGCCCGACTGGTGGTGAAGACGGCCAAGACCTCGGCGAACGTGGTGCGCCTACTCACCGGCGACCCGTTCACCTTCTCCAGCGGAGCCGAGGAGGCGTCGGCGTGCCGGAAGGCCGGCATCGGCTTCAACGTCATCCCCGGGGTCAGCGAGGTCAGCGCCGTTCCGACGTACGCCGGCATCCCGCTGACGATGAAGGGTGACCGCGAGGTCACCGTGCTCGACCTGGCCGAGGCCAAGCTCGACCTCGGCCGGCTGCACCCGAAGCAGACGCTGGTGCTGCTGAACGCCATGGACGTTCTGAAGGACACCGTCAGCGCTCTGGTCGAGTCCGGCTTCGACGGCAGCACGCCGGTCGCGGTGACTGTCGGCGGTACGACGACCGCACAGACCAGTGTGGTCGGGACCTTGGAGACGATCGTCGCGGACCTGCGCGCGGCCAAGGTGACCGGCGAGGCCGTGATCGTGGTCGGCGCCGTGGTCGAGCAGCGCGAGGCGCTGTCCTGGTTCGAGACCAAGCCGCTGTTCGGCTGGCGGATCCTGGTGCCGCGCACCAAGGACCAGGCCGGGCCTTTGATGGATCGGCTGAGGCGCTACGGCGCGATGCCGGAGGAAGTGCCCACCATCTCCGTCGAGCCGCCGCGCAACCCGCAGCAGATGGACAAGGCCATCCGCGGCCTGGTCGAGGGCCGGTACGAGTGGGTCGCGTTCACTTCGGTCAACGCGGTGAAGGCGGTCCGGGAGAAGTTCGACGAGTACGGCCTGGACGCGCGGGCGTTCTCCGGGCTGAAGATCGCCGCGGTCGGCGACAAGACCGCCGAGGCGATCGGTGCCTGGGGCATCCGTCCCGACCTGGTCCCGTCCGGTGAGCAGTCGGCCGCCGGTCTGGTCGAGGACTGGCCGCCGTTCGACGAGGTGCTGGACCCGATCAACCGGGTGTTCCTGCCGCGCGCGGACATCGCCACCGAGACGCTGGTCGCGGGGCTGACCGATCTCGGCTGGGAGGTCGACGACGTGACGGCGTACCGGACCGTCCGGGCCGCGCCGCCGCCCGCGCCGACCCGCGAGGCGATCAAGTCCGGCAAGTTCGACGCGGTCGTGTTCACCTCCTCCTCGACGGTGCGCAACCTGGTCGGCATCGCCGGCAAGCCGCACGCGTCCACGGTGATCGCGGTCATCGGCCCGGCCACGCTGAAGACGGCCGAGGAGCACGGCCTGCGGGTCGACGCGATGGCCGAGACGCCGGCCGCCGAGGAGCTGGCCGACGCCCTCGCCCGGTTCGGTGCGGACCGGCGTGACACCATGGTCGAGGCCGGTGAACCGGTCACCCGCCCGTCCGAGCGGCGCTCGGGCTCACGCAGGAAGAGCTAGGTCCGTGTCTGGTGGTTTCCCGGAGGTCAGGCCGCGGCGGCTTCGGTCGTCGGCGGCGGTGCGCAGGCTGGTCGCGGAGACCACGCTGGAGCCGCGGCAGCTGATCCTGCCGATGTTCATCCGGGAAGGCGCCCGGGAGCCGATCGCGATCAAGTCCATGCCGGGCGTCGTGCAGCACACCCGCGACACCGCGCGGAAGGCGATCGCCGAGGCGGCTCAGCTCGGACTCGGCGGCGTGATGCTGTTCGGCATACCTGCCGTCAAGGACGAGGTCGGGTCCGGTGCACTGGATCCGGACGGGATCCTCAACGTCGCGATCCGGGACGCTGTCTCGGAGGCCGGCGACGCGTTGCTGGTGATGTCGGACCTGTGCCTGGACGAGTTCACCTCGCACGGGCACTGCGGCGTACTCGACTCCTCCGGGCGCGTTGACAACGACGCGACGCTGTCGATCTACGCGGAGATGGGCGTCGCGCAGGCTTCGGCCGGCGCGCACGTGGTCGGCCCGTCCGGGATGATGGACGGCCAGGTCGGCGCGATCCGTACGGCGCTCGACGCGGCCGGTCACCTGGACACGGTCATCCTGGCGTACGCCGTGAAGTACGCGTCCGCGTTCTTCGGTCCGTTCCGCGAGGCGGTGGACTCGTCGCTGCAGGGTGATCGGAAGACGTACCAGCAGGACAGCGCGAACGCCCGCGACGCGATCCGCGAGGTCGACCTCGACATCGCCGAAGGCGCCGACATCGTGATGGTGAAGCCGGCCCTGGCGTACCTCGACATCATCCGCCAGGTCCGCGACCACGTGAACGTCCCGGTCGCGGCGTACAACATCTCCGGCGAGTACGCGATGGTCGAGGCCGCGGCCGCCAACGGCTGGATCGACCGCGACCGCGCGATCCTGGAGACCCTGACCTCCATCCGCCGGGCCGGCGCCGACACCATCCTCACCTACTGGGCAGCAGAAGCCGTACACCTCCTGAACCACCACTGAGGTAGGCGCCCGACGACTACGCCTGGCGGATCGGCAGACTCGTTGCTTTGAGCAACGATCAGGTCTCTGTGCGGTCTGCGGATCAGGAGTGGTGGTTCTGGATGAAGGTGAGGGTGGTTTCGGCTACGGGTTCCCACGCGGAGTCGATGACCAGGGAGTGGCCTCGGGCGGGGAGTTCCTCGATTTCGGTGATGGACGGGTTGTCGAGTTGCTTGCGGTACGACGCGTTGGTGATGGCCCAGGGGATGGTGTGGTCCTTCTCGCCGGAGAGGAACTTCATCGGGCCGCGGTTCGGGTTGGCTCGGTCGACCGCCGTCTCGCTGTTCGGGTTGAAGTTGGCG
Source organism: Kribbella sp. NPDC049227 (assembly GCF_043197265.1). NCBI lineage: Bacteria > Bacillati > Actinomycetota > Actinomycetes > Propionibacteriales > Kribbellaceae > Kribbella > Kribbella sp. NPDC049227. Next base: position 1,099,442 of record NZ_JBICST010000001.1, on the reverse strand, counting down.
ACCGCCGCCTGGAACAGCGGCAGCCCGGGCCCCGGCACTGGGAACTCGTCGTACAGTTTCCGGGCCTCGTCCTCCGGTACGGCGTTGACGAAGGCGTACCGGAACTGGCGGTAGGTCAGCATCACGGCCTTGTTCCGGTTCGCCGGATTCCGTAGGGCCGGGAAGGACGCCCGCAGCGCGGACAGAGGCAACGGCAGGATGCCTCGCCCAGGCGCTGGGTCGATCGGGACCGAGACAGTCGCGAGGCCCATCCCGGCCAGCTTCTGCGTGATCAGCCCGCCGAACGAGTGCCCGACGATCGCCGGCTTCCGCTCCAGCCGCGAGATCATGTCCGCGTAGTACTCCGTGATCGCGCCGACCGACTTCCCCGCGAAGCTCGCGGGATTCGCCCGCCCTTCGCCGACGCTCTCCGGATCATCCGGCCAGCCCGGCGCCACCGTCGCGTACCCGGCCGCCTCGAACTTCTCCCGCCACCGCTGCCAGCTCCCGGCCAGCAACCACAGCCCATGCACGAACATCACCACCGGCCGCCCCGAGGTGTTCGCGATCTCGACCTCGCCCAACTCTCGTGCTGTGGCCATCCGCCCGCACCCCCTTTCGCGCAGTAGACCACAATCCCCACGCGCGGAGAAGCGGACGGGCCGCGGGGCGATCAGCCCTTCAGACCGGTCTGGGCCAGGCCCTCGACGAACTGGCGTTGGGCCAGTACGAAGATGATCAGCACCGGCAGCGCCGACAGGGTGGCGGCGGCGAGTTGGGTGTTCCACATCGGGCCGCCGTACGCGTCGACGTACTGGGTCAGCGCCTGCGGGATGGTGAACTTGGACTTGCTGGACAGGAAGACGATCGGCTCCAGGTAGAGGTTCCAGCTGTGCAGGAAGGTGAAGATGGCGACCGCGCCGATCGCCGGCCGGGCCAGCGGGAGGCAGACCCGCCAGAACAGGCCGAAGCGGCCGAGACCGTCCACGCGACCGGCTTCCTCGAGCTCCGCGGGGAGCGTGATGAAGAACTGCCGCATGATGAACGTCGCCAGCACGCTGGGCGCACCCAGCATCGGGATCAGGATGAGCGGCCAGTGGGTGTCCACCAGCCCGAGCGTGTCGAACATCCGGTACAGCGGGATGATCGTCACCTCGTTCGGCACCAGCAGCCCGGTCAGCACGATCACGAACACGATGCCGGCGCCCCGGAACCGGATCCGCGCGAAGGCGTACCCAGCCAGTGCCGACACCGCCAGCGTCCCGAGTGTGACCACCGCTGCGATGTAGAGACTGTTCAGATACTGCCGGCCGAACGGCTGCAGCTCGAACACCTGCCGGTAGGCGTCCAGCGTCGGCGACCCCGGCAACAGCGACGGCGGGAACGCGAAGATCTCGGACAGCGGCTTCAGCGACGTCGTCGCCATCCACCAGATCGGGAACACGAACGGAACACAGCACACCAGCAGTACGCCGTACAGCAGCACCTTGAGCTTAGGACTCATGGAACACCCACCTTCGCCGCATCCGCCACTGCACGACTGTCAGCACGAGAACAATCAGGAACAGCAGCAGCGAGAGCGTCGCGCCGTACCCGAAGTGGTGGAACTGGAACGCCTGCTGGTACAGGTAGTAGACCAGCACGGTCGTCGACGTCCCGGGCCCTCCCTGCGTCAGTACGGCGATCTGCGCGAAGACCTGGAGCGAGCCGACGATCGTCAGGATCATCGTCAGCAGGATCGTCGGACTGATCAGCGGCACGGTCACCCGGCGGAACCGCGCCCATGCCGACGCTCCGTCGATCCGCGCCGCCTCGTACAGCTCCGCCGGCACACCCTGCAGCGCGGCGAGGAACAGGACCATGTTGAGACCGACGTTCTTGAACAGCTGGACCACGATCACCGACGCCATCGCCGTGCCGCCGGACCGCAGCCAGTTCGGCCCGTCGATCCCGAGTACGTCGAGGAACGCGTTGACCCCACCGTTGTCCTGGAGCAGGAACCCCCACACGATCGTCCAGGCGACCAGCGTCACCACGACCGGCGAGAAGAACAGCGTGCGGAACACCACCGTGCCCCGGAGTTTCTGATTCAGCAGCACGGCCAGGAACAACGCCAGGCTGAGGTTCAGCACTACCAGACCGGCCGAGAACAATCCCGTTGCCCTGAGCACCGGTCCGAGCTGCTGGTCGTTCGTGAGCGCCGTGTAGTTGTCCGCTCCGATGAAGGTGAAGGATCCGGCCAGCACATTCCACTCGTGCAGGCTGTACCAGACCACCAGCCCGAGCGGGACGATGACGAAGGCAACGATCCCGGCGAGCTGCGGCGCGACCATCAGCCATCCGGCCAACTCGTCGCGCCGCCGCATCGTCCAGTATGGCGCTTTGTCCGTCAGCGCCGGCGCCCGGGCCGGCTTCTCCAGGAGCAGGGTCATTTCGCCAGCAACGGGTTGATCTTCGAGCACACCCCGGCCAGCACGGCCTTGACGTCCGCGTCCGGCTTCCACAGCGGGTCGAGGGATGCACGGACGGTCTGCTGGATCTCGGCGTACCCGGTGTGGCTGGGTTTGATCGTGCCGCGTTCGATGCCCTGGACAACGACACTGTCCAGCTGCGCCGGCTTGAGCAGGGGATTGGCCTTGCCCAGCGTGGCAGCGTTCAGCTGCGACTTGCGGGGCGGCGGGAAGAACTGCGCGAGCTTGGCCGAGTTCTCCGCGTTGGTGAAGTAGGCCAGGAACTGCTTGGCCGCGTCGGCGTGCTTGCCGCGCTTGAACACGCCGATTCCAGCCTGCCCGACGACGGAGTAGTCACCCGCCGGACCCTTGGGGAGCGGGACGAGGTCCCACTTGAACTTCGCCTTCTCCAGCAGTGCGGCCCGGCTGATCTGGGTCAGAATCATCCCGGAGTCGCCCGCGAAGAAGTCCTTCGTCACGCCCGGGCCCGGCATGCCCTTGTCGGTGAAGACCAGTTTGTGCAGGAACGTCATCGCGTCCGCCATCGCCGGCTGGTCGAACTGGCACGTCTTGCCGTCCTCGCTCCATGGCCGCGCACCCCAGCCGGCCCAGACCGCGTTCAGCGTGTCCCAGCCCTTGTAGTCGAAGTCGCCGACCACCAGCCCACCCTTGCTGCCGCGAGCCTGAACCGCGGCGGCGGTCTTCGCGGCCTCGTCCCAGGTCCAGGTCCCGGCCGCGATCTGCTCGGCCGGCGCCGGCCGCCCGGCCGCCTTCACCAGGTCGGTGTTGACGAAGACCCCGAGTGGCGAGGTCGAGAACGGGTAGGCGTACAGCTTGCCGTCCTTCTCCCAGTTGGCCGTCGTACTGGGCACCAGGTCGGCGTCCTTGTCGATCGGCTCGAGCGCGCCCGAGGTGACGAAGTCGGGGGCGCTGCTCTCGAAGATCCAGGCCAGGTCCGGCACGTTGCCGCCGCCGATCTGGGTGGTCAGGGTGGTCGTGTAGCTGTCGAACGGGATCGGCTCGAACGTGATCTTCCCGACCTCGGGATGATCCTTCTTGTAGCCGGCCGCGATCTGGTCGAACAGCGCCAGGTGCTTGGCGTTCGCGCTCCAGATCGTCATCCGCAGGTCGACCGGTCCGTCGTCGGCCGAGCTGGACCCGCCACCGCCACAGCCGGCCAACGCCAGCAGGGCCGCGGCGGACAGTGCCGCTGTCAGCGTCTTCATCAGGTGTCCTCCATCAGTAGCCGGTACTCAGTAGCCTGTGATGGCCGGCCAGTCGAGTTCGATGCCCTGGGCAATCAGCCGGTCCTGGAACTGGCCGAGCAGGGCGGGGGTGCCGCGAACCGCACGCGGGCTGACGTCGCGGTCCAGGCAGAAGGCTGCGAGCAGACCGGCGGCCTCGCCGACGTTCCACTCGACCGGGTGCAACCGGTAGCAGCCGTTGGTGATGTGGGTGGTGCCGAGGTTCTTGTTCGCCGGCAGCAGGTTCTCGACGCGTTGTGGGATCAGCGCGCCGAGCGGGATCCGGAACGGGCTGCTGGCCACGTCGATGTAGTTGTCCCCGCCGGTCGACGGGTGCAGGTCGATCCGGTACATCCCGATCCCGACGCTGTCGTCGTACTCGACCGCACCGCGGTCGCCGCGCGTGGCGGCCGACAGATCCTGCTCGACGATCGTGTACTCCGCCTTGATCCGCCGGGACTCCCGGATGTACGGCGCCTGGGCGAGGCCGTCGGTGGACCCGAGCAGATCGCCCCGCAACCGCAGCCCGGGGAAGCCGGCGCCACCATCGGCGCGGGGCGCCTCGGTCTGGAGCCAGTAGAGGACCGCGTGCGACAACTCCTTGGCCGCGGCCAGGTGCTTCGCCGCATCCGGTACGTCGATGACCGGGCCCTCGAAGTAGTCGATCATCGGCCAGTTCACCAGGCAGATGTCGCTGTCGTAGGCACCGGGAACGAAGTGCCGGCGGGCCGCGATCCGGCGGAAGGTCCACAGGTTCGTGTCGCCGCCGGTCCGCCGCTGATCGGCGACCACAGCGAGCGGGTCGTCGTCGGGGTTCGGCGTGAACGTACGCCGTGAGCTCTCCAGCGTGCGCGGATTCGGCGCCGTCCAGGACAGCAGCCGATCGCCCCAGAACGACGGCTGGTAGTTCCGCCAGAAGGCGTAGTTGGCCGGCTTGTCCCCGACGTGGTCACCGTCGACGTGGTCGACCGCGAAGCAGTACGACACCGCCTGCATGTTGAGTGGCTGTGCCTGCGCCGGCGCACTCGGCTCACCGGTCTCGCTCTGCGCCTCGAACCCGGTGACGTACTCCGTCCCGGTCAGCGGCAGCAACTCCCCGGTCTCGGTCGCGTCCAGGATGTACGGCGCCGTCACGGTGACCTGCTCGTCGCCGACGCGATGCTGCACGGTCACCGCGGTGACCCGATCGCCGTCGGTGTCAGCGGCCACCGGACGGTACGGCTGCAGGACCTGCAACCGCCCACTCGCCCGGTACGGCGCGAGCATCGCCTCCAGCACAGCCAGCGCCACCCGCGGCTCGTGACAGAGCTTCGACACGTACCCGGCACCAGGGTTGAGGTGGACATCCGCACGCGACGCCGAGGTCAGCGGATAGTGGCGGCGGTAGTAGGCCCGGATGCCCTCCCGCAACGCTCGGTACGACGCGGTGACGCCGAACTGCTCGACCCAGCTGTGCTCGTCCGGCGGGACGGCCTGGCTGGTCAACTGCCCGCCGAGCCAGTCGAACTCCTCGGTCAGGACGACCGAGCGACCGGCGCGCAGCGCGGCCAGGGCTGCGGCGACTCCGCCGAGCCCGCCGCCGACCACGAGAACATCTGTATGCATCAGACCCCTTTGCTGGGTGGAGTGAGGGTGGTGCCGTCGGTCAGCTCGCAGGGGAGCAGCAGTTGGCGCTCGGTGGCGGTGCCGCTCAGGATCGCCTCCAGCAACTCGACCGCCTGCAGCCCCATCGCCCGCCGCGGTACGTGGAAGCCGGTGAAGTCGATGTCGCTCTCGGCCGGCCGGGTCGAGTCACCGAGGGCGATGACGGACAGGTCGGCCGGGACCTGGACGCCCCGCGCGGTCGCGGTCGCGAGCAGGGCGACGGCATCGGCCCGCTCCTCCACGAAGACAGCGGTGACCTTCCGCTCCAGCAGAGCGTCGAGCAGTGCGCCGGGATCGGCTCCCGGCAGCCACGGCGCGCGTGCTCCGGCGGCCGCCCGGAAGCCGAGCAGCCTGTCGGCCGACGATTCGGCACCGGCCCCCGGGCCGGCGAAGGCGATCCGCCGGTGCCCGAGCGCCAGCGCCTTCTCCACCACGACCCGCGTGGCCTCGACATAGTCGGCTCCGACGTACGGGACCGGGCCGCCGGCGTCGTCGCGGCGCCCGACGGAGACGAACGGATACTCCTCCGCGATCAGCCGGGCCAGCTCGTCGGCCGGGATCTGACGACCGAGGAGCAGGCAGCCGTCGGCGATCCGGAGCCGGTTGTTCTCATGGAAGATCTGCCGCCGTCCGGACGTCACCGGCGCACTGGTGAACAGCAGCAGGTCCAGTCCCAGCTGCTCCGCGCAGTCCTCGATGCCGGCCAGGAACGGGTGGTAGAAGTCGCCGCTCGCGCTCGGGAACACCGATTCGTAGGTGAACACGCCAAGGATCTGGTTGCGCTGCTTCAGCATCCGGCGGGCCAGCGGATCGGCCTGGTAGCCGGTCTCGCGGATCACCTTGAGGACCCGGTCGCGGGTCTCGGCCGGGATCCGTGCGGTGGCGTCGCTGCGGTTGTTCAGCACCAGCGACACCGTGGTCTGACTGACCTTGGCCAGCCGCGCGATGTCGCGCTGGGTGAGTCGGGTGGTCGCCTTGTCCGGCATCGATCAATCCTTCGCAGTAATACGCATTGCCGTGAACCGTAGAGCAGCCGCCGAATCGTCGTCAAGAGCCCGATAGTGCTGATAATGCGAATTACCATTGCCAGGATCTTGACCTGCGGTGCGGCGGCGAAGAACACTCACGGCAGTCCGCTCATCGCGAGGAGGTCTCCATGCTGAGTCGTCGCCACTTCACCGGTCTGGCCGCCGCAGCCGTCGCAAGCCCTGTCGTGCTCCTCTCCCAGCCGGCGTCGGCGAGCCCGGTCGGCGCCGACTCCCACGGGCCCGACCGCGACCCGGTCGGCTTCCGGTCGGCGTACGACGCCTGCCCACCCGATCCGACCGCGGTCGTGCTCGGATCACCAGGCTTCGAGGTGTCCGGTGACGCGACGGCCGCACTGCAGGCGGCAGTCGACGAGGCTTCCCGGCGCGGCACCGTCAACCGGCTCGGCGACATCCTCGGCGGTGGCCGCGACTTCCCGCTCGGCGACGGTGGCGGCATCGTCCTCGTCCCGCCCGGCACCTACCGCCTGTCCGCGCCGATCGACGTGCACGACTCGGTGCGCATCATCGGCTTCGGCGGGCAACGCCCGCGGTTCGTGCTGGCGGAGAACAGTCCCGGGTACGCCGGGCCCACGCCACGCGACGTGTTCTCGTTCCGGCGCCGGCCGGTCGGTGGGCCGATCACCTACGCGAACAACGACACCTTCGGCTCCGGACTGATGAACCTGGACGTCACGATCGGCGCCGGCAACCCGCAGGCGATCGCTGTCCGGTTCGGCGGCGCGCAGTTGTGTGTCCTGCAGGATCTCGACCTGGACGTGGGCGACGGCCGGGCCGGGATCGACCACAACGCGAACCTGATCCAGCGGGTCCGCGTCCGCGGCGGCGCGGTCGGCTTCAACGCGTACGCCGCCTCGGCCGGGTGGCCGACCACCGTGCTGGACTGCCGCTTCACCGGACAGCGCGAGACCGCGGTCCGGGCGAACAACGATGCGAAGCTGGTCCTCGTTCGCACCGTCCTGGGCGGCGCTCCGCGCGGTGTCGAGTGCGTTCCCGGCCAGTTCCTCCATCTCTACCTGGAGAACTGCGTTCTCGACGACGTTGCCGAAGGCATCGTCATGAACGACAGCGATCAGTTGCCCGGGGCCACCGATCCACGAATCCGGAACAGCAACCAGGTCAACCTGATCGACAGTGTCGTCCGCGGCACACCGACTCTGCTCACACTGGCTCAGAGCGGTCGACGGACCCCGGCCCGGGACGGCGTCGTGCGAGAACTCACCTACGGCCTGCGGATCACTCGCGGGCTCTCGTCGCGTGAGTCGCGTGCCGACGGTGTCGTGGTGTCGTTCGGATCCCGCGATACCCGGATCGGTGAGTTGCTGGAGTCCGACGTACCCGATCTTCCGCCGGTGTCCGGGTGGGTCAGCATCACCGACGTGGCTGCGCGGATGGGACGGACCGTCGGCTCGGGGGGTGACGATCTTGCTGTCTTCCAAGCCGCCGTGGATCGGCATGACACAGTCTTCGTGCCGATCGGTGCGTATGTTCTCGCCGGGACGTTGCGGCTGCGGAAGAACTCCAACCTGATCGGCCTGCATCCCCGTCAGACGTGGCTACGCACACCGGACGGTACGGCGTACTTCGGTGATCCCGAGCGGCCGCGGGCGTTGGTCGAGACCCCGGCCGGCGGGCGCAACATCGTGCACGGCCTGGGGCTGGACACCGCCCGGAACACGCCGGGTTCGGTGAACCTCAGTTGGCGGTCGGGACGTGGGTCCTACCTGGCCGACATCACCACCCAGTTCGTGAAGTGGCATCCCGACGACGTCGCCAGCGGCGATCCCGGCTACACCTACAAGGGCAAGCACAAGTACGGCGTCTGGGTCCGCGGTGGCGGAGGCGTCCTGTCGAACATCTGGAGTGCGGCCGGCTGGGCCGACAACGGACTCCTGATCGAGTCATCGAGCGTCCCGACGTCGGCGTACGAGCTCTCGATCGAACACCACCAGTACCGCGAAGTCGTCCTCCGGCACGTGTCCGGCTGGCGGTTCTTCGGCCTGCAGACCGAGGACCACATCTACGGCTGGCAGTCCCAGGCCGTGGAACTCGACCACTGCCACGACCTGCTCTTCGCCAACTCCGTCCTCTTCCGCGTCGCCACGGTTCTCGGCCCGTCTCCGTACGGCGTCGGCCTCGAGCAGTCCCGCGACATCATGTTCCGCGGCAATCGCGGCTACCGCGACAAGACCCCCGAGTTCACCCAGTGGGGTGCGTCCGCCGCCGGTGTCCGCACCGCCCGCGTCGTCCCCGACCCGGAGTTCACCGTCCTGGACATCCGATGATCCGGCGACTCGCGATCCTCCTGGCAACAGCGCTCCTGGTGACGCCGCTCGCCGCCCCACCCGCCACCGCGGCGGCGACCTGTGGTCCGGCAGGCGACCTGATCCCGGCTCAAGGTGCGCTCTTCGGTGCCTATGCGTACGAAGGGGTCGGCGACCTGTCCCAGCCGGAAGCGCTGGAGGCGAAGATAGGTCACCAGTTGCGGATCAACCACAACTTCCAGCCCGGCGAACTGCCGCGCCAGCGGATCGCGGCCGACATCGCGGACGGCCGGATCCCGATGATCTCGTTCGCCGCGGGTGACGAGGTCGCGCTGGCGCAAGAGTGGGACACCGGCGCACTCGACCAGCGAGCGATCGACGAAGCAGAAGCCCTGGCCGGGTACTGCGTTCCGATCTTCTTCCGCTTCACCTGGGAGTTCGATCTCCGCTACGTCGACACCGACCTGTTCAAGCGGGTCTGGATCCGGGTCCGCAACATCTTCGCCACCCGGGCCCCGAACGTCGCCTTCGTCTGGAACCCCACCTGGCGCGCCTTCAGCGAGACGAACAAGGCGGTGCCGTTCTACCCCGGCGATCAGTACGTCGACTGGATCGCCGCCGACGGCTACTCCCGCCCCAAACCCGACAAGCCCGAGTACAACTACCGCTCCTTCGACTCGATGTTCCGCGCCGCCCACACCTTCGCCGTCGAGCACGGGAAGCCCTTCATGGTCGGTGAGACCGGCGTGCACCGCGACGACACGGACCTGACCCGCCAGGCCGACTGGCTCGACACCACCCGCGCCGACGTCAAGGCGTCGTACCCGCAGCTCAAGGCGTTCCTGTACTTCCACACCGACGGCGACGACACCGACAACCACTGGCGGGTCGACACACCGGCGGCGAACCCGGCGTTGAGCTCGCTGGCCGGGTTCGCCTCCGATCCGTACTTCAATCCCTAGGCCGTCCGCAGCCGGAGCACTTGACGGGTCGGGATGCGGCCGGTGAGGTACACGCGGAGGCCGTCCGGGGTCAGGTTGCCGCCGAGGTAGGTGTAGCGCTCGCCCGGGTCCATGCCGACCCGGGCGGCGCCCGAGCCAGGGCCGAACTCGATCCGGTCGGAGCCGACGGTGTAGCTGCCGGTGCCGCTCACCAGCTGGTAGTTGCCTGGGGCATCCAAGGCCTCGACGCCGGCCAGCGTGCCGCCGGGCCGGAAACAGAGCTCGATCGCGTACGACGTCTCGTCGCCGTCGAGATCGAAGGTCAGGTCGAAACCGTTGCCGACCTCGACGACGGTGACCTCGGTCCGCAGCGTGCGGAACTGCTTCGGCCGGTGCGGGAAGTCCATCGACGCGTAGAACCGGCCGTCTGGCGTCAGCGCGTACAGCCCGTCCTTGCGCCGGTACCGCTTGGGCAGCGGCAGGTGGTACGGCACCTTCACCTCGTCCGCGAGCTTGAAGCTGCGATCGCCCGTACGGCGCAGTCCGTCGCTGCGGAAATGGCCGGTACTGAAGAACTGTGGCGACAACCGGACCGAGTCGAGGATTGCGGCACCCTGGCGGAGCTTGAAGAAGGTCGGGTTGGTGGACAGCCCGGACGAGATCACCGGGAGGTCGTGGAAGTCGGTCCCGCCGAACACGGTCGCGGTCCGGTCGCCGCGCCGGATCCGGGCTGACCCCTGGGTCGGGAAGTGCTGGGAGAAGTCGGTCGGTACGGGCTCGGCGGCGGGCAGGACCGCGGACAGCTCCGGCCGCTCGAGCACCTCGGCGAGGAAGTCGCCGAGCTCACCGGTCCCGCGCTGCTCGATGCTCTTGGCAACGGTCGCGAACCGTCCGTCCCGGTCGTGCAGCGCGAGCTCGCGGTACTGCGTCAGGTACCACCAGACCTCGCGGATCCCCTTCTGGTCCTGCCGGCGCGACGCGGTCGTGTCGACCTCCCCGTTCGGCTCCAGCAGGTACAGCGTCGAGTCCAGGTTGCGCCGGACGTACCCGAGCAGTTCCGGCTTGTCCCGCAACCAGGCGATCGTCAGCAGACAAGGGTTCGTCACCTCGGCGGCGTACGTCGAACTCCGCTCGCTGTAGAAGCCTTCCGGAGTCGCGTCGATGCCCTCGTCGAGCCAGTCGTCGATCCGGGCGGCGTACCGGCGATCCGGGAACAGGTGGTGGGTCCGCGCCAGGGCGGCGGAGACTTCCCAGCGGTGGTTGGGCGTGTGCACACCACCGCTGGCCAGTGCCGGGCCGGCCTTCCGCAGTACCTGATCGAGGATCGTGCGGTGCGGCAGCGTGGCCGGCTGGTCGTCGGCGTCGAGCAGGGCGTAGAGCATGCAGACGTCCTGGATCGCGAACGCGCTGTCCGGCGGTGAGTGCAGGTTGCCGACGTCGTACAGGCCGTCGTCGTGCTGCCGCGCGGCCAACTGCTCGACCAGCCACTGCAGCGGGGCCAGCAGCGAGCCGTCGTGGTGGTACGACGACCGGCCCCAGACGTACCCGGAGATGAGGCGCCGCGCCTTGCGGGCCACGGTCCGGATGCTGTCGGAGGCGTTCTGGTAGTTGCCGAGCACCAGCGGGATCTGCTTCTGGTTGGCGTTGGTGAGAACGGTCAGGAAGTCGTCGTCCACGGTGGCTCCTGCGGCGGTCGCCGCGGCGGTGGGGTGCTGGGTGGTCGAGTGCAGTGCGCCGACCGTGAGAGTGGTCAGCGAACCAGCGAGAAAGGTACGGCGCTGCATCGGGCGGCCTCCACGGAGAATCACAGGAAAGCGGTTTCCCATTGCGCAGAACTGTTGCCTCGGGAGTTTGTCCTGTCAAGAGCTCGCAGCTGACCGCATCCGGTCAGTCCGGCCGTTTCCGAGGTCTTGCGTAAACCGGTTTCTCGTACTAGCTTGACCGGCCAAGGCAAACGCTTTCCGGCAACCGCCTGGAGCTTTCCGGAGGGAAGAAAGTATGAGTGCGCTGGGTGAGCTCGGCAGCCTCCGGCGGAAGAAAGTGGCCGGGCAGCAGCCGAACCGGGGTCGTTGGACCGGGAAGGTGAAGAAGAAGGACAACCTGTCCGCGTACCTGTTCCTGACGCCGTGGCTGCTCGGGCTGTTCCTGATCACCATCGGGCCGATGCTGGCCTCGCTCTACCTGTCGTTCACGGACTACAACCTGATCCAGGCGCCGAAGTGGATCGGGCTGGAGAACTTCACCCGGATGCTGTCCGACGAGCGGCTGCACAACTCGCTGCGGGTGACCTTCACCTACGTGTTCGTCTCGGTCCCGCTGCAACTGGCGATCGCCTTGCTGCTCGCCGTCGTACTCGACCGCGGCGTCCGGGGGATGGCGTTCTACCGTTCGGTCTTCTACCTGCCGTCGCTGCTCGGCTCGAGCGTCGCGATCGCGGTCCTGTGGCGGCAGGTGTTCGGCACCGAGGGTCTGTTCAACCAGTTGCTCGGCCTGGTCGGCATCGACGGCAAGGGCTGGATCTCCGACCCGAGTACGGCGCTCGGCACGCTGGTGGTGCTGAACGTGTGGACGTTCGGGTCGCCGATGGTGATCTTCCTGGCCGGCCTGCGGCAGATCCCGACGATGTACTACGAGGCGGCCTCGGTGGACGGCGCCGGCGTACTGCGCCGGTTCTTCAGCATCACGCTGCCGCTGCTCACCCCGATCATCTTCTTCAACCTGGTGCTGCAGATCATCCACGCGTTCCAGTCGTTCACCCAGGCCTTCGTGGTCTCCGGGGGAAGCGGCGGGCCGTCGGACTCGACCATGTTCTTCACGCTCTACCTCTACGACCGGGGCTTCGGCAATTTCGACATGGGCTACGCGTCCGCGATGGCGTGGTTCCTGCTCGTGATCATCGGGGTCTTCACCGCGGCGAACTTCTTCGCCTCGAAGTACTGGGTGTTCTATGACGACTGAGACGATCCGCAGCAGCCTCGCCGCGCGGCGGACCACCGGTGTGAGCTGGGCCCGGGTCCGCCCGGTCCTGATCCACGTCGCGCTGGCCGCGGCCGCCCTGGTGATGCTCTACCCGTTGATCTGGATGGTGGTCAGCTCACTGCGGCCGGGCAACGAGATCTTCCGCGAGCCCGGGATCCTGGTGAGGGACCTGCACATCGACAACTACCGGCTCGGCTGGAACGCGCTGGCCGAACCGTTCACCCGCTACCTGCTGAACTCGGCGGCGGTGGTGCTCGGCGCGATCCTCGGCAACCTGGTGTCGTGCTCGATGGCGGCGTACGCGTTCGCCCGGCTCGACTTCAACGGCAAGAAGTTCTGGTTCGCGATCATGCTGGTCAGCATCATGCTGCCGATCCACGTGGTGATCGTGCCGCAGTACATCTTGTTCTCGCAGGCCGGCTGGATCAACACGTTCCTGCCGCTGGTGGTGCCGAAGCTGCTGGCCACCGACGCGTTCTTCGTCTTCTTGATGGTGCAGTTCATCCGCGGCATCCCGCGCGAGCTGGACGAGGCGGCCCGGATCGACGGCTGCGGCCGGGCCGGGATCTTCCTGCGGGTGATCCTGCCGCTGATGACGCCGGCCCTGGCCACCACGGCGATCTTCACCTTCATCTGGACCTGGAACGACTTCTTCAGCCAGCTGATCTACCTGACCGATCCGAAGATGTACACCGTGCCGGTCGCGCTGCGGTCGTTCGTCGACGCGACCTCGAGTACGAACTGGGGGTCGATGTTCGCGATGTCGGTCGTCTCCCTCGTTCCCGTCTTCCTCGCATTCCTGCTCGGCCAGCGGTTCCTGATCAAGGGCATCGCCACCACCGGCATCAAGTAACTCCCCGAAAGGTGCACACATCATGAGGCCGCTCATCCCACCCACCGCAGGCCGGCGCCTGCGGGCCCTGGCCGCCGTCGCGATCGCTTCCACCCTGCTGGCCGCCAGCGCGTGCGGTGGTGACTCCGGCGGTGGCGGCGCTGGCGACTCCGCCAACGGCGAGGTCACCCTCCGCTTCACCTGGTGGGGCGGCGACACCCGGCAGAAGATGACCCAGCAGGCCATCGAGGCCTTCCAGAAGGACCACCCGAACATCAAGATCAAGGGTGAGTTCGGCGAATGGTCCGGGTACTGGGACAAGCTCGCCACCACCGTCGCGGCCAACGACGCGCCGGACATCATCCAGATGGACGAGAAGTACCTGCGTGAGTACGCCGACCGCGGCGCGCTGCAGGATCTGAAGAAGGCCGACGGCCTGGACACCGGCAAGTTCGAGAAGGACACCCTCAGCGCCGGTGAGTTCGACGGTGGTCTCTACGGGCTGAACGCCGGGATCAACTCGTTCGCCGTGGTCGCCAACCCGGCCGTGTTCAAGGCCGCCGGGGTCGCCCTGCCCGACGACACCAAGTGGACCTGGGACGACTACACCCGGATCGCCGCGGAGATCACCGCCAAGTCGGGCGGCAAGGTGTTCGGGACCGGTGCACCCGGTACCAACGAGGCCGCGCTGAACCTGTGGGCACGCCAGCACGGCGAGTCGCTGTGGACCCAGGACGGCAAGCTCGGTATCTCGGCCGGTCAGGTGACCGACTTCTACAAGAACCTGCTGAAGATGCGCGACGCGAAGGCGATCCCGTCGGCCGAGTCCATCTCGCAGGACATGAACGCGCCGCTGGACCAGTCCGCGATGGCGACCGGCAAGCTGGGCATGAGCTTCATCTGGAGCAACCAGCTGGTCGCGTTCAGCAAGGCGGCCGGGACCGAGCTCAAGCTGCTCCGGATCCCGAGCACCGACGGCCAGGCGGCCGACAACGGCTCGTACTACAAGGGCTCGATGTTCTGGTCGATCTCGTCGCGGTCGAAGCACCAGAAGGAGGCGACCGAGTTCGTCAACTTCCTGGCCAACAGCACCGCCGCCGGCAACATCCTGCTGGCCGAGCGGGGCGTGCCGCCGAACACCGAGATCCGCGCGGCGGTCGACCCGAAGCTGCAGCCGGCCGACGCCGCCTCGTCGAAGTTCATCCAGGACATCGGCAAGGAGCTCGGTGACCCGTCGCCGGCGCCGCCGGTCGGTGGTGGTCAGGTGGAGAAGATCACCCAGCGCTACACGACCGAAGTACTGTTCGGACGGCTGACGCCCGACAAGGCGGCCCAGCAGTTCATCGACGAGGTCAACGGGGAGCTCAAATAGTGTTGCTGACGGCAACTGATTGGCGATGACGCCTCGCGTGGCCGTGGCAGGTGTCCACGGCCACGGGGCGTCCCACGTCCGCAACGTCGTACGACTGGCCGCCGAGGGGAAGGCGCAGCTCGTCGCTGTCGCCGACCCTCGGCCGGCCGAGGATCTGCCCGCAGGGGTCGAGGTCTTCGCTGGGCTGGACGAGGTGCTCGCGTCGACGGCGGTCGACGTGGTGATCATCAGTACGCCGATCCAGACGCACGTTGCGCTGGCCGAGGCGGCGTTGCGGTCCGGGGCCGACGTACTGCTGGAGAAACCTCCGACGGCGTCGCTGGCGGAGTTCGAGAAGTTGTCCGCGGTCGTCGCTGAGACGGGCCGGGCCTGCCAGGTCGGCTTCCAGGCTCAGGCGTCGAAGGCCACCTTGACGTTGGCGTCGATGATTGCCGACGGGCGGCTGGGCGAGATCCGGGGGATCAGCGCGGTCGGTAAGTGGGTGCGGAAGGCGCAGTACTTCCAGCGGGCGCGGTGGGCCGGTCGACGGACGCTCGACGGCATCGCGGTGGTCGACGGCGCGGTGACGAACCCGCTGGCCCATGCGACCGCGGCCGCGTTGTTGCTCGACGGGTCGACCGGGGTGGACGACGTACGGTCCGTCGAGACGGAGTTGTTCCGCGCGAACCCGATCGAGTCCGACGACACGTCCACGGTGCGGATCGTGACGAGTCGCGGTACGACGATCCTGATCGCGGTGACGCTGTGCGCGTCGGAACATCTCGAGCCGCGGGTGATCGTGCACGGGTCCGCTGGTCGCGCCGAACTGCGGTACACGACGGACATGCTCGAGATCACCGATGGCAGCGGTACGACCGAGACGACGTACGACCGGGCCGGGTTGCTGGAGAACCTGCTCGATCATCGGGCGGACCCCGGCGTACCGCTGTATGTCCCGCTGGCCGCGACCGGGGGATTCACTCGCGTCGTCGAAGCCGTACGAGTGGCGGAGGAGCCGGCCGAGATCCCGGGCGGGCTGGTCCGATGGGAGGGCGAGGGACTCGAGCGGCGGCCGATCGTGCTCGACGTGGAGAAGTGGGTGGATCGGGCCGCCGACGAACTCGCCGTGTTCAGCGAACTCGGCGCGCCGTGGACGCCCAGGCCATCACAATCGTCCTCGGCGTAGGCCAGCTCCGCCTGACGCCGCGGTTGGCTCGTGATTGTGATGGCCTGGCGGTCCGGTGTCAGCGTTCGTTCGGGCCGAGCCAGAGGCCGCCGTTGGCTTCGAGGACCTGGCCGGTGACCCAGCGCGCGTCGGCGGACGCGAAGAACGCGATCACGTCGGCGAGGTCGGCGGACTGACCGTGCCGGCCGAGGGCGACCATGCCGGCCACCAGTGCGGCGGAGTGCGGGTCCTGCAGCCAGCCGTTCATGTCGGTCTCGGTGATGCCGGGAGACACCGTGTTCACGGTGATCTGGCGCGGGCCGAGGGTCCGGGCGAGCGAGCGGGTGAAGACGTTCAGTGCTCCCTTGGTCATGCCGTAGCCGATCTCCGGCTGGGCGAACCAGGTGACACCCGACGACACGTTGACGATGCGGCCGCCGTCGGGCATCAGTGGCAGGACCCGCTGGGTGACGAAGAGCGGCGCCTTGACGTTCACCGCGATCAGCCGGTCGAACGCTTCGGGCGTGATGCCGTCGATGCTGTCGGCGTAGTCGATGACGGCGGCGTTGTTGACCAGGATGTCGAGACCGGCGCCGTCGAGTCCGGCGACCAGGCCGTCGTACAACGTGTCGACGTCGCCGTCGGTGCCGAACTCCGCGCCGACGGCGAACGCGTCCCCGCCGGCGGCGGCGATCGCCTGCACGGTCTCCTTGGCTGCCGCCTCGTTCGTGCCGTAATGCACCCCGACGCGCGCACCGTCCGCGGCCAGCCGCTCGGCCGCGGCCCGCCCGATCCCGCGTGATCCACCGGTCACCAACGCCGTCTTTCCCTGCAAGCTCATATCGTGGCCTTCCTCGAAGTGGAACGATCCCTAACATCAATGTAAGGGAACGATCCCTAACATTGCTACTCTGTTCTCATGAGGACCCGTAGAAGCTCGGACGAGACCCGCGCACACGTGCTGGAGATCGCGCACGAGCTGTTCTACTGGCAGGGGATCCGGGCGATCGGTGTGGACCGGATCGCCGCCGAGGCCGGCATCGCCCCGACCACGCTGTACCGCCTGTTCGCGTCCAAGGACGATCTGGTCGCGGCGTACGTCGACCGCGCCTACGAGGCGTACCGCGAGTGGTTCCGTACGTCGCTCGAACGTGGTGGCGACGACCCGCGCGACCGGGTGCTGGCGCTCTTCTCCGAGCAGAACGCGATGCTCCAGCCCGAAATCTGCCGGGGCTGCCCGTTCCTGATGGTGCTGACCGAGTTCCCGGACGAGAAGCTGGCCGGGCACCAGCGGGCGATCCAGTTGAAGGAGTGGGTCCGCGACCAGTTCGTTGCCTTGGCCAACGACCTGGAGGCCGATGATCCGGACCAGTTGGCTGCGCATCTCACGCTGATCTTCGAGGGCGCCTACGCCTCGGTCCAGGCGCTCGGCAGCGTCGGGCCGGCAGCCCAGGCCCGCCCGCTGGTGGAGAGCCTCCTGAAGTAGGCGAGCGTCAGCGGGGCAGTGCGAGAGTGAAGGTCGTGCTCTCGGGCTGGGAGGTGAGGGTCAGGGTGCCTTGGTGGGCTTGGGTGATCGAGTGGGCTAGGGAGAGGCCCAGGCCGGCGCCGCCGGAGGTTCGGGTGCGGGAGGTGTCGGCTCGGGTGAAGCGCTGGAAGACGGTGGGTTGCAGGTCGGCGGGGATGCCGGGTCCGTCGTCGTGGATGGTGAGGACGGCGGAGTGGGCGGACGCGGTCAGGGCGACCGTGACCGTCGTACCCGGAGGCGTGTGACGGCGGGCGTTGCCGAGGAGGTTGGTGACGACCTGGTGCAGGCGTTGCTCGTCGCCGACGACGACAACGGGATCCGGCGGCAGGCTCAACCGCCATACGTGCTCGGGCGCTACGATCCGCGCGTCGGCGATCGAGTCGCGTGCCAGCCGGCTGAGGTCCACCGGACGACGGTCGAGCGGACGGCCCGCATCGAGGCGAGCCAGCAGCAGGAGGTCCTCCACGAGCGCCGCCATCCGGGTCGCCTCGACCATCACCTTGCCCATCGCCTGCGTGTACAACTCGGGATCCCGCCGCTGCAGACTCAACTGCGCATACCCGTGAATCGTGGTCAGCGGTGTCCGCAGCTCATGGGACGCATCGGCAACGAACTGCCGCACCTGCAGCTCACTCCGGTGCCGCGCGTCCAGCGACCGCTCCATGTGGCCCAGCAACGTGTTCAACGCGACCGCGACCTGACCGACCTCGGTCCGTTCGTCCGTCAGCCGTGACGGCACCCGCGCGGTCACCCCGATCTCACCGGTGTCCAGCGGCAACCCAGCCACCTCCCGAGCCGTCTGCGCGACTCGCCGCAGCGGCCGCAGTTGCCGTCGTACGACGAACACCGCGGCACCGCCCGCAGCCAGCACGCCGACGCCGCCGAACAGCACCTCCCATCCGATCAGACTGTTGACCGTGTCGTCGATGTCCTTGGTCGGCAACCCGGTGATGACCGTGACGTCGCCGATCCGGGAAGCGTGCACCCGGTACTGCCCCAGACCGGGAACGTCCACGGTCGCGTTCGTGCCACCGGCGGGTACGGCCTCGAGGACAGCGAGGTCCGGGTCGGGCAGGGTGGTGACCTCGCCGGCGGTGGTGATCACGTTGCCGATGGCATCCGACACGCTGCGGTAGACGGTCACCGTGCCGGCGTCCTGCCCGTGCGGAACGTCCGGCGGCGGCTTGTTCCCGCCGCCGTTGGTCAGTACGCCGAGCGCCCGCCCGTGCGTCGCCATCACCTTGGAGTCGAGTTGCTTGGTCAGGTACGAGCTGATGGCAGCCGTCGTCAGCACACTGATCAGCACACTCACGACCGCGACCAGCAGGACGACCGCGGCCGCGACTCGTGCGGTCAGCGAGGCAGGCACGAACCGCGTCATAGACCCAGCATGAGCAACCAGCCCTGGAGGAACCTCCGCGCCGGCTGGGGAAATGCTGTGAATCAGAGGATCTCGGCCGCGTCCTGCCGCAGCGCCTCGAGCTCGTCCGCGGCCCACCCCTCGGTCCGCGACTCGGTGCCCCGGAACGCCGGCTTGTCGACCAGGTGGAAGCGCAGGTTGAAGATCCGGCCGACGACCCGCAGGTACGGAATGGCGGCTTCGTCGGCCGCCACGATCGGCCGCCGCTTCGTGTATCCCGACTTGAACGAGGACCAGTACGGCGTCGACGCGACGCCCGTGAAGTCCGCGGCCCGGGGACCGATCGCGGCCAGGTCGAAGTCGAGCAAGAGCAGTCCCTGCGGCGTCAGCAAAACGTTGTCGAGACTCGCGTCGCCATGGCAGACACCATTGTCGGAGTACTGCGTGACGTTGTTCCGTACTGCGGCGGCAAGCTCGCGGAGCAGGTTTTCCTCCGCGCGGTCGATCGCGAGGATCTGTTCGAGCGGTTCGTCGAGCCGATGCGCGACATCCGCCGGACGACGCCGGTACGGCGACGAGTAGTTGTCGGCGGCATCGTGGAACGCGGCCAGTTGCGCGCCGAAGGCAGCGTACAGCTCGTCGTCGAACGGCGGCTGTGGCGTGGTGCCGTCGACGAACTCGGACAGGGTGAACGGTCGTGGTCCCTCAGGTGCATCGAGGACGCCGACAAGGTCACCGGAAGGCAACGGGCGAATTGCTGGAACGAGCAGTCCGGTGGAGCGCAGATGTTCCGAAAGCCCTGCCTCCCAACGGATTTCGTCCGGGTGGCGTCCGTCGTACCGATAAAGCTTGACGACGTACCGGACGTCCCCGGTGGTCAGCACATAGACGTCGTTGACCAGTGACCGCCGCAGCTCGCAGCCGGTGAAGCGGAGGCCGTAGAGCTCGCCGAGGTGAGCGCTCAGAGCGCGTGGGTCAGGCAACGATCGCAGGGTCCGGACCATGGCCTGACCCTAGGAGACGGGGTTCCGTAATTCCTCTGAATTCGAGGTGTGAAGTCCGGACGGAATGGGGAGGTTCGCAATGTTTCCGGATTCGCCTCCCCTTCTGGGGCCGGGAACCGGTAGCCTCGTTCAGCGGTCCTTGGGGGAGGCCTACCGAGCCACCGCATCCATCCCGACGAACTGCCGGAGAGCCCAAACCGGTCAGGAGACCACGTCTTGCAGGAGAACACCAGCAATCCCAGTACTGGCGAACTGGCGAACGTACCCCTTACCGGTGCGGACAAGGTCGCCTATGCCTTCTACGCCACTGCGGCCGCGGCCGCACTAGTCGGCCAGGTCTGGGCCGGCGTGACCCATATCCCCTGGCCCGAGGAAGGCTTCTCGCAGTTCCTCAAGATCGCCGTCGTGACGCCCGCGGTGGCCGTGCTCGAGCTCGGTGGTGTCGCCACCGCAGCGCTGGCCGACCTGCGCCGGCGCAAGGGTGAGCAGGCCTACGCCTACCGCGCGATGTCGTTCTTCGCGGCGCTGGTCGCGGTCGTCTTCAACGTCGTCGGTCACTGGCGCCCCGAGGAGCGGTTCCTCGCCTTCGGCTTCGGCGGCCTGTCCGCGTTCGCCTACGTGCTCTGGCTGATCCACAGCTCGGCCCGCCGCCGCGACGCACTGCGCCGGGCGGGGCAGATGCGCGAGACTGGCCCGGTGTACGGCGTGGTCCAGTGGGTGCGCGAGCCGCGCGTGACCTGGCTGGCGCGGTCGCTGGCGATCGAGCACGGGTACAGCCTGTACGAGAGCCTGCGCGCGGCCCATCACCAGATCCGGAACAAGTCCCGGCGCGACGCCATCGCCGGGACCGTTGCCGAGTACATCCGTTCCGAGCACCAGGACGAGCGGCTCGCGAAGATCGCCGAGACGACGTACGACCCGGACCGGCTCGCCGGGATGCTCGAGGAGCGGATCAACTACGAGGTCATCACCAGCAAGCTGACCAAGGCGATCTCGCCGCCGCCGGAGCCCGAGGAGCGTCCGGCCGTACCGGCTGCGGTCTGGGTGCTCGAGGGTGGGCAGCCGCGCCGGGCCGAGAGCACCGGGGTGTCGTTGCGCGACGAGGACGCCTGGACCGGCGAACTGATGGCTGTCGACTACCAGGTCCCCAACGACGAGTCGGTCGCCGAGGCGGTCGTCGTCGAGGACGAGAGCGAGCCGGAGCACGTCGTCCAGAACGGCGCGTCCAACGGTGCGTCCAACGGTGCGGTCAACGGGTCGGTGACGGCGTCGGTGAACGGCAAGCTCAAGCCGCTGGCGCCGCAGCCGAAGGCCGAGCCGGTGGTGCAGAAGCCGCAGCCGCCGTCGCCGTTCGCGGACGCGACGGACACCCAGCCGCCGGCGCTGATCACGACGGCGCCCGCCGAGCCGGTGGCGCGGAAGTCGGTCGTGGACGAGTCGGTGGTGGCGAAGCCGGCGATGGAGTCGGTGAAGATCGAGGAGCCGGCCGCCGAACCGACCGCACTGGAGAAGAAGCGGATGCGGGCGTGGGCGCTGCTGTCCGACTGGCCGGAGGGGCACGAGCGGACGGCGAAGAAGCTCGCCGACGCGATCGCGTCGAGCGAGCCGATGGCCGCACGCTTCATCGAGCAGTACGAGGCCGAGCACGGACTGGTCTTCAGCTCGCAGAACTGACGGACCCCGCGCCGGCCGCACCCCGGCGCGGGTTCAGTTCCCGAGGTTGACCGGTAGTTCGGCGAGGCCGCTGACCAGGACGCGGCGCCACTGGAGGTCCTCGGCCGGCTTGGCCAGGCTCATCCGCGGGAACCGCCGTACCAGGGCCAGCAACGACTCCTGCAGTTCGATCCGGGCCAGCTGTGCCCCGAGGCAGAAGTGCGGCCCGAACCCGAACGACAGGTGCTTGTTGTCCTTCCGGTCCAGCCGCAGCTCGTCGGGAGCGTCGTACGCGCGGGGATCCCGGTTGGCCGAGTTCAGCGCGGCCATCACGCCTTCTCCGGCCGTGATCCGTACGCCGTGCAGCTCGACGTCCTCGAGGGCGACGCGCAACTGGCCGACCTCGCTGAAGCGGTTGAAGCGCAGCAGCTCCTCGATCGCAGGCGGGACCAGACTGGGATCGGCGACCAGCTTGGCCCAGTTCTCCGGCCAGCGCAGCAGGGTCGCGACGCAGCTCGAGATCTGGTTCGCCGAGGTCTCATGGCCGGCAACCAGCAGGTTCACACCGAACGCGATCAGCTCTTCCTGGCTGAGCCGGTCGCCCTCCTCGCGGGCCCGGACCAGTTCGTCCAGCAGGTCCTCCGCGGGCTGGTCGGTGTTCGCCAGCTTCTTCGTGACCAGGTCCTCGATGTACGCGGTGAGGTTGGTCATCGCGTCCTCGACCAGGTCCTTCTCCGCCATCTTCATGCTGTACCCGAGCTCGGTCCACTCACGGAACTGCGCGCGGTCCGCGTACGGTACGCCGAGCAGCTGGCAGATCACCTGGATCGGCAACGGCAGCGCGACCAGTTGCCGGATGTCCGCACCGTCGCCGGCTGCCGCGACATCGTCCGCGAGCTGCGCCGACAACTCCGCCACCCACGGCCGGGTCTGCTCGATCTTCCGATGCGCGAACGTCGGCACGACCAGCCTGCGCAGCCGGGTGTGCTCGGGCGGGTCGGTCGTGGTCAGGCTGTTCGGCATCGGTTTCGCCAGCGCGACCCGGGGTGCTCCTTGCTTGACCACCGCGGCCCGCGAGAACCGCGGGTCCGCGAGCACCATCCGTACGTCGTCGTACCGCGTCACCAGCCAGACCTCGGCCCCCGCCAGCGTCCGCACCCGAGCCACGGGACGGCTCTCCCGCAGCTCGGCGAACGTCGGCGAGGGATCGAACTGAAAGGCATCCTCGAACGGAATCTCCAGCACCGGCTCCGACATGTCTTCGACCCTAAGCGACTTAGGTAACCCTTGCCCGCGGCTCAGCGCGTCGTCGGGGGAGCGGCGGGTCGCGATGGTCGGGACGATGAAGGCGGCTGCGATGAGCAGCATCAGGACCGCGCCGATGAGGGATCCGATGGTGATGCCCTCGACCGCGGGCAGGGTGCCGCCCAGGCTGAGCTCGGCGTCGACGTTCGGCGAACCGTCGGCGTTCATGACGACGACGGACCAGTCGCCTCCGACGGCGTTCCAGTCGAGCGTGCTGGAGCCAGAAGCGACCCAGAACGACTGGTCGGCGGGTGCGGCCACCGGCTTGTCTCCGGCGTGTGCTGTGGTCGACAGCTTGAACGGATCGACGTCGAAGTCCGCGACCTCGTCGTGGCTGACACCGTTCAGGTACTTCGCAACCTCGGCGGCCGGACCGATCCCGACGAACACCGGCGTGCCGTTCTTCGACTCGACGTCGATGCGGACGTCGCCGAGGAAGTCGTCGGCGTACAAGGCGTCCGGCCCGGTGCCGCCGACATCGAGTGACGGCGCCAGCAGAGCGTAGGAGCTGGTCGTGACGCGCTCCGGTCCGGCGGTGAAGTAGCCGTTGTCGCGTTGCTGCTGCGCCCAGAGACCGAAGCCGCCGATCGCGAACAGGATGAGGCTGACCATGCCGAAGAAGGCGCCGACGACAACCAGCAGGGTACGGCGGCCGCTCCACGAGCGCTGGACTGTTGGCGTAAGGCTCGGAGTGGTGGTCATGAGACTGTCTCCTTGGCGTGGGCACTGGGGCGCGGGTGGACGGCTTCGGCAGGTGCGGGGCTGGTCCAGAAGCGGCGGTTGGCGACCAGCAGGACCACGGCGACCGCGCACCACACGGCGACGTACAGCCACGTCTCGCGGGTCGCGTCGGCGCCGGCCGGCCAGAGGTCTTCGGTGTTGATGCTGCCTTCGGTGGCGTGGGCGATGAGGGTGATGAGCACGCTGCCCGCGGCGTGGTTGAACAGCCACGCGTACCAGAAGGTGACGGCGACCGTGGTCAGCGCTTCGAACGGCTGCAAGCCGAACGAGGAGATCAGGAAGAGCGGCAGGTGCCAACCGGTGATGGCCACGGCCATGATCGCGGTCGCGGCGAGCGGTGTGCGCTTGGCCTGCAGCCTCGGCTGCGCGTAACCACGGAAGCTCGGCTCTTCGCTGAAGGGTCCGCCCATCGGATCGACCATGTTCATGCCGATGACGAACGCGAGGCCGTACCACGGCGTGAACTGGCCGGTGTCCGGTGCGGACGCCCCGAGGGCCTGGTTCATCGAGATCGTCACGAAGTGCACGAGGAGCGGTACCGCGAGCGCGGCGACGTACCAGACCCAGCGGACCCGCCAGCGGATCAGGCGGGCTCCGATGGATTTCAGGCCGGCCACGCCCTCGGTCAGGGAGACGACGACGAGAGCGGCGATCAGGGCGCCCGGGGCGAAGAAGCTCCCGAACGGGACGGCGCCCCAGGCGAGGACGTAGGCGAGCACGAAGAAGCTGAGCACGGGGTGGTTGCGGATGAAGGTCATGACGGTTCTCCTGCGGATCGGGGGCGGCTGCGGACTGGGGTCTTGGCTCGGCCGGCGTGGAGGCTCGGGGTCGTTCTGGATCACGCGGGACTTGTGCACTGCTCCTCCAGGGACTCGGTCTACGTCCGAGACTCGCGCTCCTGGGCGCGTTCGGGAGACCGGTCGACCGGTGGAGGAATGGTTCGGGTTTCTGGTGTCAGGCGCGCAGGTAGAGCAGCACGGCCAGCACCCGGCGGGATTCGCTGCGGGTGGACGGGATGCCGAGCTTGGTGAAGATGCCGGAGACGTACTTCTCCGCGGCGCGCAGCGTGATCGTCAGCGCGTCCGCGATGCCCTGGTTGGAGGCGCCGGTCGCCATCAGCTCCAGCGCCTCGCGCTCGCGCGGCGTGAGCACCGCGAGCGGATCGTCACCACGCCGGCGCTTCAGCAGGGTGGAGACGATCTTCGGGTCGATGGCCGAGCCGCCGGTGGCCACCCGCCGTACCGCGGCGACGAAGTCCTCGACGTCGCTGATCCGGTCCTTGAGCAGGTAGCCGACGCCCTCGGCGGACTCCGACAGCAACTGCATCGCGAGGCCGAGTTCGAGGTACTGCGACAGCACGAGTACGCCGACCCCCGGATGCTGCGCGCGGATCCGCAGAGCGGCGCGCATCCCTTCGTCGTTGTGCGTCGGTGGCAACCGGATGTCGAGGATCGCGACCTGCGGCGGGAAGCTGCGGACGTACCGCAGCAGGTCGTCGGCGTTGTCGTACGCCGCGACCACCTCGAGGCCGGCGCCGGTCAGGATCCGGGTGAGCCCCTCGCGCAGCAGCACGCTGTCCTCGGCGATCGCTACTCGCACGGGAACTCCGCTTCGAGCCGGGTCCCGTGCCCGGCCGGGCTCCAGATCCGCAGCCGGCCTCCGACCGCCTCGACCCGATCGGCAAGTCCGCGAAGCCCGGTCCCGCGCTCCGTGTCCGCCCCGCCGGCGCCGTCGTCGACGACCTCGACCACGACCGTGTCCGCCGACCGTGTGACGTGGACCGAGGCCACGGTCGCGTGGGCGTGCTTGGCGATGTTGGTCAGGCTCTCGCTGACGACGTAGTACGCGGCGACCTCGATCCGCTCGGTCAGCCGTCCGCCGACCGCGACGTCGAGTTCGACGGGTACGGCGGCCTGTGCGGCCAGCGACTCCAGCGCGACGGCCAGGCCGTGGCCGGTGAGCACGGCAGGATGGATGCCGCGGGCAACATCTCGCAACTCGTCGAGCGAGACGCTGACCTCACGCTTGGCCTGCAGCAGCCGTTCCGAGGTCTCACCCCCGGAGCTGCCGGCGAGCAGACCGAGTTCGAGCGACAGGGCGACCAACCGCTGCTGGGCACCGTCGTGGAGATTGCGCTCGAGTCGCTGCCGCTCTTTCTGGCCGGCGTCGATGACCCGGGCCCGCGAGCCCTGCAGTTCCTGCAGCCGGGCGCGGAGCTCCACCTGCAGGCGGTTGTTCTCCAGCGCGATGCCCGCCGCCGCGGCGACGGCGTCCAGCAACTCCCGCTCGTCCTCGAGCGACCGGTCGAACTCCAGCGCGATGATCGGTTCGTCGTCGCGGTTGATGACCCGCGTCGCCCGCCCCTCCTCGGCTCCCCGCAACGTGATGGCCCGTCCCTCGTGGTCCGCCCAGGTGCCGTACTGAGGCAACCAGTACGCAAGCGTCAGGGAGGGATCGTGCAGTGCCCGCGCCAGTGGTTCGCGTAGATCGTCGGCCGGGTGGGCGCGCAACTCCATCAGGAGCGCGCCGACGTCGGTCCGGGCCAGCCGGGCGTCCAGCAGGCCGAGCAGGAACGCGACCGGGGCGAGCCCGAGTGCGGCG
This sequence comes from Kribbella sp. NPDC049227, assembly GCF_043197265.1. Lineage (NCBI taxonomy): Bacteria > Bacillati > Actinomycetota > Actinomycetes > Propionibacteriales > Kribbellaceae > Kribbella > Kribbella sp. NPDC049227. The sequence goes on along the minus strand of NZ_JBICST010000001.1, from coordinate 1,073,358 downwards.
AAGGCGATGTGGCGGACCGTTTCGACCTGCGGCCAGGCGCGCAGACCTGCGACGAACAGGACCGCGAGCGCGATCAGGGCCAGTCCGAACGTGTCCACCAGCAGTGTCACGGGACGTCTGCGCGTGCCGCCCGCGGCAGGGCGTCGTACGAAGAGCAGAACGGTGCCGGTCAGGAGCAGAACGCTCATGGTGATCAGCTGGATCTGTTCGATCCGGGCCGCCAGTGCGGGCTCGGAGGCGATCGCGAGCAGGCTGTCCGGATTGCCGCCGAGCAGGATCTTCACCAGTTGGAGCAGTACGACGTTCACGTAGCCGGCGATGACGACCACCTGGCGTGGCCGGGTCTCCAGTCGTCCGGTCGGATACGCGAGGAACACGTGCAGGAACATGGCCGACGGAACCATGTCGAGCAGGTGGCCGAACGAGTGCAAGGCAGGCACCGAGGACCACTGCAGAGCGGTCAGCGCCATCACGAAGGCCGTGGCGATCATCAGTGGACCGAGGCGGCTCTCCGGCCGGCGCCACCACGCCAGGGTGCCGCTGATCAGGTACGGAATGGTGATCCAGTTGAACAGCAGTGCCTGCAGACCCGGCCGGACCAGCTCGTCGCCGGCCATCGCGAGAGCTACCGAAACCACCAGAGTGCCGAACCCTGCCACAACGGTCGCCCACAGGGCCCACGGCCGCGGCGCTCCCCGCGCCGCCCACCCCTCCACACGGCCACCACCCTCCCACCCCTACCTGCCACCCTGCATCCACCTCCCACCCCGCACAATGCTTCGGCCTGGCGGAGAAGGGGTGGGGAGATGGACTGCGGGGCGACTACTTGGTGCCGAAGGTGTAGATGGTGGTGGTGGCGTAGGTCTGGCCGGGGCGGAGGACCGTGGACGGGAAGTTGGGCTGGTTGGGGGAGTCCGGGAAGTGCTGCGTCTCGAAGGCGAAGGCGTCGCCCTGGCGGTAGGCCTTGTTGCCGATGCCCAGGAACGTGCCGTCGAGGAAGTTGCCGCTGTAGAACTGCGCGCCCGGCTGGTCGGTGTGGACCGTGACGGTGCGGCCGTCCTCGGGTTCCCAGAAGCGCGCGGCGAAGCGGAGACCGTCGTGATCGGTCTTGCCGTCCAGGACGAAGTTGTGGTCGTAGCCGCGGCCGACGATGAGTTGCGGGTGGTCGCCGCGCAGCCGGGCGCCGATCGCCGTCGGCTTGTTGAAGTCGAACGGCGTACCCGCGACCGGGGCGATCTCGCCGGTCGGGATCAGGCCGGCGTCGACCGGGGTGTACGAGGACGCTTTCAGCTCGAGCACGTGGTCGTCGATGGAGCCGCTGCCCTCGCCGGCCAGGTTGAAGTACACGTGGTTGGTCAGGTTCACCACGGTCGGCTTGCCCGCGACGGTCGCGTGGTAGTCGATCCGCAGGTTGTCGCGCCGGTCCAGCGTGTAGGTCACCGTGGTGCTGAGCTCACCCGGGAAGCCCATCTCGCCGTCCGGGCTGACGTAGCTGAACGCGACCCCGACCGAGTCGTCGGTGCGGACGGTCTTGGCCTTCCACACCTTCTTGTCGAAGCCGATGGTGCCGCCGTGCAACGCGTTCTCGCCGTTGTTGACCGGGATCTGGTACGTCGTCCCGTCCAGCGTGAACCGGCCCTTCGCGATCCGGTTGCCGTAGCGGCCGATGGTGGCGCCGAAGTACGGGCTGAGGGCCGCGTAGTCGGGCAGGTTGTCGAAGCCCAGGCTGATGTTCCTGGTCCGGCCGCGCCGGTCCGGGGTCTCGACCCGCTGGATGGTGGCGCCCCAGGTCAGCATCGAGATCGTGACCCGGCCGTTGGTGAACGTGTAGACGTCCACCGCAACGCCCTCCGGGGTGGTGCCGAACGGGTCCTTGCGGATCTCCAGCTTGCCGTGGTGTGCGCCCATGGCGGCCAACTTATCCGGCGTACCAGCGACCGAACTGGCCCGGGTGGTCGCCTCCGCGGTGCTGCTCAGAGCGCCCGCGGCGGCGGCACCCAGACCCAGGGCGCCGGCCGTACGCAGGACCTGGCGGCGGGGCAGGTGGTCGGGCATCGCATTCCCCTCACTGAGTCGACGGTCGTCGGCGAGAGCGTTTCCACGCCGACCCGGGCACGATACGCACGGCTGTCCAGTGTTTGGAACAGTTCGTAACGGTTTGAATTCGTCCGATGACTGCACGGGTAGCGAAAGGTCCGCCGGCCGTTGACCGGATCGGTCCGGTCCCGGCCCCGATCGGGTCTTCTCCGGTACGCCGGCAGCACGCGAGCATGGACGCTATGAGCGCAACCGCACTGATCGTGATCGACGTCCAGGAATCCTTCCGCGTCCGGCCGAACTGGCAGGCCGTCAACCACCCCGACATCGCCGACCGGGTCGGCCGCCTGGTCCGCGCCGCCCGGGACCAGGGCGACCTCGTGGTCTGGGTGCTGCACACCGAGCCGGGCACCGGCGGCGCGTTCGATCCGGCCAACGGCCACGTCCGGCTGATCGAAGGACTCGAGCCGATCGACGGCGAGCCGGTCATCACCAAGACCTCGCACAACGCCTTCACCACAACGAATCTGCAGCAACTCCTGACCCAGCACGGCGTCACCGAGCTGGTGATCGGCGGCATCCGGACCGAGCAGTGCTGCGAGACCACCACCCGGATCGCCTCGGACCTCGGCTACGACGTCGTGTTCGTCACCGAGGCCACGGCGACGACCCCGTTGCCGCACTGGACGATGCCGGCCGACGCGACCCTGGACGAGATCCTGGCGGATCCGCGCACGCTCAGTCCCGAGCTCGTCACCGAGCGGACCGAGTACGCGCTGGCGGGCCGGTTCGCCACCATTCGGACACTCGACGAACTGACCGGCGTACCCGTGCCATCCTGACCGGATCATGAGTAGTACTCGGGTCGTCTTCCTGCTGGTGCCGAAGCTGCACCTGCTGGATCTGGCCGGGCCGGCGCAGGTCTTCTCGACCGCGAACGACCTCGGCTACGGCTACCAGCTGAGCTACGTGGCGGAGGCCGAGGAGATCGCCACCGCCCAGGGCGTGCCGGTGAAGGCGCGGCTGGACTGGCCCGACCTCGATCCGGACGACCTGATCGTCGTACCCGGTTGGCGGTCGCCGCGGCTGTCGCCGGTGCCGCCGATCGGGCCGGAGACCAGGCAGCGGTTGCGCAGCCATCACGCGGCCGGGGGATCGGTGGCCAGCGTGTGTTCCGGTGCGGATGCACTCGGCGCGGCCGGGCTGCTCGACGGCCATCGCTACACCACGCACCACGACCTGACCGAGGAGCTGGCCGCGCGCTATCCGAAGGCGACCATCGTGCGGGACGTCCTGTACGTCGTGGACGACCGCGTCATCACCTCCGCCGGGATCGCGAGCGGGATCGATCTGGCGCTGCACCTGGTCGCGGTCGAGCGGGGCGCCGAGGCCGCGGCCCGGGTGGCTCGAGAGATGGTCGTGTACGCGCGGCGCAACGGCGACGAACTGCAGGACAGCGTGATGCTGCGGCACCGCGGTCACCTGAGCGACCTCGCCCACCGGGTGCAGGACGTCATCGACGCCCGGTACGCCGACCGCCTCCTGCTCGCCGAGCTCGCCCACGAGGTGGGTGTGAGCGAACGGACCCTGACCCGGATCTTCACCAATGCCACGGGTCTGACCCCGCTGCGGTACCAGCAACTCCTCCGCCTCGAGCGGGCCGAACACCTGATCGGCCACGGCGCCACTGTCGAGGCAGCCGCCCGCACCGTCGGCTTCGAGGATGCCCGGATGCTCCGCCGTCTCCGCGCCCGCACCGCGGAGCCGGTCGCGGGGTAGACCTAGGTCCACCCGGCCGGGGGACTCAGCGCTCCTGAGTTCCGCCCGCCGTCCCACGAGGCTCGTTGTGTCCGGAACAACGAGAGGTGGGGACAGCGTGAGCGCTGGTGGCGTGACCGTGCGGGTTGCACGGTGGAGTGCGATCCATCCATGGCGAGCGATCGGCCTCTGGCTGCTGCTCGTCGTCGTCGCGGTCGGGATGTCGGTGGTCATCCCGAAGCAGCAGATGCAGAGCAAGGACACCTGGGTCGGCCAGTCCGGCCAGGCAGCCGAGATGATCGAACAAGCCGGGCTGGGCGACCGGCCCGCGGAGACCGTCCTGCTGACCGATCCCGACGGTCGGCTGGACAAGGCGGCCGCGACGACCGCGATGACCCAGCTCCGGCAGAAACTCACCGCGCTGGACTCGGTCCAGGCGGTCGGTCAGCCGGTCTGGTCGGGCAACGGCAAGGCCGCCTTGCTGCCGATCGAGCTGAAGGGAACGGCGGACGACGCGGCCGACGCGATCGAGAAGGTCGTCGCCACCACCGCCGAGGTGCAGCAGGCCAACCCGGACCTCAGCATCGCCCAGGCCGGTACGGCCTCCCTGGACGCGGGGATCTGGAAGCAGGTCGGGTCCGACCTCGCCAAGGCGGAGAAGCTCAGCCTGCCGATCACGTTCGTGCTGATGCTGCTGGCGTTCGGTGCGCTGATCGCGGCCGGGATCCCTGTCCTGCTGGCGTTCTCGGCGGTCGGCGCCGCGCTCGGCTTCTACGCGCCGCTGTCGTTCCTCTTCCCCGACGGCGGTTCGGTCGCCAACGTCGTCCTGCTGATCGGGATGGCGGTCGGCGTCGACTACTCGCTGTTCTACCTCAAGCGAGAACGCGAGGAACGCCGCAAGGGTCGCAGCACCCTGGACGCCGTCGAGATCGCCGCTGCGACCTCCGGACACTCGGTGGTCGTCTCCGGTCTCGCCGTGATCGTCTCGATGGCCGGCCTGTACGTCGCTAAGGACATGACGTTCGCTTCGATGGCAACGGCAACGATCGTGGTCGTCGCCGTGGCGGTCCTCGGCTCCCTGACCGTGCTGCCCGCGCTGCTCGCGAAGCTGGGGCACCGGGTCGACCGGCCGCGCGTCCCGCTGCTCTGGCGGCTGAACCGGCGCATCGGTCCCGGCGGGATCAGCCGTCGCATCCTGGCTCCGGTACTGAGCCATCCGCGGGCGGCGCTGTCCGTGTCGATCCTCGCCGTGGCCGCTCTCGCCGTACCGGCACTGGGGATGAAGACCGAACCGTCCGACCTGAACACGCTGCCCCAGAGCATCCCCGAGGTACGCACGTTCAAGGCCCTGCAGGAGAACTTCCCGTCGCAGGGCGGTCTCTCGTACGACGTGGTCGCGCGTGGCGAGGATGCGGTCGCGGCGTTGACCGGGCTGCAGGATTCCGCGGTACAGAGCGGCAAGTTCGTCGTACCGCAAGGAGACGCGATCCGGCAGGCGGACGGGACCGCGGTGCTGACGCTCGTCTCGGTTCTGCCGGAGAGCAGTGCGAACGCCGAGACCGCGTTGAACCAGTTGCGGTCGGACTTCGTACCGGCCTCGCTCGGGTCCGTGCCGGCCTGGGCGGTCGGTGGGGAGCAGGCGGAATCGGTTGACTACGGCAACAATCAGCGGGACAAGCTGCCGTGGGTGATCGCGTTCGTGCTGGCGCTGACGCTGGTGATGATGGCGATCACGTTCCGGAGCCTGGCGATCGCGCTGCTGACCACGGTGCTCAACCTCGCCTCGGTGGCGGCGTGCTTCGGGATACTGGCGCTGGTGTTCCAGCACAGCTGGGCCGAAGGGCTGCTCGGGTTCACGTCCTCGGGCTTCGTGGTGTCGTGGATCCCGCTGTTCCTGTTCGTGATCCTGGTCGGGCTGTCGATGGACTACCACGTGTTCGTCCTCGGCCGGATCCGCGAAGGAGTGGCCGAAGGGCTGACGCCTCGCGAGGCGGTCCGGAAGGGCGTCACCGAATCGGCCGGTGTGGTGACCAGCGCTGCCGCGGTGATGGTGTCGGTCTTCGCCGTGTTCGCCACCCTCGGCATGCTCGAGATGAAGCAGATGGGCATCGGCCTGGCCGTCGCCGTTCTCATCGACGCGACCCTGGTCCGGATCGTGATGCTTCCCTCCGTCCTCGTCCTCCTGGGCCGCAAGGCCTGGTGGCCGAACCGTCTCCACCGGCAGCAGCCGGTGGACCCGGAACGGGAGCTGGTGACGGTCTAGTCCTGTGCGAACTTTCCCCGCGACGGCGTCGTCTACTCAGGCGGACCAACCAGCAAGGGGGAATCGCACAATGAAGACTGGAAAGACGATGCGGGCGGCGTTGGCTCTGGTAGCCGCCGGAGGAATCGCAGCCGCGGGACTGGGGACCGCGGCTGCGTCCACCGAGCAGGTGGCTGCGCCGGTGCTGAACCGGACGCAACTGCTGACGATCCAGCAGGTGGCGACCGCGGATCCCGGTGGCAAATGGATCAAGCAGGTCGACCGCGGCATCCTGCCGAAGACGTACTGCGGACCGACGTCGACCGAGGGGAAGCGGGTCTCGGAACGGATGGCCCGAGGCTTCACCGACGACATGGCCAAGTACGGCGCGCAGTACGTGAGCCGGTATCCCGACACGGCGACCGCGAAGGCGGCGTACGCCTCGATCAAGGCGACGTTGAAGAGTTGTCCGGCGGGCAAGCCGGCGCCCACGCACACACGCAGGCTCACCGTCAACCGCGTTGTAGCGGGGGCCGCCGGCGATGGGACCGTGGTGATCCGCTGGTACGACTACCCGCTGCCGAGTGACCCGGGCAGCGAGGACGGTGCGTTCCCGTACGCCGTCACGTTGAAGGGACGCACCGTCTCGGTGCTGGCGTTCAGCTCGATGGGACAGGGCATGTCGCGGCCGAACGTCGACAAGGTGGCCCGTCTGGCCGCCGCGAAGATCACCCGCTGAGCCTCGACGCCGCCGTCAGTTTGCTGACGGCGGCACTCAGCTGTCCGGTCAGGAGCAGGTGCTCGGCGTCCGACGTGAGTTTGGATGCCGGCTCGGTGACGTTCTGACCGATGTGGTTCTGAGCGATCCAGCGGGCCGCGCCGACCACCGCGTCGCCCTCGGTGAAGGAGTCCGCTTTGGTGCGCTCGAGGTACTTGGCGGACTGGGTCAGAGCGGCGAGAGCAATAGTTGCTTGCGGCCCCGACCAGTCCTTCGCCTGGAGAGCCACCGAGGCGGCGACCGCGGCTGCCAAGGCATACGGATCATGCTTCTGCAGAAGGGTGTTCCGGGCCTCCGTCAGCTTCTGCCGAGCCGTCGCCTGAGTGGTCAGACCCCAACCGTAGGGGTACTGCGGATCGTAGGAGGCGTCACCGACGTTCAGCGGCTCCTGCGCTTCCGTCCGCGGCCAGGTGACCGGCAGCCGACCGGTGAACGGCCGCTTGCCGAACAGAACGTCCGCGACTCCGGCGCCCTCGGTGCCCGGCAGCCACGACGCGACCACCGCGTTCATCTTGCCGAGCTGGTCGGCGATCGCCTGCGGCCGGCCGGACACGATCAGCACGACACACTTCATCGCACCGCACACCTTGTCCACCGCGGCCTTGTCGGGGTCCGACAGCAGCAGGTCGTGACCGTTGCCGACGTCACCGATCCCCTCGGCGTACGGGCGTTCGCCGACGACGACCACGCCGACGTCGTGACCCTCCAGTGGCGCCGAGGCGTCCGCGCTGAACGTTGCCGTCGGCACCACCTGCTTGATCCCGTCCAGGATCGTCGTACCGGTGGTCGTCGTACCGGAGCCGCCCTGCCAGGTGATGCTCCAGCCGCCCATCTGGTTACCCAGGTCGCTCGCGTTGCTGCCGGCCACGTAGACCTTCGAGGTGGATGCCAGCGGCAACAGGTTGCCGTCGTTCTTCAGCAGCACCTGGGACTTCGCGGCCGCCTCCCGGCCGACCGCACGGTGTGCGGCCGACCCGATGTCGGTGAGGTGCGACGTGTCGGCGTACGGGTGCTCGAACAGCCCGAGCTTGAACTTCTCGGTCAGGATCCGCCGGACCGCGTCGTCGACCCGGGTCATCGGCACCCGGCCGGCGGCGATCTCGTCGGTCAGGCCCTGGGTGAAGCCCTGGTAGTTGGTCGGCACCATGATCATGTCGAGCCCGGCGTTGATCGAGGTCCGGATGTCGCTCGCGTAGTCGCCGGGCAGCTGGTCGATCGCCTGCCAGTCGCTGATCACGAACCCGCCGAAGCCCATCCGCTGCTTGAGTACGCCGTTGATCAGCTCGCCGTCCCCGTGCATCTTGACCGGAGCCTGGCCGTCGATGGCGACGCTGGAGTACGACGGCATCACGGTCCCGACCCCGAGATCCACCGCTGTCCCGAACGGCGCCAGGTGCAGCGTCTCCAGCTGCTGTCGGGTGACCTCGGTGATGCCCTGGTCGATCTTGTAGCTACCGGTGGTCGACGATCCGTACGTCGTACCTCCGTCGCCGACGAAGTGCTTCGCGGTCGCCAGCACACGGGTGTTCTGCGCGAGCTGGCTGCCGTCCGCCTTGCCCTGCATGCCGGTGATCACCGTCGCCATCGACTGCACGAGCGCCGGGTCCTCGCCGTACCCCTCGTACGCCCGGCCCCAGCGGTCGTCGCGGACCACGCAGACGCACGGCGAGAAGTCCCACGGGATGCCGGTCGCGCGCACCTCGGTCGCGGTCACCTCACCGGTCCGGCGGGCCAGGTCCGGATCGCGGGTCGCGCCGATGCCGATGTTGTGCGGCAGAATCGTCGCGCCGACCACGTTGTTGTGCCCGTGCACCGCGTCGACGCCATAGATCAGCGGGATCTGCAGCCGAGTGGCCTGGGCGTTGAGCTGGAAGTTGTCGATCATCGCCGCCCACGCCGCCGGGGTGTTCGGCGTCGGCACCGAGCCACCACCGGACAGCAGCGAGCCGAGCGCGTACGACGCGATGTCGGTGCGCGACCGGAGTGCGTTGCGCTCGGCCTGGGTCATCTGGCCAACCTTCTCGGCCGTCGTCATCCGGGCGAGCAGGTCGGCGACCCGCTTCTTCACCGGGAGCCTGCTGTTCAGATACGGCAGGTCATGGGCGTTGATCACGACGACCGGCTGGGTCGACGGTGCCTTCGCGCCGGTGACGGTGAGCTCGAGCGGGATGGTCTCGGCGGCCTCCGCGGAGTGGTCCTTGCGGGTGGTGACGGCCACGGTCTGCGCGGTGCCGGACGCCGTACCGGCCGGAAAGGTGATCGTGCCGGTGACCGGGTTGTAGTCGTCGGCGCCGGCGGACCCGGTGCCGGTGCGGTACTCGACGGTGACCGGCTCCTCCAGCGGGGTGCTGCCGGTGGTCGCGACGGAGATCCTGACCTGCGCGGTGCCGCCCTCCTTGACCGGGTAGACGCCGGCGTCGGTGACGACGCTCGCCTTCAGGGCGGGGTCGGCCTTGCCGTAGATCTCGACCTGGTCGATCGCGAACTCACCCGGGGACCCGACCGGCATGGTGATCGCGTAACCCCACATCTGGGTCAGGTTCAGCACCTGGTCGATGCCTCCGACTGGCTGGTAGTCGGTGCGGTACACCAGGTCGCTGAACGGGATCTCGACCAGGTGCCAGCCCTGCCAGTCGTCGGTGAAGCTGGTGTTCCACAGTTCGGAGGCCTCGGCGTTGGCGCCGCCGTCCTTGATCTCGAAGAAGATCCGCTTGCCCGAGCCGGGTGGCAGTGGTGCGGTGTTCTGGCCGTACCACCAGAACCGGATGCCCTTGTGCGCGGACCAGTCGCCGGGGTTCTGGTCGAACGTCACGTCGTGGCTGAACCCGCCGTACCCGCTGATGTTGTAGGTGCCGTGCAGCACCTTCTCGCCGGACGGCGCGTCGGCGCGCGCCTGCAGTTCCATCGTCGGCGGGTCGTCGGCGTCGCTGCCCCAGCCGAAGATCCCCGGGTTCGGCGGCGACGCGAACGGCTCCGCACCTTCGAACGCGGCCAGCACGATCGGTGCCGGGTCGTCGGCGCCCACCGCCGGCAGCGGGAGTAGCCCGGTGATCAGGGCCGCTGCCGCGACCAGTGCTGTCTGACGGAAACCACGCATGGCCGACTCCCCACTCCGCGCGAGCCTCACACCCGCGTTCGGCCCTGACTCTCAGCTCTCCCCACCCGCCGGTCAAGACCTCACCGGTTCCGGAACTAGAGCGCTCTCACGATCGGCCGCATGTGTGCGCGATCTCCGTCCTGAAGGCAGAAACGAACGAGCTCGGGCGCGTCGACCTCGACCTCGCCGATCGTGGTGGTCCGGCGCTCGGCGACCCAGTCGATCAGCTTCAGCGGGTTCGCGATGCCGGAGGTGAAGTGCAGGAGGTTCAGGTACCAGATGTCGCGGCGGCCGTGTGGGCGCTCGAACCAGTCGTCGGGGCCGAGTTCGGTGGCGAACCGGTCCATGAAGGCGTCGGCTGCTCCGTCGAGGGGGATCGCGGAGGCCATCACGGATCCCGGGGTCAGGGTGAGACCGGTGACACGGAAGCGAGTCGGCCCGGCGGTGGCCCGCCGCAGAGCGGACAGATAGCGCCCGATCGCGGGGTCGTCCGGGGCGATGGTGGCGCGGTAGCCCTCCAGCGCGCGGACGGTGAGGTGGGCCGAGCCCAGTTGACCCGTCTGCCAGTGCCCCGGACCGGCGAGCTCCGCCGCCTCGGCGGTCATGGCGTCCAGACATTGGGCTAGATCACTATCGGTCGGAGGACGCAGTACGACGCTCACTGGCCAGCGGCCGCCCTCGCGGGGAGGTTCGTCGCGCTGATGGTCTCCGCGGGCGATCAGTGGAGCGGCCGTGGCGAACAGATCGTCGAACTTGGTCACGGGCGGTACGACGCCGGACGGGATTCAGAAGTTGCAGTGGTCTGATTGAGAACGAATTCAGTATCCAGAGTGATGGACCCTGACCGGGGTGGCCGGAAAAGATGAGGGCATGACTACACGTTTCGGGATTTTCGTACCGCAGGGCTGGAAGATGGATCTGGCGCAGATCGCGGATCCGGTGGAGCAGTGGGAGGCGATGACGGACGTCGCCAAGCGGGCCGATGAGCAGTCCTGGGACTCGATCTGGTTGTTCGACCACTTCCACACCGTGCCGGAGCCCACTGACAACACCACCTTCGAGTGCTGGAGTGCGACCGCCGCGCTGGCCCGCGACACCAGCCGGGTGAACATCGGCCAGATGGTCGGCTGCAACGGGTACCGCAACCCCGCGCTGTACGCGAAGATCGCGTCCACCGTCGACGTCGCCAGCCACGGCCGCCTGTACGCCGGCATCGGCGCGGGCTGGTACGAGCACGAGTGGAAGGCCTACGGCTACGAGTGGACCGACATCCCGCCGCGGATGGCCGCGTTCCGGGAGGCCACCGAGATCATCTACAAGATGTGGACCGAGGACAAGCCGGTCTACAACGGCAAGCACTACTCGATCAACGAGCCGATCAACGAGCCGAAGGGCGTGCGCAAGCCGCACCCTTCGTTCTGGATCGGTGGAGGTGGCCCGAAGGTCACGCTGAAGCTGGTCGCGCAGTACGGCGACGCGGCGAACATCGGCGGCGGCAACCCGCAGGTGATCAAGGAGAAGGCCGACATCCTCCGGGGCCACTGCGAGAAGGTCGGCCGCGACTACGACGAGATCATCAAGTCGACCAGCTTCAACGTGTTCCCGATCGACAAGGGTGACGACCCGCAGAAGGCGACCGAGAGGGCGCTCGGCCCGATGAACCGGGACAAGTTCGACCAGGACAACCTGATCGGCACCGAGGACGAGATCGCCGACAAGGTCGAGGCCGCACTCGAGGCCGGCGCCGACTATGTCATCTTCTACGTCCCCGGCGTCGCCTACGACCTGGATCTGGTGGACCGCGTCGAGCAGGTCACCAAGCGCTTCGCCTGAACCCCACCCCACCCCGTCCTCCCCGGCCCCACGCCCTCCGGGGTGCATTTGAGCGGATATCCGTTCAAATGCACCCTTCTTGGGTCGTATTTCGAGGGGAGAACCGGCAAGTTCAGGGGATATCCGGTGAAATGGTCGCGAGGTGGGGGCAGTTGACCAGCAGGAACACGGTCAGGACGGGAGCGCCGTTCGGTGTGCTTGCGGGCTGACCAGAATCGGCCATGGCGGGAGTCCGTCACCGGCATCGGTGGACCGGGCCGGGGGCAACTGACAGGCTCGCGAGGATGGCCCCGCGAGGGTCGGGGCCTCGGGAGGACCGCCCCGTGACTACTCGATCGCCACGCCTCGCCGCAGGCCTGCTCGCGACGGCGGTGGTCGCCGGTTCCCTGCTGCTGGCGACCACCCCGGCGCACGCCGGAGCCACGACCGTGCACGCCGGAGCCACGACCGTGCACGCTGGAGCCACGACCGCGCACGCGACGCCGGCCGGCAGCACCCACCGGATCACGCTGGTGACCGGTGACGTCGCTGAACTGACCACGAGCTCCAACGGCCAGGTCTCGGCCTATCTGACCAGCGACGAGCCGTACTACTTCGGCAGCTTCGACGGTGACCTCAGCGTGGTCCCCGCCTCGGCGTACCCGCTGCTGAGCGAGGGCCGCCTGGACGAGCGCCTCTTCAACCTCACCGAGCTGGTCGAACAGGGGTACGACGACGCGAGCAGCGACGAACTGCCACTCCTCCTGGCCGCGCCGTCCACCCTGCGCAGTACGCCGGCCGCCCCGCAGGCCGCGACAGTACGCCGTACTCTCCCCAGCGTCGGCAGCACCGCGGTCAGCGTGGAGAAGGCCGACGCGAAGACCTTCTGGAACAGCATCAGCGGCCCGACCACCTTCAAGACCGGCAGCCAGGTGTCCAAGATCTGGCTCGACGGCCGGACTGAGGCGACCCTCGACCAGTCCACGCAACAGATCGGTGCCCCGACCGCCTGGCGGTCCGGGTACGACGGCCGGGGCGTCAAGGTGGCGGTGCTCGACACCGGCTACGACGCGGGCCACCCGGACCTCGCCCAGCAGGTAGTCGCGTCCCAGAGCTTCGTGCCGGACCAGCCGGTCCAGGACCTGCACGGCCACGGCACCCACACCGCGTCGATCGTCGCCGGCCTCGGTACGGCGTCCGACGGTGAGCGCAAGGGGGTCGCGCCGGGTGCCGACCTGCTGATCGGCAAGGTGCTCGACAACAGCGGCCACGGTCTCGACTCCGAGGCGATCGCCGGCATGGAGTGGGCGGTGCAGCAGGGTGCCAAGGTCGTCAGCATGAGCCTCGGCGGCAAGCCGTCCGACGGTTCCGATCCGATGAGCCAGGCTGTCGACAGGTTGTCGAAGTCGAGTGGTGCGCTGTTCGTCGTTGCCGCAGGCAACGCGGGTACGGAGGACTCCGTCAGTTCGCTCGGTGCGGCGTCGGAGGCGCTGACCGTGGGCGCCGTCGACCGTGACGACAAGCTGGCGAGTTTCTCCAGCCGGGGTCCGCGGCTCGGCGACGGTGCACTGAAGCCCGAGGTGACCGCGCCCGGCGTCGAGATCGCGGCCGCCCGCGCGGCCGGCACCGAACAAGGTCACGTGCTCGGCCAGTACTACACCAGGCTGAGCGGCACCTCGATGGCCACGCCACACGTGGCCGGTGCCGCAGCGATCCTGGCCCAGCGGCACCCGGACTGGTCCGGTCAGCAGCTGAAGGCCGTGCTCGCCGCGACAGCGGTGCCGTCCAAGGACGCGACCCCCGCCCAGCAGGGCCTCGGCCGGATCGACATCCCGAACGCCCTCGACCCGGTGATCCTCCCGGACGCGGCCAGCCTGTTCTTCGGTGATCTCTCCTGGAGCGGTACGACCGCCCCGGCACCGGTCAGCCGTACGGTTGCTTACCGCAACAACTCCACCCGGACCGTGACGCTGGACCTGAGCGTCGGCGCGCAGTCGCCCGGCAAGGTGAACGCGGCAGTCACGGTGAGCCCTGAGCGGCTGACCATCCCGGCCGGCGGTACGGCGTCCGCCACCGTCACCCTGGACCTCGCGAAGACGCAGACGGCCAAGTACACCGGTGTGCTCACGGCCCGCAGCGGCCACACGTCGTACCGGACCGGACTGGGGTTCGCGGCCGGTGGGCGGCTGAACTCCGTGACCGTGAAGGCGATCGGTCGCGACGGCAAGCCCGCCAGTCTCAAGGGCGGGTCCAGCGGCATGCAACTGTGGAACCAGGACACCGGCGCGGTGAAGGTGGTCGCCTTCGACAGCGCCACCGGCAGCCGGACCCTCGAAGTACCGACCGGACGGTACGCCGTCATGGTGTTCGTGGTCGGCGCCGACCAGGCAGGCTGGTCCAACTCGTACTCGTTGCTCGGTGACCCGGACGAGTGGATCGACGGCGACCGGACCTTCACCTTCGACGCCCGTACGGCGAACAAGGTCACCATCAAGACCCCGCGCCCGGCCGACGCGCAGAAGGTCGGGTTCGCCTGGCATCGCAACGTCGGCGCTCGCGACGCGGTGTCCGGCTGGACGGTGCCGCAACGGGCCACCGCAGGCATCTACGTGCAGGACTTCGGGAAGGTTGCCAACGGCACCTTCCAGGTCGTGCAGCGGTGGGATCTCGCCCAGCCCGAGCTGACCGCCGACGTCACCGGGGTGGACGGGACCTTCCGTTTGCCGACCCCGAGCGAGACGACGTTCGACTCGTCGTACGTCGGCAGCACGACACTGCCCCTGGTGAACGGAGGCGACGGGACGGCAGCCGAGCTGACCGGGGCCAAGGATGCCGCGGTTCTGCTGCGCTTCCGGGGTTCCGGTCAGACGGCGGCGCAGATCACCGCGGCCAAGGAGGCGGGGGCGCGGTTCGTCCTGATGTACAACGAGATTCCTGGCTTCTGGTCGACCAGTTCCAACCAGGGCGTCCCGTTCTATCTGCTGCGCGCCGAGCAAGGCCGGCAGTTGCTCGACGTACTGTCCAAGGGCCCGGTGTCCGTGCGGCTGAACGGCTTGCGTGACAGCACCTACCGGTACGACGTGGTCCTCGGGCCGTCGGTCGTACGCGGCCCGCTCACCTATGACGTCGCGAAGCTGCGGCCGGCTGTGGTGACCACCAACTTCCAGCGCAACGACGCGTTCAAGCTGCACAACGACGAGCGGATCGCGCACCTGCCTGGTGTGCCGGCCGGCCTGAGCGCGATCCGTGGCGTCACCGGACCGGTCACGCGGACCGACTACCTCGCCAGCGACGTGAAGGGCGTCCTCTGGGACGAGCAGACGTCGGCAGGGGACTGGAACGAGTCCGGCTTCGAGTACACGATCGCGCGCGGCTACCGCCCGAACGAGAAGGCGAACCGTGGCTGGTGGGAGTCGCTGACGCGACCTGCCGTTCCGGACGGGGGAGGAGCCGGGAACGAGGTGCAGGGCTGGCCGCCGGCGCGGTACGAGAACGCGCTGCGGTTCGCGATCCCGCAGTACGTCAGTGGTGATCGCACCGTCTACGGCTGGGGCGACCGCGGTGACACGACGAGCATGAAGCTCAGCAGCAACGGTGTCGAACTCGGCAGCGAGGACTGGTCCGTCGGCCAGTTCGCGGTACCGGCCAAGGCCGCGTGGTACGACCTGACGCTGGACCAGAAGCGTGGTCCGAGCAGCTGGGCCAAGACCTCGACCGCGACCCACACCGAGTGGCACTTCCTGTCCAAGCCGACCAGCGGGCGATCGGTGCTCCCGCTCGTCCAGGTCGACTACCAACGGGCCGACGACTGGCTCCAGCTCAAGCCGGCGTACCAGCCGGGTGCGCGCGGCCTGGGCGTCTTCCGCACCACTGCCGAGATCTCGTACGACGGGACGACGTGGCAACGGCTCACGCTGTTCCCGCAGGGGCTGGACGGCACCGTCACCGCGCGGATCCCGGCCGCGCCAGAGGGAGCGTCGGCGGCGAACCTCCGGGTCACCGCCACTGATCTGGCCGGCAACAAGCTCAGCCAGACGATCGAGAAGGCGTGGACAGTGCAGTGAGGTGATGTGATCGATCAAAAAGGGCGACGCCACGAAGCCGGGGGGAGTTGCTCCGTGGCGTCGCCAGAGGCGCGCCAAGGGAGGGGTGGGGGCAGGCGCGCCGGTCTGTGTGGATCAGCTCCCGAGGATGCCTCCACCGAGAACGCCCAGCAGTCCGAGCACGGACAGCAGGTTGCGGATCACTTGGTCGACGGCCGCGGTACCACCGGTCTGGTACGCCGTCACGCACTTCTGCAACTGGTCCTGCGTCGGCGAGGTGATGGTCACCTTCTTCATCTCCGCCTGGCAGTACTGCGTGGCCTTGGTCAGCTCGGTCACGGTGCTGCCGACCGTGCCGACGATCAGGCCGGCGGCCGTCTGCAGGGTTGCGACGCCCGGCGCGGGCGGCTTGCTCGACGTCGGTGGCTTCGGCGTCGGCGTGGTCGGCTTGTCCGTCGGCGGCTTGTCGCCCGGCGTCGTCGGTTTGCTGCCCGGCGGGGTCTTGGTCGGCTGCGTGCCCGGCTTGCCGTCGCCACCCTGGACAGGCTCCGTCGTCGGCTTCGCGGCGCCCGGGTAGGTGGGCAGATCGTTCGCCTGCGGCAGGTTGTTGTCGGCCGGGGCGTCGATGGTCGGGTCGCCGACCTGGTCGCCGGCAGTGTCGATGCCCTGACCGTCGCTCTCGGTCCCGTTGCCGACCGCGATCCAACTGCCACCGGCGTACGCCTTGGCGATGCTGATCACGAGGTCGGCGTACTGCTGGGAGTGGTTGTAGCGCAGGATCGCGGCGTTCAGGTCGCTCGCCTTGGACAGGTCGGTCTTGCCGGAGCACAGGTACACCGCTGTGGACATGGCCGCGTCGTCGATGTCCTGCGGGTTCCGCACGCCGTCGCCGTCGCCGTCCACACCCATCGACCGCCAGGTGCCCGGGATGAACTGCATCGGCCCGACCGCGCGGTCGAACGCGCCGTCACCGTCGAACGCACCGGCGTCCGTGTCGCTGATCTTGGCCGTGCTCACGCCGTCCAGCCGCGGGCCGAAGATGCCCGGCACCGCGACACCCTGGGAGTTCAGCGCGTTGCCGCCGAAGCGGCCGTGGTTCGACTCGACCCGGCCGATCGCGGCCACCAGCGTCCAGGGCAGGTTGCAGGCCGGATCGACCTGGGCCATCACCTGCTGGGCCCGGGAGTAGGCCTTCAACGCGGCGTTCGGGATCCCGTTGCGGGACAGGCCGGAGACGACCTGGGTCGGCTGCTCGCCGGGATCGACACCGTGGCCGACCACACCCGGCACCGGCACGTTGGCCGGCTCGGCGATCGGCTGCTTCGGTACGACGACCGGACTCCTGCCGGACAGACCCTGCTCCAGCGACGCCGTGGCGATCGCCGGATCATCCGTGGCACTGACGGTGAATGCGCTCGCGAACAACGCCAACGGGATGAGCGGCGCCGCCTGACGCCACCCGCTACCCGTGGCGCGGCGCTTGCCCTTCGCCATCGATGATCCCCTCCGTGACTCATCGACCTGTCCAGCCCCACGCTGCGGACAAATCATGTCGTCGCTGTCGGTTGCCGTCGTACTGGGTCTAACGTCCGGTCCGTGCGTGGGTTACGCACCGAACTCAGACCATCTACGGCCGGTCACCGGGTACCCATACTGGCGCGTAACAACGCGCCTGTGAACCCCCCGACGGGAACGAACCGGGCTGCCCGCCCATCGGCCCGCCTGGCCGGTCGGGGAGAATGGCGGCCGTGCCCGACCACACAGAACAGTCCGCCACGCTCTTCGACAGGGCGTCCGCAGTCACGCCGGGCGGGGTCAACTCTCCCGTACGAGCGTTCCGCGCCGTTGGCGGCGTACCGCGCTTCATGGCATCGGGTGATCGATGTCACATCACCGATGTCGACGGCAACCGCTACCTCGACCTGGTCTGCTCCTGGGGGCCGATGCTGCTCGGCCACGCCCATCCGGAGGTGACCGCCGCGGTCCAGGCCGCCGTCGCCCGCGGTACGTCGTACGGGACGCCGACCGAGACCGAGGTACTGCTCGGCGAGGAGATCGTCGCGCGAACCCCGGTGGACAAGGTCCGGCTGGTGTCGTCCGGCACCGAGGCGACCATGTCCGCGCTCCGGCTGGCCCGCGGATACACCGGCCGGGCGAAGATCGTGAAGTTCGCCGGCTGCTACCACGGGCACGTCGACGCCCTGCTCGCGCAGGCGGGCTCCGGCGTCCTGACGCTGGGCATCCCCGGTACGCCGGGTGTCACCGAGGCCACCACGGCCGACACCATCGTGCTGCCGTACAACGACCAGGCCGCTGTCGCCGCCGCCTTCGCCGAGTACGGCGACCAGATCGCGGCCGTCATCACCGAGGCGTCACCCGGCAACATGGGCGTCGTACCGCCCCGGGACAACTTCAACGCCTTCCTGGCCAAGACGTGCAAGGACAACGGCGCACTGTTCATCTCCGACGAGGTGATGACGGGCTTCCGGATCACCCGCTCCGGCTGGTACGGCGTCGACGGCGTACGGCCCGATCTGATGACGTTCGGCAAGGTGATGGGCGGCGGCTTCCCGGCCGCGGCGTTCGGCGGACGGGCCGACGTCATGGCCCATCTGGCGCCGGAGGGCTCGGTCTACCAGGCCGGCACCCTGTCCGGGAACCCGATCGCCACCACCGCCGGCCTGACCACGCTGCGACTGGCCACCGACGAGGTCTACGCCAGGCTCGACGAGACGTCGGCCACCATCCAGCGGCTGGTCTCGACCGCGCTGGACAAGGAAGGTGTGCCGCACCTCATCTCGGCGGCCGGGAACCTCTTCAGCGTCTTCTTCGTGGAGTCCTCGGAGGGACCTGCCGAGATCCGGGACTTCGCCGGTGCGAGCGCCCAGGTGCTGCCCCGGTTCGCGGCGTTCTTCCATGCCATGCTGGACGCCGGCGTCTACCTGCCGCCGAGCGCCTTCGAGGCCTGGTTCGTCAGCGCCGCCATCGACGACGACGCCCTGGCCGAACTCGAGTCCGCCCTGGCCCTTGCGGCAGCCGCGGCGGCCGCAGTACCGAACTGAAGGGAACGGCAGCGGTGACCGAAACGACGGTCGTGCACCTGATGCGTCACGGCGAGGTGTACAACCCGACCGGTGTGCTCTACGGCCGGATCCCCGACTTCCACCTGTCCGAGCTGGGCCGGGCGATGGCCGAGCGGGTCGCCGAGTCCGTGAAGGGCCGCGACATCGTCCACCTGGTCAGCTCGCCGCTGGAGCGGGCCCAGGAGACGATGGAGCCGATCGCCAAGGTGTTCGGGCTGACCCCGGACATCGACGAGCGGGTGATCGAGGCCGCGAACCTGTTCGAGGGCAAGAAGTTCGGTGTCGGCGACGGAGCCCTGAAGAACCCGGGCGCCTGGTGGCTGCTGCGTAATCCGCTGAAGCCGTCCTGGGGCGAGCCGTACCAGCAGATCGTCCGGCGGATGCGCGACGCGATCGAGACCGCCCGGCAGAAGGCCGCGGGGCACGAGGCGCTGATCGTGTCGCACCAGTTGCCGATCTGGATCGTCCGGTCCGCGATCGAGGGCCGCCGGCTGCCGCACGACCCGCGCAAGCGGCAGTGCAGCCTGGCCAGCCTGACCTCGTTCACCTTCCACGGCGAGTCGATCGTCTCGGTCGGATACGCCGAGCCCGCCAAAGACATGCTGCCGGTGAAGAACCCGAAGAAGTTCGTCGGTGGTGCCTGATGAAAGAAGAACACGGGGGAGTGGGTGGGGGTGAAGATCCCGAAGAAGTTCGTCGGGGGCGCGTGATGAAGCGTGCGGCCGCCGTGGTGGCCGGGTTGGTGCTGGCGCTGACCGCGTGCTCGTCCGGGCAGCAGGCCGCGGAGAACCGGCAGGGTCAGGCCGGATTCGTGAGCGGGACGCACAACGTGTCCGTCTTCGCCCCGGCCGACCGCAAGCCGGCGCCGGTGTTCACCGGTACGACGCTCGACGGCAAGACCTGGACGCTGTCGGACCACCTGGGCAAGGTGGTCGTGCTGAACGTCTGGGGCTCGTGGTGCCCGCCCTGCCGCAAGGAGGCGCCGGACCTGGTCGCGGCGAACAAGGAACTCGGTCCGTCGGTGCAGTTCATCGGCCTGAACACGCGCGATCTCGACCCGGCGCCGGCCAAGAAGTTCGTCCAGGAGTTCGGCGTGCAGTACCCGAGCGTGTACGACCCGAACGGCAAGTCGCTGCTGCGCTTCCGCGGCCAGATCTCGGCGGCGTCGATCCCGAGCACGCTGGTGATCGACAAGACCGGCAAGGTCGCGGCGCGAGTGATCGGCGACGTGACCAAGCAGACGCTGCTGGGCATGGTGAAGGACGCCGGTTGACCTGATGGGTGAGTGGTTCGCGCAGTCGATGACGGGTTCGATGCTGGTGGCACTGCCGATCGCGGTGCTGGCCGGCGCGATCTCGTTCTTCTCACCCTGCGTCGTGCCGCTGCTGCCCGGCTACCTGTCCTATGTCACCGGGCTGTCCGCGGCCGAGCTCGGCTCGAAGCAGCGCGGCCGGATGCTGGCCGGGACCGCCTTGTTCGTGGCGGGATTCTCGGCGGTCTTCATCCTGACCGGCGTGCTGTTCGGCACCGCCGGCGACCTGCTGATCGAGCACCAGACCGCGATCACCCGGGTGCTCGGCGGGCTGACCGTCGTCCTGGGACTGGTCTTCCTGGGTGGGTTCGGGTTCCTGCAGAAGGACGTGCGGGTGCATCGGGTCCCAGCGGTCGGGATCGCGGCCGCGCCGCTGCTCGGCGTACTGTTCGGATTCGGCTGGACGCCGTGTATCGGTCCGACGCTCGGGACCGTGATGACGCTGGCCGCGACCGAGGGCAGCACTGGGCGGGGTGCGACGCTGGCGTTGGTGTTCAGCCTCGGGCTGGGCATTCCGTTCATCGTCGCGGCATTGGCGTTCCGGCGGATGCTGGGCGCCGTCGCGTGGGTCCGGCGGCACCAGGTGCTGGTGATCCGGATCGGCGGCGTACTGATGATCGCGGTGGGACTGCTGCTGCTGACGGGAGTGTGGGATTCGATGACCGCGGACCTGAGGCAGTGGGTCGCCAACTTCGGGTCGGCGGTGTGACGTGACCGACGTCAAGGACCACATCACCGCACCGACCGGCGGCTCCGGGAACGAACCGCCCGCGCTCGGCCTGGTCGGCTGGCTGCGCTGGATGTGGCGCCAGCTCACCTCGATGAAGACCGCTCTGGTGCTGCTGTTCCTGCTCGCCCTGGGTGCGGTGCCGGGATCACTCATCCCGCAGACGCCGATCGACCCGATCAAGGTGTCGGACTTCCTCACCGCGCATCCGAAGCTCGGCCCGTTCTACGACAAGCTCGGCCTCTTCGACGTCTACAAGTCGCCCTGGTTCTCGGCGATCTACCTGCTGCTGTTCATCTCGCTGATCGGGTGTGTGGTGCCCCGGCTCGGCGTGTACCTGAAAGCGGTCCGGGCCCGCCCGCCGAAACCGCCGCGCAACCTGAACCGGCTGCCCGGCTACCAGCGCTTCACCATCGACTCCGAGGGCGACTTCCTGGCGACCGCCACCCGTGAGCTGCGCCGCCGCCGGTTCCGCGTCCAGGCGTACGACGGCGCGGTCGGCGCGGAGCGCGGCTACCTGCGCGAGGCGGGCAACCTGCTCTTCCACTTCTCCCTGATCCTGGCGCTGATCGGTGTCGCCTGGGGTTCGCTGTTCGGCTACCGCGGCACCGTTCTGGTTGTCGTGGGCAACGGTTTCGCGAACTCACTGGCGCAGTACGACGACTTCGCGCCGGGCCGGGTGTTCGACGGCGACAACCTGCCGCCGTTCTCGCTGACGGTCAAGGACTTCGAGGTGAAGTTCCAGCAGGACGGTCCGCAGAAGGGCGCGGCGCGCGAGTTCAAGGCGCAGCTGAGCTACCAGGAGACGCCGGACGCGCCGGAGAAGTCGTACCAGCTCGAGGTCAACCACCCGCTGAAGCTCGACGGCAGCAGCATCTACCTGCTCGGGCACGGCTACGCGCCGCGGGTCACGGTGCGGGACGGCAACGGGCAGGTCGCGTTCTCCGGACCGGCGCCGTTCCTGCCGCAGGACAGCAACTTCTCGTCGTTCGGCGTGATCAAGGCGCCGGACGCGCGTCCGCTGCAGCTCGGCTTCGAGGGCTTCTTCCTGCCGACCGCGGTGATCGACCAGCGCGGCCCGGTCTCGGTCTTCCCCGACGACCTGAACCCGGCGCTGGTGATGACCGGGTACTACGGCCGCCCGCAGCCCGAGACCGGGAAACCGGAGTCGGTGTACCAGCTGGACAAGTCGAAGCTGACCCAGTTCGAGAAGGACGGCGACAAGCTGCGCTTCCAGCTCGCGCCCGGACAGACCACGACGCTGCCGGACAAGGCCGGGTCGATCACCTTCGACGGCTACAGCCGCTGGGTGAAGCTGCAGGTCAGCCACACCCCGGGCACGAATCTCGCGCTGGCGGGCATCCTGCTGGCCATCCTCGGCCTGATGGGCTCGCTGTTCGTGCACCCGCGGCGTACCTGGGTGCGCGTCCGCACCGAAGACGGGCGTACCGTTGTCGAGGTCGCGGGTCTGGACCGCGGACCCGAGCGGGGGCTCGGCGACGAGATCCGGGCCATCACCGACAGCCTCAAACCAGAACCAGACCGATCGAGCACCCAGGAGCAGCCATGAGTGCGGAGACCTTCGCGCACGTCTCCAACCTGGTCGTCCCGACCGCCACGGTGATCTACGCGCTGGCGATGATGTCGCACGCGCTCGAATGGGCGCTCGGCCGCGCCGTCGTGGTCAAGGACGCCGAGGCGAAGCAGGACGTTCTGGTCGCGACCGGTGCCGAAGCGGTCACCGCCGGCGCTGCTTCGACCGGCACTGTCTCGACCGGCCCTGCTTCGACCGGCCCTGCTTCGACCGGCCCTGCTTCGGCTGAGGTGGCCGAGCCCGCCGGTCCTGGGACGGAGCGGATGGAGGCGGCGAGCCGGATCGGGCTGACGCTGACCTACCTGGCGTTCGTGCTGCACCTTGCGGGTGTGGTGACCCGTGGTCTGGCCGCGGGGCGGGTGCCGTGGGGCAACATGTACGAGTTCTCGATCACGGCGTCGCTGGCTGTCGCGGCCGTGTACCTGATCTTCGTGCAGCGCTACAAGCTGCAGTGGCTGGGTCTCGGCGTGACGCTCGTGGTCGCCGCCGTACTCGGGCTCGCAACGCTCGCGCTCTACACCCCGGCCGGTCCGCTCGTGCCGGCGCTGCACTCGTACTGGCTCGTCATCCATGTGTCCGCGGCCGCCATCTCCGGTGGCGCGTTCACCATCGGCGGCCTGGTGTCGGTGCTGTACCTGGTCAAGGCCCGTGCGGAGCGCCGGGTGCTGGCCGGCGGCACGATGTCGGCGTCGCTGCGGCGGCTCCCGAGTGCCGAGGCGATGGACGGTACGGCGTACAAGGTGCTCGCGTTCGCCTTCCCGCTGTGGACCTTCGGCGTCCTGGTGGCCGGGCCGATCTGGGCGGAGTACGCCTGGGGCCGCTACTGGGGCTGGGACCCGAAGGAAGTCTGGTCGCTGGTCACCTGGGTGGTGTACGCCGCCTACCTGCACGCGCGGGCGACCGCCGGCTGGCGGGGCCGGAACGCCGCGACGATCGCGATCGTCGGGTGGTTCGTGTTCATCTTCAACTTCGTCGGAGTGAACCTGCTGGTCTCCGGTATGCACTCCTACGCCGGGGTGTGAGATGAAGGAGTTCGCCATCTACACCGGCCTGCGGGCCGCGTTGTTCGCGGTCTGCTTCGCCGTTCTGTGGTTCCCGCTGAGCTCCCGGCTGAGTGTCTTCCCGTTGTTGCTGCTGGCACTGATCCTGTCCTCGATCCTGTCCATCTTCGTACTGCGCGCCGCCCGTGAGCGGCTGGCCGGCCAGATCGAACGCCGGGCCTCGAGGATGTCGCAGCGGATCGAACAGGCCCGCTCGGCCGAAGACGACGACTGACCCAGGCGGCGGGCCGGTCGCCGGCGGCGTACCACTGGTTCAACTGGTACGGAGAGTGACCTAGGCCACGGCCAGGTTCTTGGCAAAATTGTTTGTGCATCCCTTCACATGAGTCGTAGAGTCGTGGATAGAACGAAACCGTTTCGTTCTATCTGCCACTACGAACTCACACAGGGTGATCATGGTCGAGACAGCCGGAGTGCGGCACCGCCCGCGGGTCGAAGGTGGTCGTGAGGAAGAGATCCTCGCCGCGACCGTCGCGCTCGTGGCCGAGCTGGGGTACGACCGGCTGACCATGGACGCGGTGGCGACGGCAGCGAAGGCCAGCAAGGCGACGCTGTACCGGCGCTGGACCAGCAAGGCCGAGCTCGTGGTGGACGCGATCAGCCGGGCCAAGGGGTGCCCGATGCCGGAGAACGTCGACACCGGCAGCCTGCGCGGTGACCTGATCTCGCTGGCGTGCGGCGCCGGTGGGTTCACCGACGAGATGCCGATGTCCGTGATGGCCGGGCTGCTGACGGCCCTGCAGCACGACGCCGAACTGCAGAACGCGTTCCGGGAGCGGTTCCTGGCGCCGCGATTGGGGCTGGTGGCAACGATCTACCAGCGTGCGGTCGACCGCGGCGAGGTCAGCCCGGACATCGACGTCGAACTGCTGGCCAACACGCTTCCGGCGGTGATCATCCACCATGCCTTCCTGCTCGGCGTCGAGCCGACCGACGACCTGATCCTCCGAGTGATCGACAACGTCATTCTGCCTGCGGCGCGGGGGTCGCAGGCGAGCTGACCGGTGAGGGGCCGGTCCGCGACCACAACGCAGTTACGCCCAAGAGGGGAATAGTTCTATGTCCGAAGACGTCGTCAAAGCTGATCCGCCCGAGGGCCGGCCGGTTGACGCGGTGACGGAGACCGGCCACGGCCACCGGAACCTCGGTATCGCGCTCGCGCTGATCAGCATGGCGCAGTTGATGGTGGTGCTGGACGGCACCATCGTCAACATCGCCCTTCCGCACATCCAGACCGATCTGGGCATCAGCAACGCCTCGCTGCCGTGGGTGGTCAACGCCTACGCGCTGGCCTTCGGCGGTCTGCTGCTGCTCGGCGGCCGGATCGGGGACATCCTCGGCCGCCGCAAGGTGTTCATCTTCGGCGTCGTGCTGTTCGGTGCGGCGTCGTTCGTCGGCGGCATCGCACAGAGCGAGAGCGTGCTCCTGGCCAGCCGGATCCTGCAGGGTCTCGCCGCCGCGGCGGCCTCGCCGAACGCGCTGGCACTCATCACCACCACCTTCCCGGCCGGCAAGGAGCGCAACCGCGCGATGGGCGTGTACGCCGCGATGTCCGGGGCAGGTGCGGCCGTCGGCCTGATCCTCGGCGGTGCGCTGACCGAGGCGTCCTGGCGGTGGACCTTCTTCATCAACACGCCGATCGGCCTGATCGTGGCGGTGCTGGCGTTGCGGTACCTGGGCGAGTCGGCCCGGCAGACCGGGAAGTTCGACCTGCCCGGTGCGATCACCGGCTCGGTCGGTCTGGCCGGTCTGGTCTACGGCCTGAACCACGCGGCCTCGGACGGCTGGGGTGACCCGGTGACGCTGACCTTCATTCTCGGCGGTCTGGCGCTGATCGCGACCTTCCTGCTGATCGAGGCCCGTTCGCGGCACGCACTGATGCCGTTCCGGATCCTCGCGAACCGGACCCGCGGGGTCAGCTTCTTCGTGATGCTGGTGGTCGGCGCGGCGATGTTCTCGATGTTCTACTTCCTCGGCATCTTCGTGCAGAACATCATGGGCTACAGCGCGCTGAAGACCGGGTTCGCGTTCCTGCCGTTCAGTCTCGGCATCGTGGCCGCCGCGCAGGTGGCTTCGGCGCTGATCGCCCGGATGGATCCGCGCTGGATCGCCGGTGCCGGTGCGGTGCTGGTCTCGGGTGGGATGTTCGGGTTCAGTCAGCTCGAGGTCGACTCGTCGTACCTGACCCATCTGCTGCCGTTCATCCTGCTGCTGTCGTTCGGCATGGGTCTGATCTTCGTGCCGCTCACGCTGACCGCGGTCAGTGGCGTCGCGAACGAGGACTCCGGTGTCGGCTCCGCCGTACTGAACACGGTCCAGCAGATCGGTGGTGCGGTCGGCCTGGCGCTGCTGGGCACGATCTCCACCAACGCGATCAAGGACAAGTTCACCGAGCTGGCCCCGGGCCTGCAGAAGGCGGCCGAGTCCGGTCAGTCGCCGACCCAGCTGAAGCAGTTGGAGGGTCAGTTCACGGCGGTCGCCACCACGCACGGCTTCACCCGCGCGTTCCTGTGGTCGACGTTCCTGATGCTCGGCGCGGCCGTGGTCACGCTGGTCGGCCTGTCGGTCAAGTACAAGGATCTGGCCACCGACAACCAGAACGGTCCGGTCCACATGGGCTGATCCGGCCCGCGAGTCTCGAAGGGTCCGCTTTCCACGGGAGGAGGGAAAGCGGGCCCTTCGTCGTACCTCAGAGCTGCTTGCGCATCCAGAACTCCATCCGGACGCCGTCCGGCATCAGGTTGCCCGGCGTGCCGGCGTCGGCGAATCCGTTGCGGAGATAGAGTCCGCGGGCCGGTTCGTTGCCCTCCGCAACCGCCAGTACCAGCTCCTGGGCGCCGGTGTCACGAGCCCAGTCCTCGATCGCCGCCATCAGCGCGTCACCGACACCCTGGCCGCGACCGTCCGGGGCGATCCACATCGAGACGAGCTCGGCGGCACCGGGCTCGTCGGCCGGCAGACCGCCGGCCATGCCGACCGCCGTACCGTCGAGACTCGCGATCACCTGGTAGCAGCCGGGCAGGGTCAGCCGCTCGCGCCACCGCTCCTCCGGCGCCTCGACCCAGTCAGCGTGGACCGAGCCGAAGGCGGACGGTGCGTCCGCCAACGCCGCCAGTCGCAGTTCGCGCCAGAGCTTCCAGTCATCAGGCCCGATGTCCTGTAGTTCGATCACGACGGACAGGATCTCCGCAGGCGAGTGCCCGGCGCCAGTCAGTTTTTGGTCGGGAACCTGGTGGACACCCAGTCACGGACACCGCCCATGCCGTCGCCGAGGTCGCGGAGGAACTTGGCGAGCGGATCCTGCGAGCGGCTGAAGGTCTCGGAGTAGGACTTGGCGGCGTTCTTGGCCTCCTGGGAGATGGAGGCGGTGGCGTCGTCCTGGCGCTTCGGGTAGGTGCCGGACACGATGGTGGTGTACTCGCCCTCGTCCACCCAGCGCCGCAGCTCGTGCGCGCGAATGACGGCCAGCGGGTGCGACTGCGCCTCGAGCAGCAGCAGCTTCAGCAGGCTGTCGCGCAGGTCGCCGGCGCTCTCGTACTCCGTCCCCTGCGCCAGGAACGCCGTGGTGTCGAGCTCACCGAGCTCCCCGCCGCTGGCCAGCTTCATCTGCACGCGGAGCGCGACCGCCGGGTCCTGGACGGCGAGCAGGCCGGCCCGGTCGCCGGAGAGCTCGGCCTTGCGGGACCACTCGTGCAGGGCGGCGATGATCGCGCGGACCCCGAGCGCGCCGATCGGCATCCAGTTCACCGCACCGGTCAGCCGCATCAGCCAGAACAGCAGCGACTGGTAGAGAGCGTGCCCGCTCTGGGCGTGGCCGAGCTCGTGACCGAGGATGAAGCGCAGTTCCTCCTCGTCCATGCCCTTCAGCAGCGCGCTGTTGACGACGATGAACGGCTTGTCCATGCCGATCGTGACGGCGTTCCAGAGCGGGCTGTTGATGACGTACAGCTCGGGCAGCTGGCGGACGTCGAGGGTGCTGCCGGCCTCGGTGTAGAGCCGGTGCACACGGGGGAACTGGCGCTCGTCGACCCGGATCGCCGAGCCGAGGAACTGCAGCCGGAAGGCCCGCTCGTTGATCAGCCCGGACATCTTCCGGAGCATGTAGTCGAACCCCTTCAGCTGCCGCAACGCCACCAGCGCGCCGCGGTCGGCCGGGTGCTCCCACGCCCGCGAGCTGAGGTCGGTCAGCGTGACCCGCTGCCGGGTAGGGCGCTCTTCGTTCTCGCTCATCGTTCCCCCTGCTGGCTGGGCCTCGTGTCCGTCCAACGTAGCTCGCTCGCGGGTCGCCGTACCTTCGGATTGAGGATCCAGGCGAGCAGGAGCGGGAGCGGCCAGCTCAGCGGGACGGACCACCAGGACGGGCGAACGAAGAGGATGGCGACCACGCCGGCCAGCGCGAGGGCTGTGCCCCAGAGCCAGTACCAGAACGCGTTCCATCCGGGGTGGCGGATGCCTCTGCGGTAGCCGACGGCCGCCAGTGTGGCCGTCGCCGGCAGGGCGCTGAACACTCCGAACGCGACGACGACAGTTGCGATGAGCACGATCTCGCCGGTGGAGAAGTGCGGCTCGAATCCCAGGGGCACCATGCGTCTCATCGTTCCTTCCGGGAGCCCGGTCGCTGAGCGTAGGAATACTCAAATCGCCCGGTTGGTCCTAGCCTGGCCCGCATGAGTGAGGCTGACGTGTGCCGTGAGGTGGACCGGCGCGACGACAAGGCGCGCGCCTGGGTGTCGGAGGCGATCCGGATCGTGGACGCCGACGCGAACCGGAGCGCGGACACCCACCTGCACGTGTTCCCGATGCCGGACGCGCTGGGCGTGGACCTGTACCTGAAGGACGAGTCCGTGCACCCGACCGGCTCGCTCAAGCACCGGCTGGCCCGGTCGCTGTTCCTCTACGCACTGTGCAACGGCTGGATCGGCGAGGGCACCACGGTGATCGAGGCGTCCAGCGGCTCGACCGCGGTCAGCGAGGCGTACTTCGCCCGCCTGCTCGGGCTGCCGTTCGTGGCGGTGATGCCGCGCTCCACCAGCCCGGAGAAGGTCGAGCTGATCGAGTTCTACGGCGGCAGCTGCCACTTCGTCGAGCGGTCCGGCCAGATCTACGGCGAGGCGAAGCGGCTGGCCGAGGAGACCGGCGGCCACTACATGGACCAGTTCACCTACGCCGAGCGGGCCACCGACTGGCGCGGGAACAACAACATCGCGGAGTCGATCTTCGACCAGCTCCGGTTGGAACAGCACCCGGTGCCGAGCTGGATCGTCGTCGGTGCCGGCACCGGAGGTACGTCGGCCACCATCGGACGCTACGTCCGCTACCAGCGGCACGACACCTCGGTCGCGGTCGTCGACCCGGAGAACTCGGCCTTCTTCCCGGCGTTCGAAGCCGGCGACGACGACTACTCCACCGGCCGCCCCTCCCGAATCGAAGGCATCGGCCGGCCCCGGGTCGAACCGTCGTTCGTCCTCGGCGTGGTCGACCGGATGATCTCGGTCCCCGACGCCGCCTCGATCGCCGCGATGCGCTTCTGCTCGCGGGTCACCGGGCGGCTGGTTGGCGGCTCGACCGGGACGAATCTGTGGGGCTCACTAAGGCTGGCCGCGGAGATGCGGCGTACGGGCGTCCGCGGCAGCATCGTCACCCTGCTCTGCGACAGCGGCGAGCGCTACGGCAACACGTACTACGACGACGCCTGGCTACGCACGAGCGGCATCGACATCACGCCGTACGCCGCCACCCTCGAGACCTTCGCCACCACAGGCCGCTGGCGCGAACCTGGCGAATAGTTCTTCCCCAGCCCCGCTGGTCACGGGGTTTCGACGCGGGCGAGGATGATCGCGTAGCGGCACTCGGCGTCGCTGGTGTTGGCGATTCGCGCTCAGCGGTCGCGTTGGTGAGTGCCGCGGATCCACCGGGGCGAGATCGGCGGGGCGCTCGGCGCCACGCCAGCTGCTAGGCAGGCGCTCCATCGTCCCGGCGGCATGGGGGAGGTTGTGCTCGCAGCAATCGGTCGACCAGTCCGTCGACGTAGTCGGGCCTCAGGGGGGTCGCGCCGAACAGCACCCGGATGTACATCGGGGCCAGGATGTGGTCGAGCACGCCGAGCGCGTCGGGTGGGTTCTCGCCGCGTTCCCGAGCGCGATCGAGCATGGACTCCAGCAGGCGAGCGCGTTCGCCGAGGAAGTCGTCACGCGCTCGCAGGCCGGCTTGGCCACTACTGGTCAGGGCGATGGTCAGGCGCAGCACCGCCAGGCCGTCGGGTCCGGTGATCTCGCGGGCCACGGCGGCCGCATACGCGCGCAGGTCGCCGGCCAGGCTTCCGGTGTCAGGCATCGGCGATCGCGCGTTGAGGCGCGTGAGCGCCACATCGGTGAGCAGCGTTTCCAGGCTGCCCCACCGGCGGTAGATGCTGCTGTCGGCCACGCCCGCGTGGACGGCGACGTCGCCGACGGTGAAGTTGCCGTAGCCGCGTTCGCCGACCAGCTCGGTGACGGCCTGGTGGACTGCCGCGCTGACCCGAGCGCTGCGCCCACCGGGTCGTCGGGCTCGCTGTCGATCGTCCATGACCCACCTTAACGCAGTAAGCGGTTGCGTTTGTGTGTGAGTCGCCGTACGGTTCCTTAACGCAGTAGACAACTGCGTTTGGATGCCAACGGGCAGAAGAGGAGCGGCTTTGACCGCGTACGAAGACACGGCGACGGCTGCGCCGGTGGGTCGATCGAGCCGGGCCGCGTTGCTTGCGCTGACCTGCTTGGGCCAGTTCATGGTGCTGCTCGACAACACGATCGTCGGCGCGGCGCTGCCCGACATGCGGCAGCGATTGCACACCCAGTTGACCGGCCTGCAGTGGATCGTCGACGCCTACGTTCTGCTGGTTGCCATGCTGCTGCTGTCCGGCGGAGTCCTCGCCGACCGATTCGGCCGCAAGCGGGCGTATCTGGCGGGTGTCGCGGTGTTCACCGCAGCATCCGTACTGTGCTCCCTCGCACCGTCGATCGGTTGGCTGATCACCGGGCGGGTGTTGCAGGGAATCGGTGCCGCGGCGCTCAGCCCGGCCTCCCTGGCGTTGCTGGCCTCCGCATATCCCCTGCCTCAGCAGCGAGTCAAGGCGATCGGGCTGTGGGCCGGCATCAGCGGCATCGGTCTGGCCGCCGGGCCTGTGGCCGGCGGAGTGCTGGCAGAGGCCTTCGGCTGGCCGGCCATCTTCCTCGTCAACGTGCCGATCGGCGTCGTCCTGCTGCTGGCCGGCTGGCGCGTCCTGGGCGAGTCCCGCAATCCGAGCGCCCCCGCGGTCGACATTCCTGGGACGATCCTGTCTGTCGCCGGGGTAGGGGCGCTGACGTACGGGCTGATCGAGGGCGGGTCCCGCGGCTGGACGTCGCCGGTGATCTTGGGCAGCTTCGCCGCCGCGACCGTATTACTCGCCTGTTTCGTCGCAGTCGAAGGCCGTCGGCGCGCGCCGATGCTGCCGCTGCGGCTGTTCCGGCAGCGGCTGTTCACTGCGGCCAACACGGCGATGGTCGTGGTCGGGTTCGCACTGATGGGCTCGACGTTCTTCTTCTCCCAGTTCTTCGTGTACGTGCAGGGCAGTTCGATTCTGCAAGCCGGCCTGCAGACCCTGCCCACCTCACTCGCGATGGTCTTCGTCAGCCCGTACGCGGGCCGACTCGCCGCGCGGTACGGCTTCCGGATCGTGGTCACCATCGGGCTGGCGCTGGCCGGGCTGGGGCTGCTGACCCTGGGCATGGTGCACGCGGACACCGGCTACGGCAATGTGTGGTGGCGGCTGGCAGTCGTCGGCATCGGCTTCGCGTTGACGATGTCCCCGCTGACCGGCGCTGCCATCCAGGCGGTCAGCCCGCAGGAGGGAGGTCTCGCCTCGGGGATCAGCAGCACCACCCGGCAGATCGGCGCGGTGCTCGGCGTCGCGCTGCTCGGAGCCATCGTCCGTGCCAGGGAATCCGGCGGCGGCTCCTTCGAATCCGGCCTCGACAGCGCCTTCGCCGTTGCCGGCGCCGTCACCCTGATCGCCGCCGTCTTCACCGGCCTGCGGCTGACGAGGTCCGACGCCACGTAAGCCTGACCAGGACCGCGCGTCCGCAGATCCCGGTTCGTCACCGCACGGGCAGAGATCAGCCGCCGACGGCGAGGCCGATGGCCAGGCCGACGGCGTACAGGAGTTCGGTGAGGCCGGTGCCCTTCAGGACGGGGATGAGGGCTGGGCCGACTGCGTCGCTGAGGACTACCCGGATGGACTGGACGGCCAGGGGGATGGCGATGAAGGCCAGTAGGGTCCAGGGGGTTGCGATAGCGGAGACGGCTGCCAGGACGAACGCCAGTACGACGAGGGCGGCGTACAGGCGGCGG
Source organism: Kribbella sp. NPDC049227 (assembly GCF_043197265.1). Taxonomy (NCBI): domain Bacteria; kingdom Bacillati; phylum Actinomycetota; class Actinomycetes; order Propionibacteriales; family Kribbellaceae; genus Kribbella; species Kribbella sp. NPDC049227. Next base: position 1,041,447 of record NZ_JBICST010000001.1, on the reverse strand, counting down.
GAGTTTGCTGCGCCCAGGACCACGGCGAGGGTGCGTTTGCCGGTGACGGTGTCGGTGGGGATGTCGCGGAGGTTGTTGGCGACCAGGAGGGCGCAGGCGATCGACCCGATCGAGACCGCACCGGCCACGGCCGTCCAGCTCAGCGTCTCCGCCTGGACGTACGTCGTACCCAGTACGGCGACCAGCCCGAAGAAGAGGAAGACGCTGACCTCACCCAGCGCCCGGTACCCGTATGGCCTCTTCCCACCCGTGTAGAACCACGCACCGAGCAGAGACGCCGCCCCAGCGACCAGCAGCCACCAGTTGGACGTGGCGGACAGGATGACCCCGAGTACGGCGCCCACGCCGAAGCAGGTGAAGGCTGCGGTCTTCACCTGTCCCGGAGTGGCGACCTTGGAGCCGACCAGGCGCAGTGGGCCGACCCGGTTCTCGTCGGTGCCGCGGATGCCGTCGCTGTAGTCGTTGGCGTAGTTGACCCCGATCTGCAGCGTCAGAGCGACGCCGAGCGCGAGCAGCGCCTTCCACCAGACGAAGCCGTCCAGGTACGCGGCCGCACCGGTTCCGACGAGGACAGGGGAGATCGCGGCGGGCAGCGTGCGTGGGCGCGCGCCTTCGATCCACTGGGCAGGGGTGGCCATGACCGTCGATTCTGTCAGCCGCGAGTCGGAAGTCCGAAGCCGGGCCGTACGCTCGGAGTGACATGTCTAGCCTGCGCCTGGTTCCCGGTACGCCGGATGCTGTGTTGTCCGCGTTGAGCGGCGTACTGGACGGCAGTGGTACGCCGTTCGCTCCAGTACCGTCCGATCCGGCCGCGGCGGCCCGCGTCAAGCAGGCAGCCGCACCGGACGAGCCGCTGGAGGACGGCTGCGCTGTGGTGCTGACCACATCAGGGTCGTCCGGTGAACCCAAGGGCGTACTGCTCTCCCGCGACGCCCTGCTCGCGTCCGCGATCGCAACGCACGCCCGTCTCGGCGGACCGGGGCAGTGGCTGCTCCCGATGAAGCCGTACTTCGTCGGCGGCCTGCAGATCCTCACCCGCTCGGTGGTGGCCGGCCAAACACCGGTGATGCTCAGCGAGAGCTTTACCGAGGCGGCCGCATCGATGACTGGCTCACGCCGCTACACCGCGATGGTGCCCACGCAGTTGGCGCGCTACCTGGAGACCGATCTGGACGCGCTGCGGTCGTTCGACGCCATCATCATCGGCGGCGCCGCCACCCCGGCTCCGCTGAAGGCCCGTGCCGCCGAGGCGGGGGTGACCGCGATCCCGGCGTACGGGATGACCGAGACAGGCAGTGGCTGTGTGTACGCCGGTGAGCCGCTGGACGGTACGTCGATCGCGCTGGACGACGGGCGGGTCCTGATCAAGGGCACCACGCTGTTCTCCGGGTACCGGCTGCGGCCCGAGCTGACCGCGGAGGTGCTGCGGGACGGCTGGTTCCGGACCCAGGACCGTGGCGAGATCCTCGACGGGCGTCTGCGCGTGATCGGCCGGATCGACGACGTGGTGATCTCCGGCGGGGTGAACGTCACCCTGACCACCGTCCACGCGCGGCTACTGGAGCATCCCGGCGTGAAGGACGCCGTAGTGCTGGGAGCGCCGGACGCGGAGTGGGGGACCAGAGTGGTCGCCTTCGTCGTCGGAGAGCCCGGCCGCGACGAGCTGCGGGACTTCGTCGCGGAGACACTGCCGCGGACCTGGGCGCCACGCCAGGTGGTTGCCCTGGACACCTTGCCGATGCTTGCCTCGGGCAAGGTCGATCGGCAGCGGCTGCTGGAGACCGTGCGGTGATCACGTACTCGATCGGTCTGAAGAACAAGTTCCGTGGCATCACCGTGCGCGAAGGCATGCTGTTCGAGGGCCCGGCGGGCTGGGCCGAGTGGAGCCCGTTCCTGGACTACGACGACGCCACCTGCGTTTCCTGGCTGCGGGCCGCCCGCGAGGCGGCTGTCGACGGCTGGCCGGCGCCGGTGCGGGACGTCGTACCGGTGAACTGCACTGTGCCGGCGATCGGTCCGTCGAAGGCGGCGGAGATCGTCCGGGCGTCCGGATGCGGCACGGCCAAGGTGAAGGTGGCCGAGCCGGGGCAGACGCTGGCGGACGACCTGGAGCGAGTGGAGGCCGTGCGGGACGCCATCGGCGCGGGCCGCGTGCGGATCGACGCCAACGGCGCCTGGTCCGTGGACGAGGCCGTGAAGAGCCTGAAGGAGCTGGCCCGCTTCGACCTGGAGTACGTCGAGCAGCCGTGTGCCGCCGTCGAGGACCTGGCCGCGGTACGACGGCGTGCCGAGGTACCCGTGGCCGCGGACGAATCGATCCGGCGGGCCGAAGACCCGCTGCTGGTGAAGAAGCTGGAGGCGGCGGACATCGCCGTACTCAAGGTGCAACCGATCGGCGGAGTCCGTGCCTGCTTGGAGATCGCCGAGCAGATCGGACTACCTGTGGTGGTGTCGTCCGCACTGGAGACGTCGGTGGGGATCGCCGCCGGCGTCGCACTGGCTGCCGCCCTTCCGGACCTGCCCTACGCCTGCGGTCTCGCCACGGTGTCGATGTTCACCAGTGAGGTCGTCGCGGAGCCGCTGCTGCCGGTGGACGGCCTCCTGCCGGTCAGACGCGTGCGGCCGGACGTGGCGCTGCTGGCCGCTGCCCGTGCGGACGCGACCAGGACCGCGGTGTGGGAAGAACGCATGACCCGTGTGCAGAAGAGGAGTGCCGGATGAACCCGTCCACAGCGTTCGCGACGGTGGTGGTCGACGAGCTGATCCGGAACGGTGTGCGCGAGGCTGTGGTCGCCCCCGGCTCGCGCAGCGCCCCGCTGGCGTTGGCGTTCGCCGCTGCGGACCGGGAGGGGCGGCTGCGGCTGCACGTCCGGATCGACGAGCGTACGGCGGGCTTCCTCGCGATCGGCCTGATCCGCGGGACCGGTCTGCCGGTACCAGTGGTGACAACCTCCGGCACCGCGGTCGCCAACCTGCACCCGGCGGTCCTCGAGGCGTCGCACAGCGGTCTGCCCTTGATCGTCCTGAGTGCGGATCGCCCGCCGGCGCTGCGGGGGAGCGGCGCGAACCAGACGACGGATCAGTTGAAGGTGTTCGGCTCCGCCGTACGGCTGTTCCACGAGATGGGTACGCCGGTACGTGAGGTCGGGCAGGTGGCCTACTGGCGCTCACAGGTTGCCCGCGCCGTGGCCAACGCGGTGGGAGCGCGGTCTGCCGATCCGGGCCCGGTGCAGCTGAACTGCCCGTTGTCAGAACCGCTGGTGCCCACCGACGGTCCCGACTGGCCGGAGTCGCTGGCTGGTCGTAGTACCGGGCCTTGGACTGCCGTGCACGCGGCCAGCGGACCGCCGACGGCGGTCTCGCCTGGCCCGAGGACGGTGGTGGTTGCGGGCGATGGTGCGTCGCAGGCGGCGCGGCTGGTGGCAGAGGCGGGTCAGTGGCCGTTGTTCGCCGAGCCGTCCAGCCGGGCACGGACCGGTCCGGCGGTCATCTCGGCGTACCGGTTGTTGCTGCAGGCAAACGCTTTGGCAGGCGAGATCCAGCGGGTGCTGGTGTTCGGACACCCGACGCTGTCCCGGCCGGTCTCCAAGCTGCTGGCCCGTCCGGACGTCGAGGTGGTCGTCGTCTCACCGATCGGCCTGTGGCCGGACCCGGCCCGCCGCGCCGCGTCTGTCGTCACCGGGCTGAAGGTCACCAGGGCCGACACCACCGACTGGCTGGAGCGCTGGCAGCGGGCGGACCAACTCGCCCGCCCGGCGATCGACAAGGTCGTGACGGACGGCCTGACCGGTCCGGGCGTCGCCGCCATCGTCGGTGAGGCGGTCGGCGCGGACGGCATGCTCGTGGTCGCCTCCTCGAACCCGGTGCGCGATCTCGACCTCGCCCCGGTGGTCCCGATCCGGACCATCGCCAACCGTGGCCTGGCGGGTATCGACGGCACCATCTCGACCGCCGTCGGCGCTGCCCTCGCGAACGCCGGGCCGACGTACGCGCTGATCGGCGACCTGGCCTTCCTGCACGACTCCAACGGCCTGATCATCGGGCCCGACGAGGCGCGGCCGGACCTGCGCATCGTGGTGGTGAACGACAACGGCGGCGGCATCTTCTCCACCCTCGAGCAGGGCGATCCGACCCACGCCACCCACTTCGAGCGGGTCTTCGGTACACCCCACAACACCGACCTCAGTGCGTTGTGCGCCGCGACCAGTACGCCGTACACGCTCGCGGAAACGCCAGAAGCCCTCCGTGCCGCACTCACCCGCACAGTCGCCGGTCTGGACGTTGTCGAAGCCCGGATCCCGCGCACCACTCACCGGCCGGTCACCGAGGCGCTGGTGGCAGCACTCAGCCAGCAGTAACCGCGACCCGGGCCTTCTTCGAGGGCTGCAGCGTGCGCAAGTGGTTGAGCAGTGGCGCGATCGTTGCGATCGCCAGTGCCGTGGTGGTGAGGATCGGGATGGTCGCACCGCGCAGTGACGAGTTGAGTGGCGCGGCGATGGTGAAGATCAGGCTGACCGCGGTGATGGTGGTGGTCAACCGCCGGCCGGGCCGGGCAACGGCCAGGAACGGCAGACACCACAGGAAATACCAGTCGTGCGCCGTCGGCCCCAGCAGGACGACGGCCAGCAGGGCGATGCCGACAGCCCGCGCCGCGTGATGGATGGACGACCGCAGGCTCAGTACGGCGATCAGCGTGACAGCCAGGACCATACCGACCAGTCGGACGATCTGGAGCGACTGCTGCGCGGCGGTGTCCTCGCCCAGCCACTCCAGTACGCCGGACGCCGCCATGCCGATCAGATTCGCGATGGAGAACGGCGAGCGGACCAGCCCAGGTACGTCGAGCGCACCCAGCCACCCGGAGCCCACACCGGTCAGTTCGCCGATCGTCACCAGCGTGAGAACCGACACCGCGCCCGCGATCACCAGACTGGCGAAGCGGAGCGCCCGTCCGGCCAGCGGACTCATCACAGCGGCGATGGCGATGACCACTAGCCCACCAGGTAGCTTCACCGCGGCCGCAGCACCTGCGATCACAGCCGCCGTACCCCAGCGGCCGGTGAGGGCCAGAGCGAAGGCGCTGCAGGCCAGTCCGAGCATCAGGATGTCGTTGTGCGCGGCGCCGATGCCATGCGTGATCAGCATCGGGTTGGCAACCACCAGCCAGGTCGCGATCGCCGGATCGACGCGGCAGGCCGTCGCCAGCCGTGGCACGGCCCAGGCGATCAGCACGATGCCCAGCACCGCGAGGAGCCGGTGGGCCAGCATCAGCACGTACGGATCCATCGTGAGGTGTGCCACCAGGCCGCCGTACGCGAGTGGCAGCGGCCCGTACGGGGCTGGAGTCTGCATCCACATCGGATCGACCGCTTCGACGATGTGGCCGGACAGTACGCCGGGGCCGACCTCGTACGGGTTGTACCCCTCGGCCACCAGTGCGCCCTGCGCCGCGTAGCTCCAGGCGTCCCGGCTGAACAGCGGCGGGATGAGCAGCAGCGGTGCACTCCAGTACGCCGTCATCCGCAGCAACGGTGTGCGTTGCCCAGTCATGACCTGGCGCCCCGCCGACAGCCAGGCCCAGGCCATCAGCCCGAGCCCGGCCACCATGAACGTGAGTCCGACCATCCGGCCGGCCAGAGTGGTCCGCAGGTCGCCGGTGATCGGAAGCTCCGCCACCCATGACGAAGGCGGCACCACCGAGGTCACCAGACTCGCGACGGCGACGACGGCGGAGCCGACCACTCCACGGATCATCGGCGAGCGCACAGCCGGAGGTTAGGCAGGCCGGGCGACTCGCCGATGAACAACAACTTGCGTCAGGCGGATTCCTTGCGGAAGGTGCGGGCCCCGACGGCCAGTCCGACGACCGTCAACAGCACGACCCAGAACAGACCCCACAGCGAAGACGAGCTGCTGATGTCGCCGCGGAACAGCGAACGGACGCCGTTCACCACGTGCTTCAGCGGGCTGATGTCGGACAGCCGCTGCAGCCAGGTCGGGCCGATCTGCATCGGCAGCAGGATGCCGGACAGCAGCAGCAACGGCATCGCGATGCCGTTGAGCAGCGGGGCCAGTGCGTCCTCGCTCTTCGTGATGAGCGCGACGGAGTACGACAGTGAGGCGAAGGTCGCACCGAGCAGGGCGACGATCACCAGCGACAGCAGTACGCCGCTCCACGGTGCCCGCAGGCCGAGGGGGATCGCCGCGACGAGCAGGAGGATGGACTGGACCACGAGTACGACGACGTCACGCAGTACCCGGCCTGCCATCAGGGCGATGCGGGACGCCGGTGTCACCCGGTCGGCCTCGATCACACCGGCCCGGTACTCCGCGATCAGGCCGAAGCCGACGAACATCGCACCGAACATGCCGAGCTGGACGATCAGGCCCGGGATGAACACCTGATAGGCGTTGGTGGTCGCGCCCTGGCTGATCTGTGCGGTGATCGGCTTCAGCAGCGGGCCGAACAGGAACAGGTACATCAGCGGCTGGCTGAGCATCAGGATCGACCACATCGGGTTCCGCAGCGACAACCGCATGGCCCGGTGGAACACGATCCAGGTCTCGCGAAGCGTGGTCATGCCACCGCCTCCTGCTTCTCCTCGGTCTGAGCCGGGGTGATGTCCTCGTCCCGCAACGACCGGCCGGTCATGCTCAGGAACACGTCGTCCAGCGTCGGGCGGTGCACCTCGACCCCCTGCAGTTCGATGCCCTGGGCATCGATCGAGCGGAGCAGACCGGGCAGCACCGACCCGCCGCGCGGGATCCGGAAGCCGACCACGTCGCCGTCGGTCTCCACCTCGACCGCACCGTCCAGTTCGCTGACGATCTTGCTCACCGTCGGCGCCCGGCCGGCATCGGCCAGACTGAGCCGGACCGCGTCGCCGGAGACCTGCTGCTTCAGCGCCTCAGGGGTGCCGGCGGCAACGATCTTGCCGTGGTCGATGACCAGGATCCGGTCGCACAGCGCGTCCGCCTCGTCCAGGTAGTGGGTGGTGAGGAAGATCGTCGCGCCGCGATCGCGCAGGCCGCGGATGTGCTCCCACAGGTTGGCCCGCGCCTGCGGGTCGAGGCCGGTGGTCGGCTCGTCCAGGAAGATCAGCTTCGGCTCGTGGATCAGCCCCATCACGATGTCGAGCCGGCGCCGCTGGCCGCCGGACAGCGTCTTGCACTGCCGCCGCCACAGCCCGGGCAGATCCATCTCCTCGAACAGCCGCTGACCGTCCGCGGCGGCCTTGGCCTTCGGTACGCCGTACAGCCGGGCGTGGTCGACGACCTCGTCCCCGGCAATCGCCTCGGGCAGTGTCGACCCGCTCTGCGGCACATAGCCGATCCCACGCCGTACGCCGACCGGGTCCTTGGCCAGGTCGCAGCCGGCCACCGTCGCGGTCCCGCTGGTCGGCTGGATCAGCGTGGCCAGCATCCGCAGCGTGGTGGTCTTGCCGGCCCCGTTCGGGCCGAGAAAGCCGACGATCTCCCCGTCGGCGACATCCAGATCAACCCCCTGCACGGCCTGTACCGGCCCGCGCTTGGTCTTGAAGGTGCGGACAAGTCCGCGAGCTTCGATCATCATGCGGACAGTCTGAGTGATCAACATTGACTAGTCAATGTTGATTAAAACTCGAACCAGGTCACTCCCCGGAGCGGTCCGGGCCGTCGCCGGAGCGGTCGGGGATCTCGCGCCAGTGGGTGACCATGCCGGGGTACGGTTCCCAGTCGGTGGGTTCGCCGGCGAACGCGTAGGCGCCGTCGGCGACCCGTTGGTGGAACTCCCGGGTCCACTCCAGCTCGCCCTTGTCCCGGGCGGTCGAGATGCGGAACATCTCGACCACGTGGTTGGGGGTGGCGGGGTCCTCGAGGATCTGGCGTTCGGAGAAGGGCTCGGCCTTGAGCCACGACTCCACCTGGGTGATGCGGGCCTCCAGGGCGGCCAGGACCTCGTCGCGGCGCAGCGACCAGAGGAAGGCCAGTGCCGCCTGCATCTTGTCGGGGTGGAAGCTGTCGACCGTCCAGAGCATGCCGCGCAGCAGCGAGAAGTACTCCGTCTCGCCGTCGCTCGTCAGCTTGTAGGAGGTGCGGCCCGGCCGCTGGCCACTCTCCTCGAGCTCCTGCAGGTAGCCGTGCTTGGCCAGCGTCCGCAGCCCGGTGTAGATCGAGCCCGGGTTGATGTTGGCCCAGTCCTGCACGTCCCAGGTGAGCAACTCACGACGCAACTGATAGCCGTAGGCCGGCTGGAAGATCCGCACGACCCCGAGCAACAGCAACCGCGTGGTGGACATGCTCGCAGTGTAAATCCGGGCGACCCGAACAGCGTCGAGGCGTACTCTCCGGGCATGGATGTGCGTGTGACGACCGACCCGGCCGCGTTCGAGCAGACCGTCTTCCCTTTCCTGCAACGCGATCCGGTGCTGCACACGCTCATCCTGTCCAACGTCCGCCGGCGCGCGACCGGCACGGCCCGCACCGAGTCCGGGCCGTCGTACTTCGTCTCGGTGCACGACGGTGAGGTGGTCGGGGCGGCGATGCGGACCCCGGGGCGGGCGGTCTACCTCGGCGCGCTGCGGGCCGACCTCGCGGAGCCGGTGGCCGAGGCGTACGCCGACGTACTGCCGGAACTGGACGGAGTCGCGGGCGATCGGCCCGCGGCCACGCGGTTCGGGCAGCGGTGGTGTGAGCTGCGCGGCGGTCAGGCGACCGAGACGATGGCGACCCGGCTGCACAAGCTGGGCACTCTCACGCCACTGACCGCCGATGCCGGCCAAGCGCGCTTGATGCGCGCGGAGGATCTCGATCTGGTCGGCGCCTGGGGAGCCGAGGGGTTCCCGCGCGAGTTGCGCACCGGCTACCGGGAGTGGGCCGAGCAACACCTGGACCAGCAGACCATGTGGATCTGGGACGTCGACGGTGTGCCGGTGAGCATGGTCGGCTACCGCCACCCGACGTTCGGGGTGAGCCGGATCGGCCCGGTCTACACCCCGCTAGACCGCCGCCGGCATGGGTACGCCGGAGCGCTCACCAGTCACGTGTCCGCGCTGATCCTTGCCCAGGGCAACCAGGCGTGCCTCTACACCGATCTGTCGAACCCGACGTCCAACAAGATCTACCACCAGGCCGGATACCGTCCGGTGGCCGACTTCGTCGACGTGGAGTTCGCCGCCTGATCGCCGGTCAGTGCGGATGGAGTCCATGGCGTGAGGTGATGCCGAGCTTGGTGTAGATGTTGCCGAGGTGATACTCGACGGTGCGGGGGCTGAGGAACAGCCGGCTGCCGATCTCGGGGTTGGAGAATCCGTCGCCGGCCAGGCGGGCGATCTGGCTCTCCCGGGCGGTGAGTTGGCTGGTGGTGGCGGGAGTGCGTTTGCGGGCGGTTTCGCCGGTGGCGAGGAGTTCCCGGCGAGCGCGTTCGGCGAAGGCTTTTGCTCCGATCTCGGTGAACAGGTCGTCGGCGGTGTGGAGTTGTTCACGCGCGTCGTTGCGGCGGCGGCGGCGCCGGAGCCATTCGCCGTACAGGAGGACGGCACGGGCGAGGTCCGTGCGGACGCGGGTCCTGGCGAGTCGCTCGATCGCCTCCCGGTACAGGGGTTCGGCCGTACTGTCGTCGCTGACCAGCGCGCGGGAGCGGGCCTCGATCCCGAGTGCCCAGTCGGTACCGCTCGCGCTTGTCATCTCGATGATCCAGCCCAGGGTTTCCTTCGCCGCCTCGAGTTGCCCGCTGCGCACGGCCGCCTCGACGAACTCGGTCGCGGCCCAGTTCACCGCGCCCGGGGTCCGTACTACGGGAGCGTTGACCCGGCCAAGGGCGCGGTGCGCAGCCGCCATCGCCTCGCGGTAGCGGCCGAGGCCGTTGTTGAGCACCGCGTTCGCCCGTTCGGCGACGACGACCCCGATGCCCTCGCCCCGGTGGGTCACGTCCGCGATGGTGGCTTCGATCCCGGTGGACGCCTCGGCGCGCTCACCGCGCAGAGCGGCAACGGCGAGTGCGCCGTACGGCGCCGGGTTGCTGCCGGTCGCCTCGGTCACGGTCTGGATCTCGTCGACGAGCGCTCCCGCGGCGCCGAGATCGCCCGCGAACAACAACAGGTACGCACGCATGCTCAACGCCAGCGGGAGCTCACTCAAGGCGCCGGTTGTGCGGGCGAGGTCCAGGTACCGGGCGGACAGATCGTCCCAGCACTTGTCCGCCCACAGATGCAAGGCAGCGACGCAGGCCAGCCACGACCAGCGCAGCTCCTCCGCCGCGGACATGCCCTCGCCGAACGAGGTCACTGTCCGCAGCAACAGCGGGACGCCGGCCGCGTAGCCATCGGTGATGTTGGCGGCCAGACCGGCCAGGAGGAGGTCCGGCGGAGAGGGCTCTTGCGGCCGGGGCGTCGTACTAGCGGCGCGCGCCACGGCCAGCAGGTTGCCGTCCGGACCGGCCAGCCGGTCCGCGAACATGGCGGCCTTCAGTGCGTCCAGGTATGTCTCCCGGGACAGCGCGATGTCGATCGGCTCGAGGCGCTTCGCGGCCTTGAGCAGCAGCGGCGCGGCATCCCGGCCCCGGTTGGTGGCGAAGGCGACCTGGGCACGCAAGAGGTCGACACGAGCCTGTTGCAGTTCGCTGAGCGGTCCGGCTTCGGCCATCACCAACAGCTCCAGCGCCGCATCGAACGCCCCGGACTGGCTCTTGGTCTGCGCCGCAGCCAAAGCCCTGGCGGCCCGCTGCGCCGGATCGGCGGTCAGCCTCGCGGAGCGTTCGAGGAACGCCGCGGCTGCGGCCAGGCCGCCGCGGGCCTGGGCGCGGCCGGCGGACTGTTCCAGTTCCGCGGCGACGGTGTCGTCAGGTCCATTCGCTGCGTGGGCGAGGTGCCAGACACGGCGGTCGGCGTCGCGCGTCGGATCGGTGACGTCGGCCAGCGCACGGTGCGCCTCCCAGCGTTCCTCCTGCGTCGCCTCCCGATGGATCGCCGAGCGCACCAACGGATGCCGGAAGGTGATCCGCTCGTGGAACACGACCAGGCCGTCGAACTGCGATGGATCGACCGTGTCGACGGCGATGCCCAGTCGTTGCGCGGCACGACGTACCAGGGCGGCGTCCCCGGCCGGTTCGATCGCGGCGACGAGGAGCAGCCGGCGGCTGTCGGACGGCAACGGTGCCAGCCGGCGCTGGAACGTGTCCTCGATCCGATGGGTGAGCTGCTGCGCGTCGGGCAAGCCGAAGCCACCGGCGAGCTCGGCGTAGCTGAGGTCCTGAGGTAGTTCCAGCAGTGCGAGTGGGTTTCCGCGTGTCTCGGCGAGGATGCGGTCGCGGACCCGCTCGTCGATGGGTCCGGGGATCGCCGCGCTGAGCAGCTCGCGGGCGTGTTGTGGCGGGAGGCCGCCGACCTCGAGCCGGGGCATGCCGGAGAACGGCTCGTCGTCGGCCGAGTCGCGGAGGGCGAAGACGATGGCGACGGACTCGGCCATCAGCCGGCGGGCCACGAAGGTGAGAGTTCGTGCGGAGGTGTCGTCGAGCCATTGCGCGTCGTCGACAGTGCAGAGCAGTGGTTCCTCGGCGGCGGCGTCGGCCACCAGGCTGAGGACGGCCAGGCCGATCAGGAAGCGATCCGGTGGCGGACCGGTCCGGAGGCCGAAGGCGGTGCCGAGCGCGTCACGTTGCGGGGACGGAATGTGGTCGAGCCGATGCAGCAGTGGTGCGCACAACTGGTGCAGACCGGCGAAGGCGAGTTCGGATTCGGCCTGGACGCCCGCCGCCCGGATGACCCGGCAGCCGGACGCCTCGGCCACGAGGTAGTCCAGCAAGGCCGACTTGCCGATCCCCGCCTCCCCACGGATCACCAGGGCCTGGCTCAGACCGCTCCGGACGTGACCGAGGAGGTCGTCGAGCTGGCGGCGCTCGGCGTACCGATCAACCAGCCGATCAACCAGCATGGTCTGAAATTAGCCCGGTTCGATCCCCGGGGCCAGGCTGCTTGATTGCCCCGGGCCCAGTAATCCGGCCCCGGGACTCACGGATACGAACGCGGTACGACGCGGGAAGACTTCGGCTGACCACCAGCACGGAGGTACGGCGCGCCATGACGAGTGTGGAAGAAGCAGTGACGAAGGTCCCGGTGCCGCTCCGAATCAACGGCCGGCAGCACGTCGTCGAACTCGAGCCGCGCGTCAGCCTGCTGGACGCGTTGCGTGAGCACCTGGATCTGACAGGTAGCAAGAAGGGCTGCGACCAAGGGACGTGCGGGTCGTGCACGGTGTGGATCGACGGCCGCCGGGTGCTCGCCTGCCTGACGCTGGCGGTCGCCGCCTCGGGGCACGAGATCGTCACGATCGAGGGGCTCGCCGACGGCGACGAGTTGCATCCGATGCAGCGGGCGTTCATCGAGTACGACGCCTTCCAGTGCGGCTACTGCACGTCCGGCCAGATCATGTCCGCGATCAAGGTGATCGAAGAAGGCAATGCCGGCACCGACGACGACATCGGCGAGTTCATGAGCGGCAACATCTGCCGGTGTGCGGCCTATCCGAACATCCGGGCGGCCATCCGGCACGTCCGCGACGCGGCGGGAGGAAAGTCATGAGGCCTCTGACCTACAGCCGGGCCGCGGATGTGCAGCACGCGATCGCGCTGGCCACCGCGAACCCGGCGAGCGCGTTCCTCGCGGGCGGAACCACCGAGGTGGACCTGATCCGGGCCGGCCTCTCCCACTCCAAGCACCTCGTGGACATCAACGAGCTGCCGCTGCGCGGAGTCGAGGACCAGCCCGACGGTGGCTTGCGCATCGGGGCTCTCGCGCGGATGAGCGACGTCGCGCGTACGCCGGCTGTCATCGAGCGTTACCCGGCGATCTCCCGGGCCTTGCTGCTGGGTGCCTCGGAGCAACTGCGCAACATGGCGTCGATGGGTGGCAATCTCCGCCAGCGCACCCGGTGTGTCTACCTGCGCGACGGCGTCTCTCCCTGCAACAAGCGCGAGCCGGGGTCCGGGTGTGCGGCGCTCGACGGGTTCAACCGCGGCCACGCGATCCTCGGTACCAGTGAGCACTGCATCGCAACTCATCCGTCCGATGTCGCGGTCGCTCTGGTGGCGTTCGACGCCGTCATCCGGACCGTCGGGCCGGCCGGCGAGCGCGCGATCCCGTTCGACGACTTCTTCCTACTCCCCGGCGACACGCCGCAGCTCGAGCATCCGATCGCCCCGGGCGAGCTGATCGTCGGGATCGACGTACCCGGAGCGCCGATCGCCCGCGGCTCGGTCTACCTCAAGTTCCGTGACCGGCAGTCGTACGAGTTCGCCCTGGTGTCGGTCGCGGCCGCGATCGAGGTCGAGGCCAACGTGGTCGCGGGCGTGCGGATCGCCATGGGCGGCGTCGGAACGAAGCCCTGGCGGGCGCGCCGGGCCGAGGCGGCCCTGATCGGAAGCCCGGCGAACGAGACGTCGTTCCGGCAGGCCGCCGCGGTCGAGCTGGCGGAGGCCGTCGTACGGGAGCACAACGGGTTCAAGGTCGAGCTCGCCCAGCGGGCGATGGTGCGCGGCCTCGTCCACAGTTTGAACGGGAGGCGGTCATGATTGCCGTCGGTACGCCGGTCACCCGAGTGGACGGCCCGGCCAAAGTCACCGGCGCGGCGCGCTACTCCGCCGAGATCAGCCTGCCCGGCATGACCTATCTGGCCGTGGTGGGGGCTACTGTCGCCAGCGGGCGAGTGACAGCGATCGACGCCGACGCCGCGCGGGCCACCGAGGGCGTGCTGGCCGTGCTCAGCCCGGAGGATCTGCCGAAGATCGCCGCCGAGCCCCATCTGTTGCCGTCCCTGGTCGGCGGCCCGGCTCCGGGCGAGAGCTTCTTCCCGATGCAGGACGACGTCGTCCAGTACGCTGGACAGCCCGTCGCGCTGGTGATCGCGGAGGAGTACGAACAAGCGCACCACGCGGCGTCGTTGGTGCGGGTCTCGTACCAACCGGCCAAGTCGATCACCACGATCGACGAGGGCCGCGACCAGGCGTACGAAGCGCAGCGGCTCTTCGGCGGCCTGATGCCGGCGCGCAGCGAGCGCGGCGATGTCGAGGCCGGCCTGGCCGGAGCGGACGTCCGGGTCGAGGTCGCCTACAGGATGGCGGCCAACCACCACAATCCGATCGAGGCCCCCTCGACGGTGGCGACCTGGGACGGCGGCAACCTGACGCTCTACGAGTCGACCCAGGGCATCCGCGCCACCCAGCAGACCGTGGCCCTCCTGCTCGGTCTGCCGACCGCCCGCGTCCGGGTGATCACCCGGTTCGTGGGCGGCGGGTTCGGCGCCAAGGCGATGGTGTGGCCGAACGTGACGCTCACCGCGATGGCCTCGCGGCACGTCGGCCGGCCGGTGAAGCTGATGCTCACCCGGCCGCAGATGTTCACCTCCAATGGGCACCGTGAGGAGCAGGAGCAGCGGATCACGCTCGGTGCCGCGCGGGACGGGCGGCTGACCGCGATCCGGCACGAGAAGTTGTCGATCACCTCGCCGTTCGACGACTGGGCCGAGCCGGCGACCGGTGTCTCGTCGCAGCTCTACGGCTGCCAGAACTACCTCGGCATTCACCGGCTGATCAAGGGCAACACGATGACGCCCACCTTCACCCGCGGCCCGGGTGAGTCGCTTGGCGTGTTCACACTGGAGACGGCGATGGACGAGCTCGCCTACCAGCTCGGAATCGACCCGGTCGAGCTGCGGCTGCGCAACCACACGCCGGTCGACCCGTTCGGCAATCCGTGGTCCAGCGACGGGCTGGTGGAGTGCCTTCGCCTCGCCGCCGAGCGGTTCGGGTGGTCCGGACGCAACCCGGCTCCACGGACGACCCGCGACGGCCAGTGGCTGCTCGGCACCGGCGTGGCGGCTGCGGCGTACCCGATCGCGTTCTTTATGCCGCCGCAACGCGCACGGGCCCGGATCTTCGCCGACGGCAGCGCGATCGTGCAGACCTCGACGCAGGAGTTCGGCACCGGCGTACTCACGATGGCCACCCAGGTCGGCGCCGACGCCCTCGGCGTCGCCCTGCGCGACATGGAGTTCCAGGCC
This sequence comes from Kribbella sp. NPDC049227, assembly GCF_043197265.1. Lineage (NCBI taxonomy): Bacteria > Bacillati > Actinomycetota > Actinomycetes > Propionibacteriales > Kribbellaceae > Kribbella > Kribbella sp. NPDC049227. The sequence goes on along the minus strand of NZ_JBICST010000001.1, from coordinate 1,026,414 downwards.
GGCGACAGCGACCTGCCGAACAGTACGGCGGCCGTCGGCTCGGCCGGTGCCGGCATGGTCAGCTCCGCGGTCCACGCAGCCGGTACGGCGCTGCGCGACCAGCTGATCACGTTGGCCGTCGGCGATGAACAGTCGCCGCTGCACGGAGCAGGACCAGGCTCGGTGAAGGTGGCGGACGGACACCTCACGGCCGCCGAACGTCCGGGCGCGGTCGACACGTACCGTGAGCTGCTGTCGCGCAATCACCTGTCCGACGCCGAGGCGCTCGGCACGTGGCGGCCGCCATCCTTGGACACACCGCACGGGCTGCTCACGTTCGGCGCGCAGTTCGCCGAGGTCGCGGTCGATCCCGAGCTCGGTCTGGTCCGTGTGCGCCGGCTGAACGGCGCGTTCGCGCCCGGGCGAGTGCTCAACCCGCTGCTTGCGCACAGCCAGCTGATGGGCGGCATGCTGTGGGGGATGAGCCAGGCGCTCCTCGAGGGCAACCACATGGATCCTCGCTACGGCCGGTGGGCGGAGACGAACCTCGCGGAGTACCTCGTACCGGTCAACGCCGACGCCCCTGACGTCCACGTCGACTTCGTGGACGTGGACGACGAATTGGTCGGCCCGCTCGGTGCCAAGGGCGTGGGCGAGATCGGACAGGTCGGTGTCGCGGCCGCCGTCGCGAACGCGGTCTTCCATGCGACCGGTCGCCGGATCCGCAGCCTGCCGATGGCGCCTGAGCTTGTGATGGACCCGGAGCTGGTGACGGATCCGGTCGCGGGAGGGCAATGAGCGATACCGGGCCGGCGGGCTCCGCGGTGCCCGCCGGCCGCTCCCGGCTCCCGGAACGACCGCCGCTCTCGCAACCACGCAGTACCGGCTCGCGAGCGTCGCGGCAGCCCGCACTCGGGCTGCTCGGCCTGCTGCTCGTCATCCCGGTAGCGGTGGCGCTGGCGATCGGTGCCGGCGGCGGCGAAGGATCGATCCGCGTCCTCGCACCGCTGGTGACGTTCTCCCTGCCACTCGTCGTGATGATCGCGTTCTGGTGGGAGGACTGGCCGGGCACCCGGCTGCGCAGTAGCTGGTCCGGCTGGGCCGACACCGTGCTGATCATCGCGGGCGCGATCGTCCTGACCGCGATCGGTCAGACCCTGGCCGGTCGGCTCGATCCCGCGGCCCTGTTCGATCCCTCACCCGGTCCGGGGCACGTACCGACGTTTCCGGCGACCATGCCGCTCGCCGGCCTGGCGTTCGTCCTCACGCTCCAGATCACGCTCGTCGGTGAGGGCTGGCCGCTGCGGCGCCTCCACCCGCTGGTCGCCGGTCCGATCGCAGTCGCGATCGGCTGGGCCATCGCGATCGTCGCCTACCTGACCGTCGTGGAGATCGAGTCGCCCCCGGGGTCGGACGTGATCGCGCGGGACGGGCCGGTGCCAGGCGCCGTACTCGGCGCGACGCTGGTCCTGATCGGCGCCTGGCAGGTGCTCTTCTCCGTCGTCTGGCGCGGATGGCCGTTCGCGACTGTCGCGAGTCGAGCGACTCGCCTCACCATCGGCCATGTGACGGTGATCGGCGGCGGGATCCTCAGCTACGTCGTCCTGCATGAACTGCTGGGGCTAACTCCTGCGCGCATCACCGCGCTCAGCGGCTGCTGCATCGCCGCCGGCCTGCTGCTGGGCATGCTGTTCGAGGGCTGGTTCGGCAATCTCGGTCCTGCCGTCGAACGCGTCGTCCTCTTGCTGGCCACATTCGCCGTAGCGGCCCTGTTGGCGATCTCCTTGCAGGCAATCGCCGACAGGGCCATGCACCTGCCGCCCAGGACCGCCGACGACTGGGTCGGCCACGCCGCCCTCAACGCCCTCGCCACCGCGACCATCCTCCACGTCGCGATCGGACGCCGCTGGCCTTTCCCGAACCCCGCCGAGTAGCGGCAGTTCAGGGTCAGCCGATGTCCAGCGTGTCGCCCGGGGCGAGGGCGTGGTACGGGCGCTCGTTGGAGTTGAGGAAGCGGCCCATCATGCCGAGGCCGAGCTGGCTGAGCAGGGCGTCGTGGATGCCGACGAGCTGCTCGGACTTGATCTCGCGGGCGTAGCCGACGGCCGGTGGAAGCGCGAACCACGGGCCGGAGATCGGCACCAGGTTGGTGTGGACCGCGCGGTCCGGCTGGGTGAAGGAGTCGCCCGGGTGGTACACCGCGTCCTCGATCAGGAAGCCGATGTTCTCGCACGGAACGCCCAGCTCCGGCAGGATCACCGCGTGGTCCTTGCCATAGGCACTGACCTGGAACCCGGCCGCCTCGAACGACTGCCCGCCGGCCACCACGTTCACCCGGTCGCCCAGCTCGGTCAACTGCTCGGCGACACCGGAGTTGGTGTAGACCGGCGCGTCCAGCGCCTTCACCCGATCGATGTCGATGTGGTCCTGGTGCTCGTGCGTGACCAGGATCGCGTCGGCCCGCTCGAACGCGGCGTCCTCGCTGAACGATCCCGGATCGACCAGCAGCACCTTCCCGTCCTTCTCGATCCGCACACAGGCATGCGTGAACTTCGTGAGCTTCATCAGTCTCCCAACGCGTCTCTCATCGGAACCAGCTTGGCGTTCGTTTCCGCCAGCTCGGCGACGGGATCGGAGCCCGCCACGATGCCCGCGCCGGCGAAGAGCCGCATCCGGCGTGGGTTGTCCGGGTCGGCCTGGCCGCAGCGCAGTGCGATGCACCACTCGCCGTCGCCGGCCGCGTCCATCCATCCGACCGGTCCGCTGAACCGCCCGCGCTGCATCCCCTCGATCTCACCGATCAGGTTGCGCGCGACCGGTGTCGGCGTACCGCAGATCGCCGCGGACGGGTGCAGCGCAGCGGCGAGGCCGAGCGCGGACGCTCCGTTCGCCGCGACACCGGCCACGTCCGAGGCGAGATGCATCACATTCGGCAGGTGCAGGACGAACGGGGTCTCGGGCACCTGCATCGACTTGCAGTGCGGCTTGAGCGCCTCGGCCACCGACCGTACGGCGTACTCGTGCTCCTCGAGGTCCTTGCTCGACCGGGCCAGCGACGCGGCCAGCGCCAGGTCGTGCGCGTCGTCCCCGGTACGGCGGATCGTGCCGGCCAGCACGCGGGACGTGATCAGGCCCTTCTCCCGCCGGACCAGCAGCTCCGGGGTGGCACCGATCAGGCCGTCGACGGAGAACGTCCAGCAGTTCGGGTACGCCGCCGCCAGCCGGCGCAACGGCCAGCGCAGGTCGATCGGCTGCTCGGCGATCGCGATCAGGTCGCGGGCGAGCACCACCTTGTCCAGCTCACCTGCCGTGATCCGCTGCACCGCGTCCGCGACGATGCTCGACCAATCCGTTCCGGACCGGGCTCCGTCGGAGAACGTCACGTCGTACACCGGGTGCGGCTCGTTCGCGACCAGCTCGGGCGGCGCGGTCAGCGAGCTGGCCGGCGAGATCGTGGTCACCCAGGTGGTGCCGCCGCGGCGGCCGACGATCACCTCGGGAACGACCAGCTCACTCGGGTCCTGGTCGGTGAACCCGAACGACCCGAAGCAGACCAGTCCCGATCCTGGTACGCCGACCTCGTCGCGGATCACGGCGGCCGCGACCAGCTCCTTCCACCAGGACACCGCGTCCTGGAAGCGGTTGCTACCGGCAACATCGAGGCGGGCCGCGACGCCCCAGCCGACGTGGCCGTCGCCACGTCGTACCCAGGCCAGGCCGCCCTCGGTGGGCAGATGGTCCATCAGTTGCGCCGACACCGCGTCGACGGGCTGGCTGCGGATCACCAGATGGGGCGCCGGCTGATGACCGGATCGGACCGGGTCAGACAAGCTCACGGCACCACTCCTCGCTAGCGCTCCGGCCCCGGGTCACGGCGGCCGGTCGGCGTACTGGAGATGCACTCACGAGATGCAAGCGTATGCCTGCCCGATGTCCAGCGAGTTTCGGCGCCCGTCTGGCCCGTGATGAACTAGACAGGTGACCCGCGCAGATCTGACCAAGGAACCGCAAGCCGTGGCGGCCATGTTCGACAACGTGGCCGAGGGGTACGACCGGACCAACGCGGTGGCGACGATGGGTCTGGAGAAGCACTACTGGCGGCCGCAGACGCTGGCGGAGATCGCGCCGCGCAAGGGCATGAAGATCCTCGACCTGGCCGCGGGGACCGGGGCGTCCAGCATCAGGTTGCGGGAGGCCGGCGCCGAGGTCGTGTCGTGCGACTTCTCGGTCGGGATGCTGCGGGTCGGCAAGCGCCGCTACCCGGACCTCGACCTGATCGCCGGGGACGCGCTGCGGCTGCCGTTCGCGGACTCGACGTTCGACGTGGTGACGATCTCCTGGGCGCTGCGGAACGTGAACGACGTCACGGTCGCGCTGCAGGAGATGCTGCGGGTGACCCGGCCGGGCGGACGGCTCGTCGTACTGGAGAACTCGCACCCGACCTGGAAGCCGTTCCGGATCGCCTACCTGGAGTACATGATGCGGGCGGTTCCGGTGGTCGCGAAGGCGGTGTCGACGAACCCGGACGCGTACGAGTACCTGGCCGAGTCGGTCCGCGCCTGGCCGGGGCAGGAGCCGCTGGCCAGGACCATCGAGGCCTCGGGCTGGACCCGGGTCCAGTGGCGCAACCTGACCGGTGGTCTGGTCGCGATCCACCGGGCGGTCAAGCCCGTGTAATTACGCAAGGAGATCTGCGCGTAATTTGCTTGCAGGCAAGGGAGTCAGGGCCGGTTTCGTGTCCGCGTCAGGCAGTCCTAGACTGTCGGGTGACGAGGCTTAGTGAATCCCTTCACGAGCGCACAGCCCCCAAAATCAGGCCGGGAATCGAGATGAGCCAGAGCGTGTCGCACGGGCAGCAGGCCGAGACCGCCGATGTGATCGTCGTCGGCGCCGGACCCGCAGGCTCGGCCGCCGCGTACCACCTGGCCAACGCCGGCCTCGACGTCCTGCTGCTGGAGAAGACGGCCTTCCCGCGCGAGAAGGTCTGCGGCGACGGGCTCACCCCGCGCGGCACCAAGCAGCTCATCAACATGGGCATCGACATCTCCGAAGAGGCCGGCTGGATCCGCAACTACGGTCTGCGCATCCAGGGCTCCGGGCATGTCCTGCAACTGGACTGGCCGGACCTGTCCAGCCACCCGAACTACGGGCTGACCCGCAACCGGATGGACTTCGACGACATGCTCGCCCGGCAGGCCGTGAAGGCCGGGGCGCGGCTGCGTGAGCGGACCAACGTGAGCGGCCCGATCCTGGACGGCCGGGGTCACATTGTCGGCGTCACCGCGAAGCCGGTGGACGACAACGGCCGGCGGGCCGGGGACGACCTGGAGTTCCGGGCGCCGCTGGTGATGGCCGCCGACGGCAACTCGTCGCGGCTGAGCATCGCGATGGGCCTGCACAAGCGCGACGACCGCCCGATGGGCGTCGCGGTCCGGACGTACTTCACCAGCCCGCGGACCAACGACGACTACCTGGAGTCCTGGCTCGAGCTGTGGGCCGACGACCCGAAGCAGCCCGGTGGCCGCGTACTGCTGCCCGGGTACGGCTGGATCTTCGGGATGGGCGACGGCACGGTCAACGTCGGTCTCGGCATCTTGAACACCTCCGACGCCTTCGGCAAGGTCGACTACGCCGACCTGCTCAAGCAGTGGCTGAAGAACACGCCGGAGGAGTGGCAGTTCCGCGACGAGTTCCAGACCATCCCGATCCGTGGTGCCGCGCTGCCGATGGGCTTCAACCGGCAGCCGCACTACACCCGCGGCCTGATGCTGCTCGGCGACGCCGGCGGCATGGTCAACCCGTTCAACGGCGAGGGCATCCCGTACGCGATGGAGTCCGGGGCTTTCGCCGCCGAGGTCGCCGCTCAGGCACTGCGCCGGCAGCCGAACCAGCGCGAGCGTGCGCTGACGGCGTACCCGAAGGCGCTGAAGCAGGAGTACGGCGGCTATTACACACTCGGCCGGATCTTCGTGAAGCTGATCGGAAATCCGGAGGTGATGCGGCTGTGCACGAAGTACGGTCTGCCGCGCACCACGCTGATGAAGTTCACCTTGAAGTTGCTCGCGAACCTCACCGACCCGCGTGACGGGGACGTGATGGACAAGATCATCAACGGTCTCACCAAGCTCGCACCGGCGGCCTGACCGGCGGGGCGGGTGAGCTGAGCCACAGCGGTACTGATAACACAGTGCTGTTCCGAAACAGACAGAAAAAGACAGACCACCGGCTGAAGGAGAGGGAGCACGAGACCGATGCACCCTTACGTACCGATCCTCGTTCTCGGTGTACTCGCGGCGATCTTCGTGGCGGGCACGCTGGTGACGAGCGCGCTGGTCGGACCCAAGCGCTACAACCGGGCCAAGCTCGACTCCTACGAGTGCGGGATCGAGCCGACCCCGCAGCCGGTCGGTGGCGGGCGCTTCCCGGTGAAGTACTACATCACCGCGATGCTCTTCATCGTGTTCGACATCGAGATCATCTTCCTCTACCCGTGGGCGGTCGCCTTCGACCAGATGGCGCTGTTCGGGTTGGTCGAGATGGTCATCTTCATCGTCACCGTCTTCGTCGCCTACGCCTACGTGTGGCGGCGCGGCGGACTGGAGTGGGACTGAACTATGGGTGTTGAGGAACAGCTTCCGGCCGGCGTACTGCTGACCACGATCGAGGGCCTGTCCGGCTACATGCGCAAGGCCTCGTTGTGGCCGGCAACCTTCGGGCTGGCCTGCTGCGCGATCGAGATGATGACCACCGGTGCGCCGCGCTACGACGCGGCCCGGTTCGGGATGGAGGTCTTCCGGGCGTCGCCGCGGCAGGCCGACCTGATGATCGTGGCCGGCCGGGTGAGCCAGAAGATGGCCCCGGTCCTGCGCCAGATCTACGACCAGATGCCGAACCCGAAGTGGGTGCTGGCGATGGGTGTCTGCGCGTCGTCCGGCGGCATGTTCAACAACTACGCGATCGTGCAGGGCGTGGACCATGTCGTACCGGTCGACATGTACCTGCCCGGCTGCCCGCCGCGGCCGGAGATGCTGCTGGACGCGTTCCTCAAGCTGCACGACCACATCCAGCACAGCAAGCTCGGCGCGAACAAGCGGGCCGAGCTGCAGGAGCGGGAGGTCGCCGCACTGGCTGCCTCGCCGACGATCGAGATGAAGGGGCTTCTCAGGTGACCGAGCGCAGCGAGGGCACAAATCAGCAGAGCAGCCTCTCGCTCATCTGTGGACGAGCGGAGCGAGGGAGCAGATGAGCGATACGCAACCCGAGAACCTTCCGGCCACCTCGGCGGCCGGGGACGCTCAGACTCCGGCGGCCGAGGTGGTGGACCAGCGGCAGGGCATGTTCGGTGTCCGCGGCACCGGTGACACCTCCGGCTTCGGCGGTCTGCGCCGCCAGGTCGCACTGCCCGGAGGTACGCCGAAGCCGTACGGCTCCTGGTTCGACGGCGCGACCGAGCGCCTGCAGGGCCTGGTCGGCGACAGCGCGATCGAGAAGGTCGTGGTCGACCGCAACGAACTGACCCTGCACATCAAGCGCGAGGACCTGGTCGAGGTCTGCCGGCACCTGCGCGACGACGAGGCGCTCCGGTTCGAGTTCTGCTCCGGCGTCAGCGGCGTGCACTACCCGAACGAGACCGGCCGCGAGCTGCACGCGGTCTACCACCTGCTGTCGATCACGCACAACCGGCGGATCCGGCTCGAGGTCTCCTGCCCGGACGCCGACCCGCACATCCCGTCGGTCGTCTCGGTCTACCCGGCCAACGACTGGCACGAGCGGGAGACCTGGGACTTCTTCGGCATCATCTTCGACGGGCACCCGGCGCTGACCAGGATCCAGATGCCGGACGACTGGCCCGGTCACCCGCAGCGCAAGGACTACCCGCTCGGCGGGATCGACGTCGAGTACAAGGGCGCGGTCATCCCGCCGCCCGACACGCGGAGGTCGTACAACTGATGACCCAGACACAATCGACACAGTCGGACCCGTACGCGACCACTCGCGACACCACCGAGGGCAAGGTCTTCACCGTCACCGGTCAGGACTGGGACTCGGTCGTCGCCGGCCTCGGTGACGAGCCCGAGGAGCGCGTCGTCGTCAACATGGGCCCGCAGCACCCGTCCACCCACGGCGTGCTCCGGCTCATCCTCGAGCTCGAGGGCGAGACGGTGACCGAGGCCCGCTGCGGCATCGGCTACCTGCACACCGGCATCGAGAAGAACATGGAGTTCCGCTCCTGGGTGCAGGGCGTCACGTTCTGCACCCGGATGGACTACCTGTCGCCGTTCTACAACGAGGCGGCCTACAGCCTCGCGGTCGAGCGGCTGCTCGGGATCGAGGACCAGATCCCGGAGAAGGCCAACGTGATGCGGGTGCTCCTGATGGAGCTCAACCGGATCTCGAGCCACCTGGTCTGCATCGCCACCGGTGGCATGGAGATCGGCGCGCTGACCGTGATGACGATCGGCTTCCGCGAGCGCGAGATGACGCTGGACCTGTTCGAGCTGATCACCGGCCTGCGGATGAACCACGCGTTCATCCGGCCGGGCGGTGTCGCCCAGGACCTGCCGCCGGGTGCGCTGGACAAGATCCGCGAGTACATCACCTGGATGAACAAGCACCTGCCCGAGTACGCCGAGCTGTGCAACGCGAACCCGATCTTCAAGGCCCGGCTGCAGAACGTCGGCTACCTGGATCTGGCCGGCTGCATGGCGCTGGGCATCTCCGGTCCGCCGGTGCGCTCGACCGGGTACGCGCTGGACCTGCGCAAGACCCAGCCGTACTGCGGTTACGAGACCTACGACTTCGACGTACCGACCTGGGACTCCTCGGACTCCTACGGGCGGTTCCGCGTCCGGCTGCAGGAGATGCACGAGTCGCTGAAGATCGTCGAGCAGTGCGCCGACCGGCTGGCCAAGATGGAGGGCGAGCCGGTGATGGTGGCCGACAAGAAGATCGGCTGGCCGAGCCAGCTGGCCGTCGGCACCGACGGGATGGGCAACTCGCTCGACCACATCAAGCACATCATGGGCGAGTCGATGGAAGCGCTGATCCATCACTTCAAGCTGGTCACCGAGGGCTTCCGGGTGCCGGCCGGCCAGGCCTACGTGGCGCTGGAGTCGCCGCGCGGCGAACTGGGCTGCCACCTGGTCTCCGACGGCGGTACCAAGCCGTACCGGGCGCACTTCCGTGACCCGTCCTTCGCAAACCTGCAGGCGATGCCGATCATGTGCGAGGGCGCACAGGTCGCCGACGTGATCGTCGCCGTCGCCAGCCTTGACCCGGTGATGGGTGGAGTGGACCGATAGATGGCCGAGAACCACGCGACTGCGACCGACGTCCCGGTGCCGTACAGCACCGGTGACTCGAAGATCACCGACACCACGATCGCGGAGATGCGCGAGCTGGCCGCCCGGTACCCGGTCGGCCGGTCCGCGCTGCTGCCGATGCTGCACCTGGTGCAGTCGGTCGAGGGCCGGGTCACCCCGGAGGGCATCGAGGCGTGCGCCGAGATCCTCGGGCTGACCGGTGCCGAGGTGTCCGCGGTGGCGACCTTCTACACGATGTACAAGCGCCGCCCGGTCGGTGACTACCACGTCGGGGTCTGCACCAACACGCTGTGCGCCGTCATGGGCGGCGACGTGATCTTCGACCGGCTCAAGCAGCACCTCGACGTCGGCAACGACGAGACCACCGAGGACGGCAAGATCACCCTCGAGCACCTGGAGTGCAACGCCGCCTGCGACTACGCGCCGGTGATGATGGTGAACTGGGAGTTCTTCGACGACATGACGCCGGAGTCGGCCACCCAGCTGGTCGACAACCTGCGTGAGGGCAACGAAGTGAAGTCCCCGCGCGGCGCGACGATCTGCACCTGGAAGGAAGCCGAGCGCGTGCTGGCCGGCTTCCCCGACGGCCGCGCCGACGAGGGCCCGACCGGCGGCAAGGCGACCTTGGCCGGCCTCCGCCTGGCCCGCGAACGCAACTGGACCGCCCCTGGTGGTACGCAGGGTGCCGACACCCAGAAGGAGGGCTGACCATGCTGACCCCGGTACTGTCCGACAACTGGGACCAGATCCGTTCCTGGCAACTGGCGTCGTACCAGCGGTCCGGCGGGTACGACGCTCTGCGCACGGCGCTGCGGATGCAGCCGGCCGACGTGGTGAACGCCGTCAAGGACTCCGGACTGCGCGGCCGTGGTGGCGCGGGCTTCCCGACCGGGATGAAGTGGTCGTTCATCCCGCAGGACAACCCGAAGCCGAAGTACCTGGTGGTGAACGCGGACGAGTCCGAGCCGGGCACCTGCAAGGACATCCCGCTGATGCTCGCCTCGCCGCACACGCTGGTCGAGGGCGTCGTCATCGCGTCCTACGCGATCCGCGCGTCGGTCGCGTTCATCTATGTCCGCGGTGAGGTGCTGCACGTCGTCCGCCGGTTGCAGCAGGCGGTCGCCGAGGCCAAGGAAGCCGGCTTCATCGGCACCGACATCCTCGGCACCGGCTACGACCTGGACGTGATCGTGCACGCCGGCGCCGGCGCCTACATCTGCGGCGAGGAGACGGCGCTGCTCGACTCGCTGGAAGGTCGTCGTGGTCAACCTCGGCTGCGTCCCCCCTTCCCGGCCGTGGCCGGTCTGTACGGAAGCCCCACTGTCATCAACAACGTCGAGTCGATCGCATCGGTTCCCGCCATCATCAAGAACGGCGCCGACTGGTTCTCCTCGATGGGCACCGAGAAGTCCAAGGGCATGACGCTGTACTCGCTGTCCGGGCACGTCACCCGCCCGGGTCAGTACGAGGCGCCGATGGGCATCACGCTGCGGCAACTGATCGACCTGGCCGGCGGGGTCCGGGAGGGTCACGAGCTGAAGTTCTGGACGCCGGGTGGTTCGTCCACGCCGCTGCTGACCGCTGAGCACCTCGACATCCCGCTGGACTACGAGGGCGTCGGCGCGGCCGGCTCGATGCTCGGCACCAAGGCGCTGCAGATCTTCGACGAGACGACCTGCGTGGTGCGCTCGGTGCTGCGCTGGACCGAGTTCTACAAGCACGAGTCCTGCGGCAAGTGCACGCCGTGCCGCGAGGGCACCTGGTGGCTGGTGCAGATCCTCGAGCGGCTGGAGCACGGCAAGGGCAGCAAGGACGACCTGGCCACGCTGCTCGACCTGTGCGAGAACATCACCGGCCGGGCGTTCTGCGCGCTGGCCGATGGTGCGACCGCGCCGATCACCAGCTCGATCCAGCACTTCAAGGACGAGTACCTGGCGCACTTCGAGAACGGCGGCTGCCCGTTCGACCCGATGGCAAGCACAGTCTTCGCTACCGCTGGAGCAAGCGCATGACGATCCAAGCGAACCCACCGGCCGGGTCGGAGGTGGAGCGGACCGATCTGATCACCGTCACCATCGACGACATCGAGGTGAAGGTTCCCAAGAACACCCTGCTGATCCGGGCGGCGGAGCAGATCGGGATCCAGATCCCGCGGTTCTGCGACCACCCGCTGCTCGACCCGGTCGGCGCCTGCCGCCAGTGCCTGGTCGAGATCACCGACGCCGGCAACGGCCGCGGGATGCCGAAGCCGCAGGCCTCCTGCACGATCACCGTCGCCGACGGCATGGTGGTCCGCACCCAGGTGAGCTCGCCGGTGGCGAACAAGGCGCAGCACGGGAACATGGAGTTCCTGCTGATCAACCACCCGCTGGACTGCCCGGTCTGCGACAAGGGCGGCGAGTGCCCGCTGCAGAACCAGGCGATGAGCAACGGGTACGGCGAGTCGCGGTTCCACGAGATCAAGCGGACCTACCCCAAGCCGATCAACATCTCGGCCGAGGTGCTGCTGGACCGCGAGCGCTGCGTGCTGTGTGCGCGCTGCACCCGGTTCTCCGAGCAGATCGCCGGTGACCCGTTCATCGCGCTGGTCGAGCGCGGCGCGCTGCAGCAGGTCGGCATCTACGAGAATGAGCCGTTCGAGAGCTACTTCTCCGGCAACACCATCCAGATCTGCCCGGTGGGTGCGCTGACCAGCGCGGCGTACCGGTTCCGGTCCCGCCCGTTCGACCTCGTGTCGGTGCCGTCGGTGGCCGAGCACGACTCGTCCGGTGCGGCGATCCGGGTCGACTTCCGGCGCGGCAAGGTGATGCGCCGGCTGGCCGGCGACGACCCCCAGGTCAACGAGGAGTGGATCTCCGACAAGGACCGGTTCGCGTTCAACTACGCCACCACCGGTGACCGGCTGACCCACCCGATGATCCGCGAGGACGGCGAGCTGCGGCCGGCGTCCTGGCCGGAGGCGCTGACCTTCGCGGGCGAGAAGCTGACGGCGGCCCGCGGCAACGCGGCGGTGCTGACCGGTGGCCGGCTGACCCTCGAGGACTCCTACGCGTACTCGAAGTTCGCGCGCGTCGTCCTCGGCACGAACGACATCGACTTCCGGTCCCGGCCGCACTCGGCGGAGGAAGTGGACTTCCTCGCCGCGGCGGTCGCCGGCACCGGCCTCGGTACGACGTTCTCCGACCTGGAGAAGGCCGGATCGGTGCTGCTCGTCGGGTTCGAGCCCGAGGAGGAAGCGCCGGCCGTGTTCCTGCGGCTGCGCAAGGGCGTCCGGGCGCATGGCACCAAGGTCTTCAGCGTGGCGGCGTACGCGTCCCGCGGAGTCGAGAAGCTCGACGGCGTGGTCGTCCAGGCATCGCCCGGCACGGAGGCCGCTCTGCTGGCCGACCTCGGCAGTGCCGGCGAGGCCGGAGCCGCTGCGCGGGCCGCGCTGGGTTCCGACTCGATCATCATCGTGGGCGAGCGGCTCGCGAGCGTTCCGGGTGGCTACTCGACCGCACTGCGGCTGGCGCTCGACAGCGGTGCGCAGCTGGCCTGGATCCCGCGGCGTGCGGGTGACCGGGCTGCCCTCGAGGCCGGTTGCCTCCCGGGCCTGCTGCCCGGTGGCCGGCTGGTGACCGACCCGCAGGCGCGGGTCGACCTGCAGGCCGCGTGGGGTGTGGACAGCCTGCCGTCGACCGTCGGCAAGGACCTGACCGAGATCCTCGCGGCAGCGGGATCGCTGGACGCGCTGGTGGTCGCGGGTGTCGAGATCGACGACCTGCCGGACCCGGCCGCGGCGCTGGCCGCGCTGGAGGCGGCGCCGTTCGTGGTCAGCTTCGAGGTCCGCAAGTCGCAGGTGACCGAGTACGCCGACGTCGTCTTCCCGGTGGTTCCGCCGGCGGAGAAGGACGGCACCTTCGTCAACTGGGAGGGCCGCGAGCGGTCGTTCCCGGTGGTGCTGAAGGTCGCGGCCGCGATGCCCGACGTACGGGCGCTGGCGGCGCTGGCGCAGGAGATGGACCGGTCGCTCGGGTTCAGCACTCCGGCCGGCGCGAAGAAGGAGTACGACGAGCTCGGCCGCTGGGACGGTGACCGCGCGCAGGAGCCGACGTACCAGGCCGGTCCGTCGCTCGGCGCGTTCGACTCCACCCGGCTCGCGACCTGGCGGATGCTGATCGACGACAGCCGCGCGAACGACGGTGAGCCGCATCTGACGGCCACCGCCCGTACTCCGGTCGCCCGGATCTCGCTGACCACGGCGCACCGGGTCGGTGTCGCCGACGGTGACGAACTGGTGGTGAGCACGGACGCCGGGTCGATCCGGCTGCCGGTGGTGATCACTCCGATGCCCGACAACGTGGTCTGGCTGCCGACCAACTCGGCCGACTCCCATGTACGCCGGTCGCTGCACGCAGACCATGGCTCGATCGTGACGATCGCCGGAGGGAACGCATGACTATGATCCCGCTCGCGACACCGGATGCGGGCGTCGGCCACGATCCCTGGTGGGTCGTCGGCCTCAAGGTGCTGCTGGTCTTTGTCTTCCTGATCGTGCTGACGCTGTTCAACATCTGGTGGGAGCGCCGGGTGGTGGCCCGGATGCAGCACCGGATCGGGCCGAACGTGCACGGCCCGCAGGGCCTGCTGCAGTCGCTCGCCGACGGTATGAAGCTGATGTTCAAGGAAGACCTGATGCCGAAGGGCGTGGACAGGTTCGTCTACGTCGCGGCCCCGGTGATCGTGTCGATCCCGGCCTTCCTGACCTTCGCGGTGATCCCGTTCGGGCCGACGGTGAAGATCCCGTTCACCGACATCTACACCCGGCTGCAGATCACCGACCTGCCGGTCTCGGTGCTGTACGTGATGGCGGTCGCCTCGATCGGCATCTACGGCATCGTGCTCGGCGGCTGGTCGTCCAACTCGACGTACTCGCTGCTCGGTGGCCTGCGGTCCAGCGCGCAGATGATCTCCTACGAGGTCGGCATGGGCCTCGCACTGGTGACGGTGTTCCTGTTCGCCGGGTCGATGTCCACCTCGGAGATCGTCGCGGCGCAGGGCTCGCACCAGTCGGTCAGCCTGTTCGGCGCGGACATCCCGATCCCGGGCTGGTACGCGTTCCTGCTGTTCCCGTCGTTCGTGATCTACGTGATCTCGATGATCGGCGAGACGAACCGCGCGCCGTTCGACCTGCCGGAGGCCGAGGGTGAGTTGGTGGCCGGCTTCCTGACCGAGTACTCCTCGATGAAGTACGCGATGTTCTTCCTGGCCGAGTACATCAACATGGCGACCGTGTCGGCGCTGGCCACCACGCTGTTCCTGGGCGGCTGGCGGGCACCGTGGCCGATCTCGATCTGGGACGGCGCGAACTCCGGCTTCTGGCCGGTGCTGTGGTTCGTCGGCAAGATGATGTGCTTCATCTTCTTCTACATCTGGCTGCGCGGAACGCTGCCGCGGCTGCGCTACGACCAGTTCATGAAGCTGGGCTGGAAGATCCTGATCCCGGTGTCGCTGGGCTGGATCCTGCTGGTCGCCACCGTCCGCGCGGTCGGACGGGAGGCGTCCACGCCGCGCACCTGGCTGCTGGTCGCGGCCGGTATCGCCGTACTGCTGGCGCTGATCTCGCTGGCAGTCCCGCAGAAGCCCAAGACCGACAAGACCGAGGACGACGACGGCAAGGACTTCGACGCCTTCGCCGGCGGGTTCCCGGTGCCACCACCGCTCGTCAAGACTCCGAGCCGAAGCGAGGAAGCCCACCGTGGCTAGTGTCAAAGAGTCCCTCTGGGACCCGGTAGCCGGGTTCGGGGTCACCTTCCGGACGATGTTCCGCAAGGTGTTCACCGAGCAGTACCCGTTCGAGAAGAAGCCGACCGCGCCACGCTTCCACGGCCGGCACCAGCTGAACCGGTGGCCGGACGGCCTGGAGAAGTGCATCGGCTGTGAGCTGTGCGCCTGGGCCTGCCCGGCGGATGCGATCTACGTCGAGGGCGCGGACAACACCGACGGTGGCCGGTTCTCCCCGGGCGAGCGGTACGGGCGGGTGTACCAGATCAACTACCTGCGCTGCATCCTGTGCGGGCTGTGCATCGAGGCCTGCCCGACCCGGGCGCTCACGATGACCAACGAGTACGAGTTGGCCGACCGCACCCGCGAGTCCCTCATCTACGAGAAGAAGGACCTGCTGGCGCCGATGCTGCCGGGCATGCAGGAGCCGCCGCACGACATGCAACTCGGCGCGACCGAGAAGGACTACTACCTCGGTCTGACCGGTTCCGTCGTACCCGCCGAGGGTGGTGACACGAAATGATCGGCATGGTCACCGGCGGGCAGTTCGCGTTCTGGATGCTTGCTCCGGTCATGGTCCTGGCCGCGATCGCGATGGTGCTGGTGCGCAAGGCGGTGCACTCCGCGCTGCTGCTGGCGACGGTGATGATCTGTCTGGCCGTCCAGTACGCCGCCCAGGACGCGCCGTTCCTGTTCGCGGTGCAGATCATCGTCTACACCGGCGCGATCCTGATGCTGTTCCTGTTCGTGCTGATGCTGGTCGGTGTGGACGCGTCCGACTCCCTGGTCGAGACGATCCGCGGCCAGCGGCTGCTGGCCGGGCTGGCGTTCCTCGGCTTCGCGGTCCTGCTGATCGCGGCCGTCGGCAACGCGATGTACGGCAACCCGGTCGGGCTGGCCAACGCGCAGCCGGACGGCAACCCGAAGGGCATCGCGCAACTGCTGTTCGGCAAGTACGTGTTCGCCTTCGAGGTCACCTCGGCGCTGCTGATCACCGCGGCCCTGGGCGCGATGATGCTGGCGCACCGCGAGCGGCTGACCAAGAAGCGGACCCAGCGCGACCACGCCGAGGAGCGGATCCGCAAGTACGCCGAGCAGGGGATCCACCCGGGTCCGCTGCCGACTCCCGGCGTACTGGCGCGGCACAACGCTGTCGACACGCCGGCGCTGCTGCCCGACGGGTCGATCGCACCGACCTCGGTTTCGCGCGTGCTCCAGGCACGTGGCACCGTGTTCCCCGAAGCCGACGAGCGGGCGGACATCGACGAGGTCCTCGACCGCGACGCAGGCGACGAGGTCCGGCCCGAACTCGAAGGCACGGACCTGTCCGGATATGGCGAGGAGGACAAACTGTGAGCGAGCGGAGCGAGCGAACAATCCAGCGCAGCACGCTCTCGGCCTGTGCGCCCGGAGCGAAGCGAGGACGCGCATGACGACCGAGCCGTACATCGTGCTCGCGGCGATCCTGTTCAGCATCGGTGCGCTGGGTGTGCTGGTGCGCCGCAACGCCATCGTCGTCTTCATGTGCGTCGAGCTGATGCTGAACGCGACCAACCTCGCGTTCGTCAGCTTCGCCCGCCAGCACGGCAACCTCGACGGCCAGATCGCCGCCTTCTTCGTGATGGTGGTGGCCGCGGCCGAGGTCGTCATCGGGCTGGCGATCATCATGGCCATCTTCCGCACCCGTCGCTCGGCCTCGGTCGACGACGCCAACCTGCTCAAGTACTGAGGTAAGCACCGATGAGTCATGAGCTGACGTGGCTGCTGGTCGCGGTCCCGGCCGTGTCCGCGGCGATCCTGCTGCTGGGTGGCAAGGCCACCAACGCATGGGGTCACCTGCTGGGCACGCTGGCACCGCTGATCTCCTTCGCCTTCGGCGTCGTGCTGTTCGTCCAGATGCAGGGCAAACCCAGCGACGACCGGTCCGAGACGGTCCGGCTGTTCGAGTGGTTCTCTGTCGGCAACATCAAGGTGGAGTTCAGCCTGCTGATCGACCCGCTGTCGATCCTGTTCGTGCTGCTGATCACCGGTGTGGGTTCGCTGATCCACATCTACTCGATCGGCTACATGGAGCACGACGCGCGCAGGCGCCGGTTCTTCGGCTACCTGAACCTGTTCATCGCGTCGATGCTGCTGCTGGTCCTCGCGGCCGACTACCTGGTGGTGTTCGTCGGCTGGGAGGGCGTCGGCCTGGCGTCGTACCTGCTGATCGGGTTCTGGCAGTACAAGAACTCGGCCGCGGTCGCCGCGAAGAAGGCGTTCGTGGTGAACCGGGTCGGTGACATCGGGCTGTCGCTCGCGGTGATGAGCATGTGGGCGCTGTTCGGCTCCTCGGCCTTCGCCACGGTGAACGCCGGTGCGGACAAGCTGTCGAGCACCTGGGCCACGCTGCTCGGCCTGATGCTGCTGCTGGCGGCCTGCGGCAAGTCCGCACAGGTGCCGCTGCAGTCCTGGCTGCTGGACGCGATGGAGGGGCCGACCCCGGTGTCGGCCCTCATTCACGCTGCGACCATGGTCACCGCGGGCGTCTACCTGGTGGTCCGCTCGAGCGCGATCTACGAGGTCACCGACGCCGCGTCCACCGCGGTGGTGGTCGTCGGCACGGTGACCGTGCTGACCGGTGCGATCATCGGCTGCGCCAAGGACGACATCAAGAAGGCGCTGGCCGGTTCGACGATGAGCCAGATCGGCTACATGATGCTCGCCGCCGGCCTCGGTCCGGTGGGTTACGTCTTCGCGATCTTCCACCTGCTCACGCACGGCTTCTTCAAGGCCGACATGTTCCTCGGTGCCGGTTCGGTGATGCACGGCATGAACGACGACGTGAACATGCGTCGTTACGGCGCCCTGCGGAAGTACATGAGGGTCACCTACGTGACGTTCGCCTTCGGCTACCTGGCGATCCTGGGCATCCCGCCGTTCTCCGGCTTCTTCAGCAAGGACCACATCATCGAGGTCGCCTTCGCGGAGAACACCCTGGTCGGTCTGTGCGCGCTGCTCGGCGCCGGGATCACCGCGTTCTACATGACCCGGCTGATGATGATGACCTTCTTCGGTGAGAAGCGCTGGGAGAAGGATGTCCACCCGCACGAGTCGCCGAACGTGATGACAGGTCCGCTGATCATCCTGGCGATCCTCTCGCTGGTCGGCGGTGCGCTCTACTTCGTCCAGCATTGGATCGTCACCTGGCTGGAGCCGGTGACCGGGTTCGAGGAGGCGCATCCCCCGCTGAGCCAGTGGGCGATGACGGCGCTCATCCTCGCGGTCGTGATCGTCGGCGCCGCCATCGGTGTCGTCCTGTTCCGCCGGGACATCCCGCGCGAGGCGCCGGTCCGGGTCTCGCCGGTCACCACCCTCGCGCGCCGTGACCTGTACGGCGACGCACTGAACGAGGCGGTCCTGATGCGCCCGGGCCAGTACCTCACCCGGACGCTGGTCTGGTTCGACAACCGCGGTGTGGACGGCCTGGTGAACGGGCTGGCCGCACTGTTCGGTGGATTGTCCGGCCGGCTCCGCCGGTTCCAGACGGGCTTCGTCCGTTCGTACGCACTCAGCATGGTCTTCGGCGCCGCACTCGTGGTCGTCGCCCTCCTCGCGGTGAGGTTGTCGTGAACATCGGTTGGTTGACCCTGTTACTGCTCCTGCCGTTCGTAGGGGCGATAGTGACGATGCTCGTGCCCAGGGCCCAGGCGCTGCTGGCCAAGCAGGTCGCGCTCGGCTTCTCCCTCGTCACGCTGGTGCTGACCGCGATCATCACGATCGGCTACAACCGCAACGGCCCCGAGGACTACGCCGAGACGTACACCTGGATCAAGGCCTTCGGCGCGCACTATGCGCTCGGCCTCGACGGGGTGAGCGTCGTCCTGCTGGTGCTGACCGCGCTGCTGACGCCGGTCGTGCTGATCGCTTCCTGGAACGACGCGCAGAACGGCCGCTGGTCGGAGAAGTCCTTCTTCGCCTGGGTCCTCGGCCTGGAGGCACTGTCGATCGGCGTGTTCGCCGCCACCGACGTGTTCCTCTTCTACGTGCTGTTCGAGGCGACGCTGATCCCGATGTACTTCCTGATCGGTGGCTTCGGCGGTCCCCAGCGCTCGTACGCCGCGGTGAAGTTCCTGCTGTACTCGCTGCTCGGCGGTCTGCTGATGCTGGCGTCGGTGGTCGGTCTGTACGTCGTCTCGGCGAAGCAGGGCGCCCCGTCGTACCTGCTGTCCGACATGATGAAGCTCGACATGAGCCAGAACACCGAGCGCTGGCTGTTCCTCGGCTTCATGTTCGCGTTCGCGGTGAAGGCACCGATGGTCCCGTTCCACACCTGGCTGCCGGACGCCGCCGGTGAGGCGACGCCGGGTACGTCGGTCCTGCTGGTCGGCATCCTGGACAAGATCGGCACCTTCGGGATGCTCCGGTACTGCCTGGGCGTGTTCCCGAACGCGTCCGAGTGGGCCACCCCGGTCGTCCTGGTGCTGGCGCTGATCTCGGTCCTGTACGGCGCTCTGCTGGCGATCGGGCAGACCGACATCAAGCGGCTGATCGCGTACACCTCGATCTCGCACTTCGGCTTCATCGTGATGGGCATCTTCGCGCTGACGTCGCAGGGCCTGACCGGGTCGACGCTGTACATGTTCAACCACGGTCTCTCCACCGCCGCGCTGTTCCTGGTCGCCGGGTACCTGATCTCCCGGCGCGGATCGGCCAGGATCGCCGACTACGGCGGGGTGGAGAAGGTGGCACCGGTACTGGCCGGGACGTTCCTGTTCGCCGGCCTGTCCAGCCTGGCGCTGCCCGGTATGTCGCCGTTCATCTCCGAGTTCATGGTGCTGGCCGGGACGTTCAGCCGGCACAAGGTGATCGCGGTGATCGCGGTGGTCGGTATCGTGCTGGCCGCGCTGTACATCCTGCTCATGTACCAACGCCTGATGACCGGGCCGGTCCGCGACGGGATCGAGAAGCTCAAGGACCTGAACGTGCGTGAGGTGCTCGCGATCGCTCCGCTGATGGTGCTGATCGTCGGCCTCGGGATCTACCCGAAGCCGGTGGTCGACATCATCAAGCCGGCGGTGGAGTCGACCATGCAGCACGTCGGTGTGACCGACAAGGCACCGCAGATCCCCGTGACGGAGGGACAGAAGTGATCGCGCACATCCTGCCGCTGGCGGACTTCACCGCGCCGAAGATCGAGTACGGCGAGCTGTCGCCGCTGCTCGTGGTCTTCGGTGCGGCGTGTGTCGGCGTCCTGGCGGAGGCGTTCCTGCCTCGCCCGCTGCGGCACCTGGTGCAGTTGACGATCACGGTGGTCGCCGTCATCGTCTCCGGTGTCCTGACCGGCTTCCTGATGAACGACAACAAGGAGCTGATCGCCGCGCAGGGTGCGATCTCGGTCGACGGCCCGGCGCTGTTCACCTGGCTGATCCTGCTGGCGCTGACGCTGATCAGCGTGCTGCTGTTCGCCGAGCGGTCGGTCGACGGTGGGCTGTCCGCGTTCGCCGGCCAGGCGGCCGCCGTACCGGGGTCCGAGGCCGAGCGGGAGGGCACCGCGGCCAAGGTCGAGCACACCGAGATCTTCCCGCTGACGCTGTTCGCGGTCGGCGGCATGATGCTGTTCGCGTCGGCCAACGACCTGCTGGTGCTGTTCGTCGCGCTCGAGGTGTTCTCGCTGCCGCTGTACCTGCTCTGCGGCCTGGCGCGTCGTCGCCGGCTGATCTCGCAGGAAGCCGCGATGAAGTACTTCCTGCTCGGTGCGTTCTCCTCGGCGTTCCTGCTGTTCGGCATCGCGCTGCTCTACGGGTACGCCGGCACGATGTCGCTGGGCGGGATCTCGGACGCGCTGTCCACCCAGACCGGTGGTGACTCGATCCTGCTGGCCGGCACCGGCCTGGTGGCTGTCGGCATGCTGTTCAAGGTCGGCGCCGTACCGTTCCACTCCTGGACCCCGGATGTGTACCAGGGCGCCCCGACCCCGGTCACCGGGTTCATGGCGGCCTGCACCAAGATCGCCGCGTTCATCGGACTGATGCGGGTCTTCTACGTGGCACTCGGCGGCACCCGCTGGGACTGGGCTCCGATGATGTGGATCGTCGCGATCCTGACCATGGTGGTCGGTTCGGTCGTGGCCATCACCCAGACCGACGTGAAGCGGATGCTGGCCTACTCCTCGATCGCGCACGCAGGCTTCCTGCTGACCGCGTTCGTCGGGCTGTCCCAGGTCGGGAACGGCGTACACAACGGGATCACCTCGACCCAGGCGGTGCTGTTCTACCTGGTCTCCTACGGCTTCCCGACCGTCGGCGCGTTCGCCGTGGTCACGCTGGTGCGGGACGCGGGCGGCGAGGCCACTCACCTGTCCCGGTGGGCCGGACTGGGCAAGAAGTCGCCGCTGCTGGCCGGCATCTTCGCCTTCTTCCTGCTCTCCTTCGCCGGCATCCCGCTGACCGCGGGCTTCACTGGCAAGTGGGCGGTCTTCAGCGCGGCCTGGACCGGTGGCGCGTGGCCGCTGGTGGTCGTCGCCGTACTGTCCAGCCTGGTCGCCGCGTTCTTCTACGTCCGCGTGATCGTGCTGATGTTCTTCTCCGACCTTCCGGCCGACGCGCCGGACGTGGCGTTGCCCGGCTGGCAGACCACGAGTGCGGTCGCGCTCGGTCTCGCCGCCACGGTGGTCCTCGGCCTGGTTCCCGGGCCGCTGCTCGACCTGGCGGCGCGAGCGGGTGAGTTCATCCGGTGAGTCCGTCCCCGCTGCCGGCCGAGAGCCTGGGATTCGCGTTCGCCGACGAGGCGCTCGAGTCCCGGGTTCGCGACGGCCTGGAGTCGGTCGAGCGGGAACTGCACGACGCGACCCAGTCCGAGGCGCCGTTCGTGACGGCGGCCGCGCAGCACGTCATGGTTGCCGGCGGCAAGCGGTTCCGGCCGCTGCTGGTGCTGCTGGCCGCCGAGTTCGGTCCGTCGCCCGCCGCCCCTGAGGTGATCAAGTCGGCGGCCGTGGTCGAGCTGACCCACGTCGCGACCCTGCACCACGACGACGTGATGGACGAGGCCGCGCTCCGGCGTGGTTCGTCCACCGCGAACGCACGGTGGGACAACTCGGTCGCGATCCTGTCCGGCGACTGGCTGTTCGCCCGGGCGTCGGACCTGGTCGCCGATCTCGGCCCGGAGGCGGTCCGGATCCAGGCCCGCACCTTCGGCCGGCTGGTGGAAGGCCAGATCCGCGAGACTCTCGGGGTCGGCGAGGGCCAGGACCCGCTGGCGCACTACCTCTCGGTGGTCGCCGACAAAACTGGCTCGCTGATCGCGACCTCGGCGCTGTTCGGAGCCCGGTACGCCGGTGCGTCCGAGGAGGTCCAGGAATCGCTGCGGGCCTTCGGCGAGGAGATCGGCGTCGCCTTCCAGTTGGCCGACGACATCCTCGACATCGCCTCGGAGTCCGACCAGTCGGGCAAGACGCCAGGCACCGACCTCCGCGAAGGCGTGCCGACGCTGCCGGTGCTGATCTTCCGCGCGCAGGCCGACCCCGCGCAGCCCGACGACGCTCGCCTGCTCGAGCTGCTCGACTCCGATCTTTCCGACGACGCCCGGCTGACCGAGACCCTCGAGCTGCTGCAGGCGCACCCGGCGTTCCGCCAGGCCGAGGACGACGTACGCCGTCGCGCGGCCGACGCCCGCAAGCTCCTCGCCGACCTCCCCGAAGGGCCGGCCCGCGAGGCTCTCGATTCCCTCTGCGACCTGGTCGTCACCCGCTCCGTCTGAACAGCGCTCGCAGTCCGCGGGGTCGGGCGTGCAGCTGCTGACTCATGGCGGCGAGGGCTGCCCAGCGCTCGTCCTCGGTCGACTGAAGCGCTGGCGGCAGCTGCGTCTCCGGTAGCCGTCGGGCGCAGGGCCGAGCCTTGCCCTCGAGGTGCTCGATCGCGGCCAGCATCACCGCCAGCTTGGCGGCACGGTCGGCGAGTTCGGGCTCGCCGAGCCGCCACAGTTCCCGGGCGATCGAGATGGGAGGGATGTGGATCACGAAGCTTCCCATCCGCCGATGATGCCGCAGCCAGGGCGAAAGCGAATTGAAAGCGCTGCGTGGTCCTCTGTCGGTCAGAGACCCGGGAGGTGCTGGTGGACACAGTCGAGCAGGTGGAGCGGCCGTGGGTGCTGCGGCGGTGGCCCGCGGTGGCAGGCGCCGCGATGGCGGCGTTCGCGGGGTGGTGGATGGAGACCGGTGCCGACGTGGCGCCGATCGTGACGGCGTCGGGTTTCGTATACCTGGGATCCGCGGCCTTGCAACGCCGAAAGGCCGCCTGGCCAGTGTTCGCCGTCAGCTTCGTGGCAGTCGGCCTGGGATGGTTCGTCGAGGGCGTCAACGCCACCTGGGTCATGCTGGTCCTAGCCGCCGTACTGGCCGTGTACGGCGTGATCCGCGGCGCCCTCCGCCCGCCCTGGGGCCTGCCCTTGCAGGCGGCAGCTCTGGTAGTGCTGGCCACCGCTGCCCTCATAGCGGTACAGGCGAACCAAACCGTCGCCGGACTCCTCGTAGCCGCCGGACTCCTCGTCCACGCCGGCTGGGACACCTACCACCACCGCACCCACCGAGTAGTCGCCCTCTCCATGTCCGAATTCTGCGCCGTCCTCGACACCCTCCTCGCCCTAGCCGTCCTCTACCTCACCTTCCGCTGACGCGGCCGTTCCAGGTGGGGCTTTCGATGTAGTGGTTGTCGTAGAGGTTGCTGGTCTTGGCGAGGTCGGATGCAGCGGTTTCGCCGCGGTAGACGCGTTCGAGGAGGCGGTAGTAGTCGAAGCGCGGCTTCGCGTGGGTGAGGACAAAGAAGACCTCGGTGTCCTCGTCGCCGGCCGCCTCGAAGGCGTGTGGGGTGTTCGGCGGTACGACGAGGACGTCGCCCTTGGCCAGGGTGATGAGGTCGTCGCCGAGCAGGACACGCAGGCTGCCGGTGAGGACGAAGAACAATTCTGACGCCTCCTTGTGCTGGTGCGGGGGAGCGCTGTCCTTGCCGGGCCTGAGGAGCGAACGGTGGCTGGTCAGGTGACCGCCGGTGTCGGTGACGTCGGCGAACAGGGTGACTCCGGCGGCGGGCAGGACCTCGGCCTCGGCGGCGCGGACCAGGACGGGCTTGGTGGTGCTCATGACGGTTTCTCCTTCGGTGGTTGGGAAATCAGTTGCTGACGGCATCGACCAGGACCGGCGTCCGGCGCTGGCCGGTGAGCGCGATCGCGGCGGTGGCGACGACCCCGGCCGCGGTGAGCAGGACAGCGAGCCGGAGCCCGTGGGTGGTGGCGGTGCGCAACGACTCGCCGGTCAGGCCGGCCGTGCCGCGGTTGGCGATCGCAACGAGGATCGCGAGACCGACCGCGTTCCCGATCTGCTGACCGGTCGACGCCATCCCCGAGCCGATGCCCTGGTGTTCCGCGGCGACGCCGGTGGACGCGGCGGCGTACATGGTGCTGAACGCGCTGCCCTGGCCGAAGCTGAGGATCAACAGTGCCGGGACGAGGACGCCGTACGACGCATTGCTGGACAGGACCAGGCCGAGGAGTGCGACGCCGACCGCGGACACGGAGAGGCTGACCGCGAGGGTCAGATGGAGGCCGAACCGGGTCGCCAGCCGTCCGCCCAGGTTGGAGCCGACGAAGATCGCCAGCATCGGGAGGAGGTACGCCAGGCCCGTCTCCAGCGCGTTGTAGCCCAGGACATCTTGGAAATAGACGGTCTCGAAGTACAGCAGCGTTCCGAGCGTCGCGGCGAACAGCAGGATCACGGTGACGCCGTTGCGGAGGTTGCGAACGCGCAGCAATCCCAATGGCAGCAGGGGATCCGGCGACCGGAGCTCAATCAGGACGAACGCTGCCAGCAGTACGACGCCGGCCACAGCGGCGGCCACGCTGACGCTGTCCCACCCAGTCGCAGGCCCCTGCACCAACGCGAACACAACCGCGGTGATCCCCGCCGTCGCCGTCACCGCACCAGGTACGTCGAACCTGCGGCGACCGCGATCCGTCCCGTCGACGGGGAGCAGGATCAGCGCCGCCACCACACCGATCGCGGCGAGCGGGACGTTGACGAAGAAGATCGCCGCCCAGCCGAACGACTGGGTCAGGACCCCACCCAGCAGCGAGCCGAGCGCCATCCCGCTGCCGCCGGCCGCGCCCCAGATCGAGAACGCCCGGTTGCGTTCCCGGCCCTCCGCGAACAGCGTGCCGATCAGGGACAGCGTGGCGGGCGCGAGGACGGCACCGCCGAGTCCCTGCACGGCCCGGGCGCCGACCAGCAGGCCCGGCCCGGTCGCGAAACCTCCGGCCAGCGACGAGGCGCCGTACAGGACGAGACCGGCAGTGAACATCCGGCGGCGGCCGAGCAGGTCGGACATCCGGCCGCCCAGCAGGAGGAACCCGCCGAAGGCGACGGCGTACCCGCTCACCACCCACTGCAGGTTGTGGGCGGCGAAGCCGAGGTCGCGGCCGATGTCCGGGACGGCGACGTACACGATGGTGTAGTCGATCGAGATGATCAGTTGGGCGAACGCGAGCAGGGACAGGATCAGTGGCTTATTCAGGATATCCAACATCCAGAATCAACTCCTGGGTCTGGACGGAGAAGTGGTGGGCGAAGTTCAGGACTTGAGGTTGGCGAACCGGTTCCGGGTGCTGGCGGGAGCGTCCGGAGACGTGCTCACCACCCGCTCGGCGATGTCCGCGATGGTCTGGCCGGCCAGCGTCCGGCGATAGGCCAGCTCCGCGGTGCGCATCGCCTGGGAGACCACGCAGACCTTGGTGTAGTCGGCCTTCGGGTCGGCGCCCGGGCCCTGTTTCAGGATCTGCGTGCAGCGGAACGCGTCGTCCGGCCCGTCGATCGCGACGACGATGTCGAGCAGGGTGATCTTGTGCGGGTCGCGGGCCAGCTGGAAGCCGCCCTTCGGCCCGGAGACCGAGGTGAGGATGCCGGCCCGGGTGAGCGCCTGGAGCTGTTTGTTCA
The DNA here is from genome assembly GCF_043197265.1 of Kribbella sp. NPDC049227. Lineage (NCBI taxonomy): Bacteria > Bacillati > Actinomycetota > Actinomycetes > Propionibacteriales > Kribbellaceae > Kribbella > Kribbella sp. NPDC049227. Next base: position 1,000,389 of record NZ_JBICST010000001.1, on the reverse strand, counting down.
GGTACGCCGTGGGAAGGCTGTAGAAGGCGGCGAGTCGCTTGGCGGTGACCGCCTCACCGGGCAGCCAGCTGAGATTCACGCAGCTGTGCATCGCCCATTCGACGCCCTCGTTCATCTTCATAACCTGGATACTAAATGTCCTGAATCCCGGTCGTCAAGCGAATGATCACACCGCGGAGGCGGTGACCGCGGCGCGCTCGATCGCGATCGTCCGGCGCCGCCGGTTCATGCTGTCGAGGGTGAAGATCACCAGTGCCAGCCAGACCAGCCCGAACCCGGCCCACCGCATCGGCGACATCTCTTCATGGAACACCAGTACGCCGCAGATGAACTGCATGATCGGCGCGATGTAGTTCAGCAGGCCCAGCGTGGTCATCGAGACCCTGGTCGCGGACGCCCCGAAGAGCAGCAGCGGTACGGCGGTGATCGGCCCGGTCAGCAGAACCAGCGTGAGATAGCCGGCGCCGTGATGCGTGACCGTCGACTGGCCTTGCGCCCCGAGTACGACGATCGCCACGAGTGCGAGCGGTGCCACGGTCGCGGACTCGACCGCCATGCCCTCGATCGCGCCGGCGCCGGCCTGCTTCTTCGTCAGCCCGTAGAACCCGAACGAGAAGGTGAGAATGATCGCTACCCACGGTGGCCGGCCGTTCTCGATCGTCAGCCCGGCGACGGCGACGAAGGCGACCGCGAGCGCGACCCACTGCAGCGACCGCAACCGCTCCTTCAGCACGACGACGCCGAGCAGCACGGTGAACAGCGGGGTGATGAAGTACCCGAGCGACGTCTCCACGACCCGGCCGTGGTTCACCGCCCAGATGTAGGTGCCCCAGTTGGCCGAGATGAGGAACGCGGCCGCGATCAGAGGCCACCGGCGCCGCGGCTCTCGCAGCAACGCCTTCACGTGGCCGAACTTCCGCAGTACGACGACCAGGATCGCGATCGTCACGAGCGACCACAGCACCCGGTGGGCCAGCAGCTCGATCGCGCCGGAGTGGTCCAGCAGCTTCCAGTAGAGCGGGAACAGACCCCAGATCAGGTAGGCGGCGAACCCGTAGATGAACCCTCTGCGCTGCTCTGGCACGCCGTCAGACTATGCCCACGCGACAGTCGCATCCAATTGCTTTGCTCATGACGTGAGACGGATTGCCGTCCAGCGCCCGTCGTCCCCGGAGCGCCGCTGGTGCGATGCGGTTGGATAGAGGGGTGGACACGAGGAGGCACGCGTGGGTGTGAGGACCGGTCTGGTCTCGGTGACGTTCCGCCAGTTGCCGGCCGACGAGGTGGTGGAGCTGGCAGCGAAGGCCGGACTCGGCGCGATCGAGTGGGGTGGTGACGTGCACGTCCCGCTCGGCAATCTGGTCACCGCCAAGCGGGTGCGGGCGCTGTGCGAGGTCCACGGGTTGGGGATCGCGGCGTACGGCTCCTACCTGCGGGCGGGGAGCATCGACCGGGAGGAGATGCGCTCCGCGGTCGCGACCGCCGAGGCCCTCGGCGCGCCCCGGATCCGCGTCTGGGCCGGCAACGTCGGTACGGCGCAAGCGGGCGTAGGGGACCGGATGGCGGTGACCCGCGGGCTGGCCGAGCTGGCCGATGTGGCGGCGTCGTCCGGGATCGAGATCGCGATGGAGTTCCACCGCAACACGCTCACCGACGAGGTCGACTCCACCATCACGCTGCTGCTCGACGTCGGGGCTCCCAACCTCAAGACGTACTGGCAGCCGCCCGTCGACCTGGACGACGCCCAGTGTCTCGACCAGCTCGAAGCCCTGATGCCGTGGCTGACCACTGTCCACGTCTTCTCCTGGTGGCCGTCGAACACCCGGCTCCCGCTGGCCGGCCGTGAGTCGCTCTGGCGCCCGGTCCTGGACCGCCTCGCCGCCGAGCCCCGCGAGATCAACGCTCTCCTCGAATTCGTCGCCGACGACTCCCCGGAGCAGCTGGCCAAGGACGCCGCCGACCTGCACGCCTGGGTCTAACTCAGGGGCAGGTAGAGAGCGATCACGAGCTTGCCGCCGGTGGGGCGACCCGAGCTGATCCGGTAATTGACAGTCTTCGGCGTGGGCTGCGCGTCCTCGGTCGCCCAGCCGAAGCCGCTCGACGCGGGCGGCCCGTCCTGGTCTGCGGTCACTCCGCGCCAGCGAGTGGTCACCCCGGGGCCGAGATTCGTGTTGCCGTACGCCCAGAGGAACCGTTGCCCGACCGGCGTCGTGAGCTCCACTTTGCCGCTGGAGGCCGGGACGACCACCGATCGGACGAACCGGTACCGGGTGCCGTCGACCTCCTTCTCCCGGTCCAGGTCGATCCCGTTCGTGGTGACCTGCGGGCCCGGGTCGTAGATCGCCACCCCGATTCTTGCCTTCGGCACCGACATCGGCCGGCCGAACTTGTCCACCAGGCGTGCCGTCACCTGCACGCGCTGACCCGCTGGCACGGCCAGCTGGATGTGCTGACTCGTGTCGAGCTGGGACTGGTCGCCGGCTCCGGGGTACCCGTTCACCGAGCTCCCGTCACTGAGCCGCACCTGGATCCGGTACTCGACGTTGTCCTGTACCACATAGTCGCCCGGAGTCCCGAGCGTCTGCACGACAACGGACCGGCTGTGGGCAATGAAGCTGGTGCCGACCTGCATGTCGCCACGGTCGCCGATCGTCGCGGCGAGACGGGTCTGCGGACCGACCTGCTGGCGGAACCGCAGGCCGTCGCGCACGTAGTCGCCCGGCTGGCTCGGTCCCCACTGCGCCGAGGGGTTGTAGGTCTGGTCGGAGTAGATCCCCACCGCGAGCTGCTGCTGTGGATCCTGGACCGGGCGCCCGTTGAGGTCGACCAGGTCGAGCGTGACCTTGGCCGGCTGACCGATCGGGGCGTCGGCCCAGAGTGCACTCTCGCTCGGTACGCCGTTCTTGTACGGCGACAGGTCCTTCATGCAGGGGACGCTGTCGACTGTGAAGCCGTTGACGCGAACCCAGATCATCGCCTCGGAGTCCGTCCGGCACATCCCGACGAACTTGAGCGCCTTGGACATCGGCGTCCAGTCGAACTCGACCCGGTTCTGGCCGACCGTGCCCGCCCAGCCCTTCATCAGCGGTCCGTCATCGAACTCGCCGGGTACCGAGAAGCCGTTCTGGACGTACGGCGCCGGCTCGGCCGGGTCGGGGGACGAGTTCGTGAGCGTGCCGGGCAGGATCGTCGCGACCAGTGCGACGGCCGCGACGGCCGCCCCCGCGGCGGTGAGGACGCGGCGCCGGCGGGTGTGGCGGATCTTGGTGCGGACGCCCGGGAGCAGGTCGGCCGGGTGGTCGTCGACGGTGGCGGCGCGCGCGGTCAGTTCGTCGCGCAGGTTCTGAAGGTTCATCGCGGAGTCTCCTGATCGGCGATGGCGCCGTCGGCAGGTGCACCTTCGGCGGGCCCACCTTCGACTGGTGCACCGTCGGAGCGGGTGCCGGAGGCGAGCGCTGGATCGAGGCGGAGTTTGGCGAGGGCCTTGGCGGTCTGGCTCTTCACGGTGCCGACACTGCTGCCCATCAGCCGGGCGGTCTCCGCCTCGGTGAGGTCTTCGTAGAACCGCAGTACGACGACGGCGCGCTGGCGGCGGGGGAGCCGGCCGATCGCGTCCCAGAGGTCGAGCCGGTCCTCGCCGGCCGGAGCAGGGGAGTCCGGCAGCTTCTCTGTCGGGATCTCTCCGGTCCAGCGGCGTCGCCACCAGGACGAGTACGTGGTGACGAGGATTCGGCGTACGTAGGGCTCGGGGTCGTCGGCGCGGATCCGGGACCAGTGGAACCAGGCCTTGGCCAGGGCGGTCTGGACGAGGTCCTCGGCGAGCGCGTGATCGCGCGTCAGCAGGTACGCCGTACGCAGGAGGGCCGGGGACCGCGCCGCGACGAACGCGTCGAACGTGTCCACGGTCGGCACCGCCACCCCCCTCTCCCGCGCGGTCAACGCGCCGTTCTCGATGCTCACATCCTCTCGACCGGGTGGGTCGGACGGATGGTTGCCTTCTCGTCGGAAAGTTTCGCTGAGCACTGGCCAAGCGGTGGATGATGACGGGATGCTGGGCCGGGACAGGTTCCTTCACCGCCCCGGAGGTGTCCGATGTCCATCACCCGACCGTTGCCGCGGCTGATCGCCGTACTGCTGCTGTTCGCGGCGACGCTCACGACCAGTCAGGTCGTGACCGCGACCAAGGCGCACGCTGATGGTTGTTACACGTGGGGCCGCACGCTCAGCCAGGGCATGAACGGCGAGGACGTGCGGCAGTTGCAGATCAGGGTCGCCGGATATCCCGGGTACGGCGGTCACCTCGCCGTCGACGGGGACTTCGGGCCGGCCACCAAGGCCGCGGTGCAGCGGTTCCAGTCGGCGTACGGGCTGGGGTCGGACGGGGTGGCCGGGCCGGCGACGTTCAGCAAGATCTATGCGCTGCAGGACGACGACTGCACGCCGATCCATTTCGCGTACACCGAACTCGACGACGGGTGCGGCGGCTCCGGCTGGGACGGCGGACCGCTGTCCGCGGCGGCGACCAAGGCCAACGCGTTGCAGACCATGTGGCAGTTGGAGGCAATGCGGCACGCGCTCGGCGACCAGCCGCTGAACATCTCCAGCGGGTTCCGGAGCATCCCGTGCAACAACTCGGTCGGTGGCGCGAGCAACAGCCAGCACCTGTACGGCCGGTCCGCCGACCTGACCGGAGTCCACTCCTTCTGCACCCTCGCCAAACAAGCCCGCAACCACGGCTTCGGCGGCATCTTCGGCCCCGGCTACCCCGGCCACAACGACCACACCCACGTAGACATCCGCACCGGCAACGTCTGGGACGCCCCCAACTGCGGGATCTAGGTATGCCGGGTGCCCGCTGGCGGGTTGTTTCGCCGCTGACGCACAAACAACCCGCCAGCCGGCACGCAACCCGCCAGCAGCCACCATGCCTCCGCGAGCTCATCCCAGTCCACCATCCCAAGCCCACAGGGCACTCGCGCGGAGGTGTCTGTCAGAGGAGTTGGCTCACGGTGTGGATGAGGAGGCCTACGAGGGCGCCGACGACGGTGCCGTTGATGCGGATGAACTGGAGGTCCCGGCCGACGTGGAGCTCGATGCGGGCGGCGGCTTCGCGGCCATCCCAGCGTTCGATCGTGTCGGAGATGACCGAGACGATCTCGTTGCCGTAGGTGCGGACGACGTAACCGACGGCTTCGGAGGCGCGGGCGTCGACCTTCCCGCGCAGCGCCTCGTCGTCCTGCAGTCGTTGCCCCAGGTCGTGGATGGCCTTGGTCGCGCGCACCCGCAGTGTGCTGTCCGGATCGGCGATCGAGTCGATCAGGGCGGTGCGTACGGCGTCCCACACCGCGGTCAGGCTGGAGCCCATGTCCGGATGCGTCAGCATCCGCGCCTTGAACGCCTCGAAGCGCGCCATGGTGTCCGGATCGTTCTGCAGGTCGTGGGCGAGCTGCCCGAGCAGCCGGTCGACCGCCCGCCGCGCCGCATGCGTCGGGTTGTCCCGTACGTCGGCCAGCCAGGCCAGCGCCTCGCGATGGATCCGGTCGATCACCAGCCGGTCGACCCACTGCGGTGACCACCGCGGCGCCCGCGGTCCGACCACGTCGGCGAGCAGTTCACGGTTGTCGCGCAACCAGTCATGCGCCTCCACCATCAGCAGGTCGAACAGCGCGTGGTGCGCACCGTCCTCGACGACCGACTGCAGGAAATGCCCCGCGATCGGGCTCAACGGCTCCTGCACGAACCGCGGCAGCAGTGACCCGCGGACGAACGCCGCCACGTCCTCGTCGCCGAGCCGCGGCAGCGCCGCCCCGATTGTCCGGGCGCCCTCGGCCACGATCCGCTCGGCATGGGTGCCGGTAGTCAGCCACTCACCGGCCCGGCGGCTCACCTCGGCGGTCCGCATCTTCTCCGCCACCACCTCCTGGGACAGGAAGTTCTCGGTGACGAACTGCTCCAGGCTCTCGGCCAGGCTGTCCTTGCGGGTCGGCACGATCGCCGTGTGCGGGATCGGCAGCCCGAGCGGCCGCCGGAACAGCGCGGTCACCGCGAACCAGTCCGCCAGCGCACCCACCATCGCGGCCTCCGCCGCGGCGTTCAGGTACGCCCAGCCGCCGTCGCGGTGCAGCGTGGCCACATAGATCACCGCGGCCAGCAGCAGTAACGACAACGCCACCGATCGCATCTGCCGCAGCCCGCGCCGCCGGACGAGGTCGGCGGCGCCCAACGTCAATGTCGCCATACCCCGATCTAACCAAGTCCCCGGTGATCAGTCGGTCAGGCGACGACTGAGGTCGTGTCTGGTGGTCTCCCGCCTACTGCGCGGCACTCGGCACGGCACCTCGCCGCACTGGCGCAAAGGCCACGATGCTCCGCATCGAGACCTTCGCTCCAGCACGCCGATGCACCGCACCGAGCACCTGCTCGCTACGGCGCGAGACCACCAGACACGACCTGGTCCACCCCTGAATTGCGGACGGTACGCCGATCCATCAGGCCGGAGACGAGGGCGAGGACCAGCCCGGCGACGGCCAGGAGGGCGCCGACGCGGCTCGGCCATTGGTAGCCGTAGCCGGCGGCCAGGACGACGCTGCCGAGCCAGGCGCCGAGGGCGTTGGCGATGTTCAGCGTCGAGTGATTGAGTGACGCGGCCAGCGACTGTCCCTCGTGCGCGACGTCCATCAGCCGGGTCTGCAGCGCCGGCACCAGGATGCTCGCCGAGAACCCCATCGCGAACACCGCGATCAGGGCTCCGGGCCGGGTCTGCGCCAGCCACCCGAACGTCCCGAGGACGACGGTGATCGCGAGCAGGCCGCCGTACAGGCTGGGCATCAGGGCGCGGTCGGCGAGCCGGCCGCCGACGACGGTGCCGCAGGTCATGCCGATGCCGTACACGGCCAGCACCACCGTGACCGCGGCCTCGGAGAAACCGGCCAGTTCCGTCATCGTCGGGGCGATGTAGGAATACGTCGCGAACATGCCGCCGAAGCCGACCATCCCGACCAGCAGGGCCATCCACACCTGCGGTCGGGACAGGGCACTGAGCTCGCTACGGATGTTGACGTCGCTGCCGACCGGCTGCGGCGGGACCCAGAACCACACCGCCACCAGCGTGACCAGCCCGAGCGCGCCGACCGCGAGGAACGGCGCCGGCCAGCCGAGTCGCTGGCCCATCAGAGTGGTGATCGGTACGCCGATGATGTTGGCCACCGGGAGACCGACCATCGTCATCGAGACAGCCCAGGCCCGCCGATTGACCGGCACGAGTGTGGTCCCGACCACCGCGCCGATGCCGAAGAACGCCCCGTGCGGTACGCCGGTCAGAAACCGCGCCGCCATCAGGAACTCGTAGCTCGAGGCAACGGCCGACAGCACGTTGCCGATCACGAACACCGCCATCAGCCCGAGCAGCAGCCGCTTCCGGCCGGTCCGGGCACCGAGCGCCGCGATCACCGGTGCGCCGACCACCACGCCGAGCGCGTACGCCGAGATGAGGTGGCCGGCGGTCGGGATCGAGATCCCCACACCGTCAGCGATCTGTGGCAGTACTCCCATCGTGACGAACTCGGTGGTTCCGATCGCGAAACCACCGGTCGCCAGCGCGAACAGAGCGAGGCCGACAGGCCACTCGGTGCTGCGGCTGTCAGGAGTCACTGAGTTTTTCACGCCTGATTGTCGCACCCGTGAGCACCGCCACCGCGATGAGGGCGAAGACCACATTGCCGATCAGGTCGGTGGTCCGCGACGCGTCCATCACCGGATCCTCCGGGAACGCGTGCCATGCATAGGTCAGCAGCGCGCCACCCGCCACCGCGAGCGAATGCAGCTGTGTCCAGCCGGTCCGCCGCGACCACCGCACCACCACGATGACCGCGAGTACGTCGAGCGCGGCCATCAGCCCGGCCTGCAGCCAGCCGTTCTTCACCAGGTCGTTCGCCAGCATGAACGCCGAGCTGAGCACCAGCCCGGCGGCGCCGACCAGCCACGCCGAGGGCACCGTGCCCGCCGTACGACGCTGTCCGCGCGAGCCGACCCGGGCCGCGATGGCGACGAGGACGACGATCGCGATCCCGGTCCCGGCGAACTGCGCGGGCGAGGCGACGAACGAGTCGCTGCTCAGGGCGAACGCCGTGTTCGCGACGATGCCGGCGGCGAAGATCGCGCCGTACACCCAGAGACCGATCTTGCCGAGCCACGGTTCGCGGGGGCGGCGCGAGGCCGACTCGACCAGCACGATCGGCACGGTGATGCTCCACACCGTGTGCAGCGCCAGTACGAACAACGTCCACGGCGCGCCCATGCCCAGCGCCGAGATGTGTCCCGGGTCGAGCAACCGCAGGTCCGCGTAGTTCGGGTTGAACAGCGACTGCGTGGTCACCCCTTCCTCGAGTACGCCGTACGCCAGCGCGAGGATCATCACGCTCGGGTAGCCCCAGCCGCGGCGCCTGACGACTTCGCGGATCAGCACCGCGCCACCGCCGTACAGCGGTGCCAGGAACAGCAGCGCGAAGATCTGGCTGATCGGGATGTTTCCCAGCAGGAACTCCGCGACCAGCGGCGCCAGGAAGAACAGTCCGAGGGCCGGCAGGGTCCGCCTCATCACACCCACATCTGTCTTGTCAGTCACGCTCCTCACTCTCGCGGTCGACCGGCGCCGGCACCGATGCGATCCGTCCGGATCCTGCGCTGACGGACGTCGGGTCCCGGACCTGACGAATGTCATGGCTCAGGGATCATTCAGGGTCATTTCCCTATACGCCGTATAGGTAATGCGGGTTGAATGGCATTCATGAGCGAGGTGACGACGAAGGACCGGATCACCGCGGCCGCGACGTGGCTGCTGACCGAGCACGGCGCCGCCGGGGTGTCGATGCGGAAGGTGGCGGCCGCGGTCGGGATCACCCCGATGGCGATCTACCAGTACTTCCCGGACCGGGAGACCCTGCTGAACGCGGTCGCGGACGCGGCCTTCGCCGAGTTGGTCCGGCGCTGGGAGTCCGCCCCGCGCAGTACGGCGGCGGACGCGCGGATGCGGGAGATGCTGGTCGACCACGTCGACTTCGCGCTCGCCCAGCCGCGGCTGTACGACTACATGTTCACCGAGCGGCGCGACCAGGCGCGGAAGTTCCCCGACGACTTCCGGGCGCGCAGGTCGCCGACGTTCAACCTGGTCGCCGACGCGATCTCCGACGGCGTCGACCAGGGCCTCTTCCGCGGCGACGACGACATCCTGGAAATCAGCCTGATGTTCGCCGCGCTCCTGCACGGCCTGATCCAGCTCCACCACGGCGATCGCATCGGCATGCCCGACCCCGCCTTCCGCGCGCTGTGCCTCAGACTCGCCGAAAGGATGATCGATGGCCTCCTCCGTACCTAAGTGCGTGGCCGCCGCGGTCGCGACCGGTGCCTTGCTGTACTTCGGTTCCGGCCTGCACACGCTCCCCGTGCTGACCTGGCTCGCGCCACTGCCGGTGTTGCTCGTCGCACCCAGGCTGAAACCAGGCCCGGCCGCCCTGACCGCCTTCATCGGTTGGCTTCTGGGGCTCACCAATCTCGTCGGCTACCTGCGCGGCGACCTCGAGCTTCCCGTTGTCGTGCTCGCCTTCCTGATCCTGCTCGCGGGCGTCTTCACCGCGACCGTGCTGCTCTTCCGGGCCCTCGTTGTCCGAAGACATTTCGTACTCGCGGCGTTCGCCGCTCCCGCGCTGTGGGCGGCTCTCGACTACCTGATCGCGACAGTTTCGCCCCACGGCGCCTTCACCAGCCTCGCGTACACCCAGGCCGAGGTCGAACCCGTCAACCAGATCGTCTCGCTGACCGGTCCGTGGGGTCTCAGCTTCCTCCTGTTCTTCCCCGCGGCCGTCATCGCGACCCGACGTCTCGTCCTGGTCGGCGCCCTCGTGGTTGTTGCCGCCAGCACCTGCCTGTACGGCGTACTCCGGCTGGACGGGACCGCGGACAGTCAGCCAGTGCGGATCGCCGTACTCTCCGCGCAAGGTGAGGACGACGCGCGCTGGCCGGACGGCGGCGGACCTGCCGTGGTGGAGCGGTACCGCCCGATGATCACCGACGCGGCACGATCCGGCGCACAGGTCGTCCTGCTCCCGGAGAAGATCATCGACCTCGACGCGACCGCACTTCCTCGGCTGTCCGAGCAGTTCCAGACACTTGCCACGAGCAACAAGGTCGAGCTCGTCGTCGGCATCACCGTCTTCGGTCCCGACGACTACAACCGGGCCCTGGTCTTCCATCCCGACGGCAGTGCGCCCACGTCGTACGACAAGCACCACCTGATCCCCGGCATCGAGCCGTACACGCCCGGCGACCACCTCGCTGTCTTCAACAGCTGGGGCTTGCTGATCTGCAAGGACCTGGACTTCCCCGCGCTCTCCCGTTCGTACGGGAAGGAAGATGCCGGCCTGCTGCTGGTCCCGGCCCTCGACTTCGAGAACGACGGCTGGCTGCACAGCCGGATGGCACTGCTCCGCGGGATCGAGAACGGCATCCCGATGGCCCGCGACGGCAGCAAGGGCCGCCTCACCCTCAGCGACGCACAGGGACGGATCGTGTCCGAGACGACGGCCCCTGCCGACGCGCCGGCCGTCCTGATCGGCGAGCTTCAGCCCGGCAGGGACCGGACCGTCTACACCGCGTGGGGCGACTGGTTCGCCTGGCTGTGCTGCCTCGTCGCCCTGGCCGGGGTGGTGTGGTTGAGGTCGCGCGGTGGGCGTGGGAGCATCCGGCATGGCCAACTATGGGGATCACCAGTTGCAGATCTACCTGCAGGGGATGCTGCAGGGGACACGGCCGGAGATCACGACCGACCTGGCCCGGCTGGAGTCGCAGGCGGCCGGGACGCTGTCCGCTGAGGCGATGGGGTACATCGTGCCGAGCGCGGGCAGCGGGGCGACGGCGCGCGCGAACCTGGCGGCGTTCGATCGGTGGCGACTGGTGCCCCGGATGCTGCGCGGCAGCACCGACCGCGACCTGTCCTGCACCATCCTCGGTACGGCGATGCCCGCGCCGGTGCTGGTCGCGCCGATCGGAGTACAGACGCTGGCCCACCCGGACGGCGAACTGGCGACGGCCCGGGCGGCGGACACGCTCGGCCTGACCTACACGCACTCGACGCAGGCGAGTCACGCCTTCGAGCAGATCGAGGCGAAGAGCAAGTGGTATCAGCTCTACTGGCCGACCGACCGCGACGTCTGCCTCAGCTTCCTGCAGCGGGCGAAGGCGAGCGGCTACAGCGTGCTGGTCGTCACCCTCGACACCGGGACGCTGGGCTGGCGTCCGGCCGACCTGGACCGCGGGTTCCTGCCGTTCCTCAAGGGGGAGGGCCTGGCGAACTACTTCAGCGACCCGGCGTTCCAGGCGAAGCTGGCCAAGCCGGTCGCCGAGGACCCGGGCGCGGCGGTGATGCACTGGGCGCAGATGTTCCCGAACGTCGGCCTGGGCTGGGAAGAGCTGTCGTTCCTGCGGGACAACTGGGACGGCCCGATCGTGCTGAAGGGGATCACGGCCGTCGAGGACGCCAAGCTGGCCGCCGAGCACGGCGTGGACGGGGTCGTGGTCTCGAATCACGGCGGCCGCCAGGTCGACGGCGCGATCGCGTCACTCGACGCGCTGCCGGCGATCGCGGACGCGGTCGGTGAGCAGTTGACGGTCCTCTTCGACTCAGGTGTCCGGACCGGGTCCGATGCGGCGAAGGCTCTCTCCCTCGGCGCGAAGGCAGTCCTGCTCGGCCGTCCGCTGCTCTACGGCCTCGCACTGGCCGGGCAGGCGGGTGTCGAGCACGTCCTGCGCTGCTTCCTGGCCGAGCTCGACCTGACGTTGGCCCTGTCCGGCTACGCCAACCACCGCGAGCTCAACCGGGACTCGGTGGTCCGGGCGTGAAGGCGGTCATCTTCGACCTGGACAACACACTGTTCGACCACACCGGGTCGGCGACGTACGCGATCCGCAGCTGGATCCCCGAGCTGGGTGGTACGACGACCGACGAGCTGGTCGCGCAGTGGTTCGTGATCGAGGACCGCGTCTACGGCCGGTTCATGGCCCGCGAGATCACGCACCAGGAGCAGCGGCGTGGCCGGCTCCGCGACTTCCTGCCCCTGCTCGGCCACCCGGTGCCGCCGACGGATGCGGAACTGGACGAGCTGTTCACCGGCTACCTGCACCACTACCGGTCGAGCTGGACCGCGTACCCGGACTCCCGCCCGGCGTTGGAAGTTGCCCGGAGCAACGGTTGGCGGATCGGCGTGCTGACCAACGGCAGCACGAAACAGCAGAACGCGAAGCTCGAGGCGATCGGACTGGCCGACCTGGTCGACGTGGTCTGTACGACGGAGTCCCTCGGCGTCAGCAAGCCCGCCCCGGAGACCTACCTGCGGACGTGCGAGGCGCTGGGCGTCGACCCGGCGGACACCGTGATGATCGGCGACAACCTCGAGCTGGACGTGCTGGCGGCCCGCGCCGTCGGCCTGACCGCGCACCACCTCGATCGCGCAGCAGGCGTGACCCTTGCCGAGTTAGTGCCCTGAGTCGGAAGGACACTGGTCTGAGATTCCGGTCTTCGGAGTCGGAGAAGTCGTTCGTCATGGCACGATCTTCCGGACTGTCCGCGGGCGGGCCATCCATCCGGACCGATCAGGTCCGGATGTCTGTTGGACCGGACCGGATTCCTGGGATCAGGCCGGTGCCGGTGTCTGTGCCGGTGTTTGGGTCCGCCGGTACTGCGACGGAGGTACGCCGTACCGGTCGAGGAACGCCTGCCGGAGGGACTCGGTCGAGCCGAAGCCGCACTGCCGGGCGACGGCCGCGAGTGGCAGCTCGCCCGAAACCAGGAGGTGTGCCGCTGCCTCGGTGCGGACACCGCGGACGTACTGCGCCGGCGTCTGCTCGACGTGGGTGAGGAACAACCGCGACAGATGCCGCTCGCTGACCCCGGCGAGTCGCGCCAGGGCCGGCGTACTCAGGTCCGAGGTCGGGTGGCTGACGATGTGGTCGCGGAGCCGACGGACGAGGAGGTCGCCACTCAGCCGGCTCGCCACGAACATGCTCATCTGGGACTGGCCGCCCGGCCGCTGGAGGTAGGTGACGGTGCCCAGCGCGACACCGCGGGCGATCGCCTCGCCGTGGTCCTCCTCGATGAACGACATGGTCAGATCCAGTGCGCTCGTGACGCCACCCGAGGTCGCGATCTCGCCGTCGCGGATGTAGATCGGGTCCGCGTCGACCTGCACATCCGGGTGCTTCGCCGCGAGCTGGTCGGCGTACATCCAGTGGGTCGTGATGCGGCGCCCGCTGAGCAGGCCGGTGGCCGCGAGCACGGTCGCGCCGGTGCACACCGACGACACCCGGCGGGCGAGCGCGGACAGGCGTCGTACGTGCCCGACCAGACTGCGATCCGCGGCGGCGTCCTCGTGTCCGAGTCCGCCGGACACGAGCAGCGTGTCCATCGGCTCGTTGAACCGCTCGAGCGCCACATCGGCCTGCAGTTGCAGACCCGAGTCACAGCGCACCGTGCGCTTCCCCGGCGTCGCCAGCACCATCCGGTACGGCGGGCTGGCGCCGATGCGGTTCGCGATGTCGAGACACGACGTGACACAGGCGATGTCGAGCAACTCGGCACCGTCGTACGCGACCAGGAGGACCAGGCGTTCGTCCACGGCGCCACGGTATCCGCTCTTGCGGTGTAACGTTCACAACACATACCGTCGGTTCTGAAGTGTTCGCTACAAGGAGGTTCGATGGAGCGAGTCGCAGCCCTGGTCCGGCGGTACGTCGAGGCGGGACGGTATCCGGGCGCGGTCACGGCAGTGGCCCGGCGGGACAAGGTCGAGCTGTTCGAGGCCTGCGGACTGGCGGACGCCGAGCGTGGCCGGGAGATGCGGCCGGACACGATCTTCCGGATCTTCTCGATGACGAAGCCGATCGTGAGCCTCGGGCTGATGCAGTTGTACGAGGAGGGCCGGTTCCAACTCGACGATCCGGTGGTGAAGTATCTGCCCGCGCTCGGCCGACCGAAGGTGTTCGTGGACGGCGCTCTCCGCGACTCCACCCGGGAGATGACGGTGCGCGACGTCCTGATGCACATGTCAGGACTCGCGGCCTCGAACGGCAAGCACCCGGTCAGCCGGCTCTACCAGGACGCCGGGCTGACCGGGATGGACTCGGACGCACCGTTGTCCGAACTACCGGCCCGGCTGGCAGACCTTCCACTGCAGGCGGATCCGGGGACGCGCTGGATCTACGGGATCTCGACCGACCTGGTAGGCCTGCTCTGCGAGGTGATCAGCGGTCTGCCGCTGGACGAGTACCTGCGCACCCGGATCTTCGACCCGCTCGGTATGACGGACACCGGATTTTCGGTGCCTGAGGCAAGCATCTCCCGCTTCGCGGCGAGCTACACGTACGCCGACGGCGGGTTCGCGCCCGCGGACGACCCGTTGACGAGCGCGTACCTTCGGCCGCGCGCGTTCCTGTCCGGCGTGGCTGGGTTGGTGTCGACGGCCGGGGACTATCTGCGGTTCGCCCGGATGCTGGCCGCCGGCGGTTCGCTCGACGGTGTGCGGATCATCGGACCGCGGACACTGCGGTTCATGACCATGAACCACCTGCCCGGTGGCCAGGACCTCGCGGCGGTGGCGGACTTCGGTGGCGAGACGAAGCGAGCGGGACAAGGCTTCGGCCTCGGGTTCGGGGTGTTGCTGGATCCGACGGTGGCGCAGACGATCGGCACGCCGGGCGAGTACTTCTGGGGTGGTGCCGCGTCGACAGCGTTCTTCGTCTCGCCGGCCGACGAGCTGGCCGTCGTCTTCCTGACCCAGTTGCGTCCGTCCTCCAGCTATCCGATCCGTCGCGAGTTGCGTGCCGCCGTCTATGCCTCACTCGACGACTGACGACGGCTGCCGGCTCTGGACCGAGGCGACCGGCGACGGACCGCCCGTCGTCCTCGTCCACGGCGGACCGGGCTGGTGGGACGTCTTCGACGACCTCCCTCGGCTGCTGCCCGGCTTCAGGGTCCACCGGTGGGACCAGCGCGGCTGCGGCCGGTCCGATCGCCGCGGTCCCTACACCCTCGAACGCTCAGTCGCCGACCTCGAGACGATCCGCGGCGGCCACGACAAGATCATCCTGGTCGGCCACTCCTGGGGCGCGGCGCTCGCGCTCCAGTACGCCGCCGCGCACCTCGACCACCTCAGCCACCTGATCCTGGTCTCGAGCACCGGCCTCGACGGACCACCCCCGTCGTACCGGGACCGCGTCGCCGAGCGGCTCGTGCCGTCAGATGATCCCTGGATCGTGCGCATCGCCACGAACTTCGCCGACCGGACGACGGCACTGGAGCAGTCACGCCGGCTCAACACACCACGCTTCGAGCCCAACCAGGAGTGCGCCGACGCGTTGCGGGCCGAGCTCCGTGCGGTGCCGGACCGGGCCGGTGCTTGCGAGCGGATCGACGTACCGACGTTGCTGATCCACGGTGCGGAGGATCTGCGGCCGCCGTACGTCACCGACAGTCTGCTGCGCGCGCTGCCGAACGCGGAACGGGTAGTGCTCGACGATGTCGGGCACTACCCGTGGGTGGAGGACCCGGACGGCTTCCAGAAAGCCGTCCGGGCCTTCCTCAGTTGATGGTCCAGGTGTCCGAGCCGGTGACGAGAGCCTGCAGGTCGCCGGTGCCCTGAGCCTCCTGGGCGGTGGTGATCTGCTGACGGACCATGTCGTCGTACGCCGGGCGCTCGACCGCACGGAAGATGCCGATCGGGGCCTGGTGCAAGATACCGGCGTCGGTCAGCCGGGACAGGGCGAACGCGTACGCCGGGTCGTCCGCGTGGGCGTCGTGGACGACCAGGTCGGCCTCGCCGTTGGGCAGGTCGGCGACCTCCTTCACAGCCAGCGAGGCGAAGCCGTCGCGGACCACGCCGAGCCGGCCTTCCTTGCCGAAGCGGATCGGCTCGCCGTGCACCAGCGGGATGATCGCGTCGTCGCGGGTGTCGGGGTCCTTGAACGCCTCGAACGCGTTGTCGTTGAAGATCGGGCAGTTCTGGTAGATCTCCACGATCGCGGTGCCGCGGTGCTCGGCGGCCGCGCGCAGGACCGAGGTCAGGTGCTTGCGGTCGGAGTCGATCGTGCGGGCCACGAACGTCGCCTCCGCGCCGAGCGCCAGCGAGACCGGGTTGAACGGGTTGTCCACCGAGCCCATCGGCGTCGACTTCGTCACCTTGCCCGGCTCTGAGGTCGGCGAGTACTGACCCTTGGTGAGGCCGTAGATCCGGTTGTTGAACAGCAGGATCTTCAGGTTCACGTTCCGCCGCAGCGAGTGGATCAGGTGGTTGCCGCCGATCGACAGCGCGTCGCCGTCACCGGTCACCACCCAGACGCTGAGGTCCGGCCGGGCCACCGCCAGACCGGTCGCGATCGCCGGCGCACGCCCGTGGATCGAGTGCATGCCGTACGTCGACAGGTAGTACGGGAACCGGGACGAGCAGCCGATGCCGGAGACCATCGCGATGTTCTCGCGCTTGACCCCGAGCTCGGGCAGGAAGCCCTGGAACGCGGCCAGCACAGCGTAGTCACCGCAGCCGGGGCACCACCGGACCTCCTGGTCCGACACGTACTCCTTGCGGTTCTGCGGCTCGCTCGCGGCCGGGACGCCGTGCAGCCCACCGGGCAGACTCGGCAGGCCGAGGTCGACCGTGCTCATCGTGCTCCTCCCAATCGGGACTGGTGCAGATCGTGCTCGTTACCGTTCAGCGCCTCGCCGTGCGTCAGGTTGGCGGCGGCTTCGCCCAGGTGGCGCGCGTCGTCGTCGATGCCCTCGGTCTCCTCGACCAGGTTGCCGATCACCTCGGCCAGCTCGGCCGCGCCGAGCGGCATGCCCCGGACCTGCGCGTAGGAGACGACGTCGACCAGGAACTTCGCCCGCAGCAGCATCGCCAACTGGCCCAGGTTCATCTCCGGGACCAGAACCTTGTCGTAGCTACGCAGCAGGTCACCCAGGTTCGGCGGGAACGGGTTCAGGTGCCGCAGGTGGGCCTGCGCGACCTTGCCGCCGACCTTGCGGACCCGGCGGACACCGGCGCCGATCGGGCCGTACGTCGATCCCCAGCCCAGCACCAGGACCTTCGCCGTACCGTCCGGGTCGTCGACCTGGATCGGGTCGATGGAACGGGCGATGCCGTCGACCTTCGCCTGCCGGGTGCGGATCATCAGGTCGTGGTTGGCCGGGTCGTAGGAGATGTTGCCGGTCTTGTCCTCCTTCTCCAGTCCGCCGATGCGGTGGTCCAGGCCCGCCGTACCCGGGATCGCCCAGGCGCGGGCCAGGGTCTCCGGGTCGCGCAGGTAGGGGAGGTAGATCGGTGCGCCCTTGTCGTCGGTGGCGTTCGGCTCGAGGGTGAAGTCCGGGTCGATCGTCGGCAGGTCGTCGACCACCGGGATCTGCCACGGCTCCGAACCGTTGGCCAGGTAGCCGTCGGACAGCACGATCACCGGCGTCCGGTAGGTGACGGCGATCCGGGCCGCCTCGACCGCGATCGCGAAGCAGTCCGCGGGGGACTGGGCCGCGACCACCGGCAGCGGCGCCTCGCCGTTGCGGCCGAACATCACCTGCAGCAGGTCGGCCTGCTCGGTCTTGGTCGGCATGCCGGTCGACGGGCCGGCGCGCTGGATGTCACACACGACCAGCGGCAGCTCGAGCATCACGCCGAGGCCGATCGTCTCGGACTTCAGGCTGATGCCCGGGCCGGACGACGTGGTCACGCCGAGCGCTCCGCCGAAGGACGCGCCAAGGGCAGCGCCGACACCGGCGATCTCGTCCTCGGCCTGGATCGTGGTCACGTTGAACCGCTTGAGCTTGGACAGCTCGTGCAGTACGTCGGAGGCCGGGGTGATCGGGTACGCGCCCAGGACCAGCGGCAGCCCGGCCCGCTGGGCGCCCGCCACCAGGCCGTACGCCAGTGCCAGGTTGCCGGAGATGTTCCGGTAGGTGCCCTTGGCCATCTTGGCCGGCTTCACCTCGTACCGGACCGAGAACTCCTCGGCGGTCTCGCCGAAGTTGTAGCCCGCCCGGAAGGCCGCGATGTTCGCGTCCCGGATGTCGGGCTTACTGGCGAACTTGGTCTCCAGGAACGTGATCGTCGACTCGATCGGGCGCTGGAACAGCCACGACACCAGCCCCAGCGCGTACATGTTCTTCGCCCGGGACGCGTCCTTGCGGGTCAGGCCGAACTCCTTGACCGACTCCACCGTCATGCCGGTCAGGTTCAGGCCGATCACGTGGTACGCGTCCAGCTCGCCGGTCTCCAGCGGGTTCTCGTCGTACCCGATCCGCTTCAGGTTGCGGGCGGTGAAGTCCGCGGTGTCGACGATGAGCGTCGCCCCGCGCGGTACATCGCGCAGGTTCGCCTTCAGCGCCGCCGGGTTCATCGCGATCAGCACATCGGGCGCATCACCCGGCGTGAGGATGTCGTGGTCGGCGAAGTGGAGCTGGAAGGACGACACTCCCGGCAGAGTTCCGGCTGGTGCCCGGATCTCGGCGGGGAAGTTGGGCAGGGTCGACAGATCATTGCCGAACGATGCCGTTTCCGCTGTGAACCTGTCCCCCGTGAGCTGCATCCCGTCGCCGGAGTCGCCGGCGAAGCGGATCACCACGCGGTCGAGCTGCTTGACCTCGATGGTCACTGTTCTGTTCATCTCCAAGTCGAAGCTTGGGCCGGCCCGCCGCGTCGTGGGCGACAGGTCGATCCCCCCAGTTCAGGGCGATAACCCCAATATTAGTTCGCCCTTAGTACAGAACCATGCGGAAGCCCCGGTGGTCCACAGCCTGGGACACGGTGTTAGTGGGTGGATACATCCGCTAGGGACGAATTCACCGATGTCACCCTGCGCAGTCGTTCGCTTGCGATCCGCAGTCACAACCGGCAGCATGTCGGCATGCGTGCCGTTGTCGGACTGCTGATCCTTGCCCTGACCGGATGCGCCGCGCAGGTGGCGCCCGCGATGAGTCTCGGCGGTACGGCGCCCGCGGTGGCCCCGGCGTCGGCCGCGGCACCGGCGCGGACAGCCAAGATCACCACCATCCGGACGACGGACTCCACCAAGGGTGTGATCACGGTGATCGGCTCGTTGTCGCCGGCACCGAAGGCGGGAACGCGGATCCCGCTGCACCAGTGGATCCCCGCCGCGAAGCGGTGGCAGGAGATCGCGCACGGGTACTCGTCGGGCAGCTCGGTGACCATCAAGACCGTGCAGCCCGGATCGGTCCGGACGTATCGCATCGCGGTCGGGCCACAGGCGCCGTACCCGGCGGCGATCTCGCCGGGGATCAGCCTCAAGCACTACGTCTGGCGCGGGATCTTCAAGCGGGGCGTGCTCGCAGCGGGTGGGAAGGGGGCGCCGCAGTTCACCGTGGTGCCGCCGAACGAAGGTCCGCGGCGGGCGGAGGCCGACCTGCTCGCGAACAAGGGCGGGTTCGTCTGGGGTGACGTCGACTCGACCGGCTGCAGCTCCGTGCGCAACTGGCTCGGCAACCTCACCGACGGGACTGTGCGGGTGTCGCTGCACAACGGGACCAAGGCAATCACCTCGGTGCGGCAGGCGCAGGAGACCGAGACCTGGCTCGATGCCAAGATCCTCGGCGTCACCCGACTGCGCCTCCAGGTCACCGACCTCAAATCCGGCTACGGCCCCTATGCCTCGATCGACTCCCTCATGCTGTGCACCAACTAAAGCTTCGATCCGTTGGTCCTGGCGCGCTGCGCGGCACTCGGCGGGCACATCGCGGCGTTGGAGGGCGAGGCACGGAGAACCCCACTCCGAGCCTCGCCCTCCGCCTTGCGCTGCACTCCGCCGAGCACCTGCTCGCTGCTGCCAGGACCAACGGATCGAAGCTAAGCTGCTGCCGTGTCGGAGAGCTATGGGGTCATCCTCGCGGTGGTCGCGCTCGGCCTGGTCGGGCTGATCGGCGCCTTCGCGCTGAACAAGGCGCTCACCGTCACCTATCCGACCGAGGGCAAGCTCAAGACGTACGAGTCCGGCGTCGACCCGGTCGGCGAGGGCTGGGCGCAGGTGCACATCCGGTACTACCTGTTCGCCTACCTCTACGTGATCTTCGCCGTCGACGCGATCTATCTCTTCCCGTGGGCGACGATCTTCGCCACCCTCGGCTTCTCCACTTTGATCGAGATGTTCGTCTTCCTCGCCTTCGTCGCGGTCGGCCTGTTGTACGCCTACCGCAAGGGCGTCCTGCGCTGGACCTAGGCGCGCGCCAGCGCCGCCGCGATCGCCCAGCGCCCGCGCCGTACCTCGCCGCGCGTCCTGCGTCGGCGGTACGGACGGCCAGGCCATCACAATCGCGTCGACTCTGCGCGGCCACGCTCAGGCGGTCCCCGCGGAGTGCGTTGTGATGGCCTGGGCGTCCGGACCGCCGACACTCAGCAAGCGCGGCTCCTCGGGGGGCGCACGCTCGGCGGCAGGCCGGGTGGGTTGGTGAGTGGCACACGTCCGCTGGCGGGTGATGACACCCGAGGAGGTTGGCTTCTGGGCGCGGGTGGGTTCTAAGTGCGGGCGAGCGCCGCCGCGATGGCCCAGTCCTGGGGGCCGATGCCGACGGACTTGAAGACGGTGCGACCGGTCGAGGGTGGGGGAGACGACAGGGCGGGCCCGAGTTCGATCAGGTCTGTGCGTTGCAGGGTGCCCGACGTGATGGCGTCGATGATCTCGCCGGACTCTTCCAGCGCCGCTTCCCGCTGATCGACCAGGACCGTGGACGCGGTGGCGAAGAGGTCGCGCGGTAGCTCGCGCATCGTCGGGCGGAAGGCGCCGATAGCGTTGACGTGGACGCGGTCGGGGAGCGCGCCGGCGGTGAAGAGCGGCGTGGTGGACGAAGTCGCGCAACAGACGATGTCCGCGTCGGCGATCGCGTCGTCGATGTCCGTGCCTGGAGTGAACTTCACCTCGGGAAACTCGTCGGCCAACGCCTTGCTCAGCCCCGTAGCGCGGTCAGCTGAGCGGCCGGTGACCATGACATCGGCGATCGGTCGTACGGCGAGAACCGCGCGGACCTGGTCGGGTGCCTGAGCGCCGGTCCCGATCAACGTGAGCCGGGTCGCGTCGGGCGGAGCGAGCAGATCAGTGGCGACCCCGACGACCGCTCCGGTCCGCAGTGTGGTGATCGAGCTGCCGTCCGCGACGAGTTGATCGCCGGCGCCGGTCCAGATCACCGTCGCGCGGATCGCCGGCACCTGATCGAGCGCGATACCGATCTTCTTGACCACCGCGCTCCCGGTCGGCGTGTGGTACGCCGACATCACCAGCACCGACCCGTTGCCGAAGATCTGCCGCGGCGGCAGCACGAAGTTCCCCGCCGCCAGTTCCCGGAACGCGTCCCGCACCGCGTCGATCGCCGTACTCATCGGAACCGCACGCCGGACATCCTGAGCCGAAAGCACCTTCACCGGCCCGAGCATATTCTGATCCCACCGACCGTGAGGGGATCGAGTGAACGACCTGCATCGGGAAGCTCTGGTGGCAGATGCGCACAACGACCTGTTGATGCTGGTGGCGCGAAGGCCGAAGGCGAGGTGGGCGCAGTACTTCCGGGAGCGGTGGATCCCGCAGTTGCGCGAGGGCGGGATCGACGTCCAGGTGCTGCCGGTGTTCATCGACGACGAGTTCCGGCCCGAAGGTGCATTGCGCGAGACGCTGCGGATGATCGAGGCCGCGCATCGGATCGCCGAAGGCAACGCCGGTGAGGTCGCGCTCTGTACGGCGCCCGGCGACATCGCGGCCGCGACCGGCGCCGGCAAGATCGCGCTGGTGCTGGCGCTCGAAGGCTGCCCGCAGATCGACAACGACCTCGAACTCCTGCAGACGCTGCAGCGGCTCGGCGTGCGGATGGTGTCGTTCACCCACTTCGGTCGCAGCGCGCTCGGCGACGGATCGGGCGAGGACGCGGCCGGCAGCCGGCTCACCCACGCCGGCGTCGAGGCGGTCGGTCTGCTCGAGGAGCTCGGCGTACTGATCGACGTCTCGCATGTCGGCCGCGGCGGTGTCGAGCACATCCTCGAG
This sequence comes from Kribbella sp. NPDC049227, assembly GCF_043197265.1. Lineage (NCBI taxonomy): Bacteria > Bacillati > Actinomycetota > Actinomycetes > Propionibacteriales > Kribbellaceae > Kribbella > Kribbella sp. NPDC049227. The sequence continues at coordinate 978,321 of NZ_JBICST010000001.1, read as the reverse complement.
TTGGCGACCAAACCGCTGGTCGCGTCGCACTCCAGCGCATTCGCCCTGCGCGACCACCACCGCAACCTGACCGACGAGCAGTTGCGAGGAATCGCGGCCACCGGCGGCGTCATCTGCGTGAACTTCTTCGCCGGATTCCTCACCGCCGCGGAGAAGCCGACCGTCGAGCATCTGGCCGACCACCTCGAGTACGTCGTGAACGTCGCCGGCGCCGACCATGTCGGGCTGGGTAGCGACTTCGTGGCCGAGGTGTTCGGCGAGAAGGTCCCGTCCTGCGACCGTCCGCTGGTCATCCAGGGCCTCGACGTCGAGGTGTTCGTGCCCGGTCTCGAAGGGCCGGCCGGGATGCCGCTGGTCACCGACGCGCTCCAGCGCCGTGGGTTGTCAGAGGCAACTATTCGCAAGGTGCTCGGCCAGAACCTGGTTCGTGTTCTCTCATCGGAGGCGTGAGATGCAAAGCTGGTTGGACAACAACCTCGGTCGGCTGATCGAGAAGCACGAGGTGCCGGCCGCGTCCGTCGCGGTCTGGGCCGACGGCGAGCTGAGTACGGCGGCGGCCGGCATCCTCAGCCTCAACACCGGCGTCGAGGCCACCACCGACTCCGTCTTCCAGGTCGGCTCGATCACCAAGCTGTGGACCACCACGCTGATCGCCCAGCTGGTTGTCGAGGGCAAGGTCGACCTCGACCGGCCGGTCCGCGACTGTCTGCCCGAGTTCAAGCTCGGCGACGAGGCCGCGGCCGCGTCGATCACCCCGCGGCACCTGCTCACGCACACCGCCGGGTTCTCCGGTGACGCCTTCACCCCGACGTCGCGTGGCGACGACGGTGTCGAGCTGTTCATGCGCGATGTGCTGCCCGGCCTGGCCCAGGAGGTACCGCCCGGCGCGGGGTTCTCCTACAACAACTCGGGCTTCGTTGTCCTCGGCCGGATCGCCGAGGTCCTGCGGGGCAAGCCGTATCACGAGCTGATCCGCGAACACATCGGCGTACCGCTGGAGTTGAAGCACCTGGCCACGATCCCGGACGAGGCGTTGCTGTACCGGGCCGCGGTCGGGCACATCTCGCCGAAGCCAGATGAGCCTTTGCAGGCCGCGTCGGTGTGGAGTCTCGTACACGCGATGGCGCCGGCAGGCTCGTTGCTGGCGATGACGGCGAGCGATCTGATCACCTTCGGCCGGGCGTACCTGGACGCGTCGCTGCTGGACCGGGCCACCATCGATCGCCTCTGGGAGCCGCAGGTCGACGTACCGCCGACCGGTGGCTTTCCGGCTCACTGGGGCCTCGGCTGGATGATCTTCACGCTCGACGGCGGGACGGTCTACGGTCACGACGGCGGGACCATCGGCCAGTCCGCGTTCTTCCGGCTGGTCCCGGACAAGGGCGTCGTGGTCGCGCTCCTCACCAACGGCGGCAACACCTCGTCGCTGTACGACGAGCTGGTCGGCCACGTCCTGCGGGAGACCTCGGGGATCGAGCTGCCTGCCCGGCCGGTGCCGCCGGCCGAGCCGGTCGAGATCTCGGCCGACCTGGTCACCGGCCGGTACGAAGGTGTGCTGACCGCTTCGACCGTCAGCGTCGAGGAAGGTGAGTTCTGGGTGGTGGAGGAGGCAGTCACCGAGCAGGCGAAGGTGCTCTTGCCCGAGCCACGGCGTACCCGGCTGGTCCCGCTGGATGCCGCGCGGCTGATCGCGGCCGAGCCGGAGCGTGGTGACCACGAGGTCCTGGCGTTCCGGGATCCGGTGGACGGCCGGGCGGCGTACCTGTTCCAGGGCGGACGGCTCACACCGCGCAGCAGTTGAGAACACTCGTTTCAAGCGGACCGACCGGTGCATGAAGTCCGGCGGCACTGGGAAGGAGTGTCAGTGACGTGCGGCGTGGCTGGGGCCGTGGCACGTTGCGCTGTCACCGAGAGTCACCTGCCTCGCCCTCACCGGATCGTTGCCTGGTCACCCTTTGTGATTGCGGACGGCAACTATTGTGAGGGTCCGCCGTACCCGGATAACGGATTGCGTACAGCCTGTCGCCAAGTGGTCAGCCTGGAGTTATGGTGATTACTCGGGGGAACGGGGTGAGTACGGGGTGGTGAGGCTATGGCGTGGCAACTGTGGGTGCCGATCGCACTCGCAGCGACCGGACTCGTGATCCTGGTCGTGTGGCGAATGCGGCACGCCCAGCACGTCTTCGACGACATCACCCGCATCGACCGTTCCGCCGGGAGTAGCCAGTCCGATCCATCCGGTGACGAACTCGCCCAGGCGAGGGCCCGCCGGATCCCACCGCCGTCGCCGCCGCGCCGCAAGCACGGATGACGCGACCCGACGAGACGCCCGGTCCCCACCCGGGTTCCGCCCAAGCCGCTCACGTTCGGTGGCCCGCACAGCGCCGAACGTGAGCGGCTGTGGGACCGCGTCAGAGACTGTGGGATCTCAGTCCAGCAGCCCGTCCCGCCGGGCCACCGCGGCCGCCTCGGTCCGCGACCGGACGCCGAGCTTGCCGAGGATGTTCGACACGTGCACGCTCACGGTCTTCTCGCTGATGTACAGCTCCCGGGCCAGCTGCCGGTTCGTCCGCCCGTCGGCGACCAGCTTCAGCACCTCGGTCTCGCGCGCGGTCAGCGCACCTGAGCCCAGCCCGGGTCCTTCGACCCCGCCGAGCTCGTCCAGCAGCGGCTTCGACCCCAACTCCCGGCCGACCTCCGCCGCCAGCGCCGCCTGCTCGTTCGCCTCGGCCACCCGGCCCGCGGCACGCAGCGCGGCCGACAACCGGACGCGCGACCAGGCCTGCTCGAAGACGTACCCGTACCCGAAGGCGTCCATGGTCCGCTGCCACACGGCCACATGCTCCTCCGGTGACGGCGGATCGATCCCGGTCAGCCACCGGAGCCGCTCCCACTCCGCCTCCAGCCGCGACAGCCAGGCCAGCCCTTCGACACCGATCACCCGGCCGGGCGGTAGCCCCTTCTCCACCGTCGCCTGTCCCGTCGCGAGCAGGTCGGAGCCGCGGGCAACCAGCTCCTCGGCCGCCGACGGCTCGCTGACCGCCCGGTGGCACAGCAGTTGCATTCCCAGCGTCGTGAAGCGGATCTGGGCCATGAACCACTCGGTCTGGAACACGTCCGCCAACAGTGCGGACACATCCGCGATCAGCTTCTCCGCGTCGGCGACCTGGTCGAGTTGGCGGTAGGCGTCCACGGCCGGCTGCAGCCCGATGATCGGCAGCATGACGTCCAGGTCCCACCACTTCCGCATCCGCTCCAGCTCTTCCGCGACGGAGGTGTCCCCGCGTCCGCTCCGGACCGCGAAGTCCACCGCGCGGAGCGCCGCCGCCGACGCGGCCGGAGTCTTGGAGTCCGTCCTGGCGGTGTCCGCCGCGTCGTCCCATTCGCCCAGGACGAACTGCGTCAGCGCCAGCATCCGCCGTGCGTCGAACCCGTACGCCGCCCACTGCCGGCCGAGCTCACCGGCGCGCTGCGAGGCATGGATGAGCGCCATCTTCGCGCCCTGCAGGTCGCCCTCCTCGTAGTACGTCGAACCGAGCAGGAACCGGCTCCGGACCTCTGCCGCCGCGTCACCGGTCAGCTGCGCCCGGACGGCCGCCTCCTCCAACTGCCTGGCGGCCGCGACCGGGTCACCGGCCCGGCGCCGGAGCTGGGCCAGGGTGATCCCGGCGTCGCCGGCGGCCGACTCCTGACCGGCCTCGCGAGCGATCTCGAGTGCCTTGTGCGCCCAGCGCTCCGCCTCCATCGGGCGGCCGAGCGCGTCGGACACCCGTGCGTACAGCGAGGCGACCTGGGCCTTGAAGACGGTCGACGGCTCGTCCGACACCAGCTTGAGCGCCTGCGTGACGGCTTCGTTCGCCTCCTGGTCATGGTCGATGATCAGCGCGATGTCCGCGAGCGGCAGCAGCAACTGGGCCCGCTGCAGCTTCGGCGCGTCCGTCGGCAGATCCACCAGCGCCTTGCGCAGCAGCTTGAGCGCGCGCAGATGCTGCGAGGACAGTGTGGCCGCCAGCGCGGTGTCGACGATCAGCCAGGTCTTGTCGATCGTGTTGTCGGGCGACGCGTTCGGGAACAGCTCGAGCGCCATCTCGTAGTGCTTGAGCGCCTCCTGTGGCGCGGCGACGGTGATGGCCTCCTGCCCCGCTCGGACCCGCGCCTCGAATGCGGTGGCCAGGTCGTGCGACCGGGTGGCGTGCCCGGCGAGCTCGGCCGCCGTACCCGCGACGGTCTGGTCCTTCAGCGCCTGCACGTACGCCGCGTGCTGGCGGACCCGCTCGCCCGGCAGGAGGTCGTCGTACACAGCCTCGGCCAGCAGGGCGTGCCGGAAGTAGTAGCTCGCGTTGCCCGGTACGTCGATGATGTGGGCGTCGATGAGCTCGCGCAGGGCCTGGTCGAGGTCGCGGTCGGGCAGTCCGGCGACGGTGGTCAGCAGCGTGTGCGGCACCCGGCGGCCGGCGACGGCGATCACGCGGGCGACCTGCCGGGCGTCGTCGGACAGCGGATCGAGCCGGACCAGCAGCAGATCGGCCAGATCGGGCGGTACGGCCTCGCCGTCGCCCATCGAGGCCGCGGCCACCAGCTCCTCGGTGAAGAACGCATTCCCACCGGCCCGGTCGAGGATCCGTCGTACCTCGGTCTCCGAGAGCGGCTTGGAGACCAGCGAGTCCAGCAGGGTGCGGGACTCGTCGGCGTCCAGGGGCGCCACGTTCACGCGGCGTACGCGCGGGTTGCGTGCCCACTCGGCGATCGGGCGGCGCAGTGGGTGGCGGCGGTGCAGGTCGTCGCTGCGGTAGGACACCACCAGGGCCAGGCGCTGTGAGGTCAGCCGGGTGATGAGGAAGCCGATCAGGTCGCGGGTGGAGTCGTCGGCCCAGTGCGCGTCCTCGATGATCACCAGCAGCGGCTCGCTGGTGGACAGCGCGGTCAATGCGCCCAGGACCGCGTCGAACAGGGCGGCACGGTCCAGCTGGCCCTCCTGGGGCACGGGCTGGGCGCCGATCAGGCGGTGGGTGGGCAGGAGCCGGCCGATCGCCGGGAAGTTCGTCAGGACGCTGTCGACCAGATCGGGCCGCTCGCCGGCCAGCCGGCCGAAGATCTCGGTGAACGGCAGGTACGGCAGGCCGGCGTCGCCGAAGTCGGTGCAGTGCCCGACCAGGACGCCGAAACCGCGCTCGTGGGCCCCGGTGGCCACCTCGTCCAGCAAGCGGGTCTTCCCTACCCCCGCGTCACCGGACAGCAGAACGGCGCCGGCGCGCCGCGTGCGGGCGTCGTCGACGGCACTGAGGAGGGCGGCCATCTCGGTCGAGCGGCCGACGAGAGGTGTCGAGGTCCAGGGCACATCGTCCATCTTCGCCCCTGGAGCCGACACAAATCGACGGCATCCCGTCCGCTGACCCTCCCGGGCAACGAAAACGCCGTCCCTGACCGGTCTTGTCGGGTCAGGGACGGCGGTCCCGGCGGTCATGCCGCCGTCGTGGGTCGGAGGGTCCGGCGCGCGTGCCGCGGCTCGGGCTGGGGGGCCCGCTCCGCGTGCTCCCGGCGCGTCGTCGCCCGGAACTCACGCTTGGTCCGCTCCTGCTTGTAGGCGGTCTCCGCCTGGATCGTCTGAGGTGTGATGAACATGGTGTGCCTCCCTTCAGGCTTTCCGGCCGAACAGGTGGACGAGGTTCCGGCGGGTCCGGGGGTTCCGGTGCTGCCGGAAGTCGCGGCTGAGGCGCTCCCTGCGGTAGGCGACCTCCGCCTTGACCGAGTCGTTGAAGTACATGGATTCCTCCTGGTCTGGTGCCGGCTTCCTGCCGACACCCTCAATCTGCTCGTCTGAGGTGACCCGGCACATCGGAGTTCCTCCCTATCCCTGCGCCCCAGGCGCCCTTAGACGCTCCGAGTACGGCGTAGGGGGTACCTAGTGCCCCCGGAACGACGGTGCGGCCGGCTCCCCGAAGGGAGCCGGCCGCTGGACGGACGGGGGACGGCGGGTCTCTCGCGTTCACATCGCCGGACGGGCCCGCAGCTCGGGCGCACAGGGCTCGGGCGGCTGCACCTTGGGCTTGCGGTGGAACCAGCCAGGGCGCTGGAAGTCACGCCGCAAGCGGTTCTGTCGGTAACGGACCTCTGCCTGGAGCGAGTCTGGTGAGTAGAAGAACATTGATCTCCTCCGGGAGCTTGTCGATGAGGAGACAGTGCTCGCCTGAGGGGGAGGGCCACATCGGCACAACTCCCTATGCCCGTGGGGCCGGTGCCCTTAGAAGCCGTAACTGAGGCTTAGTTCGAAGTGTTCGGGGTCCAGCAGGCAGTCGGCCTGCTCGGCGAAGGTGTCCGCCGCGGTCCAGCTGGTCCGCTCGGTGTGCAGGAACCAGGTCCCCTCGGGCCGGCCCAGCAACCCGGCCTCGGCATGGTTCAACGGGCGGCCGCGAAGCCGTTGCTCACAGTGGTCGAGATGCAGTCCCGCCCGGCTCAGCGTCGTACTGATCGAGCCGTTGTCCAGGCCGCGGCCGGGCAGGTCGCGCAACGACTCCAGTGCCGGGATCCGGCTGCGCTCCAAGGAGATCGGGACACCGTCCGACAGTTGCCTCACGCGCTCGATCACGATCACGCCCGGGTCGTCCAGGCCGAGCCGCCCGGCCAGACCGGGATCCTGCTCGAGGGCGATCTTCACTGTCCGCATCCGGGTCTCGACGCCCTGCTCGGACAGGGCGTGCGTCCAGCCGAGCCGGCCGTCCAGCGGCCGCCCGTCGAACAGCACGAACGACCCCTTGCCGGTCCGGGTGGCGATCAGCCCGTCGTCGGTCAGTACGGCGAGCGCGGCGCGGACCGTGTTCCGGCTGACCGAGAACCGCCGGGCCAGTTCGACCTCACCGGGCAGTCGCGCGCCACGGCGTACCAGGCCGGAACGGATCTCCCGGGACAGGACCGCCGCGACGCGTTCGTGCTTCAGTTCGATCTCGGGCATCGGCCGCTCACCGAGTACTACGGAGCTGGTCGATCGTGACGACCTCGAGCATCGGTGCGTAGAGCCGCATGATGTCGAGCGCCTTGTGGTGGTTGTCCGTGGTCGAGCCGGCACACGCCTCCTCGACCACCTGGACCTGGATCCCGGCGTCCACAGCGGCCAGCGCGGTGCTGATCACGCAACAGTCGGTCGTGACGCCGCCGAGGACCAGCCGTCCGTCCGGCGCGGCTGCCTCCGCCAGCTCCGGACCCCATTTGCCGAGGGTCGTCTTGTCCAGAGTTGCAGCGCCCTTGAACTCGTCGACGAGCTGGTAGTCGGCCGACTCCGGCGGCTGCAGCGCGAACGGGAACTCCTGGTAGTACGCGACCCAGGAACCCGTTGGTTTCTCCGGTGCCACGAACCGCGTGAAGACCACGTCCGGTGCGAACAGTTCGACCAGTTGCCTGGTCGGCTCGACCACCCGCCGGAAGTCCGGGGCGGCCCAGCCGGAGCCGGGATCGGCGAAGATCCGCTGCAGGTCGATCAGTGCGAGGACCATCAGGCGACCGCCTCCTGCCTGCGTACGGCGGCCGCGCCGGCGAACCGCTGGACGACGAAGCCGAGCACCAGCGCGACCAGGATGCCCAGGTTCGCGAACGCCCAGTCGCCTTCCTTGCCGCCGAGGCCGAGCGGCCCGAGCAGGTAGCCCTGCCAGGTCAGCCAGGACGCCAGCGTGTTCGTGACCAGTCCCCACCCGATGCCGGTGGCAACGACCATCGTGATCACCGGCAGCCACCGCACGTCGCCGTACCGGCCGCGGGGGTCGTACAGGTCGGTCTCGGCGTAGTCGCGCCGGCGGGTCGCGAGGTCTGCGAGCATGATGCCGCACCAGGCCGCGATCGGGACGCCGAGCGTGATCAGGAAGCCCTGGAACTGGGCCAGGAACTCGCCGCCGTAGAACACCACGTAGATCGTGCCGGCGATCATCACGACGCCGTCGATCAACGCGGCGACGTACCGCGGTGCGGGCAGTCCGATCGCCAGCAGGGACAAGCCGGACGAATAGATGTCCAGCACGGCGCCACCCACCAGGCCGAGCACGGCCACGATCACGAACGGCACCAGGAACCAGGTCGGCAACGCCTCCGCGAGCGCACCGATCGGGTCCGCCGCGATCGCGGCGCTCAGCTCCTGCGACGATCCGGCCAGCAGGAGTCCGAACACCAGCAGTACGACGGGTGCCACCGAGCCGCCGAACGTCGTCCAGCCGACCACGCCACGGCTCGACGATTCACGGGGCAGATAGCGGGAGTAGTCGGCCGCCGCGTTGACCCAGCCGAGCCCGAAGCCGGTCATCAGGAACACCAACGCCCCGATCACCTGCTGGCTCGAACCGCTCGGCAGCGCGGACACCGTGCTCCAGTGGATCTGGTCGGCGACCAGGATCATGTAGACGACGGTGAGTACGCCGGTGACCACGGTGATGATCGTCTGCGCCCGCATGATCAGGTCGAACCCGAGCACGCCGCAGGCAACGATCAGTACGCCGACCACGACCAGCGCGATCACCTTCGTCAGGGTGCCGCCGCCCCAGCCGAGGCGTTCGAAGACGGTCGCGGTCGCCAGCGTGGCGAGGATCGTCAGCACGGTCTCCCAGCCGACCGTCAGCAGCCATGACACCACCGACGGCAGTTTGTTGCCGCGGACACCGAACGCCGCGCGGCCGAGCACCATCGTCGGTGCCGAGCCGCGCTTGCCGGCCAGCGCGATCAGCCCGCAGAGCAGGAACGAGAACACCACCCCGATCACGCCGGCGATGACCGCCTGCCAGAACGAGATGCCGAAGCCCAGCGCGAACGCGCCGTAGCTCAGTCCGAGGACGGAGACGTTCGCCCCGAACCACGGCCAGAACAGCTGGCTCGGCCGGCCCTTCCGGTCGGCGTCCGCGATCACGTTCAGCCCGTTGCTCTCCACCGCGAGCGCCCGGGTCTGCTGCACCTCGAGCTGGTCAGCCATGGTGACTCCCCACCCTGAATGGACCTGTTCAGTCCTGTTCAATCACGGTAGGACGGAGGGTCGGAGTGGTCAACAATGAATGCCATGCTGAGCGACGCGGTGGACGGATTCAGGCTGGCGTACGACCGGGCGGGCGAGGGGCCGGCAGTGGTGCTACTGCACGGATGGCCGGGTGACCGGACCGACTACCGGCTGCTCGCACCGATGCTGGTCGAGCGCGGATGCGAGGTGGTGGTGCCCGACCTGCGCGGTTTCGGCGAATCGGACCGGCAGTCGGCGGATCCCGCGCAGTACGGCGTCCAGGCGCAGGGGCGGAGTGTGATCGCGCTGGTGGAGGAGCTCGGGCTGGAGCGTCCGGTGCTCGCCGGGTACGACGTCGGCAGCCGGATCGCGCAGGGGATCGCGCGGAGCCGGGCCGACCTGATCGAGGGCATGGTGGTCGCGCCACCGCTGCCCGGGATCGGCAAGCGGGTCTTCTCCGAGCGCGCGCAGGCGGAGTTCTGGTACCAGGCCTTCCACCGGCTGCCGGTGATCGAGGAGCTGATCGACGGAAAGCCCGACGCGGTCCGGTCCTATCTGCGGCACTTCTGGACGCACTGGTCGGGCCCGGGCTTCGAGCCGGAACTCGATCATCTCGTCGAGACCTACTCCGTGCCGGGTGCGTTCACCGCCTCGCTCAACTGGTACCGGGCGGGTGCGGGCTCGGTCGCCACCTCCGCGGCCGAGTCGTCGCCGCCGTCGTACGACCGGATCGGCGTACCGACGGTGGTGCTGTGGCCGGAGTTCGATCCGCTGTTCCCGCGCGCCTGGTCCGATCGGCTCGACGACTTCTTCAGCGACGTACGGCTGCGGCTCGTGGACGGCGTCGGGCACTACGCGCCGCTGGAGTACCCGGAAGTCCTCGCCGAGGAGATTGTCGGACTAGGCTGACCATATGTCCCAGACCGAGCTGCCGATGCCGACCGTGCGGCCGGCTGTGGGTGCGCTGGCGAAGCTCGCGCCCGAGCCGGTCCGGTACCTGCTGAACTGGGGCCGCAAGTACTCCCTCTGGGTGTTCAACTTCGGCCTGGCCTGCTGCGCGATCGAGTTCATCGCGGCGTCGATGGGCCGGCACGACTTCATCCGGCTCGGCGTGATCCCGTTCGCGCCCGGTCCGCGGCAGGCCGACCTGATGGTGGTCTCCGGCACCGTGACGGACAAGATGGCGCCGGCGATCAAGCGGCTCTACGACCAGATGCCGGAGCCGAAGTACGTGATCTCGTTCGGCTCCTGCTCGAACTCCGGTGGCCCGTACTGGGACTCGTACTGCGTGACCAAGGGCGTCGACCAGATCATCCCGGTGGACGTGTACGTGCCCGGCTGCCCGCCGCGGCCGGAGGCGCTGCTGCAGGGCATCCTCAAGCTGCAGGAGAAGATCGCCGGCGAGAACATGCCGAGCCGGTACGACGAGCCGTCCGCCGCGGCACTGACCCGCGACCTGGTGACGCCTCAGTGAGCAGCGACGCGCTCGAGGCGCTGACCGCGGCCGGCATCGCCGCGACCCAGTCCGACAGCTTCTCTCCGACGGCGATCGACGTACCCGCGGAGTCGTGGGTGGCGGCGCACGAGGTGTTGCGGGACGCCGTCGGGTACACGTTCTTCGATTTCCTGTCGGCAGCGGACGAGCTGACGGACGGGTTCCGGGTGGTCTCGCATCTTGCGGACTTCTGGGGTGGTGCGCACGTCGAGCATCTGCTGGTGCGCACGCTGATCCCGCGGGACAAGCCGGTGCTGCCGACGCTGTCGGAGTTGTACGCCGGGGCGAACTGGCATGAGCGGGAAACGTTCGAGATGTTCGGGATCAGCTTCGAGGGCCATCCGAACCTGATCCCGTTGCTGCTGCCGGACGGCTTCGAGGGCAATCCGTTGCGCAAGGAGTTCGTGCTCGCGTCCCGGGTCGCGAAGCCGTGGCCGGGTGCCAAGGAGCCGGGCGAGTCGGACCACGCCCCGGCGCACGGCGCGCCCAGCCGCCGGCGCACCCTCCCCCCAGGCGTCCCCGACCCGGAGACCTGGGGCCCGCGCCCCGCCGGCTCCCCTGACCCAGATCCACTAGCCCCCGCCCAGGCGGCCGCCACCCCCGCCCGCCCCCGCCGCGCCGGCACCGAACGCCGAACCCGCAAACAATCCGACCCCCCACCACCAGAATCTCCCCCCGCCGAAGCCCCCTCCACGGACGCCCCCTCGGCGGAAGCGCCCTCCGCGGACGCGCCGCCCTCCGCGGATGCGCACTCCGCTGGAGCGCAATCCGGGGGAGCGGCATCCGCGGACGCGCCGCCTTCGGCGGGAGTGAGGTCCTCGACGGACGAGTCTTCGACGGGCGCGCCGTCGGCGGACGAGCGCTCGGCGGGAACGCCGCCCTCGGCGAACGAGCCTTCGTCGGACACGCCCTCGGCGGAGCCCGAGGCGTGATCCCTACCGCGGAGGAGTTGGCGCGGTACACGCTCGAGCGGCAGCACCCTCTCACGCGCACCTGGGTGGACGACGCGACGCGGCTGAAGGCCCTGGCAGAGATGCACGCGGATCCGGACTTGCTCTTGGCAACAGATCTGGAGATCGCCGCGCTGCGTGCCGAACGGTTCGCCCCAGGACAGCCCGCCGAGTCGATGCTCAATTACTGGCTGCCGGTCGGCGACGACCTGCACGCCATGGTCAGCATGCGCTTCGAGGGCCTCGACCCGACGAAGCCCTTCGTCGACGCGACCCCGATGACCCGCGCACCGCGCACCTCGGACCTCCCCGCCCTGGCCGCAGTCGCCCGCGAGGTCTACGGCATCCACAACCCGCGCTACGTCCGTCTGTGGAGTGCCGAACCTGAGATCCCCGGCACTCAACCCGACCGCCGTTTCCTCGCCGCCCCGATCAGTCAGCTGCAACCTCACGACGTACCGCCCGAGCTCGTACTCGTCCCGGCGCGCGACCTCGACCACTACGACGAGGCCCAGCGTGCGTACGACGCCGTGGACGCCGCCCACCCACATCATGCCGAAGAGGCATCGCTTCAGGACCGTGAGGATCTGGCCGAGTCAGCCGAGGAGGGCCTCCTCTTCGACATCACCGTCGACGGCGAGTGGGCCGGATACGCGGCCGGGGTCGACAACCCCGAAGACTCACTGGGCCTCCCCGCGTACGTCGTACGCGAGATGATCCTCGCCCCGAAGTACCGGGGCCGAGGCTACGGCCGCCACCTGAGCGCCCTCCTCGCCCAAGCCCTGCCGGACCCGACCCGCATCCTCATCGGCACCATCCACTCCGCCAACCGCGGCGCCCGCACCGCAGCCCTGACCGCCGCCCGCCACGACATCGGCGGCTGGCTTCAGTTGCCCTTGTAGTAGAAGACTTCCTCGCGGGTTATTTGGCCGGTGGTTACGGTGCAGAGGGAGAGTTTAGTGGTTTGGGTGGGGTGGCCGGTGGTGGGGTCGCGCTGGTCGAAGGTGAAGCGGATGGCGAAGTGGTCGTCGAGGAGGAGAGGGCCGAGGACCTCGACGCCGACGTACTCGATGCCGGCGCTGAGCCGTTGTGCGTTCTCGAGGATGGCGTCGGCTCCCTTCAGTTCGATCTCCTCGCCGCCGGTTTCGAGCGGCGCGACGCGGACGACGTCCGGCGCGGCCAGCGCCATGGCCTCGTGGACGCGGCCGGCGCTCAGGAGGCTCACGTAGCGGTTCGCGACCTCGGCTGTGGACAGGACACGGAACTCGTCCGCGTGTTCCCGGGCCCAGTCCGCGAACCTCAGCGCCGGGCGGCCGGTGAGCTCCGCGACCGTGGTCGTCACAGGCTCGGGATCGTCGACGAGCTTCGCCCAGTAGGTGACCGCGCTCTCCGCGAGCGCAGGGTCAGCGCCTTGGTCGAGCATCGCCTGCCGAGCCTGCTCGGCGGACAGTTCCTCGACCCGCATCTCCTTGCCCACGGCTCGCGCGATCGTCTCCACCTGCTCGGCCTGGGTCAGCACCTCCGGTCCGGTCAGGTCGTACGCCTGCCCGACATGCCGATCGTCCAGCAGCGTGAGTACGGCGACCGCCGCGATGTCCCGCTCGTGGATCAGTGACCGGCCGGCCTTCGGATACGGAAGCCGTACGACGTCACCACCCCGGAAGTCCTCAGCCCAGCCCTGCGCGTTGACGGCGAATCCTCCGGGCCGTACCGCGGTCCAGTCCTTACCCGCCTGCCGGAGCAACTCCTCGACGTCGCCCCAGACGCCGCCGGACGGTGCGTTCAGCGAGGACAGGTACACGACTCGCCGCGGCAGTTCCGCAACGACTGCCTCCGCGCCCTCCGCGCTGTACGCCGGCCACAGCAGGAACGCCGCATCCATTCCAGTCGCAGCCCGTCGTACCGCTGCCGGATCATAGATATCGCCCTGGATCAGCTCGACGTCCGGCGGCAAGCCGGCGCGGTCAGGTTTCCGGACCAGGGCGCGGACGGTCACACCCGCCGCGCGCAGTCCGTCCACCACATGCCGGCCGACGCGCCCGGTCGCTCCGGTCACGAGCACGGTGCTCACCTGAGTCTGTTTCTCATCGCTCATACGACCCACCCTTTGACCTCAACGGTGGTTGAGGTCAAGTCGGACTCGATAGGGTGCGGTCATGCTGGAGTTCGTGGTGCGGGTGGTCGGCGTCCTCGTCGCCTTCCTGGTGGCGCCCCTGCTGGTCGGCCAGGCCGAGCACAAGGTGATGGCGCACATGCAGTCACGGCTCGGTCCGATGTACGCCGGTGCGTTCCACGGCTGGGCGCAACTGGTCGCGGACGGCGTGAAGTTCGTGCAGAAGGAGAGCGTGGTCCCGGCGGCCGCGGACCGGCGGGTGTTCGAGTGGGCCCCGATCGTCGCGATCCTGCCGTACCTGGCCGCGCTCGCCGCGATCCCGCTGGCGCCGGGCATCGTCGGTGCGGACCTCGACTCCGGGCTGTTCTTCGTGCTCGCGGTGATGAGCATCGGCGTCCTCGGGTCGCTGATGGCGGGATGGGGGAGCGGCAACAAGTACAGCCTGCTCGGCGGACTCCGGGTCGCGGCGCAGCTGATGAGCTACGAGTTGCCGTTCGTGCTGTCCGCGGCGAGCGTCGCGGTCGCGGCCGGTTCGCTGAGCCTGTCGGGGATCGCGACCGCGTGGAACCCGTGGTGGTTGCTGTGGCAACTGCCCGGCCTGGTCGTGTTCTTCATCGCCGGGCTGGCCGAGTTGCAACGGCCGCCGTTCGACATGCCGGTCGCGGACTCCGAGGTGATCTTCGGGCCCTACACGGAGTACACCGGTCTGCGCTTCGCGATGTTCCTGCTCGCCGAGTACGCCGGGATCGTCGTACTGGCCGGGCTGACGACGGTGCTGTTCCTGGGTGGTTGGAGTGGTCCCGGGCCGGACTCCATCGGCTGGATCTGGACCATCCTCAAGGTCGCCCTGGTCTCGGTCGTCGTCATCTGGGTGCGGGTGTCGTTCCCCCGCATGCGAGCCGACCAACTCCAGAAACTCGCCTGGCAGGCCTTGGTCCCGATCGCCCTGCTCCAACTCGCGATCACGGGCATCGGCGTCACGCTCTTCAAGTGATCGGTGGGCCGGCGGCCAGGCGGGTGTGGAGTTCTTCGGGGGAGATCTCGGAGCCGTCCTGGAACCACCAGGTGACGCCGGCTTCTTCGTACTGTGCGGCCAGGGCGGCGTCCGGGGCGCCGGCCGGGCTTGGGGACCAGATGGCGATGTCGGCGTTCCGGCGGCCGCCGGACTTCTCGAAGTCGGCGCGGATCGTGGCGAGTTCGTCGATGGTGGGGAGCCGGAAGTCGTCGGCCTCGTCCCTGATCTGCGGGAACAGGCCGTCCGCGTTGCGGGCGCCTCGGACGGGACCGGTCCGTGGCCAGAAGCCGCTGGTCCAGATGGGGATGTCGCTGGCAGGGAAGCGGACGTCGGTGGCTCGGTAGTACCTGCCCTCGTGCTCGACGGGATCCCCGGCGAGGAACTGGTGCAGCAGGTCGGCGCCCTCGTCGAGTCGCTCGGCGAGCTCTCTGCGCTTCGCGGACTCGCCGAACCGGGTGTAGTCCCACCCCGCGCCGGTTCCGAGGCCGAGGATGAGACGGCCGTTCGAGAGGTCCTGCAGCGTGGCGGCCTCGAGGGCAAGCTTGGCCGGGCGGCGCCGGGGCAGGGGGACGACCATCGGGCCGATCAGGATCCTGCTGGTCGCTTGCGCGATCGCGGCGAGAGTGACCCAGGGATCGGCAACCGGCGGGTCGTAGGTGGGCGCGCTGAGCAGGTCCCACACGAAGAACCCGTCCCAGCCGTGGTCCTCGGTCGCTCGCGCGAGATCGCGGAGGACCTTCGGGCTGCCGTACTCGCCGAACGACTTCACATAGGTGGCGTAGCGCATGGTCTCTCCAACCAGCTCCGTGCGCACTGGTATTCCTGGACCGCGTGCACGCCGACAGGTAGTGCGCTGGCGAGACGCCGTACACCGGTGCGCGGGTGCGCTCAGGTGCACTACGAACCGCCGGACACTACCTGTCGGGCTGCACAACGCCCCGGTCAGGCGGCCGACTCTTCGCGGGGGAAGAACGGGAGTTCTATGCTGACGCGGTCGGCGGCGGCGAGGATCTTTTCGGCGTCGTCCACCGGTGGGTGGATGGCTTGGTTGATGCCCTTCTTGACGGATGCGCCCTCGGCGCCCGACGCCATGACTCGGCGGTCCCAGCCGCGGGTGAAGACTCCACCGGCGGCGCCCAGGTCAAGGCAGGTGACGTAGGGGCCGGGGGTGAAATCGCGGAGGGGGACGCCGAGCAGGTCGGCCGCCGCGTTGTACCCAGCGACCTTGCCGAGCGGTGTCGCGTGCTGGCAGGCCTGCATGACCGTGTGCTCAGCGTCGAACGCCGCCGCAGCCGTATCCCCGGCAACGAACACCTCGGGAAGCGCACGCAGCCGATCGTCCACCGGCACCCGGCCGAGGTGGTCGAGCTCGTCGGAGATCTGACGGGTGAGCTCGCTGGCCCGCATCCCGACGGACCAGACGACCGCGTCCGCGTCGACCTTGCTGCCGTCGGACAGTACGGCGTACCCGTCGCCGACCTCCGTCACCGTCGTACTGAGGCGGCGTTCGATACCCAGCTCGTCCAGCGCGGCCTCGATCTCCTTGCGCGGCCCCGGCCCGAGCTGTGCCCCGACCACATCTGACCGATCGACCAGCAGCACCCGGCCGCGCGAAGCCAGTTCGGTCGCAGCCTCCAGGCCGACGAACCCGGCGCCGACGACTACGACGGCGTAGTCACGCCGATCGCGCAGATGGTCGGTCAGCCGCCGAGCTCCGTCCAGGGTGTCGATGTCGAAGAGCCGTTCAGCGCCTGGCAGCCCATCGGGCTGGACCAGCTTGCTGCCCGCCGCCAGCACCAACCGGTCGTAGCCGATCTCGTTGCCGTCGGCCACCACCACGCGGCGGTCGGTGTCGATCGTGCTCACCGAGGCTCGCACGTGCTCGACTCCGATCGGACCGAGGACCCGGCTGAGCACCACCTTGGCCAGATCCGGCTCCGGCTCGTACAGGCGTGGCCTCAGTACCAGGTGCTCGTTCGGTGCGATGAGTGTGATGCGCATATCAGCGTCGCCGCGTGCGAGCGCCGCTCCCGCCGCGCTCCAGACACCGGCGAAGCCGCCCCCGATGATCACAACGTGTGCCACTGTCTCGTCCTCTCTCGGCCGCGCCCCGCGGATCGGGGCGTGCGGCAGGGAGACAACACGGGGGCCTCAGATGTGACCGAGGTGCGCCAGTTTCTCGGGATTGACCTGCCTGCGGAACGCCGTGATCCGCCCGTCGGCGACCTCCACGGTGTCGAGCCAGACGAGCGTGCCACCGCGGTACGTCGCCAGCGCCGGCTGCCCGTTCACTTCGATGATCCGGACAGCGTCGGGACGCCTGAGCTCGATCTGCCTGGCCGTCAGCTTGGCGATCCGCTCGGGACCCGTGACCGGCCTCCGGGCGGCGGTCACCTTGCCGCCGCCGTCGGCGACGTACACCGCCTGGGGATCCAGCAGTGCGACGAGCCCGGCCAGGTCTCCCGCGTCGGCGGCCGCCTTGAACGCCTTGAGCACGCGTTCGGTCTCGGTCTTGGAGGCCCGCGGTGTCTCCTCGACCGTGGCGACCCGCGCCCGCGCGCGGGAGGCGAGCTTGCGGCTGGCGGCAGGCGTCGTACCGAGCACCTCGGCGATCCGGGCGAACGGGAAGTCGAAGACGTCGTGCAGCACGAGGGCGACGCGTTCGGCGGGGGTGAGCGTCTCCATGACCACCAGCATCGCGGTGCTCACCGACTCGTCCATCAGCACCTTGGCGGCGGCGTCCGGACCGGTCAGCAGCGGTTCGGGCAACCAGGGCCCGACGTAGGACTCACGCCGGACGCGCGCCGACTTCAGCACGTTGTACGACGTACGCGCGGCCAGGGTCACCAGCCACGCCCGCAGGTCCCGGACCTCGGACAGATCCGCGGCGGCCGCACGCAACCAGACGTCCTGCGTCACGTCCTCGGCCTCCGTCACGGTGCCGAGGATCCGGTACGCCGCCCCGAAGACCGCGGGACGATGCGCTTCCCAATCGGCCTCCGACAACGCCCTGGTCTGCTCCTCCACCCTCACCCTCCCGCCGCCACTGTGATCAATGATCACTCTAGGCAGGCCGCGGCCCGCCTACGGTGTTGCCAGTGCCTCCGTGGGGGAGAGGCGGGAGGCGCGGATCGCGGGGTAGAGGCCGGCCAGGGCGCCGATGACCAGGGTGGCCGCGATACCTCCGGCCAAGGCCCAGACAGGGATGACGGTCAGCCAGTTCTGGTACGACGCGTAGGCGGTGGTGACCGCTGATCCGAGTAACGCTCCGCCGACCCCGCCGAGTGCGGACAGGAGCAACGACTCGGTCAGGAACTGGGTCCGGATCTGGCCCCGGGTCGCACCGAGTGAGCGGCGCAGGCCGATCTCGGCCCGGCGTTCGAGCACCGAGATCACCATGATGTTCGCGACGCCGACGCCGCCGACCAGCAGCGCGACCGCGCCGAGGCCGAGGAGCAGTCCGGTGAACGCCTGGCCCGCGGCCTGTTTCGCGGCCAGCGCGTCGGACGGCCGGGAGACCTCGACCTCGTTCGGTGACTCCGGGTTGGCTGTTGCCCCGAGCACCGATCGGACCGCCTCGACCTGGGCGTCGTCGGAACGGGTGTAGATCGTGGTCGGATGCCCGTCGAAGGACAGCGTGGTGTCCGCGGCCGGCCAGCCCATCAGGGCCGCGCTGTCCAGCTCCGGAGCCAGCGCGGCCGGTTCGAGGATGCCGAGCACGGTGAACCACTTGTTCCCGATCAGCACCTGGGCGTCCGGACCGGCGCGCGTGATGCCGAGCCGGTCGGCCGCCGTCGCGCCGAGCACAGTGGCCGGGTACCTGCCGGTCGCAGCGTCGATCCACTTGCCGCTGCGTACGGTCGCCCCGATCGTCTCGAGCAGGTTGTCGCGGGCGGCGTACGCGATGATGCCGTTGGTCTCGACGACCGGGATCTTGTTGCTGCGGTAGACGGAGGCGTCGTCGACCTTGCCGACCGCCGACTCCGCCCGGACCGGTCCGATCCGGCCGACCATCGCTTCGGCGGTGAGCGGCAGTTGGGCCTGTTCTCCGGTCAGGCGGACACCTGGCGCGACGGTCAGCAGATTGGTGCCCAGAGCATCGAGTTGACCGTCGAGCTCGGCCCGCGAGGACGACGAGATGCCCACCACCGCGACCATCGCGGCGATCCCGATCGCGATGCCGAGCGCAGACAGGAAGGCGCGCAGCGGTCGGGTCCGCAGCCCGACCGCACCGACCCTGACCACATCCCGCGGCCACAACCTGGCAGGTTTCAGTACGTCGCTCATGCCAGGACCTCCTCGAGGATGCGGCCGTCGCGCATCCGGACCTGGCGGGGTAGCGACGCGGCGATGTCCCGGTCATGCGTGATGATCACGACCGTCGTACCGCCCGCATGGAGATCCCGCAGGAGTTGCATGACGCCGGCGCCTGACACGGAGTCGAGCGCGCCGGTCGGCTCGTCAGCCAGCAGTACGGCGGGTTCACCGGCGACCGCCCGGGCCACGGCGACCCGCTGCCGCTCACCGCCGGACAACTCGTGCGGCCGGTGATCCATCCGGTGCCCCAGACCAACGCGCTCCAACGCGGCCGCGGCTCGTTTCTGGCGGTGCGCCGGCCGCAGCCCGGAGTACAGGAGACCGTCCGCCACGTTGTCGAGTGCCCGTACGCCGGACGCGAGATGGAACTGCTGGAAGACGAAACCGATCCGGGTCGCGCGCAACGCCGACAGACCCGTGTCGGGGAGCCGAGCGACGTCGTACCGGTCGATCCGGACCGTGCCGGTGGTCGGCCGGTCCAGGGTGCCGAGCACGTTCAGCATGGTCGACTTCCCTGATCCGGACGGGCCGACGATCGCGACGAGCTCGCCGCGGTCGATCCGCAGGCTGACCCCGCCGAGCGCCGCGACGCCGCCCGCGTACACCTTGGTCACTTCGGTCAGCTCGATCACTTCGGGATCCCCACCACGGTGCCGGCCTTGATGCCCGCACCGCTGATCTCGACCTGGCCGCCGGCGAAGAGACCCGTTCTCACCGGCTGATAGTTCGACGACTTACCGTCGGTAACTTCCACGCCGAAGCCGCCTTCGCGCAGCGCGACCAGAGCGGACACCGGAACGGTCAGCACGTTCTTCCGTTCCGACGCCGTGAAGATCACGTCGACGGCGGCCAGCGACCAGGCTGCGACCGCCTTCTGGTTGTCGATGGCAACGATCACCTCGATCTTGGTCTCCGGGTCCTTGTCCGCGCTCTCCGCCGGGATGATCACCGTCGACACCTTCTCCACCCGGCCCGGCACGGTCGCGCCGTCCGGCAGCGTGACCGAGACCTTCGCGTCCTGCTTCGCCAGCCGCTGGTCCGAGGCGTCCAGCCGGACCGTGACGGCCTTCGTCGTGCCGGTGTAGGTGAGCACGGTCTGGCTCGGGCCGATCGGCGTACCTTCCTGGGCCTGCACGCTGTCGACCCGGATCCGGCTGGGCGCGAACAGGACACTGCCCAGCTCGACCACGCCGGTCTCGTCCAGGCCGCGGTCCTCCTGCCAGTTCTCCACCGCCTCGGCAGTGGCGTCGGTGTACTCGTCGTCGACGGTGAAGCCCGTGTAGCCCATCGCACTGAGGTTCTGCTCGAGCTGCAAGACGTCGGGCCCCTCACTGCCAGAGGCGAGCCTCCTGTACGCCGGCAACGCACCGTACAGGAGTGTGGTGGGCTTGTTGTCGAGGCTGTAGACGGTCTGTCCGCGGCGGAGCTCCTGTCCGCTGTCAGGCAGTCCGGTGATAGTTCCCGCAGCCCGGTTCACCGCGGTGGACGTCGTACCGAAGCCGAGCTCACCGTCGGCGGTCTCGGTGTCCTTGAGGGTCTGCTGGGTGACCTTGGCCGTGTTGACCGGCAGTGCGACGGCGGTCTGGTCCGCGGCCTGGCTGGTGTCGCCTCGGTTCACCAGGAACGCGCTCGCCGCGCCACCCGCGGCGAGGAGGATCACAGCGGTCAGTGCTCGACGCATCACTTGCCTGCCAGGATGCTCTGGCAGGTCTCCTGCGCCTTCTTGAAGTCGGGGTCGTCGGCGACGCCCGGGCCGATCATGACGCCGCGCTGACCGGGCTTGGGGTCCGGGAACTTCTCCACACCGTTCTTCCGCATGCACTCGGCGAACTTGCGGCCGTTCTCCTCCTGCTGCGGGTTCGGACCGCTCTCGCCCTGCGGGTTGTACTGCCGGCACGCTTCCATGGCCGCGTCCACCTTCTCCTTGGTGACGCCGGAGCCCTTGTCGAACTTGAGCATCGGTCCCTTGCCGGGCTCCGGATCAGGTACATCCAGACCCTGCTCCCGCAGGCACTGGGTGAACTTGACCGCCATCTCGTCCCGGCTGAGGCTCGCCGGCGCGCTGCTCGGGGCGGTCGCCTGCGGCTGGCCTCCGGTGCCGGACGCCACCTGGACCTCCGGTTCGTCCGCACCGCAGCCGGTGAGCAGTACGGTGGCCGCCAGCATCGCCGCGGCCAGAATGGGCTTGCGCATCACGTCTCGTCTCCTTCGCTAGGTTCAGGCCGTCAGCCTTCGCCGTGCGCCGTTTCCGGAGGGTTTCCGCAGTCGCTAACACGGGGGAAACACCGGCGTCGGGGATCATGGGTGCGTGCGGGTGCTGGTGGTCGAGGACGAACCGTTGCTGGCGGCAGCCATCGCGGAGTGGCTGCGCGACGACTCGCATGCCGTCGACGTGACCGGCGACGGTGGTGCCGCGCTCGAACGGTTGGCCGTGAACGAGTACGACGTACTGGTGCTGGACCGCGACATTCCCGTCGTCCACGGGGACGAGGTGTGCCGGCAGCTCGTGCAATCCGCGTCGGCCACGCGGGTGCTGATGCTGACCGCCGCGGCCGCCGTCACAGATCGGGTGGAGGGGCTTGGATTGGGCGCGGACGACTATCTGACCAAGCCGTTCGCCTTCACCGAACTGGCCGCCAGGGTGCTGGCGCTGGGGCGGCGGAGCCGGCCGGCCGATCCGCCGGTACTGCGGCGTGCGGGAGTCACTCTGGACCCGGCCAGGCACGAGGTGTTCCGGGACGGCCGGTACGTGCCGCTGTCGAAGAAGGAGTTCGCCGTACTCGCGGAACTCCTCCGAGCGGACGGTGCGACCGTGTCCGCCGAACAACTGCTGGAGAAGGCATGGGACGAGCACGTGGATCCGTTCACCGGAGCGGTTCGGCTGACCATCCTGAAGCTGCGCCGGAAGCTGGGGGAGCCGGCACTGGTGGAGACCGTCACCGGAGTCGGCTACCGCATCCCCTGAGGCGACTGAGTCTGCGGGGCCGCCTGACACTGCTGTACGGCGGCCTGTTCCTGGTCGCGGGTGTGCTGCTGCTCGGGGTGACCTACGTGCTGTTCAGCCAGAACTTCGCCGGGCAGTACCGGGTGCTGATCCAGGGCACCTACCTCCGGCCACCGGCCGCGACGTCCTCCACCGTGCCGGCGCCACGGCCCGACCAGCTGTTCGTGCTGAACAAGGAGGGCGACGTACTCACCGGCACGGACGCCGAACGGGTCATCAAGGCGCAGCGCGAGGAGGTCAGGCAGGCCGCGATCGAGTCGCTGCTCACCCAGGGCAGCATCGCCCTGGTCGTGGTCGGCGCCCTGGCCGCTGGCCTCGGCTGGCTGGTCGCCGGAAGGGTCCTGACGCCGCTGCACCGCGTCACCGACACCGCCCGCCGGATCGCCGCCGCACCCGCGGCCGGACACGGACTGCACGAACGGATCGCGCTTCGCGGTCCGGACGACGAGGTGAAGGACCTGGCCGACGCCTTCGACACCATGGTCGAGCGGCTGGACCACTCGTTCGACGGTCAGCGGCGGTTCGTCGCCAACGCCTCCCACGAGTTGCGTACGCCGCTCACCGTCGGCCGTGCCCTGGTCGAGGTCGCGATGCACCGGCGTACCGCGTCCGCCGATGTGAAGGAACTCGGCGAGAGCCTGCTGACGATCAACGCGCGGCACGAGCAACTGATCGACGGCCTGCTGATCCTCGCCGACTCCGAGAAGCAACTGACCACGGTCTACCCGGTCAACCTCGGCGACATCGTCAACCACGTCGCCGGCCAACGCTCTGCCGAAGCCGCGGCCGCGGACGTCGAACTGATGCACGGACCGGGCGAGGCCCCGACCCGCGGTGACGCCCTCCTGCTCGAGCGGCTCGTCCACAACCTGGTGGAGAACGGGATCCGTCACAACCTCCCTGCGCAGGCCGAATCGGGCGAGCGTTGGGTGCGCGTGGTGAGCAAGACCGTCGGTGATCACGTGGAGCTCGTCGTGACCAACACCGGGCCCGACATCCCGCCGTACGAGGTGGAATCCCTCTTCAAACCCTTCTACCGCCTGGGTGCCGAACGCCTGGTCGCCGGCAAGGGCTCCGGCCTCGGCCTGTCTATCGTCCGCTCGGTCGCCGAGGCCCACGGCGGCACTGTCGTGGCAACTCCCCGCCCGACAGGCGGCCTGGAAATCCGCGTCACGCTCCCGGTCCATGCCTTGACTTCGAGCCTGCTCTAGCCGACCTGATGGATCGACGCGGGTGTCGCTGCCTGTCGATCCGGGCTGAGCCTGTTCGTGTAGGGGTGACGGGAACCTACGAGGAGGCCGAGATGAACCAGTACCTGCTCAGCATCTATCAGCCCGATGGGCCGCCGCCGGCGCCGGAGGTTCTGGAGCCGATCATGCGGGAGCTGGGGGCTTTGAACGAGGAGATGCAGGCTGCGGGGGTTTGGGTGTTTGCGGCGGGGTTGCATCCGCCGGAGACTGCGACTGTGCTGAAGGTGTCCGGTGACGACGTACTCGTGACCGATGGGCCGTTCACCGAGGGGAAAGAGCACTTGGGTGGGTTCACCGTGATCCAGGTCGAGGACCTGGATGCGGCGTTGGGGTGGGCGCGGCGGCTGGCTCGCGTGTTGAGTCCGTTGTCGATCGAGGTGCGGCCCTTTGCCGGCTGACACCGAACCCCGACGACCCGACGCCACGCCTGAGCGGATTGCGGGTGTGTTCAGGGCTGAGCATGGGCGGGCGGTTGCGGTACTGGCCCGGGTGTTCGGGGATCTGGGGATCGCGGAGGACGCCGTCCAGGATGCGTTCGCGGCGGCCGTGGAGAAGTGGGCGGACAGCGGCGTACCGCCTGCTCCGGCCGGGTGGATCATCACGACCGCGCGGAACCGGGCGATCGACCGGCTGCGGCGGGAGTCGGTGCGCGACGACAAGCATGCGCAGGCGGCGTTGCTGCATGCGCAGGACGAACCGGTGGAGGAGGGCGTTGTGCACGACGACCGCCTCCGGCTGATCTTCACCTGCTGCCACCCGGCGCTCGCGCTGAACGTGCGGGTCGCGTTGACACTGCGCATGCTCGGCGGGCTCACCACAGCCGAGATCGCCCGGGCGTTCCTGGTGCCGGAGCCGACGATGGCGCAGCGCCTGGTCCGTGCCAAGGCGAAGATCCGCGCGGCCGGCATCCCGTACCGCGTCCCGTACGAGGCCGACCTGCCCGAGCGCGTCCGCGGTGTGCTCGCCGTCGTCTACCTGATCTTCAACGAGGGGTACGCCGCTTCGTCCGGCGAGACTCTCGTCCGCGACGAACTGTCCGCGGAGGCGATCCGGCTCGGCCGCGTACTGGTCGACCTGATGCCCGACGAGCCCGAGGCCGTCGGCCTACTCGCGCTGATGCTCCTCCAGCAATCCCGCCGTTCGGCGCGGGTGGGGTCGGACGGTTCGATGGTTCTGCTGGCCGACCAGGATCACGACCGCTGGGACCGCGAGCTGATCGCCGAAGGTCAGGACCTCGTACGCCGCTGCCTGCGCCGGAACCAGCCTGGTCCTTACCAACTGCAAGCCGCCATCAACGCCGTCCACGCCGATGCGCCGACCGCGGACGACACTGACTGGCCGCAGATCCTGCAGCTCTACAACCACCTGCTCACGCTCACCCCGACTCCGGTTGTCGCCCTCAACCGCGCCGTCGCAGTCGCCGAGGTCGAAGGCCCAGACGCCGCGCTAGCCCTGATCGACGACCTCGACCTGAGCTCCTACTACCTCTTCCACGCCATCCGCGCCGACCTCCTCACCCGCCTCGACCGCTCCGACGAGGCCCGCACGGCATACCAGGCCGCCCTCGACCTCACCTCCAACGAGGCCGAGCAGGCGTTCCTCCGCGCCCGCCTCTGATGTCGGTGGGGCCTGGCCGGGTTCCGTGCATGACTGAAGCCCCGGCACTGCACGACTGGCACATCGAGCCCAGGGAGTACGCGCGACAGGAGAGTCGTCGTGGTCGGCGGCATGCGTACGAGAGCTTGGATCCAGCGCGGACCGCGCTGGTCGTCGTCGACATGGTGCCGTTCTTCGTCGACCTCGGCGGCTATCAGCAGGGCATCGTGCCGAACATCGCTCGGCTCGCCGACGTCCTGCGGTCTGCCGGTGGGACTGTCGCGTGGGTGGTGCCCGGGTTCAGCGAGCCGACCGCGGTGACGGTCGAGTTCCTTGGAGCTGAGGTGGCCAAGCTGTTCAGTGAGTCCGGTGGGACCGGTCCGGTGCGCGAGCGGGTCTGGCACGAGTTCGAGATCCACGAGGCGGACCTGCTGGTGGAGAAGACCGCGACGAGTGCGTTCTTCCCTGGGCGTTGCGACCTGCACGGGCTGCTCTCCGAGCGCGGCATCGACACGGTCCTGATCACCGGCACCGTGGCCAACGTCTGCTGCGAGTCCTCCGCCCGGGACGCGAGCACCCTCGACTACCGCGTCGTCATGGTCGCCGACGCCAACGCCGCCCGCCGCGACCAAGACCTCAACGCCACCCTCCACACCGTCTACCGAACCTTCGGCGACGTCCGCCCGACCTCAGAACTCCTCGCACTCCTCGACCCTGAAGTGCGGTGACCGCTAGCGGAGGCGGTACTTGCGCTTCTCACGCTGGTTGTGGGTGTCGCGGCGGCGGCTGGCCGGCCGGGTGATCCGGATCGCGAGGGCGCCGAGGGCTCCGACGATCGCACCGAACACGGCCGCAACAGGACTCATGAAGATCGCGGAGTCGGTCCACTCGTAGTGATCAGGCCCAGTCGCAAACCACGAGAACGCCACATTGGCGAACACCATCGCCAAAGCACCGACCACCGCGCCGGCCAGAACCTGAGAGCGCCCCATCTCACGAGCGTAAGTACGCCGCCGAATTCCGGAAACTGCACCGGGCGCGCCGCGCTGGGTGCACCGGCGGATTCAGTAGGGTCCGGGGGGTGCGGGGATTTGAGGTGGTGTGTGAGGTGGAGCCGCCGACGCGGCCGGATCTGAAGCGGGTTCGGCATCAGATCGGGGTGATGAGTCCGATCGCGGATGCGTTTCTGATCCCGGACAACCACATCGGCCGGGCGACCGTGTCGAGTGTGGCGGTGGCGAACGAGGTACAGGCGATGGGGTCGCGTGGGATCGCCTGCCTGAACTCGCGGGACCGGAACCTGCTCGGTTTCCGCCGGGACCTGCTGACTGCGGCGGCGTACGGCGTCGAGCAGTTCCTGTTCGTGCACGGGGACGACCCGGCCGAGGGTGCGCGGACCAGCCAGTTGACGGTTCGCACCATGATCGAGCAGGCGCGCGAGACGTCGTACCCGGGCTGCAATCCGTTCCAGGTCGGGGCGGCGACGCGGCTGCGGGCGGTGCCGCGGTGGAAGGCCGAGGCGGACTTCCTGTACGTCCAGGTCAGCTACGACCTCGACGAACTCCTCCGCTGGCGGGAGAGCGTCAGCCTCGACATCCCCGTGTACGCCGGAGTCATGGTGCTGGCCAGCGCGAAGATGGCCCACAACCTGGCCGCACTTCCGCAACTCACCATCCCCGAAACGCTGATCGAGGCGGTCGAGCGGGACCGGGACGCCGGCGTCGACCACGCCTGCGAACTGATCCTGAGCATCCGCGACAGCGGCGCCTTCGATGGCGTACACCTCATCCCCGTCAGTCGCTACCGCCAGGTCGCGGCCCGTCTCGAGCGCGAGCTCTGACCGCCGGGTCGGCGCCGGATCGGGCCGGAACCGACTAGTCTCCTGCTAGTAACGGAGCTACGGACGGAGGAGGAGGCGTGGGTGTTCCTGGCAAGGGGTTGATCGAGGGGCTGAAGATCACCGCGAAGACGCTGGCCCGCCGGTCCGTCACCGAGCAGTACCCGGATGTCCAGCCGGAACTGCCGCCGCGCAGTCGCGGGGTGATCGCGCTGCTGGAGGAGAACTGCACCTCCTGCATGCTGTGCGCCCGCGAGTGCCCGAGCTGGTGCATCTACATCGACTCGCACACCGAGACCGCACCGTCGGTCGGTGAGCAGGCCCGGGAGCGCAGCCGGAACGTGCTGGACCGGTTCGCGATCGACTTCAGCCTGTGCATGTACTGCGGGATCTGCATCGAGGCCTGCCCGTTCGACGCGCTGTTCTGGTCGCCCGAGTTCGAGTACGCCGAGACCGATATCCGCAACCTGACCCACGAGAAGGAGCGGCTCCGCGACTGGATGTGGACGGTCCCCGCGCCGCAGCCGATCGACCCGGGCCCCACTGTCACTCCCGCGCCGGAGGACGACGCGTGACGACTGCCCTCTTCAGCGTCGCCGGAGCAGTCGCACTCATTGCCTCCGTCTTCGTCGTCACCTCGCGCCGGATCGTGCACGCCGCCCTCTGGCTGGTCGTCGCCCTCGGCGCGATCGCCGGCTGCTTCGGCGCCCTGCATGCCGAGTTCGTCGCCCTGGTCCAGATCCTGGTGTACGTCGGGGCGATCGTCGTACTCGTGCTGTTCGCCCTGATGCTGACCCGGGCACCGACGAATCCGCTGCCCGCGCTGACCACCGGCCGCAGCCCGTTCGCCGCCGTGGTCGCCGGCGTCCTGGCGGTGCTGCTCGGCGCCGGTGTCGTGATTGCCTTTGGCAACGAGAAGATCGACCCGGTGCCGGCCGGATCCGCCACCGACGTGGGCACGGCGATCTTCAGGACCTGGGTGCTCCCGTTCGAGGTGCTGTCGGTTCTGTTGCTGGCGGCCCTGATCGGTGCGATCGCCCTGTCTCAGCGCAAGAAGGCGAAGGAGGACTGACGTGCCGCTGATCCTCCCGCTGCTGCTCGCCGTCGTCCTGTTCTGCATCGGGGTGTACGGCGTCCTGGCCCGGCGCAACGCGATCACCATGCTGATGTCGTTCGAACTGATGCTCAACGCGGTGAACCTGAACCTCATCGCCTTCGATGCCTGGCGCATCGACGGCCTGGCGACCGGCCAGACGCTGGCGGTCTTCGTGATCACGCTGGCCGCGGCCGAGATCGGCCTCGGGCTCGCGATCGTCCTGCTGCTGTTCCGCGGCCACGGCCACGTGGACGCCGACGCGGCCCGCGACCTGGCCGAGCAGGACCCGCGGGAGGAGCTGCAGGAGAAGGGTGCGGCGACGTGATCGCAACCGCCTGGCGGGTGGCCGGTGTCGGCTTCTCCCTGCTCGTCGTCCTGGCCGCCTGCCTGCTGTACGGCGTCTCGCCGGACCAGGTCGCTTTCCTGAATTCGTCCGTCGGCGACCTCACCATCGGCTTCGCCGTCCGCACCGACGACCTGACCGTGCTGATGCTCGCGGTCGTCGGCGTGATCGCGACCTGCGTCCAGGTGTACTCACTCGGCTACCTGCAGCAGCGCCCCGCGTCGTACCACGCGCTCGTCACGCTGTTCACCGCAGCGATGGTGACCGTCGTCATCTCGGACAGCCTGTTCCTGCTGCTGATCGGGTGGGAGGTGATGGGCGCCTGCTCGTACCTGCTGATCGGTCACTACTGGGAGCGTCGCGACGCCCGCTCCGGCGCGGTCAAGGCGTTCCTGATGACCCGGCTCGGCGACGTCGGGTTCCTGTTCGGCATCTTCGTCATCGGCCTCGGCGCCGGCACGTTCCGGATCTCCGAGCTCGACCCGGCGGCGATGTCACCCGGCGTACTGACCACCGGGACCCTGCTGCTCCTCGTCGGCGTGGTCGGCAAGTCGGCCCAGGTCCCGTTGCAGACCTGGCTTCCGGACGCGATGCCTGGCCCGAGCCCGGTCAGCGCCCTGATTCACGCGGCCACGATGGTTGCCGCCGGCGTCTTCCTGATCGCCCGCCTGTACGACGTGTTCGTGGCCTCCGAGACGACCATGACCGTGCTGGCCGTGGTGGCCTGCGTGACCATGCTGTTCGCCGCACTCTGTGCGATGGCCGCCGTCGAGGTGAAGCGGGTGCTCGCCTGGTCGACCGTGAGCCAACTGGCGATCATGTTCTCTGCTCTCTCCCTGGGTACGGCGGACGGCCGGCATGCGGCGTTGTTCCACCTGGTCACGCACGCGGCGTTCAAGGGGCTGCTGTTCCTCTGCGCCGGTGTGCTGCTGCATCAGGTTGGCAGCGCGGCGTTCGTGGTGCTCCGCCGCTACACCCGGCGCGGCCGGCTGCGGAAGGCGCTGCGAGTCACCTTCGTGACGATGACGATCGGCCTCGCCTCGTTGGCCGGCGTACCGGGGTTCGCGGGGTTCTTCTCCAAGGACGCGGTGATCGAGGCGGCCTGGCATCACGCGCGGGACAGTTCGGTCGTTGGATGGATCGTGCTGGTATCGGTGTGTCTGACTGCGGCGTTCACGGCGTTCTACTGCATGCGGATGTGGCTGTGGGTGTTCTTCCGGACGCCGGCGCTCGCCGGGGCGCTCGGCGCCTTCGAGGACGAGAACGCGACGGCCGACCTCGACGAGCCCGACACCTCCAAGCTGCGCGACGCCCCCTGGGTGATGCTCGCGCCGCTGGTCCTGCTCGCAGTGGCCTCGATCGTGCTCGGGTACGTCGACGGCGTCCACCTCAACTGGGGCATTGGTGCGGTGTCGACCGTGCTCGTGCTGCTCGGCGCGTTGCCGGCGTACTCCTTGTGGTCGCGCGGCGCGGATCCGCGGCCGGTCGTGCTCGAGCGTGAGTTCGGCGTCGACCCGGCCTACCACGGGATGTTCGTCGTGCCGGTGCGGTGGCTGGCGAAGCTGACGGTCGCGGGGGATCGCGACGTGATCGGGGCTTACGTGCGGGCGGCCGGGCGTGCGGGGACGCTGGCGTCGCAAGGGTTCCGGCGGCTACAGACCGGGAACGTGCAGACCTATCTGACCGCGGCTGTGGTCGGTGTGGTCGCGCTGGCGGTGCTCGCTGGGGTGATCAGTTCATGAGCGCGATCCTGCTGGGGATCCTGGCCCTGCCCATTCTCGCGGCGCTCGCGTTGTGGGCGGTCCCGGCGTCGATCGGTGACCGGCTCGCGGCGATGTACGGCTCGGTGATCTCGGGGCTCGTGCTGATCGGGTCGCTGTTGCTCTGGCCGCGGAGCGGAGGCTGGTTCGCCTACGTAGGTTCGCAGGACCAGGTGCTGCGGGAGGACGGCCGACCGTTGCAGGCCGTGACGGACGTGCCGTGGGTCCCTGCGCTCGGCGTCCGGTTCCACGTCGCGGTGGACTCGATCTCGATGCCGCTGATCGTGCTGACCGCGCTGCTGACCTTCCTGTGCTGCCTGTACTCGTTGAAGATCACGCCGCGGATCGGCCGGACCCGGTCGCTGATCGCCCTGCTGCTGGTGATCGAGGCCGGCGTGATCGGCGCCTTCTCGGCGATGGACCTGGTGCTGTTCTTCGTCTGCTTCGAGATCGTGCTGATCCCGATGTGGCTGGTCATCGACATCTGGGGTGACGACCACGACCCGGCCGGCCGGAAGGCGGCCGCGAACACGTTCGTGCTGATGACGGTGCTCGGGTCGGCGCTGATGCTGCTCGGGTTCCTGCTGGTGTACCGGCAGGCGGGGACGTTCGACCTCGTCCGGTTGACCAACTCCCCGGTGCTCGGCGGACACGGCGTCCCGTTGGCCGCGGCGCTCCTGATCGCGGTCGGCCTGGCGGTGAAGGTGCCGCTGTGGCCGCTGCACATCTGGCTGCCGGACGCGCACGCGAAGGCGCCGACGGTCGGGTCGGTCCTGCTGGCGGGCGTCCTGCTGAAGCTGGGGACGTACGGCCTGATCCGGATTCTGGTCCCGGTGCTGCCGGACGCCACCGTGACTATCGCGCCGTACCTGGCCGGCTTCGCGACGGTGGCGATCATCGCCGGGTCGCTGGCGTGCCTGGCGCAGACCGACGTGAAGCGGCTGATCGCGTACTCGAGCGTCGGGCACATGGGGTTCATCGTGCTCGGCATCTTCACGCTGTCGCAGGCCGGTCTGCACGGCGCGCTGTTCGCGAACATCGCGCACGGGATCATCACCGGTCTGCTGTTCTTCCTGGCGGGTGCGATCAAGGACCGGCACGACACCAGCGACCTGCGCGCGCTCGGCCGCGCGCTCTACGCCCGGCTGCCGAGGATCGGTGGGTTGCTCACGTTCGCCTGCCTGGCGTCGCTCGGGTTGCCCGGGCTGGCCGGGTTCTGGGGCGAGATGCTGGTCCTGCTCGGCGCCTACCGCCCGGCCGATTCGTTGCCTCGGACAACCTACTTGGTCTTCATGGTGATCGCGGGCCTGGGCACGGTCCTGACCGCGGCGTACTTCCTGCGACTGGTACGCAACCTGTGCCAGGGTGACCCGGCCGAGAATCCGGCGTCGGCGTTCGCGGTCGACCTGAGCCGGATCGAGCTGATCACCTGGGCGCCGCTGATCACACTGACCGTGCTGCTCGGCGTCTGGCCTGGGCTCCTTCTGCACCAGTGGGGGACCCTGTGACCCTGACCTGGACCGATTGGCAGGCCATCGCCGTACCGCTCGTGCTCGCGGTCGGCGCTGTCGCCGTACTGCTGATCGACAGCTTCTGGCGCAGCGCATCGGCGCAGCTGCGGCACACGGTGGTCACGCTGCTGACGGTGGCCGTGATCTTGTTCGGGCTGGTGTTCGTCTGGGCCCAGCGGGACGACTTCAAGCCCGCGTTCTGCCGTCCCGCGGTGGAAGGGCCGGCCGAGTGCAGTCTGGTGTTCGAGCCGTTGACCGCCGGGTTGTGGGCGGTGTTGCTGATCGGCGCACTCGGCGTCGTCGGACTGTCGGCGTACCGGCTGCTGTCGGCGGACATCCCGGTCGGTGAGTACCACTTCCTGCTGCTGAGCGCGCTGGTCGGCGCGACCGTCCTCGCCGGTGCGCGCGACCTCGCCACGGTGGTGATCGGGCTCGAGGTCGTGTCGCTGCCGAGCTTCGCGATGGTCGCCCTGCGCCGGGACAGACGTGGATCCGAGGGTGCGCTGAAGGCGTTCCTGGTGTCAGTGCTCTCGACCGCGGTGATGCTGTTCGGCATCTCCTATCTGTACGGCGTGACCGGATCGCTGTACCTGTCCACCATCGCCAACCGGTTGTCCGGCCTCGATCCGGAGCTGCGCCGGGTCGCGTTCGCGGCGGGGCTGTTCGTGATCGTCGGGTTCGGGTTCAAGATCGCGGCGGTGCCGTTCCACGGCTGGTTGCCCGACACGTACGTCGGTGCGCCGGTCGAGGTGACCGCCTTCCTCGCCGTGGTGTCCAAGTCGGCTGGTGTGGCCGGTCTGCTCGTGCTGGTGACGTCCGGGGTCGCGCCGAGCGGGTCGGAGTTGCGGACGGTGGTCGCGATCCTGGCTGCGCTGACGATGACTGTCGGCAACCTGGCCGCGCTGCGTCAGCAGGAGGCGGTGCGGCTGCTCGCGTGGTCGTCGATCGGTCAGGTCGGCTTCCTCCTCGCGCCGCTCGCGGTCGGCGACGCCCAGGCGGTCGTCGGGTACCTGGCGGCGTACGTGGTCGTCACGGTCGGGGCGTTCGGAGCCGTCGCGGTCGTCCAGCGGCATCGGCCAGGTGGGCTGCTGACCGACTACCGCGGCATGGTGCGCTCCGAGCCGGGTCTGGCCGGCGCTTTGATCTTCTTCCTGGTCGTGTTGGCCGGTCTGCCACCGGGCCTGGCCGGTCTGTTCACGAAGTTCGCCGCCTTCCAGGCGGTCATCGACGCGCACCTCGGCTGGCTCGCGATCGTGATGGCGGTCAACGTGATGATCGGCCTGGCCGTCTACCTCCGCTGGGTCGCGGAACTCTTCCGCCTGCCCGCCGACGACCCCTTCTCGGTCGACATCGAGTCCCCGGCCGTCGCCATGATCTCCCTCTGCGCCGCGACCGCTGCAGTCCTCTCCATCCTCCCGAGCACCCTCTTCTCCCTAGCCATCTGACCCCTTCCTGCCAGCCAGGAAGTCCTCGTACTGCGACCAGACGCGGCGCCAGAGTTGGTCGCGGTCGGCGTGGGTGTAGTGGGGGAGCGGGAGGAGGAACACGTCCGCGAGTACGGCGAAGTAGTCGGTCGGGTTCTCGATGACGGTGGTGTCGATCCGGTCGGCGTACGTCTCGGACAGGCCGACAGAGCGCAGTACGACTACTGACGACGGCTTCCGGCGGAACGCGGAGGCCAACCGGCGGAACGCGGAGTCCGGGTTGGTCGACAGGTTCGCGTGCTGGGCGGCGAAGGCGTCCAGGCCGACCGCGGCGGACTCGAAGTCCATGCCGATCAGGTTGGCCCGTGGGTCATGGTCCAGCCGCCAGCCATCGACCTTCCCGGATCGGCGCAACCGCAGCTGGAACGGCTCCTGGTACGCGCTGCCCTCCTCGAGTGGCAGCGGATGCACCAGTGCCTCACCGAGACCGGTATCGACCATCCAGACCTGGTCCGGATCCTCGACCAGCCCGCTCACCGTGAGCACCATGTGGCTGGCGTCGACGTCGCCCGCGCGGGTCGGAGTCTCCGCGCCACCACGGTGCATCCGCACGTGGTACCCGAGCTCGGTGAGCAAGAGGGCCATGGTTCCGTTCAGCTGAAAGCAGTACCCACCGGCCTCCCGCGCGATGATTCGCTTCGCCGACTCCTCAGGCTCCAACGGTCCGCCCGGGGCCAGCTGGAACTGCACGGACTCGTACGGCACCTGGCCGACGAACGCCTCGTGCAGCTGCGACAAACCTTCCAGCCGCGGCGGTCCGTCGTACGCGCCGAGCCCGATTCGCTGGAGGAACGCCCGGGTGTCCATCCGCATAGGCTAGCCACGTGATCGAAGTACTCGCCCCGGCCGAAGCCGTTCAGGCAGCCCCGGAGCTGGCCGAGGTTTTCGGTTCCGCCTTCGGCGCCCCGGGGTACGACGAGGACCCGGCCGACGCCGAGCGGTTCGCCACCGAGCAGCTACCGGTGCACGCCGAACGGGACGATTTCAAACTCGTTGCCGCCCGCTCGGACGGCAGGATCGTCGGGTTCGCGTACGGGTTCACCGGGCAGCGCGGGCAGTGGTGGCCGGACCGGGTCGCGGCCGCGGTGCCGGCGGAGCTGGCCGAGGAGTGGATCGGCGGTCACTTCGAGGTCGTGGAGCTCGCTGTCGCGGTCGAGGCGCAGCGCCAGGGACTCGGGACCGCGTTGATGGACGCGCTGATGACCGATCTCCCGCATCGCAAGGCCCTCCTCTCGACGTACGTCGACGATCGCCCGGCGCCGAGGCTGTACCGACGGATGGGATGGCAGCTCCTCGTCCCCGATCTGGGCTGGGGGTCGGCGCTCTACGGATTGGACAGGGCGGTGCCGTAGGCACCGGGACCTGGCAGGGTAGGGCCATGACTTCTGAGCGGATCTATGTCGGGAGCTACACCAATCAGCCGGGCGGTGGGGACGGCATCGGGTTCGGGCCGCTGGAGGCGATCACGCTCGCGGTGGCGACCGTGGATCCGTCCTTCCTGGTCAGGTCCGCCGACGGCCGGTTCCTCTACGCGACCAGTGAAGGCACGGAGGGCAAGGTCAGCGCGTTCGCGATCCAGCCCGACGGTGGTCTCGAGTTGCTCAACGACCAGCCGACCGAGGGCATGCACCCCTGCCACCTGGAGATCGACCCGTCCGGTCGCTACCTGTTGACCGCCAACTACACCTCGGGGTCGGTCGCGATCCACCCGATCGGTGCCAACGGCTCGCTCGGTACGGCGACGCAGTTCCTCCAGCGTGAGGGCAGCGGACCGAACCAGGAGCGCCAGGAGGGCCCGCACGCCCATCAGGTGGTGTTCGACCCGTCCGGGACGTACACGTTCGACGTCGACCTCGGCTCGGACACCGTCTACACGTCCACGCTGACCGCGGATGGGCAGTTGGAGGAGGTCGACCGGCTGCGCATCCACCCGGGCGCCGGTCCGCGGCATCTGGTGTTCCATCCGCGCGCCGGAGCGGCGTACGTGATCAACGAGCTCGACTCGACGCTGACCGTCTGCAGCTACGCCGACGGCAAGCTTCAGGTTGTGCAGACCGCGTCGACGCGACCGGCGGACTCGCCGGGCGAGAACTTCCCGGCCGAGCTGCTGATCTCCGCCGACGGGCGCTTCCTGTACGGCTCGAACCGCGGCGACAACACCATCGCGGTGTTCGCGATCGCCGGAGACGGGCTGTCGGTCGAGCTGGTGCAGACGATCGGCTCCGGCGGGGACTGGCCGCGACACCTTGCCTTCAGCAACGACGGGAGCCGGTTGTACGCCGCGAACGAGCGCTCGGACACGATCGCGACGTTCGCCATCGACGGCGAAGGCAGGCTGACCGCCGACGGGACCGGAATCACCTGGCCGAAGCCGGTCTGCATCCTCCCGGTCTGACCCACTGCGGTCCGGCCGCTGGCTCAGCCGGTGATGTCGGCGGCGAGCTTCTCGGCGTCCTTCTGGGAGAAGTTGCCGTAGATCTGAACCTGGCCCGCGATGATGGGCGCGCTCACGCTGGGCGCGCTCACCACCCGGTCGCCGACGACGATCGCGAGCTGGTTGAGCGGCGGCTGCTTCGCGGTCAGCTCCGTCGTGAGCTCACCGAACGACTTCGTGCCCGTCTGATCCAGGCTCAGGTTGACCACCCAGGTCGGATCGTTGGACGACTGCGCTGCCTTCACCTCGGACACGTGGCTGCCGTCGAGCTCGACCGCGCCGAGCTTGTACCGGGTGCCATCCGTTCCGCACCGCAGCTCCCCGGCAGCCGGTGAACTTCCGTTGCAAGCATTCGGCTCGGCCGCCAGCACCCGACGGAACTGCACCGAATCCGCCGCGGCCGGCTTGCTCCCGGCGGCCGCTGTCGGCTTGTCGTCGCGTCCACGCAGGATCAGCACCGTCCCAGTCGCCAGCACCGCGACCAGCACCAGACCGAGAACGATGACCAGCACCACCGGCCCCCGGCTCCGCTTCGGTGGTACGCCGTACTGCGGCCCCGGGTAGGGAGTCTGCTGCGCCATGACAGGCGATGCTACGGCTTGCGGGGCGCAATCACGGTGGCCAAGGACAAGGACAGCGCAAGTCCCGCGCCGGCGAGAAGCGCCGCGGCGAGGAACCCGGTGCCGCGCCCGGAAGCGGCAGCGACCAGCCCGAAGCTGGCCGGACCGAGCCCGGCGGCCAGGTCGATGCTCATGCTGACGGTTCCCATCACCGCGCCGTGTTCGGTCGCCGGTGCTCGCTGCAGCGCGAGCATCATGATCGCGGGCGTGCCGAGCGCAACACCGACGCCCAGCAGCACCGTGCCACTGACCAGCCCGGGCACCGTTCGCCAACCGCCCATGACCAGCAGTCCGATCGTGGCGCAGAGCAACGAGATCCGGACGCTCCGGCCGGCGCCCAACCGGTCGGGGATGCGGGCCCCGACGCTCCGGATCAGTACGAC
Organism: Kribbella sp. NPDC049227; assembly: GCF_043197265.1. Classification (NCBI taxonomy): domain Bacteria; kingdom Bacillati; phylum Actinomycetota; class Actinomycetes; order Propionibacteriales; family Kribbellaceae; genus Kribbella; species Kribbella sp. NPDC049227. The sequence goes on along the minus strand of NZ_JBICST010000001.1, from coordinate 942,148 downwards.
GATCCCAGCGAAACCTCCGAGCAGGAACCCGGCGTTCGGCAGACCGAGGTCGAGCGCGTACAGCGGCACGAAGGCGAGGAAACCCGCCATGCCCCACACCAACGCGAGCAGCAGGAGCGCAGGCACGACGGCCGCCCGCGGGATGAGCCGGACAGCCTCGGCGCTTGCTCCATCGGTCGTCGGCGCGCGGGTGTCGCCGACGCGCAGGGCGAGCAGTACGCCGATGCCGGCCGAGCCTGCCGCGACCACCCAGACCGTGGTGAAGCCCGCCGTGCTGATGAGCACTTCACCGATCGGCGGGCCGACCGCGAGCCCGGCGTACAGCGAGAGGGAGAACAGGCTGATCGCCTCGCCGCGGCGTTCGGGTGGGGCCAGGTCACTCATCGCGGTGACGGCGCCGACGAAGAAGAACGCGTCGCCGACGCCGGTGAGCAGCCGGAGCGCCGCGAGTGCGCCGATGGAGTCGGTCACGCCGTACGCGGCGACCGAGCCGGCGAAGATGATGCCGCCGCCGACCATCGCGATCGACCGGCCGCGCCGATCCACCAGTCGTCCGGCCCACGGACGCAGTACCAGGGCGGACAGGCTGAACGCCGCGACGACCAGGCCGACCGCGATGTTACCGCCGGTAAGTTCGCCGGCCACGTACCGGGGCACGGCCGGCACGAGGATCCCGTCGGCGAGGAAGTAGGCCAGCCCGGCCGCACCGAGGACGACGAACTGCGGGGTGACGAGTCGAGGGACGGCGGAAGTCGCTGTACTCATGGCATCTCCTCTGGTCAGGCCCACAATGGCCATGCGGGCTCCAGCGGAGCATCGGTAGTTCTGCCCATTTCCGGGCGGAACGAGCGGGCGTGCTTCGAGGGGACCGGGGGAGGTGCGCCATGGCGGAGGACGACCTGCGACTCGCCGAGCTCCTCTGTGCGCTGTCGGTCACCCTCGATCTCGCGATGGCGCAGGTCCCGGAGAAGTCGATCCGTAGCTGCCTGGTCGCCACCCGGCTGGCGGACAGACTCGGCGTCTCCGACCAGCGCACGGTCTACTACGCGACACTGCTCCGCCACCTCGGATGCACTGCCACGACGCACGAGGAGGCGCACCGGATGGGCCCGCGGTCCGGCGAACTCCGTCCGCTTGCCGAGCGCACCGACGTCGCCAACCGCCGCGAGTCGCTCACAGTCCTTCGGCAGATCGGCCGGGGCGCGGGCATCCGCCGCCTCCAGTACCTCACCCGCACCCTCGCCGCCGGGGAGGACGACATCTTCCGGGCGATCTGCGAGGTCGGCAGCATGCTCGCCGACCGCTTGGGCCTCGGCCCGTCCGTGGCAGAAGCGCTCTACCAGAACCTGGAGCGCTGGGACGGTACCGGTACGCCGAAGGGACTGGCCGCCACCGAGATCCACATCGCCACCCGGATCGCGGAGGTGGCGACCCAGGCCGTCATCTTCCACAGTCTGGGGGAGCCGGTTCAGGCAACGCTTACGCGACGCCAAGGCACTTGGCTCGACCCGGAGGTGGTTGCCGCGTACGACGACTCCCTGCTGGCCGACTTCGCCGAGATCGACGTGTGGCAAGAGACTCTGGACAACGAACCACGCCCGTGGTCACTCATCCGGCCGGACCGGCTCGACGACGTTGCCCGGACCTTCGCCTACTTCGTCGACCTCAAGTCGCCGTACCTGTTCGGTCACTCGACCGGAGTGGCGACATTGGCCGACGAGGCTGCGCGGCTGCTGCATCTGGACGACGCCGACCGGGCAACCCTGCGACGGGCAGCGCTCCTGCACGACCTCGGGCGGGTCGCCGTAGCGACGAGTGTCTGGGAGCGGCCCGGTGAGTTGCGCCGCGCCGACTGGGAGCAGGTGCGCCTGCACCCGTACCGGTCCGAGCGGATCCTCGCGCGGTCCGCAGTACTCGAACCGGTCGCCGCACTGGCCGCACTCCACCACGAGAGGATCGATGGCACCGGCTATCCACGCCAGGTCAAGGGTGGCGAGTTGTCGACAGCGGCGCGGATCCTCGCTGCGGCCGACTGCTATCAGGCATTGACTCAGGACCGGCCACACCGGGCCGCGCACCCACCGGACAGAGCTGCGGAGATCGTCCTGGCTGAGGCCGCGGCCGGCAGGCTGGATGCCGACTGCGTGAAGGCTGTGCTCGGAGCGGCCGGGCACCAGGTGCCCGGCCGCATGAGCCGTCCGGCCGGCCTCACCGAGCGGGAGGTCGACGTACTGCGTCTGCTCGCACGTGGCTCGTCCAACGCGGAGATCGCGCGCGAGCTGGTGGTGTCACGCCGTACCGCTGAGCATCACGTCCAGCACATCTACGGCAAGCTCGGCGTGTCCACCCGAGCCGGTGCCGCGCTGTTCGCGATGCAGCACGGCCTGTTCACACCGTGACGAGCTTCTCGAAGAAGAACTCGTGCTTGAGGAACGAGACGTCGTACTCGTGTCCTGGGAACGGCGGCAGGAGCTGGGCGGCCTGGAAGAGGCGCCAGCCGTCCTTCAGGGCGTCCAGACCACTCGCGTACGGCGGGACGTCGCTGTCACCCGTGGTCGGGTGGGTCGCTCCGGTCCCGTCGTACGTCGACCAGCCGACCACGCGGGCGTCCAGCGCGGAGGACGCCAGGTAGAGGACCAGGACCTGCTGCCGGACGGTCTGACCGGTCTCGGCGGGGGCGGCGCTGGTGGCGGGGGCGGTCATGCCATCTCCTTCTTCGTGGCGTGCGGGTTCATGCTGCGCTGGGCGACCACCCGTTGCGGGCGGTTCGACACCCGGGTGACCCAGAACTCCGGGTCGAAGGTGTCGTCGCCGGTGATCGCCTGCCACAGTTTGATCCGGTTGTACTTCTCCAGCCGGCCGGTGGCGTTCTCGTACCAGGGGAACGATTGGTCCAGCTCGCGCGCGACCTCCGGGTCGTACAGGTCCTCGACGTTCCAGAGCCGCACCTGGCGGACGGTCGGGTTGAACCGGATCTTGAACATGTAGCGGTCGATGGCGCTGTCGTTCTTGCGGCCGCCGTGCCAGATGCCGTGGTGCAGGAACTGCACGGTGCCGGCCGGGCACACCAGCCGGGTCTGGCCGAGCAGGTTCTGGTAGCGGCCGGTGTCGGACTCGTTGGTCCGGCGCAGGTGGCTGCCGGGCACGCTGAGCGTGCCGCCCATCTCGAGCGTCACGTCCTGCGGGTAGTACATCAGCTGTACGTCGAACGCGTCCGGGCGGACGTCGATGATCGCGTCACCGTGCAGGTTCTGCGCCTCGCCCTCGTTCGCCTTGCGGATGTGCACGGCGTGGTGGTCGACGGTCGGCTCCGGCCCGACCAGGCTGTGGATCGCACCGGCGACCTCCGGCAGCTGCACCAGCCGCTGGACGAACTCGCTGTCCGCGAACGCCTCCGACAGCGGGGTGCCGTACGGGACGCCGGGGATGCCGGCCTTCAGGACCTCGAGCGCCTGCTGGTTCATCTCGTCGGGGACCACGGCGTCCATCCGGAACGACCCGGTGGCCACGAAATGCGCCATCTGAACCGAGGTGAGCAGGTTCTTCTGATGCGGGTGGGGCATGGGACTCCCTCTCGGGGGTAGTGGTAACTACTCCACCAGGTTAGATTCCTTCCACGTTGCAACGCGTTGGCTGTGTTCACCACTGGTGGTAATTTCTCACCATGATCGAGCTGCATCTGGAGGAGCCGCCGGAGGTGGTGAACGTCGGGGTGGGCATCCACGGAGTGCGCAGCCTGCGGGATGTGTTCCGGCTGCCGGACCTGTGGCAGCTGCATCTGTACTCGTACTCCGCCGATCTCACCCTCGCGGGGACGACGTACTCCGTGGCGCCCGGATACGTGTCACTGACACCGGCCGGGTCGCAGGTGCAGTTCGACTACCGGGGACGCTCCGAGCACCTGTATGCCCACTTCCGGCCGGTCGTGGCGGGCGAGCCGTCGTACCTCCCCGTCGTACAGGACGCGGGCGCGGCCGCGCCGATGCTGTCGGACCTGCTGCGCTGGGCCGTCGAGGCGTCGCCGTCAGGATCGTCGCGTACGACGGCCGAGGTGTGGACCGCACTGTGGCGCATCGTCGACCTGACCGCCGCGACCACCGAGGGCGACGCTCGCCACCCGGCGGTCGCCACCGCCATCGCGTACATCGAGGCCAACCTCGCCCAGCCGCTCACCGTCCCCACCCTGGCCCGCCTCGCCGGCGTCTCGCACAACCACCTGACCCGCCTGTTCCAAGCCGAGACCGGGCAGACCGTCATCGGTTACATCCGCCGTCGTCGGATGGGCCGCGCCCGTCATCTCCTGGTCTCCTCGACCCTGTCGATCCCGGCCGTCGCCGCCTCGGTCGGCATCCCCGACCTGCAGGCCTTCAACAAGACCTGCCGCCGCGAACTCGGCAGCTCGCCGCGCGCCGTGCGTACGGCGGGGCCGACCGGCTAGGCCGAGTGGGTGACGGGAAAGGCGGTCGCGACCGCCGCCGTTCGGCTGGTCACTCCGAGCCGTTCGTAGATGTTCTCCAGGTGCTTGCGAACGGTGCCCTCAGCAACAAATAGCCGGTGCGCGATCTGGGTGTTGCTGTGCCCGTCGGCGACCAGGCGGAGCAGCTGCAGCTGACGGCTGGTCAGGTCCGGTACGCCGGCCCGGCGGCGTTCGTGGGCCCGGTCGATCTCGACGATGTGCGGCCGGAGCATCGTGAGCAGCAGCCGTTCGCGTTCGGTGAAGTCGCGTCCGGAGGCGCGGAACAGCAGCAGGCGACGGTCTTCCGCACCGCGGACGGGCAACGGGACGGTCATCTCGTGGCGGATGCCGCAGAGGCGGAACCACTCGCCGACGATCGAGTTCGCCAGCTTGCGCCCGGGCAGGTAGTCCGACACCTTCCAGACAGTGTCGTAGTCGCCGGTGCGCTGCGGCCGGCTGCAGGCCTCGCCCTCCCAGTACGACCGCCAGAACAGATCCTCCCAGTCGCCGTCGAGCTCGACGGCGTCGCCGGTCACCTCCTCGAGCCCGACGATCTCGCGTTCCAGCGGTCGGCTGCGCTGGTACGTGATGTCCTCGGCGGGGATCAGGTCGGCCAGTGCGCGCAGCAGGCCGCGCGGGAAGTACTCCTCGGGGTCGGCCTCCCGACCTCGTTCGACGACATCCAGCAGTTGGCGTAGGTCTCGTTCGGTGACGGTCAGCTGGCTCCCCATGACGTACCCCTCCCCTCCCGTCAGGCTAGGCCCGGTCCGGCGGTTTGCGAATACGTCGAACGTCGTATGGCTGCGGGCGGTCCAGCCCGAGGAGGGTGGCTGTGGTGGGGGCGGCGTCGTGCCGTTCCGTTGTTCGAGGGGGAACGTCATGAGGTCGCTGTCTCGTCCGGCCACGCTGCTGATCGTCGGGGTACTGGCGCTCACCGGCGCGGGGTTGTCGCCGGTGCCATCGGTGGCGTCTGCTTCGACGAGCGCCGCGCCGGTGCTCGACTGGAGCCGGATCGCCACCCAGACGATCGTGGCCGGGCGCCCACCGGCGAGTTCCGAGGTGCTGCTGGGGATCGTGCACATCGCGATCGCGGACACCGTGGCCGGACTGGGTCAGGGCCGGCCGTTCCGGTTCGCCGTACGACCCGATCGGAAGGCATCTGCCGCGGCCGCCGTCGCCACCGCGACATACGACGTACTCCGGGCTCGGGTACCCGCGCCGGGGCTGGACGGCACGTACGCCGACTACCTGGCTGGTGTGCCGAACGGGCGAGCGAAGGCTCGCGGGATCACGCTGGGCCGGTCGGTGGCGGCCGCCGTACTCGCGTGGCGTGCAGGAGACGGGCTCGCCAACACAGTGCCCTACCAGCAGCGCCCGCCAGGGCCGGGAGTGTGGGAGCCGACCGCTCCGACGCCTCCCGTGGACATCGTCCTCACGCAGGTCCGGCCGCTGGCTCTGCGCTACCGGTCGCAGTTCCGGCCTGACGGTCCTGACCCGTTGACCAGCAAGCGCTACACGCGTGACGTCGCCGAGGTGGCCTCACTCGGCCGTAAGGACAGTACGACGCGCACCGCCAAGCAGACCGAGACGGCGATGTTCTGGTCCGAGCAGACCGCTCAGCAGTGGAGCCGAACGCTGCTGCAACTGGCAGCCGATCGGCATCTTTCCCTGTCCGCTGCGGCGCAGATGCTCGCGCTGGCGCACGTGTCTGCCGGTGACTCGGTCATCGCGTGCTGGGACGCCAAGTTCCACTACGTGGCCTGGCGGCCGGTGCACGCCATTCAGCGCGCCACCACGGACGGCAACCCACGTACGCAGGCTGACCCGACCTGGCAGTCCCTGCTGAACGTCAACCACCCGGAGTACCCGTCCGGTCATGCGTGCTTCACCGCTGGCGTGACCCGCGCGCTGCAGGCGTTCTTCCACACCGGCAAGGTGCGCTTGGTGATGAGCAGCCTGGTCACCAACACCACTCGGACGTACCCGGACCTGTCCGCCGTACGCAGCGACGTCCGCGAGGCCCGCATCCTCTCCGGCCTGCATTTCCGCCACTCCATGAACGACGGCGACGCCCTGGGCACCCAGGTCGCCAGGTGGATCGCTGCCCGGCATTAGTGCGGTGGCATCGCCACCGGCGCTAATGCGGTGGCCGGTGCCCTCCCGGCGGGCTAGCGTGCCGACCATGTATGAGCTGATTCCGGTCCAGCAGGCACCGCAGTACGACGAGGAGGCCGGTGAGCGCTTCGCGGAGGAGTGGCCGGAGTTCATCTTCCACGACGTCGAGGTGCGGAAGTACACCGATCGGCGGCAGGAGTACTTCCCGGAGTGGGAGTTCTATCTCGTGTCCGACGACGAGCGGCTCATCGCGGGGTGCTGGGGTGTGCCGCTCGCGTGGGACGGGACCGTCGAGGATCTTCCCGGTGGGTTCACGGATTCCCTGGTGCGTTCGGTTCTCGGGTACGAGGAGGGCGTCGTACCGAACACCTTCGTGCTGATGGCGGCCGCCGTACGCTCCGACGAACAGGGGCGCGGCCACGCCGGCCGGGTCATCACCTCCGTCCGCGACCGCGCGGTCGCCGGCGGCCTTCGTCAGGTCATCGCCCCGGTCCGCCCGACGTTGAAGTCGAGCTATCCACTGACCCCCATCGAAACCTTCATGACCTGGACCCGCGAAGACGGTCTCCCCCTCGACCCCTGGATCCGCACCCACGTCCGCCTGGGCGCGGAGTTGCTGGCGCCGGCGACCGCTTCCCAAACCATGACCGGCACCGTGGCGGACTGGGAGAAGTGGACCAGCATGCCCTTCCCTTCCTCCGGCACCTACGTCATCCCCGCCGGCCTCACCGTGCTGGAAATCGACCACGCAACCAATCAAGGCATCTACACGGAACCCAATGTCTGGATGCGCCACGCCTAGCTCATCGCGAGAGCGGCGAGGCCTTCGGTGAGGATGCCTTTGGTCACCTGGAGGGCGTAGGCGTTGTCGGGGCCGGTGATGGCTTGGTCGGCCCAGCTGAAGACGTCTTCGAACGCTCGGACGTGGCGGTAGTAGCGGACGGCGTCGTCGTCGATGGTGTGCGGGCCGTAGCCGGTGAGGAGCGCGTCGAGGTGTTCCGGGCGGGTCGGGCCGACGTCGCCCATCCCGCCGAGCATGAACATCAGGTCCTGCTCGCGCGGGGCGAGGATCACATCGTCCCAGTCGATCAGGTGCAGCTGGTCGTCGACGAGAACGTTGCCGAGATGCGGGTCGCCGTGGCAGATCACCCGGGGACCGGCCGGCTCCGGGGGCCGCGCGGTCAGCAGGTGCGTGATCGTGTCCTCGTGCTCCTTCCAGACCGCCCCCAGCTCCTCCTCGATCTCGTTCTCCGGCGTCTGCGTGGCGAGCCGGGTCTGCAGCTTCTCGGCGATCGCCGGGATCCGGGCGTCGATGTGACTGTGCTTGGGCAGCGCATCCCGCAGCCTGGGCGGCGGCTCCGCGTCATGGACCCGCCGCAGGAGTACGCCGTACTCCGTCCACTGCTCGTTCGTCAGCCCGGTCTCGGCCGCGCGTACGCCGTTGATCCACGGGGTGATCGTGAGCCGCTTCTTCGCGTGGACGCTCCACAGGCCGCTGTCCGTCGTACGGATCATCTCCGGGATACCCGGCAGCCCGCTGTCCGCCAGGAACGCCGCCACCTGGTGGCCGGTGTTCGTGCCGGCGCCACTCCACTTGACGGCGTACGTGTTGGTCGCCGTACTCGCCTTCCACACCTGCGCGGCAATGTCCGCCCCGTGGGCCACCGGTGAGAGTTCCACCACATCCAGCCCGAAGTCCTCGGCCAGCCACCGCCGCATCAACGTGTCTCCCACGCCCGCCAGCATGCCCGCCAACCGCCCACCAAAGCGACTCGATTACCGCTCACAACCGTCAGGCCGGCGCCGCACTCGGTTACGCGCACGACGGGTGCGCCACCACTCAGGGCGAGGCGGGTGGGCAGATCTCAGCGGTAGTTGACGAACTGGACGGCGAAGTCGAGGTCCTGGCCCTTGATCAGTGCCTGGACCGACTGCAGGTCGTCGCGGCTCTTGCTGGAGACCCGCAGTTCCTCGCCCTGGATCTGCGCCTTGACGCCCTTGGGGCCCTCGTCGCGGATCAGCTTGGACAGCTTCTTCGCGTTCTCCTGGGTGATGCCGGCGCTGATCGAGGCGTTGATCTTGTAGATCTTCCCCGACAGCTTCGGCTCGTCGGTCTCCAGTCCCTTGAGCGAGATCTGCCGCTTGACCAGCTTGTCCTTGAACACGTCCAGTACGGCGTTCACCCGCTCCTCGGTGTTCGCCTGCAGGTCGATGGACTCCCCGGACCACTTGATCCCGGCGTCCACGTTCTTGAAGTCGAACCGCTGGCTGATCTCCTTCGCCGCCTGGTTCACGGCGTTGTCCACCTCCTGACGGTCGACCTTGTTCACGATGTCGAAGGAGGACTCCGAAGCCATGGGCACATCCTTTCCGATTTGCTGTCAGGGGCACTGTCTGTTGTATCGTCTCCCACGCCGGTTCACGAACCAGCACCACCCTGGCGGGTTGCCCGAGCGGCCAAAGGGAGCAGACTGTAAATCTGTCGGCGTATGCCTACGCAGGTTCGAACCCTGCACCCGCCACCAGCGCCAAAAGAGCCTCTGACCTGCGGAAACGCAGACCAGAGGCTCTCTTGCTGTGTCCGGTGGTGTCCGGCCAGATCCGGCGAGCTACGGCTGTCCTTGCCCTATTCCTGCCCTAGCCCGCAGCCTCCTCCAGCGTCGTCGCCGCCATCAGCACCCTCAGCGCCGTCTGGGCTTGGCCGTCGATGCAGCCCGCGTAGACCTCCATGACGACCTTGGCGGAGTTTCCTGCCCACTCGGACACCTGCGTAGCGGTGACCCCGCCGTTGAGCTGGAACGTAATGCCTGCGTGCCGGAGGTCGTACGGCCGTGCCGCGAGCTTCCTGGCGATCTGGTCAGCGGTCAGGACTCTTTGACGAGCCTTCGCCCACACCCGGGTCACCGTGTTGGGATGAACCGGCTTGCAATAGGCCGCGGGCACGGGGCGGCCGAAGCGCCCGGTGCGAGTGACGAACAGGTGACCGTCCGGGCCAGCGCCGAAGAGTTCGACGTGGCGCCTGAGCACTCGGACGAGATTCGGATCCGCCGGCACTCGGCGGGTGGTGTTATCTGGACGATGCTTGAGCGACCGTTCTTGGCGCACGGAGCCGTCGTCGGTCCACCGCTCGCCTGCCTGCTGTGTTGACCCGTCGAGCAGGAGCTCACCCCACCCTTCCTCGGGCAGGTCTATCAGGTTGTCCAGATTGAGGTGTCTTGCCTCGGCTGGCCGCATCATCGCGTAGTAGAGGCAGGCGTAGTAGGCCTCCAGCCATGGACAGAACTCGCGGATCTCCGCGAGCAGCCGCTTGACCGTACGCCGGTTGGGAAGCAGTCGCGGATCGACCCGGTCGGTGCTGCGCGGGGATTCCCACTGAACCGTGTCGAGAGGATTCGCGGGCAGTTGGCCGAGCTGGACGGCGTACTGAACCGCCGCGTGCAAGGTGGCTCGTCGCCTCGTGACAGTCTTCGCTGCTGCCGCCTTTCCATCTTGCCGAGTCGCGAGCCTGTCGAGCGTTTCGCGAAGGATCTCGCTCTGCTCAAGTTCGGATAGATCGAGGGTGTTTCGCTTCAGCCAGACGATTGCCGCCTCGTACTCCTGAGGAGGGATTGCCTGGTCGTAGGGCAGTCCTCCGCGTGCCGCCTTGCTGAATGCCCAGGTGTGCAACGCCTTCCGGATCTCCGCCTCACTGGGCCGGCCATTTCCACGGCCGAGGAGCGCCAAGGTGGCCAGAGTCAAAGTCTCGGAAATCCCGCGCCGGTGCCCAGGCGAGATCCGAGGCCACTTCGTGTCGACGTACTGGCACGCGTGATCGAACCAGGATCGGCTGTAGAGGGCTTTGGCCATCGGCGCTGGGAGCCCTGACTTCGTATCGAACGGGAGGCCCTCGCGGGCAGCGGTTACGAGTTTCGAGCGGAAGGATTCAGCCAGTTTTGAGGTGCGGTGGGCGAGCTTGAACGGGCGCTTGGCAACCGACCAACGAACTTTGTAGCTGGTCGTGCGCTTCCCCACGACCACCTCGGTTTTGTGGAGGCGAACGTCGTAGGAGAGTTCCATCCGGGGATTGGTCACGCGGCGTCCTCCAAGGTGATCAGCCAGTCTTCGAAGTCAGCCCGGCGGATGCGAATCTCCCCGTTGGGGAGCTTGATGCAACGAGGCGCCTTGTTGGCTGCTCGCCAGTCGTAGAAGGTCGAGCGAGCCACGCCGAGTTCGGCGCACAAGTCGGCGATGGTCAAATGCGAGTGCCGGGCTCGCGTTGCCGTGCTCACGCAGGTGTCTCCTTCGGGCTTGGTTTGGCCTGACAGAACTGACAGAACTGACAAAACCGCGTGCGGTTCATAGGGACTGGTGGGTCGCGGGGTGGACGTCGTAGGTGGTTGAGGGGCGGCCTCCCTTGCTAGTGGTTTGAGCTTCTTGGAGACGGATGTGGCCGTGCTCCATGAGCAGATCCAGCGGCGCCTTAAGGTCTTTGGCGGTGGGGAATCGGCCTTGGAGTCCTCGGAGTGCGTCGCGGCGGGTGAAGGTGTCCAGACCGCGTTTTCGGATCCAGTCGAGGATGCTTCGGGCGTCGTCCAGGTCGGGGTCGGAGCGGCCCATGAGGTCGTATACGGCTAGGGCATGGTCGAGGTAGTAGCGGCCGATCTGTTCGGCGGCGTGGAGGGTGTCGGCGGTGATGGGTTGGGCGTAGCCGGTAGTGAAGGTGTGGGCGACATGGAGGAGTCCGGCGAGCCGTACGACGGCCCCGGCGAGTTTGGACGCCCAGTCCGTGATCGGGGCGAGCTGGCCGGTGCGTGGGTGCAGCCTCGGCTCGATCCAGTCCTGGAACTCGAGTAGCGCCTGCCGGGCGTCGTCGGTTAGGACGAGTTCGTGTGGCGTCTCGTGGTCGGCCAGGAGGAGGACGAGGGTGGTGAGCGCGTCGGTGTAGGTGGTCTCAATGTCCTCGCGGACGGGCGGGGCCTGGTTGTCGCGGCTGCCGACGGTGTTGACGGGGAGGCTGTAGAGGATGCGGGCGAGGACGCCCCGGTCGCGGAAGCCGGGTTGTGCGGCCAGGCCGGCCAGGGTGCCGGGCTGGGTGGTGACTCCGAGGGTGAGCGCGGGCCGTTCGATCGACTCCGACGGGCGTCCCTTGCGGTCGACCTGGAGTTTGTCGCCCGCGTGGCCTTTCAGGAACACGCCCAGGTTGGGCGCGGCCGAGTAGCGGGTGCCGGTGAGGGTGGCGAACACGTCGCCCTCGGCCGACAGCACGGCCATGCGTCCACCGTGGGTGGCGAGCAGGGAGATGCACGACTCGGGGGTGACGTCGTCGGTCATCAGCCGAGGCAGCTCCGGGACGACGATGCCCGCGGCTTCCTTGGCAGCGGCGGTCGCGTCGGCCAGCGCCGTCTGCGGTTCGGCTTGCGCGGTCTCGGCCTTCTTGGCGAGCTGTTCGGCCTTGGCCCACGCGATCCGTGACGCCAGTTCGGCTTCCACCCGGCGCTCGGCCGTCTGGTCGCGCAAGGCCTCCTCGGCGACGGACAGCGGGCCGGTCATGGCCCGGAAGACGGGCGACTTGCGCGAGCCGGGTGGCAGGGCGGTGACGGTGTAGAGGTTGACCTGCTCGACCCAGGACCGGTCGACCCGCACGAGCACCTTGCCGCCTGCTGCCGTGGACAGGCACGCCAATGCCACCGACGCGGCCAGGTCCATCGGCGTCTGGGTCGCCTCGGCGACCGCAGTCACCTGGTCGGCGAGCCATTCGGGGAACACCTCGACCGGGAACGGGCGCACGAGCCGGTCGGTCTTCAGCGGCACCGGTTCGCCGTCCCACGGCCGCCCGGCCGGCGGGGCCGTTCGATCGTGATGCATAGGTGTGATCTGGCTTTCGGTCGTGGTGCGGAGCTGGACCGGTGCGGTCGCTTCGGTGGCCCATGGGTCGTCGGCTGGCGGCTCGGTGACAGGTGGCAGGGGCGGTAGCCAGTCGGGGACTTGCGCGGCGTTCATGCGGCGGCTTCTCCGTCCTGTACGGCGTTCCGGTGCTGCTCGGCGGGTGGTCGGTCGGCGGGGCGGGGTCGGCGGGCTTCGGCGATGCGGTCGACCTGGGTCTTGGCGTAGTGGGCGCGCAGGGTGAACGCGGCGGGGGTGGCGGCGGATCTGGCGATCTGCCGGGCGGTCTCGAACCGTGCGTCCCAGTCGGCCTGTTCGGCGGCCTCGTGGGCGGTGCGGAGGGTGTCGAGGTCGCGGCGTACCCGGTCGGGCAGTTCGTCCAGGGCGGTCGCCCAGCACTCGGCGGCGATGACGGCAGCGGCCAGCTTGCGCGGGTCGTCGTCGGCCAGCGCGGCCCAGCGCGGGGTGCCGTAGGTCGGCCGGTCGTTGATGCGGGCAACCATCGCTTTGGCCCAGTCCCGCCGTGCACGGATCGCGGCGGCGTCGGTGGGGGTCCAGCGCGGGACCTTCATCAGCTCGGTTCCTTCCTCGGGTCGGTGCCATGAATCCGGCCGTGGTTCGGGTCGGGTTCGATCGGTGGTCCGGGCGCGGAGAGGGCCTGACGGAACTGACAAAACTGACAGAACTAGGGGGTTTTGTCGGTTTTGTCGGTTCTGTCATGGGGTGCACGGCCCTCCCCGCACGGGATTTCGTCAGTTCTGTCGGTTGTGTCAGGGGGTCTAGGTCGCGGCGTACGCGCACCGGTTCGCGGCCCGGAGTGCTCGGGCAGCGACGGTCAGCGCGGCCTGTGCGTCGTCGCCTTCGGTGGTCTGGGTCCACTGCGGCGCGTCCAGCTCGATCAGCTCGGCCAGGGCTCGGGTGGCGCGGTGCACGGCGCTGCTCGCGTTCGCTAGGGCTTCGGCCAGGTCGGATTCCTGATGTGCAACGTAGGCCTCGTACTCGGCGGCGATCTGGTCGCTGTCGGCCAGGTGCTCGGCGTCGGCGTGCTGGGTGCCGGTGTGCTGCGTGGTCATGCGGCCTCGTTTCGGGTGATCTCGAACAGGTCGGGTTGGGCGGTCTCGGCCCTGTTGCGGGCGGTCTTGGCGGCGCGGTGGATCGCGGTGTCGCAGGGCGCGCATAGTGCGGTGAGCCCGGCGCCGTTGACCGCGTCGGTGAGGGGGGCGAGCGGGTCGGTGGTGACGACGGCCAGGCGGTGTGCGGTGCTGTGCATGGCTCCGCAGCGCCCGAGGGTCTTGAGGTGAGCTCGGCCGCACTGGCCGGTGCACTCGCACTGCCAGGCAGCGTTGTTCATCGCGTCCCGCCAGGTGGCGGCCTCGATGTTGGGCGGCATGAACGGCTGGTACCACGGGGCGTGTTGGCCGGTCATCGGGCTGTCTCCTAGCGGTTGGTGAGGTTGGCGCGGTGGTCGAGGAGGCGGCGGCCGATCCGTTTGCGGCGGCCGGTGCCTTTGCAGCGGGGGCAGTTGCGGAACTTCTTGCCGGACGGGGAGCGGGACTTGCCGCCGCCGTTGCAGCGGGGGCAGTTGGCGAAGGGCCAGATCGCGCAGGCGAGCAGGTAGAGGCCGGTCAGGATGAGCGCGGCGAGGACGAGGACGGCGACCTGTTCGGGGCGGCTGAACGCCTCGGCGGCGTCGGCCGCGGTGGCGGCGCCGGCCAGGACAAGCCCGGAGCTGCCGAGCAGTACGGCGTGGACTGAATCAGTCACGTTCGTCACTTTCTGTAGCGATCGGTGGGTGTGGGTGGCCGGGACGGGTCACCTGTGGGTGGCCGTCCGTTGGATGGTTGTTGGGCTGGTTAGCTGGCGGTGATCGGGTTAGGTCCGTAACCTGCGCCCTGTGCGGGGCCTAATTGCGGTCTGACCTGCGGATAGTTATCGAGTGAGGTGGGTTAGCCGGGCCCGGGAACCGGCCTGATCAGGGCCGGTTTCGGGCGGTTCGCGGCCCCGGTTGCCGGGTTAACCGGCGAGCTGGTCGCCGTCCGAGCTGGCCTCGTCGTCCTGGTCGGCGTCGCGTTCCCGTCGCACGATCGCGTCACGGACGGTAGTCGGGTCGAGGGGGTAGCGGTTGCCGGTGGAGGCGACCTTGATACCGAACTCGGCCGCGAGCTGCTCGCGCAGCGCCTTGCCGGTCAGCGACTGGTACGGCGTCCAGGCCGGGGCGAGCCGCTTGAGCAGCGCGGGCACGTCCGCGATCCGCACCGGGTCCTCTCCGAGCACTTCGTCCAGGTCGGCGAGCAGGTCGCGCGATTCAATCTCGGGTCGCCGCGAGTCGCCCGGCGCGGGCAGCTCGCGCTTCTTGATCGCGGCGAGCGCCCGGTCGATGATCGGCGTGATCTGGTCGTTGCCCTCGGCACCGTCTAGGAAGTACCACTGCAACGTCTCGTACTTGGCGGCGGTGAAGCCCTTCACGATCGCCGTACCGCGGTTCTCGCCGGGGATCAGGTCGGTCGCCCGCACGCCCTGCTTGAACGCTCCCTGACCCAGCAGGCCGTCGTTGGCCACGTAGTCCTGCACGTAGAACGCGACGTTGTTGGTGCAGTTGCGGGTGACGTCCTTCGGCAGCGACGTCGCGGTCGGGGCCTGCGTCGAGACCCGGAAGTGCATGCCGCGCTTGCGGCCCAGCTTGACCAGCGCGACGGCGTACTTGGCGATCTCCTCGCCGTACTCCTCGTGCTGGAACGCCACGTGCGCCTCTTCCAGCAGACCCACCAGCGGGTGCAGACCGATGTTCTTGTCAGCGAGTTCCCGGGTCACCTGTTCGGTCTCGTAGACCTTCAGCAGGTCGCCGCGACGTTGCATCTCGTCGTGCATCTCCTTGAGGTCGTCGCGGATCTGGCGGATCGACTCGTCGTCAGCGCCCATGACGTAGCGCGAGCAACGGCGCTTGAACCGCTCGAAGTCGAAGTTCTGGTCCGGCACCCAGATCCGCATCTCCACGGTCGGGTCCAGCGCACACCCCGCCATGAACGTCTTCGACGCCGACGACTTGCCCTGTCCCGGAGCGCCACCCACGACCGAGTTGCGGCCCATCACCGGCTCTCGCAGCTCCTCGCCGCGCAACGTCTTCCCGGCCGGGACGCCTTTGAACACGTCCACCAGGCCGCCGGTCAGCAGCGGATACGCGCCGGGGCACCCGCGAGCGCGCCCTTGTCGGCCACCCACAGGTCCAGGATTCCGGCCTCGTCGCCGGTGGTCGGCCACACCTCGGAGCCGGCGCGGTGCAGGCTGGTCGCCAGCGCAACGCGGCGCTTGGAGATCTCCTCGGCAGGGACACCGCCGGGAAGCCGGATCACGGCGTGCGTGCCGCGACCCTGCTGGCGGGCGGGGGTGATGAACTGCAACTTGTAGCCCTGCTTGAGATAGCGGGTGATGTTGGCGATGCGCAGCGAATCAAGCGCTTGGGCGATGGTGGATTCATCGATCGCGGAGTCCAGCTCGACATCGGCCGTGGTGACCATCCACGCGGGCGGTTCAGCCGCGCGCTTGCCCTCGCGGAACAGTGCGATCACGGCCAGCACCGGCAGCGCGAACGTGAGCAGCGTCCACAGCACGCCGCCGAGCGCGATCATGAACCCGATCAGCGCGAAGAACCCGCCCCACACGCCCGTGAACGAACCGGAGCCGGTGAGCTTGGCGAACACCGCGATCATGAACACGATCACCGGCGTCGCGATGGTCGCGCCCACGGCGACCTTGAGCACTCCCCACGCGAGCTTCGGTGCGTCCATCAGTCGCCGGTGGCGGCGCTCGGTCGCCGCCTCCTTCGCGGCGGTCCACTCCTTCAGCGCCTCACGGTCACCGGCCGCCTCGGCGGCCTTGATCTGGCGCCGGTAGACACCCATGGTCCCGGCGTCCCAGGCCCGCTTGGCGAACGACTCCCCGCCCTTGACGACGGTGTAGGCGTAGCGGGCGGCGGCCTTGCTGCCCTGCTTGGTGCGGTCGTGGGTGCCGACCTGGACCGCGACCCGCTTGGCGACCTGCCCGGTGGACACTGCCCGGCGTACCAGCGCGCCTCGGTTGGCGAGTCGCTCGTCCAGGGCGGCGGACTCCTCCTCGGTCAGGATCTCGCCCTCGACTACCTCGGCGTCGATCACCTCACCGTCGTGAACGGTGCCGGTGCCGTCGTCGTGAACGTCGCTGGTGTCGATCCGCTCGGCGGTTTCATGAACGATCGCGGCGTCGGCTTCGTGAACGTCGTCGTGAACCTGGTCGTGAAGGTCTGCGTGAAGCCGGTGCACGTTGTCGTGGTTGGTGGTCATGACTTCCTCGCGGCGTCGTCAGTGGTGGTCTTCGTGGTGGGTGGGGTGGTGGCGTGGACGTCGAGGTAGACCCGGACGCCGACCGCACCGCGGTTGGGGTAGGACCGGTCGCCGCCGCTGGTGTCGTAGGTCGCGCGCAGCAGCGCGACGACGCGGGCGAGCTGGTCGGGTTGCCCGGACAGCCGGACTCGCACGGTCATGCCGCCACCGCCTCGGCCGAGCCGGTGTTGGGGATCTCGTGGCCGAGCGATTCCGCGACGGCCGAGAGCAGGTCACGGGCGGCGGGTGGGGTGACGGCGTTGCCGAGCTGGCGCACCTTGACTCGCTTGGAGTCACCGAGCACCACATACGAGCTGGGGAACGCCATGCCGGCGGCCACCTCGTGGGCCTCCAGCATCCGAAACAGGCAGTCCTCGACCGCGACCGGTACGCCGTACTCGAGGAGCGACTGATGCCCGGCCGTGGTCAGCGTCCGCAGCGGCTCGTTCACCGGAGTGGACATCTCCGCACCACCGGAGTTGTTGCGCATGACCAGCGCGTACCGGTCGGCGGTCGTGAACGTGCCGTGCGGGTCGGTCGTGGTGCGCGAGGTCGCGTTGCCGTAGTACGGCATCAGCAGGCCGTGGTGGTTGCCGTTCGCGGCGAACGTGTCGAACGGTGCGGCGGTCGCGGCCTTGGTGGTGTTGTTGTTGCGCAGCGGCACCACCAGCGCCTCGGACTCCGTCGTGGTCCGCGTCCGCATCACCTCCCCTGTGTGGGTCGCGGTCTCGTTCCACGTTCCGCCCGCCGGGACCAGTAGCCCGGTCTCGTTGCGGGTCGTCATCGTCCGCAGCGCGTCGCCCACCGGCGCGGCGGTCTTGCCGTCGCGTCCCTCCACCGGGACCAGCAGTTCGGCGCCGTACCGCTCCAGGCCCGCGCGAATCCGCGCCATCGTCGCCGGGGCCAGCCCTTCGGGCTTCTTCGGCGTCTTGGGCCGGTCACCGATCCGCGTACCCGGGATCGTCCAGTCGATCGCGGCAGCGGCCGGGATCCATCCCGGTTCTACGACCTGGTTGCGGCAGGCAACGTTGGGGCAGCGCCACACGTACTGCGAGCGGTAGCGGCCCCAGCGGACCTTCGGGTCCTTCCATGCCTGCATGGCGCGCACGGTCCGGTCACAGCCGGGGCAGTACGCGGCCGGGCGGGTCCACCGGTCCAGGTCTGGGCAGCCGGTGGCGCGCAGGTGCGCCACGATGTAGATCCGGTCGCGGGACTGCGGGGCAGGCTGCCCGCCGGCCTGGGCGTGCATCGAGTTCAGGTAGACGACGTGGGAGCAGTAGCCCAGCGCGTCCAGTCCGGCCCGCCACGCGGGCCACAGCACCCACTGGGCCACGTCCACGACGTTCTCGACAACGATCGCGGCGTAGTGGTGATGCTCGGCGAACCGCACGACGTCCCACATCGTCGCCCGAGACCGCTCCGCGGCCTCGTCCGGCTCTGACTCCTCGAACAGGTCCGGCGTCCGGTCCACGTTGCGCTTGCGGCCCTTGGCCTGCGAGTGGTTCGTGCACTCAGGCGACGCCCACAACACGTCCGTACGCGGGTACTTGCGTGGCTCGACCTGCGACAGGTCAGCACAGTCGTGATCGGTCATCGGGTGGTTGGTGTTGTGGGTGTCCACGGCGAGCTGCCAGTGATTCGCAGCTATCCGCACCGTGATGCCCGGCACCTGGATCGCACCGGTGCTCGAACCGCCCGCACCGCAGAACAGATCCGTCATCGTCAGCATCAGGCAGCCTTCCGCTCGTCCTGCGTCGTCGTCGTCTCGTCGCTGGCGTCGGTCGCGGCCTGCCTTGCGCTGCTAATCAGCGCCAGTCGCACGCCAGCAGCGACCTTGGACGACAGCCCGGCAGAGCAGCCGGTGGCATTTCGTGCCCAGGCAGGGGTGATGTCGTCGGCCGCCGTGCCCGGCTCGAATGCCGCGAGGGCTTCGGTCACGTAGTCGGCCAGCAGCTTTCGACCACCCTTCGCGGGAGCCTTCTTGCGTGGCTTCTGAGCCGCCGTCCTTGCCACATGCCGACGGGAAGGCACCTCGGCCAAATCGGGTGGCCGTGCGGCGCTGTGGACGCTTTCCACGCCCGCAGGACCCTCGGGAGTGTCGAGTCGCTCAGCGGCCTTCTGCGGGTCGGCCAGAGCGGCCGCATGCTCGGCCCGCAGAACCGCTTCGGTGAGCCGGTCGCGCAGCACCGGGGCGGTCTCGGCCGCGCAGAACACCAGCACCGGCGGCACCGAGTGCAGCACCACGCCGGCCACGTCACCGTGCCCGAACGACGCCCACGTGTTCATCGCGTACGTCGCGGCGAACGCGAACCGCTTCGTGCGGCCGATCCACTTGGTGTGGTCGCTGACCTGGTATCGAGCGGTGATCTGCTCCGCGCGCAGGACGGCGATCAGCACCAGCGACACCATCGGGTCCAGCAGCCACGCGGCTAGCCAAGGCAGCGAACCCACCTCCGCGCCCTGGGCGGCGAACGCCTGAACGTTCACCATGGTGAAGGCCAGACCGAGCACGATCCCGACCCACATGCACCGATCGACCTGCGTACGCACCGACTCGACCCGCAGCGCCACCACGTCCGGGTGAGTGGACAGCGCCCGCACCTGGGAGGCCTCGGCAGCGGTCGTGCGCAGCCGGGCGACGGCGGATGCCTTCTGGCCTTCGGGGTTGCTCGCGGCAACCAGCTCGTCAGTCGTCATCGAGGCACGTCCTGGTCAATCAGGAGGCGGCGTGCGTCGGCCAGGAATCCGGCCAGCACCCACAGTTCGCCATACGCGGTGGCGGCCTCGGCCGATGCCTCGCCCGGCCTGATCCACGGGGCCGGCCAGCACGTACTGCGACAGGTGCGCGAAGCGCTCGGCCAGCTCGTCCCCGATGCTGTCCGTGCTGTCGATCCCGAGCCGAGCGGCCCAGGCATCCTGCAACGCCAGCATTCGGCGGTGGCTCTCGCGGCGGTTCATGCCGCGCCCTGGGACTGGGGGTCGCGGTCGGCCAGCTCCCGGCTGACCTCCAGGACCCGCCGCTCCGCCCGGCGCACCCGACGCCGGTCCAGCACCGACAACTCCGGACCCGCGTTGACGAACGCGATCTCGGCATCCAACAGGTCCAGCTCGGCCGCGATCAACGGCCACTCCTGCTCGATCGCGGCCAGCTCGGCCGCAGTCGGCTCCTCGCCACTGACGGCCGCAAGGTGGATGATGCTCATGGGTTGTGCTCCTTCTAGCGAATGGATTTGTGCGACCCAGACGCCTCGGCGGGTGCCACCGCCGGGGCGTCACTCGTGGGATCGTGTGTGCGAGATTCAGAGGCGGCCGGTACGACGCCGGACGATGCGGTCGTCGAGGTCTTCCAGACGGTTGACCAGCGCGTGCATGTTCGCGGAGCTCGTAGGCTCCCGGCCCTGGGCCTCAGCGCGCAGATGCGCGGCCCTCAGCGCCTTGTTGACCTTGCGCGACTCAGCCCGGTCGCGCCTCTCGTCCGCCCGCTGCTGCTTGGTCAGCTTCGCCTGCTTGTTGCTCATCTGCGTCTCCTGCTCGTTCGGTCAGCTTCTCGAATAGAGCGAACCTAAGGTGCGCACCACAGTATCGATTCGCCACAGGTTGCGCAAGTGAGGTGCGGTACACTGGTTCGGTGAGTGACCTGAGGGATGACTTGTCAGTGGCAACCCGTCGATACCGACGAACCGAGTCCGCCCATGAGGAGGCTCGGAAGGAACTCATGGCGGCTGTGCTCGCCGCCTTGAGAGGAGGTGTGCCACCGACAGAGGTTGAGCGCCTGTCGCCGTTCACGGCGGCGTACATCCGCCGGGTTGCCCGCGCCGAGGGCGTCCCGCCGGCGTCGCCTGGTCCGAAGCGGGTCAGCTCCTGAGTGGTCGGCTCGTTCATGCGTCAAGCGTCGAGGCAAAACGAGCGATTGAAGTGCACTCGGGAAGCTGCGCACTTTTGTGCGCATTAGCTGTGCTCGAAGGCGGTTCACTGGAGGGACCAACAACGAGGGGAAGTGCAGATGCACGTAGGTGAGCGCATCGGGGCGTATCGCAAGCGCCGCGGTATGTCGCAGGAAGCCCTGGCCGGCCTCATCGGAATGTCGCGCTCGTGGCTGTCTCAGGTCGAGCGCGGAATCCGTGGTGTCGATCGTCTGTCCACCCTGAACGACCTCGCGACCGTACTGCGAATCGATGTTGCTGACCTGATCGGCCGTGATTGGGTACTCGCGCCCGACGCTACAGAGCACGTGACGGCGGTTGACGCCGTACGGAGCAAGCTCGCCAGCTACCACCACTTGCTAGGCGAACCGGCAATGCCGTGGCCCCTACCTCAACTCCGGAACGGCGCCGTGCAGGTCAACCAGGCCTACCAGGCAGCCAAGTACAAGCAAGCAACCGGAATGCTCCCAGCTCTCATCGAAGCCGCCGACGCTTACGACGGCTATCAGGGCCGCGATGGCCGGGAGACGCATCTCGCTCGCTGCTCGGTCTACACGGCAGCGGCAAAGCTCCTGACCAAAGTCGGCGAGAACCAGCTCGGCTGGCTGGCAGCAGACCGCGCCACCCATGCGGCCATGGCAGCCGATTCAAAGTCCGCTCAAGGAATGGCCGCGTACCAGGTGGTCATCGCTCTGCTTCGCAGCCAGCGGACCGAGGATGCCGAACGTGTTGCCGTCCGTTCGGCAGAAGGGCTGATGTCCCTAGCTGGCTCGGACGCTCCGGATGCGGTCTCGCTTGCTGGGTCTCTCTGGCTCATCTCGTCCGTTATCGCCGCTCGCCGCTCTGACCGCGGCACGTCCGCTGAGCGCCTCGCCACAGCTACGCAGCTGGCTGACCTTCTGGCGCACGACGGCAATCACTGGTGGACCGCATTCGGTCCAACCAACGTTCTGATCCACCGCGCCTCAGTCGCCGCCGAGTTCGGAGATCCGAGCGGTGTTCTGCGGGTGGCTACCGAGATCGACACCGAAGCCATGCCGGCCGGCCTCCAGGGCCGCCGTTCCCGTCTGCATCTCGACCTCGCTTGGGCGCAGACGCAAGCGAAGAACGACATGGAAGCGATCTTCCACCTACAGCAAGCCGAACGCGTCGCACCGGAGTCGATCCGCTACCACACCATCGCCCGCGAGCTCGTCCGCGAACTCCTCAAGCGTTCCCGCAAACCCACCCCCGCCCTGACCGCCATCGCAACCCGCGCAGGAGTCCTCGCGTGACCGACCGCATCCTGTATCTCGTCACCTGCGGGGCCCCCCTCGCCGCGCGTATCGAAGACGGCGTGCGAGCCGCCCGCGATCGGGGCTGGACTCCCTATGTCATTCCCACGGATGCCGCACTCCAATGGCTCGAGGAGCAGGACCTTGCCGGTGTTCCGGTCCTGACTGGCAATCGAGCGCCTGGCGATCCGAAGCGTTCTCCCAGAGCTGATGCGGTCGCCGTCGTCCCAACCACCTTCAACACACTCAATGCTTGGGCAAACGGCAACGCGGATACCTTTCCACTTACAACCCTGTGCGCAGCGCTTGGCTCTCGCACGCCGACTGTCGCCGTCCCGTTCGCAAAGGCGGACCTTGCGGGCCACCCTGCATGGCTAGCGTCGCTTGCTGTGTTGCGGTATGCGGGGGTGACGATCGTTGATCCGCAAGACGGCTCGACTTCATCACTGACCCCTGTTCGCTCTGGAACCGGTGACCGGGTCGCCCAGGCCTTTCGATGGGATTGGATCTTCGGTGAGCTCGAATCGTTTGGCAGTCCTCCAGAGAGCTAGTGCCCGCAGCATGCACTGAGTCTTGGCAAACTCCCGGCGCAGGGGCATGGTTAGGTCGCGCGTGAGTATGTCAACATATGCCCGTGGGGACGGGCGGGGGGTGTGGGTATGGATGTGGACTCTGTCATCCAAGCAGCCACAGCGATTCTTGTACCGCTTGGCACGCTCATTGGCGTGGGGAGTCGGCGCAGGCGGCTTCGTCATGAAGTTCGCGAAAATCTGTCGCTCATCAAGGAGTTGGAGCAGAACAAAGTCATTAGTCACCACTCACCAGCGGTTGCTTGGCTCCACGGGCGAGTGGCCATTGACGTCGCACGACTTGCGGGTCAACGACTGGGAGTAGCGAAGAAGCCGATTCCCTGGGGGAGCGTCAGCCTTGCTGGTGTGCTCGCGCTCGTTTTCGGATGGTGGACCTGGTATCTAGATCGAGATCAGTTCGTGTGGTACTCGGTCTTTCCGGGTGTGGTCGCCTTTCTGATGCTCGTATCCGTTATTGGAATGATTGCAAATAGAGAGCAGGCCGTTGATCCGGAGCTGCCGGAAGGCGCTGTGCCTGTACAAGCCGAGGGACTTGAGCAAGTTGCGGCACCGGTCGTGCTTGCGGCGACTGGCGCTGTCGATTCGCGATTCGATCCGGACATGCAAGTGGGTGTTTCGTATCGGTTCCTCAGAGCAATGCGAGAGGGACTGTATGAAGATGGGCTAGAGTTGGCGGATCGGAACTGGTTGTACTGCCGAGTCCAATCCTGGTTGTGGAACAACCGCTCAGAGTTTGGTGAAGACGTTGAGCGCCTTGACTCGCTGGCAGATTCGATGGTGGAGCGGAGGGATCCGGTCGAACTCTGGACCGATTTCATCGCGATTGAATCTGCCAGGTTCGTTGAGGTTTGGGGACCAATTGATCCAGACAACTACGGTGCGGCAAGTAAACGGCGACGGATTTCAGAAGACTATGACGTAGTGGTCTTGGCGCCGCTGGGCAGCAGCGGCGGTTACTACGTCGAAACAGCCACTCAACTTAGAAATGCTTTGGTCTTTGTTCTTCATAATGACAATGGAAAGTGGTTAATCTCGAACCATATCGGCAACGCGCCCCCGACTCCGGGGTGGCCGCCGGCTTGGTGGGATACGCAGGTTCTGGAAGAGGGCGAGTGAGCATGTAGCGGCCCGCCCAATCTTGAGTGGCGACGCCCCGACCTGTCGCCTGAGCACGGGAGTCGCGGGTACGGAGTCCCTCCGGCGACGATCCGCGTCCCGTGCCAAGTGGGTCGAGGATCGCCGGGAGGTACTGGAGTCTGCTTCGTCTGGAGCCTCAGGTGGTCGGTGTGGCGGTGGCTGCGGTGGTGGTGGGGGCCAGGGCTGGGAAGAACATTCCCATGGAGTTCTGCAGCACCTCGATAATGTCGGCCGGCGGGATCTCGGCATCGGGGTCGTCGGGGAGGCCCTCGACCTTGATGTCGTGCGTGTACGCATAGTGCCGGATCCCGGTGAGGAAGTCCTTGCCGAGCTGGGAGAAGACCGTGCCGAGTGCCAGGGCGTCCATGGTGAACTTCGGGACCGGGCGTGGTGTGAGTTCTGGCCAGGTCTTCGGGTCGCGCGGCGTGTCGAGGGTGAACACGTGGGAGAAGCTTCGGGCGCCGGCGTCGCGCGCGGTGAAGGCGTCCCCGAGGTTCCACTGTTCGCGGAGTGTCGCAATCAGCGACGTGTGCCGGTGCTCGTCGTTGAACACCTCGCCTTCGGGGATCCAGGGCGAGACGACGATGGCCGGAACCCGGTAACCGGAGCGATCGAAGGTGAACCCGTGCTGTCCGGCGGGAGCTGATGGGTCGGGCGGTGGGACCGCGGGAGGCGGCACGTGGTCGTAGGTACCGCCGGGCTCGTCCCATCCGACCAGCAAGGTCGTGTTCCAGACGTTTGCTCCGGTCGGGGACTGCATGCCCTTGTAGGTGTCGTAGATGCGGGCCAGGAACGCTTCACCGCCGAGGATCGACGACGGCGGGTCGAAGCTGGGGATTGCTACGCCGTGGCCGATGGCGCGCCCGCAGGCAGGGTGGTAGTCACCGTGCCCCAAGGTCAGGCACGGCTCGATGAAGGCGAAGTCGGGCAGGTTCCCGGCGGCCGCGTCTTCCTCGAACTGTGAGAACGGCACGATGTGGGTGGCGGCCTTGTCCTTGAGTCGCTGCCAGTGCGCCAGGGCGGTGCCGGACAGCCGCTGCGGTTCCGCGACGTAGATCTTCCACGACCGGCCGTGGTCGTCGAGGCGGTTGAAGATCGTTTCCGCCTGGTTCTGGAAGACGAAGTTCTTGACCGGGGCGTTGACGCTGAAGCCCGACGAGGTGGCCGCGGTCCAGAAGGATCTGTTGGGCAGGGTCTGGGACGGCACCTCGCAGAACCAGTGATCGAAGACCCCGAAGCCGCGGGCCAGCCCGTTCAGCACGGGGATCTGCTCGGGCGTGTAACCCGTCATGATCTTCGCGTACTCCTCGTACATCGGTTGCCGGCCTTCTTCGGCGGTGAAGGCGCTGATGTAGTCGGTGACGTAGCCGTCCATCGTCGGCGTCTGTCCGGGCTCGGGCGCGTTCCACGGCTCCGCGACGTCCGCGCCCACCTTGAAGCGGTTGTGCTCGTTGAGGATGTTGAAGAGTTGGGTGTTCGTGTGCGGGTATTCCTCACCCGAGTCCGGGTTCGGCGTGTCCATGTCCGAGGCAACCGTGTACGGCACGGCCTTGCGATCGGCGCCGTCCTCCGCCCATTCCGGAATCGGGTTTGAGAGGTTCTTACCGATCACACCCTCGAACGTCTTGCCGTCGTCGGGGCCGTAGAGATGCCCGAGCACGTTGTCCAGCGAGCGGTTCTCGAACAGGACCACGATCATGTGATCCATCGCTTGACTTCGACTGACCGACATACAGATGCCCCCTTGTCTGGAGAGTGACGCTGACGAGCGCTAGACCCTGGTCACCGCTGGCGGCGTCCAGGTGCCGTCGAGGGCCTCGGGTTTCGGGTAGTAGAGGCGGGCACACAGGTTGAATCCGCCCTGCGGGGCCGGGAGCCAGTTGGAGGTGCCGCTGTAGGGCGTGTCGTTCTGGATGTGGATGTCGAGCGACCCGTCGTCGTTGAACTCCAGGTCGTCGCGGTCGCCGATCGCGAACCTGTTGAGGTTGTTGGCGACCTGGAAGCCTTCCGCGTCGTAGAGCGTGAGCGACCAGAAGGCGTTCACCGGAGGCAGCTCCTGCTTGGCCAGGTGCCAGGTGTAGTGGTTGTCTCCTGTGAACGGCCGGCCTTGGTCATCGACGTAGGCCAGCGGATAGATCGCGTCGTCGGGCAGGTTCGCACCGAGGCCGATCAGCTCGACGCAGGCCCGCTGGAGGTAGTCGGTGCCGTAGTTGCCGACGTTCTCGGTCGTCATCTGCCAGCCGTTGGCGACCCGGCCGAGTCGCTTCTGGCGGTCGGTGATTCTTTGCTGGGCGGCCGGGACGGCCTTCGCCAGGGCGCCCTGCACGACCGGATCGGCTTGGTTGAGATCGAAGGTCTCGCCGACGGTGAAACCGACCCGGGCCAGCCGGTCGAGCACCGGGTAGTCCTGGATATGCGGTGCATGCTGTTGCAGCAGCTCCGACGCGTACCCGAAGAACTTCGCAGCGTCCATGGCGAACACCTGGCGGAGAGGTTCCGTCGTGTTGTCCACCGACGGGTCGACCGTGCCGACGATCTCCGCAGGCTCGCTTCCCCAGGCGGACAGGGGCACGATCTGCAGCTTGTCCTGGAACGCGTGCACCTTGTCGTACGTGGCGACGCTGGCCTCGGTCCGGCCGATGATCCAGACCCAGCTCGTCGGCGCGTCGTAGCGTCGTACGCCGGCGGGGAGATCGCCGGACCAGCCAGGCCCGACGATCGCGAAGTCGCCGGCCTCGCCGCCCGTGGTACGGGTGCCCGGACACGCGAACACCTCTCCGAACATGTCGTAGAACGGCAGCAGGTAATAGTTGCCGTCCGCGGGTGGCACCGAGACGATCCGCGGCTCCTGCCGGAGATCGAGAAACGCAGTCGAGTAGAGCGTGTCGAAGTTCGGCCGAACGACCACGCGGAAGTCGGCCGGCGGGAACGCCGGGACGTTGAGGAACGTGTCAGGCGGCACTCGCAGCGGCGTGTAACTCACCTTCTCGGTGTTGGTGACCTGCAGCCGCGTCAGGTCCATGAGGACGAGCGGGTACAAGTACGTGTAGCCCTCGATACCGATGATCTCTGCGAGCTCGCCGTCCATGATCCGGCTTCCCCTCCCGTGGTCGGATGCCTGGGTTCGGACTCTTCAGCAGTCCCGTCGGATCGGGCATCCCCCCATGCGGATGAACTCCGAGGCGCGAACGCCGAGCGCCCCATCACGCGCCGAATATCCCTCGGCACCCCCGCCTCGCCCCCCTGAGAGCTGCAAGGCGAGGGTCCACTGGAAGCGGTCCGGTGTGGGCTGCTTCTGCGCCGTCTTGCCCTGTTGGTGCCCTGGCATCGACTGGCAGCGGCGTTTTGCCTGGTCAGAGCCTAGGTTGCGGTCTGGGCTGTAAATCTGTCGGCGTATGCCTACGCAGGTTCGAACCCTGCACCCGCCACCAGCACCAAACCAGCCCCTGACCTGCGGAAACGCAGCTCAGGGGCTGCTTCGTTGTGTCCGAGTGTGTCCGGCTGGCGTCGGGTATCTACGGCCGTCCGTGCGGAATCCGTGCGGAAGTTTGCAGCCCCTAGCGCCGAGGACCGACCTGCGCGGCGCTGATCCTTCAGACTGTTGGTCATGCCTGACCCTCAGCAGCCCGCTCCGCCGGTCCTAATCAACAGCAAGCCGCGTCCACGAGTCCTTGTCCTGGGGTTCGGCACGGACGTCGCTGAGGAGCTAGCCGAGTTCATCCCAACGGTCAGGAGAGTCGATGATCTCCGCGAGGTCCGACAGGCCGAATGGGATGCTGTGGTTTCAGACCAGTTTTCACTCATGGGCGCCGATGAGCACCTGTTCGTGGTCCTCCGGGCACCAATCGAGCTCCACGCGCTCGCGCGCGGCAGTTGGACGATTGACCAGCGGTTCGACCCGGCACTGCTCGTCCAGATGGTCCAGGGCCACACTGCCGAAGAGTTCTTGCGCTACGCGGTTCCCGACAAGATCCGGCAGCTCACCCGTGAGGTGCTGGAGCCCATCGTTACGGCACGTCAACAACACACCTGCTTCTCTGTCCTCGGCGTGGACCACACGGAGGCGGACCCGTTCTTAGCGACCGCCGCCGGGCGGATGCTGGCTGGCCGATACGCGCGTCAGTCCCAGGCCGAGGTGTGGCTCCTGCCCGGCGATGTACCCGACATCGTGCCGTGGGTCAGAGCTGCGCTCGCCGAATGGCATCAGCTCGACCCGGATCGTTTCCCTGGTGTCCCGGATTGGTCTCACGAACCGCACTGGCAAACCCGTGATGAGAGACAGAAGGTGGCTGCGCTCTCGACCGTCGAGGCCGAGCGCCTGCACATCACCGCCCATCTCGACCAGCGTGCCGCGAGTCTGCACAACCGGCTCGATGCCGCACGAGGCCGAGCCGATCTGTACGAGCGGGCGCTACTGACTGCTGATTCTGACGAGCTCGTCGAAGCCGTCATCAGAGCACTCCGAGAATTGGGCTTCACCGTGGTCAACGCCGACGATCACGCGACCCCTGGCGATAACCTCGAAGACCTCCACATTTCGGACCCAGATCACAGCGCGTGGCTCGCTATCGCCGAGGTGAAGGGGTACACCAAGGGAGCGTCGACGGCAGCCTTCCAGCAACTGGCAAGATTCAACAAGCGGTACCTTCAGCGGACCGGCGCATCACCCGCGGCAGAGTGGTACATCGCCAATCAGTTTCGCAAACAGGATCCTTCGGTCCGTCAACCGATGCTGCATGGGAAGAGTGAAGACATCCGCACCTTCGCCGAAGACGGCGGGCTCATCATCGATACGGTCACCCTCTTCCGGGTACTTGAGCAAGTCCGGGCCGGAACCATCACCGGCGCTGACGTGCGGACTCATCTTCGAAGCGCTACCGGTGTGCTGACGCCACCACCGTGGTGAAGTCGTCGTGTCAGGCTCTTTGCAAGGCCGCTATTCACTGAGCCAGGTGTGACGGCACAGCATCTGATACCGCCCGACCGCAGGTTGAGCTGACGCCTCTGACTCGCAAGGCGGAGGCAGGTCAAAGACGTCAGCATTATCAACTGTGCGTCTCTTCCAGGGTTCAGGCAGCGTGCGGGTAGTCGGACGAGAGTGCTGCTTCAACGCGTCGCCGGGCCGCGTCATCCTGGCCACCGGCCTGGGAATCCTGTCGGCCGACTATGCCCTAATAGGCGCCTTAGGGGCGAATCGGTATTCTCGAATAAATGGCTTGCGCTCCGAAATCGAGGGTATCGGTGCTTGGGTGGGGCTGGGAAGTTTAGACAGCGAGCGAATATTCACAGAAGATGGTCGACTGAAGACCGTCTCGTTGCATTTGCGATCACCGGAGCCATTGAGAGTAGGAAGACAGCTCAACCTCACAATTCGACCTGCCTATCGTTACGGTCCAGGTGAGCATCCAG
The DNA here is from genome assembly GCF_043197265.1 of Kribbella sp. NPDC049227. Classification (NCBI taxonomy): domain Bacteria; kingdom Bacillati; phylum Actinomycetota; class Actinomycetes; order Propionibacteriales; family Kribbellaceae; genus Kribbella; species Kribbella sp. NPDC049227. The sequence goes on along the minus strand of NZ_JBICST010000001.1, from coordinate 913,027 downwards.
ATGAGACCACGATCAATGAAAGAATGCTGGTTGAGACAAGGGTCTCTAGTCCACGTGACTGGGAGGATCATCTATGCCTGCACAGTGCTGTTCGTGACCTAATTCGAGTTTCCGCATGGCGAAGCTTCAACTTTCAAGACCATGAGGCGACACGGGATGATGATCCACTCCGAACCATTGACGGAACGAGCCACGGTAGGCAATGGTACAAAGTAGACACTTTTCGAACTGGAATGGCACCAAAGTCGTCGACATCCGGTCACATCGGATTTCTATTCTCTTTCGACGACATCGGTCCGACTGGTGTCGCTAAGTGGATGAGATTGAAGGAGCGAATGTCGCGCGGTATCAATCCGATCTTGCGACTGCTGGAGCTTCGAGAGGCGACAATAGAAACACATTTCGCCCAACTTGGGATTGGACTGGAAGCTCTCGGGTTCACACTCGCTCGCGACGCTGGCCTCAGTATAGAGAAGGCGGGGAATGAGTCATTCGAGCTGCGGCTCCGGAGATTGGCGGCAGATTGCCCAGGATCATTTCCCATCGATGAGGACGCATGGGTCACTGATATGCGCAGGCTGTACAACTCAGTGAAACATGCAAACCGCGCGCTTCCTGAGCCGTCAGAGTTATTCAAGGCATATTGGGAGTCTTTGTTGGTCTTCAGATACTGGATTGCTGGCCGGTTGGGTCTGCGGAAGTCGGCTCTAAAGGCTAACCTGCGAATTGATCGAATGGCGAGCAGGGTCGCGACAGGGTAGGACGGTCTGTGAGACGACTGCCATAATGTTGGGCACTAGAAAGGTGGATCGATGGAAGGAGTGTTCTGGGTAGCCGAGACTCCCGAACATCGAGTCAGGGGTCGACTCGATTTCGACGAAGGCTCGGTTGACCTTTTTGATGATGAACTGGTCAGCTGGCTTGTGACGACCCAGCACGACGGCTACCGGGAAATGACGCCTCGACTCGACAATAATATCGAGTACGTGATTTTTGGTGAGCTGGACGACGGTACCGAAGTGTCGATTCACGACGGCATCCGCGTTCCTGGCCGCCAGGAGCAAGGCAGCGTGCAATGTTTCCGATTCTTGTGCGGTCTGCGCGGCGGTCACGTTGCCCTTGATGAGCAGTACGTCGGTGCTGCCGTCAAGTTTGCTGGCGCATGGAATCGGTACATCGGTAATGCGTCTTGGATCGGCGCCCTGAATATTCCTCGCTTTGGGGACATAGAGATTGCGTTCAATGACGGGGCCACATTCGCGAACGTTCCGAACCTCTCGCAACTCCAAGTCGAGCGGTTCATCATTGGACCAATGCGGCTATTGTTGTCGCTCCTGGCTGGAAAACGTGTCGATCCAATCGAAATCTTGCTCGTGACAGCCGAGGGGCAGGCCGTATCGCTCCTGCGACCGGGCCCGGTAGTTCGCCAGGGGACTAGCCCAATCGTCAGTCTGAGGTTCGGTCTGTCAGGTCTGCAGAAGTGGTACCTGGCAATTGACAAATTGACGCCAGTCGCAGCAGTTGTCGTGAAGGCCATCACGGACTCAACTCTCGACGTTGAAACGCGAACCTTTCTATTGGCTGCCTCTTTGGAGGCCATCCATAGGGAGCTACACAACGAACTGCGAATGACGGCGAAAGAAGCACAGGCGATCCGGCGGGCAGCCGTTGCAGGCGTACCAGACGAGGCTAAAGATGTCGTCAGGATGCTGCTCCTCGGAATGGAGAAGCTGACCTTCGACGAGCGCCTACAACTGTCGCTTGGCCGACTCGAGCCTCTAACAGACGACCTGGCTGGTTCAGAAGTGATTGAGCCGGAAGGTGGTCGCCAGCGCTGGGTTCAGTCTGTTAAGGCAGCGCGGAATGGTGTTGCCCATATGAAACGGACCTCTCCGGAGGATTTACGACTGTTTGCGTCCCAAAATTACGTGCTGTATGAGAGTCTGCGGTGGGTCGTGACGGCCCTCCTCCTTAGCGAGGTGGGAGTAGGCGTTGGCGATATCACAGCCCATTTCCGCGTTCAGTCGGCCTATCACCTGTTCCGTGAGCGCGCCGTTGTCTACCTCCCCGAGGTCTATGCGGTCGACGGAGACGCCGCGCAGCCGTAGTACGTCGGCGTTCGCCGCTGGCGGCAGACTCCGCCGGAGGCGGGCCTCGGACGGAACCCGTAGTTCCGTCATGAGCTATGCGACGTGCCCGGTGCCGACCATTCGTCTTTGTATCCGTGACGATTGGACCAGCGCGCCGCAAGAGCACATAGCGCCATCCGGAGCCCAAGCGCGCGCTCTTCGGCGGCTTCGCGGTCGGGCTGGTTGTCGGCTGCCTCCACCGCGGCCGTCGCTTCGACGTAGAGCAGGACGATGCGGCGGAACGCACCACAGTCGGCTCGGACCTTTGCGGCGTAGCGGTGGGCCATCGGGCCCGCGCCCGTCACGTGCCGCTGTCCAATCGGCTACGGGGACAACCTGCTTCGCAGACCACCCGGGGGGCGGGCCGGGCTAGGTGTGGGCGGGTCCTGCGACGCCGGAGAGTCGCTCATCGCCTTATTGTCCAGTCACGGAATACGAGATCACCATCGGGATGTTCTTCGAATGGCTGACCCTTCATGGTCCACCTCCGCAGCGTGCCATGGCCGACGCCAAACAGACCCGCGGTGCGGAAGTATGCCGCGAACGGCCGCAGGCCGGCGTCCTGTTCCGCAAGGGCACCTAGCAGGCATGTCAGGAATCGACCGATGGGCTCAGGGGTGAGTGGATCGCTCGGGCTCGACGCCATATAGCCAGAGATGATGTGTTCTGGATAGAGCCCATCAGGGGCGATGTGGCCTTGTTGCATCGCCCATGTGCCAAGGTCGGCAACACACACGAAGTCCAGGCAGTCCCGCAGGTCATTGACTTGGTCTTGGTCCGCCGTGCGCAGGAGGCGACCAACGGTCTCGCTCGCAGACGTCTTCTTCTCTGGAACCTGGGCGGAGTGCGCCAGCAGGCCGTACATGATCTTCCTGCTGACGGATTCATCACTGCGGCCGAGCTGGGCAATTGAGGCGGCCGTATCGACAGCTTTCCGGATGTGTGGCGGCCGCAGGGTGGTTTTGCATTCGAAGGCCGCGAGCACTCCGGCCGCGAGGTACAGCTTCTTGTCGATCAGGCCGCGCGGGTAGTAGGGACTCAGGATTAGGACGTCAACCTGGGGACTCGTCTGGCCATTAGACGCCAGGATCCGCCCTTTCGTCACTACATGATGAGTAGAGGGCAGCCATCTCTTCAGCAGCTCAGCCCAGTTCTCCTCGCCCTGGTCGCCCGCCGTGCCTGGATCCTCGCGTGTCCGCACATAGATCCGCCGGTACTCCGCCGACATCTCCTGCGTTGCCTGACGAACCAACTCCACCAGATCGTGACTAGGCGTCATTCCGGCAGCATCGCGGATCGTTCCCACGATGGCTACCGTCTGAGTGTCGTGGGGCCCGATTCGGCAGCCACAGTGGGTAGCTGGCGTGCTGCCCGAGGCACAGCGGAATTCAATTGGCCCGCGTGCAGTCGCAGGTGCCTCGAGAGCGTCAGCCGCGTACCCAGATTCGTACCCACGGCACTCCGAGAGCCAGCGGATGCGATGAGACAGGTGCGACGAATTGGACGGCGGTGAGGCGGCGCACCTTGGCCTGCGACACGGCGCGCAGCCCCCCGGAGACGCTGTCCTGGCTGCTCATAACCCAGACGCTGGTGACGGTACGAAGCGAGTACGAACGTCGTGCGCGCCATCTCCGCCGAGATGGCGGCCGCTGCTTTTCGTCATGTCGGCGGGTAGGGGACGACGGCTGCGGCTGTGCACCCCTCCCACATGACATAGATCTCGGTCGGCAGAGGCTTGGTGAACGCTGGCCAGTACGGCAACGGCACGGCCTGATTCGGTCCTATGGTTCCGGCCACCATTTCGCGATAAGCGTCGTCGCCCATGACGTCACCCGGCTGGATCGGGCGGTCCCTGTGCCACACCAATTCGGCTGTCTCAACGCCGATGTTGCGGAGCATATAGACGTTGCCCTGCTTCTCCACCTTCCACGCGACTGCGTTCGCACGGGCCGCGGCCTCGCGCCGTTCGACGTCTGCTTGGTGCGCCCGTTCCGTCAGCTCGTTCGCGCGCCGCACCTCGTCAGCCTGGTCACGCGCTGCGTCGGCCGAGCGTTCGGCTGCGATCGCCGAGCGTTCGGCTGCGCTCGCGCTGTGCTTGGCGTAGTACGCCGCGAGGAGCGCGACCACGAGTGCCGCGGCGGAGAGAATCGCAGCCCAGAGTTCGACCGACATCGTGTGTACACCCCTTCCGTCGAGTCGAACATCGACGTAGTGCGCACCGCCGTTACGCCTGCCTACTCAATCACCTACGCCATGACTGGACTGTCCAGGGGTCCTCCGTGTGGAACTGGTGCGCAAGATTGGGCCTCGGGTAGCTTGACCGCAGGTCAGGGCAGGAGACGCCACCCCCTGTAAATCTGTCGGCGTATGCCTACGCAGGTTCGAACCCTGCACCCGCCACCAGCACGACAACAGGGCCCTGACCTGCGGAAACGCGGTTCAGGGCCTGTCTCATGCCTGGTGGCCGTAGGGGGCGGGGGGCGAGGGCTGGGTCAGGCTGGAGTGAGGAGGCAGAACTCGTTGCCTTCTGGGTCGGCGAGGACCGTCCAGGTGATGCTCTGGCCTAGGTCGATGGCGGTGGCGCCGAGAGTCCGCAGTCTGGTCGCCTCGGCCTCCGGATCGTCACCTGGGTACGGGCGGACGTCGAGATGGACGCGGTTCCACACGGTCTTCACGTCGGGCGTGCGGCGGAACTGCAGATAGGGGCCGACGCCCTTGGCGGAACGCAGTACCGCGGTGTGGTCAGTCACCTCGTGCAGTGTCCAGTCCATGGCCTGTCCCCAGAAGCGGGCCATGGCTCGCGGATCCGCGCAGTCGACCACTACCGCGGCGATCGGTCCGGTGTCTCGGTAGAGCGGTCGGGGGTCCAGCACGCAGAACTCGTTGCCCTCCGGGTCGGCCATGACCGTCCAGGGGACGTCGCCCTGGCCTACGTCGGCGGGTGTTGCGCCGAGATCCTTCAGGCGCGTGACCACCTCCGCCTGATGAGCCGCCGAGGTGGTGGCGAGGTCGACGTGCACTCGGTTCTTCACCGTCTTGGGTTCCGGGGAGGCGATGAGGTCGATGCAGACGGCGACGGGGTCGGGGTAGACGAAGCCCTCAGGTTCGAGGTTCGTCACGCCGGGGCCCTCGCTGGAGATACCCCAGCCGAGCGCCTCCGCCCAGAAACCGCCCAGGGCAGAGTCGTCCCGAGCCTTCATGTTGATTTGAACAAGCCGCGTTGCCATGGCGACGATGATAATTCGGTCGCGCGCCCGTCCTCCGCCCGGTCGGCAGTCCCCACTGTACGTCGTACTCACCCGGGGTCAGCCGGTTGTGGATAGTCCACGTCTGGTCGTTGCCCACGGCACTCACTCGCTAAACGCTATTTCTGCTGGATCGAATCGTTTGCGTGGCCGTCGAGGCTGGCACTAGCGTGAGCGAGAGTTGCATTGGGCAACTATATAATTGACCTGAAAGGCAGATACTGCATGAGATCGATCGGGCGAATGGTGGCGATGGGCGCGGCTGCGGTGGCTGTGGTTGCGGGTGGCGCAACGGTGGCCCAGGCGCAGACCCAGACCATCCACACCGTCACCTGTGCGAGCCAGGACGAGTGCATTCAGAAGCAGAACGTGTACCGGCACTACGGGTACGCGGTGTCCGACGTCTGGTACCGGGATCCGAACACGACTTGCGTTCCCGAGTGGCCCTGCGCTCTGGGCTGGCAGTTCCAGTGGGAGGAATGAGCTGACCGTTAGGCCGGCGCGTTGACCTGGCGGGTGGCATCCTCTCTCGGAGGTGGGATGCCACCCGCTCTCTCCTGGATGGCGCTCGTGCACGACCCCCCGGCGTACCCGCGGGAATAGCGGTAGGTCAGCCTGGAGTTGGCTGTTACGTCGGAGTGTGTGAGCGCGAGAGAGAGCAGGCGATGAAGCCCACTGAGTTTGTGAAGGTGAATGGTCAGTTCTGGGGGGAGCACCTCAAGGGGGTGGGGGAGCATCTGGCCGGGAGTCACCGGAACGAGCTGCCGGGGCCGTTGCTGTTCCCGCGGATGATGGTGCTGACGGAGACACCGGACTGGAACATCCTGGAGTTGGTCGGGGTGAGCCGGGAGTACCGGTCGCTCGAGGTACGGCGGCGGAAGGCAGCGAGCGTCGAGGAGTACTTCGGGCTCGGTGACGGCGCGGCCGTGGTCACGCTGCCGGGGGAGAACCTGTTCAAGGACGCCACCGTCGCGACCGAGGTCGGCCGGCGGGAGCTGGTGGATCGGTTCCCGGGTGCGGACAAGATGATCGGCAACGAGTTCGTCGGACCGGGGGAGCAGATCCTGCAGTTCGCGCCGGGCAACTACTCGACGTTCGACCGGGTCCTGCTGGTGCACACCGTCGGCGCGTCGATCCGGGTCCACTGGACGTTCTTCGCGCTCGCGATCCACCGCTCCGAGCCGGCCGCCAAGTACCTGGCCTTCCTACGGAACTACGCCCAGGCGGCGGACCACCTCGACCCGATCGGCACCCTGAGCGTGCCGGTGGGCGATCTGGATCTGAAGGGTTCCCCGTTCGCCAGCACGTACCTCGGACACGGCCTGCCGGACTCGACCGTCGAGGAGTTCCTCGAGGACAACGAGAGCATCCTGCTGTCGGCGTTCGACGCGACCCGGCTGATCCGCCGGCCGTTCCTCGAGCGGCAGGAGGACGGCGACGCGCTGCAGCCGGACTTCATCCTCGAGACCGCGGACGGCACCCACATCGTCGGCGACCTCGGTCTCCCGCTGCTGGAGGGCAAGAAGCACCACCGCACGACGTCGGTGCACGACGGCGCGGCCGCCCTCGCCCGGTACGCGGACTACTTCACGTCCCCCGAGCACCGTGCCTTCGCCCAGACGAAGTACGGCGTCGAGATCAGCGACCCGCGCAAGCTGCTCGTGATCGGCACCCAGGACACGGTCGACCCCGCCGACGTGACCGACGCCGCCATCGAGATCGTCGACTACGACTCCCTCCTCCGCCTCCACCTGGCGGCGAACTCCTGACCGGCTAGGGTCCGGTCCCGTGGAGTACTTCGTGTACGGGCGGGACCGGATCGGTGGGTACGACGTCAAGGTGAGCCTCAACGAGGAGCACTGGGCGTTCATGGATCGGTACGCCGAAGAGCTCGTCGCCCGTGGTCCCACGCTGACTGCGGACGGCGAGGAAACGACCGGCAGCCTGCACATCGTCGATCTGCCGGACGACGAGGCTGTCCACACCTTCGCGTACGACGAGCCGTACTACCGCGCCGGTGCCTTCGACTCGGTCGTGATCCACCGATTCCGCAAGCACGTCGGCAGCACCATGTGGGACTTCGCGAACGCCGTCGAGGGGTACAACCGCTACCTCGTCATCACCGACGACGAGCCCCGGCCGCTCACCTCACCGCACCTCATCATGTACGGCGACCTCCTCGGCCTGGACGCCGGCAAACACGTTGGCCGCGCCGCGCTCGTCGAAGCTCCCCAGCCTGAAGCAGCCGCGATTCTGATCGAGGCACCGGACGCCGAAGTCCTCCCGTGGGAGTTCGGCGGCCGCCGCTGACCTCACCACCCGTCGGGCAGGTGATCCACCACCGCCTCGACGATCAGCCGGCCCTCCGGTGTGTCCACGCCCAGAGAAGACGCCGCGTGGTCGAGCCCCTCGAACTCCAAACACACGTAGCCAATGCCCCGCAGGACCGGCTTCAGACGCCGGACCCGGTTGATCGCCTTGTCCGCAGTCCCGACGTACACGATCTTGGTGCCGGTGAAGCATCTGAGCTCGTGGTGCCAGTCGTGGGCTCGGTAGGCGCGCCAGAACTCCAACGGCGGGCGGGGTAGCCGAGGTTCCCGTTCCATCCGGCGCATGTCGCCGTCGGTCGGGAATCCGATCGGCGCGACCCCGCCCATGACGAGGCCCGCCGCGCGGCTCGTCGAGCGCGCGACCATCGCTGCCATACAGGCCGGCTGGGAGAACCCCCAGACCACGAACCGGTCGATGCCCTCGTGGTCGAGCACTGCCAGCACCTGCTGGCCGATGCTCCCGAAGTCGTACTCCGCCGGCCGCTCACTCGCGCCGAACCCGATCGGCTGCACCTGCACGACCCGGAACCGGTCGGCGAGCCACCCGGCCGGTCGAAAGTCCCGCGGCCGCCGGTTGTTCCGGACCAATACGACGGCCGGCCCGTCACCGCTCACCTCGTAGGCGATCCGCGCCCCAGCGCGGAAGACCCCGGACACTCAGGCCTCGGCGACGATCTTCTGCAGGGTCGCCGCGAGGGTACGACGGTCGGCCGCGGTCAGACCCGTGGTCATCGCGTCGATGCGCTCGGTGAAGCCGTTGTGGGCGTCGTGCGCCAGGGCGAGGCCGGGGGCCGTCAGTTCGATCTGGCAGGCCCGGCGGTCAGTGGGGTTGGGGATCCGGCTGACCAGGTCGCGGCGTTCGAGGCGGTCGACCATGCTCGTCAGGCTGGAGCGTTCGATGCTGAGGATGCGGCTGAGCTCGGTCATCCCGAGCGGGCCGCCGAGCAGGACGCAGAGCAGGTGGGCCTGCTGCGGGGTGAGGCCGAGCGGCCGGCTGGTCTCGGCGTACAGGTCCTGCAGCACGTGCATGATCTGGACCAGGGCACCGGCCAGGTCCGTGTCCCGCGCTGTCGTCGTGGCCATGCCCTCATGGTAGTCCGGTCAGCAAACAGTTTGCAGACCTCATAGTTCGTAGCGCTACTATTTAGGTCTACGAACTAAAAGGAGATCTCATCATGACCCCCAAGTTCGGCTACGGCTCCCCGGCCGACGTCCACGACGTGACCGCCCTGCTGCGCCTGGCCGCGCAGGCCGACCGGGACGGGCTGGACCATGTCTCGGTCTCGGACCACCCGTACGTCGCCGACCTCCTCGACGGCTACGCGACGATCGGCGTACTCCTCGGCCGCACCCAGCACCTGTCCGCGTTCGTCAACGTCACCAACCTCCCGCTCCGCCCGGCCCCGGTGCTTGCACGTACGGCGACCTCCCTCGCGGCACTGTCCGGCGGACGGTTCATCCTCGGCCTCGGCGCAGGTGGCGCCTGGGACCGGATCACCACGATGGGCGTACCGGAACTGCGGCCCGCCGAAGCGGTCGAGGCCTTCGAGGAGGCGATGCAACTCCTCCACACGATGTCCGACGGCGGTCGCCCCGAACCGACCAAGCACTACCCGATCGGGCAGCTCAGGCCGGCGAACGTTCCCGCGCCGCTGATCTGGACCGGATCGAACGGCCCGAAGTCGCTCGCCGCGACCGGCCGGCGGGCGGACGGCTGGATCCCGGGTCGCGCCGCGGACTGGCTGAGCGACCGCTACCGCTGGTCCCGCCCGATCATCGACGAGGCCGCGTTGTCGGTCGGTCGCAAGCCGTCCGACGTCGCCACGATCTACAACTTCCCCGGCGCACTCACCGCGTCCCCGAGCCGCCGTACCCGCGATGACGAAGGTCGCTGGATCGGCGGTTCCCCGGCGCAGTGGATCGAGGAACTCACCGGTGCGATCCTCGAGCACGGCGCTGCCGGGTTCACCTTGTTCCCGCGAGGCGCCGACGCGTACGACGTCCAGGTCGCGAGGTGGGCGCAGGAGGTCGTCCCCGCAGTGCGGGCCGCGGTCAGCTAGTCAGCCCAGCGCCGCTAGCTCCGCGGGCGACAACCGGATGGCGCCGGCCGCGATGTTCTCCTCGAGGTGGGCGGGACTCCCTGTGCCCGGGATGGCCAGGACGTTCGCACCTTGATGCAGAGTCCACGCGAGGCGGATCTGTTGGGGCGAGACGCCGTGCTGGGCGGCGATCGCCTCGACAGCGGACGAGTCCTCGGGTGTCGCGTCGCTCTCACGCTTCGGGCCGGCGATCGCGAAGAACGGTACGTAGGCGATGTCCCGCTCGGCGCACAGCCGGATCAGTGCGTCCTCTTCGCGGCGCATGTCGATGGCGTAGCTGTTCTGCACGCACACCACCGACGCGATCGCCAGTGCCTCGTCCAGGTGGTCGGCGCGCACGTTCGACACCCCGAGCTGCCGGATCAGTCCGGCGTCCCGCAGGTCAGCGAGCGCCCCGAACCGGTCGGCGATCGAGTCGGCGCCCGGCTTCTTCATGATGCGCAGGTTCACCACGTCGAGGCGGTCGAGGCCGAGCTGGCGCAGGTTCGTCTCGACCTGCGTGCGAAACTCGGCCGCGGTGGTCGCGTGGTAGAAGCCGCGCTCCGGGTCCTCGCCCGGCCCGACCTTGGTGGTGATGACGAGCTCATCGGGGTACGGCGCCAAGGCTTCGCGGATCAGCTCGTTGGCATACCGCGCTTCGCCGTCGCCGACCCCGAGCGTCCCGCCCGGTGAACGGTAGAACGCGGCCGTGTCGATGTGGTTGACGCCGAGCTCGACTGCCCGTCGCAGGACCCGGATCGCCACCTGACGATCGGGGTTCGGGGTGATCCGCATGGCTCCGAAACCCATCCGGTTGACGGTGACGTCGCCCAGCTTCCAGGTGCCTGCGGCATCCGCGGTGCTCATTCCTCGATCGCTCCTCGAACTGCGCGTAGATGTTGCCGGAAAGTCAGCGAGGGATCTGTCGCCCGCGCCGCTAGGTAGTCCGCGAACCGGACCTGCTCCCGCAACGACCGTCCAGCCCGGATCCCGGCCGCCTGCCGATGCTCGGTGTTGCGGATGGACTCGGCCAACCCGGTCACCTCGTCGACCCGATCGGCCGGCACGAAGACCACACCGTCCTCGTCACCCAGTACGACGTCGTCCCGGCTCGCCGGCCAGTCGCCGATAGTTGCCGTGGACAACGCGTCGTCGGGTTGCGGGTCGAGCCGCAACGGACCGGTCGGCATCGCGCCGAGGCTGAACACCGGCAGCCCGATCGCCGTGATGTCGACCGTGTCGCGATGCAGTCCCCAGATCACGATCCCGGCGAGTCCGGCGGCCTTGGCTTCGAGCGCGACCAGGTCGCCCACGCACGCCTCGTCCCGCCGTCCGCCGTTGTCCACAACCAGTACGTCGCCCTCCTCGGCCGACTCGAACGCCTCCAGGAACACGTCGACACTGCCCACGTGCTGCGCGGGCAACACGCGTCCGGCAACCCGGCCTCCGACCACAGCCGTCAGCGACGCGGTCCTCACAGGCACGCCGGCCCGAAGGCACGCGTCCGCGACATGCGCCGTCGTCAAACCTTCGAACAGCATCCCGAGACCCCCGATCAGTCGACTGCTCAAGGACCTTAGCCGGTCACTCGGACAAGAACGCGACGATCTTCGAGAGCGACGGATTGTAGGCCTCGCTCGAGGTGTCGACCGTCAGTGACGGAACCGGGAGATCGACCGCCTGGAAGGCGTTGTGGGTCCGCAGCCGAGCGTCGGCGCTGATCTGTGCGTCCTCGTGCGCGGTCCGCTTGAGGTCGGTCGCCGTACGCGCGGTGATCCGGGCGAGCGCGACGTCGGCGGGGACCGTGCAGTGGATGATCCGAAGGTCGGCGCGGTTGAGCAGCGGGGTCAGCCCGGGACTCCAGATCCGGTCCTGGAACGCGGCTTCGGCCACGATCGTCGTACCGCGGCCTACCAGCAGCCCGATCACGTCGAAGAAGGTGGACAGCGTCCGCATCGTCAGCGGGTCGCCGGGCCCGGGCACGAACCCGGGTGTCGCGTGCGCCATCCCCTCCTTGATCTCGTCCCGGCAGATCGCCGGGCACCCGATCGCGGCGGCCACCCGATGCGCCAGCGTCGTCTTCCCGGTCCCTGGCGGGCCACTCACCACTACGACAAGAGGTTTGGACTGCACCGCCGCACCCTAGCCATCCCCGACGTCCGCCCGCACCAGAATTGCAGGAGACGTCACCGAAAAGTGTCCGTGCGGGCGGTTAGCGTGAGGTCCGGATGTGGCCAGAACGTCGGTCGGCAGGGGGTGACAGTGGACGGATGACGACCTATTCCGCGGTTCGTACGACGGGCATCTACTGCCGGCCCGGATGCGGGGCGAAGCCCCGGGCGGAGAACGTGCGGACCTTCGAGCTGGCGGCGGCCGCCGAGGCGGCCGGATACCGCGCCTGCCTGCGCTGCCGGCCGTACCGGGTCGCGGGGACGGTGCCGGACGAGGCGCCCGAGCTGGTCTGCCGCGCCGTACAACTGATCATCGCCGGTGTGCTGGACGAGTCCGGCGAGGCGGCGCTCGGCGCGCGGCTGGGGCTGTCGGCGCGCCACTTGCGCAGGTTGTTCCACGAGCACCTCGGTGTCACGCCGGACCAGTTCGCCCGCTCGAGGCGGGCCCACTTCGCCCGCAGACTCCTCGATGACAGCGATCTGTCCATCGCGGACATCGCGTTCGCGTCCGGCTTCGGGAGTCTGCGGCAGTTCAACCGGGCGATGCGTGAGATCTTCCGGGCTTCCCCGCGGGAGCTCCGCGACCGGCGGCGCCGGACCGACCGCCTGGTCGCCGATGGTGGCCTGGCGCTGCGGTTGCCGTTCACCACGCCGTACGACTGGGAGGCGATGAGCACGTTCCTCGCGTCGCAGGCGATCCCTGGCGTCGAGTCGGTCGAGGACGGTGTCTACCGCCGGACCATCTCTCTCGACGGCGATCCCGGTCTGCTCGAGATCGGTCCCGGCGGCCCCGATCACCTGCTGCTGCACGCACATCTCCCGTACTGGGAAGGTGTCATCCACGTCGTCGAACGAGCCGCGCGACTCGTCGCCGTCGAAGCCGACCCGGACGTCCGTGTGCCGGGCGCGTGGGGACCGTTCGAGGTCGCGGTCCAGGCGGTGGTCCGCGATCAGCTACCGCCCGAGGATGCGGACGACGTACTGCGCAAACTCGTCGAGGTGTACGGCGTTCCGGTCGCGGGGCTCGGCCACGGCCTCACGCACGCGTTCCCGGGAGCCGAGGCGCTGACCGAGGCCGAGCTGGTCGGGCCGCTGGCGCAAGCTGTTGCTTCAGGCAACGTCGTACTCGATCACGGCGCCGGGATCGGTTCCTTGGAGACCGTGCCCGGCGTCAGCGCCGACGCAGCCCGCCAGATCGCGATGCGGCTGGACACTCAGCGGAGGAGAGAGTTGAGCTTGCCGAACTCCGCCGCGGTGGACAACGCCTCGTAGGTTCCGCTCGTCAGCAGTTCCTTCGCCGCGGCCGCAGCCAGCCCGTAGGCGCCGGCGGTGATCGCCGGGCCGACGCTGATCCGGGTCACCCCAAGCGCGGTGAGCTCGGCAACCGATGGCGCACCCGGGCCGACCATCACGTTGAGCGGCAACGGCGACGCGGCCACCAGCTCGCGAATCGTCGCGGGATCAACGACACCTGGGACGAACAGCACATCCGCGCCGGCTTCGGCGTACAGCTTCGCGCGTTCGATCGTGCCGCTCCCGTCGCCGAACAGATAGGTGTCCGTCCGCGCGTTGATGACGAGCTCGCGGTCGATGGCCCGCGCGGCAGCGATCCGCTCGGCCTGCAAGGCCGGATCGATCAGCGAGCCGCCCGAGCTGTCCTCGAGGTTGAGGCCGACAGCACCGGCTTCGATGACGTCGGCAACCGTTGCCTCGACATCGCCGTAGCCGGACTCGACGTCCGCGGTCACCGGCACCGACACGGCCGCGACGATCGCGCGGACCGCCGCGATCGCCGCCGTACGATCCAACCCGCCGGCATCCGCGACCCCGGCCGCCCACGAGACACCCGCGCTCGTGGTCGCGATCGCAGCAGCACCCGCCGCCTCGATCGCCCGCGCAGACCCGGCATCCCACGCATTCGGCAACACCAACGGCGGCCGCTCATGCAGCGCGCGCAACCGCCGTGCCAACTCGACGTGGCTGCTCACACGCTCACCAGCAGTTCATGATCGATCTCGACGAACTCCACGATCAGCCCGGCGAATTTCCCTGCGATCAGCTCCCGGTACGCCGCCGACCCGGTGTGCGCGTCGTACGCCGCCTGATGCGCGAAGTGCTCGACGAAGAGCAGATAGTCCGGGTTCGCCGGATCGCGATAGACGCGGAACGACAACGTCCCCTCCTCGGCCCCCGGCCCCACCGGCGCGAACTCCCGCACCAGTTCCTCGGCCGCCGCCTGATTGCCGTCCTTCAACTTGATCGGAAACACCTTGGCCAGCACTTGTTCCTCCTGAGTCCGACTGAACAACCCAAGCGTGACTCGCCGGCCGGCTCCGGGTCTGGCCATATTCGGCCATCTCTGTGCTTCCAATATTCGAGACGATATGTCTCACGAAACAAGATTCTGGGTTAGCGTGAGAAGGTCGGCAGAGGGCAAAGGAGCCTGGGATGAACAACGTGTACACGCATGGGCATCATGAGTCGGTGTTGCGGTCGCACAGCTGGCGGACCGCGGAGAACTCGGCTGGTTATCTGCTTCCGCATCTGCGGCCGGGGATGGCGTTGCTCGACGTCGGCGCAGGTCCCGGCACCATCACCGCCGACCTCGCTCGACTGGTCGAGCCGGGACCGGCCACGGCCCTCGAAGCGACGGGCGAGGCGCTCGACATCACGCGCGCGACCTTCGCGAAGCTCGATCTCGAGGTGGAGTTCGTGGTCGGCGACGTGCACGCGCTGGACCTTCCGGACGACACGTACGACGTGGTCCATGCGCACCAGGTGCTGCAGCATGTGGCGGATCCGGTGCAGGCGCTCCGGGAGATGCGGCGGGTCTGCAAGCCGGGTGGGATCGTCGCGGTCCGGGACTCGGACTACCACGGCTTCACCTGGTATCCGGAGCTGCCCGAGCTCGACGAGTGGATGGATCTCTACCAGCGGATGGCGCGTGCGAACGGTGGCGAACCGGATGCCGGCCGGCGACTGCTGAGCTGGGCGTTGGAGGCCGGCTTCGAGAAGGTGGACGCGACGGCGAGCACCTGGACGTTCGCCAACCCGGAGGATCGCGCGTTCTGGGGCGGCATGTGGGCGGACCGCATCCTCAAGTCGGCGATGTCCGATCAGGCCCGCCGCGCAGGCGTCCCGGAGGAGACACTCACCTCTATCTCAGCCGCCTGGCAAACCTGGGCGGCCCGGCCCGACGGCTGGATCGCCATCCTCCACGGCGAACTACTCTGCACGGCCTGATCAAACCGAAGCGAGGACGACCAAGTAGTCGTCCGGATCACGCAGCCACAGCTCGAGGTGGTCGGCGTTCGGGTTCACGTGGATGTCCCACCATGAGCACTCACGGCTCCCAGGACCTCGCAGTACCAGGCACTGCTCTTCTCGACATCGCTTACGGCGATCAACGGCTGCGGTCTCATGAGAACGACGCTAGGCGCCGCGCAGTCACCGGGTCTTGAACGAATGGGAGCGCTGGCGGGAGATCTCGTAGAGGACGGCGGTGGCGGCGTTCGCGGCGTTGAGGGAGCTGGCTGATCCAGTGATGGGGATGCGCACCAGTTGGTCGGCGGCCTCCCGCCATCCGGCGCTCAGGCCGTTGGTCTCGTTCCCGATCAGGAGCAGTGTCGGCTGGGTGAAGTCGAAGTCGAACACGTCGACCGACCCGTGCTCGTCGGTGCCCACGACAACGATCGGTACGTCGGCCGAGCGTCGTACCCACTCGATCACTTCACGCTGCGACGGCGCGCGTACGGCGGGGATGCCGAACAAGGATCCGGTCGTCGCGCGGACCGCCTTCGGATCGTAGACGTCGGCGGCATGCCCGGTGACGATCACGCCGTGCGCTCCGAAGGCATCGGCGGACCGGATGATCGACCCGATGTTCCCCGGCCCGGTCGGCCGGTCGAACACGACACCGAGGAAGTCCGGCCGTACCGGGATGCGGTCCAGATCGTCCGGTGGCAGCTCCAGCACCGCGACGAGTTCCGGTGCGGCCTCGTCCTTCTCGCCGAGCTCGGCCAGCAGCTCCGGCGCCATCGCGACGCGCTCGGCGGTCGGCAACCGCTGCAGCAACTCCTGAGCCCAGCGCGACAGTGGCCGCGAAGCGTCGGTGATCACCGTCCGCACCGGCCATCCGTTGTCCACGGCAAGCGAAATCGGGCGGACGCCCTGGACCAGGAACTCGCCCGCACGCTGCCGCTTGGCCCGGTTGGTCAGCGACGCCTGCCACACCTGGAACCGAGCGTTCCGCGACGAGATCCGTTGCACACCCCCACCCTACGGCGGCGACGACCTCAGCCCGAGCGGCTCATGCTGATGCGGCCACGGGCTCGGTGTGCGCGTCTTCGTCTTCGGCGCCGCTTGAATCGGACGAAGGTCCACAGGATCAACGCGGGTAGCCAGAGCAGCAGTAGCCACGGGCCGCGCCACCAGCCGGAGCCGCCGTCGAGCTCTGGATGGTCGCCGGCCACGAACGGCCGGGCGGACGTCGACCAGGCCAGGAAGGCGTCGCCGATCGGGAGCGCGCCGAACAGGTACCGCTTCGTCTTCAGGCCACTGATCGGCAATCCGAGCAAGTCGCCCTCGCGGGCGAGCCGGTCCGCGAGCGGATCGTGCTGGACCCGGGCGGCGCCCAGCGTGACCACGGTCGCGGACAGGCTGATGCCGAGGATCAACGGGCCGGAGTCGACATCACCTGTGCCGGCCACACCTTCCGGATACTCCCGGACGCCGATCGCGCGGACGAACCGGTCCCGGAAGATCTCGTACTGCGCCCGGGCGAAGACAGGGTCGATCTCCACCAGGAACCGCTGGATGATGCTCTGCGACGACGCTCGCGCACCGGTCGTCGCCGGCGCGACCTGATGCGGGATCAGGCCGGTCCCCGGATCCAGCTTGGTCTTCACCGCCGCCACCCAGTTCGTCGCGATCCGGCCGAACCGCGGTGCCACCAGGTCGTCGTACAGGCGGAGTGAGGCGATCGCGACGGCGGAGTCGACCGGCCAGGCCTGACCTGGATACGCTTCCAGATAAGGGGTTTTCGCGGTCCGGAACGCGGTCGCGATCTCGACCGACGAGCTGGTGAACTCGTCGAACTCGGCCGCGTCGGAGTGCTGGAGGGCGATCAGCCCACCGCGTAACCAGTTCGTCCAGCCCGCGTGGAAGATGCCGTACCGCGGCCGCAGCGCTGCGTCGAAGACGGCCGTCCCGTCCGGCGACTCCAGCCGGTTGAGCGCCCATCGTGCTTCGGTCGCCGCGTCGACGGACCGCTCCGGATCGGCGAGGCCGACTTGGACCCAGGTCAGCCCGTAGAGCGCGTTGAGGAAGAAGTAGCCCTCCGGGAACTGCTTCTGCGCCGCGTGGTCCGCGCCACCCTCGATCTCGGCACGCAGGAACGCCAGCTGTTTGACCACGCCGCCGGTGGGATCGGATCGAGGAAGCACCAGGCGCGCGGTGCCCACCCCCGCCACCAGTGTGGCGATCACCGCGACGCCGATCAGGAGCTTGCGCAGCACCCGAATCAAACTAGAGGAAACGGGCAACCAACGGCGGACCTGTGGGCGACCATCCGGTGACCGGACGGCTCAGGTACCGAGCGTCGACTCCCGGGTGACCAAGCGTGTCGGCAGCGCCATCTCGCCGGGGTGCGGTGAGCCCGCGATCGCGTCCAGCAGCAGGTTGGCGGTCCGGCGGCCGAGCTCTTCCAGCTCCAGGTCGACCGTGGTCAACGGCGGGCGGCTGGCGAGGGCCATGACCGACCAGTTGTCGTAGCCGGTGACCGCGATGTCGTCCGGCACCGATCGGCCGAGCTCGCGCAGGCGGTCGCAGACCCCGCGGGCGATCTGGTCGCTGCCGCACGAGACGGCATCGATCTCGGGGTTCGACCGCAGCAGTACGTCGACCGCATGCCGGCCCCACCGCTCGCTCCACTCACCGTGCATCGGTTCGCCGACGAGCGAACTGCCCGCGGTCTGGACCGCCGCCGCGGCGCGGACCTGCGCGCTGTGGTGCGTCGCCGGACCGGTGATGTGTGCGATGCGCCGCCGGCCCAGCGACAGCAGGTGCTGCACTGTGGACGCAGCGCCGCCGTGGTCGTCCACGATGACCGAGATGTCGGCCGGGTCGGTCGACGGGCTGAACGCGTACACGACCGGGATCGGTACGTCGATCGGCGCGCGCGGCTCGGTACGTCGTCCGGTCACGATGATCCCGTCGACGCGGCGGGACACCAGCGAGCGCAGATAGTGCTGCTCGCGCAGCGGGTCGTCCCGGGTGTCGCACAGCACCAGCGCCATCTCGCCGGCGCTGAGGGTGTCCTCCGCGCCGAGCATGATCGGGATGCTGAACCGGCCGGAGCTGTCCGTGGTGATCAGCCCGACCGTGAAACTCCGCCCGGACGACAGCGCGCGACCGCGGCTGTCCGGGGTGAACCCGAGTTGCTCGGCGGCCCGGCGTACCCGCTGTCTGGTCTCCTCGCGGAGCTGACCGGTGTCGTTCAGCGCCTTGGACGCCGTACTCGTGGAGACGCCGGCCAGCGCGGCCACATCCGTGATCCGGGGCAGCGAAGGACCGCGAGACGCCATCGGCAACTCCTTTCCGAACTTTCCGGAAACAGTACCTCATGAAGCTCGGCGTGACCGGATTTCGCCAGGTCCGATGGGTTGACCAGGCTGCCGAAGCTCTCTAGCTTCATCAAGGAAAACGTATTCTGGATTTTCCGAGAAGCCCTCCCAGCCTCCCAGGAGTCACGCCCTATGAGCGCTACCCCGGACGCAGTCGACAGCTCCCGCAGCCCCGCCGCCGGTACCCGCGGCCGATGGCGCCCCGTCGGCCTCGCCGACGCGAAGATCACCGGCGGCTTCTGGTCGCCGCGCCAGCAGCGCAACGGCGACAGCGCCATCCCCAGCGGCCAGGACCAACTGGAGAAGGCCGGCAACCTGCAGAACCTCCGGCTCGCGGCCGGCATCGGCGAGGGCGAGGCGATCGGCCCGGTGTTCGCCGACTCCGACGTCTACAAGTGGCTCGAGGCCGCCGCCTGGGAGTACGGACGCAACCCGAGCGAGGAATTGCTGCAGCGCCAGCGCGACCTCACCGCGATCGTGGCCGCGGCTCAGCGCGAGGACGGTTATCTCGACTCGGTCGTCCAGCTCCGGTACGGCGACGAGGGCCGCTACAAGCAACTCGTCTGGAGCCACGAGCACTACTGCGCCGGTCACCTCATTCAGGCCGCCGTCGCGCAGGTCCGCTGCACCGGCGACCGTGAACTGCTCGAGGTGGCGATCAAGCTCGCCGACCATCTGGTGGCGACGTTCGGCGACGGCAAGACCGTGGACGTGGACGGCCACCCGGTGATCGAGATGGCCCTCGTCGAGCTGTATCGGGAGACGGGGACGACGGCTTACCTCGACCTCGCCCGGTGGTTCGTCGACGCCCGCGGCCACGGGATCATCAGGAACCACGGCCACGAGCCGGCGTACTTCTCCGACCGTGTCCCGGTGCGCGAGGCAACCACTGTCGAAGGTCACTCGGTCCGCGCGGTCTACCTCGCCGCCGGGGCGACCGATGTCGCGGTCGAGACCGGCGACACCGAGTTGCTCGAGTCGCTCAAGCGGCAGTTCGCGCACATGTGGTCGACGAAGACGTACGTCACCGGCGGGCTGGGCGCGCGCTGGGAGGGTGAGGCGTTCGGCGACGAGTACGAGCTGCCCTCGGACCGCGCGTACGCCGAGACCTGTGCGGCGATCGGTGGGATCCAGTGGGCGTGGCGGATGCTGCTCGCCACCGGAGATGCGTCGTACGCCGATGCGATCGAGCGGATGCTCTACAACGGATTCCTGGCCGGGGTGTCGCTCGCCGGGACCGAGTACTTCTATGTCAACGCGCTGCAGCTGCGCGGCGGGGCGCACGCGGACAACGGCCGCAGCCCGGCGCACGGTCGGCGCGGATGGTTCGACTGTGCGTGCTGCCCGCCGAACATCATGCGCACGCTGGCCAGCCTCGACGGCTACCTCGCGAGCACCAGTGACGGCACCATCCAGATCCACCAGTACGCCGCCGGCACGCTCACCGCCGGCGATGTCACGCTGACCGTCGACACGGCGTACCCGTGGGACGGCGCGGTCGGGATCACGGCCAGTGGTCCGATCGCGGTGGAACTGCGGATCCCGGCGTGGGCGGAGGGAGCGACCGTCAACGGCAAGCCGGTGGATGCCGCCGGCTACGCACGCGTGGATGCGGCTGCTGGTGAAGTGATCGAGCTGAAGTTGCCGATGGCAACCCGCGTCGTCGGTGCAGACCCGCGCGTCGACGCTGTGCGCGGCTGCGTAGCGTTGGAACGCGGTCCGCTCGTCTACGCGGTCGAGCAGGCCGACCAGCAGGCCGATGTCGACGATCTCCATCTGTTGCCTGGGGCATCAGTAGCTGCAAGCCACGATGATCAGTTGCTCGACGGCGTCACCGTGCTGAGGACGCGCGGGCGAGCTGGCGCCGGTCATCGCGACGCCGTCTGGCCGTTCGCGACGGACAGCGCGGACGGGGTCGCCGACGAGGTCGACGTGGTCGCAGTTCCGTACTACGCGTGGGCCAACCGTGAGATCGGTGCCATGCGCGTCTGGCTGCCCAGGGCCTGATCGTGTTCACCCGGCGGAAGTTCCTCGGTCTGACGGCGGCGACAGCCGCGGCCGGCGCCGTGCCGGGCTGCAGCTCTGTCCTGCCCGAACCCGACGTGCAAGCGGCCGGGTTCGGGCAGGAAGCCACCGGCACCGTGCAGGTGTGGTGCCGGGCGGCGACGCAGACCGGCCTGACCGACCTGGTGAAGAAGTTCAACGCGTCCCAGCAACGGCTCACCGTCGAGCTGACGCCGGTGCTGGACGCGCAGTACGTGACCAAGCTGGCCACCGCGATCCGCGGCCGGGGCGTGCCGGACCTGGTCGACATCGACGACATCAACTCGATGCTGTTCATCTACCGCGATGCGTTCACCGACCTGACCGAACCGCTGCAGGCGCTGGACTTCCGGGACAAGATCAGCCCGGGCCACCTCCGGCTCGCGACCAAGGGCGACCGGGTGTTCGGAGTCCCGTACCTGGCCGACAACTCGATGTTCTGGTTCAACACCGAGCTGTGCGACCGCGCGGAGGTCGACCCGGACGAGGCGATCAAGTCCTTCGACAATCTGCTGGACGCGGCCCGGAAGCTGCGCAAGCTGGGCGACGACATCTACGCCTGGAGCTTCCCGGCGAACAGTCCGGGGGCCCTCGGGTTCGTCGTACAGCCGATGATCTGGGCGGCGGACACCGATCTGATCAAAGGCACGATCGGCGAGCAGTCCGGCAACATCGTCGGCAACGACGTGGTCCAGCGGATGCTCGAGCTGCACCGGCAGCTGTGGGTCGACGGGCTGGTGCCGCGAGCGAACTTCTCCGACGACGCGTCCCGCTGGGGCAGCGACTTCCGGGCCGGCAAGGTCGGCATCTTCCCGTCGAACTACAGCGTGGTCGTGTCCGCGTCGGACGCCAAGTTCCACCAGAAGGTCACGCCCCGGCTGCTGTCCGGGCCGGACGGGGGCTCGGCGTTCTTCGACGGCGGCGACAACATGTGCATCCCGCGCGGCGCGAAGAACGCGTCCGGGGCGTGGGAGTTCGTTCGGTTCGCGCTGGACCTGCCGCAACAGATCGACCTGCCGGCGGGCGGTTACACGCCGGTCCGGTCGGATGCGAGAACGACGGAGTTCGCGAAGAAGTACCCGCTCGCGACGCTGCCGCTGGAGCGCATCTCGGAGGGCTACGCGCCGACCACGCTGTCCTACAACCTGCTCTACAACCAGCCGGACGGTCCATGGCTGCAGATGTTCCGCCGGGCCGTGTTCGACGGCGAGCTGGAGGCCGCCATGAAGGAAGCACAGCAGAACTACGACCGGATCCTGTCCCAGGGACAAGCATGAGTACGGACGTCGGAACCCGTCGTACGCACCGGCTCGACTCGGGCTCACGCAAGGCGGCGTCGGCCGGACGACGGGCCGGGCGCGGTTCACTCACCCATCCAGCCCGGACCGGCTTGCTCCTGGTGACGCCCGCCGTACTGTTCGTCGGGGTCTTCGTGCTGGTGCCGCTGGCCTTCGCCGTGGTGATCTCGCTGACCAACTGGCCGCTGATCGGGACGGTGAAGTTCAGTGGGCTGAAGAACTACGCCGCGATCGCCTCCGATGCGGCGTTCGCCAAGTCGGTCCTCTACACCTTGTTGTACACGGTCATCGTGACCGGGCCGATTCTCGTGCTCGGGTACGCGCTCGCGGTCCTGGTACGACGCAAGCGCCGCGGCGCGACGTTGTTGCGGACGGTCTTCTTCCTACCGTTCGTCGTCGGCCTCTCGACGTTGAGCTTCGTCACTGTGCTGGAGGCTCAGCCGGACAGCGGCGCGATCAACATCGTGCTCCGCAAGCTCGGCATCACCGACGGTACGACGGCCTGGCTGGTGGACGGGCCGCTCGCGACCGGACTGATCTGCGTACTGGTGATCTGGGGTGTCAGCGGCCTGACCATGATGCTGCTGATGGCCGGCATGCAGGCGATCCCGCGCGAGTTCTACGAGTCCTCCGAACTCGACGGCGCGACCTGGTGGCAGCAGGAGCGCGAGATCACCATCCCGGTGCTGCGCCGGACGATCGCGATGTGCGTGATCATCTCGGTGGTCGGCTCGCTGCTCGCGTTCACGCAGTTCTACATCCTGACCCGCGGCGGGCCGGGTACGGACACCACCACTGTCGTCCAGTACATCTACAACCGCGCCTTCGTCCAGCTACAGCTCGGTGCCGCGACCGCGCTGTCGATCGTGCTGGTGATCGTGGTCGGACTCGTCACCGCGGCCCAGTTCTGGCTGCTCCGGGAGAAGGACTGACGATGAGACTCAAGAACACGCTGTACGTCGTCGGCGGTGGCGGCGCCTTCCTGGTCTTCGCCGTACCGTTGCTGTGGGCCCTCTTCCGGTCGGTGCAGCCGAACGACGTGATCGTCGCGGCGCCGGACGCGTCGACGTTCTTCCACCTGACCTGGGACAACTTCCGGACCCTGATCGAAGGACCGGGCAATCTGATCCGGTCCGTCGGGAACAGTCTGGTCGTCGCCTTGAGTACGGCGGTGCTGACCGCCGTACTGGCGACCTTGGCCGGGTACGGGTTCGCGCGGTTCCGCTTCCGCAGTGGGCCGTTGTTGTTCGCGCTGGTGGTGGTGTCGATGATGATCCCGTTCCAGGCGATCCTGACCCCGCTGTACCTGGAGATGAACGTCCTGCGGCTGACCGACAGCCTGCTCGGGCTGGTGCTGTTCTACACCACGGTCAACCTGCCGTTCGGCGTCTTCGTGATGCGCAACTCGTTCGCCTCGGTGCCGGTCGAGCTGGAGGACTCGGCTCACGTCGACGGCTGCGGCACCCTCCGCATGATCGGATCGGTCCTGCGACCGCTCATCACACCAGGAGCCGCGACGGTCGCGCTCTATGCCTTCCTGGCTGCCTGGACCGAGTTCCTAGGTGCCTTGACCTTCCTCACCAAGGACGAGCTCTACACGCTGCCGGTCGCGCTGGTGAACGTCCAGGCCGGCGCGTACGGCGAAGTCAACTTCGGCTCCCTCGTCGCAGGCTCCGTCATCGCCATGATCCCGTGCGTCGTCCTGTACGTCGCCCTCCAACGCTTCTACGTCACCGGCCTGGCCTCCGGAGCCGTCAAAGGCTAGGGCGGATCTTGTGGTCGGGGTGGGCGGCGGCGTGGGCGTCGGCCACCTCGCGGCACAGCGCCATCAGTTCGGTCTCGTTGCGGACCTGCTGCTTGGCCTGCGGCCCTAGGGCGGTGATGTGGTCGCGGGCCCTGAGCAGCCGCTGGAAGATCCGCTCTCGTTCGGCGGGGTCCTCGGTGTACTCCGCGTCCAGATAGGCGGTCGCGTCGCGGCGGATGTGGGCCATCGCGGTCTGGGTCCGGCCGCGGGTGCTGAACAGGGACGCGAGGATCGTGATCAGCAGGACCGCCAGGATGACGACCAGGGACAGGCCGGTGCTGATCTCGACCACCTCGACGTGGTCGCCGCCGTTCACGAACGGCAGGTTGTTCTCGTGCAGCGCGTGCAGGATCAGCTTGGCGCCGATGAACGCGAGGATCGCGGCCAGCCCGAAGGACAGGTAGATCAGCCGGTCCAGCAGCCCGTCCAGCAGGAAGTACAACTGCCGCAGGCCGAGCAGGCTGAACGCGGTCGCGGTGAACACCACGAACACGTTCTGGGTCAGGCCGAAGATGGCCGGGATCGAGTCCAGCGCGAACATCAGGTCGGTGCCGCCGATCGCCAGCATCACCAGCAGCATCGGCGTCATCATCCGGCGCCCGTCGACCACGGTGGTCAGCCGGTCGCCGTCGTACTCCTCGCTGGTGCGGAACAGTTTCCGGCTCAGCCGGACCACGATGTTCTGGGCCGAGTGCGACTCCTCGGTCTCCGGTTTGAGCATGTTGCCGGCGGTCACCAGCAGCGCGATCCCGAACAGGTAGAACACCCAGGCGAACGAGTTCAGCAGCGCCGACCCGACGAAGATGAACCCGGCGCGGGCGATCAGCGAGACCACGATCCCGACCAGCAGCACCTTCTGCTGGTTCTCCCGCGGCACCCGGAAGCTGGTCATGATGATCAGGAACACGAACAGGTTGTCGACCGACAGCGCCTTCTCGGTGATGTACCCGGCGAAGTACTCCGAGCCCATCGCCGTACCGCCGAGGACGAACGTCCCGAGGCCGAACAGTACGGCGATGCCGACGTACACGGTGGACCAGATCGCGGCCTCCCGCAGCGTCGGCACATGCGCGGACCGGACGTGGAAGAAGTAGTCGAACAGCAACAGCGCGACGATGCCGAGCAGGGTCAGCACCCAGACCACCGGGGACACGGCCATGGGCCCAACCCAACCACGGCCGGTCCGCCTCTGAACAACCCCTCGAGAAATTCGCCTAAAAGGCATCTTTGCACTTTCGGCAAACTTTGCTACCGTCGAGCACATGGCCGAAGGGTTGCGGGAGCGGAAGAAGCAGGAGACGCGGATCGCGTTGAGCTGGGCGGCCGTGCGGCTGACGGTCGAGCGGGGCCTGGCCAACGTGAAGATCGAGGACATCGCGGCCGAGGCCGGGGTCTCGCTGCGGACGTTCCGGAACTACTTCTCCAGCAAGGCTGAGGCGATCGCGGCCCGGGAGGTCGACCGGAGCCTGCGGATCGCCGACGAGCTGCGCGCCCGGCCGGCCGACGAGCAGCTGTGGACCGCGATCCGGGCGTCGATCGGATCGGAGTTCGCGCTCGGCGAGACGGGTCACGGCGGCGTGCAGCCACCGGACGAGCGGTGGCTGGCCGGGATCCGGCTGATGGTGACCGAGCCGTCGTTACAGGGTGAGCTGGCGCGGGCGTACGCCGCGGCGAGTGCGGAGTTCGCCAACGCGGTCGCGGACCGGACCGGGACGCACGGCTTGTATCCCCGCCTGGTCGCCGAAGTCGTCGGGTCAGCCCGGGCGGCGGCCATAGCCGAATGGCTGCGCGCCGATCCGCCGCGGTCGATGGCCGACCTCCTGTCGGAGGCCCTCGACCTGGTCAGCGCAGGTCTCCCCGAACCCGAACAGCACTAGAAGCCACACCTCACGAAGACCCCGGCGCCGCCGGGGCGGTCAGTCACGCCAACTTTCCTTGGAAGGACACCTGTCATGGATGTCGATGTCGTCATCGCCGGGGCCGGACCGAACGGCCTCATGCTCGCCTCCGAACTGCGGCTGGCGGGAGTCCGGCCGATCGTGCTGGAGCGTCTGCCCGAACGCAGTGAAGTGCCGCGGGCCAACGGACTGGTCGGCCAGGTCGTGCGGATGCTCGACCGTCGCGGCCTGTACGAGCGCCTCAGCGGTCGGCCCGGCCCGCCGGAACCGCAACCGGGCTACGTGTTCGCCGCGATGCCGCTGTACCTCAGCCAGCTCGACGACAACCCCGTCTACCTGTTGTCGGTCCCGCAACGGCGGATCGAGGAAGTCCTGCAGGAGCGCGCTCTGGAACTCGGCGCCGAGATCCGCCGCGGTCACGAGCTCACCGGTCTGAGCCAGGACCCGGACGCGGTCACGGTCACGGTCGACGGCCCGGACGGCAGCTACGAACTGCGCACCCGCTACCTCGTCGGCGCCGACGGCGGCCACAGCCTCACCCGCAAGCTCGCCGGCATCGACTTCCTCGGCGTCACCCACGACGCCATGGTCTCCCGTACGGCGAACGCCTTCGTGCCATCGGAGTACGTCGACGCGGCCACCGGCGTACTGACGATCCCCGGGTACGGCGTGATCGCGCCGTTCATGCATCACCGCAACGAGCGCGGACTGTTCGTGTACGCGCCGTTCGCCGACCGGCTGCCCACGATCAGCACCGGCGAGTGGGACGACGCCCCGGACGGTGAGATGACGTTCGAGGAGTTGCAGGAGAGTGTCGACCGGGTGCTCGGCGTACACCTGCCCTTGACCCCGCCGGAGGGTGACGGTCCGCATTTGCTGCGGCGGGTCACCGGTGGGAACAGCCGGCTCGCCGACAGGTTCCGCGAGGGCCGCGTGCTGCTGGTCGGGGATGCCGCCCATGTGCACTCGGCGATCGGCGGACCTGGGCTGAACCTCGGCCTGCAGGACACGATCAACCTGGGCTGGAAGCTCGCCGCCGAGCTGCAGGGCTGGGCGCCTGACGGACTGCTCGACACCTACGAGTCGGAACGTCGGCCGGTCGGCCAGCGGGTGGTCATGCACACGCAGGCACAGTCCGCGCTGATTGCCCCGGGCAACGAAGTGACCGCGTTGCGGGAGCTGTTCGGCGAGCTGTTGTCCGAGCCGCGGAACGTTCAGCGAATCGCGGACCTGATCACCGGCGCGGACATCCGCTACCACGATGGGCCGCATCCACTGATCGGCCGGTGGGCGCCGGATCTGCAGGTGGATGGCACTCGGCTTGCCGAGCTGACCCGGACCGGTCGTCCGCTGTTGCTCGACCTCACCGATGATGCGTCATTCGCCGCGACGGTGAGCACGGATCGGATCGAGGTCGTCACCGGTCGCGGTGAGTCGCCGATCGCCGTGCTGATCAGGCCGGACGGGTACGTCGCCTGGGCCGCAGATCACGACGGTGCCGCGGAGCAGGAGGGTCTGCGTACGGCGCTGGCCCGGTGGTTCGGCGTACGCGTGGATCAGGAGCGGCCCTTGACCAGCGCGACCAGATAGCGGCAGGGATCCGTCGCCGGGTTGTGGAACTTGGTCGGCGTCGGCGGCCCGAGCTGGAGGCAGTCGCCGGTGTGCAGGTCGTGGATCATCGGGCCTTCGTGGAAGCGGAGGTGGCCGTCGAGG
Organism: Kribbella sp. NPDC049227; assembly: GCF_043197265.1. Taxonomy (NCBI): domain Bacteria; kingdom Bacillati; phylum Actinomycetota; class Actinomycetes; order Propionibacteriales; family Kribbellaceae; genus Kribbella; species Kribbella sp. NPDC049227. Next base: position 885,695 of record NZ_JBICST010000001.1, on the reverse strand, counting down.
ATCCAGAGTTGCTGGTACTTGAAGATGTAGGCGTCGGCCGGATACGAGACCGAGGCGCCGGGCGGCAGCTCGACCTCCACCAGCTCGAGTGGGCCGTCGGTGATCGGTGACACCGCGCGGCGGCGGTACCCGGTCATCGGATCCGTCCAGACCGGTTGGTCGGCAGCGCGGCGGAGCAGGTCGCCGGTGTTCTCGGCGCGCGCGACCAGCTCGGACAGCGTCATACCGAGGGCGCCGGACAGCCGGCCGAGCAGGACCGCGGTCGGCTGGGCCTCGCCGCGCTCGATCTTGCCGATCATCGCGCGGGACACCCCGGATCGATCGGCCAGCGCGTTCACGGACAGGTCCTGCGCGACCCGGGCAGCCTGCACGGTCGCGGCGAGCGAAGCGGAGAGTTGGTCCATCACATTTGCCACTATAGCGGCAGTTGTGGCTACTATCGTGACATGCCAAAGATCAGAGACGCCTCCGAGCTCGACGGCCCTGCCTGTGCGGCGATCTACACGCCGTACGTCACCGACACCGCCATCACCTTCGAGACCGAACCGCCGACGGCGGCGGACATGGCCGACCGGATCGCGAGGGCACAGGCGACCCACGCCTGGCTGGTGCTCGAGGACGAAGGTCACGTGGTCGGGTACGCGTACGCCGGTCCGATGAAGCCGCGCGCGGCCTACCGCTGGTCCTGCGAGGTGAGCGTCTACCTCGACCTCGGCCGGCGCCGGACGGGTGGCGGCCGAGCGCTCTACGAAGCGTTGTTCGAGCGGCTGACCGAGCGTGGATACCGGACGGCGGTCGCGGGGATGACGCTGCCGAACGACGCCAGCGTCGGACTGCACAAGGCCATGGGCTTCGAAGAGATCGGTACCTATCGGCGGATCGGCTGGAAGCTCGGCGGCTGGCACGACGTGCACTGGCGGCAGCGTCCCCTGGCCGTACTGCCGGACCCGCCGGCGGAGACCCGCTAGTTCGTCGGGTCCGTCATCGGCGGGCAGGTGCCGCCCGGGGTCGTGACGAGCTCGAAGTGCCACATCTCGTTGGACAGCGTCTGACAGAGACCGAACTGCGCGCCCTTGCGGATCAGCCAGTCGTCCGCGTCGGTCGGTCCGATGTCGACCGCGTGGCCGGTGACATGGTGGGACTCGTCCGGTTCGGCGACGAACTCCAGCGCCTTCTTCTTGCTGCCGTACTTGCGGATCGCCTTGTCCAGCAGCTCTTGCTGGTACTTCTTGCTCCGCCAGCCCGTGGTCACCTGCAGGGTGATGCCCTTCTCCTTCATCGCCCGCTCGGCCTGCTGGACCGCCTTGCGCAGGGCGGGATCGAGGTTCGCGACACCGGGCAGGCTGGTGTCGAAGGCCGAGGTGTGGTCCGGCAGTACGCCGTCCGCGGCGCCGGGCGGACCGCTCTTCGACGACGACGGTGCACCGGCCGTCGACGGTGACGGGTCGTCCTCGGCGGACACCGCCGTACAGGCCGACAGGGTGAGACTGATGACCGCGGCAACGACCGCCGGGCGGCCCAGGGCTGACAGTCGGCGTTCGCGTTTGCGGGTGGCAACGAGTTGATCGGTCAGCATGGCCACCAGTCCAACTCAGCCGATGTTGCCGCAGCGTCTGCGTTCCGGCATACGTTTTCGATACGTCCGGCCTGGTTCAATGGGCGGTATGCGGGTGCTGGTCGTCGAGGACGAGGTCTATCTCGCCGAGGCGATCCGGGCCGGCCTGCGGCTGGAGGCGATCGCGGCCGACCTCGCCTTCGACGGGCGTGCCGCGCTCGATGCGCTCGCGGTCAACGCGTACGACGTGGTGGTGCTGGACCGCGACATCCCCGGCCCGAGTGGCGACGAGGTGTGCCGGCAGATCGTTGCGGACGGCATCGGTTGCCGGGTGCTGATGCTGACCGCGGCCGGTGATCTCGACGACAAGGTGGCCGGCTTCGAGCTCGGCGCCGACGACTACCTGACCAAGCCGTTCGAACTGCGCGAGCTCGTGGTCCGGCTGCGTGCCCTGGTAACCCCGCCCGGCCGCGACCACGCCCACCGTGATCGAGTACGCCGGGGTGCGGCTGGATCCGTACCGGCGGGAGGTGTACCGGTTCGGGCGCTACGTGAGGCTCCCGCGGAAACAGTTCGCCGTCCTGGAGGTGCTGATGGCCGCACGCGGTGGCGTGATCAGCGCGGAAACGCTGCTGGAGAAGGCCTGGGACGAGAACGCGGACCCGTTCAGCAACGCGGTCCGGATCACGATCTCCGCGCTACGGAAACGGCTCGGTGATCCGTGGGTGATCCACACCGTGCCCGGAGTCGGCTACCGGATCGGTGAGTCGTGAGCGAAGCCCTGATCACCTCGCGACCCCGACTGACGGTGCGGTTGCGCCTGACCCTCAGCTACGCGGGCCTGCTGGTCGTCGCCGGCGGCGTGGTGGCGTTCATCGTCTACGCGGTGATCCGGCTGTTCCCGAACTATCCGCTGACCGCGGCGAACCCACGCGACCAGGGGCCGGTCCCGACCCGCGCCGACATTCTCGACCTGATCGTGAAGCTGTCGGCGTACGCGCTCGGGTTCCTGGCGATCGTCGGGCTGGTCGGCGGGTGGTTCTTGGCCGGCTGGATGCTGCGGCCGCTCCAGGAGATCACGGCCGCGGCCCGGAAGGCGGCGAGCGGTTCGCTGGACCATCGGATCGGGCTGACCGGGATCCGGGACGAGTTCACCGACCTGTCCGACACCTTCGACGCGATGCTGGAGCGCCTGCAGCGCTCGTTCGAGCAGTACCGGCGGTTCGCTGCCAACGCATCGCATGAGCTGCGAACACCGCATGCGGTGATGAAGACGATGCTGGACGTCGCGCAGGCCGATCCGGATCATCAGGACGTGCCCGAGTTGGTCAAGCGGCTGGCGGAGACGAACCAGCGCGGTATCGACATCGTCGAGGCGTTGCTGAGCCTGGCGGCGCTGAACAACCGGACGGTCGAGCTCGATGCGCTGGACGTCGCGGCAGTGGTTCGGACCGCGCTGCCGGCGCTGGAGGCGGAGGCACACGCGGCCGGGGTCGCGCTCGGCGCCGACCTCGGCGAGTCGGTTGTCGAGGGCAACGAGATCCTGCTGCACCAGCTGGTCACGAACCTGGTGCAGAACGCGATCCGGTACAACCTCGCTACCGGCGGTTCGGCACGGATCACGGTCCGTGCCGGGCAGGTCGTCGTACGGAACACCGGAACGGTCCTCGACCCGGACCAGGTCCGCACGTTCGCTGAACCGTTCGCCAAGGACCGGTACGGCGCCGGCCACGGACTCGGGCTCGCACTGGTCGCGCGGATCGTCGAGACCCATCACGGCCGGCTCGACCTGGTGCCGAACCCGGACGGCGGGCTGACCGTCACCGTCACCCTGCCGGAGGCTGACCTCGTCGGCGGGTGAGGATGGTCCGGTGAGTGACGAACGCCTGCCCGAACCCGAAGTGACTGTCCGCCGCGCCGTCGAGTCCGACGACACGGTCCTGCTCGAGATCGACCGCACCTCGTGGGACGCCTCGTCCGGCTTCCCGTCGTACCAGGAAGCCGTCCGCGAGAGTTTCTTCGAACGAAGCGGTCCGGAGGCGCATCTGGTCGCCGAGTACGACGGACAGGTCGTCGGCTATCTGCGATTGCAGGACAAGTACACCTTTCCGGAGGGCGCCGGTGTCCTTGCTGTCAACGGCCTCGCCGTCGCCCAGAGCGCTCGCAGCCGCGGCGTCGCATCGGCCCTGCTCGAAGCGGCCGCCGCCGAAGGACGCCTCCGCGGCGCCCGCAAGATCACCCTGCACGTCCACAGCACCAACGCCATCGCCCGTCGCCTCTACGAACGTCACGGCTACGTGGTCGAAGGCACCCACCCCAAGGAGTTCCTCATCGAGGGCACCTACATCGACGCCCTCGACATGGCGAAGATGCTCTGATGCCCCCCTTCGCTGCACCCGACGGAGCCCAGCTGGCCTATCGCACTTGATCCTGGAGCGGATGACGCTGCTCGGGCACTTCGCCGGAGTCTTCCCGCAGGCTCAGCTCGTGATCCTGCCGGGAGTCGCCCACCATCCGTGGCTCGACGATGCCGAGGGCTTCGTGAGCACGGTGGTGAGGTTCCTCGGAACTACGGGTTGACGCCGTGCTCCCGGAGCCACGGCTCCGGGTTGATCGGGGAACCGCCACCGGGCAGGACCTCGAAGTGGACGTGCGGGCCGGTGGTGTTGCCGGTCATGCCGATGGCGCCGACCTTGCTACCGGCCGACACGGAGTCGCCGACCGAGACGTCGAACTCCGACATGTGGCTGTACGACGTGACCGTGCCGTCGGCGTGCCGGACCTTCACCTGGCGTCCGTACGCGCCTTCGTAGTCGGCCTGGATGACCTCTCCGGCCATCACCGAGCGGACCGGCGTACCCATCGGGGCGGCGAAGTCCAGACCGGTGTGGTTGTGGGCCCAGCGGCCGCCGGCCTGGTCGAAGCGCGCGGTCAGGTGGTAGCCGGTGGTCGGCAGGACGACCTTCGGGGCGGCCTTCGCCTTCGCGGCGGCCGCCTTGGCCTTGGCGAGAGCGGCGGCCTTGCGCGCGGCGGCGGCCTTCGCGGAGGCCAGCGCCAACGCCCGGCGTTCGGTCAGGGTCGCGTTCGCGGCCAGCCGAGCGGCCCGCTGCTTCGCGGCCTTGTCGGCCGCTGCCTTGCGGGTGGCCGCCAGCGACAGGTCGATGCGGGACGCATCGCGCGAGCCGAGGTCGCGCCGATCGATCCGGGCCGCGGTGAGAGCGTCGGCCTGTGAGGGGCTCAGGCCGGTGCTGGTCGGGGCGGGCCCGGTCGCGGACGACGAGACGCCGACCGCGGTCGTTCCGGCTGCGGCGGCGAGAGCGGCGGTCAGGCCGATCAGCTGGCCGCGGCGGCCGATGTTCCGACGGGACAAGCGATGCTTGGCCACCCGGCGCGCAGTGGCCAGGCGTCGTGGTGCCGGCCGTTCTGCCTCCGGCACGTCATGGTGGTGGGACACGGGGGCCTTCCAGGGGAGGGTGCGCCGCCTGAGGGGGTGACGGCCCATCGACCATAACGAGCGCCTCTCAACAGCCTCAAACGCACAGCGCGACGAGATCACGGAATTTTCGCGACGCACCGTGATCGGCTCTCTCCGCCTTGTGTGCGCTCAGGCGTGCGAACCCGGCGAAAGTGAAGAGTTTTCACCGTGATGCGGATCACGCACGAAATGGCGCTGAGCAGACCTTCTGGACCGGTATAAGCCGCCGTTGCGCAGGTGTCTGCTGGTCGCAGACGGAGGCTGCGCGGGCCCGGATCGGCGGGTAGGACTGATGTCATGCGGATCGCGATCTTGGGTGGTACCCGATTCATCGGACGGGCAGTGACGGAGCAGTTGGCGGCGGACGGGCACACGCTTCTGGTGGTGCATCGCGGGGAGCATGAGCCCACCGGGCTGCCCGAAGCCGAGCACGCGCACGTGGACCGACACGACGGTGCGGCGTTGGCGGCGGCGCTGAAGCCGTTCGACCCCGAGGCACTGGTCGACGTATCCGGGATGAATGCGGCGGCGGCCGACGCGGCGCTGGGTGCGGTCGGGGAGTCGGTGAAGCTGGTGGCGATCTCCAGTTGCGACGTCTACCGCGCGTACGACGCCCTGCATTCGGGCCGGAACACCGATGCGGTGCCCTTGAGTGAGTGGTCGCCGCTGCGGACGCGGCGCTTCGTCGACGGACCGCAGTACGAGAACCTCGAGATGGAAGAGAGGTACCTGCCGCGCGGTGCGACCGTGCTGCGACTGGGTGCCGTCTACGGGGAGCACGACTATCAGCGGCGGTTCGAGTTCGTCCTGCGCCGGGTCCGGGCCGGTCGCCGGCGGATCCCGATCGGGTCGGGGCAGTTCCTCTTCAGTCGTGTGTACGTCGGTGACGTCGCCGCGGCGGTCTCCTTGGCCCTGGCGGGAGATCAGCGCGGTGAGGCCTTCAACATCGTGGAGCCGACGACAGCGCCGTACGGACTGCTGGCCGAGCAGATCCTGGAAGCGGTTGATGCCCAGGACGTCGAGCTGGTGAAGGTCCGTGACGACCTGCTGCCGGCGGATCTCGAGCTCACCGGGACCTTGAGCCAGCACCTGCTGATGGATTCGTGGAAGGCGCACACCATGCTCGGCTGGGAGCCGACGGACCCGGCCGGAACGCTGCGGACCTCGGTCCGCTGGCACCTGGAGAACCCGCCGCCGGACGGCTCGCACGACTTCTCGGCGGACGACGCCGCGCTCGAGTCCGCTGCCGGGTCCGCTGCTGAGTCGGCTGCCGGGTCCGCGTAGGCGGAAATTTGGTCAGAGCAGGTGCCGGGAACCGGTATGCTTTCCGGGTCGGACAGAGGGGACCGCAAGGTGCGACCGGCTCGATTTCACATCGGGACGGCGGACCGTGTAATCTCTCTCCTCGGCCCGCCCCTTTAGCTCAGTCGGCAGAGCGTCTCCATGGTAAGGAGAAGGTCTACGGTTCGATTCCGTAAAGGGGCTCTGAGCACGGCATCTCACCCGGTCCGCCGGGTGGGGTGACGAACTCACCCGGCGGGGTAGCTCAGGTGGTTAGAGCACACGGCTCATAATCGTGGTGTCGCGGGTTCGACTCCCGCCCCCGCTACCCACCGACCAGTACTACGAGAGTGCGCGGAAGCTGCGGACTCCTGATCAGAAGAGGCAGCAGTGGCCAAGTCAACCGACATCCGCCCGAAGATCACGCTGGCGTGCACGGTCTGCAAGGAGCGCAACTACATCACCAAGAAGAACCGGCGCAACAACCCGGATCGTCTGGAGATGAAGAAGTACTGCGCGCGCTGCAACGACCACACGGACCACCGCGAGACCCGCTGACCTCAGCTTTCTTCGCGAGGGCCGCTTCGGACACCGAAGCGGCCCTTTCGCTGTGCCTGAATCGGCCCCTTCGTCGGGCTCAGACCGTGCGGATCGGGCGGCCGCCCTCGTAGGCGGTCAGGCGCTCGTCGCGCGGAGTCAGACAGCACGAGCCGCAGAGCGCGCCGGTGCCGACCTCGCTGGTGTAGTAGAGACAGCAGGTGTTCCGCAGGTAGACGAGCTTGCCGGCCGCGGTCTCGACCTCGCCTAGCCGGGCCAGGCCGCCGGGCGCCTTGGCGACGAACGTCTGCCAACGCTCCAGCAGGTACGCCGGCTCGACCGTTTCCTCCTCGCGAGTGGCAGCGCAGAACCCCATCGCACACCCGGCCGCGACGCCACCGTGGAGCTGCCGGAGTCCGGCCCGGGTCCGGCGGTGCAGTTCAGCTGACAGCGGGAGTAGGTGCTGTCGGAGGACGACGTCGTACAGCGTCTCCAGACCGCCCGGGAGGTAGTCGGCCGACCGTACGGCGACGGCGGCGAGGCCGTGGCCGTCATGCGGGCGGACCCAGAGGTTGTGCGGCCGGATGTCCAGGACGTGTCCCTCGAGGGCCCACAGCAGGAGCGCGGTCGCGGGGGCGCGGCCGGCGTAGTAGGACATCAAGCTGAGCGCGTTGGCATGGGCGCTGCGGTGACCGCTGGCGTCGTTGTCGCGCTTGAGGAGCTCGGTGAGCTCGGGGCCGTCCGGCTCCAGGATCCGATCGACCCGAAGCCACTCGGAGCCCGTCGGCTCACCGATTTCCAGTTTGTACCGAGGCGCGTACCTGGCCAGCGCCGCCACTGCCGTCACGTTCAACCTTCCCCAGTCCGGTTGAGTGGGTGGCGGCACTCGGAGTCTTAGTGTGCCAGTAGGCTCTTGCGATATGACGATCGACGCCACGATGGTCGGCCGGAGCTATGCGGCCGCCGAGTCCTACCAGGTCGGCCGGGAGAAGATCCGCGAGTTCGCCGACGCGATCGGCGACCCCAACCCGGCGTACCGGGGTGCCGATGCGGTCGCGCCGCCGACCTTCGCGTTCATGCTGGGCAGCCGGGCGCTGGAGCAGTTGCTGAGCGACGAAGAGCTCGGGCTGCGGCTGGACCGGATCGTGCACGGCGCGCAGAAGTTCAGCTACACCCGCCCGATCAAGGCCGGCGACGACATCGCCGCGACCGCGACCATCACCACCGTGCGCGAGGCCGGTGACGTCGAGGTGATCATGTACGAGACCGCCCTGACCACCGTCGACGGCGAACCGATCGCCACCTCGACCTCCACGATCTCGCACAACCGGGCAGGCGCATGAAGACCGTCGAAGCAGGTTTCGAGCTTCCGCCGCTGACTGTCACGTTCCGGCGCGAGGACCTGGTCCGGTACGCCGGTGCGAGTGGCGACTTCAACCCGATCCACTGGAGTGACCGGATGGCGGGCGCGCTCGGCCTGCCCGGCGTGATCGCGCACGGCATGCTCACGATGGCGACCGCGGTCCGCGTCGTCACCGACTGGCTGGACGACCCGGCTGACCTCGTGGAGTACGGCGTACGGTTCACCAAGCCGGTCGTCGTACCGGACGATGACAAGGGTGCGAGCGTGACGTTCTCGGCGAAGGCCGACAAGGTCGCCGACGGGCTGGCCGAGTTCGACATCACCGCGATCGCCGGCGAGGAGAAGGTGCTCGGCCGGGCCAGGGCGGTTGTGCGCGTCTCGTGACTACGCATGTACGCCTGGCCGACTTCACCACCCTGCGGATCGGAGGGTTGGCCGACAAGCTCGTCGAGGTCAGCACCGAGGACGACCTGATCACCGCGGTCCGCGACGCCGACGCTGCCGGGGAGCCGGTGTTGCTGCTGTCCGGCGGCAGCAACGTGGTGATCGGCGACGATGGCTTCCGTGGAACGGTGGTCAAGATCGCGACGCGTGGCATCCGCGTGGACGCCGACATGTGCTCCGGGGCGATGGTTCACATCGCCGCCGGTGAGGACTGGGATGCCGTCGTCCAGCGCGCGATCGCCGAGGAGTGGAGCGGCCTCGAGTCGATGTCCGGCATCCCCGGACTGACCGGGTCGACGCCGGTGCAGAACGTCGGCGCCTACGGTCACGAGGTGGCCGAGACGATCGCGTCGGTCCGCGTCTGGGACCGGGTGGACAACGCGGTTCGCACGATGTTCGCGGCCGACTGCGGCTTCAGCTACCGGAACTCGCGCTTCAAGGCCGACCCGTCGCGGTACGTCGTACTCGACGTCACCTTCCAGTTGCCGCTCGGCGACCTGTCCGCGCCGGTGGGGTACGCCGAACTGGCCCGGGTGCTGGATGTCGAGCCGGGGTCGCGGGCGCCGATGACCGACGTACGGGAAGCCGTGCTGGGGTTGCGGCGTAGCAAGGGCATGGTGCTGGACCCGGACGACCACGACACCTGGAGCGCCGGGTCGTTCTTCACCAACCCGATCCTGGCCACGCCGGCCGACGTACCCGCGGGTGCGCCACAGTGGCCCCAGCCCGACGGCCGCGTCAAGACCAGCGCCGCCTGGCTGATCGAACACGCCGGCGTCTCCAAGGGCTTCACCATCGGCTCCGCTGCCGTCTCCACCAAACACACCCTGGCCCTCACCAACCGCGGCAACGCCACCGCCAAGGAACTCCTCTCCCTGGCCGCCCACGTCCGCACCCAGGTCCACCAAGCCTTCGCCATCACCCTCACCAACGAACCAGTCCTGGTGAACTGCACCCTCTGACCCGTAAGGACAGGAGGTAGTACCTGCCGCACGGCAATCTCAGGCGTCGGTGAGCGGGACGGCCAGCGGAGAACGGCACTACCTCCTGTCGTTAGCGCACCTGTGGACAACTCCAGTCATGGGATCGGCGAAGCAGGCAGGATCTTGGGGTGGCAACCGTCGTCGAAGCGCTGGCCCGGCTGGGTGGCTCGGCGACCTCGGCCGAGCTGGCTAGGGCGACGACTCCGGCGGCGCTGAAGGCAGCAGTCCAGCGGGGTGAGGTCGAGCGGCTTGCCCGGGGGATCTACGGGCTGCCGAGTCTCGGGGCTGACAGGTTGGCCGCCATCGCCTACGACGGCGTCGTCTCGCATCTCAGCGCGGCGGTGGCTAGGGAGCTGCCGTTGCTCGTCCGGCCAGAGAAACCGCACATCACGGTGCCGGTTCACCGCCGGCCTCGTCGCGGTCGGCCGGTCGTGATGCACTGGGCGGCCGTCTCGTCGGCCGAACGGCTCAGCCGGGTGACTTCGTTGCTGCGAACGGTCGTCGACTGCGCCCGGATCCTGCCGTTCGGTGAGGCTCTTGCGGTGGCTGATGCCGCACTCGCGACCGGCCGGCTGAGCCACGACGAGTTGGAAGCAGCCGTCACCGCGATGCGCGGGCCTGGGCGGCCGAATGCGGTGCTGATTGCAGCCGCGGCAACCGGCCTGTCCGAGAGCTTCCTCGAGTCGATACTCCGGAGCCTCCTGCTGACCGAGGGGATTGATGGGTTTGAGCCTCAGTTGCTCGTGGCCACAGGCGGCGCCCGGGCGCGTGTCGATCTGGGACACAGGTCGGCGCGGATCGCCCTGGAAGCCGAGGGGTACGAGTTCCACGGCTCGGCCAGCGCGTTTGCCGCTGACTGCAGGCGGTACGACGACCTGGTCACGGCCGGATGGTTGGTCCTCAGATTCACCTACCAGCAGGTGCTCGGTGACCCGCGATGGGTGGTCGGAACCGTCCGTAGTGCGGTGGCCCAGCGATTGGCGGCACCTAACGACAGGAGGTAGTCCCGGTTCGACGTGCGGCTGCGGTGGGCGCGGGATGCCGGACAGCGGTCTAGAGGCACTACCTCCTGTCGTTAGCGAGTCGCCTGAAAAAGATTTGCATCTGGGGCTTCCCACTTGCGGCGGGTCTCGCTAATCTTTTGCGAGATCTGATGGGAGGTGGGGTGTGAGGCGAAAAAGATTTTCGCGGCGGGAGGTGCTGGCCGGACTTGGTGCGGGGGCGCTGGCGACGGTGGTGCCCGGGTGCTCTGGTGGGGGAGCGCGGTCGGCTGTGCTGCAGGTCTGGGGTGGAGTACCGGCCGCATCCGGACCGGCGAACGTGGTCAAGGCCTTCGAGCAGCGGTTCCCGCAGTACAAGGTGAACTACACGCGGTTCGTGAACGACGCCCGCGGCAATCTGAAGCTGGACACCGCGCTGCAGGGTGGTGTCGACATCGACGTGTACTTCACCTACTCGCCGGCGTCGCTCGCGCTCCGGGCCGGGTCCGGGCTGGCCGCGGACCTGACCGACCGGGTGACCCAGGACCCGCAATTGAAGGTGTTCCTCGACACCGACCAACCGCGGGCGTACCTCGACAACGGCCGGGTCAAGGCGCTCGCCACCGCCCGTGAGCCGTTCTTCGTACTGTTCAACGAGAAGCTCCGGCAGCAGGCCGGCGTCGACCTTCCGCGGCAGTGGACGATCGACGAGTACCGCGAGACCGCGAAGAAGCTGACCACCGCGAAGACCATCGGCGCGTACACCGTCCCCGACGTCGCCCGGATCGCACTCGGCCCGAACTACTGGTACGACGGCGATCGTTCGAACTTCGGTGATCCGCACTTCGAGCAGAGCTTCCGGATCGGCCGGGACATGATCCGGGAGGGGTCCGCGTTCCCGTGGACCGAGGTGCTCGCCCGGCACCTGGACTCGTACCAGCAGAACTCGTTCCTCGGCGAGGAGTTCCACCTCTGGTCGACCGCACCGTTCAACCTGCGGTACCTGTACGACCCGAAGAAGTTCCCGCACGACTTCAAGGTCTCGTTCGCGCCACCCCCGACCGTCGACGGCCAGGACTGGAACGGCGGCAGCTACAACAACTTCGTCATGGTCAACCCGAAGTCGCCGAAGGTCGAGGCGGCCTGGGAGTTCGTGAAGTTCTGGCTCACCGAGGGGTCCACGCCGATGCTCGCGGGCGGCAAGCTGCCGACGCTGGGCAACGTCACCAGCGACCAGGTGCTCACCGGCATGCTCGGCAAGGAACCTGAGAAGTACTTCGACGTCGAGTCGTTCCGCCGCGTCGTCCTGGACGCGGAACCCAAGCTCGCCACCGACACCCGGCTGGCCGGGTTCCCCGAGATCACCCTCGCGGTGAAGCAGCAGAAGGACCTGTGCTGGCTCGGCGAGAAGGACCCCGGAGCGGCGATCCGTGAGGTACGCCGGGTCGCCGACGCCGCGATCGCCCGGAACGAGAGGAGTTCCTGATGGCCACCGCCACCGTCGTCGCCGCGGAACGGACCACGGTCCGGGCCGATCCGGGCCCCGGCATCAAGCCGAAGGGCTGGATCGGGCTGCTGTTCATCGCGCCGAACCTGCTCGGTGTCATCGCGTTCACCCTGATCCCGCTGATCAGCGTGATCGTGCTCGCCTTCACCGACTGGAACCTGGTGTCCGGCCTCGGCGGCATCAAGTTCAACGGTCTCGACAACTTCGTCGCCATCGCCCGCGACCCCGGCTTCTGGAGCGCGGTCGGCCTGACCCTCGTGTACGTCGGGGTGTCCGTGCCGCTGACCGTCGTCCTCGGGCTGGGTCTCGGGATCGCGCTCAACCGGCCGCTGCCGGGCCGCGCCGTACTCCGGGCGATCTTCTTCCTGCCGTACATCGTCAACATCGTCGCGATCGGCATGACCTGGCTGATGCTGATGAACCCGAAGGCGGGCCTGGTCAACCAGGTGCTCGACGTCTTCGGGGTGCAACCGGGCTGGTTCGCCTCGTCGCACTGGGCGCTGCCGGCGCTGATCGTGATGGCGGTGTGGGGTGGCGTCGGCTACTGCTCGCTGATCTACCTGTCGGCGCTGCAGGACGCGCCGCGGCAGCTGTACGAGGCGGCCGACATCGACGGCGCCGGAGTGTGGGCGAAGTTCCGCGTGATCACCTGGCCGTCGTTGCTTCCGACAACGATCTTCCTGCTGGTCACGCTGATCATCGGTGCGTCGCAGGGCTTCGGCCTGATCGCGTTGATCACCGCCGGCGGACCGGGCGACTCGACCACGACGATCTCCTACTACATGTACCAGACGGGCTTCCAGTTCTACCGGTTCGGCTATGCCTCGGCGATCGGCCTGGTGACCTTCGTCGGTGTACTGGTGCTGACCCTGGTGACTTGGCGGGCCCAGCGAGGGAGGGCTCTGCATGACTAAGCGCGCCAAGTGGTACTGGGGGATCCCGCTGTGGATCCTCGCGATCGCCTTCCTCGCGCCGTTCGCGTGGATGCTGTCGACCGCGCTCAAGCAGGACGTGGACGCGTACAAGATCCCGATGCAGTGGATCCCGGATCCGTTCCAGTGGGACAACTTCAGCACGGTCCTGAGCGGGGCCACCTCGGTGCTGCCGGCGTTCGGGCGGTCGGTGTTCGTCGCCGTACTGCGGGTCGCTGGGGAACTGATCACCGCGACGATGGCCGGCTACGCGTTCGCGCGGATGTCGTTCAAGGGCCGGGACAAGCTGTTCCTGGTCTATCTGGCGACCGCGATCATCCCGGCCCAGTTGCTGCTGGTCCCGCGGTTCATCTACTTCCAGAAGCTCGGTCTCTACGACACGCTGTGGGCGCTCGTCCTGCCTGGCATGTTCACGGTGCTCGGGACCTTCCTGATGCGGCAGTTCTTCGTCAGTCAGCCGGCCGAGTTCGCCGAAGCGGCCCGGATGGACGGCGCGAACGAGTGGCGGGTGTTCACCCGGATCTACTTGCCGTTGGCAACACCGGTGATCAGTGCGCTCGGCATCCTGGCGTTCGTCTGGTCCTGGAACGACTACGAGACGCCGCTGGTGCTGATCAGCAACCCGGAGCGCTACACGCTGCCGCTCAGCCTGACCAACTTCGTCGACGAGCAGGGGCAGATCGCCCCGGGCCTGACCATGGCCGCCTCGGTGATCTCGATCGTCCCGGTGCTGATCGTCTTCGTCGTCCTGCAACGCCGCTTCATCGCGGCCATGACTCACACAGGGATCAAATGATCAACGTCTCAGGTGTCTTCCCGGATCTCGCGCAGGTCGGCGACTTCGGTCCGCCGCGCAGCGAGCTCGGCGTCGGTTCGCTGATGCCGTGGAACGGGAAGCTCTACGTCCAGAACTACAACTCCCACAAGGCGCCGTCCGGTGCCGGCGTCAGCCTCCGGCGGATCGACGCCGACCTGTCGATGGAGGTCGTCGCCGAGACCCTCGGGGTGGACGGCACCTACACCAACCGGTTCGTGCACTTCCCGACGTCGCAACTGGTCCTCGGGCCGCACGTGATCAGTGCCGACCACAAGATCGTCACGATCCCCGAGCTCCAGCCGTTGCGGGTCTGCGGTACGTCGCGCCACCTGACCAAGCCGGACACCCACGTGTACGTGCTGGCGATGGAAGGCGAGCTGCTCGAGCTGGACCTGACGACGTACGAGTGCACGCAGCTCTTCGACCTCAACGACGAGCTCGGCACGGACGGCGAGATGAAGGTCCATTACAAGGACTGCTACACGTCGTTCGGCCGGCTCGTCGTCTGCTCCAACGAGTACGCCGAGCCAGAGTGGGAAGGCGTTCGGTCGCGCGGACGACTGGCGGAGTACGACGGCCGAGCGTGGAAGGTACTGCGGGAGGACCCGTACACCGCGATCGGCGGCCGGCACGAGTTCGGTGGGACCATCTTCGCGACCGGGTGGGACCGGGCGTCGGCGATCCTCGAGGTATTCACGGAGGCCGACCAGAAGTGGACGCGGTACCGGCTGCCGAAGGCGTCGCACTGCTTCGACCACAAGTGGCAGACCGAATGGCCGCGGATCCGGGAGGTCGAGCACGAGCGGCTTCTGCTCGACCACCACGGCATGTTCTACGAGCTGTCGCCCTGGGCGTACGGCGGCCGGATCTGGGGTGTGCGGCCGATCTCGACCCATCTGTGGGTGCTGGGCGACTTCTGTTCCTGGCGCGGCATGCTCGTCGCCGGTGCGGACAACGCCTCGCCGAGTCACGGACTCAACCCGACGACGGCCGAGCCGCAGTCCGGTCTGTGGTTCGGGAAGACGGACGACCTGTGGAGCTTCGGCAAGCCGGCTGGCTGGGGTGGTCCGTGGTGGGAGACGCCGATCGCCGCCGGGGTGCCGTCGGATCCGTATCTGATGACGGGCTTCGACGGGAAGTGTCTGCATCTGGAGAACTTCTCGGCCGATCCGATCACGATCACTGTCGAGATCGACTTCCACGGCCACGGGCGCTTCGGGGCGGTCACGGAGTTGAGGGTCGAGCCGGGGCAGATCCGGACGCACGTGTTCCCGCCCGGGTTCAGCGCGCACTGGGTGCGGGTCGTCAGCGACACCGACGGTGTGGCGAGTGCGCAGTTCGTCTATACGTGATGATCGCGGAATGGGAGACATGGAGAGAGCCGACAGCCCGAGCCCGTTGCAGCTGGTCAAGCGTGCCCTGCCGGAGCTGAACGGTGCGATGCAGCGGGTCGCCGAGCACATCCAGGCGAACCCGGACGAGGTCGCGCGCGGGTCGATCACCAAGCTCGCCGAGGCCGCGCAGACCTCGGCGGCGACGGTGACCCGGTTGTCGACACACCTCGGGTTCGCCGGGTACCCCGCACTCCGGGCTGCCCTGGCGATGGAGGTCGGCCGCGGCATCGAGGCCGGCTGGGCGAGTGACATCGGGATGGCGATCGGTCCGGCGGACCCGCCCGAACAGGTGCTCAACGTGCTGGCCAGTACCCAGGCCAACGCTCTGCGCAACGCGCTGGCGTCGATCGACCTGGCGGCCGCCGCGCGGGTCGCCGATTCCATCGCGGGCGCACGACGTACCCATATCTACGGGGAGTGGGGCGACGCGATCCCGGCCCGCGAGCTGTACATCCGGTTGCTGCGGATCGGGATCCCGGTGTGGTTCTTCGACGGACCGCAGGCCGGGTCGATCGGCAGCGGGCTGCTGGAATCCGGGGACGTCGCGCTGGTCGTGACCCGGCAGGGGAACGATCCGGCCACGCTGGAGTTCATCAAGCGCTCCAAGGCCGGGGGCGCGCTGACGGTCGCGATCACCGGGGTCGCGGACTCACCGATCGGCCGGGTCGCAGAGGTCGTCTTCGACACCGGTACGCCGGTCGGTGGCACCTGGACCGAGTTCTTCGCCGGGCGGGCCAGCGACACCTTGACCGCCGGCTTGCTGTTCGTCCTGGTCGCGCAGCGCGTCCCGGACCACCTCACGGCCAACCACCCGAACGGGCCCGGACAACCCGTCATCACACCTGACAGCTGAAAGGTTCCTGCATGCAGCAGCTCGAAATCCAGACCGATCTGACCGTCGTCGGCGGAGGGCTCGCCGGTATCTGCGCCGCGATCGGCGCGGCCCGGCAGGGGAGCACGGTGGCGCTGGTCCAGAACCGGCCGGTGGTCGGCGGCAACTCCTCCAGCGAGGTGCGGGTGTGGGTGTGCGGCGCGACCGCGCACGGCGTCCAGCACTTCGCCCGGGAGACCGGGATCATGGGCGAGCTGTTCGTGGAGAACCAGTTCCGGAACCCCGAGGGGAATCCGTACTACTGGGATCTCGTGCTGCTGGAGGCGGTCCGCGCGGATCCCCGGATCCAGCTGTTCCTGAACACCGACGTACGGACCGTCGAGGCATCTGACGGGGAGATCCGGTCGGTGACCGGATGGCAGATGGGGTCGGAGAAGGAGATCCGGTTCGTCAGCCCGGCGTACGCCGACTGCTCGGGCGACGGCCTGATCGGGTTGCTCGCGGGAGCGGAGTACCGGACCGGACGCGAGCCGCGGTCGATGTACGACGAGTCGTGGGCGCCGGACGTACCGGACAACGACACGCTCGGCAGCACGATCCTCTTCTACACGAAGGACACCGGCGCACCGGTGCGATTCGTGCCGCCGTCGTTCGCGCGCGACATCACCGAGACCGCGATCCCGGATCGCCGCGTGATCCGGTCCGATCTGAACGGGTGCGCGTACTGGTGGATCGAGTGGGGTGGAGAGCTCGACGTCGTCGACGACAACGAGGCGATCCGGGACGAACTGCAGGCGGTCGTCTACGGGATCTGGGACTACATCAAGAACTCGGGGCGGTTCGACGCGGACACCCTGACCCTGGAGTGGATCGGGTCGGTGCCGGGGAAGCGCGAGTACCGCCGGTTCCTCGGTGATCACGTGCTGACGCAGCACGACGTACTCGGGCAGACGCTGTTCGAGGATCGGGTCGCGTTCGGTGGGTGGTCGATCGATCTGCACCCGCCTGGTGGGGTCTATGCGAGCGAGCGCGGGTCGAAGCACTGGCATCCGGATGGGAACTACCACATTCCGCTGCGGTCGCTGTACTCGCGCAGTGTGCGCAATCTGTGGATGGCCGGCCGGAACATCAGTGCGAGTCACGTCGCGTTCGGCACGACCCGGGTGATGGCGACCTGCGCGATTCTGGGGGAGGCGGCCGGCATCGGGGCTTCTGTTGCCTTGCGCAACGGCTTGTCGCCGCGTGAGTTGGCGTCCTCGCGCTTCGAGTTGATGCGGCATGCGCTCACTCGTGCCGATGGCTCGGTCCTCGGTGTTGTGGACGATGATCCGGCCAACCTTGCGCTGCGGGCCGCTGTCACGGCTTCGTCGACGTTGACCCATCCGGCAGTCGAGGTCTCGTCGGGCACGTTGCCGTTGGACACCGATATCGCGATGGTCGTGCCGGTCGATCCCGCGTTGGATCGTCTGGAGCTGTTGGTCGACGCTGCCGAAGACGCCGTACTGACCGTCGAACTGCACGATCCGGTCAACCCGCAGAACTATCTGCCGTTGGCGTTGATCGACTCGCGTTCCGTGCCCGTGGCCGCGGGGGAGAAGCGGTGGATCGACGTACCTGTCGACTATCGTCCGGACCACCCCCGCAACGTGATCGTGGTCCTCAAGCAGAACGCCGGTATCTCCGTCCATACGGCGGCGACGGGGTTGCCCGGGATGATCTACTTCGCGCATCGCGATCCGTCGCCTGATGAGCAGTGGACCGAACAGTTCCGTGCCTGGAAGCACATCTTGCCGCGGGCTGGTCTGTGCGTTCGCCTGGGGGAGACGTCGGCGTACGCACCGGAGAAGGTGATCGGCGGCTACTCCCGCCCGTACGGCGGCCCCAACCTCTGGTCCTCCGAAGACCTCGCCTGGGACCCCGACCCGTGGATCGAACTCAGCTGGTCCACCCCTGTGGATGTCTCCGAGGTCGTCGTGATCCTCGACGACGACGTCGAAGAGGACCTCATCAACCTCCACCACCACCGCACGCCCTTCACGGCGCTCCCCACCCTCCTGGAGTCCTACACCCTCGAGGCTCGCAACGGCACCGCCGACTGGCACCCCATCGCCACCGTCACCAACAACCACCACCGAACCCACCGCCACCCCCTCCCCACCCCAACCCCCATCACCCACCTCCGCCTGAACCCCCAAACCACCAACGGCTCCCCCCGAGCCCACATAACCTCCCTCCGCGCCTACTGATTCGGCTGGCGACTCGACCGGAGTTGCCGGTATAGTGATCGGTGCCCAGGGCAATAGCTTGTGGGAAGTGAACCCGGCAGCCATCCGGACGGTTGGTGAGCCGGGTTCCGCGCGTTCAGACGGGTCGGCACCACGAGCTGGACGCCGGTCCGCGCAGCATCTCGCACGATCGCGGTCAGACAGCGCCGTCGGCTCTCGACGTCGGCTCGCGGTGTGGCGTAGAGGCTGGTGGCTGTGTCGAGCTCGGTGATGGCGGCGAGGATATTCCGTTGCCGCGCAGGGGACTCCTTCTGGAAGTGGATCCTGCGCTGGCCGGGCATCAGAAGTCCGGCGAGAGTGCGGCGATTGATGCTTACCGCCGAGGCCGGGCAGGTTGCGGCGGCCATGAGGAGGCCGCGGGTCTTGTTCTCGTCGACGAGGGTGTGAATGCGGGCGCGAGGTCGGGGCGGCATGAGTGGTGGGCGCTCGGGCCCGTGCGTCAGTGCAGGGAGATTGTCTCGAGTGGGGTCCAGTGGTAGAGGTGGTGGGTTCTGGTGAGGGACAGGAGGGTGAGGGTGGTGATGGAGAGGGCGGTTGAGCGGGGTGGGTGGTTGAGGATGCGGGTGGTGATGGGGGCTGAGGGGGCCGGGTGGTTGCAGTAGGCGATGGTGATGTGGGGGTTGAGTTCGGGGAGTTCGGGGACGGCGTCGTCGCCCCAGACGTCGGTGATGGCGGCTCGGGTGAGGTCGCGGAGGTGCTGGAGCGGTTCGATCGGGCGGACCGGGAGCTGGATGGACTCGCGGTCGAGGACGGCCGGGCCGATGCCGACCGGGAACGCGCCGAGGCCGGTGACCCGGTGACGGGTGGCCTTGACGATGTCCGCCAGGTCGGACTCCGGCACCCGGTCGGTGAAGCCGATGCCCTGCAGGGTGAGGTGCAACCACTCCAGCGGCACGGGCGTGAAGCCGGGGAGGTCGTCGACCAGCTCGGCGTACGACGTATGCAATGCCGCCATCTCCGCTCGGTCCGCGAACGTGACGTGCCAGGTGTAGAAGGAACGGTCGGCGCGCCAACCAGGACGCCAGTACCAGTGGTCGTGGACTTCTTCGAACATCGACGGGCCTCTCATTTGCTCGGGGTCGCCCTGCTGGCGGGATGACGGGTGAAGACGCGGATCGAGTCGTGCAGCGCGCGAGCCTTCGGATCGGTCGCGTGCCGGCTGAGGCGGGTGAGGGCGGCGACCTCGCTGATGCGATGGATCAACGGACGCACCCGGTACTCGACCGGTGTGGTCAGCACGACCGACACCGCCTCCGTCGCGCCGTCCAGATCACCGAGCTGCAGGTGCGCCTTGGCCTGCTGGAGCCGGACCATCCGTTCGGAACCGAAGTTGCGGACCGCGTGCGGCGCTGCCTCGAACTGCGCGATGCCGCGATCCGCGTGCTCGAGGGTGCGCTGTGCCTCGCCCAGCGCCAGGTGCGTGTCGGACCAGATGCCTTCCGCGCGTTCCGGCGTACAGAGGAACGGGCCACCGAGCTCCGGTACGTCGGTGCGGACCGTGGTGCGCTTCGCGATCGTGAGAGCCTCGCGGGCCTCGGCGTGACGGCCGGTCCGGGCGAGATCGACCGCAGCGACGCTGGCCAGGAACAGCGTTGAACTGCCGGTCGCGTACTGCAGTCCGTCCTGCGCGTACGTCGTCGCCCGGGCGAAGTCGTCCTGCCAGAACGCGGCGGTGTGCTGCGTCGCCCGCACCCAGGCTCGCAGGTCGTCGCTCTCGGCGGCCTCGGCACAGGCCCACGCGGTCCGGGTGTGGCTCTCGGCGACATCCGGGCGGCCGAGGTCGACCGAGATCCAGGCCAGCAGGGTCAGCGCCCAGCCGCCCGCGGCGTACAGGTCGCGGGTCTGGCTTGGTGGCTGCCGGCCGGCGAGGAGGCGGAACGCGCGGTCCCGGATTGCCCGGGCGCGGATGTACAGCGGCCTGGTCGGCGTGCGCAGGTACTGCTGGGTGATGCGCACGATGTCGGCGTGCAGCTGTTCGACGGTCAGGTCGCCGACGTTCGACTCCTCGGCGAGGGCGAGGAGCGCGACCGACTCGTCGCCGGCCTGCACCAGGTCGTCCTCGAGCCCGAGCATCGAGCTGGTCCCCGGCTCCGGATCCGTGCCGGCCAGGCCGCCGGGCGCGACGAATCCGAGGTCGGCGTCGTCGACCACGTTCAGGACAAAGCGCAGGCCGGCCCGGTACGCCGCTCCGGGCCAGCGGACGGCGCCGCGTTCGAGCTTCGCGATGTAGTGCCCGTCGAGCTCGTACTTCGTCTCGGTCGTCTCCCACAGCCAGCCGCAGACCGCCTCCGCGAGCTCGGCCCGGGACATCTGCTCACCGGGCGCTCGGCGGGAAGGAGTGCGTTCGCGGGCGGTGCGGAGGAGTTCGTTCGGGTCTGGCATGGCGGTAACTATAGGTGTCCGCGCACCGTCTGTGAGGTCGAAGACGAGGGCTGTGGATGATCTGCCCCAGGTTGCCCCGGAATGCCCCGAGATGCCCCGGATTTCCCGCGCTGTAAGGGGTTTCCGGGTGGTGCGGCTGGTCGGCTGGCGGCGGACCGGGGCAGATCGGTGGTCGAGAGGCTGGTAGCTGAGCGTGCATGGTCGGGGCAGACAGGGGCAGGTCGGGGCAGATGTGGGACCGGCTGGCCTCCAGAGCGGAGGATCGGCCTCCTAGGGTGGGCGGATGGCCGAGGAAGCGGTGACGACCTTGCGGGCGGAACTCGCCCGGTTCGAGCGGGCCGAAGAAGGGTTCGCCCTGCTGGAGGTGTTCCTGGAGGTGGCGCGACCTTGGCTGGGGCCTGTTGTCCTCGACCCGGTGGAGTTGCGGTTGCCGGACGAGATCACCCACGACCAGCGGCTGATGCTCGGGCTGATCGAGGGGATCGAGGCCGAGCCGCGGCAAGGGCGCGTGGTGGAGCGGGAGTTCGACATGGAGGACGCACAGGCACGGTGGGACTACGTCCGGCTGGCCTATTGCGCCCAGCAGGCGATCGTCTGGAGCGCCAAGCGACGTACGACGTACTTCGAGGTCATGCACCAGAGCAGAGCCACCTACTGGTTGCCGGACAGTCTCAAGGCGGCGTACTTCGATGCCGTGCAGGCCAGGGGTTGGGCCGTCCCGGCGGACTGGCTGGAGGCCGTCGCCAAGCGGCCCAAACCCTGGTGGAAGCGCGGTGGGCGCTAGCTCATGACGGGCAGGCGAGTGAGAGCCTGGGCGACCGCGGCCTGGATATCAGCGTCGTCCCAGGAACGATCCGTCATCGCGCCGCTGAGGTAGGCGTCGTACGCCGCCAGGTCCAGGTGGCCGTGACCGCACAGAGCGGTGAGGATGACCTTCTCCTCGCCGGACTCCTTGCAGCGCTGGGCTTCCTCGATCGCCGCGGCCAGGGCATGCGTCGGCTCGGGCGCCGGCACGATGCCTTCGGTGCGGGCGAACTGCAGACCCGCGGCGAAGCACTCGGACTGCGGTTTGGCGACGGCCTCGATCTCGCCGGTCTCGTACAGGTGGCTGATCAACGGGCTCATCCCGTGGTACCGCAGACCGCCGGCGTGGATCGGGTCGGGGATGAAGTCGTGGCCGAGGGTGTGCATCTTCATCAGCGGCGTCATCCCGATGGTGTCGCCGAAGTCGTACGCGTACGTCCCTTGAGTCAGCGACGGGCACGCGGCCGGCTCCACCGCGCGGATGGTCGGCGACATCCGCCCGGCCCACTTCTCCCGGAGGAACGGGAACGCCAGGCCGCCGAAGTTCGACCCGCCACCGGTGCAGCCGACCAGCAGGTCCGCCGTCTCACCGACCATGGCGAGCTGGATCAGCGCTTCCTCGCCGATGATCGTCTGGTGCAGCAGCACATGGTTGAGCACCGAGCCCAGCGCATAGTGCACAGACTCGTCCTGAACGGCGGACTCGACCGCCTCACTGATCGCGATGCCGAGCGAGCCGGTCGAGTCCGGGTCCTCCGCCAGGATCTTCCGGCCGGCCGCGGTGAGCTCTGACGGACTCGGGTGGACGGTCGCGCCGAAGACCTCCATCATCGTCCGGCGGTACGGCTTCTGGTCGTACGACGCCCGCACCTGCCAGACCTCGCACTCCAGCCCGTACTGCGCGCACGCGAAGGCGAGTGCTGTGCCCCACTGGCCGGCGCCGGTCTCGGTGGTGAGCTTCCGGACACCGGACTTGGCGTTGTAGTAGGCCTGCGGGACGGCCGTGTTCGGCTTGTGCGAGCCGGCCGGGGAGACGCCTTCGTACTTGTAGTAGATCCGCGCAGGGGTGTCGAGCGCCTTCTCCAGCCGGTGCGCCCGGTAGAGCGGGCTGGGTCGCCACAGCCGGTACACATCGAGCACCTCGCCCGGGATGTCGATGTACTGGTCCTGTGAGACTTCCTGCAGGATCAGGTCCATCGGGAACAGCGGCGCGAGATCCTCCGGCCCCACTGGTTGCCCTGTCCCCGGATGCAGCACCGGCGGCGGGGGCGTGGGGAGGTCGTGCAGCACGTTGTACCAACGGGTCGGAAGCTCGTCCTCTGGGAGCAGGATCTTGGTCGGCGTCATGTACGCAACGTAATTCCCGCCCGCAGGCCCGGGCAATGCCCTGCTCAGGAACCAGACCAGCACTTATTCGGCACTCGTCAACCGATCGATCAAGCCGTCGGAGGCGATTCGATAGACCACCTCGGACGGTTGATCGCGCCGCAGAGCCTCCTCGACGCTGAGCGCCACGAGTTGCTTCACCAGCAGCCGGCCGATCATCTCGTGCGAGACGAGCAGCGGTCGGAGCGATCCCGTAGCGGCGATGCGCTCCAACGCGCGTACGGCCCGTAGCTCAGCGTCCGCATAGTTCTCGCCACCGGGGAAGCGGAAGGCGTACTTGTCCTTCTCCCGAGCAGCCCGCTGCCCAGGCCAAGCTGAGTCGATCTCCGCCGACGTGAGCCCCGACCACTCACCGTGCGCCACCTCTGCGAGGTCGTCGACCACCCGCACTGGCAGCTCCAGCGCGTCGGCAAGGATCTCCGCCGTACGTCGAGCGCGCCCGAGTGGACTGGTGAAGACAGCATCGATCTGCTCGTCGCTGACCAGAGCAGCGTTCCGCTGCGCCTGCAGCAGCCCGTGCGGAGTCAGTGGCGAGTCCAGCCGTCCCTGTCTGCGTCCCTCGACGTTCCACTCCGTCTGCCCATGGCGAGCCAGATAGACGGCGTCGAACAGCACTAGTACGCCGGGACCGGGGCTGGACTCGTGACGCCAAGCCACTCGTCGATGTCACTGAGCAGGGACTTCTGGACGTCGGGTGGAGCGGTGGACGCCAGGACCGAGCCGCGGGCCAGGTCGGCGAGCTCCTGGTCGGTGAAGCCGTGGACCGTGCGGGCTGACTCGTACTGCTCGGCCAGACGCGAGCCGAAGAGCAAGGGGTCGTCCGCACCCAGCGCGATGCGTGCCCCCGACTCGTAGAGCTGGCGCAGCGGCACGTCCTCCGGCCGTTCGTAGACGCCGAGTGAGACGTTGGACGCCGGACAGACCTCCAGCGCGATCTGTGCGTCGACCACACGCTTCAGAAGGTCCGGGTCCTCGATGGTGCGCACCCCATGTCCGATGCGGCCGGCTCCCAGCTCGTCCAGGCAGGTGCGGACGGTCGCGGGCCCACACAGCTCGCCGCCGTGCGGGTCAGCGAGCAGTCCGGCGTTCCGCGCGATCCGGAAGGCCGGTGCGAACTCGGACGTCGTACCACGGCGCTCGTCGTTGGACAGCCCGAAGCCGACCACTCCACGCCCCACGTACTGCGCTGCGAGACGGGCGAGCGTCCGGGCGTCGAGGGGATGCCGGGTGCGGTTGGCGGCGATGATCACCTGCACCGCGATCCCGGTGGTGGCCGACGCGTCCCGGGCCGCGTCCAGGACCAGATCGGTGAACTCGGTGATGCCGTGGAACCGGTTCGCGTACCCGGACGGGTCCACCTGGATCTCCAGCCAGCGGGAGCCGTCGGCCCGGTCGTCCTCGGCCGCCTCCCGGACCAGACGCCGTACGTCGTCCTCCGTGCGCAGCACCGACCGGGCGATGTCGTACAGGCGCTGGAATCGGAACCAGCCGCGCTCGTCCGCCGCGGACAGATCCGGCGGCCAGTCGGTACGCAGTGCGTCAGGCAGCCGGACTCCGTGCGTGTCCGCCAGCTCGACCAGCGTCAGGTGGCGCATCGACCCGGAGAAGTGCAGATGCAGGTGCGTCTTCGGCAGCACCCGCAGATCCCGCTGCGTCATTACCGAAGGTTACCGACGGACGGCGTACGGACAGAAATCGGGCTGATCCGATCAGCTGAGCAACTTGGCGATCCGGCCGACGCCCTCGGCCAGGTCTGCGTCGCCGAGCGCGTAGGACAGCCGCAGGTATCCGGGCGCGCCGAACGCTTCACCCGGGACGACCGCGACCTCGGCCTCGTCGAGGATGATCTCGGCCAGCTCCGCGGAGGTGGCCGGCGTACGCCCGTTGATCTCCTTGCCGAGCACGCCCTTGACCGAGGGGTACGCGTAGAACGCACCGGTCGGCTCCGGGCACTCGACGCCGGGGATCTCGTTCAGTAGCCGCACCATGGTCTGCCGGCGGCGGTCGAACGCCTCCTTCATCTCGTCGACCGCGCTGAGGTCGCCGGACAAGGCGGCGATCGCGGCCCGCTGGGCGATGTTGCAGACGTTCGAGGTCTGGTGCGACTGCAGGTTCGTCGCGGCCTTGACCACGTCCTTCGGGCCGATCATCCAGCCGACCCGCCAACCCGTCATCGCGTAGGTCTTGGCGACACCGTTCAGTACGACGGTCTTGTCCGCCAGCTCCGGCACCGCGACGGGGAGCGACGTCGACTTGGCGCCGCCGTACGTCAGGTGCTCGTAAATCTCGTCGGTGATCACCCAGAGGTCGTGCTCGAGCGCCCAGCGGCCGATCGCCTCGACCGCCTCCGGGCTGTCCACCGCACCGGTCGGGTTGGACGGCGAGCAGAACAGCAGCGCCTTGGTCTTCTCGGTCCGGGCCGCCTCGAGTTGCTCGACGGTGACGCAGTACCCCTGCGTCTCGTCGGCGAGCACCTCGACCGGCACACCCCCGGCCAGCTGGATGATCTCCGGGTACGACGTCCAGTACGGCGCCGGCAGCAGCACCTCGTCACCGGGGTCCAGCAGCGTCGCGCACGCGTTGTAGACCGCGTGCTTCCCGCCGTTGGTCACCAGGACCTGGGCGGCCTCGATCTCGTAGCCGGAGTCGCGCTTGGTCTTCTCGACGATCGCCTGCTTCAGCTCCGGGAGGCCGCCGGCGGGGGTGTAGCGATGGTTCTTCGGATCCCGGGCGGCCGCGACCGCCGCCTCGACGATGTAGTCCGGCGTCGGGAAGTCCGGCTCACCGGCGCCGAACCCGATCACCGGGCGACCGGCCGCCTTGAGTGCCTTCGCCTTGCTGTCGACCGCCATCGTCGCCGACTCACTGATGGCGCCGATCCGCGCCGAAACCCTGGAACCCATGCGCCCCATCCTGGCACCAGCGCGGCGGCCAACGCACCGTGGTGTCACCTGGTGATCCGGGGAACACGCAGGGGGCGTGGTCCGTTGGGAGGGGTTGGAGGCTGTATGGTTCTGGTCGCGGTGCGACGCCCGGTCCGGGGGTCGTACGGGCAAGGGCCTCAGTTAGACCAGGTGGCGCGGACCCCGTACACTCTTCTAGTCCGGGCGTTGGTGGCCCTGATCCGGCATGCCCGAGATCAGGTCCCGCGGCGTCCGGAGGATTGCAGAGGGCACTAGCTCAACTGGCAGAGCATCGGTCTCCAAAACCGAAGGTTGGGGGTTCAAGTCCCTCGTGCCCTGCAAATCCTGACCGGCGCAGGGCCGGTCAGGCCGCCGCTAGCGAAAGAGGTAGGTCGTGACGGAGACGCGCACCCCGGCACCGTCCGGCGCCGGCAAGCCGGCGGAAGGCAAGCAGGGCAGGGGCCTGCTGCGCTTCTACCGCCAGGTGGTTGCCGAGCTCCGCAAGGTCGTCTGGCCCACCCGCAAGCAGCTGTCCACCTACTTCGTGGTCGTCCTGACCTTCGTGGTGTTCGTCATCGCGATCGTCTCGGTCCTCGACCTCGTCTTCGGCTGGGCGATGTTCAAGATCTTCGGCTGAGGTTCGCAGCGGCCACGAACGCACTCGCCGGGGGTCCCGGGCCCACGGCCCGACCCGAAGCCAGACAAGACCCGATGCACAGATGACGGAGTACAACGTGTCCGAGCGCGACGACGAGGTCCTCAACCTGGAGGACGAGTTCGACGTATCCGCTGACTCCGACGACGAACCTGACCTCGACCTCGACTTCGACGAGAACGCCACCGACGACGACCTGTTCGCCGATGACGACGACGATGACGACGACCCGTTCGCCGGGCTCGACGACGACGAAGACGAGGACGTCAGCGCCGACGACGAGGTCGAGGAGGACGTCGCGGAGTACTCCGCCGACGACGAGGCCGAGGACGGCCCGGCCGACGCCGACGACTCCGACGAGGAGCCGCTCGTGGTGGTCGCCGCCGCCGACGACTCCGAGGACGCCGAGGTCGTGACCGAGACCGACGTCGAGGACGCCGCCGACGAGCTCGCTGCCGAGACCGCCGAGACCACCACCGACGAGAGCATCGAGGAGGAGCCGGCCGACGACGAGCTGGTCTTCTCCAGCGCGGACGCGGCCCCGGCCGCCGACGACGACGCGGACGTGGACGCGTTCGCCGCCGCGACCGCTGCCGCCGAGGCGCAGGCCGGCGAGGAGAGCGAGCCCGAGGAGCCGGGCGACCCGCTCGAGGAGCTGCGCGGCCGGCTGCGCTCGCAGATCGGCGACTGGTACGTCGTCCACACCTATTCGGGGATGGAGAACCGGGTCAAGGGCAACCTGGAGAACCGGATCAACTCCCTGAACATGGAGGACTACATCTTCGAGATCATCGTGCCGACCGAAGAGGTCGCCGAGATCAAGAACGGGCAGCGCCGGATGGTGAAGCGCACCGTGCTCCCCGGCTACGTGCTGGTCCGGATGGACCTGACCGACGAGTCCTGGTCGACCGTGCGGCACACGCCGTCGGTGACCGGCTTCGTCGGCAACAGCCAGAAGCCTGTCCCGCTCAGCCTCGAAGAGGTTGAGAAGATGCTCGCTCCGGCCGTCGTGGCGGCGGCCGAGGCAGCGGCTGCCGAAGCCGGCGCCGCACCCGCCAAGACCGCGGCCAAGAAGAAGGTCGAGGTCGCCGACTTCGGTGTGGGCGACTCGGTCATGGTGGTCGACGGGCCGTTCGCGACCCTGCACGCCACAGTCACGGAGATCAATGCCGAGGCCCAGCGGATCAAGGCCCTGGTCGAGATCTTCGGCCGGGAGACCCCGGTGGAACTCAGCTTCAACCAGATCCAGAAAGTCTAAGGACCCGACAGAATGCCTCCCAAGAAGAAGATCGCTGCCCTGGTCAAGGTGCAGCTCCAGGCCGGTGCCGCGACGCCGGCCCCGCCGGTCGGTACCGCGCTCGGTCCGCACGGCGTCAACATCATGGAGTTCTGCAAGGCGTACAACGCCCAGACAGAGTCCATGCGCGGCAACGTGGTTCCGGTCGAGATCACGATCTACGAAGACCGTTCCTTCACCTTCATCACCAAGACGCCGCCGGCGCCGGAGATGATCAAGAAGGCCGCCGGTCTGCAGAAGGGCTCGGCCGTCCCGCAGAAGGACAAGGTCGGCAAGATCACCTCAGACCAGGTCCGCGAGATCGCCACCACGAAGATGCCTGATCTGAACGCGCGCGACATCGACGCCGCGATGAAGATCATCGAGGGCACCGCCCGTTCGATGGGCGTCGTCGTCGAGAAGTAGTACCTCCATCGGTCCGCCCCGGCGGATCAGCAGGAGTGGAAGGGCGAGAGGTTCGCCCGTCATCACCACAACGCGAACGAACAAGCAGCGTTCGCACACAGGAGAACAGACATGACACAGCGCAGTAAGGCCTACCGCGCGATCGCGGAGAAGATCGACTTCGACAAGCTGTACACGCCGCTCGAGGCGATCCGGCTGGCCAAGGAGGCCGCCGGCAGCAAGAAGTTCAACTCCACGCTCGACGTTGCGATGCGCCTCGGGGTCGACCCCCGCAAGGCCGACCAGATGGTGCGCGGCACCGTCAACCTCCCGCACGGCACCGGCAAGACGGCAAGGGTCCTCGTCTTCGCCACCGGTGACCGCGCCGAGGCCGCGAAGGCCGCCGGCGCCGACTTTGTCGGCGACGACGACATGATCAAGAAGGTGACCGACGGCTGGCTCGACTTCGACGCCGTCGTCGCCACCCCTGACCTGATGGGCAAGGTCGGCCGGCTCGGCCGCGTCCTCGGCCCGCGTGGTCTGATGCCGAACCCGAAGACGGGCACCGTCACCCCGGACGTGGCCAAGGCCGTGACCGAGATCAAGGGCGGCAAGATCGAGTTCCGGGTCGACCGGCACGCGAACCTGCACTTCATCATCGGCAAGGGCTCGTTCGACGAGAACCAGCTGGTGGAGAACTACAGCGCCGCGCTGGAGGAGATCCTCCGGCTGAAGCCGGCCAGCTCCAAGGGTCGCTACATCAAGAAGACCGTCATCTCCACCACGATGGGGCCGGGCGTTCAGGTTGACCCCAACCTGACCCGCAACCTCACCGAGGAGAACGCGGACGACTGACCCACAAGTCACCACACAGAAGGGCCCCGGATTCCCCCGGGGCCCTTCTGCATGTCCGGGGTCCGTCCGCGCCGCGTCCGCTTGTCCGGGGTCCGTCCGCGCCGCGTCCGCTTGTCCGGGGTCCGTCCGCGCCGCGTCCGCTTGTCCGGGGGTGGCGAGGGAGTCGCGCTTGCTTGTCCGGGGGCGGAGGGAGTCGCGTTTGCTTGTCGGGAGGGGCGGGCGGTGCCGCGCTTGCTTGTCCGGGGGTGGCGCGATGCCGCGCTTGCTCGTCGGGGGGCGGCGCGATGCCGCGCTTGCTCGTCCGGGGGCGGACGGAGTTGCCTTGCTGGTCGGGGTGGCGGACGGAGCTGGGCTTGCTTGTCCGGGGGCCGGCTGGTTTTAGCTTCGGGTGAAGCGGAGGGGCTGGTCGGCGGTTTGGATGGTCCAGCCGTCGGCGTGCTCGGCAAGGACAGTGCCGGGGGTGGCCGCTGGTGGTCCGTCAGCGGGATCGGTACGGCTGATCACGTGCGTGGTGTCGCCGACGCGGATCTGGGCTTGGGGCGAGGTGACGTTGAGGGCTGCGGCCTTGCGGCGGATCTCGGCAGCAGGTACGGCGAGGTCGAGCAGCTTCTCCTCTTCGGTGAACAGCGGCGCCTCGCTGGCCCTGGCCGGGTCCTGATCCTCTCCGGCCTCTCCGGCGACCAGGCGTGGGACGGCCTCGTCCAAGCACTCGCTGAGCAGCTCGTACCAGGACTGCATGAGTCCGCTGCCGTTCAGATCCGCGGGCAGTGGCGCGATCCGCTGCGCGAGGATGGCGCCGGTGTCGAACTCGGCCGCAGTCCGGTGCACGCTCGCCGCGACGCGCTCGTCGCCTTCGTAGATCAGCCGCGACGGATTCGGTCCGCGGCCTTCCGGCAGCGGTGACGGGTGACAGTTGATCGCGCCGTACTTCGGGATCTGCAGGATCTCGGCCGGGATCAGTCGTGGGAACGCGGCCGAGATGACCACGTCCGGTCGCAACGCCTCGACAACCGGCGCCGCGACCGTCCGCAGCTTGCCAGTGATCAGCACATCCGTCCGCTCAGGCAGATCCACCACGAACGGATTCGCGTCCTCGTCGTACCGGCTGCCCGACGTCAGAGGCAGCGTGACGACCAGCACGATCTCGTGCCCGTTCCGGGCGGCGAAGTCGTGCAGCACCCGGAACCCGGGCATGAACGCATTCAGGCAGACGATGCGCAGCGGCTCCGGACGGCCCATGTCAGCCCCTCCGTCCTCCGAGCAGCCCAGGCTCCCCTGGGATCACCAGATCCGGCGTGAGATCGCCGGGCCGTGCGCAGCCGCTGAGACGGAGAGTGTGGCTCAGCTCGTCGCCCAAGTCCGTGAGCAGCCGGGTCACGCCGGCCGAGCCTCCGACTGTGAGCGCCCACAGGGCCGGGCGACCGACGAAGACTGCTCGCGCGCCGAGGGCGAGCGCGGCGAGGATGTGTTCGCCGCGGCGGATGCCGCCGTCGACATAGACCTCGGTGTTCGTGCCTGCGAGTGCCTCGGCGACCTCGGGTAGCGCTTGTGCAGTGGCGATCGAGCCGTCGAGCTGGCGTCCGCCGTGGTTGGACACGATCACAGCCGCCGCACCCGCGTCCGCACACCGCTTGGCGTCGTCACCACGCAGCACACCCTTCACGACCACGGGCAGACCCGTGCGGTCGGCGAGCCAGCCGATCACGTCGGGGCTCAGGTCGTCGGCCTTGTCCAGGTCGTCGTCGGACCACTCACCTTCGGGCAGGTTCTTCAGCCACTGGCCGGGCTGAGCCAGCTCCCACACGGTCTGTCCGTCGTCCTCCTTCCGGCCGACCACCGGGGTGTCGACGGTGAGCACGATCGCCTTCGCGCCGCCGGCGACCGCGGCGTCCAGCATCCGCTCGGTGATGGTGCGGTTCCGCACGACGTAGATCTGCAGCCACCACGGCACGCCGGTCTCTCCGAGGTCGGCGAACGACGTCCCCGCGTTGCTCGACACCCCGAGCACCGAGCCGGCCGCACCGACGCCGGTCGCCATCGCGATCTCGCCATCGGGATCAGCCATCCGCTGCATGGTCGACGGCGCCACCAGCACAGGGGCGTTCACCGGCGCACCGAGAACCGTGGTGCTGATGTCGACGGTGGAGACGTCGCGCAGCACGCGTGGCCGGAACCGGTACGACGCCCAAGCCGCAGTGGCCTCGCCGACGCTGGTCCCACCCGCGGAACCCTGCCGGTAATAGCGGTGCACCGCCTCGGGCAGCTTCTCGGCGGCCGCGGCTTCCAACGTGTCGATCCATCGCATGCGCCCCATCGTTGCACCTGGACAGCCGAGCCGGGAGGCGGATTCCGGAAGAGTGCATCAAGAGTGCCGACTCGATTCCGGGTCGGTACACTGGTCGGCATGACGCAGTACGGGCGGCGATTTCTGCGCCCCGGCCGGCACGACGGTGCCGACGGGGTGAGCTGCTGCTGCGCTCTCTCCTGAGGTGACCGCGGCCGACCGGGGTGTCCCCCCGTCGAGACCGTCATCCTGGAGAGAAACCCATGTCTGTACTCACTTCTGAACAACTGCACGCTGCCCTGTCCCTGCGCGACCTGACCGATCCGGCCCAGGGACCACACGCCGTCCAGCAGGTCGTCGACTCGATCCGCACGGCGTTGGGCGCGGCCTGGCCGTACACGGAGATCTGGACCAGGCGCGACCATCCCGTGGTCAGCCTGGCCGACAACTACGACAACCTCGGGTACGCCGGTGACGCGGTGACCCGGGAGGCCCGCTACACCCGCTACGCGTCGGAGACCGAGGTACTGCGAAGTCACACCTCGGCGATGATCCCGCCGGCATTGCGTGAACTCGCCGAGTCCGCGGCATCCGACGTACTGATGGTGTGCGCGGGCATCTGTTACCGCCGCGATTCGGTGGACTGGCAACACACCGGTACGCCGCACCAGCTCGACCTCTGGCGGATCAGCCGGAACGTGACGCTCGGAGAGCCTGAGCTGGAAGACATGATTGCCCGACTGGTCGACACGGTCCTGCCCGGGCAGACGTACCGGACTGTGCCGGCGGTGCACCCCTACACGATCCATGGCCGTCAGATCGACGTGCTGCTGGACGATCAGTGGATCGAGATCGGTGAGTGCGGTGTGGCTGCTCCGCATGTCCTCCGCCAAGCCGGACTGGACGAGCGCTGGACCGGACTGGCGATGGGCCCGGGGCTCGATCGCTTGCTGATGCTCCGCAAGGGCATCCGCGATATCCGGCTGCTCAGGTCGACGGATCCCCGGGTGGCCGGGCAGATGCTGGATCTGACGCCGTACAAGCCGGTTTCGACCATGCCGCCGGTGCGTCGCGACCTCTCCGTGGTCGTGGACGCCTCTGCCGATGTGTCAGCGGAGGTGCTGGGCGACAAGGTCCGCGACGCGCTCGGACCGGACGCCGACGCTGCGGAGTCGCTGGACGTCTTGGGGGAGACGGCGTACGACGACCTGCCTCCAGCGGCTCGCGAACGGCTGCAACTGTCCCCGGGCCAGCGGAATCTGCTGGTCAGGCTGGTCCTCCGGCCGGTGGACCGCACGCTGACCGATGCCGAGGCCAATGTCCTGCGTGACAAGGTCTACCGGGCGCTGCACGAGGGGCCGGTCCTGGAGCTGATCGGTTAGCTCCGCCGGAGCTCGCGGGAGGCAACCAGGAACGCGCACACGGCGAGAGGTACCTCCAACAGGAGAGCCTCCGCCAGCGAGAGGGTGTGATCGGTCCCGGCGGCTGCTGTGCTGACGTCGAACCAGGCATCAGCCAGCAGCAATGTCCCCGCGGCCATCGCGGTCAGGACGGCGTACTTGTTGCGCGTGTGCAGCAGGTACGCCGTCAGTCCGGCGGCGAGCGCGGTCCCGCAATCCAGACCGATCCAGGCCAGCTTCCAGTGGTTGGCCTGGTAGGTGCTGGGCAGGCTCGCCGCGAGAATCAAGCACCACGGGAGCAGAACGGCCGCAACACCGGCAGCCACGAAGGTCGCCAGCCCACCGGGTGATCGGAGCGGGCGGAACCGGCCGTCCAGCCGACCCTCGGCGATGTAATCGTCCAGCGCCTCGGCCACCCGGTCGTCGATCGCATCCCCGAGCCGGCCGTCGAGGCCGTAATCGTTGATTGTCGTCGTCATACCTTCGAGGATTCCGCCGCGGGCGCCTCGGCACATTGTGGTCAGCCCACGGGTCGAGGTGGGGTTAACCCCCGGCCCGGGCCGTGGGATGTCCGGATGTCCGTGCCCATCCCGGCGACGTAAGTTGTGACCTGCGATCGGTCAGACACGGGGAGGTGGTTCGGGTGGCAGGAGTCGCGAGTCCGGTTCCCCGGGCGCCGTGGCGGCTGTGGCGGTCGCCGTACTTGTGGTTGGCAACGATCCATCTGCTCGGCGACATCGTCGTCGTCCTCACCTGCGGACTGGCGGTGCTGGCGGGGGTGATCGTCGCGATCGTCGGCTGGCCGCTCGGGTACGTCGGCGTGCCGCTGTCAGTCCGTGCGACCGACTTCGTCTACATGCTCGCCGGGTGGGAGCGGGGCCGGGCGGAGATCACCCGTGGGCAGTACGTGCCGGCCCTCTATCCACCCGCACTGACCGGTTCGGGCGGTGCCGACGCCACTGCGGCCGTGATTGACCGGGGGCTCTGGCGGCAGCTGCTCTACTACGTCCTGCTGTTGCCGATGGCAATGGTCTGGATCGCGGCGATCGTGGTCGCATGGTCGGTTCCACCGGTGCTGATCGGGCTGCCGCTGTACTTCTCGAAGTTCGCGGCAGCACAGGCCCAGCTCGGCCCGTTCGTGATCGACACGATGACGAAGGCGTCGATCGCCGCAGTGACCGGTGCGGTCTTCCTCCTGGTGGTGACGCCGTGGATGATGCGCTCGGCGTCGGCGCTGGACGGTCAGCTGGCCGGGTTGTTCCTCGGCCAGTCGATGAACAGGGCACTGGCCGAGCGCGTGACGCAACTGCTGACGAGCCGGCAGAAGGTGGTCGATTCGGCCGAGTCCGAGCGGCGGCGGATGGAGCGCGACCTGCACGACGGTGCCCAGCAGCGGCTCGTGTCGCTGGCGATGACGCTGGGCCGTGCGAAGAACCGCCTCGGGGACACCGATCCCGCGGTCCGCGTGCTGATCGACGAGGCACATTCCGAGGCGTTGCAGGCGATCGCCGAGATCCGCGACCTGACCCGGGGACTGCATCCACCGGTGCTGACGGACCGCGGCCTGGACGCGGCGATCTCGGCCGTCGCGGCCCGGTCACCGGTGCCGGTGCGGGTGACGGTCGAGGTGTACCCCCGGCCGTCGCTCACGATCGAGGCGATCGCGTACTTCGTCGTGACCGAGGCGCTGACGAACGTGGCCAAACACTCGGAGGCCGCGGAGGTCGACGTCCGGGTGTCGCGGCGCGGGAACCGGCTCCGCATCGAGGTGGACGACAACGGCAAGGGCGGCGCGGACTTCGCGGCCGGGACGGGGTTGCAGGGCTTGCACGATCGGGTGGCTGGTGTGGACGGATGGCTGGACGTGGTCAGTCCACCGGGCGGCGGGACGCTCCTGACGGCCGTGGTGCCATGCGAATGAACAGCGGAGGTGCAGCGGTGCGAGTGGTGATCGCCGAGGACTCGGTGTTGTTGCGTGAGGGCATTGTCAGACTGCTGGAGGAGCAGAACTGCACAGTGGTCGCCGCGGTCGGTGATGCGGAGGAGTTGCTGAAGGCCGTCGACCAGCACCGGCCCGACGTGTGCGTGGTCGACGTACGGATGCCGCCGACGTTCACCGACGAGGGTCTGCGTGCGGCGCTCGTCATTCGCGAGCAGTCCCCGCAGACCGGCGTACTCGTGCTGTCGCAGTACGTCGAGGAGCGGTATGCGAGCGAGCTGATCGGAGGCAACCCCGGCGGTGTCGGGTATCTGCTCAAGGACCGGGTGGCCGATGTGGATCAGTTCATCGACGGGCTGCGCCGGGTCGCGGACGGCGGTGCGGCGCTCGACCCGGAGGTGATCTCGCAGTTGCTGGTGCGATCACGGCGGGCCGATCCGCTCGCCGTACTGAGTCCGCGCGAGCAGGACGTCCTGCGGGCGATGGCGGAGGGCAGGTCGAACGGCGGGATCGCGCAGGCCCTGGTGGTCGGTGAAGGAGCCGTGGAGAAGCACATCAGCAACATCTTCATGAAGCTCGGGCTGACGCCGACCGACGGGGAGCACCGCCGCGTCCTCGCGGTCCTGAAGTTCCTGGAGACCTGATGGCACTCACAGTGGCACAGCGGAGGATGCTGGCGATCGGTCTGGTGCCGTTGCTGGTCCTCGTGGTCACGGGCGCCGCGGTGACGGTGAGCATCATCCGCGGGAAGCTGCCGTACGACTACTCGGCCAGCTTCGTGCCGGGGGCGCAGGGCGTGCAGATCGTGTCGGACTCGCATACTCAGTTGCTCGCCAGTGCCGACGGGCAGGTGCATGTCGCGGTCGACGGTTCGTACGCCGTGGAACAGCCTGCAATAAACATCACCACCACAAACGGTCTGCTGCACGTCCAGGCGAAATGCCCCGACACCCACTGCGAGATGGAGCTCACCGTCGAGGTGCCGTCGCAGTCCGCCGTACACGTCGAGGCTGAAGGAGAGTCCGTCGACGTCGTCAGGGTGGCGTCGCCGCTGGCGATCGACGTCAGCGACGGCTCCGTCACCACCAACCGCCTCCGAAGTCGCCAGGTCTCGGCAGACGTCCGGCGCGGCTCGATCGACCTGAACTTCGAGAGTCCACCCGACCAGGTGACAGCCAAGGCCAGCGATGGCTCTCTCACAGTCCAGCTGCCGCGGAACGTGACGTACGCGTTTGATGCGGTGGCATCCCAGGGATCCAACGACCTGGAGCTCCCGAGCGACCCAGCATCACCGCGCCACGTCGTGTTACGCACCAACTACGGGAGCATCACGGTCCACTAAGAGCAGCGCAGAAGGTCTGCGCCTTCGTGGTGATGGTGTCCCAGTTCGACGCGGCCACGTCAGCGGGGGAGACGACGTCGGTCCCTGCACTGACGGCCAGAGCGCCGGCGGTCAGGTAGTCGCGGGCGTTGCCGGCGTTGATCCCGCCGGACGGCACCAGCGGTACGCCGGGGAACGGGCCGTTGAGGTCCTTGAAGTACTTCGGACCGAGTTGATGCGCGGGGAAGATCTTCACCGCGTCCGAGCCCAGCGCCAGCGCGGTCATCACCTCCGAGGGAGTGAAAGCCCCGAGGATCACCGGGATCCCCGCGGACCGCGCAGCCTCGGCAATCGCGGCGGCGTCCGGCCCCTGACCAGGAGTGACCAGGAACTGCGCACCGGCGTCGATCGCCTGCTTGGCCTGGGCGCCGGTCTGGACAGTGCCGGCCCCGACCACCGCGCCGGTCTCTGCCGCGGTCGAAGCGGCGCGCTCGAGGTGCCGGGGGAGATCCGGAGTGGTGTAGGTCAGCTCCACCACATGGATGCCGCCAGCAACCAGCGCGGCGCACAGGTCGCGGGCGTCGGCGATCTCCGGAGCCCGGACAACCGTCAGCACCCGGTCCGCGCGCAGCAGGTCCAGCGTGTTCATCCGCGTCCTCGCTTCGCTCCGGGCGCGGACGAGGCACAAGGCGTGCTGTGCGCGCTGATGAACTCGCTTGGCTCGTTCATGAGATTCCTCTCGCAGTCGGAGTACGGCGGATCGCGCCGCCAGGCAGGGCGTCGGTGCGTTGACCGGCGTCGATCACGGGGACGCCGTTGACCAGGACGTACGGGATGCCCTCGGCCCGCTGCCGCGGCTCCTCGAAGGTCGCGGTGTCGCGAACCGTCGCGGGATCGAACAGCACCAGGTCGGCGACGTACCCCTCCCGGACCAGACCGCGGTCGGTCAGCCGCAGCCGCCGGGCGGGGCGGCCCGTGAGGTGGTGGATGCAGTCGGCCAACTCCAGTACGCCGAGCTCGCGGACGTACCGGCCGAGGTAGCGCGGGAACGTCCCCCACGACCGCGGATGCGGTTTGCCGCCGACCAAGATCCCGTCCGAGCCGCCGGTGTGGCTCGAGTGCTGCATGACCGTCCGCACGTTCTCCTCGTGCCCGACGTGCTGCAGGATCGACGTCGCCATGTTGTCCTCGACCAGCAAGTCGAAGAAGACGTCCGCCGGCGCACGGCCGTTCCCCGCCGCGAGCGCCGCAACGGTGTTGCCGACGGCACCGGTCAGTGCCGGGTTGCGTACGCCGCCGATCTCGATGGTGTTCCAGTCGGTCACGCAGCCGTGGCAGCCGTCCGACCCGACCTGCTCCATCTCGACGGCGATCCGGGCCCGTTGCTCCGGATCCTGCAGCCGGGCCAGTTGCGCGTCCGGCCCACCCTCGGCGGTCCAGCTTGGCAGGATCGCACCCAGGGTCGTTGACCCAGGCAAGTACGGGTAGGTGTCCGTGGTGACGTCGATGCCGTCCGCGAGCGCCTTGTCGATCATCGCGACGAGCTCGGCACCGCGACCGCGGTTCGGCTCGAAGTTCATCACCGCGTGGGTCAGGTGCAGCGCGCACCCGGATCGACGGGCCAC
Organism: Kribbella sp. NPDC049227; assembly: GCF_043197265.1. Lineage (NCBI taxonomy): Bacteria > Bacillati > Actinomycetota > Actinomycetes > Propionibacteriales > Kribbellaceae > Kribbella > Kribbella sp. NPDC049227. The sequence goes on along the minus strand of NZ_JBICST010000001.1, from coordinate 848,075 downwards.
CTCGACCATCTCGCCGTACGCGTCCAGTGCGTTCTTGCCGTACGACCGCTGGTGCGGACCGTAGTAGCCGCCGTACTGCGCGACGACACCACACAGCTCGACCAGTTCGTCGGTGGTCGCGAACATGCCTGGGGTGTAGGTGAGTCCGCTGCTCATCCCGACCGCGCCCTGCTCCAGACCCTCGGCCAGCAAGCGCTTCATCTCGTCGAGCTCGGCGCGGGTCGCCGGGCGGTTCTCGGTGCCGACGACCATCATCCGCAGCGTGCCCTGCGGGATCAGGTACGCCGCGTTGCACGCGATGCCCTGGTCGAGCCGGTCGAGGTACCCGGCGACCGTGGACCAGCTGAAGTCGAAGTCGTCGGGTTCGCCGTTCCAGCCGGCGATCTGGCGCCGGACCGCGGCCCGCGTCGGATCGTCGATCGGTGCGAACGACAACCCGTCCTGACCGAGCACCTCCAGCGTGACGCCCTGGCTCACCTTCGCCGTGTGGTCCGGGGTGGCCAGGATCTGCAGGTCGGAGTGCGCGTGCATGTCGATGAACCCGGGCGACAGAGCCAGGCCGGCCGCGTCGATCGTCCGCCGCGCCGGCGGCAGGTCGTTGCCGATGGCTACGATCCGGCCGCCGTCGACCGCCACGTCCGCCCGTACGCCGGGAGCACCGGACCCGTCCAGCACGAACGCGCCGGTGATCAGCAGGTCCGCCATGTCAGAAGAAGGTCCTGACCAGATCGACGACCACGGGATCCGCCGCGTCCGGATCGTCCACGACCGGGATCAGCCCCCACTTGTCGAACGCCGTACACGGATGCGACAACCCGATCCGCAGCTCGTCGCCGATCACCACTGGTACGTCGGTGAAGTGCAGGAACCCATGCTGGTCGTTGAGCTTCGTGACCGTCATCCCAGTGGCCTGCAGGACCGGCTCACCGTCGGACCGCGGCCGGATCAGCTGCGGCTCCGGCATGTCCTGGTCGAACGGCAGGTCGCGCTTGCCGGCGTCGAAGATCGCCAGCCCCGGCTCGGGCTGCGACGTGATCCGGACCCAGGCATGCATCGCCGACACCAGCCGCTCGCCGTCGGTCCGCGGTGTCTCGCCGAGAGGCGACACCCGGCGGTAGAGCCCGTCGTCATGACTGATGTACGCGCCGGACCGCAGTACGACGCGTGCACCGTCGGCGCCGAGCGGTCCGAGCACCTCGGCCACCAGCTCGAAGTACTGACTGCCACCGGCGCTGACCACCGGCGTGATGTCCGCGTCGTACAGACCCTTCAAGCGGTGGTGGATCCCAGCGAACTCACTGAGGTACGCCCGCACTCCCGCGAGACCGGCCTCGTCGACGCCATGCCCGACGGCGCCCTCGTATCCGGCGACTCCGGCCAGCCGCAGCGTCGACGCCGCCGCGATCGCCTCACCAACGGCCACCGCCGTCTCGGCATCCCTGGCGCCGGTCCGGCCGTCCAGTCCACCGATCTCGACGAGTACGTCGAGTGGCCGCGCGTCCGGACCGACGTACGCCGCCCGGGCCGCCTCCATGATCTCCACGGTCCGCACCGAGTCGGCCCAGCACAGCACCTCGAACTCCGGGTCCCGGGCGAGCTCGTCGGCGATCCAGCGCAGCTGCAGCGGGGAGATCACCGCGTTCGCGATCAGTACCCGGCGGACGCCGTAGGCACGGGCGACGCCGAGCTGGAAGACGTTCGCGAGCGTGATCGCCCAGGAGCCGGCGTCGAGCTGCATCGCCCAGAGCGCCGGGGCCATCGTGGTCTTGCCGTGCGGTGCGAGCTCGAGTCCGTGGTGGGCGGACCATCGGGCGAGGGTGTCGACGTTGTGACGCAGACCGGGCGCGGACAGCGTCATCACCGGAGTGGGCAGCTGGGACAGCCGGGGCTTGTCGGCCAGCACCTCCGCGACGGTCCGGCCCCAGAACGCGGGCGGTAGGGCCTTGTCTCGCCAGCTCACGGGCTGGTCGGCGAGGGCGGCGATGGCGTCGGCATCGTAGGCGGCTGGCATCTGCTCCCCTGATGGTGGTCGATATTGCAGAATGCGCAACGATGATTGCGCATTCTGACGATACGGTTGTAGCATCGCGCCGAAATCCCCGTCAACGACACGTGTCTCAGCTCCCATCCCATCACTCGCACCCTGAGGAGTGCCGATGGCCGAACCGCTCCCTGAGACGGCCGCCGCCCCAGACCTCGCCACCCCGGACCTCGCCGCCCCGGACCTGCCTGCGCCGGACCGTGCCGCCAAGGACCTGCCTGCGCCGGATCGTGCCGCCAAGGACCTGCCTGCGCCGGACCGTGCCGCGACGACCCCCGCTGCGATCTGCATCGGCGAGGCGATGATCATGCTGGCGGGGGAGACCGGGGCGCCGCTCGAGGACGTCGAGACGTTCCGGCGATCGGTCGGCGGAGCCGAGTGCAACGTGTCCGGCGGACTCGCCGCGCTCGACATCCCGACCGGCTGGATCTCGCGGCTGGGAGACGACGGCTTCGGTCGGCATGTCCTGCGCGACCTGCAGAAGCGCGGTGTGGAGGTCGGTGGAGTCGAGATAGACCCCGACCGGCCGACCGCGATGTATGTGAAGGAGTCGCGGGGCGGCCGCTCGCGGATGCACTACTACCGGACCGGTTCGGCGGCTTCGGCCATGACTCCCTCGTTCCTGGACCGGCCGACGGTCCGCGACCGGCTGGCACAGGCCAAGCTCGTGCACACCACCGGAATCACCGCAGCGATCTCCGACACAGCCGCACTGATGCTGGACAGCCTGGCTGAGCAGCAGCACGACTTCACCTTGAGCGTCGACCTCAACTGGCGCCCGGCTCTGTGGCGCGACAAGGACCCGGCGCCACTGTGGCGGTTGCTGCGCGCGGCGGACGTCGTACTGATCGGTGCTGACGAGGCGCTGGTGTTCGCCGGCACCAAGGACCCCGATGAGCTGCGTGAACTCCTTGGACCGCGGTCGACGCTGGTCCTGAAGGATGACGCGCACACCGCGCTGGTCCTGGAGCCGGACGGACGTCGTACTGAGGTCCCTGCGCTCACTGTCGAGGTGGTCGAGCCGGTCGGTGCGGGTGACGCGTTCGCTGCGGGCTTCCTGGCCGGGACGCTGCAAGGGCTGCCGATGGAGCAGCGGCTCCGGCTGGGGCACCTCGGTGCTGCGGCCGTGCTGGCCGTGCCGGAGGACCACGCTGCTCCGCTGGACCCTGCCGTGCGCCAGGCACTGCTGACCTGCTCCGATGAGGAGTGGGTCGCCACGCACGTCGGCCCGGCTGGTGTGAAGACGGCGGCATGAGTCAGAGTCTCGCCAGGGCGCTGCAGATCCTCGCCAGTCTGGGCGAGGGGGAGCGGTCGCTCGACCAGTTGGCGCAGGAGCTCGGCGTACACAAGACGACTGTGCTGCGGCTGCTGCGGACCATGGAAGCGGATCGGTTCGTACGCCGTGACGACGCGCACCGCTACCGGTTGGGGTCGCGGCTGTTCGCCCTGGCGGACGCGGCGCGCGAGCAACACGTCGTACGCGAGGTGGCGGCGCCACATCTGCGTCAGCTGAACCAGAAGACCGGTCAGACGGTCCACCTGGCGGCGTGGGAGAGCGGTGAGGTCATCTACGTCGACAAGCTCGACAGTGTGCGGTCGGTGCGGATGTACTCGCAGATCGGCGTACCGGCCGCGCTGCACTGCACGGCTGTCGGGAAGGTGCTGCTGGCGGCTCAGCCGAAGCGGATCCGGGAAGCGCTGCTCGAGTCGATCGAGTACCACGCGTTCACGCCGCAGACGATCACCGCTCCGGACGCTCTGCGCGCCGAACTGGACGCGGTCCGGGCGCAGGGATGGGCGCAGGACCGGGCCGAGCACGAGTCGTTCATCAACTGCATCGGTGCGCCCGTCGCCGACCAGCACGGCCGGATCGTGGGGGCCGTCTCGATCTCGGTACCCGACGTCCTGCTGGACTATGGGCAGGTGCTCGAGCTCCTGCCCGAGCTGCTCGCCACCACCAAGGCGATCAGCGCCGACTACAACTGAAGCGCCGACTACAGCTGAGGCGCCGACCGCAACTGAAGCGCCGACTACAACTGAGAGGTGTCAGACCTGATGTCCGACAAGACCGCCGTCTCCACCACCGAGGCGCCCGCGCCGATGCCGGTGTACTCGCAGGGCGTCCGCAAGGGCAACATCCTGCAGGTGTCCGGTCAGGGTTCGGTCGACCCGGCCACCGGCGAGTTCGTCTCCACCGGTGACGTGAAGGGCCAGACCACGCGGGTGCTGCAGAACGTCGAGGCGATCCTGAAGGCCGGCGGCGGCAGCTTCGACGACGTGGTGATGATGCGCGTCTACCTCACCAAGCGCGAGGACTTCGCCGTCATGAACGAGGCGTACGCCGAGTTCCTCTCCACCCGCACCCCCAGCGGCGTCCTCCCCTCCCGCACCACCGTCTTCACCGGCCTCCCCCGCGAAGACATGCTGGTCGAGATCGACGCCCTCGCCGTCCTCAGCTGATCCAACCCGCAAGGCACCTGGTGCTCTCCAGCAGCACCAGGTGCTACCGGTCGCCGTGATGAGTACATGAGCCACCGGGAGGAGATCACCCAACGGGACCTGCGGATGCGGTCGCGGGAGATCATGGATGCCGTCGAGGGTGGCCAGGTCTTCGTCGTCACGCGGGACGGCCACCGCATCGGCGAGCTGCTTCCGCTGCGCCGCCGGCGCCGGTTCGTCCCGCGGGCCGAGTTCGACACGAACATCATGATCCTCCGCAGGTCGATCGATCCTGCGGAGCTGCCGAGCGGGCCCGGCGGACGGACATCCTGCAGCGGGCGGAGAACGAGTTCGACCCGATTCCCCTCGACATCGAAGCAGCCGGACCTATGGACGATTCTGCTCACGATCGTCGCAGTGACGCGGCCGGACGACGCACGCGGCTTGTGATGCTCAGCGGCCGGTGGTGACTGGGTTGGTGAGGACGCCGACGCCGGGGATGCGGGATTCGGCGGTGTCGCCTGGGGTGATGTGAACGGCGCCGGGGGTGCCGGGGGAGATGATGTCGCCGGGGTAGAGGGGCATCACCTTGCTGTGGAAGCTGACCAGGAACGCGGGACTGAAAGCCATGTTCGCGATCGTGTTGCTGCGGTGGACCTCGCCGTTCAGGACCGTCGAGACCTCGACCGCGTCGAGTGAGCCCCAGTGCGCGAGTACGGCGTCCAGGCTGGTGATCCACGGGCCGAAGGAGAAGAAGCCGGGGAAGTTCTTCGACCGGGTCAGGAAGCGAGGGTTCTTCTCCAGGATGTCCTCGGCGGTCTGGTCCAGCACCGGAACGACGCCGAAGACGTGGTCGAGCGCCTCGTCCTCCTCCACCTGGTAGCACTCGCGGCCGATCACCAGCCCCAGTTCGGCCTCCGCCGTCGTCCGCCGGCTCTGCGACGGCACCGGGATCGGATCACCAGGACCGATGATCGTGTGGTCGCCCTTCATGAACGATGCCGGCTCGGTCGGCACGTTCGCGGACAGGTCACCGGCGTGCTCGAGGTAGTTCAGCCCGATGCCCCAGATCTTGCGTGGATTCCGGTACGGCGCCACGAACTCGGCCGACGGGTGGAACACGTCGTCCGGCGCGCGCTCCGCCGCGATCGCGAGCTCCGCCAGGGTCGTCGTACCGAACAGTGCCGGCAGGTCCGGAGCGAAGCCGAGGTCGGCGATCGGCACCACGCCGCGATCCGGATCGAGCACCACCGGTACTTCGTTGCCACTAGCAAGCTTCGCGGATCCCACTTGGACGAATCGGCCGGCCATGCTGCTCCTTCGACGCGCGTGTGACGTGTGCGCCACAGCCTAGGTGCGGACCTGTCCGTATATCGGGAGCGGATGCGATCTTCCCGCATCGTGGGATACGGTTTCGTCATGCAGGAAAATGCCGGACGCCATGGATCGGTGCAGTCCATCGATCGGGCGGTGGCGATCCTGCGCTGCTTCGATGCCCGGACGCCCGATCTCGGCATCAGCGACCTGGCCCGCGCGACCGGCCTGTCCACCAGCACCGTGCACCGGCTGCTGCTGGCGATGCAGGAGAACGGGCTGATCCGCCAGACGGCACACCGCCGGTACGCGATCGGTCCGCTGGTCGCCCAGTTGGCGCACAGCGGCGGGATCCCGGCGACCTTGCGCGACGCTGCGATGCCGGTACTGCGTGCCCTTCGCGACGAGACCGAGGAGACGGCGGCCGTGCACGAGTTGCTCCCGTCCGGGCAACGCGTCGTTCTCGATCAGGTCGAGAGCCGTCACCAGCTACGTCGTACCTACACCGAGTTCGGCATCCCGGTGCGGTTGCCACTAGGTGCTCCAGGCAAGGTTCTGCTGGCGTTCTCACCGTGGGAGCGGCAGGTCGAGGTGCTGGCCGGTCCGCTCGAGCAGGTGCTGCCGCAGACCATCACCGATCCGGTCGTGCTGGCCGCTCAGCTGGCCGAGATCCGGACCCGAGGGTTCGCGAAGTCCCTGTCCGAACGAACGCCCGGCATCAGATCCGTGGCCGCCCCGGTCTTCGACTTCTCCGGTGAGCCGGTCGGCTGCCTGTCGGTCTCGGGCCCGGAGATGCGGATGCCGGTGGAGCGGATGGACGAGTTCGGTGCGCGGGTGGTCGCCGCCGCGTGGTCGGTGTCCGAGCTGCTCGGCGCCACCCCGGCCGAACGCGACCGCGGTACGGCGCGCGCCTCGGAGCCGGCGGTCAGCCGCTCATGAACGGACCGGCAAGCCTCTGGAAGATCGCACCATCGGTCTATCTGCCCGCTCTGCTGTACGGCATCGGGCAAGGCGCGATCGCGCCCGTGGTCGCGGTGTCCGCCACTCACCTCGGCGCCTCGGTCGCCGTCGCCGGTCTGGTCGTGGCGGCGGCCGGTCTCGGCCAGGTCATCGGTGACATCCCGGCAGGCGCGCTCACCACCAAGATCGGTGAGCGGAGCGCGATGCTCGCCGCGACCGTGCTGGTCGCTCTGGCGCTGGCGGCCTGCATCGTCGTCCCGACGGTCTGGGGTCTGGCGATCGCGATCGGTGCGACCGGACTGGCCGGCGCGGTGTGGGGTCTGGCCCGTCAGGCGTACTTGAGCGAGGCCGTGCCGATCCAGTTGCGGGCCCGTGCCCTGTCCACTCTCGGCGGCGTACAGCGCATCGGCTCCTTCATCGGACCGTTCCTCGGCGCGTTCGCGATGCGCTTCCTCGGCACGGACGGCGCCTACTGGGTCCACCTGGTCGCCGCAGTCCTGGCGTGTGGCGTGCTGCTCAGTCTCCCCGACGTCGAGTCGGTACGACGTACGCGCGGGAGCCGGCCGGTGTCCGCGCAGTCGACCTGGGGTGTGATCCGCGACCACCTGCCAGTCCTGCGGACGCTCGGCGTCGGTGCACTGCTGGTCGGTGCGGTCCGTGCGTCACGGCAGGTGGTCATTCCCCTGTGGGCGTTGCACATCGGGCTCGATCCGCAGACCACCAGCATCATCTTCGGGCTGTCCGGCGCGGTCGACATGCTGCTGTTCTATCCGGCCGGGTCGGTGATGGACCGCCTCGGCCGCAAGTGGGTCGCCGTACCGTCCATGCTTGTGCTCGGGCTGGCGCATCTGCTGCTGCCGCTGACACACACCACGGTCGCACTCACCGCGGTCGCGTTGCTGATGGGTGTCGGCAACGGTCTGGGCGCCGGCGTGATCATGACGCTGGGTGCGGATGCCTCTCCGCCGATTGGGCGCGCGCAGTTCCTCGGTGCGTTCCGGCTGTTCGCCGACACCGGGAACGGCAGCGGGCCATTGCTGCTGGCCGGGGCTACAGCTCTGTTCGGACTCGCTCCGGCGATCGTCATCATGGCACTCACCGGATGGGCCGCGGCCACGGCGATGCATCGCTGGATCCCGCCGCACCCGACCGCCGAAGCACCGGCCTGACGGAACCGATTTGGTTTCCGGTGTCACGGTCAGGCACAATGAACACTGCCGAAGACCGCTGGTCGTCACTTTCGAGTGACTGAAGGTCCCACAGATTGAGTGGGCGGCCCGCGTAGGTGACTTGGACAGTGTGACATCAGTATGTTCACGCCCTTGCGCCTGCGCAGGGGCGTTTTCTCGTTCTGAGGGGCCGGCCGGGGTCGAGGCGTTGAAGCCAAACCCTGCGAAAGCAGGTTGGAAGGAGACCCCATGGCGAGGCCGGACAAGGCAGCCGCTGTCGCCGAGCTCACGGACGAGTTCCGCAGCTCGAACGGCGCAGTGCTGACCGAGTACCGCGGTCTCACCGTGGCGCAGCTGCGGCAACTGCGTACTGCGCTCGGTGACGACGTGAACTACGCCGTGGTGAAGAACACGCTGACCAAGATCGCGGCCAAGGACGCCGGTGTCGACTCGTTCGACTCGCTGCTCGAGGGCCCATCGGCAATCGCCTTCATCAAGGGCGACCCGGTGACCGCGGCCAAGGGACTGCGTGACTTCGCCAAGGCGAATCCCCTTCTCGTCATCAAGGGTGGAGTGCTGGAAGGCAAGGCACTCGGCTCTGACGAGATCAGCAAGCTCGCTGACCTGGAGTCGCGTGAGGTTCTCCTCGCGAAGCTCGCAGGTGCGATGAAGGCGGCCCCGCAGCAAGCGGTGTCGCTGTTCGCTGCTCCGCTGTCGCAGGCCGCGCGCCTGTTCGCGGCGCTGCAGGAGAAGCTGCCGGCCGAGGCCGCCCCCGTGCAGGACACGGTTGCGGACGAGGCGCCGGCCGTGCAGGACACGGTCGAGGCACCTGCCGAGGCGAGCACCGAGGAGGCCGCGGCAGCCGACAGCTGACGCGGATCTCACCCGTAACACCCCATCAGTGATCACGAAGTACCACCATTAGGAAGGACCGCCACCATGGCGAAGCTCAGCACCGAAGAGCTGCTCGGCCAGTTCAAGGAACTGACCCTGCTGGAGCTCTCGGAGTTCGTTAAGGCGTTCGAGGAGGAGTTCGGCGTGACCGCCGCTGCTCCGGTCGCCGTTGCCGCCGCTGCTCCGGGTGCCCCGGCGGCCGCTGCCGAGGAGGCCGCGGAGCAGGACGAGTTCGACGTCGTTCTCGAGAGCGCCGGCGACAAGAAGATCCAGGTCATCAAGGAGGTGCGCGGTCTCACCAGCCTTGGTCTGAAGGAGGCCAAGGACCTCGTCGAGGCGGCTCCGAAGCCGATCCTGGAGAAGGTCGACAAGGCTGCCGCGGAGAAGGCCAAGGAGGCCCTCGAGGGCGCCGGCGCCACCGTCACCCTGAAGTGACCTGTGCGGCCTCAGCCGCACACCAAGCAGTACGCCGAAGGGCGGTCCTACCCAGGACCGCCCTTCGTCACGTTCCGGAGCGCCCCGACCCGGCTCAGCGCCCAGAGCCACGCCAGTGCCCAGACCCACGCGGCGAGTACATCGGTCGGATAGTGCCGTCCGAGGGCCAACTGCGACCATCCGACCGCCAGTAGGACAGCCGCTCCCAGCAGAACTGCGGCCGGTCGCGGGTACAGGATCAGCACCAGCGCACCGACCAGAGCCGCGGTGTTCGCCGCGTGACCACTCGGGAAGCTGTACTCCGACACTTCCGGTGGCAACGGCCAGAGGTCTGGTCGCGACCGCCCGACGAGCTGCTTCAGCAGCGGATTCACCGCCCACACGACGCCGACCCCGGCCACGAAGAACATCGCGTCCGTCGACCGGCGGAGCGCCAGCAGTACAACCAGGACGACGACTGCGACGGTTGCGAGTCGTTCCAGTTCGGTCAGGTCGCTGACAATCCGGGCAACCGTCGCGTCGTCGTGGACCCAGAGCAGGAGATCTTCTTCGAAGACCGTCAGACTCCGATCCGGTGCCATGGGCCCCAGATGGCGAAGGACATGCCGCGGCTGGCCTGGATGTTGACGAACAGCGTGTGGCCATCGGGGCTGAAGGTGGAGCCGGCGAACTCGTCGCCGGAGCGGTCCACCCCGGTGCTGCTGGTCAGCCGGTTCAGCGCGATGTCGAACAGCTGGCCGCCCCGCGACAGGCCACGCAGGTAGTTGTCCTCGGTGTTGTCCTCGCAGACCACCAGGGTTCCGCGCTTGCTGGTCGTCACGTTGTCCGGGAAGTCCAGCGTCGCCCGGTTCGGCGACTGGTAGATCAGCTGCAGCTTCCGCGCCCGGGTGTGGTAAGCCCAGATCTGGCCGAACCCGTTGCCGTATCCACCGACCGGATCCGGCCCGGTCTCCGCGGCGCCACCACCCTGCGTCGAGCAGAAGTACACGACGTTGTCGTCGTACACCTGTCCTTCCAGCCGGGAGAAGTACGCCGCTCCCTGCGCGCGGCCCTGGTCGCCGACGTACACGAGCGCCTGGTCGTTCGTCGTCGGCGCGGTCTGCCCTGGTGTGTACGGGAACGCCGGGGCCGGGTCGTCGATGTCGACCCAGGTGACGTCGTACGTCGCCCGCCGCGGCTGCTCGGCGGCCAGGTTGAGGTTCGGACGGCCTTTGACGGCCAGCATCTGCAACCGGCCGCCGTCCTCGATCCGCCCGTGTTTCATCGGGTTCCGCGGTGGGCGATAGCGGAAGAACCCGGACGGGAACGCGAAGTTGTCCTCGGTCAGGTAGAGGAACCCGTCCCTGGGATCGAACGAGACGGCCTCGTGCGCGAAGCGGCCGGCGTGGGTGATCGGCTCGCGCTCGGACTGGCCGCGGGCCGGGACCTCGAAGACGAAACCGTGCGGTTTGGTCAGCGCCACGTTCGGCGCGCCGGTGAAGTCGGGTCCGACGTCGGGCCCGTTCACCGTTTCCTCACAGGTGATCCAGCTGCCCCACGGCATGATTCCGCCGCTGCAGTTCATCATCGTGCCGTTCAGGCTGGTGTAGGCGTCGACCACCTCGCCGAACCGCGTCACCTCGATCGTCGTCGTCCCGCCTTGTGCCATCGCGTCGTACGGCGTCCCCGGACCGAACGGCGTACCGGGGTTGTTCAGCTCGTGGTTGCGGACCAGCACGATGTTGCCGTTGCGCCGGGTGAACGCGCCCATGCCGTCGTGCCGTCCAGGCAGGTCCGTTCCGTCGGTCAGCACGACCGGGAACTCCGTGTCGTGGAAGGACCGGTAGTTGAAGCCCTCCGGCAGATGCAGCCGGACCTTGCCGTCGCGCTGATCCGGAATCGCCCGCAGCGCCCGGAACGGCGCACCGCTCCGCGGCGACGCGACCGCCTGCTGGGCCACGAATCCCTGGAACGGCCCGGCCGCGAACACACCGCCCGCGACGGCCGCGCTGCCCTTGAGGAATGTTCGTCGTTCGATGCTCATCCGTCGTCCCCTCCATGGCGTGCGGAACCTTTGATCGACGCTAACTTTCGGGTCGCGGTCGGGACAGACCTCAGGCAGCCGCTAAGATCGCCGGTGCCGTGTGCCTATCAGCACTCCGTGTCGGCCGATCGACGCACCGTGATCGGCGTGACCGGAGCGTGACCAAGCGGTCACCGTCGCTTGACATGCGGGGGTTACGGAAAACCGTACTCGTGCGTAACCTAGGCAACCGTGCCTCGTTGGACCGGGCAGAAACTCGTCGGTTCGGGGCCTGACAGACATCCCGTGAGGAGGACCGGTGGGCGTAGAAGTCCGCGTCGAAGGTCTCACCAAGTCCTTCGGAAACCAGCTGATCTGGGGCGACGTGTCCCTGACGCTGCCCGCCGGCGAGATCTGCGTCATGCTCGGCCCGTCCGGCACCGGCAAGTCGGTGTTCCTCAAGACGCTGATCGGTCTGCTCAAGCCGGACAGGGGCCACATCTACATCGAGGGCACCGACATCGCGACCTGCAGCGAGCGCGAGCTGTACGAGATCCGCCGCCTGTTCGGCGTGCTGTTCCAGGACGGCGCGATGTTCGGCTCGATGAATCTGTACGACAACGTCGCCTTCCCGCTCCGCGAGCACACCAAGAAGTCCGAGTCCGAGATCCGCTCCATCGTGATGGAGAAGATGGAGATGGTCGGCCTCGTCGGCGCGGAGAAGAAGCTGCCCGGCGAGATCTCCGGCGGGATGCGCAAGCGGGCCGGCCTGGCCCGCGCGCTGGTGCTGGACCCCGAGATCCTGCTGGTCGACGAGCCGGACTCCGGTCTGGACCCGGTCCGTACGTCGTTCCTGAACCAGGTGATGATCGACCTGAACGAGGCCTTCGGCGCGACGTTCCTGATCGTCACCCACGACGTCAACACCGCGCGGACGGTGCCCGACAACATCGGCATGCTGTACCACCGGCATCTGGCCATGTTCGGACCGCGCGAGATGCTGCTGTCCAGCGAGGAGCCGGTCATCCGGCAGTTCCTGAACGCGCAGATGATCGGCCCGATCGGCATGTCCGAGGAGAAGGACGCCGACGAGCTGGCCGCCGAGGCCGGCCAGGAGCTGCCCCCGCTGCCGCCGATCCCGATCCAGCAGCTGCCGAGCAGCGGCATGCTCCGGGCCACGCAGCGCCCGCCGGGCGAGTGGTGCCAGGAGAACGGCGTCACCCCGCCACCGGGTTCGTTCGCGGATTCAAGGGTGGGCGCGACGTGACTGTTTCCGCGACCGCCCCGCTGAAGCACGCCGGTTCGCTGTTCTCCTTCGCTCTCGACACTGCCCGCGCCTCAGTGCGGCGGCCGTTCCAGTTGAGGGAGTTCCTTCAGCAGGCGTGGTTCGTCGCCAGTGTGACGATCATCCCGACCGCCCTGGTCGCGATCCCGTTCGGTGCGGTGATCGCCTTGCAGGTCGGCGGGCTGATCAAGCAGTTCGGCGCGCAGGCCTTCACCGGGTCGGCCGCCGTACTGGCCGTGGTCCGGGAGGCGTCGCCGATCGCGACCGCGCTGCTGATCGCCGGCGCCGGCGGTTCGGCGATCTGCGCGGACCTGGGCTCGCGGAAGATCCGCGAGGAACTGGACGCGATGATGGTGCTCGGCATCGACCCGATCCAGCGGCTGGTGGTGCCGCGGGTGCTGGCGACGATGCTGGTCGCGTTCTTCCTGAACGGTTTCGTCAGCGTGGTCGGCGTGATGGGCGGCTACGTCTTCAACGTCGTCCTGCAGGACGGCACACCAGGCAGTTATATAGCCTCGTTCACCGCGCTGGCTCACCTGCCCGACCTGTGGCAGGGGCAGGCGAAGGCACTGGTCTTCGGATTCATCGCCGCGGTCGTGGCGTCGTACAAGGGAGTGAACGCGGGCGGCGGGCCGAAGGGAGTCGGCGACGCGGTGAACCAGTCGGTCGTGATCACGTTCATGCTGCTGTTCGTCGCGAACTTCTCGATGACCGCGATCTACTTCCAGCTCGTTCCGCCGAAGGGGGCCTGAAGAATGTCAGCCCTCGTCGACACGCTGGTGAAGAAGCCGCTGCACTCGCTCGACCGGCTGGGCGAGCAGCTCTCGTTCTACCTCAAGGCGCTGGCCTGGTCGGGCAAGTCGATCACCCGGTACCGCAAGGAGATCCTCCGGCTGCTGGCCGAGGTCACGCTGGGCACCGGCGCCCTCGCGGTGATCGGCGGCACCGTCGGCGTGATCACGTTCCTCGCCTTCTTCACCGGCACCGAGGTCGGCCTGCAGGGCTACTCCGCGCTGAACCAGATCGGTACGTCGGCCTTCGCCGGATTCGTCAGCGCGTACATCAACACCCGTGAGATCGGCCCGCTGATCGCCGGGATCGCGCTGGCCGCGACCGTCGGCTGCGGCTTCACCGCGCAGTTGGGCGCAATGCGGATCAGCGAGGAGATCGACGCCCTCGAGGTGATGGCGATCCCGTCGCTGCCGTTCCTGGTCACCACCCGGATCATCGCCGGCCTGGTCGCGGTCATCCCGCTGTACGTCGTCGGCCTGCTCGCGTCGTACTTCGCCACCCGGCTCACCGTGACCACGTTCTACGGGCAGAGTACGGGCACGTACGACCACTACTTCCATCTCTTCCTGCCACCCGGCGATGTGTTGTGGTCGTTCGGCAAGGTGCTGGTGTTCTCCGTCCTCGTAATCCTGGTGCACTGCTACCACGGCTACCACGCGACCGGCGGTCCCGCCGGTGTGGGCGTCGCGGTCGGCCGTGCGGTCCGGACCTCCATCGTCGTCATCAACGTCGTCGACCTGCTGCTCTCGATGGCGATCTGGGGTACGACGACCACCGTCAGGCTGGCGGGGTGACGGCATGACGAGACGAGTCCTGGGGGTCGCCTTCATCGGCGTGCTGTGTTTCCTGCTCTGGTTGACGTACGCGTTCTACGCCAAGGTCTTCACCAAGACGGTCGACGTCGAACTGAAGACCAGCCACATCGGCCTGCAGCTGAACGAGCACGCCGACGTGAAGCTGCGCGGCATCATCGTCGGCGAGGTCCGCAGCGTCTCCACCGACGGCGACGAGGCGACGGTGAACCTGTCGCTCAAGCCGGACCAGATCGGCGAGATCTCGAGCGCGGTCAGCGCCCGGATCCTGCCGAAGACGCTGTTCGGTGAGAAGTACGTCGCCCTGGTGCCGCCGGAGGGCTCCGAGGGTCGCCACATCCGGGCCGGGGACGTGATCTCCCGGGACAAGACCGCGGTCGGCATCGAGATCGAGAAGGTGCTGAACGACGCGTTGCCGCTGCTGCAGGCGGTCGACCCGGCCGACCTGAACGCCACGCTGAACACACTGGCCACCGCGCTGGAGGGTCGCGGCGCCGAGATCGGCGGCACGCTGACCCAGCTGGACGGCTACCTGAAGAAGCTGAACCCGAACGTCCCGAAGCTGATGGATGCGCTGACCAAGCTCACCCAGGTCTCCGAGCTGTACGGCGACGCCACGCCGGACCTGGTCCGGGCGCTGCGCAACCTGACCGTCACCGGCAACACGGTGGTGGAGAAGCAGGCGCAGCTGCAGAAGTTCTTCGTCGACGTGCAGGGCCTGTCCTCGACCACGAACACGTTCCTGAAGCAGAACGAGGACAAGGTGATCCGGCTCGGCGAGGTGAGCCGGCCGGTGCTCGATCTGCTGGAGCGGTACTCGCCCGAGGTGCCGTGCTTCCTCAAGGTGATGACCGAGACCGCCCCGATCCTGAACGACACGTTCCGCGACGGCCGGCTGAACATCAACCTCGAACTGATCACCAACCAGCCGACGCCGTACGCCCCGAACGAACTCCCGGCGTACAAGGACCACCGTGGGCCGACCTGTGTCGGCAAGAACTACAGTCACCCCGGTGCGAAGCCGGGTCCGTACACCCAGCAGAACCCCGCGCCGTACATCACCGGTGACGACGGTGTGATCGGCGACCACAACAAGAACCAGCGCTTCCCGCTCAACCTGCAGCTGAACCGGGCGGTGCCGGGCTTCGACCTGGACACCGGCGGCGTCGGTACGCCGGCCGAGCAGCAGGTGATCGACTCGGTCGTCGGCCCCGCGATGGGCGTCCCGGCCACCGACGTACCCGATCTGACCACCCTGATGGTCGGCCCTCTCCTCCGGGGAGGGCAGGTGAATCTGAAATGAAGATCCTCGACAAGAAGACCTCGATCGACACCGTGCGGCTGGCGATCTTCGTGGTCGTGACGACGGTCGCGACCGCGCTGCTCGCCGTGACGATCGGGAACATCACGTTCAACGCGACGACGAAGTACCGCGCCGTGTTCACCGACGCGGTCGGGCTGAACAAGGGTGACGACATCCGGATCGCCGGCGTGAAGGTCGGGCAGGTCGACAAGATCGCGCTGTACCAGGACACCCTGGCGATGGTGACCTTCAGCGTCGACTCCGACCAGATCCTCGACGCCTCGACGCACGCGACGCTGCGCTACCGGAACCTGGTCGGCAACCGCTACATCGCGCTCACCGACGGCGTCGGTGGTGGCGACCGGATGAAGAAGAACGGCGTCATCCCGAAGGAGCGCACGGCTCCGGCGCTGGACCTGTCGGTGCTGTTCAACGGGTTCAAGCCGCTGTTCACCGCGCTCACGCCGGCGGACGTGAACCAGTTCGCGTTCGAGGTGATCAAGGTGCTGCAGGGCGAGGGCGGCACGATCGAGTCGCTGCTGGCCAAGACGGCGTCGCTGACCACCACGCTGGCCGACGCGGACCAGGTGATCGGTGACCTGATCACCAACCTGACCTCGACGCTGCAGATCGTCTCCCAGCGGCAGCAGAACTTCTCCCAGTTGCTGGTGAACCTGCAGCAGTTCATCACCGGGCTGAGCCAGGACATCAACCCGATCCTGAACTCGCTCGGTTCGATCAACTCGCTGAACACCAAGACGGCCGGCCTGCTGCAGCAGACCCGGGTGCCGATCAAGGCGGACCTGGACAAGATCCGCGCGGTCGCCACCACCCTGGACGACACCCAGGCGATCTGGGTCAAAACGCTGCAGAACATGCCGGGGAAGCTGAACACGATGACCCGGACCGCGTCGTACGGCTCCTGGTTCAACTTCTACCTGTGCAACTTCGACGGCAACGTCACCCTGCCGACCGGGACCCGCATCCCCGTTGCCTACGACAACAACTCGGCGAGGTGCACGAAGCCGTGAAGCCGTTCCGTGAGCAGAACCAGGTGACCGTCGGCGTGATCGGCCTGACCGTGATCGGGCTGATCATGCTGGCCGCGTTCAAGGCGCAGGACCTGCCGCTGATCGGTGGCGGGACGAAGTACTCCGCGCAGTTCTCCGAGGCCGGTGGCCTGAAGCCGAACGACGAGATCCGGGTCGCCGGCGTCCGCGTCGGGCAGGTGCGCAAGGTCGAGCTCGAGGGCACGCACGTGCGAGTCGACTTCGTGGTGGACAAGGGCGTCAAGCTCGGTGACCAGACCGGGGCCGAGATGAAGATCAAGACCCTGCTCGGCCAGAAGTACCTGAAGCTGAACCCGGCCGGCAAGGGCGAGCTGAAGGCCGGATCCGAGATCCCGCTGGACCGCACGGTCTCGGCGTACGACGTGGTGGACGCGTTCACGGATCTCGCGAACACGACCGAGCGGATCGACACCACGCAGCTGGCCAAGGCCCTGGACACGCTGTCGGCGACGTTCAAGAACACGCCCGACGAGGTGCAGGCGTCGCTGACCGGCCTGTCCCGGCTGTCTCAGAACGTCGCCAAGCGGGACGAGCAGCTGAAGCTGCTGCTGCAGCACTCGAACGTGGTCACCAAGGTCCTTGCCGACCGCAACCAGCAGCTGATCAAGCTGCTGAAGGACGGCAACTCGGTCTTCCAGGCCGTGCAGGCCCGGCGGGCACTGATCCACCAGTTGCTGGTCTCGACGCAGAAGCTGTCCGCGCAGATCACCGCGCTGGTCCGGGAGAACCGCAAGGACCTCACACCCACGCTGCAGAAGGTGAACGCGGTGCTGGCCACGCTGCTGAGGAACCAGAACGACCTGGACGCGAGCATCCGCGGGCTGGCGCCGTTCGTCAAGCTGTTCACGAACACCCTGGGCACGGGTCCGTGGTTCGACACCTACGTGCAGAACCTGGTCCCGGTGCCGGAGATCCCGGTGCCGAACGTCATGCCGCCCGGCCTGCCACCGATCCTGGGAGGTGGCGGCTGATGAAGCTCGCGTCACTGTCCCGCCTGGTCGCGATGGCGGTCGTCCTGGTGATCGTCACGGTCACGGTCATCTCGCTGTGGCCAAAGGCCGATCGAGTGTCCGCGACGGCGTACTTCCCGCGCGCTGTGTCGGTGTACCCCGGCTCCGACGTACGGATCCTCGGGATCAAGGTCGGTGAGGTGGAGAGCGTCACCCCTGCCGGGCGATCGGTCCGGGTGAAGTTCTGGTGGGAGGCCGAGCACAAGGTGCCGGCCAACGCCAAGGCGGTGATCGCCGCGCCGTCGATCGTGGCCGACCGGTACCTCCAGCTCACCCCGGTGTACGCCAAGGGTGACGTGATGGCCGATGGTGCCGAGATCCCGATGGACCGCACCGCCGTACCGCTGGAGCTGGACCAGATCTACCAGAGCCTGAATGACCTGTCCGTCGCCCTCGGGCCGAAGGGCGCGAACGACCAGGGCGCGCTGTCCCGGCTCCTGGACGTGTCCGCGCAGAACCTCAACGGCCAGGGCGCGAAGCTGAACCAGACGATCACCGACGTGTCCAAGCTGACCGGGACGCTGGCGAGCAATTCGCAGAGCCTGTTCTCGACCATCCGGCAGTTGCAGACGTTCGTGTCCGCACTCGCCGCGAACGACCAGTTGGTGAAGCAGTTCAACACCAACTTCGCGGCCACCTCGACCACCCTGGCCGGCGAGCGGAAGGACCTGGCCGCGTCGCTGTCGCTGCTGGCGACCGCACTCGGCGAGGTCGCGACGTTCGTGAAGGACAACCGGACGCTGGTGAAGACCACGGTCTCCGGCGCGACCGACCTGTCGCAGATCCTGGTCAAGGAGAAGGCCGCGCTGGCCGAGGTCCTCGACACGGCCCCGCTCGGCCTGGGCAACCTGGCCCGGATCTACAACCCGCAGTTCGGCACGCTGGACCAGCGGATCAACCTGGCCCAGCTGGACGACCCGGCGACGTTCATCTGTTCCCTGCTGCTGCAGGCCAACCAGCCGCTGTCGACCTGCTCCGCGCTGAAGCCGGTCTTCGACGCGCTGCCGAAGCTACCGCTGCTGAGCCAGATAACCGGCGCTCCGCCGAGCGGCGGCCCGGCCGGTACGCCATGGGCGCCGGCGCCGGCCCCGAAGCTGTCGAGCCCGGACCCGGTCGACCCGACTCTCGGGGGGCTGGTCCGATGAGACCCCGGATCAGACGCCGTACGAAGATCGTCGCCGGAGTGCTCGGCCTGGCCATGGTGCTGACCGGGTGCGACTTCAGCGTGTACTCGCTGCCGCTGCCCGGTGGCGCGAAGATCAAGGGACCGTCGTACACCGTGACGGTCGAGTTCGCCGACGTCCTGGACCTGGTGCCGAAGTCGTCGGTGAAGGTGGACGACGTCACCGTCGGCACGGTCGAGAAGGTCTGGCTGGACGGGTACGTCGCGAAGGTCCGGCTGAAGCTGCCGAAGAGCCTCGACCTGCCGGACAACGCGCGGGCGACGATCCGGCAGACCAGCCTGCTGGGCGAGAAGTTCGTCTCGCTCGCTCCGCCGACCGGGTCGGAGAAGCCGCGCGGGAAGCTGGAGAACGGCGAGCTCATCCCGCTGTCGCGGACCACCAGCAACGTCGAGGTCGAGGAAGTCCTGTCGGCGCTGTCGCTGCTGCTGAACGGCAGCGGTGTGGCCCAGCTGCAGATCATCACCCAGGAGTTGAACAAGGCGCTGACCGGCAACGAGCCGGCCATCCGCAGCGTGCTGACCCAGCTGAACACCTTCGTCGGGACCCTGGACCAGAACAAGCAGCGGATCGTCACCGCGATCACCGCGGTCGACGCGCTCGCCAAGAAGCTGAACGCCCAGAAGGCCACGTTGGCCACCGCGATCGACTCGCTGCCGAAGTCGATCGCGACGCTGGACAAGCAGCGGGCCGCCTTGGTCAAGACGCTGCAGGCCCTGGCGACACTGGGGAACACGGCGACGCGGGTGATCACCGCGTCCCAGAAGGACCTGGTCGCGAACCTGCAGTCGCTGTACCCGATCCTGACCAAGCTGGCCCAGGCGGGGGAGGACCTGCCGAAGTCGCTCGAGCTGCTGTTCACCTACCCGTTCCCGGACGGCGCGGCCAAGGCGGTCGGCGGTGACTTCACCAACCTCGGGATCACGCTGGACGTGAACACGCAGAAGGCACTGCAAGGCCTGCTGGGTCTCAAGCTGCCGACCGGAGGGCCCGCGTCGATCCCGTTGCCCGGTCTGAGCATCCCGCTGCACAACTCGACCAACCCGCAGGGCAACGGCCTGCCGGCGCTTCCGGTCCCGACCGGGACGGCGACGAGCTGCATCACGCTGCTCGGCCTGCCGGTCTGTACGCCGAAGCTGAACCGGCCCGGGCTCGATCCCGACCTGGCCCGGGCGCTGATGCCGGGGGTGGCGAAGTGATCACCAGAGCGGTCCGGATCCAGCTGATGGTGTTCCTGCTGATCACCGTCGTCGGTGTCGCCTTCGTGGGCGCGAAGTACGCCCAGGTGGACAAGCTGTTCTTCGACGAGGACTACACGGTCAGCGCCAGCTTCGCCGAGTCCGGCGGCATCTTCACCGGCGCCGAGGTGACGTACCGCGGCCAGCCGGTCGGCCGGGTCGGCGAACTCAAGCTGCTGTCCGACGGCGTCGAGGTGAACCTCGACATCGAGAAGAAGGCGAAGATCCCCAGCGACCTGCTCGCGGTGGTCGCGAACCGGTCCGCGATCGGCGAGCAGTACGTCGACCTGCAGCCGCGGCGCGACGGTGGTCCGTACCTGCGCGACAACTCCAAGATCGCCCGCGCGGACACCGCGATCCCGATCGACACCACCGAACTGCTGCTGAACCTGGACCAGCTGGTCAACTCGGTCGACAAGAAGAGCCTGCAGACCACGGTCCGCGAGCTCGGCGCGGCGCTGAAGGGCCGCGGCACCGACCTGCAGCGGATCATCGACAGCTCCGGCACGCTGATCGACGACGCGGACGCGAACATCCTGCAGACGATCAAGCTGATCAACGACGGCGACACCGTGCTGGCCACCCAGGTCGCCAGCGGCGACGCGATCAAGACCTGGGCGAAGAATCTCGCGCTGCTGTCCGACACCCTGGTGAGCTCGGACGCGGACCTGCGCCAGGTGATCGACCAGGGCTCGCTCGCGTCGCAGCAGGTCACCGGGCTGATCCAGGACAACCGGGCGGACATCGCGGTGCTGCTCGGTAACCTGCTGACGGTGAGCGAGATGACCGCGGTCCGGCTCGACGCCGTCGAGCAACTGCTGGTGGTGTACCCGGCGGTGTCGATGGGCGGGTACGTCGTACCGGCGAAGAACAGCGATGGGCACTACGACGCGCACTTCGGCCTGGTGCTCGGCTTCGACCCGCCCGCCTGCCGGGCCGGGTACGGCAGCACCAACAAGCGGGTCCCGCAGGATCTCACCAACACCCCGGCCAACAACAAGGCGGGTTGCACCGCGAAGCCCTCCACGGACGTGAACGTCCGCGGCGCGCAGAACAAGCCGAGCCCGTCGACCCGCGGCGACCGGAACCGGACCGGCTACGGCATCGGCTACGACCCGACCACCGGCGCCGCCGGCGGCTCCGGCGGAATGCCGGAGATCGTCCTCGGCTCGACCGGTGGGCAGGAAGAGCTGCTCGGCAGCGACTCCTGGAAAGCACTCATCCTTGGACCGGTGACCGGCAAGTGACTTCTGGTAAGTCCCGGCGGGGACCTCTGATTCTGGCGTGGGCGCTGAGCGTTCTGCTCGTGGTGGCGCTGGCGGGTACGACGCTGTCGGTGATCGCACTGCAGAAGCAGCGGGCCGACGACTCGCAGCGCGATGGCGCGATGAAGGCCGCCCGGCAGCTGGCGCTCGACTTCACGACGTACGACTACAAGACCTGGGACGCCGACGCGAAGCGGGTGCTGGACGACTCCACCGGTCAGTTCAAACAGGAGTTCCAGGCCGGCACCGACTCGGTGAAGGCCGAGGTGCTGACCAACAAGGCGACCTCCAAGGGTGACGTGAAGGAGGCCGCGGTGGTCTCGAACGACAAGGACTCCGCCCAGGTGCTGGTGATCGTCAACGCGGTCGTCACCAACACCGCCTCCACCCAGGGCGTGGAGCGCCGCTACCGGATCAAGCTGGACATGGTGCGCGACAGCGACCACTGGCTGACCGCCGACCTCCAGGTGGTGGGCTGATGCCGGACCGTTCCCGCAACCGCCCCCGGATCGCGGGCCAGCGCCGTACCCCAGGTACGGCGCCCGCCGCGGGCGAACTGACAACGAACGACACCGAAGCGGCCGCCGAGGGTGTGAGCCCCGCCACATCGGACCAGGCCGAGGTCTCCGTCCGGGTCGCCGATGACGACGAACCGGCTACCTGGAGTGACGACGAGGCCTTCAAGCTGACCGTCCTGGACCCGGAGGCGGGCGAGCCGGCCGAGCAGCACAGCGACCAGGGCGTCCAGGATCAGGTGACCTCCGGCAAGCGCGGCCTGTCCGTGGTGCTGTCCGTGGTGCTGGCGGTGGTCGTCGTACTCGTGCTGACCGTCGGGGCGGTGCTCGGGATCAAGGCGTGGCAGGGCAAGCAGGCCGAGGATGCCCGGGACCAGGCGGCCGCGGCCGGGCGGAAGGCGGCCGAGACCGCGCTCAGCTACGACTACCGCGACCTGGACAAGAGCTTCGCCGCGGCCCGGTCGACGATGACCCCGGACTTCGCCGCCAAGTTCGACGAGACCGCGAAGGTGGCCGGCGAACTGGCCACCAAGACCAAGGCGACGGTCAAGGCCGACGTCCGCGAGGTCGGGGTCCGTGACGGGAACGCCGACCGGGTCACGCTGATCATCTTCGTGAACCAGACCACCACCAGCACGATCACGAAGGGTAGTCCCCGGGTCGACCTCAACCGGACGAGGTTCACGATGGTCCGAAAGGACGGCCGATGGCTGGTCCAGGAGATCGCCGGACTGTAGTCTCTTTGTGACTCCGCACCAGGAGGGCGCCGGAGGTCTCGCGGGTGATCTACTCGCTGGAGACACCGGGTCGGTCCTTGACGGAAAGGGTGGTCCGACGGCATAGTGTTGGACCCCATTGGACAGGCTTGCCTGGATCATGTAATCTTGTGCTTTGCGCTGCCTTTAACCTCCACCCTGGTTCGGGTCTCGACTTGACTAGGGCGGTTCGGCGTGCGCTCCCAGCACCGAAGTGATTTCTGCGAGCCCGTGGAAGGACGCCCCTTGGTCGCCTCGCGCAACCCCCAGTCCGACAGCATTTCCGACGTTTCCGGCTCACCACGCCGCATCTCCTTCGCAAAGATCTCCGAACCTCTCGAGGTTCCGGATCTGCTTGCGCTGCAGGTGGACAGTTTCGACTGGCTGGTCGGCAACGAAACGTGGCAGGCCCGCGTGGCCGCCGCCGAGGCCGAGGGACGGACCGAACTGTCCGGCCCCTCCGGCCTGGAAGAGATTTTCGAGGAGATCTCCCCGATCGAGGACTTCAGCGGCACCATGTCGCTGTCGTTCCGCGACCACCGCTTCGAGCCTCCGAAGAACACGGTGGACGAGTGCAAGGAGCGGGACGTCACGTACTCCGCTCCGCTGTTCGTCACCGCCGAGTTCATGAACAACGAGACCGGTGAGATCAAGAGCCAGACCGTCTTCATGGGTGACTTTCCGCTGATGACGCGCAAGGGCACCTTCGTCATCAACGGCACCGAGCGGGTCGTCGTGTCCCAGCTCGTCCGCTCGCCCGGTGTGTACTTCGAGCGCACCCCGGACAAGACGTCGGACAAGGACATCTTCACCGCCAAGATCATCCCGTCGCGCGGCGCGTGGCTGGAGTTCGAGGTCGACAAGCGCGACATGGTCGGTGTCCGGCTGGACCGCAAGCGCAAGCAGAACGTCACCGTGCTGCTGAAGGCGCTCGGCTGGACCGACGCGCAGATCCTGGAGGAGTTCGGCGACTACGAGTCGATCCGGCTCACCCTGGAGAAGGACCACACCTCCGGGCAGGACGACGCGCTGCTGGACATCTACCGCAAGCTGCGGCCGGGTGAGCCGCCGACGCGGGAGGCCGCCCAGGCGCTGCTGGACAACTACTACTTCAACGGCAAGCGCTACGACCTGGCCAAGGTCGGCCGGTACAAGATCAACAAGAAGCTCGGCCGGGACGAGACCCACGACACCGCGGTGCTGACGATCAACGACATCGTCGCCACGATCAAGTACCTGGTGGCGCTGCACGAGGGCAAGACCGAGCTGCCCGCCCCGACCGGCGAGATCGTGGTCGAGGAAGACGACATCGACCACTTCGGCAACCGGCGGCTGCGTACCGTCGGCGAGCTGATCCAGAACCAGCTGCGCACCGGCCTGGCCCGGATGGAGCGCGTGGTCCGGGAGCGGATGACGACCCAGGACGTCGAGGCGATCACGCCGCAGACCCTGATCAACATCCGTCCGGTGGTGGCGGCGCTGAAGGAGTTCTTCGGCACCTCCCAGCTGTCGCAGTTCATGGACCAGACCAACCCGATCGCGGGCCTGACCCACAAGCGCCGGCTGAACGCGCTCGGCCCGGGTGGTCTGAGCCGCGAGCGGGCCGGCTTCGAGGTCCGCGACGTGCACCCGTCCCACTACGGCCGGATGTGCCCGATCGAGACTCCGGAAGGCCCGAACATCGGTCTGATCGGCTCGCTCGCGTCGTACGGCCGGGTGAACCCGTTCGGCTTCGTCGAGACGCCGTACCGCAAGGTCGTGTCCGGCCAGGTCACCGACCAGGTGGACTACCTGACCGCTGACGAGGAGGACCGGTTCGTCATCGCGCAGGCGAACGCCGCGCTGACCGACGACGACCGGCTCGCCGAGGACCGCGTGCTGGTTCGCCGGCGGCACGGTGAGGTCGAGCTCGCCCTGGTCGAGGACGTGGACTACATGGACGTCTCGCCGCGCCAGATGGTGTCGGTGGCGACCGCGATGATCCCGTTCCTCGAGCACGACGACGCCAACCGCGCGCTGATGGGCTCCAACATGCAGCGCCAGGCGGTGCCGCTGATCACCGCCGACGCTCCGCTGGTCGGCACCGGCATGGAGTACCGCGGTGCGGTCGACGCCGGTGACGTGGTCGTGGCCGACAAGGCCGGTGTGGTCAAGGAGGTCTCGGCCGACCTGATCGAGATCGCCGCCGACGACGGCACGTACCAGACCTACCGGCTGGCGAAGTTCCGCCGGTCGAACCAGGGCACCTGCATCAACCAGCGCCCGCTGGTCGACGCGGGGCAGCGTGTCGAGGTGAACTCCCCGCTCGCCGACGGTCCGTGCACCGACGAGGGCGAGATGGCGCTCGGCCGGAACATGCTGGTCGCGTTCATGCCGTGGGAGGGTCACAACTACGAGGACGCGATCATCCTGTCCCAGCGCGTCGTGCAGCAGGACCTGCTGACCTCGATCCACATCGAGGAGCACGAGGTCGACGCTCGCGACACCAAGCTGGGCCCGGAGGAGATCACCCGGGACATCCCGAACGTCTCCGACGAGATGCTGGCCGACCTGGACGAGCGGGGCATCATCCGGATCGGCGCCGAGGTCACCACCGGTGACATCCTGGTCGGCAAGGTCACCCCCAAGGGCGAGACCGAGCTGACCCCGGAGGAGCGGCTGCTGCGCGCGATCTTCGGTGAGAAGGCCCGTGAGGTCCGCGACACCTCGCTGAAGGTGCCGCACGGCGAGGAGGGCACCGTCATCGGTGTCCGCGTCTTCGACCGTGACAACGGCGACGAGCTGCCGCCGGGCGTCAACCAGCTGGTCCGGGTGTACGTCGCCCAGAAGCGGAAGATCTCGGTCGGCGACAAGCTGGCCGGCCGTCACGGCAACAAGGGCGTCATCTCCAAGATCCTGCCGGTCGAGGACATGCCGTTCCTCGAGGACGGCACCCAGGTCGACATCATCCTGAACCCGCTGGGCGTGCCCGGCCGGATGAACGTCGGTCAGGTGCTCGAGACCCACCTCGGCTGGATCGCCAGCCGCGGCTGGGAGATCGACCCGGAGAACCAGGAGGAGTGGGCACAGCGGCTGATCAAGATCGGCGCCGGCTCGGCTGCTCCGATGACGAACGTCGCCACCCCGGTGTTCGACGGCGCCAAGGAGGAGGAGGTCACCGGCCTGCTCAGCTCCACGCTGCCGAACCGCGACGGTGTCCGGATGGTCGACGGATCGGGCAAGGCCCGGCTGTTCGACGGCCGTTCGGGTGAGCCGTTCCCGGAGCCGGTCGGTGTCGGCTACATGTACATGCTGAAGCTTCACCACCTGGTCGACGACAAGATCCACGCACGGTCGACCGGTCCGTACTCGATGATCACCCAGCAGCCGCTGGGCGGTAAGGCGCAGTTCGGTGGTCAGCGGTTCGGCGAGATGGAGGTGTGGGCCCTGGAGGCCTACGGTGCCGCCTTCGCGCTGCAGGAACTGCTGACGATCAAGTCCGACGATGTCGTCGGGCGGGTCAAGGTGTACGAGGCGATCGTCAAGGGCGAGAACATTCCGGAGCCGGGTATCCCGGAGTCCTTCAAGGTTCTGGTCAAGGAAATGCAGTCCCTGTGTCTGAACGTGGAGGTGCTCTCGTCCGACGGAAGCCGGGTCGAGATGCGCGACAGCGAGGAGGACGTCTTCCGTGCCGCGGAGGAACTGGGCATCGACCTGTCCCGGCGGGAGCCGAACAGCGTCGAGGAGGTCTGAGCGGGTTGCCGCTTGAGATCAGCACACAACTCACTCAGACCAAACCCCTCGGGGGTCTGGGGGTCGCCCCCCAGATGGCAACAGCAACTATCGGGAGATAACACATCGTGCTCGACGTGAACTTCTTCGACGAGCTTCGGATCGGCCTGGCCACCGCGGATGAGATCCGTCAGTGGTCGCACGGCGAGGTCAAGAAGCCCGAGACGATCAACTACCGGACGCTCAAGCCCGAGCGTGACGGCCTTTTCTGCGAGAAGATCTTCGGTCCCACCCGGGACTGGGAGTGCTACTGCGGCAAGTACAAGCGCGTTCGCTTCAAGGGCATCATCTGCGAGCGGTGTGGCGTCGAGGTCACCCGCTCCAAGGTGCGCCGTGAGCGGATGGGCCACATCGAGCTGGCCGCGCCGGTCACCCACATCTGGTACTTCAAGGGTGTCCCGTCGCGACTCGGCTACCTGCTCGACCTCGCCCCGAAGGACCTGGAGAAGGTCATCTACTTCGCGGCGTACATGATCACCGACGTCGACGACGAGGCGCGGCACCGCGACCTGTCGTCGTTGGAGGGCCGGACCGACGTCGAGCGCAAGCAGCTCGAGAACCGGCGCGACAACGACATCGAGACGCGGATGAAGAAGCTCGAGGAGGACCTGGCGCAGCTCGAGGCCGAGGGCGCCAAGGCCGACGTACGCCGCAAGGTCAAGGAAGGCGCCGAGCGTGAGGTCAAGCAGCTGCGCGACCGTGCGCAGCGCGAGATCGACCGCCTCGACGAGGTCTGGACCCGGTTCAAGAACCTGAAGGTCCAGGACCTGGAGGGCGACGAGATCCTCTACCGCGCCATGAAGGAGCGGTTCGGCAAGTACTTCGAGGGCGCCATGGGTGCCGCCGCGATCCAGCGCCGGCTGGAGACCTTCGACCTGAAGGCCGAGGCGGACAACCTGCGCGAGACGATCAAGACCGGCAAGGGCCAGCGCAAGACCCGCGCCCTGAAGCGGCTCAAGGTCGTGACCGCGTTCCTGGCCACCAACAACAGCCCGATGGGCATGGTGCTCGACTGCGTGCCGGTGATCCCGCCGGACCTGCGGCCGATGGTCCAGCTCGACGGTGGCCGGTTCGCCACCTCGGACCTGAACGACCTGTACCGCCGGGTGATCAACCGGAACAACCGGCTCAAGCGACTGCTCGACCTGGGCGCGCCGGAGATCATCGTCAACAACGAGAAGCGGATGCTGCAGGAGGCCGTCGACGCACTGTTCGACAACGGCCGTCGTGGCCGTCCGGTCACCGGCCCGGGCAACCGGCCGCTGAAGTCGCTGTCCGACATGCTCAAGGGCAAGCAGGGCCGGTTCCGTCAGAACCTGCTCGGCAAGCGGGTCGACTACTCGGGCCGTTCGGTCATCGTCGTCGGTCCGCAGCTGAAGCTGCACCAGTGCGGTCTGCCGAAGGCGATGGCGCTGGAGCTGTTCAAGCCGTTCGTGATGAAGCGGCTGGTCGACCTCAACCACGCGCAGAACATCAAGTCCGCCAAGCGGATGGTCGAGCGCCAGCGCGCCCAGGTCTGGGACGTGCTGGAAGAGGTCATCACCGAGCACCCGGTCCTGCTGAACCGTGCGCCTACGCTGCACCGGCTCGGCATCCAGGCGTTCGAGCCGCAGCTGATCGAGGGCAAGGCGATCCAGATCCACCCGCTCGTCTGCTCCGCGTTCAACGCGGACTTCGACGGTGACCAGATGGCGGTGCACCTGCCGCTGTCGGCCGAGGCCCAGGCCGAGGCGCGGATCCTGATGCTGTCGACCAACAACATCCTGAAGCCGGCCGACGGCCGTCCGGTCACGATGCCGACGCAGGACATGATCATCGGCATCTACTTCCTGACCATGCTGAAGGAAGGCGCGCTGGGCGAGGGCCGGGCGTTCAGCTCGGTGGCCGAGGCGCTGATGGCGTTCGACCGCAACGAGCTGTCGCTGCAGGCCAAGATCACGCTGCGTCTGGACGAGTCCGGCGTACCGGCCGGTGCGACCGAGCGGGCCGAGGGCGGGTTCTCCCTGGAGACCACGCTGGGCCGGGCGCTGTTCAACGAGGCGCTGCCGACGGACTACCCGTTCGTCGACGTCGAGGTCGGCAAGAAGCAGTTGGGCGGGATCGTCAACGACCTGGCCGAGCGGTACTCCAAGGTCGAGGTCGCCAACGCCCTCGACGCGCTGAAGGACCTCGGTTTCCGCTGGGCCACCCGGTCCGGTGTGACCGTGTCGATCGACGACTTCAGCACGCCGCCGTCCAAGCCGGAGATCATGGCCCGGTACGAGTCGCAGGCCGAGAAGGTCCAGAAGCAGTTCGAGCGGGGTCTGATCACCTCGTCCGAGCGGCGCCAGGAGCTGATCGAGATCTGGACCGGCGCCAACGCCGAGGTCGGCAAGGCGATGGAGGAGAACTTCGAGAAGGCCAACCCGATCTGGATGATGGTCCACTCGGGTGCCCGAGGCAACATGATGCAGATCCGGCAGATCGCCGGTATGCGTGGCCTGGTGGCCAACCCGAAGGGTGAGATCATCGCCCGGCCGATCAAGTCCAACTTCCGTGAGGGTCTGTCGGTGGTCGAGTACTTCATCGCCACCCACGGTGCCCGGAAGGGTCTGGCCGACACCGCGCTGCGGACCGCCGACTCGGGGTACCTGACCCGTCGTCTGGTGGACGTCTCGCAGGACGTGATCATCCGCGAGGAGGACTGCGGCACCGAGCGGGGCCTGCCGAAGAAGATCGGCGAGCCCGGTCCGGACGGCAAGGTCGTGCACGCCGAGAACGTCGAGACCAGCGCGTACGCACGGACGCTGGCCACCGACGTGTCCGACGCGAGCGGCAAGGTCGTGCTGGCGGCCGGCAGCGATCTGGGCGACGTCTCGATCGCGAAGCTGGTCGAGGCCGGGATCGAGGAGGTCAAGGTCCGCTCCGTGCTGACCTGTGACGCCAAGACCGGTACCTGCGCGAAGTGCTACGGCCGTTCGCTGGCGACCGGCAAGCCGGTCGACATCGGCGAGGCGGTCGGCATCATCGCGGCCCAGTCCATCGGTGAGCCGGGGACGCAGCTGACGATGCGGACCTTCCACACCGGTGGTGTCGCGGGTGATGACATCACCCACGGTCTGCCGCGTGTGGTCGAGCTGTTCGAGGCCCGCCAGCCCAAGGGCAAGGCGCCGATCTCCGAGGCCGCCGGCCGGATCTCGATCGAGGACACCGACAAGACCCGGAAGCTGGTGCTCACCCCGGACGACGGTTCCGAGGATGTCGCCTACCCGGTGTCGAAGCGTGGCCGCCTGCTGATCGAAGAGGGTCAGCACGTCGAGGTCGGTCAGCAGCTGACGCAGGGTACGCCGGACCCGCAGGAGGTTCTGCGGATCCTGGGTGTCCGCAAGGCGCAGGAGCACCTGGTGGACGAGGTCCAGGAGGTGTACCGGTCGCAGGGTGTGGCCATCCACGACAAGCACATCGAGATCATCGTCCGGCAGATGCTGCGCCGGGTCACGGTGATCGAGTCGGGCGACGCCCAGCTGCTGCCGGGTGAGCTCGCGGACCGGATCATGTTCGAGGCGGAGAACCGCCGCGTGGTCGCCGAGGGCGGTACACCGGCCTCGGGTCGTCCGGTGCTGATGGGTATCACCAAGGCCTCGCTGGCCACCGAGTCGTGGCTGTCGGCCGCCTCCTTCCAGGAGACGACCCGCGTCCTGACCGAGGCCGCGATCCACGGCAAGTCCGACTCGCTGGTCGGTCTGAAGGAGAACGTCATCATCGGCAAGCTGATCCCGGCCGGTACGGGCATGGACCGGTACCGCAACATCCGGGTGGAGCCCACCGAGGAGGCGAAGGCCGCGATGTACTCGATGGTCGGCTACGAGTCGTACGACTACGACTTCGGCCCGTCCACCGGTCAGTCGGTCCCGCTCGACGACTTCGACCTCGGTTCCTACCAGAACTGAGCCGAGTCACTCCCTGACCGGGGCGGTGGGGCGGGGAAGAAGAGGTACCGAGGGCGGCACTCCCACCAGGGGGTGCCGCCCTCGCGGCATTCCGGCCAGGATGAACCATGGCCGAGAACAAGACCCGGAAGACGGACGCGTCCGTCGACGACTACCTGGCCGGCATCGCCGGAGTCCGGGGCGACGACGCCCGCGAGCTGAACGCGCTGATCACCAAGGCGACCGGTCTGGAGCCGGCCATGTGGGGACCGTCGATCGTCGGTTTCGGCGACCGCCACCTGGTCTACGACAGCGGTCGCGAGCTGGACTGGTTCGACGTCGGATTCGCGGCCCGGAAACAAGCACTGACGCTTTATCTGACCGCCGGTTTCGACGGGTACGACGAATTGCTCGCCCGCCTCGGGCCGCATTCGACCAGCGCCGGATGCCTGTACGTCAAACGCTTGGCAGACGTGGATTCCGGCGTTCTGACCGAGTTGGTACGCCGGTCTGCACAAGACACTCGGGGGCGGGGCTGAAAGTGTCCGGGTGATAGGCCAAGATTGGTCCATGACGGATCTCCCGGCCTATCTGCGGCCTTTCGTCCTGGGGGTATTGGACGGGCCCGACGTGCGGGTGGACAGGCTCGGAGAGATCGACATCTATCGTCCGGCCGGGACTGCCCGGACGGGCGCGATGCTGTTCGTGCACGGGGGACCGGGACCGGCCGAGCTCGTGGCCACACCACGGCACTGGCCGGTCTACAAGGGCTATGCGACCGCTGTCGCCAGGCGAGGCCTGGTGGCCGCAGTCGTCGACCACAGCCTGATTCGCGGCTTCGACCAGTTGGTCACCGCCGCGGACGAGGTGGAGGCTGCGATCGGCGTACTGCGTTCTGATCCACGGGTCGACCCCGATCGGGTCGGGCTGTGGTTCTTCTCCGGTGCGGGCCTGCTGGCCGGGGAGTGGCTGGACAGCCGCCCCGACTGGCTGCGCTGCATCGCCCTGACCTACCCCCTGCTCGCCACCCCGCCCGGTGTCGACGAGTTGGTCACCGCCGCCGAAGTGATCGGGAAACACAAGGATCTGCCGGTGCTGCTCACCCGAGCCGGACGCGAGCGTGAGGAACTCGCCGGTCCGGTCGCGGAGTTCGTCTCCGCAGGTGGCAGCGCGCTGGACATCATCGACGTACCGAAAGGGCACCACGGGTTCGACATGCTCGACCACACCGAAGAATCACGCGCCGCCGTCACCAAGGCTCTGGACTGGGCGATCGCCCACCTGGGCGAGGACCCGGACGGCGTGACCACGGCATCCACCTCACCGACGACCACCACCAAGACCCGGGCCAAGAGCGCCCCGGCATCACGAAAGACCGCTGCGCGTCCGCCGGCCGCGGCTGAACCGCTGATGGATCTCCCGACTCCGGCTGCGCCCGCCAGTCAGCCGGCGCCGACCGCTCCGGTTCCGACGCTCGATCCTCTTCCGACCACTCCCGCCGTTCCGGTGGACACTCCGGCGGCCCGGGTGGTGGGGCGCGAGCACGCGGCGTACGCGGCGCACGACCTGGAGGCGTTCCTGGCGATGTACTCGCCGACCGCCCGGATCCACCTCGCCGACGGCACCGAGCTGAAGGGCCGCCGGTTCCTGCGCGAGTACTACGGGTCACGGTTCGCCGCCGGCCGGTGCAAGACCGAGGTCGTGCAGAAGCTGATGCTGGGGGAGTGGGTCGTCGAGCACGTGCTGGCCTACGACACCGGCGAAGGGGTCCCGATGATCGCGCTGTACCGCGTCTCCGAGGGGCTGATCACCGACGTCGAGTTCCGTGCCTGACGGACCGATCGACTATCTGGCCGAGTTCGAGCGGACGGCCGCGGAATTCGCGGCCGTCCTCGACCAGGCCGACCCGGCCTCCGAGGTGCCTGCCTGCCCGGGCTGGACGCTGGCCGACCTGGCCCTGCACGTCGGCTCCGGCCAGCGCTGGGCGGCGTCGATCCTGCTCAGCGGCACCTCCCAGAGGGTCCCGGAGGTCCTGCGGACGACGATCTCCTGGAGCGACTGGTATGCCGGTACGACCGCGGCGCTGGCCGCCGCGATCCGGGCGGTCGATCCGGACGAGCCGTGCTGGAACTTCGCGCCGGTCGCGCAGTACGCGGGATTCTGGTCCCGGCGGCGCATGCATGAGACAGCCATCCACCTCGTGGACGCGGTCCAGGCCGGCGTGGCGCCGGATGGACAGGCCGCCAGTGGTCTGGCCGTCGTACCTGCGGCCCTGGCGGCCGACGGGGTGGACGAAGTGTTCGGGGTCTTCCTGCCGCGGATGCTGGCCCGGCGGGTCGCGCCGGCGGTCACCCGGCGGATCGGCGTACGGGCGACCGACACGGGCGACGAGTGGACGCTGACGCCTGTGTCAGAAGGGGATCCGCCCCAGGTGGAGCGAGGTGCGGCAGCCGGTGAGGCGGTTGTCTCGGGCACTGCCGCCGAGCTCGATCTGTGCCTCTGGAAGCGGTTGCCGGGGAGCGTTCTGACAGTCGAGGGGGACCAGGCGGTGGCATCCGCTTTCCTGGCCGGAAGGGCCACTCCGTAGACCCTGTAAACTGGAGGAGCGGACCAGCCTCAGGCCCGTGCGGTCAGTCATTTTGACCGTGGTTGAGGCAGCCGCTAGTCTTAACGATCGTGCCCGGGTCATCCTGGGCCGTCATGCGTGCCCCTGGTCGAACGGGTTGCGCGCGTGGCACGGGACTCCTGCCGACAGTCTGGAAGATTACGGCTTCGGTACGCCCGTGCGCACGCGACACACCCGACCGCGGGGGTCAGCAAAAGCAGAGCAGAAGAAAGCCGGACGACAGAAAGAGACCTACGCGGTGCCCACCATTCAGCAGCTGGTCCGCAAGGGCCGCCAGGACAAGGTGTCCAAGAACAAGACGCCCGCCCTGAAGGGTTCCCCTCAGCGTCGCGGTGTGTGCACGCGCGTCTACACGACCACGCCGAAGAAGCCGAACTCGGCCCTTCGCAAGGTCGCGCGTGTCCGCCTGACCAGCGGCATCGAGGTCACCGCGTACATCCCCGGCGTCGGCCACAACCTGCAGGAGCACTCGATCGTGCTCGTGCGTGGCGGTCGTGTGAAGGACCTGCCGGGTGTCCGGTACAAGATCATCCGCGGTTCGCTCGACACCCAGGGTGTGAAGAACCGCAAGCAGGCGCGCAGCCGTTACGGCGCGAAGAAGGAGAAGAGCTAATGCCGCGCAAGGGCCCCGCCCCGAAGCGTCCGGTCATCATCGACCCGGTCTACAGTTCGCCGCTCGTCACCCAGTTGATCTCCAAGATCCTGGTCGACGGCAAGAAGCAGATCGCGCAGAGCATCGTCTACACCGCGCTCGAGGGCACCCGGACCAAGACCGGCACCGACCCGGTGATCACGCTCAAGCGTGCGCTGGACAACGTGAAGCCGAGCATCGAGGTGAAGAGCCGCCGCGTCGGTGGCGCGACCTACCAGGTGCCGATCGAGGTCAAGCCGGGCCGGTCCACCACGCTGGCGCTGCGCTGGCTGACGACGTACTCCCGGGCGCGTCGCGAGAAGACCATGTCCGAGCGCCTGATGAACGAGATCCTGGACGCCTCCAACGGCCTGGGAGCCTCGGTCAAGCGCCGCGAGGACACGCACAAGATGGCCGAAGCCAACAAGGCTTTCGCCCACTACCGCTGGTGATCCGGGGTCCGATCCGGACCCCAGCGCTCACCCTTTGACAGCAGTACAGAATCGAGAGGTAGACCACCGAGGTGGCCGTACAAATCACCACCGACCTGGCCAAGGTCCGCAACATCGGGATCATGGCTCACATCGACGCCGGCAAGACGACGACGACCGAGCGGATCCTCTTCTACACCGGTATCACCTACAAGATCGGTGAGGTCCACGACGGCGCCGCCACGATGGACTGGATGGAGCAGGAGCAGGAGCGCGGCATCACGATCACGTCCGCCGCGACGACCTGCACCTGGAAAGACCACACCATCAACATCATCGACACCCCTGGGCACGTCGACTTCACCGTCGAGGTGGAGCGCTCGCTGCGCGTCCTGGACGGTGCCGTCGCGGTGTTCGACGGCGTTGCCGGCGTCGAGCCGCAGTCCGAGACCGTGTGGCGTCAGGCCGACCGGTACGGCGTACCGCGGATCTGCTTCGTCAACAAGCTCGACCGGACCGGCGCGGAGTTCATGCGCTGCGTCGACATGATCGTCGACCGGCTGGCCGCGGTGCCGCTGGTGCTGCAGCTGCCGATCGGTGCCGAGTCCGACTTCATCGGCGTCGTCGACCTGATCGGGATGCGTGCGCTGACCTGGCGCGGCGAGACGACGATGGGTGAGGACTACACGGTCGAGGAGATCCCGGCCAGCCACACCGAGATCGCCGCCGAGTGGCGCGACAAGCTGATCGAGACGCTGGCCGAGGCCGACGACGAGATCATGGAGATGTACCTCGAGGGCGAAGCGCCCACCGAGGAGCAGATCATGGCCGGCATCCGGCGCGCGACGATCGCGAGCAAGCTGACCCCGGTGCTGACCGGGACCGCGTTCAAGAACAAGGGCGTCCAGCCCCTGCTCGACGCGATCAACGCGTTCCTGCCGAGCCCGCTCGACGTTCCGGCCATCGAGGGCCACGACGTCAAGGACAGCGAGCAGGTCGTCCTGCGCAAGCCGGACGACAGCGAGCCGTTCTCGGCGCTGGCGTTCAAGATCGCGGCCGATCCGCACCTGGGCAAGCTGACCTTCATCCGGGTGTACTCGGGCAAGCTCGAGACCGGCACCCAGGTCCTGAACCCCACCAAGGGGCGCAAGGAGCGGATCGGCAAGATCTACCGGATGCACGCGAACAAGCGTGAGGAGATCGCGTCGATCGGCGCCGGCCACATCGTCGCCGTGATGGGTCTGAAGGACACCACCACCGGTGAGACGCTGGCCGACCCGGCCAAGCCGGTCGTGCTGGAGTCGATGCAGTTCCCGGCCCCGGTCATCTCGGTCGCCATCGAGCCGAAGTCGAAGGGCGACCAGGAGAAGCTGGGCGTCGCGATCCAGCGGCTGGCCGAGGAGGACCCGACCTTCCAGGTCCGGACCGACGAGGACACCGGCCAGACGATCATCGCCGGTATGGGCGAGTTGCACCTCGAGGTGCTGGTCGACCGGATGAAGCGCGAGTTCCGCGTCGAGGCCAACGTCGGCAAGCCGCAGGTCGCCTACCGCGAGACGATCAAGAAGAAGGTCGAGAAGGTCGACTACACGCACAAGAAGCAGACCGGTGGTTCGGGTCAGTTCGCGCGCGTGATCATCAACATCGAGCCGACCTCGGTCGAGGCCGGCGGCGAAGGCGGCTACGAGTTCGTCAACTCCGTCACCGGTGGCCGGATCCCGCGGGAGTACATCCCGTCGGTGGACGAGGGCGCGCAGGAAGCGATGGAGTTCGGCGTACTGGCCGGCTACCCGATGGTCGACGTCAAGGTCACGCTGACCGACGGCGCCTACCACGATGTCGACTCCTCCGAACTGGCCTTCAAGATCGCCGGTTCGATGGCGTTCAAGGATGCCGCCCGCCGGGCGAATCCGGTCATCCTGGAGCCGATGTTCTCGGTCGAGGTCACCACCCCTGAGGACTACATGGGTGAAGTGATCGGCGACCTCAACTCTCGCCGTGGCCAGATCCAGTCGATGGACGAGGGCCCCGGTGGCAGCCGGGTCGTGAAGGCTCTGGTGCCGTTGTCGGAGATGTTCGGGTATGTCGGTGACCTGCGTTCCAAGACGCAGGGCCGCGCGTCGTACTCGATGCAGTTCGATTCCTACGCCGAGGTTCCGAAGAACGTGGCGGAAGAGATCATCAAGAAGGCCCGGGGCGAGTAGTCTCTCGCTCCTGACCACCACACCCCAAGCGCGTCGGCGTACGGCGTAGTCAACATTTAACTAGGAGGGCCCCAGTGGCGAAGGCGAAGTTCGAGCGGACTAAGCCGCACGTCAACATCGGCACCATCGGTCACATCGACCACGGTAAGACCACTCTTACCGCGGCGATCACCAAGGTGCTGCACGACAAGTACCCGACGCTCAACGAGGCATCGGCCTTCGATCAGATCGACAAGGCGCCCGAAGAGCGTCAGCGCGGTATCACCATCTCCATCGCGCACGTCGAGTACCAGACCGAGGCCCGGCACTACGCCCACGTCGACTGCCCGGGTCACGCGGACTACATCAAGAACATGATCACCGGTGCGGCTCAGATGGACGGCGCGATCCTGGTCGTCGCCGCCACCGACGGCCCGATGCCGCAGACGCGTGAGCACGTTCTGCTCGCCCGCCAGGTCGGCGTGCCGGCCATGGTCGTGGCGCTGAACAAGTGCGACATGGTCGACGACGAGGAGATCCTGGAGCTCGTCGAGCTCGAGGTCCGCGAGCTGCTCTCGGAGCAGGAGTTCGACGGCGACAACGCGCCGATCGTCCGCGTCGCCGCTCACCCGGCGCTGCAGGGCGACGAGAAGTGGGGCGAGTCGATCATCGAGCTGATGAACGCGGTGGACTCCTACATCCCGCAGCCGCAGCGTGAGATCGACAAGCCGTTCCTGATGCCGGTGGAGGACGTCTTCACCATCACGGGTCGCGGTACGGTCATCACCGGCCGGATCGAGCGCGGTGTCGTCAAGATCAACGAGACCGTCGACATCGTCGGCATCCGTCCGGAGAAGCAGACCACCACGGTCACCGGTATCGAGATGTTCCGCAAGCTGCTGGACGAGGGCCAGGCCGGTGAGAACGTCGGTCTGCTGCTTCGTGGCACCAAGCGCGAGGACGTCGAGCGCGGCATGGTCGTCATCAAGCCGGGCACCACGACCCCGCACACCAACTTCGACGCTTCGGTCTACATCCTGTCGAAGGAGGAGGGCGGCCGTCACACGCCGTTCTTCCAGAACTACCGGCCCCAGTTCTACTTCCGCACCACGGACGTCACCGGCGTCGTCACGCTGCCCGAGGGCACCGAGATGGTCATGCCGGGCGACAACACCGACATGTCGGTCGAGCTGATCCAGCCGATCGCCATGGAAGAGGGTCTGAAGTTCGCGATCCGCGAAGGTGGCCGCACCGTCGGCGCCGGCCGGGTCACCAAGATCATCAAGTGATCTCACGAGGTCCGCGAGGGCTCGCATCCTGAGCCCCGCGGACCTCTGCTTTGTGCCTGATCCGGTGCACAGGTGGCACCGGATCAGGCGTGGAGCCACCCGATTGGCGTTTCGGCGCCGATCTCTGGCACAATATTCAGGTTGCTCAGGCGAGGCCGCCGGGGCGCGCCCCAGACCATGCGTCTGGCGAGTGCGCCGGACCGGAGACCATGCCGAGGTTCCGGTCCGAGACCGGGCCCCGATCACCATTCCAGGTCGATGAAGCGGTGAGTCACGTGCGTGCCGCGCACGCGACACACCCGACCGCGGGGGTCGGAGCAACGCAACGAAGACGATAGAGAAGGACGAAGCGAAGCGATGGCGGGACAGAAGATCCGCATCCGGCTGAAGGCCTACGACCACGAGGTCATCGACAGCTCGGCGCGCAAGATTGTCGACACGGTGACGCGTACTGGTGCGAAGGTTGCTGGCCCGGTGCCGTTGCCGACGGAAAAGAACGTGTTCTGCGTCATCCGCTCGCCGCACAAGTACAAGGACAGCCGCGAGCACTTCGAGATGCGCACCCACAAGCGGCTCATCGACATCATCGACCCCACGCCGAAGACCGTCGACTCGCTGATGCGGCTCGACCTGCCGGCCGGTGTCGACATCGAGATCAAGCTCTGAGGGACGCGAACAACCAATGAGCACTTCTACCAAGAACACGCGCGGTCTGCTGGGCACCAAGCTCGGCATGACCCAGACCTGGGACGAGAACAACCGTGTCGTCCCCGTCACCGTGATCCAGGCCGGCCCGTGCGTCGTGACCGAGGTTCGCACCTCGGACAGCCACGGGTACGACGGCGTCCAGATCGCCTTCGGCGACATCGACCCCCGCAAGGTCACCAGCCCGATGCGCGGCCACTTCGACAAGGCCGGCGTGACGCCGCGGCGCCACCTGCTGGAGCTGCGCACCGCCGACGCCAGCGAGTACACGCTGGGTCAGGAGATCAAGGCCGAGGCCTTCGAGGCCGGTGAGCGGGTCGACGTGTCCGCCACCAGCAAGGGCAAGGGCTTCGCCGGTGTGATGAAGCGGCACGGCTTCCACGGCCTCCGCGCCACCCACGGTGTCCACAAGAAGCACCGCTCGCCGGGTTCCATCGGCGGCTGCGCCACCCCGGGCCGGGTCTTCAAGGGCCTGCGGATGGCGGGCCGGATGGGCTCCGAGCAGGTCACCACGCAGAACATCACCGTGCACGCGGTCGACACCGACCGCGGCCTGATCCTGCTGAAGGGTGCGGTGCCCGGTCCCAAGGGCGGCCTCGTGCTGATCCGCAACGCCGCCAAGGGCGCAGCTGTGAAGGGAGCCCAGAAATGAGCTCGGTCGACGTCGTCGTCGTGAAGGGCGACAAGGTCAGCAAGAAGGGCTCCGCCGAGCTTCCGGCCGAGCTGTTCGACGTCCAGGTCAACATCCCGCTGATCCACCAGGTCGTGGTGGCCCAGCTGGCCGCGGCCCGCCAGGGCACGGCCAAGGCCAAGACCCGCGGTGAGGTCTCCGGCGGTGGCACCAAGCCGTACCGGCAGAAGGGCACCGGTCGCGCCCGCCAGGGTTCGATCCGCGCGCCGCAGTTCACCGGTGGTGGCGTCGTCCACGGCCCGGTGCCGCGCGACTACAGCCAGCGGACCCCGAAGAAGATGATCGCCGCCGCGCTCCGCGGTGCGCTGTCTGACCGGGCCCGTGACGGCCGCGTGCACGTGGTCGAGAAGTTCGTCGACGGTGACAAGCCGTCCACCAAGGCCGCGCTGAACGTGCTGGCCGCGGCGACCGAGCCGGGCAAGGTCCTGGTCGTGGTCGAGCGGGCCGACGAGCTCACCTGGCTGAGCCTGCGCAACGTGCAGCACGTGCACCTGATCGCGGCCGACCAGCTGAACGCGTACGACGTGCTGTGCAGCGACGCGGTCGTGTTCACCCAGGGTGCCCTCGACGCTTTCGTCGCCGGCGCGCCCCAGGGCAAGTCCGTCAAGGCCGTCGCCACGTCGACCGAGGCCGAGCAGGAGGTTGAGGCATGAGCCACGGAGTCAACAAGGATCCGCGGGACGTGCTGCTGCGGCCGGTCGTGAGCGAGAAGAGCTACGGCCTGCTGGACGAGCAGAAGTACACGTTCGAGGTGGACCCGAACGCCAACAAGACCGAGATCAAGCTCGCGGTCGAGAAGGTGTTCAAGGTCAAGGTCAGCGACGTCAACACCATCAACCGCAAGGGCAAGCGCCGCCGGACCCGTGCCGGCTGGGGCAAGCGCCCGGACACCAAGCGAGCGATCGTGACCCTCAAGGGTGACGACCGCATCGACATCTTCGGAGGCCAGTCGTAATGGGTATCCGCAAATACAAGCCGACGACGCCGGGCCGCCGTGGCTCGAGCGTGGCCGACTTCGTCGAGCTCACCCGTTCGACCCCCGAGAAGTCGCTGCTGCGTCCGCTGCCCAAGAAGGGCGGCCGCAACAACACCGGCAAGATCACCACCCGGCACCACGGTGGCGGTCACAAGCGGGCGTACCGGCTGATCGACTTCAAGCGGTACGACAAGGACGGCGTGCCGGCCAAGGTCGCCGAGATCGAGTACGACCCGAACCGCACCGCGCGGATCGCGCTGCTGCACTACGTCGACGGCGAGAAGCGCTACATCCTCGCCCCGTCGAACCTGAAGCAGGGCACGATCGTCGAGAACGGCCCGGCCGCCGACATCAAGATCGGCAACAACCTGCCGCTGCGCAACATCCCGGTCGGCTCCACGGTGCACGCCGTCGAGCTGCGTCCGGGTGGCGGCGCCAAGATGGGCCGCTCGGCGGGTGCCAGCATCCAGCTGGTCGCGAAGGAAGGCCGGATGGCCACCCTGCGGATGCCGTCCGGCGAGGTCCGGATGGTCGACGTGCGCTGCCGCGCCACCCTCGGTGAGGTCGGCAACGGCGAGCAGTCGAACATCAACTGGGGCAAGGCGGGCCGGATGCGCTGGAAGGGCAAGCGCCCGACCGTCCGCGGTGTCGCGATGAACCCGGTCGACCACCCGCACGGTGGTGGTGAGGGCAAGACCTCGGGTGGTCGTCACCCGGTGTCCCCGTGGGGCAAGCCCGAGGGCCGTACCCGCACCCGCAAGGAAAGCGACCGCATGATCGTCCGGCGCCGCAAGGCCGGCAAGAAGCGCTGATAGGAGCCGGCCAGAATGCCACGCAGCTTGAAGAAGGGCCCGTTCGTCGACCACCACCTGATGAAGAAGGTGGAGGTGCAGAACGAGAAGGGCACCAAGAACGTCATCAAGACCTGGTCCCGCCGATCGATGATCGTGCCGGACATGATCGGCCACACGCTGGCGGTGCACGACGGCCGCAAGCACGTGCCGGTGTTCGTGACGGACGCGATGGTCGGGCACAAGCTCGGCGAGTTCGCCCCGACCCGCACGTTCAAGGGTCACGAGAAGGACGACCGGAAGTCACGGCGTCGCTGACCCTGGTCAGTGACGAAGCGATAGCAACCTACGGAGAGATTCGAACATCATGAGCGTTCAAGAGCGTAGGGCCGTCAGTGCCCGTCGCGAGAGCCTGCTGGGCGACGAGCCCGGGGCCTTCGCGGTCGCGCGCTTCGTCCGCGTGACGCCGATGAAGGCGCGCCGCGTGGTCGATCTGGTGCGCGGTCTGGGCGTCGACGACGCACTCGCCACTCTGAAGTTCGCCCCGCAGGCCGCTGCCGCGACCGTGTACAAGGTCGTCGACAGCGCCGCGGCGAACGCCGAGGGCACCGAGCACCTGAGCCGGGCCGACCTGGTCGTGGCGAAGGCCTATGTGGACGAGGGTCCGACGCTGAAGCGTCACCGCCCGCGTGCGCAGGGCCGGGCCACCCGGATCGACAAGCGGACCAGCCACATCACCGTGGTCGTGGCGCCGCGGGTCGAGGAAGAGCCGGCCGAGAAGGCCCCGGCGAAGAAGTCGGCCAAGAAGGCGGACACGGCCAAGAAGGCTCCGGCCAAGAAGGCCGCCGCCGACAAGGCCGACGACAAGCCGGCCAAGAAGGCGACCGCCAAGAAGACGGCTGCCAAGAAGACCGCTGAGAAGAAGGAGTCCTGACGTGGGCCAGAAGGTTAACCCGCACGGGTTCCGTCTCGGCATCAGCACCGATCACAAGAGCCGTTGGTACGCCGACAAGCTGTACAAGGACTACGTGGGCGAGGACGTCAAGATCCGCCGCCTGCTGAGCAAGGGCATGGAGCGCGCCGGCATCTCCCGCGTGGAGATCGAGCGCACCCGTGACCGGGTCCGGGTCGACATCCACACCGCCCGTCCGGGCATCGTCATCGGTCGCCGTGGCGCCGAGGCGGACCGGATCCGGGGCAGCCTTGAGGAGCTCACCGGCAAGCAGGTGCAGCTGAACATCCTCGAGGTGAAGAACTCCGAGGTCGACGCCCAGCTGGTCGCGCAGGGCGTGGCCGAGCAGCTGTCCGGCCGTGTGGCGTTCCGCCGCGCGATGCGCAAGGCGATGCAGACCACCATGCGTGGCGGCGCCCTGGGCATCCGGATCCAGTGCTCCGGCCGGCTCGGTGGCGCGGAGATGTCGCGGTCGGAGTTCTACCGTGAGGGCCGGGTGCCGCTGCACACGCTCCGCGCGGACATCGACTACGGCTTCTACGAGGCCCGTACGACCTTCGGCCGGATCGGCGTGAAGGTCTGGATCTACAAGGGTGACGTGGCCGGCTCCCGGGCCGAGCGCGAGGCGCAGGCCGCGGCCCGTGCCGCCACTCAGCAGCGCCGGCCGGCCCGTCGCGACGACCGTGGTGGCCGTGGTGGCCGCCGCGACGACCGTGGCGACCGTGGTGGCCGTGGTGGCGACCGCGCCGAGGCCCCGCGGGCCGAGGCGACCGCCCCCGCTGCCGACAAGCCCGCTGAGACGACCGGAACGGAGAGCTGAACCATGCTCATCCCCCGCAAGGTCAAGCACCGCAAGCAGCACCACCCGAAGCGCTCCGGCGCTGCCAAGGGTGGTACGACGCTGGCCTTCGGTGACTACGGCATCCAGGCGCTGGAGAACCACTACGTCACCAACCGGCAGATCGAGGCCGCGCGTATCGCGATGACCCGGCACATCAAGCGTGGCGGCAAGGTGTGGATCAACATCTACCCCGACCGCCCGCTGACCAAGAAGCCGGCCGAGACCCGGATGGGTTCCGGTAAGGGTTCGCCGGAGTGGTGGATCGCCAACGTCAAGGCCGGCCGGGTCCTGTTCGAGCTGTCCGGCGTACCGGAGGACATCGCTCGCGAGGCCCTCCGCCGTGCGATCCACAAGTTGCCGATGAAGTGCCGCTTCATCGCCCGAGAGGCAGGTGAGAACTGATGGCTATCCAGACCGCCGCCGAGCTGCGGAACCTGGGCCGGGACGAGCTGCTGAGCAAGCTCGGTGAAGCCAAGGAGGAGCTGTTCAACCTCCGGTTCCAGGCTGCCACGGGCCAGCTGGAGTCCCACGGCCGGCTGCGCGC
Source organism: Kribbella sp. NPDC049227 (assembly GCF_043197265.1). Lineage (NCBI taxonomy): Bacteria > Bacillati > Actinomycetota > Actinomycetes > Propionibacteriales > Kribbellaceae > Kribbella > Kribbella sp. NPDC049227. The sequence goes on along the minus strand of NZ_JBICST010000001.1, from coordinate 805,256 downwards.
CGTCCGCAAGGACATCGCCCGCATCTACACGGTGCTGACCGAGCGGGCGCTCGGCATCACCGACGAGGTCGACGCCCCGGCCGCCGAGGCTGAGGCCGAGGCCGAGGTCGAGGAGACCGCGGACGACAGCGAGAAGGCCGGGAGCAAGGCATGACCGAGAACGCGAAGGACGAGACCGTGAGCACGACCACCGAGACGCGAGGCCGCCGCAAGACCCGTGAGGGCCTGGTGCTGAGCGACAAGATGGACAAGACCGTCGTGGTCCAGGTCGAGGACCGGGTCAAGCACGCGCTGTACGGCAAGGTCATCCGTCGCACCAGCAAGCTGAAGGCGCACGACGAGCAGAACGCCGCCGGTACCGGCGACCGCGTCCTCCTGATGGAGACCCGGCCGCTGTCGGCGACCAAGCGCTGGCGCGTCGTGGAGATCCTCGAGAAGGCCAAGTAGTTGCCGGTCCGTCCGGTAACCAATCGAAATCATTCGTTCCGCAAGGCTCACGCGAGTGAGAACCAGCGAGACAACCAGGAGATCAACAGATGATCCAGCAGGAGTCGCGACTGAAGGTCGCCGACAACACGGGTGCGAAGGAGATCCTTTGCATCCGGGTGCTCGGTGGCTCCGGTCGGCGCTACGCCGGTGTCGGTGACACGATCGTCGCCACCGTCAAGGACGCGATCCCGGGCGGCGGTGTGAAGAAGGGTGACGTCGTCAAGGCGGTCGTCGTGCGGACCGTGAAGGAGCGCCGGCGTCCGGACGGCTCCTACATCCGCTTCGACGAGAACGCCGCGGTGATCCTCAAGGCCGACGGCGAGCCCCGCGGTACCCGCATCTTCGGGCCGGTCGGCCGGGAGCTGCGGGAGAAGCGCTTCATGAAGATCATCTCGCTCGCCCCGGAGGTGCTCTGAGATGGCGCAGAGGAAACTGCACGTGAAGAAGGGTGATCTCGTCCGCGTGATCGCCGGCAAGTCCAAGGGCCTCGAGGGCAAGATCATCCAGGTCCTGCCCGACGCCGAGAAGGTCATCGTCGAGGGCGTGAACCGGGTCAAGAAGCACACCAAGGTGCAGCAGGCCCAGCGCGGCGGCACCACGGGTGGCATCGTCACCCAGGAAGCCCCGATCCACGTCTCGAACGTGATGCTCGTCGTCGAGGTCGAGAAGGACGGCAAGAAGCAGAAGGTGACCACCCGCGTCGGCTACAACCGCGTCGAGGTGCAGAAGCGGCGCCCCGACGGCTCGACGTACACCGGTTTCCGGAGCGTCCGGGTCGCGCGGCGTACCGGCGAGGAGATCTGATGACCACCGCAGTGACCGAAACCAGGGTCCAGCCGCGGCTGAAGACGAAGTACCGCGAGGAGATCGTCGGCAAGCTGCAGGAGCAGTTCCAGTTCGAGAACGTCATGCAGGTGCCCGGCCTCACCAAGATCGTGGTGAACATGGGCGTCGGCGAGGCGGCTCGCGACTCGAAGCTGATCGAGGGCGCGGTGAAGGACCTGGCCGCGATCACCGGGCAGAAGCCGCAGGTGACCAAGGCCCGCAAGTCGATCGCGCAGTTCAAGCTGCGTGAGGGCATGCCGATCGGTGCGCACGTGACGCTGCGCGGCGACCGGATGTGGGAGTTCCTGGACCGGCTGCTGGCGCTCGCGCTGCCGCGGATCCGCGACTTCCGCGGTCTGTCGCCGAAGCAGTTCGACGGCACCGGGAACTACACCTTCGGCCTGACCGAGCAGGTGATGTTCCACGAGATCAACCAGGACCGGATCGACCGGGTCCGGGGTATGGACATCACCGTGGTGACCACCGCGAAGAACGACGACGAGGGCCGGGCCCTGCTACGGCAGCTCGGTTTCCCGTTCAAGGAGAACTGACGTGGCGAAGACAGCACTCAAGGTCAAGCAGGCCCGGAAGCCGAAGTTCGCGGTACGCGGTTACACCCGCTGCCAGCGCTGCGGCCGGCCGAAGGCGGTCTTCCGCAAGTTCGGCCTGTGCCGGATCTGCCTGCGGGAGATGGCGCACCGGGGCGAGCTGCCCGGTGTGACCAAGTCCAGCTGGTGACCGTCTCCACCCCCGATCTTTTCTCCACTCACCATCTAGTCACCGTAGGTCGCCGGCCGGCGAAACCACGGCGGGAAAGAGGCCCCAGGCCATGACGATGACCGACCCGATCGCAGACATGCTGACGCGTCTGCGCAACGCCAACCAGGCGTACCACGAGTCGACCTCGATGCCGTACAGCAAGATCAAGCAGGGCATCGCCGACATCCTCCAGCAGGAGGGCTACATCTCCTCCTACAAGGTGGAGGAGCCCAAGGAGGGCGCGGTCGGCAAGACCCTGGTCGTCGACCTCAAGTTCGGCCCGAGCCGGGAGCGCTCCATCGCGGGCGTCCGCCGGATCAGCAAGCCGGGTCTGCGGGTCTACGCGAAGTCGACCAGCCTGCCCAAGGTCCTCGGTGGCCTGGGCGTCGCGATCATCTCGACGTCCCAGGGACTGCTGACCGACCGACAGGCCAAGAACAAGGGCGTTGGCGGGGAAGTCCTCGCCTACGTCTGGTGACGAAGAACCGGAAGGAGGACCACAGAAATGTCTCGCATCGGTAAGCTCCCGGTCTCGGTCCCGTCCGGCGTCGACGTCACGATCGACGGCCAGACGGTCACCGTGAAGGGTCCCAAGGGTCAGCTCTCGCATGTCGTGGCTGAGCCCATCGCGGTCAACCGGGACGAGGACGGCGCCATCGCCGTGACCCGCCCGGACGACCAGCGCAAGAGCAAGGAACTGCACGGCCTGTCCCGCACCCTGATCGCCAACCTGGTGACCGGAGTGACGGAGGGCTACGAGAAGAAGCTCGAGATCGTCGGCGTGGGATACCGCGTCATCTCCAAGGGCCCGGCCCAGCTGGAGTTCTCGCTCGGGTACAGCCACACCATCACGGTGGACGCGCCGGAAGGCATCACGTTCACGGTGGAGGCGCCGACCCGTTTCTCGGTGCAGGGAATCGACAAGCAGTCCGTCGGCGAGGTTGCCGCCAACATCCGCAAGCTGCGCAAGCCCGAGCCGTACAAGGGCAAGGGTGTGCGGTACGCCGGCGAGCAGGTGCGCCGCAAGGTCGGAAAGGCTGGTAAGTAACCATGGCGATCGGACTGCGTCCGCACAAGCACTCCGCCAAGAAGACGGCGTCGCGACTGCGTCGCCAGATCCGGGTCCGGAAGAAGATCAACGGCACGGCCGACCGGCCGCGGCTGGTGGTCACCAAGTCGTCGAGGCACCTGTTCGTACAGGTCATCGACGACGTGGCCGGCAAGACGCTGGCGTCCGCCTCCACCATGGAGGCCGACCTGCGTGGCGCGGAGGCGAACAAGACCGACAAGGCCAAGACCGTCGGCGGCCTGATCGCCGACCGGGCCAAGGCAGCCGGGATCGACTCGGTCGTGTTCGACCGGGCCGGGAACAAGTACCACGGCCGCATCGCGGCCCTGGCCGACGCCGCCCGTGAGGGCGGGCTCGGCTTCTGACATGGCGACACAAAACACAGGAAGAGGTAGTTCCGTGCACGAGCGCATGCGAGTGGACAGTTCAACGCAGCAGCGTCTCGCGAATGAGAACTCCGAGCGAAGCGAGGATTCGAAATGAGCGGAGGCCAGCAGCGTCGCGGAGGCGGCGCCGGTGGTGAGCGCCGTGGTCGCGACGGTGGTCGCGGTCAGGCAGCTGACAAGACCGCCTACATCGAGCGCGTGGTAGCCATCAACCGTGTCGCCAAGGTCGTGAAGGGTGGTCGTCGCTTCAGCTTCACCGCCCTCGTGGTCGTCGGCGACGGTGAAGGCACCGTCGGTGTGGGTTACGGCAAGGCCAAGGAGGTGCCCGCGGCGATCGCCAAGGGTGTCGAGGAGGCCAAGAAGGCGTTCTTCAAGGTGCCGCGGATCCAGGGCACCATCCCGCACCCGGTCCAGGGCGAGAAGGCCGCAGGCGTTGTCATGCTGCGTCCGGCCGCTCCCGGTACCGGTGTGATCGCGGGTGGCTCGGCGCGCGCCGTACTGGAGTGCGCGGGGATCCACGACATCCTCAGCAAGTCGCTGGGTTCGTCCAACGCCATCAACGTCGTGCACGCGACGGTGGCGGCGCTGCGCAGCCTGGAGACCCCGGAGGCCGTGGCCGCGCGCCGTGGCCTGCCGGTCGAGCACGTCGCCCCGGCGGCACTGCTGAAGGCGCGGGCGGAGGTGGCTTCCTGATGGCACGCCTGAAGGTGACCCAGACCCGTTCCGGCATCGGTGGCAAGCAGAACCAGCGCGACACCCTGCGCACGCTGGGCGTGAAGCGGATCGGCGACGTCGCCGTTCACGACGACCGCCCGGAGATCCGTGGCATGGTCCGCACTGTTCGCCACCTCATCACCGTCGAGGAGGTCGACTGACATGGCGCTGAAGGTTCACCACCTGCGTCCGGCGCCCGGTGCCAAGACCGCCAAGACCCGCGTGGGTCGTGGTGAGGGCAGCAAGGGCAAGACGGCCGGCCGCGGTACCAAGGGCAGCAAGGCGCGCAACAACATCCCCGAGTGGTTCGAGGGTGGCCAGATGCCGCTGCACATGCGGCTGCCGAAGCTGAAGGGTTTCAAGAGCAGGAACCGGGTGGAGTTCCAGGTCGTTAACCTGGACAAGCTCGGACAACTGTTCCCCGAAGGTGGCGAGGTCGGCGTGGCCGACCTGGTCGCCAAGGGCGCGGTCCGCAGCGGTCAGCCGGTGAAGGTACTGGGTGACGGCGAACTGACCGTGGCACTGCAGGTTTCGGTGCACAAGTTCTCCAAGTCCGCCCTGGACAAGATCCAGGCGGCCGGGGGGACCACCACCGAGGTGTAACGAGGTCCAGGGCTCGTGCGAGCCGGCGCTTGATATCGTGCGCTGGAGTTCGGACGAGCCCTGGTTCGTCTCTTGCCCAGCTGCTTTGCTAGGCCCCTGCCCTGAGCGGGCAGAGGAAACATGTGGGAGGACAGGGTGTTAGGCGCCTTTGCCAACGCGTTCAAGACTCCGGACCTGCGCCGGAAGATCTTGTTCGTGCTCTTCATCGTCGTGATCTTCCGGATCGGTTCGGTCGTGCCGGCGCCTGGCGTGAACGTCCAGTCGCTGAACACCTGTCTCAAGCAGGCGCAAGGTGGCGCCAACGCCAACCTGTACAACCTGATCAACCTGTTCTCCGGCGGCGCGCTGCTGCAGCTCGCGATCTTCGCGCTCGGCATCATGCCGTACATCACCGCCAGCATCATCCTGCAGCTGCTCACCGTGGTGATCCCGCGGCTGGAGTCGCTGAAGAAGGAAGGCCAGGCGGGCCAGGCCAAGATCACCCAGTACACCCGGTTCCTGACCGTCGGTCTCGCGATCCTGCAGTCCACCGCCTTCGTGGCGCTGGCGCGCACCCCGGGCCGGCTGTTCCAGGGGTGCCAGGAGCCGCTGCTGCACCGCGACGACTGGTTCTCGATCAGCGTCATCGTGCTCACCATGACCGCCGGCACCGGCGTGATCATGTGGCTGGGCGAGCTGATCACCGACCGCGGCGTCGGCAACGGCATGTCGATCCTGATCTTCACCCAGATCGTCGCCACCTTCCCGACCCAGCTGTGGAACATCCGCAAGGAGAAGGGCATCCCCACCTTCGTGGTGGTGGTCGCGATCGGCCTCGTGATCATGGCCGCGGTCATCTTCATCGAGCAGGCGCAGCGCCGCATCCCGGTGCAGTACGCCAAGCGCATGGTCGGCCGCAGGATGTTCGGCGGCACCTCGACGTACATCCCACTGAAGGTGAACCAGGCCGGTGTCATCCCGGTCATCTTCGCCTCGAGCCTGCTGTACCTACCGGTGCTGGTGAGCCAGTTCCAGCAGGACAAGAAATGGGCCCAGTGGATCCAAGGGAACCTGGTCAAGGGCGACCACCCGATCTACATGGTGACGTACGTCGCGCTGATCATCTTCTTCACCTACTTCTACGTCTCGATTACCTTCAATCCGAAGGAAGTTGCAGACAACATGAAGAAGTACGGCGGCTTCATCCCCGGGATCCGGGCGGGACGGCCGACCGAGGAGTACCTGGGCTACGTGCTGTCCCGCATCACGCTGCCGGGCGCGCTCTACCTGGCGGTGATCTCGATGATCCCGCTGGTGGCGCTCGTCCTGCTGAACGCGAGCCAGAACTTCCCGTTCGGTGGTACGTCGATCCTGATCATGGTCGGCGTCGGACTGGACACGGTGAAGCAGATCGAGAGTCAGCTGCAGCAGCGTAACTACGAAGGGTTCCTGCGCTGATGAGAATGTTGCTGATGGGTCCGCCCGGGGCGGGCAAGGGCACGCAGGCAAAGGTGCTTGCGGAACGCCTGAATATCCCGGCCGTGTCCACCGGCGACATCTTCCGTGCGAACGTCAAGGACGAGACGCCGCTCGGGCTCGAAGCGAAGCGCTACATGGACGCCGGTGACTACGTCCCGGACGAGGTCACCAACGCGATGGTCCGCGACCGGCTGTCCGAGGCGGACGCCGGTGAAGGGTTCCTGCTGGACGGGTACCCGCGGACCCTGGCCCAGGTGGGCACGCTGGACGACATCCTGGCCGAACACGGTCACAAGCTGGACGCGGTGGTGGCGCTGATCGCCGACATCGACGTACTGGTCGAGCGGATGATGAAGCGGTCCCACACCGAGGGGCGCACGGACGACTCCGAAGAGGTCGTCCGGCACCGGCAGGACGTCTACACGGCCGAGACCAAGCCACTGCTGCGCGTGTACGCGCAGCGCGGCCTGCTGTGCGAGGTGGACGGCGTCGGCGAGATCGACGAGGTGAGCGAGCGCGTGCTCGTCGCGCTGAAGTCGATCACGGAGTAAGACACGGGGTGTGATGTTCAGGGACCGCGGCATCGAGATCAAGACCCGCGAGCAGATCCTGTCGATGCGTGCCGCCGGCCTGGTGGTCGGCGGCACGCTGGAACTGCTCCGCGGTGAGGTCAAGGCCGGCATCAGTACTGGTGAGCTGGACGCGATCGCCGAGGACCACATCCGGTCCTCCGGTGCGGTCCCGTCGTTCAAGGGCTACCACGGCTTCACCGGCTCGATCTGCGCATCGGTGAACGACGAGATCGTGCACGGCATCCCCGGCGAACGCGTGCTGGCCGACGGCGACCTGATCTCGATCGACTGCGGTGCGATCGTGGACGGCTGGCACGGTGACGCGGCGATCACCGTCGGTGTCGGCGAGGTCGGTGCCGAGCTGCTCGAGCTGGCCCGGATCTGCGAGGAGTCGATGTGGCGTGGGTTCGCCGCCGCGAAGCTCGGCGGCCGGCTCACCGACATCTCGGCCGCCGTCGAGGCCTATGTCCGGGCCAATTCGTCGTACGGGATCGTCGAGGACTTCGTCGGGCACGGGATCGGCTCGGCGATGCACCAGCCGCCGAACGTGCCGAACTTCGGCCGCCCGGGCCGCGGGCCGAAGCTGGTCGAGGGGATGGCACTCGCCGTCGAGCCGATGCTCACGCTCGGCAAGCAGGACAACCACACCCTCGAGGACGACTGGACCGTGGTCACCGACGACGGCCGGTCCGCGGCGCACACCGAGCACACGTTCACGCTCACTCCGAAGGGCCCGTGGATCCTCACCGCCCTGGACGGGGGCGAGGCCAAGCTCGCGGAGCTCGGGATCGCCTGCGGCGCTCTCGCCGACTAGAAGAACTACCTCTGGGGTCAGCCCATCGGGGGACGCCGCCGAACCCCGGCCTGAGGCACACTTGAGACATGCCTCAGTACCAGCCGCACCAGCGTTTCACCGAAGCCGACCGGGACAAGATCGCCGGGCGGCTGCGGGACGCGTTCGCGGACGGCCGGCTGGACCAGCCCGAGTTCTCCTCCCGCCTGGACCAGCTGTACGCCGTCCAGACCTACGGCGAACTCGAGCCACTGGTGCGTGACCTGCCGCCGGTGCGGACGTACCAGACCCCGGCGGTGGTGCAGGACAGCAAGCCGGCGCCCGCTCCGGGCGAGTTCCCGGAGCGCAAGAAGGACGCGCAGCCGGACCGGCGTGGGGCGATCGGTGGTTTCACCGGTGTCGTGATGGTCAACGTGGTGATCTGGTTCGTGATCGGACTCGCCAACGGCGGGCACTGGCCGCACTTCTGGCCGGTCTGGCTGCTGATCCCGTGGGCCCTGATCGCGATGGGTAGCCTCGGCAGGCGCCGTTGACAGCCACCCCGGTCACCCGTCGCCCCGCGGGTCCGCGTCTGCGTCCAGACCTGGCGTGGCAGCTGCGGCGGGGCTCGGCTCTCGTGTACGTGATCTGGTTCGCCGTGGCCGTCCCACTGGTGGTGGCCGGGCTGCTGCTCGAACCGCGCTGGGTCGGCTGGATGATGCTCGGCTGGTTCCTGGTGCTGATCCTGTTCACGCTGGCGATGCGGGTCGCGGACGGCCGGTTGCGGAAGTCCTGGGCCGACGTGGTGACCCAGCTCGGCTGGCGGATCAAGGCCACCGAGCCCGAACTGCGGGAGCGCTGGCCGTTCCCGCCGTTCGACGTCGACCCGAACGCCGAGGTGTCCGATGTGACGACGGGCCGGCACCGCGGCCGGGAGTTCTGGACCGGGCGCTTCCGGCACAAGGTAGGGCGCCGTGAGCTCGGCTTCGACTTCCTTGATCTCCAGGTGGATCGGCCGCTCCCGCCGCTCCAGGTGCTGCCCGCGTCGCTGTCGCAGGTCGCGGCGGCCAGCCTGCTGCCGCTGGACCTCGCGGTTGACGGCCTGCCCGGTCGCTACTGCCTGTTCAACGGTCGCGAGGACCACGCGCAGGCCGTGCTGCACCCGCGTGCGGTCGAGGCACTCGCCCAGGTCCCGCCGTTCGGCTTCAGTTGCGAGGGGCGGCGCTTCGTCGCGATCCTCCCGGCGTACCGCGATTCCGTCACCGCACTCGCCCAACTGGACGCAGCCTGTGACCTTCTGGACCTGATGCCCCAGCAAATCTGGCGCGAAGGCGAACAGTGGGCCGCTACACACTCCTCCTGAGCAGCGGGACCAGGGCGGCCAGATCCTTGTCGCCGTGGCCGGTCGCGACCGCCCGCCGGAGCAGTTCGCCCAGTGGGGCGAGCAGGCCGGGATCGATGCCCTGGGCAACCGACGCGTCGATCAGGTTGTCGTAGGCCGCCGCCTGCATCGCCAGGTTCGACCCTGCCGCACCAGGCCTCGGGCCGTCGTCCAACTCCTTGGCGATCCTGGGCAGGCTCCCGAGCATGGCCATCATCCAGGGGACCAGGAAGTTCTCGGTGAACTGTGTGGCCGGGATCTTCTCGCTGCCGACCAGGGCCAGCGCATGCTGGGCACCCCCGAACATTCCGTACATGGCACTGAGCAGAGCGACGTCGTGCAATGCGGCCAGCCCGGCGTCACTGCCGACGTACTCGGGCCGGGCGAGTACGGCGAGATCCGCGGTGTGTCGTTCGAAGGCAACCGGCGAGCCGCTGTAGAAGACGAAGGCGCCGGGTCCGCCGATCATCGCGGGGACGGCCATGATGCCGCCGTCCAGGTACTCCGCTCCCGCGGCGGCGACTCGTGCCGCGGTGTCCCGGGCCTGCGTGGGAGTGCCGTTGGTCAGGTTGACGACCGCCTTGCCGGAGAGGTCGAGTCCGTCGAGCGTGCTCCGAACCGTGGCGTCGACCAGCAGGCAGACGACCACGAGCGGACTGGCGGCGACGGCGTCGGCCGGACTGGTGGCGCGGACGGCGCCGAGGGCGTCCAGCTCGGGGGAGCGTCCAGGGGTCCGGTTCCAGACGGTAGTCGGGTGGCCGGCGGCCAGGAAGGTGCGGGCGAGCGCGGTCCCCATCGCGCCCAGCCCGAGCACCGTGACAGGTGTCTTCATGGCGTCAACCCTGGCCTGGAGACTTTAGGGTGGACAAGTACCCACTAATTTGTGAGGTACTGACCGAAAGGTAAGTGATGATCCCGTACACCTGCGGACTGGACGCCGCGGCCGACGTGATCGGCGGGAAGTGGAAGCCGCGGATCCTGTGGGCGCTGCACCACGGGCCGATGCGGTTCGGGGAGTTGCGCCGGGCGATCGCCGGCGTGACGGAGAAGATGCTGATCCAGCAGTTGCGCGAACTGGAGAGCCGCGACATCGTCCATCGCGAGGTGTTTCACCAGGTCCCGCCGAAGGTTGAGTACTCGCTGACCGGGCTCGGTCGGTCACTCAACGTTGCACTGGGTCCCCTGGATGCCTGGGGTGCCGACCACCTGGCCGAACTGGAGGCCTCGCGGGCGGGGTGACGGGGTCTCGATTGGGTTTCGTGTGGGGGAGTGGCGTACACTCTTTCCTTGGCTCTTTGTAGCCTCTGTCTCGTGCTGCCCGCGGCTGCCTGACCTGGTCAGGAGGGCGCCTTGAGCCCGGGCTGGAGCCATGTGTCAACCATCATTCAGTACGACGTCTACAGAAGTGCGAGGACATGCCCAAAAAAGAGGGAGTCATCGAACTCGAGGGCACCATCGTTGAGGCCCTGCCGAACGCGATGTTCCGTGTTGAGCTGTCCAACGGGCACAAGGTGCTCGCGCACATCAGCGGCAAGATGAGGCAGCACTACATCCGGATCCTCCCCGAGGACCGGGTCGTCGTGGAGCTGTCGCCGTACGACCTCACCCGGGGTCGCATCGTCTACCGGTACAAGTAAGACCACCACCAACACCTGTCGAAGAAAGAAGCTCGATGAAGGTCAATCCGAGCGTCAAGAAGATCTGCGACAAGTGCAAGGTGATCCGCCGTCACGGCCGGGTCATGGTGATCTGCGAGAACCCGCGGCACAAGCAGCGGCAGGGCTGACAGCCCCCAGTCGAGCAGCACACAGCACTTTCGCACCACAGCGCGCATGCTCGTCCGGCCACGCACCACGGCCGGACGTCGCCCCCGGAACAGAGGCCGGGGCCTTGCCGGTGACAACCAACTCACCGAGGCGGGCAAGGACGCGGCGCGCCACCACACCTCTGCCGACGAAAGGAACACCGCCACATGGCACGCCTCGTAGGAGTCGACCTTCCGCGCGACAAGCGCATCGAGGTCGCTCTGACCTACATCTTCGGTGTAGGCCGTACTCGCGCCCTGGAGACGCTGCAGAACACCGGGGTTTCCGGTGACAAGCGCGTCCACGAACTGGGCGACGACGAACTGGTGAAGCTCCGGGACTGGATCGAAGCCAACTACAAGATCGAAGGTGACCTCCGCCGTGAGGTGACCGCGGACATCCGCCGCAAGATCGAGATCGGGTCGTACCAGGGTCGCCGGCACCGCAGCGGCCTGCCGGTGCGTGGTCAGCGCACGCGGACCAACGCCCGCAGCCGCAAGGGTCGTCGCAAGGCGATCGCCGGCAAGAAGAAGAAGTGATGACCCGGATGACTTTCGACCACCCCAGGAGCAACTGACCTATGCCTCCCAAGAGCCGCACAGCGGCCGGCGCGAAGAAGGTGCGCCGCAAGGAGAAGAAGAACGTGGCCGCGGGCCACGCGCACATCAAGAGCACGTTCAACAACACGATCGTGACGATCACCGACCCGACCGGCGCGGTCATCTCGTGGGCTTCCGCGGGCACCGTCGGCTTCAAGGGTTCGCGCAAGTCCACCCCGTTCGCCGCCCAGATGGCCGCCGAGGCCGCCGGACGCCGGGCGATGGAGCACGGCATGCGCAAGATCGACGTGTTCGTGAAGGGTCCCGGCTCCGGCCGTGAGACCGCGATCCGTTCCCTGGGTGCGGTCGGCCTCGAGGTCGGCACCATCCAGGACGTCACCCCGACCGCCCACAACGGCTGCCGCCCGCCGAAGCGGCGCCGGGTCTGATCCAGAGAGGTAGGTAGCGAACATGGCCCGTTACACCGGACCGATGACCAAGAAGTCGCGCCGTCTCGGGGTCGACCTCGTCGGTGGCGACAAGGCGTTCGAGCGCCGTCCGTACCCGCCGGGTATGCACGGCCGCGGCCGTCCGAAGGAGAGCGAGTACCTGCTCCAGCTGCGCGAGAAGCAGAAGGCCCGCTTCTCGTACGGCGTCCTGGAGAAGCAGTTCCGCCGGTACTACGAGGAGGCCTCGCGGCGCTCCGGCAAGACCGGTGACAACCTGCTGATCATCCTGGAGTCCCGGCTGGACAACGTGGTCTACCGCTCCGGCCTGGCCCGGACCCGGCGGCAGGCCCGTCAGCTCGTCGTACACGGTCACTTCACCGTGAACGGCGTCAAGGTGAACATCCCGTCGTACCGGGTGGCTGCCCACGACATCATCGATGTCAAGGCGAAGTCGGCCGAGACGACCCCGTTCATCATCGCCCGGGAGACGCACTCCGAGCGCGTCGTCCCGGCTTGGCTCGAGGTGATGCCCGAGAGGCTGCGGATCCTCGTCCACCAGCTGCCGACCCGGCAGCAGATCGACACCCAGGTCGCCGAGCACCTGATCGTCGAGCTCTACTCGAAGAACTGATCTCAGTCCCGCCGGCGGTCTGGTGGCCGCCGGCGGGACCGGTCTGTGCTTCACCCCTTCGCGACCTCAAATAGTGGTCGTCGCGACAGACAAGGAAAACAACAGTGCTTATCGCACAGCGCCCCACCCTGACCGAAGAGGTCGTCGGCGAGCACCGCTCGCGGTTCGTGATCGAGCCGCTCGAGCCGGGCTTCGGCTACACCCTCGGCAACTCGATCCGCCGGACCCTGCTGTCCTCCATCCCCGGTGCCGCCGTGACCAGCATCAAGGTCGACGGTGTCCTGCACGAGTTCTCGACCGTTGCCGGGGTCAAGGAAGACGCCACCCAGCTGATCCTGAACCTCAAGGACCTGGTCGTCTCCTCCGAGCACGACGAGCCGGTCACCATGTACCTGCGCAAGCAGGGCCCCGGTGACGTCACCGCCGCCGACATCGCGCCGCCGGCCGGTGTCGAGGTGCACAACCCGGACCTGAAGATCGCCACCCTGAACGAGAAGGGCCGGCTCGAGATGGAGCTGGTCGTCGAGCGGGGCCGCGGTTACGTCTCCGCGATCCAGAACAAGTCCGCCGACGCCGAGATCGGCCGGATGCCGGTCGACTCGATCTACTCGCCGGTGCTCAAGGTCACCTACAAGGTCGAGGCGACCCGTGTCGAGCAGCGCACCGACTTCGACCGGCTGGTCGTCGACGTCGAGACCAAGCCGTCGATGCTGCCCCGCGACGCCGTCGCGTCGGCCGGTAAGACGCTGGTCGAGCTGTTCGGCCTGGCCCGCGAGCTGAACGTCGAGGCCGAGGGCATCGACATCGGCCCGTCGCCGGTGGACGAGCAGATGGCCGCCGACCTGGCGCTGCCGGTCGAGGACCTGCAGCTGACCGTCCGGTCGTACAACTGCCTCAAGCGCGAGGGCATCCACACCGTGGGTGAGCTGATCTCGCGCAGCGAGCAGGACCTGCTGGACATCCGCAACTTCGGCTCCAAGTCGATCGACGAGGTCAAGCTGAAGCTGGCCGAGATGGGCCTGTCGCTGAAGGACTCGCCTCCTGGCTTCGACCTGCGTGCGGCCGCCGAGGCCTACGGCACCGAGGCCGAGGACGAGGACGAGAGCTTCGCCGAGACCGAGCAGTACTGAGCTACCGAGCCCAACCCACCCCGGGTCCGAGCGGGCCTGAGATTCCTGGAGTAAGAGATGCCAACCCCCACCAAGGGTGCCCGGCTGGGCGGCAGCCCGGCGCACGAGAAGCTGATCCTCAGCAACCTCGCGACGTCGCTGTTCGAGCACGGCGCCATCACCACCACCGCGGCCAAGGCCAAGCGCCTGCAGCCGCTGGCGGAGTCGATGATCACCAAGGCGAAGCGTGGTGACCTGAACTCGCGCCGTCAGGTGATGAAGCGGATCAAGGACAAGAGCGTCGTGCACGTGCTCTTCACCGAGATCGGCGAGCGGTACGCCGACCGTCCGGGCGGCTACACCCGCATCACCAAGCTCGGTCCGCGCAAGGGCGACAACGCCCCGATGGTGAAGATCGAGCTGGTCGAGGCGCTGGCCGACTCGCCGAAGGCCAAGAAGACCGCGAAGAAGGCCCCGGCCAAGAAGGCGGCGGCGAAGAAGGATGCCGCCGAGGACAAGGCCGACGACAAGGTCGAGGACAAGGTCGAGGACGACGCCAAGGTCGAGGACGTCGTGGACGAGAAGGTCCAGGACGAGACTCCGGAGACCGAGGACAAGTAACACCAGCTGCACACGGCGCCCCTCACCGCACGGTGAGGGGCGCTGTTTGCGTTAGATTGCCGTGTGCGCTGGCGGATCGACCTCAAGTACGACGGAACGGCCTTCCACGGCTGGGCCCGGCAGGAGGGTCTCCGGACCGTGCAAGGAGCCCTGGAAGAGGCGATCCGGGTCGTCCTCCGGCTGCCCGAGCCGCTGACGGTCACCTGCGCCGGCCGGACGGACACCGGCGTCCACGCGCGCGGTCAGGTCGCCCACGTGGACGTCGAAGGCGCTGTAGAACCGCTCAGGCTCCTCAGAGGCCTCAATGGCGTCCTATCCGAGGATGTGGCTGTCACGGCCGTCACGGCCGCTCCAGACGGCTTTGACGCCCGTTTCTCCGCGCTGGCCCGTCGCTACGTGTACCGGCTCTGTGACGATCCGGCCGGCTGGGACCCGCTGACCCGCGGACATGTACTGCGGGTCGGCCGCCCGCTCGACGTGGTCCGGATGAACGCCGCCGCGGCCGGTCTGCTCGGCGAGCACGACTTCGCCGCCTTCTGCAAGAAGCGCGAAGGCGCCAGCACAGTGCGCGCCTTGCTGGAGTTCTCCTGGCAACGCACCGCCGTGGGACAGCTGTCTGGCACGGTGATCGCCGACGCCTTCTGCCACTCGATGGTCCGGGCTCTGGTCGGCTCCATGATCCCCGTGGGTGACGGACGCCGTGACGTCGACTGGCCGGCCGCCGTACTGGCCGGCAAGGTCCGGGACTCGGCCGTATCGGTGCTGCCCGCGCACGGCCTCACACTGGAGGAAGTGCGCTACCCGGCGGATGACGAGTTGGCCGCACGGGCGCTGCAGGCCCGCCAAGTGAGGGGAGAGGTGCACCAGCGTGGCTGACCACTACTTCTCGGCAGAGCCCGGTTCCGCGGACGTACGACGTACTGTCGAGGCGCGGATCTGGGGTCGCGAGTACACCTTCACGACCGCGACCGGTGTGTTCTCCCGGGACCGCTTGGACATCGGTACGGCGGTATTACTGCGGGAGGTGGCCCCTCCGACCGGATCCGGCACGTTCCTCGACCTGGGGACCGGCTACGGCCCGATCGCCTGTGCCATCGCGGTGGAGGCGCCCGAGGCGCAGGTGTGGGCGGTCGACGTGAACACCCGGGCGCTGGAGCTGACCGCGGAGAACGCCAAGGCCGCAGGGGTTGCGGACCGCGTGCACCCGGTGCTGCCGGACGGCGTACCCGCGGAGGTGCGGTTCGACGAGATCTGGTCGAATCCGGCGATCCACATCGGCAAAGCGGAGTTGCACAAGATGCTGCTGCTCTGGCTGGCCCGCCTTGCCCCCGGTGGCGTGGCACGCTTCGTCGTCGGCAAGAACCTGGGCGGTGACTCGTTGCAGCGCTGGCTGACCGAGCAGGGCTATCCCTGCGACCGGGCCGGCAGCGCGAAGGGGTTCCGGGTACTGCGTGCAACGAACGCGGGCCCGTCGCCGTCCTGAGGTTATGGAGGCAGCCTTGGCGGCAGCAGAGGCACGGACGAGCCCGATCGAGTTCGAGCTCTGGGTCAGCGAGAAGGCAGACGCGCTGCTGCGGTTCGCGTACGTCCTGACCGGGGACAAGGCCCTGGCCGAGGACGCCGTCCAGGATGCCCTGACGACAGCCTGCGCCCGGTGGAGCCGGGTCAGCAGGGCCGACGACCCCGAGGCGTACGTGAAGCGGATGGTGGTGAACGCACACATCTCCTGGTGGCGCAGGTTCCGCCGCCGGGAGGCACCGTCGCCCGACCCGATCCGGACCGCACCGTCCGCCTCGGACGGTGCGACCGCGCGGGCTGAGTCCGATGCGGTCTGGGCACTGTGCGCGACGCTGCCGGACAAGCAGCGGGCAGCCGTCGTACTGCGGTTCTACGAGGAGCTCTCGTACGCCGAGATCGGTGAGCTGCTGCACTGCGCAGAGGCGACCGCCCGATCGCACGTACACCGAGCACTGGCCGCACTGAAAACCACGCTGAGCAAGGAAGGAGCCGAGGATGCCTGAGCACGACCCTGAGCAGGAGCTCGGCCCCAAGATCTCCTCCGCGTTCCAGAACAAGGCCGACGCGAGTGCGCTGACTGGCAGCGGGATGGCGAGGGAAGCGCGCCGGCGCGTCCGGAAAAGGCGCCAGACACTCACCATGGCCGCGGCGGCGGCCGTGGTGGCAATAGCCATCGGCGGGGTGTGGAACGCGGTGGGCAACGAGGTGCCGACCGCGTCGAACGCCAGCGACAGCAGCGCGAAGGAAGCGACCGGTTCGGGCAAGGGGCTGCCGAGCCCCGGGTTCGTGGGGTCCGAGACGGATGCGTCCTGTCCGCCCAACCACCCGATCCTGAAGCCCGGCGGGCACAACGCGGTCCCGCCCGGGACCGGACTGGACCTGACCACGCCGGTGACCGGACTGCAGGCGTGCCGCTACCGCCTCACCCCCAACGCCACCGCACTGCTCGGCCAGCAGCAGTTCGACGCGGCCACCGCGCAGCAGGTGGTCGACGCGATCAAGGTGTTGCCGGAGCGCAACCCGACCTTGCCCGTGTTCAAGTGCACGCCGCAGACCGCTCAGCCCTCCGAGGCGATCGTGCTGCGCTTCGACACCGCTGACGGCGTCCGCGAGGTCTGGGTCGAGTACGACGGCTGTGACTCGGCCGGTTTCTTCACCGGCACCCACACCTACGGTCTGTTCTCCGCTCCGCTCAAGCTGTTCATGGTCGGTGACCTCCGTCCGGCCGGAGGCACCTTCCTGAGCGCTCTCGGGGACTGGTGACGATAAGGGTTCGCCTGTCGGTGGGTACGGCGGTCAGACTGGTGGGATGGGCCACGTAGATGTCGCCGGGATCGGTTACGAACTGCCGGACGGGCGGGTGTTGCTGGACGACATCACGTTCCGGGTGGCCGACGGGGCCAAGGTCGCACTGGTCGGGGCGAACGGTTCTGGCAAGACCACGCTGACCAGGATCATCGCCGGCGACCTGAAGCCGCACTCCGGCAGCATCGCGCGGTCCGGCGGGCTCGGCGTGATGCGCCAGTTCGTCGGCTCGGTGCGCGACTCGTCGACCGTGCGCGACCTGCTGCTCGGTGTCGCACCGCAGGCGATCCAGGACGCCGCGGCCAAGCTGGACAAGGCCGAGCTGACGATGATGGACGCCGAGGACGAGAAGACCCAGCTGAAGTACGCGCAGGCGGTGTCCGACTGGGGCGAGGTCGGCGGGTACGACGCCGAGGTCCTGTGGGACGTCTGTACGACGGCCGCCCTCGGCGTACCGTTCGACCGCTGTCGCTGGCGTGAGGTGAAGACGCTGTCTGGCGGTGAGCAGAAGCGCCTGGTGCTGGAGGCCCTGCTGCGCGGTCCGGACCAGGTCCTGATGCTCGACGAGCCGGACAACTACCTCGACGTACCGGGTAAGCGCTGGCTGGAGGAGCAGCTCCGCAGCACCGACAAGACCGTGCTCTACATCAGCCACGACCGTGAGCTGCTGGCCAACACGGCCACCCGGATCGTCACTGTGGAGCTGGGTGCCGCGGGCAACACCGCCTGGACGCACGGCGGCGGCTTCCGGACGTACCACGAGGCCCGGCAGCACCGGTTCGAGCGGTTCGAGGAGCTGCGCAAGCGCTGGGACGAGGAGCACGCGAAGCTCCGCGCGCAGATGCTCATGTACAAGCAGAAGGCGGCGTACAACTCCGACATGGCGTCGCGCTACCGGGCCGCGCAGACCCGGCTGCGCAAGTTCGAGGAGGCCGGTCCGCCGCAGGCGCTGCCGCGCGAGCAGAAGGTCAGCATGCGCCTGACCGGCGGTCGCACCGGCAAGCGTGCGGTGGTGTGCAGCGCGTTGGAGCTCACGGGTCTGATGAAGCCCTTCGACCTGGAGGTCTGGTACGGCGAACGCGTCGCCGTACTGGGGTCCAACGGGTCCGGGAAGTCGCACTTCCTCCGGCTGCTCGCCAACGGTGGCTCCGACCCGGATATCGAGCACCAGCCGATCGGCGACGTGCAGATCGCTCCGGTCGCGCACACCGGCAAGGCCAAGCTCGGTGCCCGCGTCCGGCCGGGATGGTTCGCGCAGACGCACGAGCACCCGGAGCTGGTCGGCCGGACGTTGCTGGAGATCCTGCACCGGGGCGACGAGCACCGGGAGGGGATGGGCCGCGAGCTGGCGTCGCGGAAGCTTGACCGGTACGAGCTGGCGCACGCAGCCGAGCAGACGTTCGACAGTCTGTCCGGCGGACAGCAGGCGCGGTTCCAGATCCTGCTGCTCGAGCTGTCCGGTGCGACGCTGCTCCTGCTCGACGAGCCGACCGACAACCTGGACGTCGAGTCCGCCGAGGCGCTGGAGGAAGGCCTGGACTCCTTCGACGGCACGGTGCTGGCGGTCACTCACGACCGCTGGTTCGCCCGCGGCTTCGACCGCCACCTCGTCTTCGGTGCCGACGGCACCGTCTACGAGTCCGACGAACCGGTCTGGGACGAGGGCCGGGTGGAACGCGCCCGCTGAGAGCTCAGCCGGTCGTCCAGCGACGGAGTTTCTCGGGGTTGCGGATGACCCAGATGTGCGTGATCCGGTCGCCCGCGACCTCGAACGCGAACACCGTCACGATCACGCCGTCCTGCTCGGCCACCAGACCGGGCTGACCGTTGACCGTACGCTCCAGCAGCGTCATGTTGGCAGGTCTCCGGCGGGCGATCTCGACCCAGGCATGCGCGACCTGCTCGCCACCTTCGATGGGCTTCAGGAACGTGGTGGCCAGACCGCCGCCGTCGCCGGTCGCCGTGGCGTCGGGGTCGAGCAGGTCGATGAGGGCGTCGATGTCCTTGGCTTCCCAGGCTTGCTTGAATTCCCTGACAACGCCGGCGCGCTCGGCCGGCAGGGTCGAGGATGGCTGCGAGGTCCGGAGCCGGCGGCGGGCCGAGGAGGCCAGTTGCCGGCAGGCGGCCGGGGTACGGCCGACGATCTCGGCCACTTCGGCAAAGGAGTGGCAGAAGACGTCGTGCAGGATGAACGCGACGCGCTCGGCTGGGGTCATCGACTCCAGCACGACCATGAAGGCCAGGCCGACCGACTCGTCCAGGGTGACCCGGTCGGCGGGGTCGACGGTCGCGCCGCCCGGCCGCCCGCCGGCCCATCCCGCGCCGTCGGGTAGCGGCTCGGGGATCCAGTCGCCCACATAGGTCTCCCGCCGGGCGCGAGCCGACTTGAGCAGGTTGAGGCAGATGCGGCTGGCGACCGTCGTCAGCCAGGCGGCGGGGGACTCGACGGCGTCCTTCTGCTCCCGCGACATGGCGTACCAGCGGGTGTACGTCTCCTGGACGGCGTCCTCGGCCTCGGCCAGCGAGCCCAGCAGCCGGTACGCGAGGTTGATCAGCTGACGCCGTTCGCTCATGACCGCGTCCAGGCCCGGATCGGCCCGGTCCTGTCCTGGCTCGGATGGGGTGGTCATGGTGCCGACGGCTCCCTTGGTCGCAGCTTCCCTCATTCAGTCAGACAAGACAGCACCCCGAAATGTCAGGCGACGCCTCGACCTGACATTTCGGGGTGCTGTCTTGTCAAACCGCTGAGACGAACCATCATCCAGCGAACAGGAAGCTCACATGACGACCCCACTGCCGGCAACGACGTTCGCCGACGCGGTATCCGAGCGGCGCCTGGAGCGGGCAGCCGCTGCGTTGACCGCACACGGTTTCACCGTGGAGATCCTCGACGACACCGCCGCCGCGCGGATCCGGATCGAAGAACTGATCCCGGAGGGCGCCAGTGTGTTCACCGGGGCCAGCGAGACGCTCCGCCTGTCCGGCATCGACGACGACATCAACAGCAGCGGGCGGTACCAGGCCGTCAAGCCACGCACCCTGGCCATGGACCGCGCCACGCAGAGCGACGACATCCGGCGGCTGCGCGCCGGCCCTGACGTCGTGGTGGGAAGCGTCCACGCGGTCACCGAAACCGGCTCCCTGGTGATTGCCTCGGGCAGTGGCAGCCAGCTCCCGGCCAACGCCGGTGGCGCCGCCCGGGCGATCTGGATCGTCGGGGCGCAGAAGGTGGTTCCCGACCTGGAGACCGCGCTGCGCCGCGTCGAAGAGCACTGCCTCCCGCTGGAAAACGTCCGCTCCCTGGAGGCCTACGGGTGGCCCAGCGCCATCAACCGCCTTCTCGTCCTCAACGCCGAGTACGAACCCGGCCGCGGTACCGTCCTGCTGCTCCGGGAAGCCATCGGCTTCTGATTCAAGGCGCTGTGCACCAGCCGTCGCGGTACGCGGCCCAGTTGGCCGATGTGGCGGTGAAGTCGACGTACATGGCCAGACCGAAGTTCTGCCGGTCCGAGGTGCCCAGTCCTAGCCGGGCGCCTCGGACTGCGGCCTCGACGGTCTCCGCATGGCCCCAGTGCGACGGATTGCTCTCCCAGTACGCCGGCAGCCCCATCAGCAGGTCCGTGGACGCGGGAGTCGCCTCCAGCGCGAGTTTGGTCTGTTTGGCGACATAGCCGCCGTACAAAGACTCCAGTGGCATGGCGGTGTCGTAGGACATCACGGCGATCTGCTCGACCCGGCGCGCGACCTCGCCGAAGTACTCCTGTGACCACCACTTGTCGATCGGGATCCTGTGGAGCTGCCAGAGCGGGTCGATCTGGGCAGCTGCGACGGACAGAGGTACTCCGAGGGCTCGGGTTGCATCCAGCACCGCGAGAAAGCCCTCGGAGCCGGACTTCACCGGCTCGAAGTCGTAGTGGATGCCCTGAAATCCCTGGTCCAGAACAGCTTTCGCCGACGCCACCACTCGGGTGCGCACCGCAGGGTCGTCCAGATCCACCCCCGGGTCCTTCCCCGGCTGTACGACGTCCCCGAGCCACGCCTGCACGCGTACTTCGGGAGCCGCGGTCCGCATGGCCTCCGTGAACCAGCGGGCCTTCGGCGAGGCCTTCGCCAACGGCAGTGAGCCGTCGTGCTCCAGCGGACCGGCGTGGACGTAGAGATCCCGGATGCCAGTGCCCTTCAGTTGCTGGGCCAGCGCGGTGACATCGGCCGGCGTCTTGCGTCCGTCGACCCAGGCATGACCGAGCCAGAGAGCGTCGTGATTCCGCGTCCGCGTGTCTGCTGCGGGCTCACCGGCGTACTGCAGGCGCAACGACACCGGGTACGCCGACAGCAGGAGGACCAGCGCCAGTGCGATGACCACCAGGACCCGGCGCCTCCGCGACCAGCGCCTCACGAACGAGGCTTCAGGCCGTCATAGACCAGGACAAGCATCCGATCGCGCACCTCCGGCGCCAGCCCGACCGCCGTCGCGCCGCGTGAGGTCCCGATCAGCAGGGCATACACCTCGGGGAACTGCGCGTCCGCCCGCACCGCGCCGCTGCTCTGAGCCCGGGCGAGCAGTTTGTCGAAGGCCTCGCGCATGCCGGCCCCCGCCTCCCGCACACCCGTGCCGACGCCAGGTCCGGCGGCGATCAGCGCCTCGCCGATCGCCAGCTTCGTCGCCGACTCCGCCACGACCTGGCTGAAGAACCCGAAGAACGCGGGCCCGGGATCGTCGCTCGCGGCCAGCTCCAGCGCTCGGTCGCGCAGCCGCTCCAGCCGCAGCGCCAGCACCGCCTCGAGCAGATCGACCTTGGTCGGGAAGTGCCGGAACACGGTCGCGATGCCGACGCCGGCCAGCTTGGCGACGTCGTCGGTGGACGCGTTCGGCGACCGGCCGAACACCTCGTCCGCCGCGGTCATGATCCGGGCCCGGTTGTCCCGCGCGTCTGCTCGCACCCCAACTCCTCTTCCTCGCCCTCAGCCTAGGAGACGCCGCTCGGCCGCCAGGGGTTGTAAACGAAGTTGTGACTTTGTATATTCGGAGTAACTACTCCGTTTAACCCTGAGGATGCAGATGACACCCGAAGAGGTCTTCCTGGCTGTCGCCCGCGGCGTCTCGAACCGCGAGTACGACGACCTGCACGAGCTCTACGCCGAGCAGACCGACGTACGCCATCCGATGAACCCGTTCGGCGATCACCCGTTGCTGAGCCGCGAAGCGCTGCGCGAGCACTTCGCGTCCGCGGCGTCACTGGTCGGCGACGTCGTCCGGTTCGAGCCGGTCGGCATCCGGATCCACCACACGTCCGACCCGGAGGTGATCGTGGCCGAGTTCTCCTACGCCGGCACGGTCACCGCGACCGGTGCGCCGTTCAGCGTTCCCGGGATCTTCGTGCTGCGGGTCCGCGACGGCCTGATCGTCGAGTCCCGGGACTACATCGACCACGTGGCGATGATGCGTGCCCGGGGTCAGGTCGAGAAGTTGATCGACGTCCTGCGGGAACCGGTCGGCGCCCCCGCCGCGTCGTAGTCCGCAGAGGCGCCGGATGGCCCCGGACCGAGGCGCCAAGCCCGCCCGGGGCCATCTCCAATGCTCAAGCCCGCAACCGCAGAGGCGAGCCGGCCAGAGCCTTCGCGGCGATCACCAGTCCGGCGGCCGCCAGCACGATGTCCTTCAGCACGTACTGCGCCTCCAGCGTCGGAGCACCCGGGAACAGGTCGCTGAAGAACAGCACCAGCGGCGACATGATCCCGACCAGCGAGAACCCCAGCACCAGCAGCCCGGTGCGCAGGAACCGGCCGGACAGCAGCGTCAGTCCGATGAAGCACTCCATCACCGCGGTCAGCAGCACCGCGGAGCGGCCATGGACGACGCCGAGAGTCAGTGTGTCGACGGTCCGCATCACCAGCGCCTCCGCCGGACTCGCACCCGGGAAGAACTTCAGTACGCCGAAGATGAGAAAGATCAGTCCGAGACTGACCCTCAGGATGTCGACACTCTGCCGGCCGAGCCAGTCGGCCAGTCGATTTCCCTTGTACAGCAAGGCATTCATGGTGGTCTCCCTGTCGTGTTCGATGTCACGAACAGACTCCCGAAAACCACCCGCCTACCGCGTCGGGCAACCGAGGGCACTTCCGCTACCCCAGCAGCGGTAGGCCTCAGGGTCACCCTGAGGCCTGGGGGAGTAGGTCACTCGAGCCGGCGGCCGTCCAGCTTGAGCCGTCGTACCGTGGTCTCGGCGAAGCGCCCCCGGTCCCGCACGCCGGGGTACGGCGCGACGGTCACGGTACGCCGTTCGATCCGTGTGACCTCGCGGATCAGCACCTCCCGCAACTGGTCGACGACCTCCCGATGCCCCGCACTGTCGATCAGGTTGTCCAATTCGTACGGGTCGGCGTCCAGGTCGTACAGCGCCCGCTCCGCATAGTGGTCGGCGGCCGGCTCGTCGCCCGCGTCCGGTGCGAGCACGTGGTACTTCCACCGCTCGGTCCGCACCGCCCGCCCGACCTCCGTCTCACTGATCTGGATGAGTACGGCGTCCGCCACGGCCTCTCGCAGCGGTACGCCGTCCAGGTGGTCCGGCAGCTCGATCCCGGCCACATCCAGCAGCGTCGGTACGACGTCAACGGTGCTGACCGGACTGCTGACCCGCGATCCACCTCGATACCCCGGACCCTCGACCACCAAGGGCACCCGGATCGATCCGTCGTGGGGTGACCGCTTGTACTCACTGTTGCGCGTCTTGAAGTGGGAGCCGTGGTCGGACGTGTAGAGGAGCAGCGTGTCGTCGGTGAGGTCCAGGCTGAGCAGTGCGTCGCGCAGTCGCCCGAGACACTCGTCGACGCGTTTGATCTGGCCGTAGTACCCGGCCGCGTGCCGGTGCGCCGTACCCGGAAGCGTCGCCAGGTCGGGCGGCAGCCACGCGCCATTGTAGGTGTCCCGGTAGACCTCGGGGGCCGGGTAGTCGTCGTGCTCGTTCTGGTGGTGCGGCTCGATCAACGAGACGAACAGCATGAACGGGCGGTCGTCCTCGGAGGCACGGGTGACGAAGCGGATCGCCGCGTCGGTCAGCGCGTCCGGCCGGTAGCCGGGCAGGAACACCGGCTCGCCGTCCCCGTCGTACACGATGGTCCGGTAGGCGTCGGAGGTGAACTCCAGGATGTTCGCACCCAGCCAGAAGTCGTAGCCGCCTTGCTCAGCGGCCGGGACCGGGTCCTGCGTGCCGAGGTGCCACTTGCCGATGTAGGCGGTCTGGTAGCCGGCCGCACCGAACAACCGGCCGAGGGTCGGTGCGTCAGTCGGCAGCGGCACGTTGTTGCGGTAGACGCCGGTGTTGGTCGGGTACATCCCGGTCTGCAGGGCAGCGCGGGCCGGAGCGCAGACGGGGTTCGTGGTGCACGCGGTCTCGAACATCGTGCCGCGGCGGGCCATCAGGTCGAGGTTGGGAGTCAGGCCGAGCGGACTGCCGGCCGCGCCGACGGTGTCCCAGCGCTGCTGGTCGGTGAAGAAGACGATGACGTTAGGGCGCGTCAAGAGGTACTCATTTCAATCCGGAGAGCGCGATGCCCTCGACCAGGAACTTCTGCGTGATGACGAAGAAGAGAGCGGTGGGGACGAACAGGATCAGGGCGCCGGCCGCGGTCAGGTTCCACTGGGTGAAGTACTCCTGGTTGAACAGCGTCAGCCCGATCGGCAGCGTGCGCATCTCGGTCCGGCTGGTGGCGATCAGGGGCCAGAGGAACTCGTTCCACTGGAAGACGAAGGTGAACAGGCCGAGCACGGCCAGCGCCGGCTTGCACTGCGGCAGGATCACCCGCAGGTAGATCCGGAACTCACCGGCGCCGTCCACCCGGGCCGCCTCGATCAGCTCGTCCGGCAGCGGCTTGATGAACTGCCGCATCAGGAAGATGCCGTAGGCATCCATCAGGAACGGCACGATCAGGCCCTGGTAGCTGTCGATCCAGCCCAGGCTCGCGAAGATCGAGTAGATCGGCAGCATCCGCACGAAGAACGGCACCATCAGCGTGGACAGCACCGCGACGAACGCGATCCGCTTGCCGGGGAAGTCCATCTTCGCGAACACGTAGCCGACCAGCGGGTCGAAGATGAGGTGCGAGACCGTGATCGCGCCGGCCATCACGAAGCTGTTCAGGAAGAACCGTCCGAACGGCGCCGCCTCGAACAACCGGGTGAAGTTGTCCCATTGCAGGTCCGCGGGCCACAGCACCGGATCGCCCGACTGCACCTCGGCGTCACTCTGCAACGCCAGCACGATCATGTACAGCAGCGGCAGCACCGTGACCAGTCCGAGCGCGACCAGGACGACGTACGCCGCGATCCGGTCGCCGGGGAAGAGCCGTTCACGCATTGGCGCGATCTCCGATCCGCAGTTGCGCCAGCGACAGCACAAGTACGACGAGCAGCAGCAGGACCGACAGCGCGGAGGCGTAGCCGAAGTCGTTGTCGTTGAAGGCCACGATGAACAGCCGGTGCGCGTACAGCGAGGTCGCGTTGCCGGGGCCGCCGCCGGTCACGATGTACGGAAGCGCGAACTGCTGCAGCGTGCTGATCAGGCCGATGATCGAGACGAACAAGGTCGTTGGCGCCAGCAACGGAATGGTGATCGCGAAGAACCGCCGCCACGGTCCGGCGCCGTCGATCCGTGCGGCCTCGTAGTACAGGCTCGGGATGCCTTGCAGACCGGCCAGGAACAGGACCATCGTGTAGCCGGCACCGGCCCAGACCGTGATGCCGACGATCGTCGCGAGCGGGTGGGTGCTGAGCCAGGTCTGGCCGGGCAGACCGATGGCCTCGAGCAACCGGTTGAGGATGCCGACCTGCGGATCGAGGATGTTCCGCCAGAGCAGGCCGACGATCGACACCGAGGTCAGGTAGGGGATCAGCAGGACCGAGCGGAAGAGCGTGCGGCCGGGCAGGGCTTGGTTGAGGATCACGGCCAGCCCGAGGCCGACCGCCGTACCGACGACCAACGTCCCGGCTGCGTAGGCCAGTGTGATCAGGAACGAGTGCAGCACCTCCGGGTCGGCGAAGGCGCGGCTGAAGTTGCCCAGGCCAACGAACGAGACGCCGTCGGCGTCGTACAGGCCGGTCAGCAACTGGTTGCCGATCGGGAGGAAGAAGAGCAAGGCGAAGAACAGAACCGCCGGAGTCAGGAAGAGCCATGCCGTCAGCGCCTGCCGGCGACGGGTCACAGCGCCGCCTCGGCCTGCTTGCGGAAGTCGGCGAGGGTCTGCTCGACCGGCGCATGCTGGATGATCATCTGCTGGTAGGCCTTCTTCCACAGCTCGTTGATCTGCGCGGCCTTCCCACTCGCGGACAGAGCGATGTCCTGTTTCGCCACCACCGCAAGGGATTTCGCGATGGTGGCCAGGCTCGGGTCCGCGGCGACGGCGGGGTCGGCGGCCCAGCTCTTGCGGGGCATCGACATACCGGCCTCCTTGGTGGCGGCCAGTTCGACCTTCACCGCGGCGAGCTTGGTGATCAGCTCCCACGACAGCTTGGGGTCCTTCGCCTTCGCCGGGATCATCAGGCCGGACCCGGCCATCGCGGCGGACTGCACGGCGCCGGTCAGCGGTGCGGCGAGGCCGAGGTCGATGTCCGGACTGCCCTGGCGGATCGGACCGATGTCCCACGGTCCCGACACGAACATCGCCGCGCGCTTGGCGGAGAAGAGCTTCTGCGGTCCGGAGTAGTCGGTCGTCGCGACCGGCGCGGGGGAGACCTTGTGGGTGAAGATCAGGTCCTGCATCCACTGCAGGGCCTTGAGCGCCCCGTCGGCCGGCATCATGAACTGCTTGGCTCCGGCGTTGCTGAAGTCCACGCTCTGCTGGTTGTAGTACGGCGCCGCATAGCTCGGGTCCGAGTTGAGTGCGCAGCCGCTGACCTTGTCCTTGGTGGTGGCCTTCGCGATCTCGAGGAACTCCTCCCAGTTGGTCGGCGGCTTGTCGAAACCGGCGGCCGACAACATCCCCTTGTTGTAGAAGAGCAGTCCGTTCGCGGTCAGGTGCAGCGGGATCGAGTACGTCTTGCCCTCGTACTGCCGCGCGACCACGGCCTGGTCCAGGTAGTCCCCCGGGAAGCCGAACTCCTTGTCCCCGGCGGCGAAGTCGTCCAGCGCCAGGACGTTGCCGGCCAGCCCGTACTGCGTCCCCGTGCCGGCGGAGACCTCCTCGACCAGGTCGGGGACATTGCCGGACCGGAAGTCCGCGGTCAGCTTCGTGGTCAGATCCGGCCACTGGAACTTCTGCCAGTTCATCTGCAGGTCGTGGTCCTTGCCGAACTGGTCGATCACTTCCTTGTAGGCCTGGTAGCCGTGGCCGGCGTTCCAGTAGATGGTGAACGTCCGGGCATCCTGCTTCTTCGCCGCCGGGGTGGCCGGCGAGCAGGCCGTTCCGACCGCGCCGAGCACGGTGACACCCAGGCCGAGCTGGAGGAACGAGCGGCGGTTGAACGAGGGCATGACAAGACCTTTCGATCGCGGGGAGGGCGGAAGCTCGTGGGAGCTAGGCGGAGGCGCGGTGGTTCAGCACCCAGGGCATGGACAGCTCCCGGGCGGGCAGACTCGGATCGTCGATGCGTGCGAACAACGCCTCGACCATTTCGGTGAAATCCAGTTGGTGCATGCCGACGCTGGTCAGCGGCGGCGCGGCGTACGTCGCCTCCCGGGTGTTGCCGGTACCGATCACGGCCAGGTCGTCCGGCACCTTGAAGCCGCGGTCCACGGCTGCCTGCAGGGCGGCGAAGCCACCACGGTCGGACTCTGACACGATCGCGTCCGGTGGTGCCGGGGAGTCGAGGAGTTCGCGGACCACGACCACCGCGTCCTCGCGGGAGGCCGCACCGACGCGGACCAGCGCCGGGTCGACCTCACGGCCCGCCTGGTGCAGGGCGTCGACGTACCCGAGGTATCTGTCGTCGTGGCTGCCGGTGTGGGAGAGGAAGGCAATCCGCTCCCGGCCTGCCTGGATGAGGTAGGTGGTTGCTTCTGACAGGGCCTGGCGGACGTTGTTGCGGACGATGTCGACACCTGGCAGTTCGAGGTTGTCGCTGAAGGCCATCAGGGCGCGAGTGGAGCGCCGGGCCGCGGTGAGGTCCAGGTCGTCACTCAGGCCAGGGGTGAAGATCGCGCCGTCAACATGGCCGCGGGTGATCACGCGCAACGACTGCGCGGCTCGGTCGATCCGGCGTACTGGTACTCCGATCACGGAATAGCCGTGCGCGGCGGCGACGTCCTCGCATTCCCAGGTCAACCGATCCAGCCACGGTCCGACCGGCGGGGCGTACACGATCGCGATCAACTCCGACCGTTGCCGCCGCAGACTGCGCGCGGCCGTGTTGCCCTTGTACCCCAGTTGCCGCGCGGCCTCTTCGACCCGCCGCCTCGTCGGCTCGGGCAGCGGGGTGGTCCGGTCCGCCCGCCCACTCAACACGTACGAACACGTTGCCACCGACACCCCAGCAGCCTCCGCCACATCCCGCAGCGTCGTGCGGCCTTCCGTACTCATGGTGAAAGCATTAACCTGACCCCAGACCTCCATCAATACCCTAAAGTTGGTTAATTTCCTACACATTAACCACAGGGTCGCCCAGGGCGTGTTCACGTCGGCGGTTCGGACGGGGCTAGCGGGGGTTGGGGTCGCTGAAGTTGTAGCGGCGGGCCAGTTGGGCTGAGCGGACTACCTGGCCCGTGAGGTGGATGACCTCGGGGTCGGCGGCGAGGGCTGCGACACCTCGGCCGACGAACTGTGGGGACTCCGAGTCGGTGAGGTCGAAGTACTCCGCCGCACGCAGAACCGATTCGGTGCGTACCAGGCCGGGGTACAACGACACCGCGGTCACGCCGTGGTCGCGCAGTTCGTGGGCCATGCAGGCGACCATGTGGTCGGTCGCCGCCTTCGCCGCGCCGTACGCGACCCCGGTGTCGGTCTTCTCGGCGCCCTCCGAGGAGACGTTGACGATCAGCCCCGACCGCTGGGCGACCATCGTCGGCACCGCCGCCACACTGGTCACGTAGTGCGCGCGCACCCCGGCCTGGAACGCCGAGTCCCAGCGCTCGATCGGCTGGGTCCAGAAGCCGGCTTCCTCCCAGAACGGCGTACCGTCCCAGAAGTACTCGTAGCCGCCCCAGACGTTGTTCACCAGTACGTCGAGACGCCCGGCATCGGTCACGACCTGCCGGACGGCCTGCCTGGTCTGCTCGTCGTCGCGGTGATCGCACGCGATGGCCACCCCGCGCCCACCGACCGCCGTCACCTCCTCGGCCGTCTCCTGCACAGTGCCGGGCAGCGGCGTCGGGTGCGCCCCGGCGCTCTCCGTCCGTCCAGTCACATAGACCGTCGCCCCCTGCTCAGCGAGCCCGAGCGCGATCCCCTTCCCCACCCCACGACTGGCCCCCGTCACCAGCGCGACCTTCCCCTCCAACAGCCCCATCCCCCGAAGCTAACCGCTCCCATCCGTTAACGCACCGACCCGCGGGGCCGTGCAATCGTCGAGTCGTGGATCGATGCGCGAGATCCACTGGAAGACTTGCCGAAATCCACGACTGGACAGGCGAATGAGCACCATCCGACCCGCTCGGCCCCGAGCAACGAAACGGCCCCTCCGAGGAGGGGCCGTTCAGGTGTGTGTGCGGTCAGCGGTCGCCGATGGGGACGTACTGGACGCCTCGCTCGCCGGTGTAGATCTGCTTGGGCCGGGCGATCTTCTGGTCGCCGTCGCCGAGCATCTCCAGCCACTGGGCCAGCCAGCCCGACGTCCGCGGGATCGCGAACAGGACGGTGAACATCTCCGGCGGGAACTGCAGGGCCTCGTAGATCAGGCCGGAGTAGAAGTCGACGTTCGGGTAGAGCTTGCGGGAGACGAAGTACTCGTCCTCCAGCGCGATCTTCTCCAGTTCGACGGCGATCTTCAGCAACGGGTTGATCCCGGTCACCTCGAACACGTCGTCGGCGGCCTTCTTGATGATCTTGGCCCGCGGGTCGTAGTTCTTGTAGACCCGGTGACCGAAGCCCATCAGCCGCTCGTCGCCGTTCTTGACGCCCTCGATGAACGACGGGACGTGGTCGACCGAGCCGATCCGGCGGAGCATCTTCAGCACCGCCTCGTTGGCGCCGCCGTGCAGCGGGCCGTAGAGCGCACCGATGCCGCCGGCAACGGCCGTGTACGGGTCGACCTGGGTGGAGCCGATCGCCCGGACCGCGTTGGTGGAGGCGTTCTGCTCGTGGTCGGCGTGCAGGATGAACAGGATCTCCAGTGCCCGCACCAGCCGGTCGTCGGCGGCGTACTTGGGCTCGCTCATCTTGAACAGCATGGACAGGAAGTTCGCCGTGTAGCTCAGCTCGTTGTCCGGGTACACGTACGGCTTGCCCTGGGCGTGCCGGAACGCGAACGCGCCCAGCGTCGGCATCTTCGCGATCAGCCGCCGGATCTGCAGCGCCCGCGACTCCTCGTCGAAGATGTTGCGCGACTCGGGGTAGAAGGTGGACAGCGCACCGACCGAGGCCAGCAGCATCCCCATCGGGTGGGCGTCGTACCGGAACCCCTGCATGAAGGTCTTCAGATTCTCGTGCACGAACGTGTGATACGTCACGTCGTGCGCCCAGGCCTCGTACTCCGCCTTGTTCGGCAGCTTGCCGTTCACCAGCAGGTAAGCCACCTCGAGATAGTTCGACTGCTCGGCGAGCTGCTCGATCGGGTAGCCGCGGTACTCGAGGATGCCCTTGTCGCCGTCGATGAAGGTGACGGAGGAGCGGCAGGAGGCGGTGTTGACGAAGCCCGGGTCGTAGGTGGCCAGGCCACCGTCGCCGTCGGTGGCGCTGATCTTCTTGAGGTCGGCGGCACGGATGGTGCCATCGGTGATGGCAAGGTCGAAGTCCTTGCCGGTCCGGTTGTCCCGGACGGTGAGCGACTGTTCGGTCACAATGCCCTCTTCGGAAGCTGGCGTCATCGCCTGGTGAGTGAGGGTTATCGTCAGCCGGCGGGACGCGGGTTCGGACTTGATTCTTCACGGCTAAACTAGTGCTGTCCTCGACTCCTTCCAAGCCGGGGTCTCCGGCGGGTCAGGGCTCGCTTTGACCCCAGGGTGCCGACGCCGGTATTCTGGGCTGCTGTTGTGCGTTCCAGGTCCTTGCCACGTCGGCGGACCGCTCGCCGACGTCCCAGTTTTGTCAACCTCTGAGAAACGAAGGTCAACGACCGTGCGCACGTACAGCCCGAAGCCTGCTGACGTCACCCGTGAGTGGCACGTGATCGACGCCACCGACGTCACGCTCGGTCGGCTCGCCGTCCAGATCGCCACCCTGCTGCGCGGCAAGCACAAGCCGACGTTCGCCCCGCACGTGGACGGCGGCGACTTCGTCGTCGTCGTCAACGCCTCCAAGGTCGCCCTGTCCGGCACCAAGCGGACGGACAAGCTGGCCTACCGCCACTCGGGTCACCCGGGTGGTCTGACGGCCACGCCGATCGGCGAGATCCTCGACAAGGACCCTCGCAAGGCCGTCGAGAAGGCTGTCTGGGGCATGCTGCCGAAGAACCGCCTGAGCCGGAAGCTGCTCACCAAGCTGAAGGTGTACGCCGGTCCGGAGCACCCGCACACCGCCCAGCAGCCGAAGCCGTTCGAGATCACCCAGATCGCCCAGTAAGCGATCGACGAGCCAGGTAAACGAGGAATTTCAGCGTGAGCGACATCACCACCGAGACCGAAGAGTTCGACCCCGAGGTCCCCATCGACAACGAGGGCCCGGTCGCCTACACCTCCGAGACGAACCCGACTCCGGAGCAGCGCGCCGAGACGGGTCGCGTCGCGGTGATCAACCCGGCCGCGGCCACCGGTCGCCGCAAGGAGGCCGTCGCCCGCGTCCGCCTGGTGCCCGGCACCGGACAGTGGACCGTCAACGGCAAGCCGCTGGACGTCTACTTCCCGAACAAGGTGCACCAGCAGCACGTGAACGAGCCGTTCGTCGTCGCGGGCCTCGAGGGCTCGTACGACGTGATCGCCCGGATCAACGGCGGCGGCATCACCGGCCAGGCCGGTGCGCTGCAGCTCGGTGTGGCCCGCTGCCTGAACGCGGCGGACCTCGAGGCGAACCGCCCGGGGCTGAAGAAGGCCGGCCTGCTGACCCGCGACGCGCGGATCAAGGAGCGCAAGAAGGCCGGACTCAAGAAGGCCCGTAAGGCGCCTCAGTACAGCAAGCGCTGATCACCTGATGGGGCGTTTGTTCGGCACGGACGGAGTCCGTGGCCTGGCGAACGTGGACCTGACCGCGGAGCTGGCGCTCGACCTCTCGGTCGCGGCAGCTCACGTACTCGGCGAGGCCGGTGCCTTCGAAGGGCACCGGCCACGCGCCGTTGTGGGGCGGGATCCACGCGCCAGTGGCGAGTTCCTGGAAGCCGCCGTGGTGGCCGGTCTGGCCAGTGCCGGCGTCGACGTGGTCAAGCTCGGCGTACTGCCGACTCCGGCCGTGGCGTACCTGACCGGCTCGACCGGCGCCGACCTCGGCGTGATGCTGTCGGCCAGCCACAACCCGATGCCGGACAACGGCATCAAGTTCCTGGCCCGAGGCGGGATCAAGCTCGACGACGTGATCGAGGACGCGATCGAGGCCCGGATGAACGAGCAGTGGCAGCGCCCGACCGGCGCGGCCGTCGGCCGGGTGCTCGAGGACGGCCAGGGTTTCGAGACCTATGTCTCGCATCTGGTCCGCTCCGCACCCAACCGGTTCGACGGCATCAAGGTCGTCATCGACTGTGCCAACGGTGCCGCGTCGCAGACCGCGCCGGAGGCACTGCGCCGGCTCGGCGCCGAGGTGATCACGTACGCCGCCGCACCCGACGGCCTGAACATCAACCTGGACTGCGGATCCACCCACCTGGAGGGTCTGCAGCGCGAGGTGCTCGGTCACCGTGCCGACCTCGGCATCGCCCTCGACGGTGACGCCGACCGGTGCCTGGCCGTGGACGCCAACGGCGAACTCGTGGACGGCGACCAGATCCTCGCGATCCTGGCCCTGGCCATGCGCGACAGCGGCCGGCTGTCCAACGACACCGTGGTCGCCACGGTGATGAGCAACCTGGGCTTCGTCCAGGCGATGGTCCGGGAGCGGATCGCGGTCGAGCAGACCAAGGTCGGCGACCGGTACGTGCTCGAGGCAATGAAAGCGGGCGGTCACAAGCTCGGCGGCGAGCAGTCCGGGCATGTGATCCTGTCCGACCACGCCACCACCGGCGACGGCACGCTGACCGCGGTCATGCTGCTCGCCCGGCTCGCCCAGACCGGCAAGTCCCTGAGCGACCTGGCCGGCGCGATGACCCGCCTGCCGCAGGTCCTGGTCAACGTGAAGAACGTCGACAAGACCCGCGCCGGCACGGACCCGGCTGTCCAGACGGCGGTGGCCGAAGCCACCAACCGCCTGGGCGACACCGGCCGCGTCCTGCTCCGCCCCTCCGGCACCGAGCCCTTGGTCCGGGTCATGGTCGAGGCCGAGTCCTCCGACACAGCCCACGAGATCGCTCACTCCTTGGCGGAGACCGTAGCCAGCGCACTCAAGCTCTAGGAAACACTCACGCGTCGATGGCGTGGTTCCCGCTCACCTGGGCTGGGAGCCACGCCATCAGGGTGTTTCGAGGTCTTCGACGGCCCAGGCGGTCGCCTGCTCGAGCTCCTCGTTCGGGAACAGCTTCACCTCGCCGGGAATGGACCAGCCTGCGAGCGTCACCAGTCGCCGGATGCTGTCCTCGTCCGAGACGACGGCGATGCGGTCGAAGGAGCGCGGATGGGCGAGGCCGAGGATGGCGTCCTGCAAGGCGCCACCGGCGGTGTAGCCGCCGAAGCGGTCGTCGAGCACGTGCAGGACGCGAATCCTCTGGTGATGCTCCAACGCCTTCTTCACCGCCGGCGCCGCGACCGCCTCGTAGTCGGCGGACTCGACCTGGCCGACGGCGATGAGGCCGACGACCCCGTCGGGGAGCCCGTCGATCAGCTCGATCATCGTGTGCCCAGCTAGCCCGAGAGTCCGGCGGATGCTTCCTTCAGACCGGCCTTCAGCTCGTCCGCCGAGGCCTTGTCGATCTGGGCGATCGAGGTGCGGATCGCATTGCTGAGCGCCCCCGCGACTGCGTCGGCCCCGGCATGCGCGTAGATCGCGATGATGCCGGCCGATCCCGGCGGAAGCGCGTCGTCGAGCTTGTCGCCGATGCCGGCCTTCATGCGGTGGCGAGCGAACTTCCCGGCCAGCCCGCCGACCGCGGCACCGACGACTGTCGACGCCAGCAGCGGCGGGGCGAAGAGCCCGATGACGAGGCCGACGCCGGCTCCGGCCTTGGCTCCCCGGTGACCGAGATGGTCGCCGGTCTCCTTGACGGTGACCTCGCCGTCGGCGTCCTTGACGACGAGGGCCACGCCGTCGGTGGTGATCCCGCCGTCGGCCGCGAGCTTGGTGTAGGCGTCGAAGTCCTGCTGCGCCAGGTCCGGGATGAGGTAGACCGCGATCAGGACGTCCAGCTGGTCCTTGTCACTCATGATGCTCCTTTTCGCCCTGCGTCTCAGGCGCTCGCGGCGTGGGCCGCCAGGGCCTGAGCCGCGTGCTCGTTCAGCGCGTGCCTGTCCTCGTCGGTCAAGTCGGGCGCAACGTCGAAGACGACCTGCTTGATCTTGCCCGTGAACGCGAACGGCGCTTTGTCGGCATAGCTGCGGTCGACGACCAGGCCGTTGTCGCGACCGATGTCCATGCCGGAGTAGCCCGAGAAGCGGGCCGGCACGGTGTGCTCCATCCGCCCCGTGGCGACCGGCTCGCCGTTGACCAGCAGCGTCACTTCACCGCCGGTCGCGGGTTTCGGCGCGTCGGCCGTGAACACGAGCTCGACAGCGACCTCGCCGGTCGGCAGCGGCTGCTCGGCCGCCTGCGTGTACACGAACACCCCGAGCATCGAGTAGGTGTGCTTGAGCAGCCCGTCCTGCACGAAGAGCGAGAAGCCGCCGAGATGGTCGGCCTCGGCAACGATCACTCCCTCCGCGCCGCCCTCGGGCACGACCAGGTCGGCGCTGATCGTGTAGGAGTGGTTGTAGATCCGTGGGATCATCCCGCTCGGGATGTTCTGGATGTCGCCGCGGAAGACGAACTTCGACACCTCCGGCAGCGGCGGTGTCATACCGAAGAACGACGTCAGTCCGCCGAGCAGCGGCAACACGTTGTTGCGTTCGGCCTCCGCCCAGAAGAGCTCGGCGAGTTCCTTCGTCTTGTCCGGATGGTCGGCGGCCAGGTTCTTCGACTGGGTGAAGTCGTCGGGCAGGTAGTACAGCTCGACCGGATCGGCGTCGGGATCCCAGCCTGGCCCGAACTTCTTGAGCGCCTCCGGGTCGAACGTCCACGGGATCCGTGGCATCCGCTGGCAGTACAGCCACCCGTCCTTGTACATCGCCCGGTTGCCGAGGATCTCGTAGTACTGCTGCGTGTGGCGCTCCGGCGCGGCCGGGTCCGAGAACGAGTCGGCGAAGGTGACGCCGTCGAACGGCTGCTGCTGGACGCCGTCGACCGAGTCGGGCATCGGGATCCCGGCGAGGTCGAGGACCGTCGCGCCGATGTCGTTCACGTGCGTGTAGTGGCTGCGCAGTGCGCCCGCGTCGGTGATGCCGCTCGGCCAATGCACAACCAGCGGGTTCCGCGTGCCGCCGAGATGCGAGGCGACCTGCTTGCCCCAGTCGAACGGCGTGTTGCCGGCCCAGGCCCACCCGGCCGAGTAGTGCGGCGCGAGCTGCTCGCCGCCCCAGGCCTCGAGACCACCCTGCTTGAAGAGAATCCCCATCTGCTGCTCGGGCGTGAGCGGGATCCCGTTCAGGGTCGTCATCTCGTTGAACGTGCCGGTGAGCGTGCCCTCCATGCTCGCGCCGTTGTCGCCCCAGATCCAGACGATCACGGTGTTGTCCAGCTCGCCCATCTCGTCGATCGCGTCGACGATCCGGCCGACGTTCCAGTCGGCGTTCTCGGAGTATCCGGCGTAGACCTCCATCTGACGGGCGTAGAGGCGTTTGTGCGTCTCGTCGAGTGAGTCCCAGGTCGGGAAGGCGTCGTTGCGCGGCGGCAGTTCCGCGTCGGTGGGGATGACACCCAGCGCCTTCTGTCGCGCGAACGTCTGCTCACGCATCACGTCCCAGCCTTCGTCGAACATGCCGCGATACTTGTCCGACCACTTGCGCGGCACGTGGTGCGGTGCGTGGCTGCAGCCGGTGGCGACGTACGCGAACCACGGCGTCGACGGCTTCTCGGAGCGGATCCGGTGCAGCCAGTCGATCGTCTGGTCGCCGAGGTCGTCCTGCAGGTAGTACGGGTCGGGGCCCTTCGCTTCGGGGACGCCGATCATCTTCTGGTTCTCGGCGATCAGCGGGTCGTACTGTCCGGCCTCGCCGCCGAGGAAGCCCCAGAAGTAGTCGAACCCGAGCCGGGTCGGCCACCGGTCGAACGGTCCCGAGAACCCCTGCTGGTTGTCCGGGGTCAGATGCCACTTCCCGAAGCCGCCCGTCAGGTAGCCGTTCTCCTGGAGGATGCGCGGGAACGGCGCGCAATCGTGGGGGATGGTCGCGTTGTAGCCGGGGAAGGGACCGGAGAATTCGCCCACCATGCCGAAGCCGACCCGGTGGTGGTTGCGACCGGTCAGCAGCGCCGCCCGGGTCGGCGAGCAGAGCGCCGTGACATGGAAGCGGTTGTACCGCAGCCCGTTCTCGGCGAGCCGGGTGTAGTTGGGCGTCTGGATCGGACCACCGAAGGTGCTCGGATTGCCGAAGCCGGCGTCGTCGATCAGGACGAGGAGCACGTTCGGTGCGCCGTCGGGTGGCTTCACATGGCTCGCCTGGTCCCAGTCCGGCGTCGAGCCGGAGAGTGTTCGCTCGGTCGCGCCCGCGAACCGTGGTCGCCGGATCGGGAGCTGGCTGCGGTTGATTCCTGTGTCCGGCACGGGTCGACGTCCTCTCGCCTCGACGCTGAGGCGTCTAGACAGGTCTTGCTCTCGACAGCCACCGTAGGTTCGGGGTCCGCGCGGCCCATCATCCGCTCAGGATGATTGGCCCGTCGCCGCCTCGCAGACGTGCGTACGCCGGAGAAGCCCCGCGCTTCTCCGGCGTACTGGTTCCGCAATACCGGAGCTCAGGGTTCCAGGCCGACTGCCTTGAGGGGGTTGGGCCAGGAGGTGAGGGCAGCGTGCAGGGTGGGGTCCTGGACGGTGGCCAGAGCCTCCGTGTAGGCGTCGGTGATGACGTCGGCGATCCGGATGGGTGTGCCGGTGGACGCGGAGCGTACGGCGGCCTCGACCATGGCGACGCTGATCACGTTGGAGTGGACCTCCGACTGCGGGACCGTCGACTCGCGGACCGCGGCGACGAACTCGACCAGGGACCCGGCGATCTGTTCGGGGTCGTCGGCCATCACCGCAGGCCGGGCCTCGCCGGTGGCCAGCTCCGTGACCGGCGGGTTGTCCCCGTCCCACGTCGCCGTACCGCCGGCCGCGCTCGCCCGCCAGCGCCCGTTCCAGGAGGTCTCCAAGCCGGGCGCGCACCAGCTGCCGGTGAAGGCGAACCGGGTGCCGTCGGCGAAGCAAAAGATCGCCGACGCGGCCGCGTTGCCGTCGAACCAGCTCCACTCCGGGTTGTACGACTCGCAGTACACCGTCACCGGCTCGGAGCCGATCAGCTTGCGGGCCAGGTCGAACTGGTGGATCGCCATGTCGACCAGCAGCGGTTCGGCCATCCGCTCCCGGAAGCCGCTGAAGTGCGGGGCCTTGAAGAACTCGCACGACAGTGAACCGATGGTGCCGAGCTCGGCGATCTGCCGGCCGAACGCGGACCCGGCCCGGAAGTAGCGGCGGGACTGCGAAACCATCAACAGCTTCCCGCTGATCTCCGACGCCGCGACCATCGCCAGGCATTCGCGGACCGACTCGGCCAGCGGCTTCTCGCACAGCACGGGGAGCCCACGCTGCAGGGCATCCACGCTGACCTTCGGATGCGCGAGCGGCACGGTCACGTCGACGACCGCATCGGCCTCCACGCCCAGCTCGTCGATCGAGGTCGCCACCGGAAGGTCGCCGTACCCGTGCTCGTCGGCGGCCGCCCGGGCAACGTCGACGTCCAGGTCGACCAGGCCGACCAGTACGACGTCAGGGTTCTCCGAGATCGTGCGCAGCCAGGCCCGGCCCATGCCGCCGGCACCGACCTGAAGCAGTCGCAGGGGTTCAGGCATCCGCGGGCTCCTCGATCGGGCCCTTGTAGCCGTGGCCGTTGAAGAAGTCACCGGTCTCGTACCGCAGCAGCGTCGGGACCGCTCGCTGGGGCAGGTCCGTCATCGCCCACGCGACACCGTTCGCGATCACCTTGCGGACGTCCTTGTGGTGGTACACCGGGAAATCCTGATCGCCGGGGGAGAAGTAGAAGATCTTCCCGTGCCCGCGGCGGAAGGTGCAGCCGGACCGGAACACCTCGCCGCCGGAGAACGACGAGACGAAGATCAGTTCGTCCGGCACCGGGATGTCGAAGAACTCGCCGTACATCTCCTGCTGCTCGATCTCGATCGGGTGCGGTACGCCCTGTGCGATCGGGTGCGTCGGGTTCACCGTCCAGACCAGTTCGCGGTCCCGCTCGCTGCGCCAGCGCAACGTGCACGAGGTCCCCATCAGCTTGCCGAAGATCTTCGACCAGTGCCCGGAGTGCAGCACGACCAGACCCATCCCGGACAGCACGTGCTGGTACACGCGCTCGACCACCTTGTCCTCGACCTCGCCGTGGGCCGCATGACCCCACCAGACCAGTACGTCGGTGTCGGCCAGCACCTCCTCGGTCAGGCCGTGCTCGGGTTCGTCCAGAGTGGTCGTGCCGACCTTGGCGGCGTCGCCGAGGTTCTCCGCGATACCGGCGGCGATCGTGCTGTGCATGCCGTCGGGGTAGATCTCGGCGACGTGCGGCTCGACCTGCTCGTGCCGGTTCTCGCCCCAGACGAGTACGCGAATCGTCATAGTGTGAAAGTCCTTGTCCGTAAGGGGTTATTTGACTGCTCCGCCGATGGCGCCGGCGGCGATGTACTTCTGCGCGGCGACCAGCAGCACGATGGCCGGGATCGCCGAGAGCACCGCGGTCGCCATCACCGCGTTCCAGTTCTGCACCTGGGTGCCGAGGTACTGGTAGATCCCGAGCGTCACCGGCCGCACGCCGCCCTTGGTGGTCAGCGTCAGCGCGAAGAGGAAATCGCTCCAGGAGAAGAGGAAGCTGAACAGTCCCGCGGTGATCAGGGAGTTCTTGCTGATCGGCAGCACGATCGCGACGAACGCCCGGAACAGCCCGGCGCCGTCCACTCGCGCGGCCTCCACCAGCGACGGCGGCAGCGACAGCATGAACGAGCGCAGGATCAGGATCGCGAACGGGATGCCGCTGCTGGTGTTCGCGACGATCAGGCCCGGGATCGAGTTCAGCAGCCCGATCCGCTCGTACGCCGTGTACAGCGCGTTCGCGATCACGATCCCCGGGATCATCTGGGAGATCAGGATCGCGAGCAGCCCGATCGACACCCACTTCGAGCGGAACTGCGAGAGCGCGTAGGCACACGGCGTTGCGATGGCCAGGCTGAGTACGACGGTTCCGGCCGCGATGATCATGCTGGTGACGAGGTTCCCGCCCTGCTCGTCGAGCGCCCGCTTGTAGCCGGAGAAGTTCGGGTGCAACGGCAGGAAGCCGGCGGTCAGGGTGTTGCCGGACGGTTGCAGCGACGCGTTCAGCATCCAGTAGACCGGGAACAGCATCACGCACAGGATCAGCACGCCGATCACGCTGTAGATCACGCGACGGACAGTGGAGTCGGTCATCGTCGTACCCCTCCTATTCGTCGACAGCGCGGCGGGTGCTGCGCAGGTAGAAGATCGCGAACAGGAACGAGATCGCGATCAGGATGTTGCTCAGCGCGGCGCCCTCGCCGAACTTGAAGTCGATGAACGACCGCTCGTACGACTGGGTCGCCAGCGTCTGGGTGGCGTTGGCCGGACCGCCGCCGGTGAGACCGAGGATGATGTCCAGCACCTTGATCGTGTAGACGACGCCGAGCATCAGCAGCACGCTCGCCACCGCCCGCAGGTTCGGCCAGGTGATGTAGCGGAACGCGCGCCAGCCGGTCGCGCCGTCCAGTTGGCCGGCCTCGTACAACTCGTCGGGGATCTCGGCCAGGCCGGAGTACAGCAGGGTCACGTTGAACGGGATGCCGATCCAGATGTTCACGCCGATCACCGCGATCAGCGCCACCGACGGCGAGTTCAGCCACGGTACCGGTTCGTTGATCAGGTGCAGCCAGGACAACGTGCGGTTCAGGATGCCGCTGTCCTGCTCGAGGATCGATCGCCAGGTCGCACTCGACACGATCAACGGCAGCAGCCACGGCAGCAGGAGCAAGGACCGCAGTACGCCGCTGAGCGGGAAGCGCCGGTGGAAGAACAGGGCCAGCGCCAGCCCGATCACGAACTGGAACGCGATCGAGCCGACGGTGAACAGCGCCGTGTTCAGCATCGCGTCCGAGAACAGGTTGTCCGTCACGACCGTGCTGTAGTTCTTCAGCCCGACCCACGGGGCGTCACCGGTGAAGAACGTCCGCAGGCCGTAGTCCTGCAGGCTCATCATCAGGTTCTTCACCACGGGATAGCCGAACAGCGCGATCATCGCGACCGCGGCCGGCAGGACGAAGAGGAGCTTGGTCAGATCCTCACCCCGGTGGCGCCGGCCACGAGGCCTGCGAGCAGGCTTCGGGCCGGCCACCTGGGTGTCGTCCTGCAGCACTGTGGATGCCGCCATCGCGATCAGCCGCCGGACGCCTGCTTGAAGGCGTCCTGGGGTGAGGCCTTACCGGTGAGCGCCAGCTGGATCGCCTGGTAGATCACCTTCGCGGCCTCCGGCCACTTGTCGCCCAGCTTGCCGGTCCGCGAGCGGGCGGTCTTGACCTGCTCGGTGAAGGCCTTCATCGACGGCACGTCCTTGACGTACTGGTCCAGCAGAGCGGTCTTGGTCGGAATCGTGAACCGGGCCTTCGCCCAGGCCAGTTCGTTCTCGTCCGAGTTCAGGCACTTCACGAAGTCGGCGGCCTTCTGCTGCTTGGCCTGGTCCTTGTTCAGCGGGACGGTCCAGGCCTCACCGCCGAGCGGTGCGACCGGTGTCTGGTCCGGCTTGTTCAGCGGGAACGTGACCACGTCCCACTTGATGTTCGGGAACTTCTCCAGCGCCGGGATCTGCCACGGCCCGTTCACCATCATCGCGGCCTTGCCGGCCACGAACTGGTCCTTCGCGTCGCCCTGGGTCCAGTTGATCACGCTCTTCGACGCCGACCCCGACTGCACCAGATCCGTCCACAACTGCAGGGCTTCGGTCACCTGCGGGGTGTTCAGGTCGGTCTCGTCGCCGCCGTTGGTCCACATCGCCGGCAGGAACTGCCAGGAGCCTTCGTACGTCGCGTTGGCGTTGAACGCGATCCCGTACCGGCCGGGTTTGGTCAGCTTCTTGGCCGTGGCCTTCAGCTCGTCCCACGTCTTCGGCGGCTGGACGCCGGCCTCCTGCAGCATCTGCGTGTTGTAGAACAGCGCGATCGTGTTCGTCACCGGCGCCAGTCCGTAGAGCTTGCCCTGGTACGACGTCGCGTCGACCATGCCCTGGATGACGCCGTCCCCGTTCAGACCCATGTCGTTCAGGGGCGCCAGCGCACCGGTCGCGGCGATCTGCTGTACGTCGGGGTTGTCGAGCATCAGGACGTCGGGCAGCGTCTTGGACGACGCCTGCTGCAGCACCTTCTGGATCAAGGTGTCACCAGGCACCGTCTCCCGCTGGATGGTGATGCCGAGCTGGCTCGCGCAGGTGTCGAGACCCTTCTGCACCAGCGACTTGTCCGGGTCGTTGTTGTAGTAGTCCAGGATCGTGAGGCTCTTGACGCTGTCCCCGGACGAGGCCGACGAGGAGTCCTCGCCGTTGCTGCCGCAGGCGGCCAGCACGAGCGACACGGTCGTCGCACCGGCCAGCACGGCGGCGATCCGCTTGCTGATCATGACATCGGGCTCCTTCGATCAAAGCGTTTAACCACGGGCTGTGGATAATTTCCGTTCGCTTGCTCTAAAGGGGAGTAAACCGCTTAACTGAGATGTCCCAGGACTATGTTCCTTGGGTCACACTGCTGTCAAGGGTTCAGACGGGAGGAGTTCGATGGTCACCATGCGAGACGTCGCGGACCGTGCGGGCGTGTCGATCGCGACCGTGTCGTTCCTGCTGAACGACACCAAGCCGGTGACCGCGGCGACCCGGGCGCGGGTCGAGCAGGCGATGGCCGAGCTCGGCTACCGCCGCAACGCGGTGGCCCGCGCGTTGGCCAGCCGGCGGACGCACATCATCGCG
Source organism: Kribbella sp. NPDC049227 (assembly GCF_043197265.1). Classification (NCBI taxonomy): domain Bacteria; kingdom Bacillati; phylum Actinomycetota; class Actinomycetes; order Propionibacteriales; family Kribbellaceae; genus Kribbella; species Kribbella sp. NPDC049227. The sequence continues at coordinate 762,854 of NZ_JBICST010000001.1, read as the reverse complement.
ATGGCCTATCCGGCGCTCGACCACAAGTTCGGCTTCTCCGCCGCGGAGTTCTTCACCAGTGCCGCCGACGCGGCCCGCAAACAGGACTACCACCTGGTCCTCTGGCCGGTCGGCAACGACGGCGGCGAACTGACCGAGCTCGTCGGCCAAGGTCTGGCCGACGGTGTCGTCCTGATGGAGGTCCAACTGGACGACCCCCGCGTCACCGTTCTGCAGGAGACGGGTACGCCGTTCGCCATGATCGGGCGGACGAGCTCGCTGGAGGGCCTGGCGCATGTGGACATCGACTTCGACCGGACCGTCGAGGACGCGGTCGGCTACCTGCACGGCCTCGGCCATCGACGGCTGGCGCTGATCTCGGGCAACCTCAACGATCCCCTGTTCAGCACCTACGGTCCGTACGTGCGCTCCGAAGCCGCGTTTCGCCGGGTGGCCCCGGAGTACGGCCTGGAGACAGTCGTCCTGGAATGCGCCGGATCGACGCTCGCCGGTCAGGACGCCATGGGCCGCCTGCTGCAAGACCACCCGGACACCACCGCCGTCCTGATCGTCAACGAGTTCGCCGCGCTCGGCGCGGTCGCCGGCCTGAATCGCCTCGGCTATCAGGTCCCCGGCGACATCTCGGTCCTGCCGTTGCTGATGGCACCGGAAATGGCGGCCCTCACGAACCCGGAACTCACCATCATGCGGACGCCCGGTCCCGAGCTCGGTCAGCTCGGCACCGATGCCCTCATTCGCCAGCTGGAAGGCGCCGATCCGCTGCCACCCCAACTCGTCCCGGCCAAGCTCCACCCCGGCGCTACGGTCGCAGCCCCCAGAGGGCCGCGATCAAAGGGCGGCGGAGGTCGGCGCGGCGCGCGCAAAGCCCGATCCTGAGCGGTTCGAGCGCCGGGTCCGCGGGCAGCTCGACGAGGCGGTTCGCGGTGGTCGAGGACTCCAGCACCAGTCGCGGCACGATGCCGATGCCGCAGCCGAGCGCGACCAGGGCGAGGAGTGCCTCGTGCCCGTCCGGCTCGGCCGCGATCACCGGCTTGATCCCGGTCCTGCGGAACCAGCGGAACGCCGCTTCCCGGACGAGCCCGCGGGCCGGCACCACGAACGGCCCTTCCGCTAGGCCGTTGCGGCTCCTGACCAGGACCAGGTCGGTGACTGCGACAGTCCGAGTCACCATCGTCTGCGGCAGTCGCTTCGGGATGCCCGCGACCGCCGCGTCCACCTCGCCCTCGTCGAGCCTCGCCAGAGCCGCCGCCGCGTCGCCGGTCTGAACTGCGAGCCGGATCTGCGGATGCGCCGCCCGTAGCGGTGCGAGCAGGTCGGGCAGCAGCGCCTGACAGGCTGTGACGGTGGCGAAGATCCGCAGTTCGCCGACGAGCTCAGCCGGTTCGCCGGCGCCGGCACGGTAGTCCTCCCACAGTTCCAGGGCCCGTTCGGCGTACGACGTGAAGCGCTGGCCGTCCGCGGTGAGGACGACTCCGCGCGGGCCGCGGTCGAGCAATCGGACGCCGGCGCGTGTCTCCAGTCGCTGGATCGTTCTGGTCAGGGTCGCGGCGCTGACGTGGCACTCGAGGCTGGTGCGCCCGTAGTTCAGCGTGCGGGCGAGATGCAGGAACAGCTCCAGCTCGCGATGCTCCATGTTTCATCTCCTGCAACGGACCGGTGCAGATGTTGCGCTTGCTGCAACGACTGGGATCGACCTTAACTGAAGGCCATGAGCACCCTCACCTCGTCGGTCTTCCGGACCGAGACCATGACGGTTCCAGGCGGGACGGAGACGATCGTCCGTGGCGGCCGTGACCTGTTCCCGTTGCTGCCGCGGGCCCTGCACGGCGTCCGGCGGATCGGCGTCCTGGGCTGGGGGCCGCAGGGGAGCGCCCAGGCCCAGAACCTGCGGGACTCGCTGGCCGGGACCGAGGTGGTCGTGTCCGTCGGGCTGCGGCCTGGTTCGAGATCGGCGGACGATGCCCGCGCGCACGGCTTCACCGAGGGGAACGGCACGCTCGGGGACTGGCTGGCGGTCGCCGCGGACTCGGACCTGGTGATCCTGCTCATCGCCGACGCAGCGCTGGCTGCCGAGCACGAGAAGATCTTCGCGGTGCTCGAGCCTGGCGCCACGATCGGGCTCTCGCACGGCTTCCTGCTGGGTCATCTGCGGTCGATCGGCAGTGACTTCCCCGCGGGTCATCCGGTGATCGCCGTGTGCCCGAAGGGAATGGGCGACTCGGTACGCCGCCTGTACCAGCAGGGCGCGACGGTCAACGGGGCCGGCATCAACGCCAGCATCGCCGTCCATGCGGACCCCGACGGTCACGCGACGGACCGTGCGTTGGCCTGGTCGATCGGCCTGGGATCGCCGTACACGTTCGCCACCACGCTGGCCGACGAGTACCGGTCCGACATCGTCGGCGAGCGTGCCATCCTGCTCGGCGCGGTCCACGGTCTGGTGGAGGCGCTCTATCGCCATTTCGTCATCGCGGGCGGGGATCCGGTGACGGCGTACGAGCGATCCACCGAGTCGATCACCGGCCCGATCGCCCGCACCATCTCGGACTCGGGCCTGGCGGCGGTGCGGGGCGCCACGGGGGACGAGGACTTGTTCGACCGGGCCTACTCCGTCGCCTACCGGCCGGCTCGCGACCTGGTCGCCGAGATCTACGACGAAGTTGCCGAGGGCACCGAACTGCGCAGCGTGATCCTGGCCGAGCAGCGCCTCGCCACCCGCCCGATGTCCCCGATCGCCGGCAGCCCGATGTGGTCGCACAGTACGGCGGTGCACGCCCGCCGAACGTCGGTGCGGACCGGGATCGACCCGCTCACCGCCGGACTGTTCGTGGCCACGATGGTCGCCCAACTCGACGAGTTCGCCGCCCGCGGCCACGCCTGGTCCGAGATCGTGAACGAATCCGTCATCGAGGCGGTCGACTCGCTGCTGCCCTACATGCACGCCCGCGACGTCGCCTACATGGTCGACAACTGCTCACGGACAGCTCGGCTCGGCACCCGTCGCTGGGGTCCGCGCTTCCAGGCGGCGTACGAGCAGATCGCCCTGCCCCGCGTCCACGAGCCGGCCGACCAGGCCTTGGTCCAGCAGTTCCTCGACAACCCCGCCCACGAGGCCCTCGCCGCGGCCGCCAAGCTCCGCCCCTCGGTGGACATCTCCGTCTGACCCGGTGGCACTGGCGTACCTACGGACGGGTAGTGCGCTCCCGATACGCCGTACACGCCGCCCCCCAAGCGCAGGTGCACTACCCCCTCACGCAGCACTACCCGTTCATCTGTACGTAGGAGCAGCGTCAGTTTCGTAGTCAAGTCTTGACCCACCGTGGGCATGTGGGTAACTTTCGCGTCGCGGGGGAGCGCCTGTAATTCAATTACTTGTGGGGGTTTTCGCCTTGCACCTGACCCGACGTCAGACCCTCGGACTCGCGGCGGCAGCAGTCGCCGGTACGACGGTTGCCGGAACAACTACCGCCCAAGCAGGTACCGACCGATGGGTCCGCGAGACCCTGCGCCGGATGACGCTGGAGGAGAAGGTCGGCCAGCTGTTCGTCTGCTACGCCTACGGGCCGACAGCGGACACGGCCGATGCGCGTAACACGAGCCTGTACGGCGTCGCGACCCCGGCCGAAGTGGTGCGCAAGTTCCACCTCGGCGGGGTGATCTATTTCGCCTGGACCGACTCGGTGAAGGACCCGCAGCAGATCGCCCGGCTGTCCAACGGACTGCAGAGCGCCGCGCTGGGCGACACCGGCGTACCGCTGCAGATCAGCACCGACCAGGAGCACGGCGTCGTGTTCCGGGTCGGGCCGCCGGCGACCCAGTTCCCGGGCGCGATGGCGCTCGGCGCGACCCGGTCGGCGGAGTACGCGCGGCAGGCGGCCGGAATCGGCGGCCGCGAACTGAAGGCGGTCGGGATCAGCACCGACTTCGCTCCGGTCGCGGACGTCAACGTCAACCCGCTGAACCCCGTGATCGGCGTCCGGTCCTTCTCATCTGATCCTGCGGTGGTCGCCGCCCTGACCGCCGAGCAGGTGAAGGGGTACCAGCGGGACGGGCGGATCGTGTCCACCGCCAAGCACTTCCCCGGCCACGGTGACACCGCGACCGACAGCCACACCGGCATCCCGGTGATCAGCCACACGCTGGAGGAGTGGACGCGGATCGACCGGCCGCCGTTCGAGGCGGCGATCCGGGCCGGGATCGAATCGATCATGACCGCGCACATCGTCGTACCGGCCCTCGAACCGGCCGGGGACCCGGCGACGCTGAGCAAGCCGATCCTGACCGGGATCCTGCGCGAGCAGCTCCGGTTCGACGGGGTCGTGATCACCGACTCGCTGGGCATGAAGGGCGTGCGGGACAAGTACGGCGACGCCGAGATCCCGCTCCGGGCGATCGAGGCCGGTGTCGACCAACTGCTGATGCCGGTCGACCCGGGGCTCGCGTACAACTCGGTGCTCGACGCGGTGCGTGGCGGGCGGATCAGCGAGGCCCGGATCGACCAGAGCGTCGAGCGGATCCTGAAGCTGAAACTCCGGACCGGCGTCGTCGACCAGCCGTACGTCGACCTCGCCCGCGTCGCGAAGGTGGTCGGCACACCGGCGAACTACGCCGCCGCCCAGCGGATCGCGGATCGCAGTACGACCCTGCTGAAGAACGACGCCGGCCTGCTGCCGCTGTCCCCGGCGCCGCGGAAGATCCTGGTCGCCGGCTACAGCCCGGCGGCGCTCGGGGCCGCACTGCAGGGCCGTGGGGCGACCGCCGTCGTGAAGGACACGGGTGCGACGCCGACCGACGCCAAGATCGACGATGCCGTCGCCGCATCCGCGGACGCGGACCTCACCGTCGTCCTCACGATGAAGGCCTGGGACACCGAGGTCACCGACAAGCAGGCCAAGCAGCAGAAGCTGGTCAACGCCCTGCTCGCCACCGGCCGGCCGGTGATCCTGGTCGCCGTCCGCGATCCGTACGACGTCGCCTACTTCCCGTCCGCGTCGACCACGCTCGCGACCTACGGCTACGCGGCGGTCTCGATGGAGGCGCTGGCCAAGGTGCTGTACGGCGAGCTGGCGCCGACCGGCAAGCTGCCCGTGGCGATCCCGGCGCAGCCCGATCCGTCCGTGACCCTGCACCCGTTCGGTCACGGCCTCGGCTTCGACCCGCGGCAGACCCGGCTGACTGTTGCCTCGTACAACATTCATGCCGGGGCCGGCGAGGACAACGTGTTCGACCTCGACCGGACCGCCCGGGCCCTGAAGGCGCTGAACGCCGACGTGATCGGGCTGCAGGAGGTCGACGTTCACTGGGACGCGCGCAGCGAGTGGCGCGACACCATCGCCGAGCTGGCCGCCACGCTCGGGATGTACGCCGGGTTCGCGCCGATCTACGACCTCGACCCGCCCACGCCCGGTCAGCCGCGTCGCCAGTACGGCGTCGGCGTGCTGTCCCGGTTCCCGCTGGTGCGGACCGAGAACCACCCGATCACCCGGCTGTCCACCCAGGACCCGAACCCGGTGCCGGCCCCGGCATCCGGATTCCTCGAGGCCGAGATCGACGTCCGTGGTCGCCGCGTGCACGTCTACTGCACGCACCTGGACTACCGGGCGGATCCGTCGGTCCGGGAGGCCCAGGTCCGCGACACGACGAAGATCCTCGCCGGCGACCGCCGCAAGGATCTGCAGATCCTCACCGGTGACTTCAACGCCGAGGCGACCGCTCCGGAGCTCGCGGGACTGTGGACCCGGGTCACCGACAGCTGGACCGCCACCGGCACGACCTCCGGCGGTCCGAACACCTATCCTGCCGTCGATCCGGTCAAGCGGATCGACTTCGTCACCGTCGGCACGGGACTGCACGTCCTGCGGGTCGCGGTGCCTCCTGAGCAAGCGGCCAGCGACCATCGCCCCGTGGTAGCCGACCTGTCGTTCCGTCCCTGACGCCCCTGCCCGAAGGAGAGACCTGATGAAGCGACGCAGTTTGCTGGCGGGCGCCGGTGTACTCGCCGCCGCCCCGCTGATCGACGTACCCGCCGCTCACGCCGGCGGTTCGAACGGCGGCAAGGCGGTGATGACCGGCGCGGAGGTGCTGGCCAAGGACGGCTGGCGGGCGCTGGCCGGTCAGAAGGTCGGGGTGATCAGCAACCCGACCGGCATCCTGCCCGACTTCAACCACGTCGTCGACACCATGCACGCGTCCGGGAAGGTCAACGTGGTCGCGGTCTTCGGGCCCGAGCACGGTTTCCGCGGTTCGGCCCAGGCCGGCGGCTCCGAGGGCGACCACGTCGATCCGCGCACCGGGATCATGGTGTACGACGCGTACGGCGCGACCGTGGAGAAACTGGTCGAGCTCTACACCAAGTCCGGCGTGGAGACGGTCGTCTTCGACATCCAGGACGTCGGCGCGCGGTTCTACACCTACATCTGGACCATGTACTCGGCGATGCAGGCGGCCGTCACCACCGGCGCCAAGTTCGTGGTCCTGGACCGGCCGAATCCGGTCGGCGGCTACGCCCGGGGCCCGATGATGAAGCCCGGGTTCACCTCGGGCGTCGGCAAGGAGGAGATCATCCAGCAGCACGGCATGACGGTCGGCGAACTCGCCCGGCTGTTCAACGCCGAGTACCTACCGCTCGACACCGGCGGCCCGCGGCTCAAGGAGCTGCAGGTCATCCAGGTGTCGAACTGGAAGCGGGACCAGCTGTACGACGACACCGGGCTGCCCTGGGTGATGCCGAGCCCGAACATGCCCACCCCGGACACCGCGCTGGTGTACCCGGGCATGTGCCTGTTCGAGGCGACCAACATGTCCGAGGGACGCGGTACGACGCGGCCGTTCGAGCTGATCGGCGCGCCGTACGTCGACTACAAGTGGGCGCAGGCGCTGCAGCAGAAGACCATCCCGGGCGTGGAGTTCCGGGAGGCGTACTTCACGCCGACGATCAGCAAGAACGCGAACCTGCTCTGCGGCGGCGTCCAGGTGCAGATCACCGATCCGTCCCGGGTCGAGGCGATCACCGCGGCGACGCACATGATCGTCGAGGCCCGCAAGCTCTACCCGGAGTTCACCTGGCGGGCCGAGAACCCGCCCGGCCGATGGATCGACCTGCTCACCGGGTCGGACCGGTTCCGCACCATGCTGATGGCCGACGCTACCGCCGAGGAGATCGTCGCGGCCTGGAAGTCCGAGACCGACGCGTGGACCGCGCGCCGCGCCAAGTACCTGCTCTACAAGGGAGCCCACCGGTGAGGCGGATCGCGGCGCTCACGATAGCCTCTGCGGTGATGCTGACGATGGCAAGCCCTGCAGTTGCCAATGGCAACAGATCTGGCCGGTTCGACCAGCCGTACGACGGCTACGCACCGAAGGGAACGCTGTTGCGTGACTCGACCCCGGCGAAGGCCGGCCTGGACCCTGCGCCGATCGACGCGGCGCTCGCACAGGTCGACGGCTGGACCCGCCCGAACGGTACGGCGAAACCCCTGTACGCCGGCGCGGTCACGCTACTCGGCCACGACGGGAAGGTCGTGACCCGGACCGCCACCGGGATGGCGCTGAAGTACGCCGACGGCGCGGGCACCGAACTGCCGGCCGACCAGCAGATCCCGATGCGCACCGACACGATCTTCGACATGGCCTCGGTGTCCAAGCTGTTCACCTCGATCGTGGTGATGCAGCTGGTCGAGAAGGGCAAGGTCGACCTCGACACCCCGATCGCGACGTACGTGCCGGAGTTCGCCGCGAACGGGAAGGAAGCCATCACGGTCCGGCAGGCGCTCACGCACACCACCGGGTTCCCGGCCTGGCTGCCGCTGTGGAGCACCGGCAAGACGCCGGAGGAGCGGCTCCAGCTGGCACTCACCGCGAAGCTGCAGAATCCGCCCGGCAGCACCTACCTCTACAGCGACCTGAACCTGATCACGCTCGGCGAGCTGGCGCACCGGGTGACCGGCAAGACGCTGGACAAGCTGGTTGCCGACGGCATCACCAAGCCGCTGCAGATGCGCGACACCGGCTACAACCCGGACCCGAAGAAGAAGCCGCGCATCGCCGCGACGGAGTACCAGACCGCGCCGCCGCGGGGCATGGTGTGGGGTGAGGTGCACGACGAGAACGCCTGGTCGCTGGACGGCGTGGCCGGTCACGCCGGCGTCTTCAGCACCGCCGACGACCTCGCCGTTCTGGCCCAGACCTTTCTGAACGGCGGCAGCTACCGCGGTGCCCGGATCCTGAAGGAATCCTCGGTGACCGCGATGATCACCAACTTCAACCAGGCCTTCCCGGGCAATGACCACGGCCTCGGCTTCGAGCTGAACCAGCGCTGGTACATGGGCGGCCTGTCCGGGCCGCGGACGGCCGGCCACACCGGCTACACCGGGACGTCGATCGTGATCGACTTCGACTCGCGCTCGTTCGCCATCCTGCTGACCAACCGGGTCCACCCCAGCCGCAACTGGGGCAGCAACAACCCGGCCCGCCGGGCTGTCGTGCAAGGGCTTGCCCTGGCCCTCGGCGTCGGTCCGCAGCACGGCAAGGACGCCTGGTTCTCCGGTACGACGGACAACGCGACGACCACCCTGTCCACGCAGGTCGCCGTACCGGCCGGGGGAGCGAAGCTGGCGTTCGACCTGTTCGTCGACACCGAGGACACGGATCTGCTGTACCTGGAGACGTCCACCGACGGGACCACCTGGACGAAGCTGCCGTTCACCGTGCGGGACCGCGGGACCGTGATCGACACCGACGGATCGATCAGCGGCTCCGGCGACCGGCACTGGCACCAGGTGTCGGCCGAACTCGGCGAGGGCGCGCAGACGATCCGGTGGCGGTACGCCTCCGATCCGCTGTACCAGGGCCGCGGTGTGTACGTCGACGGTGTGAAGATCACGCACGGACACGATGTTCTTCTCGACGGAGAGCGAACGCCTGAATCATTTGCCGCTTCAGGTTGGAGACTTTCGCGTCGGTGACCCCACTTCGTGCATAGGCGCCGTACCGTGGCTGTCATGAATTCAACGACCTCTCCAGAACCCACGGGGCCGCTGCTGGTCCGGGTCCGCGCGGTGATGCCCGCGCTGGCCCCGGCCGAGCAGCGGGTGGCGAACGCGGTCCTCGCGGACCCGGGCGGAGTGGCCGCGATGACGATCTCCGAACTGGCCGAGGTGGCGTCCACCTCGGAGACCACGGTCATCCGGTTCTGCAAGCAGATCGGCGTCCCGGGCTATCCGCAGCTCCGCCTGCAGTTGGCGGCCCAGTCGGCGCAGGAGAGTGTGCGGCCCGAGGTGGGCGGCGACATCGAGCCCGGCGACTCGCTGGCCGACGTTGTCAGCAAGGTCGCGTTCGCCGACGAGCGGGCGGTCCGCGAGACCGCCCAGCAGGTCGACGTGGACGCCCTGGCCAAGGTCGTGACCGCGGTCGTGAACGCGCCTCGCGTCGACCTGTACGGCTTCGGTGCGAGCGCGTTCGTGGCGCTCGACCTGCAGCAGAAGCTGCACCGGATCCGGCGGGTCGCGTTCGCCTGGTCCGACGTCCACGTCGCGCTGCCCAGCGCCGCCCTGCTCGGGGACGGCGACGTGGCGATCGGCATCTCCCACACCGGGACGACGGTCGAGGTCGTCGAGGCGCTCGAGGAAGCGGCCAAGCACGGCGCCACCACGGTCGCGGTGACGAACTTCCCCCGCTCGCCGCTGGCCAAGACGGCGGATCTGGTGCTGACCACGGCTGCCCGGGAGACGACGTACCGGTCCGGGGCCATGTCCAGCCGGATCGCGCAACTGACCGTGATCGACTGCCTGTTCATCGGGGTCGCGCAGCAGGTGCTGCCGGACGCGCGCAAGGCGCTGGAGGAGACGGCCACCTCGGTCCGTGGTCACCGGCTCAAGGGCTCAGAGTGACGTCAACGGTTTTCTGTCAAGGATGAACGGAATTGAAAATCCTTCAGTAGGAAACTAACATCGGATCTGTGACCTCACCGACAGAGCAGCGCAACCCGAGGACGCTCGCCATCGATGCGGTGGGGACGTCCGAGATCCTGCAGTTGGTGAACAACGAGGACGCCCGGGTCGCGGGCGCCGTCGGACTGGTCATCCCCGAGCTGACCAAGGCCGTCGATGCCGCCGTCGAGGCGGTCCGTGGCGGTGGCCGGGTGCACTACTTCGGCGCCGGGACGTCGGGACGCCTCGCCGTACTGGACGCCGCCGAGTTGCTGCCCACCTTCCATACGCCCGAGGACCTGGTGGTCGCGCACCACGCCGGCGGGATGGACGCGCTGTTCCGCGCGGTCGAGAACGTCGAGGACTCCGAGGACGGCGGTGCCGCGGACGCGGCCGCTGTGACCGGCCAGGACATCGTCATCGGCCTCGCTGCCTCCGGGAGTACGCCGTACGTCGCCGGGGCGCTCAAGGCGGCCCGGGCGGCCGGTGCGACCACCGTGCTGGTGACGTCGAACCCGGACGCCCCGCTGGCGCCGCTGGCCGACATCGTGATCGCGGCGGACACCGGGCCCGAGGTCATCGCCGGCTCGACGCGACTGAAGGCCGGCACGGCGCAGAAGCTGATCCTCAACTCCTTCTCCACCACGCTGATGATCAAGCTCGGCCGGACCTGGTCGAACCTGATGGTCGACCTGGTCGCCACCAACAAGAAGCTCCGCGGCCGGATGCTGCGCATCCTCGCCGAGGCGACCGGCGCCGACGAGCAGGCGTGCGAAGCGGCACTGGCCGCGGCCGAAGGCGAACTGAAGCCGGCCCTCGTCCACCTGCTCACCGGCGCCGCCATCCCGGCGGCCCGGGCCGCCCTCGAGGACGCCCACGGCCGAGTAGCCGACGCCCTGGCCACCCTCGGCGCCCCGCCCCAGCGCACCGCCTCTGCCTGAGCAGGCCACGCCGCCACTCAGGCGGGGGAGCGGAGGCGGAGGAGTTCGGATCGGGCGTGGGTTACAGCAGGAGTTTCGGCGCCGCGAGCCCGGGCCAGCTCGCGGGACAGGTCGGTGGCGGCTTCCAGCAGGTGCCGGGCCTTGCTGCGGCTGTGGAGGTGTTTGCGGTAGACCTTGCGATCCTTTCTCAGGCCGCTGACCGCGTCCAGCAGAGCCGGGTCGAGGGCGCCGGTTTCGAGTTCGGGGGCGAGCAGGGCGCGGGTCCAGGCGCGTTCCTGCCGGGCGGCGTGCCGCAGGATGTAGAACAGCGCCGTCAGTTCGATGGCCGCGATCACGAACGGCAAGCCGGCCGCGGCGATGCCACCGCCGCTCAGACCGGCCATGTCGTCCCAGGCGAAGTGGAACAACATGGCCATCAGCATGGTGAGTACGCCTCTGACCACGTTGCGCTCACCGCGGGTCCGGCCGAGGACCCACATCAGGCCGGCGCAGAAGATCGCACTGAACAGGGCGTGGGACACGATCCCGGCCGCGCCCCGAACCAGGAACACCCGCACTGACGAGCCGATCTGGTCCACGCCGTACAACTGCGTCGCGCCGTTGTAGACGTAGAGCACGTCCTCGAACACCTGGAAGCCGAGACCGATGTACGCGCCGATGATGAATCCGTCGTAGGCGCTGCGGACCAGGCGTGGCGCGAGGCCGATGAGCAGCACCAGCCCGAGTGCCTTGCCCCACTCCTCGTTGATCGGCGCGGTCAGTCCGGCGCCCCAGTCCGCGGCGAAAGAGCTGCCGCCGGCCTTCGCCCAGATCTCCAGCAACGCCTGGTTGGCCGGCAGTGCGATCCAGAACGTCGCGGCGACGCCACCCCAGACGAAGCCGGTCGCAAGCAGCCCGGCAGGCTGGGCGGTGAAACGGTTGTGGTGGCGCAGGAGCAGCAGCCACGGCACGAGGTACAGCGCGAACAGGAGGACTCCTCCAGCCAGGGCCGGCGAGTAGAACGAGGCGCGCGGTCCGAAGTACCGAAGCATCGTCAGGGCACCGCCGCCGACGCCGAGGACGTAGACCCAGAAGGCGAGGTTGTGTGGTTGCAGGAACCGGAACGGTTGCCCCCAGCCCGATTCCTCGATCGCGCTGAGCTGTGCGGCCTTGCCTTCGGGTACCGCGGTGTCGGTCATCGGCCCGACCCCGGTGTGATGCTGCGCAGCAGGGCTGCCACCTCGTCCTGGTACTGCTCGAACTGACCGGGCGCGGTGCGGACGCGGACGAGCAACGCAGGCGCGGCCTCCACCGTCTCGGGTGCGCCGGTGGCCATCTTGAAGGCAGCATCGATGCCGTCACCGCCGGTGGACGTTCGGCTCTCCACGACTCCGACCAGGCCGGCTGCGGTCGTCAGCGTTCCGCGCCGGCCACTCACGCCCGGGGCGTCGCTTTCCGACCGATCCACCTGATCCAGGAACGCTGTCGCGGTGCCGTCGTACGACGTACCGGTCAGCTCGATCGTGGCGCCTCCGCTGGCCAGCTTCACCTGCAGGCTCGTCGCGTTCGCGCCGGTCAGGCTCCCATCTTCCAGTTGCCAGCCGACCGGTGGCACCGCGGTGGCGCCGTCGCCGAGCTCGAGCACTTGGCCGGCCTTGATCTGGTTGTGCCACGGAATCGCCGCACTGAGCGCCGGCAGGCCGTAGATCAGCACCAGTGCGATGGCGAGGCTGGTCAGCCCGGCCGGGAAGGTCCGTCGGTCGAGTCCGAACCACCGGTGCTCGACCGGAACCCAGTCCCTTGGCGTCTCCTCCGTACCTGCTGTCATCGGCCCCTCCGCACGGCAGCTTCAATGCCATCACTGTAGCGGCGTCAGCTCGGCGCACCTGCGTTTCGCAATCTCTGTGGCATAGTCCGGTGCGGCCTGCCGGACTGCTTCTTTGTGCGTGGGGTAAACCCTCACTGCGCCCGAGACTGGACGGAATTCCTAACCTCTCGATGAATTGTTTCCGGTGTCATTTCGGCGGCCGGACAAGCCTTCGCAAGAGGTTGCGAACGGTAGTTGGATCATCACTTCTGGTCCATAGCGCAGTTGTGTGATCGTGTCGTATCGTCGCGTCATCGCCAGACCTTGGTGGAGGTCCTGGTCTTCGAATCCTTTGTGTGCAACGAACTTCGGAGCTCGGATGACCAATCACGGTACTGTCGTGGTGCCCGGAACCACCCAGGGCGCGCAGTGGGTCGACGACGTCCTGCTCGCCGGTCCGGCCACCGATATCTGTTTTCGTCTTCCGGAACCTGTTGATCGCGCGGAACTTCGCCGATTGGTCCGGGATCGTCAATCGGAACTCCGCGACGCGGGTTTTCGTGCCGGTGGTGCGGCGGCTTTGCGATTGCCGCCCTCATTGGCTTTCGTGACGCATTTGCTGGCGGTCTGGCGCAGTGGCGGGCAGGCGATCCTGCTGGATCACCGGCTGACCGACTACGAGGTCCGGCGGGCGATCGAGCGGCTGGTTCCGCAGGTTGTGGTGTCGCCGGAGCGGCCGGTGCGGTCGGGGTTGCGGACGTTCGTCGAGGTGCACACCGATGTGGCCAGCTACTCGGGTCATCCGGCCGGAACCGCGCACGCCGTCGTACAGCTGAGCTCCGGGTCGACGGGGCCGTCGAAGGTGATCGGGCGGACGGCGGAGGATCTCGTCGAGGAGGTTCTGCGGTACACCCGGATCGACGGGGTGCCGGTGCGGGGTGAGCGGTTGATTCTGCTTCCGTCGATGGTGCATGTGCTCGGACTGGTCGGAGGTCTGCTCTACGGCCTGCATGCCGGGGTCGAGTTGGTGCCGCCGGCGCGGTTGACGGGTGACGCGATCGTGCAGGCGATCGCTGCGGGGACGTCGCCGGCGACGGTTCTCGGGGTGCCCTTCCACATCGGGCTGCTCGCGTCGGTCCAGGAGCCGCCGAAGTTGCCGCAGTTCAAGCGGATGACGACGGGTGGCGAGTTGGTGCCGGCCGCGGTCTCACAGTCGTTCGAGGACAAGTACGGCGTACCGCTCGGGAACATGTATGGGATGACCGAGGTCGGGGTCATCGGCACCGACCTGTACGGGGAACACCGGCCGGCGATCCGGCCGGCGCCGGGGATCGAGGTCCGTGCCGTCGACGGCGAACTCCATGTCCAGCGGCCTGAATCGCCGTACCTCGGGCTGTCCGATCCGGCGCGATGGTCCGACGGCTGGCTCCGTACCCGCGACGCCGGTCTGGTCGATCCCGATACCGGCCTGGTCAGCATCAAGGGACGGCTCGACTCGCAGGTCTCGGTCGGCGGCCTGAAGGTCGACCTGACCGAGGTCGAGTACACCCTGGGCACTCTCCGTGGCGTCGAGGCAGCCGTTGTCGTGTTCGACGGCGCGATCACCGCCTACCTCCAACTCAACCGGCCCCGCGAAGCAGCCCACCTGGAAGCCGAACTAGCCCAACTCCTCGCTTCCTACAAACGCCCCCGCACCCTCCGCATCCTCGCTCAGCTCCCCCGGACCACCACCGGGAAACTGGTCCGAGACGTCACAGTCCTCCGCAAGGCCACCCCGTGATGCGCGGTCACAAGGACGTCGCTGACGCCAGGACCCGCAGCCACCGCAACGACCGCCCCCACCCAGGGCACATGCATCACCACGAGCTCACCAGCATCCCCAGGACCCACGCCGGGGTTCGCGACCGGGGCGCTGCGGAGCAAGCCGGCTGTGCCGGGAACCGGGCCGGCGTGGAGCGTCAGGCCGGCGGCGGAAGCACTCCCTCTCTCGGCCGGGTCAGCCGGGAGCGGCATTCGGCGTCTCAAACCGGCGTTCCGCAAACCCTGGCCGACGGCTTTGCCTACTGCTTCCTTGGCGGTCCAGAGGTGGAGGAAGGCGATCAGGTGGTCGGGCTGCTCGGACATCCACTGGAGTTCGGCGGGGTCGAACCAGCGCTGCGCGAGGGCGGTTACCTCGCGGGGGTGGACGTCCTCGACGTCCACCCCGAGCGGACCCGACAGGGACGCGGCCACCACCACGAGATTGCGGCTGTGGCTGAGGCTCACGGCCAGCCCGTCGACGTACGGCTGCCCGTTGTCCGCGTGATGAAGCGACGGCGAGCTGACGAGGGTGCTCGCGAGGTCGAGCAGCAGCGCGTGGGCCGTGGCGCGCGACTCGGCGCCGGCCGGCGCCACCCAGACATGTACCGAATCACCCACCGAAAGAAGGTAACCCGATGAAGGACGAGGTTCGCGCTTTCGTCATCGCGCAACTGCAGGACATGAACTACGACACCGAGGGCATCGACGACGAGACCACGCTCGGCCCGGCCGGTGTGGACCTGGAGTCGTTGGCGCTGGCGGATCTGTCGGTGCGGGTCGAGGACCGGTTCGGGGTCAGGTTCTCCGACGACGAGTCGGAGCAGCTCGCGCTGATGACGGTCGGTGAGTTCACCACCGAGGTGGCCGGCCGGGTAGCTCAGCAGGTCTGATGAACTCGAACCCACCACCGCCCGGGCGGGACGAGATCATCAGCTGGCTCGCCGGCCTCGGCGAGCGACCACCCGGCACGGACCGGATCGACTCGATGGAGCTGGCCTGGCTGGTCCACCAGGTCGAACAGCGGTACGGCGTCGAGCTCGGAGACGACCAACTCGAGCGGATGACCACCGTCGACGACGCGGTCACCGTGATCGCCGAGGTGCTGACCAGCCATGTCTGAAGCGCGACCGGTCTCCGTCTCCGGCCTCTCGATCCTGACCGCCCTCGGCCGCGGTCCGGAGGCGCAGCTCACCGGCACCCCGGCGTTCACCGAGGTACGGCGCTTCGACACCAGCAACCGCCGGGTCCGGTACGCCGCGACGGCCGCCGAAACCGGCACGCTGGAAGAAGAACTGGACCTGGCGATCGCCACCGCCTGCGCGCAAGCCGGTGTCGACCGCAGTACGACGCCACTCCTGCTCGCACTCCACTCCGCGCCGGCCTGCGACTTCGGGCAACGTCGCATCTACACCAGCGCCTGCGTCTCAGCCAGTACGGCGATCGCTGACGCAGCGACCTTGATCAGCACTGGCCGCGCCGATCGCATCGTCGTGGCAGCCGCGTATCTGGTCGAACCACACCAGTTCGCCCTCTTCGACGCCGGGCGGGCGTTGGCCGACGACAACACAGTCCGTCCGTTCAGCCTCAACCGCCGCGGCCTGCTCCTGGGCGACGGCGTAGCCGCAGTCGTCCTCCAAGCCGGCGATGGCCTGGCCCAACTCCTCGGTTGGTCCCGCGCCGGCGACGCCTACCACCCCTGCCAGCCATCCCCGGCCGGCCGGGGCCTGGCCACTGCGATCCGATCAGCTTTGGCGAAGGCCGGCGTACCACCAGACGCGATCGGCTACCTCAACGCGAACGCCACCGGCACCCCGTTCGCGGACGCAGCCGAAGCCGCGGCCATCGCTCACGTCTTCCACCCCGGCTCCCCCCGCAACCACCAACAGACGGGGGTGCCGGCGGTGAGTTCTACGAAGGGGCTGCACGGGCATGCGTTGGAGGCTTCGGGGTTGGTGGAGTTCGTGGTGACTGTGCAGGCGTTGCGGGAGGGGAAGTTGCCCGTGAATGCGGGGTTCCTCGAGCCGGATCCCGCGTGTTCGGTGGATCTGATTCTGGATGCGCCGCGGCCGGCCACGTCGGCGTACGGGATGACGGTGAACTCCGCGTTCGGGGGCGCCAATACCGCGTTGGTGGTGCGGGCGGGATGAGCGAGTTGCTGGAAGTTCATGACCTCGTCGTGCGCGGTGAGGGCTACTGGCCGGAGCCGGGTGATGACATCGCGGCAGGGCCGCCGGTGGTGCCGGGGTTCGTGTTGTCGGTGTTCAACCCCTTGGCCGCGGTGGCGGCTGAGCGATGCCTGAGCCGGCTGACGAAGCCACGCAACGCCCGGACCGGGATCGTGCTGGTGAGTGACGGGGACAGCGTGAGCGCGGAGCACGTACGCCAGGCCGTTGCTGAGGGCAAGCGCATCGGTCCGTTGTTCTTCTTCCAGTCGGTGCCGAACAGCATCGCCGGCTGGATCGCGGCGAAGTGGGACCTGCGCGGCCCGGTCGTGTGTGTGACCGACGGCGGCGAGGACGAGGCCGCGTTGCTGATCGGCGATGGGGACGCCGACCAGGTGCTGATCGTGGAGGTGGGTGCCGACCGGGCGTCCGCCCGGATCGTGAGTGGGGGAGACCCGACATGAAGAGCCTGAGAGCCCGGCTCGCCGCGGACCCGGCGATCGGAACCGGCAACGTCCTGGCGAGGGTCATCGCCCACGGCGCCGACCTGAACGGCCCCGGCCTGACCTTCGACACACCCGTCGACCACTACCCGGCCGAGCACCCACTGACCCTCGGCGAGCTGGACGAGCGGGTCCAGGCCCGTACGGCGTGGCTGCACGAGCACGGCATCGGACGCCGGGACGTGGTCGCGATCTGGGCGACCGAGGCGCAGGACATCGTGCTGAGCTTCCTCGCGCTGACCAGGGTCGGCGCGATCCCCGCGCTGATGAACGGCAGGATGAGCCCACCCATCGCCGAGGAGTTCATCCGCCGCCTGCGCGCAACCGGCGTACTCGCGGACGCGGCACATCGCGAGTTGTTGCACGAGGCACCGATACTCGCCGAGCCGCGCGACCTGGGTACGGCGGACCCGGCCAGGGCGCCGGAGCACTACCGGCACCACGCCGACGACCCTGTCGTGATCACCCACACCAGCGGCACGACCGGCGTACCGAAGGCGGTGATGCACACCCACACCACTCTGTACGCCGCTTTGAAGCACCTGCTCACGATGCCGCAGGCGCAAGGCACCGACAGGATCCTGAACGCCCTCCCGATCCCGCACACCGCCACGGTCCTGATGGTGAACCAGGTCCTCGGCAACCGGGCCGAGATGCTGCTGGTGTCCAGCCAGGATGCCCCGAACGTCCTGCACCACATCGAACGCTGGAAACCGCACTCCGTCTACGGATTCGCCGTCACCTGGGCCGGACTGGCGCGCGAGGACCTGGATCGCCACGACCTCGACTCGGTCCGGATGTGGTTCAACACCGGCGACTGCGCCCACGAACCGCACATCCGCAAACTGGTTGCCGTCGGCACCCGGCAGACCGTCACGCGCGCCGGTCGCGTGACCGTCAGGGGCTCACACTTCATCGACGGTCTCGGGTCCAGCGAGATGGGCCACAACGGTTTCCACATCACGCACACGAGCGGCAGCGACCACTACGGCCGGTGCATCGGCAAGCCGTACGAGTTCGCCGAGGCGGCCGTTCTCACGCAGACCGGGGAGGAACTGCCACCAGGCAAGCCCGGCCTGCTCGGCTTCAAGTCGCCGAGCGTCTCACCCGGCTACTGGAACGACTCGGTCAATACGTACCGCTTCCGCCTGAACGGCTGGTTCCTCACCGGCGACGTGGCCTACCGCGACGACACCGGCCACTACTTCCACCTCGACCGCATCCCCGACGCGGTCGCCGGCTTCGACGGCCCGCAACTGTTCACCTCGCAGTCCGAGGAACGCATCCTCGCCGCCCTACCCGAAGTCCTCGACTGCACGGTGATCATCACGCCGGGCGACGGCGAGTACGTCGCCGACGTCCTCCTCGAGCTCACGCCGGACGCGGCCGAGGAAGACCGCTTCGATGCGGTGAAGGCAGCGGTCGGTGAGGAAGTCGCAACGATCATCCGCACGGTGACCGTGGTCGGCGCGGAGGAGGTCCCGGTCACGGTGACGGGCAAGGTCCGCAAGGTCGCACTCCGCGAGGCGCGCCTGACCGGGGCAGAGGCATGACCGCGCCGGGAAGCGGTGTGACGATCACCGGGATGGGTCTGATCACGCCCGTCGGCCGAGGCACAGAGGCGGTGTACGACGCCTTGCTGCATGGGCGATCGGGCATCGTCAAACCACCGGCGGATCACCCGATCGCGAACTCCGTCGAGCTCGCCGGCATCCTCCCGCCGATCGACACGGGCAAGATCGCCTCCGGCCCTGACGGCAAGGTGATGGATCGCACGGTTGTCCTTGCACAGTTGGCGGCTGAGGACGCACTGAACGACGCCGGCCTGGTCGTCGGCGACAACGTCGATCCCGACCGCATCGGCGTGATCGTCGGCGGCGTCGGCGGTATGGCGACGCTCGAACAACAGGTCCTGGCCCGGGCCGAGCGAGGTCGTGCCGCCGTCAGCCCGTACCTCCTGACCGGCATCCTCCCGAACATGCCGGCCGCCCGGATCGCGATCCGGTTCGGCCTCCGCGGCTACACCTCAGCAGTCGGTACGGCGTGCGCCTCGGGTGCACAGGCGATCGCGGACGCGGTACGGCTGATCCGATCCGGCGAGGCGGACGTGGTGCTGTGCGGCGCAAGCGAAGCCCCTCTGTTCCCGACCTTCGCTGAAACCTTCGCCAACGCACGAGCGCTGGCGCGGGGCTGGGACGATCCGACCGAGGCGAGCCGCCCGTTCGACCTACGCCGCAACGGGTTCGTGCTGTCCGAAGGCGCCGGTCTGCTCGTCCTCGAAAGCACAGCGCATGCGGCAGCCCGAGGCGCCGGCGGCTACGCCGACGTGGCCGGCTACGGCGTGAACTCCGACGCACACCACCCGACCGCTCCCCGGCCCGACGGGATGGGCGCCGCCGAGTGCATGCGGCGAGCCCTGGCGAGCGGCGGAGTACAACCGAGTCAGGTCGGCTACATCAACGCACATGGCACGAGCACGAAGCTCGGGGACGTGGCCGAGTCGGTCGCGATCGGGCTCGCGTTCGGCGACCACACCCCGGCGGTCAGTTCGACCAAAGCGCTGACCGGCCACATGCTCGGCACCTCCGGAGTGGTCGAGGCCGCGGCAGCGGCAAGCGCGGTCACGACCGGCCTGGTGCCGCCGACGTACCACCTGGACGATCCGGATCCGGCCTGCCCGCTGGACCACGTCCGCAAGGAACCCCGCGACCTGCGGCCGGAGTACACACTGTCGAACTCGTTCGGGTTCGGCGGCCAGAACGTGAGCCTGCTCCTCGGCACCGCCACCACGCCGGAGCGGCGACGAATGAACAGTGAGGTGAGGGTGTGATGGAGATCCACGGGATCGACCATGTGGAGTTGTACGTGGGCGACGCTCGGCAGGCCGCGTTCTACCTGGGGCACGCGTTCGGCCTGCAGATTCACGGCCAGGGCGGTCCGGAGACCGGTCTGCCGGATCAGCGCTCGCTGCTGCTGCGCGAGGACGCCGTACAGATCGTGCTGACCTCGGGGCTGGCCGCGGACCACCCGGCGGCGGAATACGTTCGGCGGCACGGCGACGGGGTCGCCGTGGTCGGTCTGGAGGTGGACAACGCGTCGGTCGCCTACACAGAGCTGCTGGCGCGGGGTGCCGAGCCGGTGAGCGAGCCGGTGACGTACACCGACGGCCGGGAGACCACCGTCGTGATCGCCGAGGTGGCCGGATTCGGCGATGTGATCCATCGGTTGGTCGAGCGGCACGGCCCACGACGGGAGTTCGCACCGGGCGCGTTCCAGATCACCGAGCCTGCGGGAGGTCCGGACGAGAAGTTGTTAAGCGAGATCGACCACCTGGCGATCTGTGTGCCGTCCGGTGAGCTCGAGCCGACGGCGACGTTCTACGAGGAGGTGTTCGGGTTCTCGCGGATCTTCGAGGAGTACATCGAGGTGGCCGGCCAGGGGATGGACTCGAAGGTCGTCCAGAGTCCGTCGAAGCACGTCACGTTCACGCTGATCGAGCCCGACGCGAACCGCCGTCCCGGCCAGATCAACGACTTCCTCAGCTGGCATGCCGGCGCCGGAGTGCAGCACATCGCCTTGCGCACCGGCAACATCGTCGAGGCGGTGAGCACGCTGGCGGGCCGCGGCGTCAACTTCCTCGGTACGCCGTCGACGTACTACCAGGCCCTGCCGGAGCGCGTCGGCGAGGTGGAGACCCCGATCGAGGAACTCGAGGAACTCGGCATCCTGGTCGACCGGGACCACTGGGGCCAGCTGCTGCAGATCTTCACCGAGTCGATGCACGTCCGCCGCACGCTGTTCCTGGAGATCATCGAGCGGCGCGGCGCGATGACGTTCGGCAGCGGCAACATCAAGGCCCTCTACGAAGCCAAGGAACGCGAGCTGGCAGGAGCTGACGCATGACCCTGGAGTTCAAGCTGTCCGAGGAGGAGCTGGACCTGCTCCCGACCGACGAGGACGTTGCCTTCTACAACGAGCACGGCTGGTACCTGTCGAAGACGCTGCTGACGGACGACGAGACCGAGGAACTGGTCAACGCCAGCGAGCGGTACTACGCCGGCGAACGGGACCGGACCCTGCCGACGGCCCCGCCGAAGCTGGCGTACTGGGATCCGTCGAAGGGTGACGTCCAGCGGCACAACGACTACGTGCACTACGAGCACGACGGCCTGGCGAAGATCCTGCGCAAGCCGCTGATCGGCGCGGTCGCGGCCCGGCTGGCACAGGCCGACGCGATCCGGATCTTCCAGTCCACGCTGATCTACAAGCCGCCGATCGAGGGCGAGCCGTCGAACATCGTGCCCTGGCACTTCGACAAGCACTACTGGTCGTCCTCGGCGTCGGACCGGATGCTGACCGCGTTCGTCCCGTTCCACGACTGCCCGCCGGAGATGGGCACGATCACGATGGTCGACGGCAGCCACCGCTGGCGGGAGATCGGCTCGGACGACACCGTCGTACGCCACTTCGCCGAGCGGGACCGGTCCCAGCTGGACCAGATGCTGGCCGAGAACGCGGCGTACAACAACGCGGACGTGGTGAAGGTCCCGATCACGATCCCTCGCGGCCACATGAACTTCCACCACTGCCGGACCTACCACGGCAGCGGCGCGAACGTCAGCGATCGCCCGCGCCGCGCGGTCTCCCTGCACCTGCAGGACGGGGCGAACCACTACCGCGAGTTCCCCCTCTCCGACGGCACCCTGGCGGCGTACAACCACGACGTCCTGGTACGCCGGACCGCCGACGGCCACCCCGACTACGCCGACCCCGACTACTGCCCGACCCTGTGGGCCGACCGCTGAGAGGAACCGCCATGTCCCGTTACGACTGGGGTCAGACCCATCCCGGCATCGAACGGCTCGAGAAGGCCGTCACCGAGGCCCGCGACAAGGTCGTGCAGCATCCGCTCTACGCCAACCTGGACACGCACGAGGCTCTGGTCACCTTCATGGAGCACCACGTGTTCGCCGTGTGGGACTTCATGTCCTTGCTGAAGTCGTTGCAGCGTGAGCTCACCTGTGTCACCGTGCCGTGGATCCCGACCGCGCACACCGGCAGTCGCCGGCTGATCAACGACATCGTGATGGTCGAGGAGAGCGACGAACTCGGCGACGGGTTCATCAGCCACTTCGAGCTGTACGTGAACGGCATGGAGGAGGCCGGGGCCGACACCACGGCGATCTCGGCCCTGATCGACCTCCTGCGCCAGGGCGGTCCGGTGGTCGAGTCGCTGCGCGAGGCCGGCGTGCCGCCGGCATCGATCGACTTCGCCGGCACCACGTGGGACATCATCGAGAACGCGCCGATCCACTGCCAGGCGGCCGCGTTCGCGTTCGGCCGGGAGGACCTGATCCCGGACATGTTCACCCAGGTGGTCGCGGTGAACGAGCGCTCCAACAAGCTCAACCTGTTCGTCGACTACCTCGAGCGGCACATCGAGGTCGACGGGGAGCAGCACACGCCGATGGCGATGCAGATGGTCACCGACCTGTGCGGCGACGACCTGGCGAAGTGGGAGGCCTGCGCCGACACCATCAACGGCGCGCTGGCGGCGCGGGTCCGGTTGTGGGACGCCATCCTGGCCGCGGTGAAGGACTGACCGATGAGTGATCTCTACCGGACTGTGCGCCTGATCCGCCGCTTCGAGGAGCGGGCGATCGAGTTCGTCCGGTCCGGGGAGATCGTCGGTGGCATTCACCCGTACATCGGCCAGGAGGCGATCGCGGCCGGGGTCTGCGCGGCGCTGACGGACACCGACGTCATCACCAGCACGCATCGAGGCCACGGGCATGTGCTGGCCCGGGGCGTGGACCCGGCGCAATTGCTCGCCGAGCTGATGGGCCGGGAGACCGGGCTGAACAAGGGCCGTGGCGGTTCGATGCACGCGGCCGACTTCGATCTCGGCATCCTTGGTGCCAACGCGATCGTCGGCGCGGCCGGCTCGATCGCGACCGGTGCCGCCTGGGCACACCGCCGCCTCGGCCGGGATACCGTCGCCGCGACGTTCTTCGGCGACGGAGCGGTGAACGAGGGCATGTTGCTGGAGGCATTCAACCTGGCCGCGCTCTGGCGGGTGCCGGTGATCTTCGTCTGCGAGAACAACGGATACGCGACCACGATGCCGGTGGCGTCCGCGGTCGCGGGCAGCATCACGGCCCGTGCCGAAGCCTTCGGGATCCCAGCCGTCACGGTCGACGGTCAGGATCCGGAAAAGGTGCTGGAGGCAACCAGGGGTGCCGTCGAGCAGGCCCGGTCGGGTCAGGGTCCGACGTTCCTCGAATGCACCACGTACCGATTCGACGCGCACCACACGTTCGAGCACCGAGCCCGGCTCACCTACCGCTCGACCGAGGAGATCTCCGCTGGGCGGTCGCGGGACCCAGTAGAGATCCAGGGCGCACGACTGACGGCCGAGGACCGGGCCGCAGTCGATGCCGAGGTCGAGGCTTTGCTCGATGCGGCCGCCGTGATCGCTCTGGGGAGCGCCCACCCAGATCCGGCGGCCGCTCTGGAGTACCTGTACGCCTCGCCGGAGGTGCTGCGCTGATGCCCAAACTCTCCTATCTGAAGGCACTCAACCGCGCACTCGGCGACGAACTGGAGCGCGATCCGTCGGTCTTCCTGCTCGGCGAGGACATCCGGACCGCCGCGTCCAACGTGACGGCCGGGCTGTTCGCGCGCTTCGGTCCCGACCGGGTGCTGGACACTCCACTGTCCGAGCAGGCGTTCACCAACTTCGCCACCGGTGCCGCACTGGCCGGGATGCGACCCGTGATCGAGTTCCAGATCCCGTCGTTGCTGTTCCTGGTCTTCGAGCAGATCGCCAACCAGGCCCACAAGTTCTCGCTGATGACCGGCGGTCAATGCAAAGTTCCGGTCACGTACGTCGTCCCCGGCTCGGGCTCGCGGACCGGGTGGGCCGGCCAGCACTCCGACCATCCGTACACCCTGTTCGCGCACGTCGGTGTGAAGACCGTGGTCCCGGCCACGCCGGCCGATGCGTACGGTCTGCTGGTCTCGGCGATCCGTGACGACGACCCGGTCGTCGTCTTCGCGCCGTCCGGTGCCCTCGGCGTCCGCGACGACCTCGACTTCAGCACTCTCGCACCCGTGCCTCTGGGCGTCGGACGGATCGCCCGCAGCGGCACCGACGTCACAGTCGTTGCCCTCGGCCACCTCGTGCAGGACGCGCTGACAGTTGCCGACGAGCTGGCCGGCCTCGGGATCTCGGTCGAGGTGTTCGATCCACGGACGGTCTACCCCCTCGATGTGGAGGGTCTGGCCGCATCGGTCGCCAACACCCGCCGGCTCGTGGTGATCGACGACTCGAACCGGACCAGCGGGTTCGCCGCCGAGATCCTCGCGATCGCCGCCGAACGCTTCGACCTCGCCGCACCACCTCGCCGCGTGACCCGGCCGGATGGCGCCGTGCTCCCTTTCGCTCTCGCGCTGGACCGGGCCGTGCAACCCGGCCGGGACCAGTTGGTCACCGCGATCCACGCCGTACTGGAGGAACAATGACGGACAGGTGGCACGAGTTGCCCGACGCGGTGCGTACGGCGCTGGTCGCGCGCGGACTCGACGCGTGGCAGCAGGTGTACGACGGCGTGGCGACGCACAACAAGGAGTGGCGACCGCTCAGGCCGCCGATCATGTCCGCGGCCGCGTATCGCCGGTTCACCGACATCTCGGCGACTGTCGCCCGGCTGATCCTGTCCGCGTGCCTGCAGCGTGCGTCGACCGCGGGGGAGTTGCGGCAAGCGCTCGGCATGCCGGCCGGTTACATCGACCTGCTCGACGAGGATCTCCCGCTGACCGAGGACCTGCTCGGCGGTGTCCGGGCGGACATCCTGCTCGCGGACGGAACGCCGTACGTGGTCGAGGCCAACATCGACAGCGCACTAGGTGGTGCCCACGACTCCGACGGGGTCGTCCAGCGATTCCTGACGGCGTACGACGGGGATCCGGTGCTCGACGGGATCGGGCTGGCGGCGCCGCCGTCCGCGGTCGATGCGCGGTACGAGGCGGTCCGGTCGGCGCTCGAGCTGACCGGGACGGACCGGCTGGCGATGATCTTCACCACCGGCGGCACGTATCCGGGCTCGCAGGACGGGCAGGCGATGATCAAGCTCCTCGAGCCGTTCAGCGAGCGCGGTCGCGAACTCGGATTGGATATGCGAGTGTTCCCGGTCGAGTGGCTGACCCTGGACGACGCCGGCCGGCTGCTCGTCGACGACGGGCCGATCGACGCCGTACTGCGGATGTTCGTCCCGCAGGGCACGACGCCGAGCGTCGGCCTCGACGCCCTGGGCACCGCCATCCGGACCAAGACGGTCCGGGTCTTCACCCCGACCGCGAGCTGGCTGCTGGCGAGCAAGTCCATCTTCGCCTGGCTCTGGACGGACCTGGACTCGATGTCCCCCGACGATGCCGAGGTCGTCCGCCGGCATGTCCCGCGAACGGAGGTGTTGTCGCGGGACCTGCGCGACCGGGCGATCGCGGACCAGGACGAACTTGTCCTGAAACCGTCCGGTTCCTACGGCGGTGTCGGTGTCGTCGTCGGGCCGGAGGTGTCCGCGCAGACCTGGCGGGAGGCCTTGGACACCGCGCTGGTCGAGGGCGGATACATCCTGCAGCGGTACGTCCCGGTCGATCGGCTCACCATGCAGTTCGTCGAGATCGCCACCGGTGAGGTCGACGAGGACGCCGTACCGTTCTGTATCGCGCCCTACCTGTTCGGTGGTACTCCGGCCGGCGCCTATGTCCGGTTCGCTGTGCCCGGGGCCGGGCCGGTGGTCAACGTTGCGCAGGGAGCGCTCACGAGCGGGCTGCTACTGACGCCTTGACCGCCGGGACGATCGCGAGCGCGACGACGGCGGCGGTGAGGCCGAAGGCGACGGAGTAGCCGGTGCCCGCGACCACGGCGCCGAAGACGATGGCGCCGACGCCCCAGCCGCCGTCGTACGCGAGGTTCCACAGGGCGCTGACCTGGCCGTAGCGGGACTTCGGCACGCGGTCGTACATCATCGTCAGCGTGAGGTTCTGAGCGGCACCGAAGCCGAGGCCGAAGAGCGTCGAACCGACGACGATCGCGGTTGTGCTGCCGATCAGGACGAGGGCGCCCGCACCCGAGGCTGCCAGGATCAGCGACGGTGCCAGCAGCTTGGCCGGGCCGACACGATCGGCGTACCGACCGGCCAGCCAGCGTGCGGCGGGAGCGGTGATCGCCTGCATCAGCAGGGCGGTCGCGACGAGCGAGTGCTTGTCCTCGGCAACGGCCAGCGGCAGGAAGGTCACGCTGATGCCCGCGGCAACGGTGACGGCGGCGAAGACGAACGTCGGCATCATCAGTCCGCTGCCGCGCAGGCCGCCCAGCACCTTGACGTGCTGCTCTTCTTCGCTGGTCGCCTTGGGCATCCCGGCCAGCATCCCGAGGACCAGGAGGGAGCTGGCCGCGGCGAGCACGAACAGGGCGCCGAAGCCGACCAGGTTGGTGAGGTAGACACCGAGGGGCAGTCCGATCACGGCCGGCACTCCGACGGCCAGTCCGTAGATCCCGAATGCTTCACCGCGCCGCCCGTCGGGGGTCACGTCGGCGACCAGTGCGACCGCACCGACGACCATGATCGCCAGGCCGGCTCCGCGCACCACGCAGATCGTGAGGACGACGGGCAGCGATGCGGTGACCAGCAGGAGCAGTGACGGCGCACCCAGCAGGATCAGTCCGAGACCCAGGACGACCTGGTAGCCCCAGCGCGCCAGCATCCGGGGGACCAGCAGTTCGGTCCCGACCGCGGCCAGCATCATCGCGCCGGTCGACAGCCCGGCCCCGATCCCGCCGGACCCGTTCGCGGCGAGGTACAGCGGGACCACCGAGGTGAGCAGGTACATGCTCAGCCCGGACCCGAACACCATCACCAGCAACCGTCCGAACTGGCCGGTCACCAGTCGGGGCGCAGTGGTCACCTGGACTGTGGGGAACTCGCATGCCGTGGTCATACCTTGACGCTAGGGCCGGACCGGTATCCCCTACAGATCCAGTTTCAGGCCGCGCAAGAGGACCAGTTACGGCAGTTGATCGGCGATCAACGCCGCCAACCGGTTCAGAGCCGCCTCGATCTGCGCCGGGGTGACCGCACTGCAGGACAGCCGCAGCGCGTGGATCGGGGTGTCGCCGTCGTAGAAATGGCTCATCGGGGTCCACAGCACGCCGTACTCGTGGGCGGACTTCTCCAGCAGTACGTCGTCGACCGGGAACGGCACCGTGACGACGACGAAGAACCCGCCGGACGGCACGGTCCAACTGAGCTCGCCGGCCGGGAACCGTGTCGCCAGGCCGTCGGTGATCGCGCGCAGGTTGGCGGCGTACAGCTCCCGCTCGCGCCGGTTCGCCGCGACCAGGCTGAAGTCGCTCGCGATCAGCTTGCCACCGATCATCGCCTGGGCGACCGGGGAGGTGTTCACGGTGACCATGCTCTTGAGCTTCGACAGTTCGTCGGCCAGCAGCCCGGTGGTCCCGTCCGGCGCAGCGACCGTCTGGTCGGCGACGACGTATCCGACCCGGGCGCCCGGCAGCCCGGTCTTGGCGTACGAGCCGAGATAGACGACGCGACGTTCGGTGTCGAGTGCCTTGAGCGTCGGCAGCCGGTCGACGCCCTCGGCAGGGAACAGGCCGTACGGGTTGTCCTCGATCAGCAGCAGGTCCTGCTCGGCGGCGACCGCGAGCAGGTGGCGCCGGGCATCCAGGTCCAGGCTGAGGCCGGACGGATTGGCGAAGTCCGGCATCACGTAGCACGCCCGCGGTCGCAGGCCGTCCGCCCGGGCCGCCTTCACCACGGCGGCAAGATCGTCGCCCTCGGTGACAGGCAGCACAGGGAGGTCGACGAGGCGAGCGGCGCCGGTGATTCCGACGTACGTCGGAGAGACGGCCAGCAGTACGTCGGACGGGTCGGCGCGGAGTGCGCGGAGGGTGAGGACCATCGCCTCCTGGCAGCCGACCGTGACCACGACCGCCTCGGGGTCGACGTGGATGTCCTCGTCGACCGCGAGGTTGCGGGCGACCAGGTCGTGGACGATGCCCTTGGTCCGGCCGTACTGGAAGATGGTCCGCCGGACCGCGGACTCGTCGTACCCCTGCGAGCGCAGATGATCGGCGAACAGGTCCAGATAGCGGTGGAGGTCCTCGAGCGCGAAGAACTCCTCGGTCGGACGGCCGGCGGCGAGCGAGATCGCCTCCGGGTAGTGGTGCGAGACCTCGTTGAGGAAGTTCATCGAGTTCAGCGCCCGGTCGGTCAGCGAACTGTGCAACTCGGTCAACCTGAGATCTGCCACGGCGTTCTCCCCGTCGTCAACCCCGCCACCGCGGTCAGGTCAGCGCAGCCGGCCAGCAGCATCGCATCCCGCAGTTCCTGTCTCAACAGGCCCAGTGCCTCGTCGGCAGCTTCCACAGCCAGTGCCCACAGCAACGGTCTCCCGACGAGTACGGCGGACGCGCCCGACGCCAACGCCTTGACCACATCGGTGCCACTGCGGACGCCGCTGTCCAGCAGTACGGCGCAGTCGTTGCCGACCGCATCGACGATCGGGCCGAGGGCATCGATCGACGCCGGCGCACCGTCGAACTGGCGGCCACCGTGATTCGAGACGACCAGGCCGTCCGCGCCGGCCGCGACAGCTCGGGAGGCGTCGCGAGGATCGAGAATCCCCTTCACCAGCAGGGGAAGCGGGCAGCGCGCCCGCAGCCACGCCAGGTCCCGCCAACTCAACGTCGGATCGAAAACCGAGGCGGTGTGCGTCGCGACGGCCGACAGACCGGGCACCTCGGAGTGCGCCTCTGTCGCCATGTCGACAAGATTCGCCGCGACCACGCTGGGCGGGAGTGTGAACGAGTTCCGTACGTCGCGGAGCCGCCGGCCCATCACTGGTACGTCGACTGTGACCATGAGCGCTTGGCAGCCGGCTGTGGCGGCGCGTTCGACCAAGGACTCGACCAGCCCGCGATCGCGCAGCCAGTAGAGCTGGAACCAGGACGGTGCGATCGCCGCGATCTTCTCCAGCGGGTAGCTGCTCAGGGTGCTGATGACGTAGGGGATCCCGGCGTCGGCGGCGGCCTGCGCGAGGAGGAGTTCGCCGTCCTGGTGGAGGAGGCGCTGGTACGCCATCGGGGCCACGGCGACCGGCATCGTGAGCTCGGTGCCGAGGAGGGTGGTGGAGGTGTCGGGTTCGTCGACGCCGGCGAGGACGCGCGGCGTCACGCTCAGCGCATCCAGGGCGGCGCGGTTGAGTCGGAGAGTGGTTTCGGCGCCGCTGCCTCCGGCGACGAAGTCGTGGACCGAGCGGGGCAGAGCGGTCGCTGCGAGCCGCTCGTAGTCGGCGAGCGACTCAGCCATCGTGGCGCCGGGCGTCACGCATCGCGGAAGATCCCGCCGAGCCAGGTCGCCGCTTCGGCCATCGCGTTCTTGCCGCCGTCGAGGATGCCGGACATCGCGAAGAAGCCGTGCACCATCCCGTCGTACCGGCTGAGCGTGGTCGGTACGCCGGCGGCGTGCAGCTTCTCGGCGTAGTACTCACCCTCGTCGCGCAGTGGGTCGTACTCCGCGGTGATCACCAGCGCGGGCGGGAGATCGGCGTGCGACTCGGCCAGCAGCGGTGAGGCGAGCGGATCGAGACCATCGGCCGAGTCGGTCAGGTAGTGGTCCCAGTACCAGCCCACCGACGTCTTGTTGAACAGGTACGGGTCGTCGCCGTTGCGCATCGAGATCGTGTCCGAGCCGTAGAGCGTGTTCGGGTACACGAGCAGCTGCCCGGCCAGCGCCGGACCGTTGTCACGGGCAAGCAAGGTGGTCGCGATCGCGAGGTTGCCGCCGGCACTGTCCCCGCCGACCGCGATCCGCGCCGGGTCGACCTGCAGCTTGTCGGCGTTCGCCGCGATCCACTGGGTGGCGTCGCGGCAGTCGTGCACCGCGGCCGGGAACGGGTGTTCCGGTGCCAGTCGGTAGCCGACCGTGATGACCTGACAGGGAACGGCGTTGGCGAGCCTGCGGCAGATGCCGTCGGCGGTCTCGATGCTGCCGAGCGTCCAGCCGCCGCCGAAGAAGTAGACCAGCGTCGGCAGCGGACCCGTCAGGTCAGGTCGATAGACCCGTAGCGGCAGCCCGGCATCGGTGGCGAGGTCCTCGACATGGTGGACCGATTCGGCCTCACCACCCGCGGCCTGGATCGAGGCAAGGTCGGCGGCGCGCGCCTCGGCCAGGGTCTGGGTGTAGAGCTGCGGCACGTTGGCGGCCTCGCGCTCGGCGCGCATTGCCTCGACCTGCGGGTCCAACGGCATCCGGATCACCCCATTCGGATCGGCATGGATTGATGCCCACGCAGCAGCAGGCTGCGGCTGCGCACCGGCTCTCCGGCCAGTCGCAGACCGGGGAACCGCTGGAACAGCTGGGCGAACGCCGCGCGTCCTTCCATCCGGGCGAGTGCGGCGCCGACACAGTAGAACGGTCCGGCGCCGAAGGATAGGTGTTGGAGGTCGTCGCGCCCCGGATCGAAGGTGTCCGCGTCGGGGTGCTTGGCCGGATCGCGGTTCGCCGCGCCGGGCAGGATGAGGACCAGACTGCCCTCGGTGATCGTCTCGCCGGCCAGTTCGATGTCGGTCGACGCCTTCCGGCTGATCAGCTGGACCGAGCTCTGGTGCCTGAGGATCTCCTCGACGTAGTCCGATGCCAGCCCGGGGTCGTCACGCAGTGCGTCGACGAGCCGTGGCTTGTTCAGCAACAGCTCGAGCCCGTTGGTGAGCAGGTTCATCGTGGTGACGAAACTCGCGTTCACCAGCACCAGCAGGTTGTCGATCAGCTCCTGCTCGTCGATCCCCGATGTACCGGAATCCAGTGCGTGCACAAGGGATCCGACCAGATCGTCGCGCGGCCGGATCCGGCGTTCGGCGATCATCCGGGCGTAGTAGTCGTTCAGCTCGCCGGCGGCCTGGTTCGCGGCCGCCAGCTTCTCCGGTGCCTTGCCGCCGAGGTCGAGGTACTCGTCGATCCGCTGTGTCCGGTCCCGGAACCAGCCGAGGTCGGAGCGCGGGATGCCGAGGAACGTCCCGATCACCGTGATCGGCAGCCGGTAGGCGAAGTCGACGAAGTCGACCACCTTCCGGTCCGCGCCGGCCTTGCCCAGGTCGTCGAGCAACTCCTCGGCCAGGGCGTCCACCACCGGTTCGAACCCGGTCAGCCGGCGCGGGGTCAGGACGGCCTGGAACACCTTGCGCATCCGCAGGTGGTCCGGCTCGTTGCGGAACATCATCGACCCACCGAGCCGGCGCAGTACCAGCTCCTTCGGGTTCGGATCCGCCGACAGCAGCCGGTGGAACCTGGTGTCCTTCAGTGCTTCCTGGGCGGCGTCGTACCCGTTCACCACCACGGCGTACGGCGAGCTGCCGGGGGCGAGCCGGCAGACCGGGCCGATCCGATGCAGCTCCGCGAAGAGCGGCATCGGATCGCGGCGACCGTCCTCGGATCCCAGCGCGGCGAGGATCTCGTTGGCGGTGCGCACCGGTCAGCGCACCAGGTTCAGCGGCACCGAGGCGGCCATCGCCTGGTAGCCGGCCTCGTTCGGGTGGATGTGGTCGCCGGAGTCGAGCGCCGGGTTCAGCCGGCTCGGCTGGGCAGGGTCGCGCACGACCTTGTCGAAGTCGAGGACGCCGTCGAACTCGTGGCTCGACCGCAGATAGCTGTTCACCGCCTGCCGGGTGGCCTCCTTGGCCGGGGTCCAGCTGTCGGTGCCACTGAGTCCCTCGAACGGCGTGATCGTGCTGACCAGGCTGTGCAGCCCACGCTCCTTCACCTGCGCGTTCACCTGTCGCAGCGCGCCGATGATCTCGGCCGCGGAGTCGTCCGACATCCAGATGTCGTTGACGCCCAGTTCGGTGATCACGGTCCGTACGCCGGTCTGGGCGAACACGTCCTCGTTCAGCCGGGCCAGTGAGTTGACCCCGACCTCGTTGAACCCGGGGAACGCACCGTTGTCGGACGGCTCGCTGCCCTCGTGGTTGAGCCGGCTGCCGGCCAGTCCGGCGTTCAGCACGCTCGGGAACGGCTTGTGCCCGGCGCTCGCGGCGAGCCGCTCGGCCAGTTGGTCCGGCCAACGGTTGTTGGCGTTCGGCGTGCTGTTGGTGCCGTCGGTGATCGAGTCGCCGAGTACGACGATCGAGCCGTCGGAGTCGTCGGTCTGCACGTCCACGCCGGACAGGAAGAACCAGCAGCAGCGCCGGGTCAGGGTGTACGCCGCGCCGCCGGACTCGGTGACGAGGTTGGACGGGCCAACGAAGTTGTCCTGGATCGACGAGCCGTGGAACGTCGTCGGGCCGGTGTTCTCCGGGAAGTACAGGCTGACGACGAGGTCGTCGAGAGTACCCAGCCGCAGGTTGACCGGGTCGCTCAGCAGTTCGCTGCCCTTCACCATCGACGCGCTGCCCGAACCGCCGAACGTCAACGTCCGCAGGGTGTTCGGGTCGATGTCGGACAACTCCGGCGTCGCTTTGTTGGGCTTGGCAACGGTCGCGGCGCCGACGGTCACGGTCTTCTCGCCGTAGATGTTCGACAGCCGGATCCGGATCCGGTCGCCGCCGACGGTCGGGCGCACCACCAGCCGGACGCTCTGGTCGGTCAGCCCGAGGTTGGTCGAGCCGGTGGCGTTGCCGTGGGTGACCGCGGTCGCCCAGGTGCCGACCCACTCGCTGTCGCGGTCGCCCCCGTAGCTCGCGCCGGCCAGAGTCGAACCTGCGAGAGTGAGAGCGGCGGTCACCGCGACTGTGCGCCAACTGCTGGAAATATGCATGGACGGACCTCCCGGCGGAATGGATGCGGACGGAACGTAATACGCCGCGAGGAATCCGGTCAATGCACCGGAATTGCATTTCCAGAAATTCATGGGCAACGGTTAGCGCCGATCTCGCACCCTGGTTTCGCAGGGGTATTCCTTCATCTGGCGGATCGAGTGATCGACCGACTCCGGAGAGCGACGGATCCGCCGCGGCAGAGCGGTTTCCAGGCACTTTGCAGCCGTCCGCGGCTCCGGTAGAGTCGCCGCCACGGCTGGGGGTGGCCGGAGTCGAGGGAAAGCAGACGAAATGCCGCCTGAATTCGCCGTGCCCGAAAACAGCAGCAATTATGTGCTGCGGGTATTCACGCTGTTCCACCGATTCGCCGATCGGCTCGCGCTGGTTCGCGACGACCGGAAGGCGACGTACGGCGAATTGATCGCCGACGTACTGCGGATCGCGGCGGGGCTGCGCGACGCCGGGATCCGGCCGGGCGGCAAGGTGCTGGTGATGGCGGCGAACTGCTTCGACGCCCCCGCCCTGCAACTGGCTCTGCACCTGCACGGGTGCCGCGTGCTCTGGAGCGCGCCGATCACCTCCCGGCGCGAGATCGACCGGTTCGCGACGCTCGCCGATGCGGACGCGTTCGTGTACGACCCGGACGGCACAGGCGACCTCGGCCGTGAGCTCGCGACCTCGCTGGCGCCGATGCCGGTGTTCCGCGTCGCCGAGTTGTCCGGCGACGGAGCGTCGTACGTGATCGATGCCTCCGCGCCTGCGCCGGACTCGGTGCTGCAGACGAGTGGTACGACGGGCGATCCCAAGCTCGTGCATCACACGCAGGCGTTCTACGAGCAGATCCTCGAGTTGGCGGCGGCGTTCGTCGCGAACGGGTTCCCGTTGCTGCGGCACTACTCGGGATCGCCGCTGTGGCTGGCGAGTGGGCAGATCACCAGCTTCTTCAACCTGTTCACCGGTGGCGTGCTGTTCCTCACCGACATCTGGTCACCGGACGAGTTCTACCGGATCGTGTCGACGGAGCGGATCACGTCGACGTACGTGACGCCGCCGATGCTGTACGAAGTGCTCGATCATCCCGGTGGTGAGGAGTTCGACTGCGGCAGCCTGTTCATGCTGAACGTCGGCGCCGGGCCGGCTACGCCCGCTCGGCTGCGGCAGGGGATCGCGCGCTTCGGGCCTGTGCTGCGGATCGTGTACGGGCTGAGCGAAGCCGTGGTCGTCACCGCACAACCTGGGCTCACCGAGGATCCTCTGCATCCCGAGCGGCTGGCTTCGGCAGGTACGCCGTACGGCGATGTCGAGCTGCAGATCCGGGATGACGACGGCAAGGTGCTGCCGCCGGGACAGACCGGAGAGGTGTGGGTGCGGAGCAACCTCACGTTCGCCGGGTATCTCGGCAAGCCGGAGCTGACCGCGGAGACGCTGGTCGACGGCTGGCTGCGGACGCGCGATCTCGGGTACGTCGACGAGGACGGCTATCTGTTCCTGGTCGATCGCGTGCACGACATGATCGTCACCACCCGCCGCAACTGGGCCATCTTCTGCCGCCCGATCGAGGACGTCCTCGGTAGCCATCCCACCGTCCGGACCGCTGCCGTCATCGGCGTACCCGATCCTGTCGTCGGCGAGGCCGTGCACGCGTTCGTCGTCGCCCGTACGCCGGTCTCCGCGGACGAACTGCAGGACCTCGTCACCACCACCCTCAACGAGATGTGGACGCCCGCCACGATCGACTTCGTCGACGAACTTCCCCTGACCCGCATCGCGAAGGTCGACAAGGTTGCCCTCCGCAAGCTCCACGCGGAGCTGCACCCGGAGGGAATGACGGTGCGATGACCCCTCGTCGTGGGCTGGTGGTGTTGTTCACCGCGGATGTGCTGTCCGCCGTGGGCAGCCGGATCTCGATGGTGGCGATCCCCTGGCTGGTCCTGGTGACCACGGGCAGTGCCGCCCGGATGGGCGTGGTCGCGGCGGTCGAGATGATCCCGTACATCGTGGCCAGCATCATGGCCGGTCCGGTGATCGACAACCTCGGAGCACGGCGTACGTCGGTCCTCGCCAACCTCGCGAGCGCGGTCGCGGTGGCGGCGATCGCTGCCACCACCGGGCTCGGGTTCGCCGCCCTGCTCGTCCTCGTCGCGATCGCGGGCGGCCTGCGCGGCGCAGCGGATCGCGCCAAGGACCTGCTCGTGCGGCCGATGGCCGAGGCTGCCGAGGTCGAACTGATCCGGATCACCTCACTCCACGAGGCCTTCGCGCGGGGCGCGACGCTGCTCGCCGCACCGCTCGCCGGCCTGTTGATCTACTGGACCGACGCCGCGTCGGTGCTGTGGATCGATGCGGTGACGTTCCTCGTCTGCGGGCTGCTGGTCGCCGGATTCGTCAACCCGCCGGCGGTGCCGGCGTCCGCCGTACGGGAGAAGTACTTCCGCTCGCTCTGCGTGGGATTCGCGTTCGTCCGCAGGGATGCGTTGCTCGCGACGATGTTGATCACCACCTTCACGTTGAACGTCTTCAGCAGCGCGAGTACGGCGGTGTTCATCCCGTTGTGGGTGAAAGAGCAACTCGGCACGGCTGCTGGTCTCGGTCTGACGCTGGGCGCGTTCTCGGCCGGCGCTCTGCTCGGCAGTATCGGATTCGCCGTCCTCGCGACCAGGGTGCCGCGGTACCTCACCTTCGCCCTCGGCGCGCTCATCGGCGGCAGCCCGCGGCTGCTGGTGCTGGGGCTGAGCGACGACCTGCTGCTGGTGATGGCGGTGACGTTCCTGTCAGGGATCGGGATGGCTGCCATCAACCCGGTCTTCGGCGCCGCGCTCTACGAGCACGTCCCGAAGGATTTGCAGGCGCGGGTGATCGGAGTGGTCGCGGCCACGTCGTTCGCCGGGCTCCCGCTCGGCGCACTGCTCGCCGGTGAGCTGGTCAGCTGGTTCGGGTTGATCCCGTCGCTGGTCCTGTCCGGGATCGTGTGCCTGCTCGTCAGTGTCTTCCCACTCGTACGCCGAGGGCCGGGCCGCGTCCTCGATGCACCGGCCACCGCGGTGGAGGCGACATGAACGAGGAGACCGATCCCTACTGTCTCGCGCCCGGCGAGAGCGCAGAGCTGCTCGCCGGTCACCCGTGGCGGCGCTTCGTCGTACTCGGCGACAGCGTCGCCGAAGGGCTGTGCGAACCGGTCGAGGGCTACAGCGAACTCCAGTGGGCCGACCGGATCGCCCACGAGCTGAAGCGGAGTCGCCCCGAGCTGGAGTATCTCAACCTTGGCGCGAGCGGTCTGCGTACTCGCGAGATTCTGAGCACCCAGTTGGAGCGGGCGCTGGTGTTCGGTCCGGATCTCGCGCTGGTCGTTGGCGGTGGCAACGATGCGTTCCCGGCGACGTACGACCCGGCGCGAGTCGACCGCGAGCTGACGTTGATGATCACGGCATTGCAGGACGCGGGCGCTGACGTGATGACGCTCGGCATGTTCGACGTCTCCTACAGCCCCGCGGTTGTCGAGTGGTTACGTCCGGGGCTGAGGCAACGGATGCGGACTCTGTCCAACCGGACCGCGGTACTCGCGGAGAAGCTCGCCACGCTCCACGTTCACCTGACGGACCACCCGTTGTCGACCGATCCCAGCCTCTACAGCTCGGACGGCCGCCACGGCAACGCTCGTAGTGACGCCGTCGCCACCGCCGAGACCGTCCGCGTCCTCGGCCGGCACCTGTCCCGCGGCTGTTAGAGCTTACGAAGGCGGACCCAGCGGACGGCGTGGTCCGCGCCCTTGCGGAGGACGAGCGTCGCGCGGGAGCGGGTCGGCAGGATGTTCTCGCGCAGGTTGGGGCCGTTGATGCCGTCCCAGAGCGACTCGGCCTTCTTGATCGCTTCCTCGCGGCTCAGCTCGCCGTACCGGACGAAGTAGGACTCCGGGTTGCGGAAGGCCGTCTCCCACAGCTTGAGGAAGCGGTGCACGTACCAGCTGCGGATGTCGTCGGCGGCCCCGTCGACGTACACGGAGAAGTCGAAGAAGTCGCTGACCGCCAGGCCGCTCTTGCCGTCCGCGTGCCGCGGCGCGGGCTGCAGGACGTTCAGGCCCTCGAGCAGCAGGATGTCGGGCTGCTCGACGGTGGTCCGGACGCCGGGCATCCGGTCGTAGTGCAGGTGGGAGTAGACCGGCGCCTCGACCGCGTCCATCCCGGACTTCACCTCGACCACGAAGCGCAGCAGTGACTTGCGGTCGTACGACTCCGGGAAGCCCTTGCGCATCATCAGGTTCCGGCGCTCGAGCTCGGCGTTCGGCCAGAGGAAGCCGTCGGTGGTGACCAGCGCGACCCGGGGGTGCTCGGGCCAGCGGGCCAGCAGTTCGCGCAGCAACCGGGCGGTGGTCGACTTGCCGACGGCAACCGAGCCGCCGATGCCGATCACGAACGGCGTCCGCGTCTCGGCCGGTTTGCCGAGGAAGCTCTCGGTGTCCGCGTGCAGCGCACGGGCGTGCCGGACGTACAGCGACAAGATCCTGGACAGCGGGAGGTAGACCTCGCGCACCTCGTCCATGTCGATCTCGTCGCCGAGACCGCGCAGCCGTTCGATCTCCTCGGCGGTGAGCGGGGACACGGTGGTCTCGGCGAGTTGCGCCCAGGCGGCCCGGTCCAGCTCGGTATAGGGAGTCACCTCCCGCGACGGCTGCAGCATGAGCTCCATTCTTCCCACCCGCGCACGGTGCACCCACACCGGGCCGGAGTGGGCTTCGTCTCAACCAGGACTCCGGCGGAGCGCCGGGAAACCGTTTACTCGGCTCTTGACGGTCCGTGGCTCGGTCCGTACGGTGTGTTCGCAGTCCAGCACCGGAAGTGACGTCGAAACTTTCGGGATGAGTGAGGGGTCGCTCGGGAGCGTGGTCGAGGCATGACAGTTGACCCCTGCTGGCTCGGTACTCAGCGGCTGCCCGAGGTCACCATCCATGCGTCCGGCGCGCTGGCGCAGACGATCCGGGCCGAGCTCCGGCAGACCCGGCGGATCCGCAACGACGTGGAAGTTGCCCTGTGCACCCTTGGCCGGGTGCGCGAGACGCCTTTGTGGCCAGAGGTCGAGGCCGCGCTCCCCGACGAGGGATTGGGAGCCGAGGGCTTCGTAGTGGCGCGACGCGGCAACAATCTCGTCGTCGCCGCCGAGGCCGGGCGTGGCCTGCTGTACGGCTACTTCTACGTGCTGCGGTACTTCGAGTGGATGACCAGCGAGTTCGTCGTGGTCGAACGGCCGGCCATCGCGATCCGGATGCTGGACCACTGGGACAACCTGGTGCCGCATCCGCGGATGGGCGCGGTCGAGCGCGGGTACTCCGGTGGATCGATCTTCTTCCGCGACGGCCGGGTCGTGGCGGATCTCACCAGGGTCCGCGGGTACGCCCGGTTGCTGGCCTCGATCGGCCTCAACGCGGTGGCGATCAACAACGTCAACGTGCACTCGGCCGAGACCCGGCTGATCACCGACCACCTGCCGGACGTGTCCCGGCTGGCCGCGGTGTTCCGTGAGTACGGGATCGCGGTGTACCTCTCGGTGAACTTCGCGGCGCCGATGGAGCTCAGCGACCTCGATACCGCCGACCCACTCGACCCGCGAGTGATCCGGTGGTGGTCGGCCGCGGTCAGCCGGGTGTACGACGCCGTACCGGATCTCGGCGGTTTCGTGGTCAAGGCGGACTCGGAGAACCGGCCGGGACCGCACGTCTACGAGCGGACCCACGCCGATGGTGCGAACCTGCTCGCCCAGGCCCTGGCGCCGTACGGTGGGACCGTCTTCTGGCGGTGCTTCGTGTACGACTCCCACCAGGACTGGCGTGATCGCAGTACCGACCGGGCGCGGGCGGCGTACGACCATTTCATCCCGCTGGACGGGCGGTTCGAGGACAACGTCGTACTGCAGGTGAAGCACGGGCCGCTGGACTTCCAGGCGCGCGAGCCAGTGTCGCCGTCGCTGGGGGAGTTGCAGGAGACGCGGTTCGCGCTCGAGTTGCAGGTGACCCAGGAGTACACCGGGCAGCAGAAGGACCTGTGCTACCTCGGTCCGTGGTGGCGGGAGATCCTGCAGTTCGACACGACCGGTGCCGGTGGGCCGACTGTTGCCGACCGCACCAAGGCGATCGTTGCTGTGTCCAACGTTGGTGACGATGCGAACTGGACCGGGCATAAACTTGCCCAGAGCAATTTGTATGCGTACGGCCGGCTCGCCTGGGATCCGTCGGCGGATCCGGTCAGCCTGTTGCACGAGTGGGCGGCGGCGACGTTCGCGATGGACGACCGGACCCGATCGGAACTGGTGTCGATCATGGCCGACTCGTGGCGGACGTACGAGCGCTACACCGCGCCGCTCGGTGTCGGTTTCATGGTGTCGCCGGGGTCGCATTACGGGCCGAGCGTCAACGGGTACGAGTACTCCGCGTGGGGGACGTACCACTTCGCGGACCGCAACGGTGTCGGCGTCGACCGCACGGTCGCCACGGGGTCGGGGTTCACCGGGCAGTATCCGGAGCCGTTGGCCGGTCGCTACGAAAGCGTCTACACCTGCCCGGACGAGTTGCTGCTGTTCTTCCACCACGTTCCCTACGACCACGTGCTGCAGAACGGGCGGACGGTCCTCCAGCAGATCTACGACACCCACTTCCAGGGGTACGACGAGGTCGAGACGATGCTGACCCGCTGGAAGGCGATCGCCGACCGGTTCGAACCCGTCACGCGGGAGAACATCAGCACTCGCCTCGAGGAGCAGCTCGCCAATGCCCGCGAGTGGCGCGACCAGGTCAACACGTACTTCTACCGCCTGAGCGGGATCCCCGACTCCGAGGGGCGCACGATCTACCGCTAGATCGAAAGTTTCGGGTCGAGTTGTATCGTGCTCGTTGTGGGAGAGCGGGTGACGATCGCGCAGATCGCTGAGCAGGCCGGCGTCTCCGTGCCCACCGTGTCCAAGGTGCTGAACGGTCGTGCCGACGTGTCCGTGGAGACCCGGGCCAAGGTCGAGAGTCTGATCCAGGAGCACGGGTATCGACGGCGTACCAGTGGTACGGCGAGCAGTCCGATGATCGATCTCGTCTTCCACCAGATCGGTGGCGACTGGGCGGTCGAGCTGATCCACGGTGTCGAGGGAGTGGTTCGCGCCGAGGGTGTCGAGCTGGTGCTGTCCGAGTGCGGTGCCTCCCGGCGGCCGCGGCAGGAGTGGATCGAGTCGGTGCTGAGCCGGCGGCCGCTCGGCGTGATCATGGTGTTCTCCGATCTCGACCCGGACCAGCGGGCGCAGTTGGAGGCGCGGCGGATCCCGTTCGTGGTGGTCGATCCGGTCGGCGACGAGGGGGACGACGTACCGTCCATCGGTTCGGCCAACTGGAACGGCGGGCGGATGGCGACGATGCACCTGCTGAAGCTTGGGCACCGGCGGATCGGGATGATCGGTGGGCCGGTGGAGACGCTGTGCTCGCGGCAGCGGGTCGACGGATACACGGACGCGCTGCGGTCAACCGGCGTACCGGTTGATCCGGAGCTGATTCGGTCGGGGGACTTCGGGGTCGAGAGCGGGCATTGGGAAGCCACAGCTCTGCTGGGTCTGAAGGACCGGCCGACGGCGATCTTCGCCGGCAGCGACATGCAGGCTCTCGGCGTCTACCAGGCCGCGCGTGAACTCGGTCTCGACATCCCGCGCGACCTCTCGGTCGTCGGCTACGACGACCTCCCGGTGGCGCAATGGGTAGGCCCCACCCTCACCACCGTCCACCAACCCCTCCGCCAAATGGCCGAACTGGCCACCCGCCTGGTCCTCGACCTCGCCAGAGGCATCACCCCCGCCGCCCTCCGAATGGACCTGGCCGTAGAAATGCGAGTCCGCCAATCCACCTCCACCCCCTCACCCCCCTAACCCTCACCACCACCCCACCCGCGGCGTGCTGTTCGGTGGGTGCTTCTGGCTGCCAGCTAGGGTGAGGAACATGATCGTCGGCGTGGGTATTGATGTGGTCGACGTGGAGCGGTTCATGAAGACGCTGGATCGCACGCCCGGTCTGCGGGACCGTGTGTTCACGGCGACCGAGGCAGTGAAACCGCCCGCATCACTGGCAGCCCGGTTCGCAGCGAAGGAAGCTCTGGCGAAGGCCCTCGGCGCCCCGGCCGGCATGCATTGGCACGACGCCGAAGTACAGACCGACGAGACCGGCCGCCCCTGGCTCGAGATCAGCGGGACAGTCGCCGCCCAGGCCAGCCGTCTCGGCGTCCAAAGCCTCCACCTCTCCCTGAGCCACGACGCCGGCATCGCCTCAGCGGTAGTCGTCCTGGAGGGCTGAACTCATGCGTCGCGCACACACAGTCGAGCAGGTCCGCGCCGCCGAGGCCGACCTGATGGCGCGCCTCCCCGAAGGCACCCTCATGCAACGCGCCGCCACCGGCCTCGCCGTTGCCATCAGCAACTTCCTCGGCCGCACGTACGGCGCCCGCGTCGTCCTCCTGATCGGCTCCGGCGACAACGGCGGTGACGCCCTGTACGCCGGTGTCCGCCTGGCACGTCGCGGCGCACAGGTGACCGCCGTACTGCTCTCCTCCAAAGCTCACGAAGCCGGCCTCGACGGGCTGCTGGCAGCCGGCGGACGCATTGGCTCGACCGCCGACATCCCCGACGCCGACGTGGTGGTCGACGGCATCGTCGGCATCGGCGGCCGCCCCGGTCTCCGCCCCGACGCGCTCGCCGCGGTCGAGCTGGCCGGCGAGTACGGCGTACCGATCGTTGCCGTCGACACCCCCTCAGGCGTCGACGTCGACACTGGCGAGACCCCGGAGCCGCACGTCCGCGCCGCCCTCACCGTCACCTTCGGCACACACAAGATCTGCCACTTCATCGACCCCGCCGCCAGCGCCTGCGGCCCGGTCCACCTGGTCGACATCGGCCTCGACCTCCCACCCGCCGCGGTCGCAGTCCTCCAACCCGCCGACATCCGCGCGCGCTACCCAGTCCCGACAGGCGAGTCCGACAAGTACTCCCGCGGCGTCCTCGGCCTGATCGCCGGCTCCACCCAGTACCCCGGCGCCGCGGTGATAGCCACTGCTGGCGCCCTCGCGGGCCCACTCGGAATGGTGAGGTACGTCGGTCCGGACGCCGTCGCGGTCGAGGTCCGGTCGGCGCATCCGGAGGTGGTGGCCGGGGACGGCCGGGTCCAGGCGTGGGCGATCGGATCCGGCCTCGGCGACGATTTCGACGTCGCGCGCGTCCGCGACCTGCTCGACGCCGAGGAGCCGGTGGTCCTCGACGCGGACGGCCTGAAGGCACTCGACGACTCCGGTGACCACACCGGCGTACTCGTGACTCCGCACGCCGGTGAACTGGCCCGGATGCTCGGCGTCGAACGCTCGAAAGTGGAGGCCCAACGCCTCGAGCACGCCCGCCTGGCGGCCGAGCGCTTCGACGTGACGATCCTGCTCAAGGGCGCGACCACCGTCATCGCCGCCCCCGACGGCCAGGTCCGCGTCAACACGAACGCCACTCCCTGGCTCGCCACGGCCGGCGCCGGCGACGTCCTGGCCGGCCTCTGCGGCGCCCTCCTGGCCGGCGGCCTCACCCCCCTCGACGCAGCCTCCGTAGGCGCCCACCTCCACGCCGCCGCAGCCACCCTCGCCTCCGCCTCGGGCCCCATCACAGCCCTCTCGGTAGCCGCAGCCCTCCCCGAAGCCACCCGCCGCATCCTCGCCGACTAGCACCTCGCCGCCGCCACGCGCCGCGCCTCCACACCATTGCCCGACGCACCAACCGCAGATCGTCGCGCAGCATCAGCCTGGCCACATGGTGTACCGAAGGACGGGTAGTGCACCTGCGAGACGCCGTACACGGCGACGTGCGTACGCGCAGGTGCACTAATAAGCACCCCGTACCCCCCGTTCATCCGCACGCAGCCGGGTCGAGCACGCAACGGAGGAGCGCGCGCTCGGCGGCGTGGGATTGGTGGGTTGTGGGTAGGAAAGGGGTTGCTGGTGAACTCCGCCGCCCTTGGAGTGTGCGCTGTGAAGCGAATTGTTGTGGTTGCTGCTCTTGCTCTGATTGCCGCGTTGCCGCTGCCGGCCCAGGCGCGAACCTCCGCCGAGGACTCGGCGGGCAAGCCGTATGTGGCTGATCGGAACACGAAGATCGACGTGATGGGGGAGTGGGCCCATCCGGACGACGACACCAGCATCATCGGGCCGTGTGGCGTCTGGCATCAGCAGTACGGCGTGAAGTGTGGCGTGATCATGGTGACGCGCGGTGAGGGCGGCGGGAATGCGGCCGGCACCGAGCTCGGCCCGGAGCTGGGGCTTCGGCGCGAGAACGAGGACCGGGTCGCGCACTACCGCTCGGGCACCGTGGACATCTTCAACCTGGACCGGATCGACTTCTTCTACAACCAGAGTGCGCCGTTGACGCAGTACTTCTGGGACGAGGAGGAGACGCTGCGCCGGGTGACTCGGGTGATCCGGGAGACGCAGCCCGAGGTGTACATCGGGTTCACGCCGACGCTCGCCGCGGGACACGGCAACCACCAGCAGGCCGGGCGGCTGATCTGGGAGGGCGTGCTCGCAGCCGCCGATCCGACCAAGTTCCCCGAGCAGCTGACGGGCCCGCATGCGCTGAGCACGTGGCAGGTGAAGAAGGTCTTCTCCGGCGGCACCACAGCGGGCACTGGCGGTACGACGACCGCCGCGAACTGCACCACCGGGTTCACACCGACCGGCCTGGACACCGTCGCGGGCGTGTGGACCGGATACGACTCGCCGTACAAGTGGCCGGCTGGGAACGTCCAAGGCAAACCGGTCGGGACGCCCAAGATCTGGCAGCAGGTGGCCGACGAGGGCCGGGCCGCCTACCCGACGCAGAGCCGGGTGATGTTCAAGAACACCTCGGTACCAGCCTGTCCCCGGTTCGGGATGACCCAGTCGTTCGTCCCGTTCCAGCCGAACGCCAATCCAGCGGCCGGCCGCGACGACGCGATCCTGTTCGGCGCGACCAAGCCTGATCCCGGCGGCCTCCCACTGGGCACCTTGGAGTACCTGACGTTCGACCGCTTCTACAACGTCGCCGGTGAACCGTTCGACGCGACCGTCCACCTCAAGGCACCCAAGGGGAAGCTTGCCAAAGGCAACGTAAGCCTCCAGGTACCGGCCGGCTGGACAGTCGACGCCCCGAAGCCCGTGCCCGCGAACCCCAATGCCGACATCACCTTCACAGTGACCCCATCCGCCACCGCGACGGTCGACCAGAACGCGAAGATCGCGGCCACCTACACCACCGCGAAGGCCACCGGCTACACGGACAACGTCGTACGGATCGTCTCCGCTGCCGAGGGCCGGTTCCAGCGCTGGGGTAACTGGCAGGAGTACGACGAATGGCTGTCGACGACCGCGCCGCAGGCCAACCGGCTCGGTCGGTCTCCGGCGATCCAGTCGATGGGGATCGGTCAGACGATCGACGTACCGGTGGTCGTGCACAACTGGTCCGCCGAGCCGCAGAGTGGCGCGGTGTCGCTCGAGCTCCCGGCGAACTTCACTGTCGACGCGGCCTCGAAACCCTACGCTGCCCAACCAGGCGCTGACACGACAGTCACGTTCAAGGTCACCAACACCGACACCGCCCTGCCCGCTCAGCAGAACGTGTCGATCCCGATCAGGACGACGTACGCCGGTGGTGCCGGTGGCGAGACGTTGACGCTGACGTTGGTCCCGACCACCGTGATCCCGCAGGCAACCCCAGTCGTCGACGGCAAGGCGGACCCAGGCGAGTACCCGGGGCCGACGCTCGACCTCGGCCGGATCTGGCAGGGCGCGTCCACCTGCACTGGTGTCGACGACTGTGGCGTTTCCCCAACGGGTGAAGGCAGTACGGCCAAGGTGAGCTGGTCGGACGACGCGCTGTACTTCTTCATCCACGTCCGCGACGACTACCAGTCGTACGCCGTCACGCCGGCCG
Organism: Kribbella sp. NPDC049227; assembly: GCF_043197265.1. Taxonomy (NCBI): domain Bacteria; kingdom Bacillati; phylum Actinomycetota; class Actinomycetes; order Propionibacteriales; family Kribbellaceae; genus Kribbella; species Kribbella sp. NPDC049227. The sequence goes on along the minus strand of NZ_JBICST010000001.1, from coordinate 717,952 downwards.
AGTGTGTCGGCCACTGGCAGGCGGACTCGGTGGAGATCCTGCTCGACCCGCGCGGCAACGCGTCGCAGGCGTTGATGGACACCGCGAACACGTTCAAGCTCGGCATCTTCCCGTTCAGTCAGAGCGGAGGTCCGTGCTGGGAGCGCGACGCCGACAACCACCAGGGCTACTCCAGCGGTTCGCTCGACACCGGCAACGCACCCGGCGTGCAGGTCGCGTCGACCGCACAGTGGGTCGGCAGCAACGAGACGACCGTGCCGCACGCGTACGCCGGTGGTGGCTACGACCTCGAGGTCAAGATCCCGCTGGCCGACCTCCCCGCGGCCGTCGACCCGTCGCGCCTGGGCCTGAACATCACGCCGTACGACAACGACGACACGTCAGCAGCTGGTACGACGACGCTCAGGCACATCGACATGAGCACGCGACTCGGTTGGTCGGCGCTCGGGTCGGTCCAGTCCGACCCGTACCGCTGGGGTCTCGCGACGCTGCCGGGCTACACGCCTCCGGCCGACCGCCCGACCACACCGGCGCCGCCCAACGTCTCCAACCCCAACCTCAACGGCGCCCTGTCACCGCAGACCATCGCGCAGTCCGCGCGGAACGGCGTACCGATCTCCGGCCGCGTCCCCACGACCGACCTCAAGATCCTGTCCGCCGCACTCCGCGGGAGCAGCGTGGACGTGGTGACGAACTCTCGCGGCAGCGGTACGGTGCGTGCGTTCCTGACCACCGGTGAGCTCGGGGCGATCCCGTTGTGGACGACGAGTTGCACGCTCGCCGCGGACCCGCCACCCGACTACGGCCTGACACCATGCGCGGTCACCGACGGTGGCATCCCGCCGTGGTCACCGGACATGAGCGGTCACCTGGTGAAGCAGGCGACGCAGAATGTCACCCCCGGTGTCCAGCACTGGTCGATCCCGCTGACCGCTGCGCAGCGGGCGACGCTCGCCGAGGACGGTCGCCTGCTCGTCTCCTACGAGACGCCACAGAACGAGGTCCAGGCCTTCGACCTCAGACTCAGCGGACGGCGGTGAAGTCCAAGCCGCCGGCGGCGTTGCGAAGCTCGAGTCTGCTGGAGTCGATCTCGTAGGAGACCTCGCCCTTCAGACCGTTCAGGAGACTGGACTCAAGCTTCGCCGCGTCACCCGCACAGGCGCGGCGAGTGGTCGCGAGCTCCCCGAAGGTCAGCTTGCCGGGAGCCTGCGCCACTATGCCCTGGAAGTCGTTGCAGCCGGTCGATCCGGTGACCCGCTCGCCGTTCAGCGTCATCCACGCCTTCTCCGAGCCGGCCTGGTGGGAGGCGACCTCGCCGGTGATCACGGTGCTCAACGCCCACTTGGTGCCGTCGAGGGCCAGGTCCGGTTCCGCGGTCTCACGGTCCTGGAGGGCGATCGTCGTACCGCCGGACGTCACGTTGAGGGTGTCGTCGTCAACCTTCCAGGACGGCTTGCTGGACAGGATGCCGGACAGCCAGCCGTCCTGGTCCTGCCGGCCGGGGCAGCCCATGTCCGTCATCACCAGATCGTCCTTGAGCGTCAGCTTGCCGTCACTGGTCGACACCTTCGACTGCATGGAGTTACAGCCGGCATCGGCAATCAAACGTCCGTCATCGGTGAACTGGAGCCGGACCCGGGTGTTCTGGGCGAGCTGTTTCGGGGCGCCGTTCTCGGTCACGGCGGTCGACAGCCAGGACTTTCCGGTGAGTGTTCCGCCGGCGGTCGACTCGTTCCCGCAGGCGGTCAGGGCGAGCAGCAGCCCGGCGCCGGCCACTGCGATCATCCGCATCTTCACACCCTACGGACGCGCTCGTGGGTCCGCCCGTTGCACGCTAACTACGCGTAAAGTCGGGACCCCGGAGTTGGCCTTTCACATCACGGTTGGATAACGTCAGGCGCGTCGTACCCGCGAGAGCGAATGTGAACGCCAAGGCCGGCAGTGCCGGTCCCCCTGGGGATTCAATCGAACAGTCGTGGGCCACGCTGGAGTTCTGGGGCAGTCAGTGCAGGTCCGTCGAGCAACGAAGGAACCTTTTCCATGCCCCCCACCCGAACTGCCCGGAGCCGCGTGGTCATTCCAGCGGTATTCCTTGCCATCGGCGCACTCATCGCCGCGCCGATCGCCGTCCAAGCGGCCAAGGGATCCCCTGATGCAGTGACCACGGACAGCGTCGCGGACAGCACGGTCACCGACCTCCCGAGCGTCGGACGCGTCGAAACCTGCGTCCTGGACGCGAAATCCGGCTGTACGGTGCTGCACGGCTTCGGCAAGAAGCCCGTCGCCATCACCGCCACGGCCTCCGGACCGGCCATCCTTTCGATCGACCCGAGCCGGACCGATGACAAGTCCTACCGCCTGCGTGCCCTCCGCTATGACGGCAACAGGTACAGCGCCGGCACCAAGCTGACCTATACCGCGCACTACGACTTCGTCGCGGCACCGGCACAGCCGACCACCCCGACGCCGACCCAGACCACCACCCCGACGAAGCCGCCGACCAGCGCGCCGACGACCACGTCGACCCCGACGAAGCCGCCGACGTCGACCCCCACGACGACGACTCCGTCAACCACGACCCCGTCGACCACGACGCCCACGACCACGGCGCCGCCGAGCGCGGGCCAGGTCTGCACCAACCCGACCTGGACCACGACCTCGTCGAACAACTCGGGCGAGGGCCGGACGTTCGGCGCGTACTACGTGCACAACAACATGTGGAACAACGACAACGGCACCTACACGCTGGGCGCCTGCAACTACAACAGCTGGTACGTCGACGTCACCCAGCCGCTGCCCGGCGACAAGGGTGTCCAGGCGTACCCGAACGTGCACAAGGACTACGACGACGTCGCGTTGTCGAAGATCCAGTCGGCCAAGTTCGCGGCGACGACCCCGGCCAGCTGCGACGGCTGCATCTACAACGTCGCGTTCGACGCCTGGATCGGTGACGGTCTGAACAACGAGCTGATGATCTGGACCGAGAACAAGGGCCAGGTCCCGGCCGGCCGCAAGGTGGGCACCGTGAACTTCGGTGGCTTCACCTACGACGTGTGGCACCAGAACGGCTACACCGCCTACGTGTCGCAGGTCACGCAGAAGTCCGGCACGATGCCGCTGGCGAGCTTCTTCACCGACATGGTCAACCGTGGCTGGGCGCCGAAGGCCACCACTTGGCAGGTCGACTTCGGCGTCGAGATCGTGTCCACCGCCAACGCCAAGAAGCGGTTCGACTTCACCGACTTCTCCATCCAGGAGAACTGACAGCCGTTCGCTCTCGCGAACCTGCGGCCACCGTGGCGGTCTCCGTCACGGTGGCCGCGTTTCGTAGGGTGCTGGGGTGATCGGTCTGGTGATCTTCGACAACGACGGCGTACTGGTGGACTCCGAGCGACTGGCCAACTCGATCCTGGCCGAGCTGCTGACCGAGGCCGGGTTGCCCTACACGTTCGAGGAAGCGGTGCGTGACTTCATGGGCGGCAGTATGGCGTCCATGCGGCAGAAGGCCGAGGCGCAGCTCGGACGGCCGTTGCCGGCTGACCTGGAGGACCGGTACCACCAGCGCCTGTTCGACGGGTTCGCTCATTTGCAGGCGATCGCGGGCGTCGAAGCTGTCCTCGACCACCTCGACGCAGAGGGAATCAGGTACTGCCTGGCCTCGTCCGGCACGCACCGCCGGATCCGTACGGCGCTCACCGCGGTCGGGTTCCTGGACCGTTTCGAGGGCCGGATCTTCAGCGCCGAGGACGTTGCCCACGGCAAGCCCGCGCCCGATCTGTTCCTGCACGCGGCGCAGGAACTGGGCGTGAAACCGGCCGACTGCGTGGTCGTCGAGGACAGCCCGCTGGGCGTCGCCGCGGCCAACGCGGCCGGCATGAAGGTCTTCGGGTACGCCGGGATGACGGACCCTGCGAAGCTGGCCGCGGCGGACGCGGTGTTCCACGACATGGCCGCCCTTGCCGACCTGATCGACGGCGCCTGAGACACTGGAAGGGCTATGTCTACCCTCCAGTCACTTAGCGACGACCGCCCGGTCCGCGCCGAGGCGGTGGTTGATCTGGCCGCGATCCGCCATAACGTGGCCACGCTGCGTGCTCGTGCCGACGGCGCGCAGCTGATGACCGTGGTCAAGGCCGACGGCTACGGGCACGGGATGGTCCCGGTCGCCCGGGCTGCTCGCGAGGCCGGTGCCGACTGGATCGGCGCCGCCGTACTCGAGGAGGCGCTCGCGCTGCGCGAGGCCGGCGACACCGGTCCGATCTTCTGCTGGTTGACCACGCCGGGCGAGCCGCTGTCGGATGCGATCGCCGCCGGCATCGACCTGTCCGCCGGCGCGCCCTGGGAGATCGACGAGCTCGCCGCCGGGGTGACCGACCGGCCGGCCCGGGTGCACCTGAAGATCGACACCGGCATGAGTCGCGGCGGCGCCGTACCCGAGGAGTGGCCCGCGCTGATCCGCGCCGCCGTCCGCGAGCAGCAGTCGGGCCGGATCGAGGTGCGGGGCATCTGGTCGCATCTGTCGTCGTCGGACGAGCCGAAGAGCCCGGCGAACGAGGCTCAGCTGGCCACGTTCCAGGAGGCGATCGAGATCGCCGAGTCGTTCGGCGTCGACGCCGAGTTCAAGCATCTGGCGAACTCGGGTGCCACGCTCGCGCTCCCTGAGACCCACTTCAACCTGGTCCGCCCGGGCGTCGCGACGTACGGGCTCTCGCCGTTCGGGCATGCGTTGCCGTCGGCGGAGCTGGGGCTGCGCCCGGCGATGACGCTGAAGGCACGGCTCGCGATGGTGAAGCGGGTGCCGGCCGGAGCGGGCGTCTCGTACGGCCTGACCTGGACCGCGCCACGGCCGTCCACCCTCGGTCTGATCCCGCTCGGGTACGGCGACGGCCTGCCGCGGCACGCGTCGAACGGAGCACCGGTCCTGTTCGGTGGACATCGCCGTACTGTCGTCGGCCGGATCTGCATGGATCAGTGCGTGGTCAACCTCGAGGACGATGAGGCGGCCGCGGGCGACGAGGTGGTGCTGTTCGGCCCCGGGACCAACGGCGAGCCGACGGCGGACGACTGGGCCGACGCCGCGGGGACCATCAACTACGAGATCGTGACCCGGCTGGGTGCCCGGATTCCCCGCCGGTACGTCGACAGTGCTCACCCCACCACCCCAGTCGAAAGGTAGACCGGTATGTCCAAAGCAGGACGGACTGCTGGTCTGATCGGGGCCGCGGTCGGAGTGCTCGCCGCGGGAGCGGCGGCCGGCGTCGCCGTCGAGCGGCAGGTGATCGGCCGCCGGTCCGGTCAGCGTGCGCAGCTCGAGGCCGAGCCGTTCGGCTCGATGCGCGGTGCACCACACGTCTTCACGGCCGACGACGGCGTCGAGCTGTACGTCGAGGTCGACGAGCTGAAGCGGTCCCGCCGGCCTGCGCAACCGAAGCGCCGGTTCGGCCTGACCGGGGCGGTGGGGCGGGGAAAGAGTCAGCACAGCAAGCTGCCGCTGCCGCCGGAGGACCTGACCGTCATCTTCGCGCACGGCTACGGCCTGAACATGGACTGCTGGCACTTCGAGCGCCGCGACCTGGCCGGCATCGGCACGCTGGTGTTCTACGACCAGCGCTCGCACGGCCGGTCCGGGCGCTCGCCGAAGGAGCACGTCAGCATCGAGCAGCTCGGCCGCGACCTGCACGGGATCATGGCGGAGTTCGCGCCGACCGGTCCGGTGATCCTGATCGGTCACTCGATGGGTGGCATGTCGATCATGGCGCTGGCCGAGCAGCATCCGGAGCTGTTCGGTGACCGGATCATCGGGGTCGGGTTGTGCTCGACCAGCGCGGGCGGCCTGGACCAGGTCCCGATCATCGTGCCGGGCAAGCTCGGGATGATGCTCCGCACCCTGGCCACGCCGACGGTGTCGGTGCTGGCGCGGATCCCCGACGTGGTGGAGCGCAGCCGGAAGGCCGGGACGGACATCAGCTACCTGCTGACCCGGAAGTACTCGTTCGGCTCGGAGGTACCGCCGGCGTACACCGAGTTCGTCAACGAGATGATCGCGGCGACGCCGATCTCGGTGATCGCGGAGTTCTACCCGATCTTCGCGCTGCACGACAAGTTCGACTCCCTGGAGCCGTTGCAGAAGGTGGAGTGCGTGGTGATCGGTGGCGATCGCGACCACCTGACCCCCTTCGCCCACGCCGAGGAGATCGTCCGGCGGGTGCCCGGCGCGGAGCTGGTCGAGGTGAAGAACTGCGGTCACCTGGGCCTGATCGAGCACCACGATGAGTTCACCGCCGCCCTCCTTGGCATGATCGAGCGAGCCGAACAATCCCTGGGACACACATGACCGACCTGCACGTAGTGGACGCGACGTCCGACCACGTCGACCAGATCGTTGCGGTGATCCACCACGCGTTCTCCGCCCGGCGCGTGCTCGACCCGCCGTCCACCGCCCTGTCCGAGAACGCGACCACAGTGGCCGCCGCTATTGCGCAGTACGGCGGTCTGCTGGTTCGCAGCAACGGTGTTCCCTCCGGCGCGATGCTGTTCGAGGAGACCGGCGACGTGCTGAACCTGCGCCGCGTCTCGGTCGACCCGCGGCACCAGGGGCACGGGGTCGCGTCCGCGATGGTCGGGTGCGCCGAGGAGGTCGCCGTACAGCGGGGACTGAATCGGGTCCAGTTGATCGCCCGGGTCGAACTGCCCGACACCGTGGAGTTCTGGCGGCGCCGCGGCTACTCGCTGGTCGAGCGGCAGGACCACAACCTGATCCTGGCGAAGGCGATGCCGGTCGAGCTGACCGTGCCGACGGCCGACGACATGCGGGCGATCGGCGAGGAGCTCGCGGGCCAGTTGCGCGCGGGCGACGTACTCGTGCTGTCCGGCGACCTCGGCGCGGGCAAGACGACGTTCACGCAGGGCCTCGGTGCGGGGCTGAAGGTGCGCGGTGACATCACGTCGCCGACGTTTGTGATCTCGCGGGTGCACCCGTCGCTGGCAGGCGGTCCGGCGCTCGTGCACGTGGACGCGTACCGGCTGGGTGGGATCGCCGAGTTGGACGACCTCGACCTGGACGCGAGCCTGGACGACGCGGTCACGGTGGTCGAGTGGGGCCACGGTTTGGCCGAGTCGCTGGCGCCGGACCGGCTGGACATCGTGGTCACCCGCGGCGACGACGACACCGACGAGACACGTGAGCTGCGGATCATCCCCGTGGGCCCGCGCTGGGCCGCATCCGGTGTCCGGGTGTCCGTACTGGAGAAGAACTGACATGTTGCTTGCCTTTGACACCTCGAGCGCGGCCGTCACCGTTGCGCTGGCCGATCCGCTGAGCGGTGAGATCGTCGCGTCCTCGACGACCGTCGACGCGTTGCGGCACGGCGAGCTGCTCGCGCCGGCGATCGCCGCGGCGCTGGAGACCGCCGGCTGTACGGCGCGGGACCTGACCCGGATCGCGGTGGGCATCGGTCCGGGCCCGTTCACCGGATTGCGGGTCGGACTGGTGACTGCCCGGACCATGGCCGACGTACTCGGGATCGAGGTCGCCGGCGTCTGCAGCCTGGACATCCTGGCGCGGCAGTCGTCGCTGACGCTGCCGGTTGCCGTCGCGACCGACGCGCGGCGCAAGGAGATCTACTGGGCTCTGTACGACGGCCCGGCTGCCGACGGCAGCCGACGACGCCTGGAAGGACCGGCGGTGGATCGTCCGGCCGAGGTCGCGCACGTGCTGTCGGGTCTGCCGGTGATCGGCCGGGGCGCGGTCCTGTACGCCGAGGCGCTCGGTGTGGCGGACGTCGATGTCGCCGAGTACCCGTCGGCCGAGGTGCTTGCGACCGGAGTCGCGACCGGGACGCTCGACGTCGTCGAGCCCGACCCGCTGTACCTGCGCCGGCCCGACGTGACGATGTCCGCCGGGCCGAAGAGCGTGCTGCCGAAGTGAGACCAGCCATTCGACCGGCGACCGCGGACGATCTGCCCGCTCTGGTCGCGTTGGACGAGGTGTGCTTCGGGCCGGAGGCCTGGAGTACGGTCTCGTGGACGACCGAGTTCGACCGGCTGGCCGAGGATCGGGTGATCCTGGTCGCGGACGAGGGCGCGGCCGTCGGGTACGTCGTACTCCTGGTGCCACCGGTCACGCTGGACGTGGTCGAGTTGCTGCGGATCGCGGTGACCCCGGCCGAGCGCCGTACCGGGATCGGCGGACAGTTGATGACGGCGGCGCTGGCGCGCTGTGCCGGCCGAACCGTGCTGCTGGAAGTTGCTGCGGGCAATCGATCGGCCGGTGGGCTCTATGAAAGCTTTGGTTTCGAGGAGATCAGCCGGCGGCGCGGGTACTACGCCGGTGGCGAGGATGCGGTGATCATGCGGTGGCGGGAGGAATTGTGATGGCGAACGAGCCCCTCATCCTGGGGATCGAGACGTCGTGCGACGAGACCGGGGTCGGGATCGTCCGCGGGCAGACGCTGCTCGCCGACGCGATCGCGTCCAGTGTCGAGGAGCACGCCCGGTTCGGCGGCGTCGTACCGGAGGTGGCGAGTCGCGCGCACCTGGAGGCGATGGTGCCGACGATCCGGCGCGCCTGCGAGACCGCCGGGATCAAACCGACCGACGTCGACGCCGTCGCGGTCACCAGCGGGCCAGGCCTCGCCGGTGCGCTGCTGGTCGGCGTGGCCGCGGCCAAGGGGCTCGCGCTGTCGCTCGACAAACCGCTGTACGGCGTGAACCACCTCGCGGCGCATGTCGCCGTCGACACCTTGGAGCACGGCGACCTGCCCAAGGGCTGTGTCGCGATGCTGGTGTCGGGCGGGCACTCGTCGTTGCTCGCGGTCGAGGACATCACCGAGGGCGTGCTGCCGATGGGGAGCACCATCGACGACGCCGCGGGCGAGGCCTTCGACAAGGTCGCGCGGGTGCTGGGGCTGCCGTTCCCGGGAGGTCCATATGTCGACAAGGCGGCACGGGACGGTGGCGACCGGCTCTACGTGACGTTCCCGCGGGGGCTGACGTCGCAGCGCGATCTCGAGCGGCACCGGTTCGATTTCTCCTTCTCCGGTTTGAAGACCGCGGTCGCGCGCTGGGTCGAGGCGCGGCGTCGCGACGGTGAGGACGTGCCGGTGAACCATGTCGCCGCGGCCTTCCAGGAGGCGGTGTGCGACGTACTGACCCGCAAGGCGATCGACGCGTGCAAGGACCGGGGCTTCGAGCACCTGTTGATCGGTGGCGGTGTCGCGGCGAACTCACGGCTGCGCGTGATGGCCGAGGAACGGTGCTCCGCGGCAGGTATCGCCGTACGGGTGCCGCGGCCGGGGTTGTGCACCGACAACGGCGCGATGGTGGCAGCGCTCGGCTCGGAGCTGGTCCGCGCCGGGAAGTCTCCGTCGCCGTTGGGGTTGCCCGCCGACTCGTCGATGCCGATCACCGAGGTGCTGAACAAATGAAGTGGACACACCCGCACGGGTTCGAGGCCGACGACGACACAACCCGGATCGACGTCGACGTGGTGCACGGCTTCCTGAGTACGTCGTACTGGGCGCCAGGGATTCCGCGGGAGGTCGTGGCGCGGTCGATCGCGGGGTCGCTGAACGTCGGGGTGTTCACGGCGGACGGGGCGATGGTCGCGTTCGCTCGCGCGGTGACGGACCGGGCGACGTTCGCGTGGATCGCGGATGTGTTCGTGGTGCCCGAGCAGCGCGGGCATGGGCTGGGGAAGTTCGTCGTGGCCACGCTGCTCGACCATCCCGAGTTGCAGGGAGTACGCCGCGTCATGCTCGGGACCGAGGACGCGCACGAGCTCTACCGGCGGCACGGTTTCACCGAGCTCGCCGCCGACGGCCGGATGATGGGCATCCGTCGGGACCCCGCGGACATCTACGGCCGTCCATGACCAGGACCGGTCCTGCTGTGGATCTGGTCTGGCATCCCGCCGGGGCGACGGATCTGGTGGTGCTGGCTCATGGCGGGCAGGAGCATTCGACCGCGGTTCCTCATCTGTGGCGGGCGCCGATCCTGCGGATGTGGCCGTTCGCTCTGGCTGCCCGGTCGGCGGTCCCCGCTGCGGCGGTCGGGTTGCTGCGCTATCGGTACCGCGGGTGGAACGGGTCCGCCGCCGACTCTGCCGTTGATCTCCGGGCGGTCCTGGACGGACTGCCACCGGTGATCCGCCGGGTGGTGCTGATCGGGCACTCGATGGGTGGCCGGGCGGTCGTAGCCGCGGGCAATCATCCTCGGGTGGCCGGCGTACTGGCCTTGGCTCCTTGGCTGCCCGAGGGCGAGCCGCTGACCGCGCTGCGTCCGCCGGTGACGTTCGCCCATGGCACGGACGACACGATGACCGATCCGCACGCGACCGCCGCGTACGCCGAACGCCTTCGCGCGGCCGGCACTCCGGTCACGATGTACGCGCTCGCCGGGGAGGGCCACGCCATGCTCCGCCGACCGACCGACTGGAACACCGTGGTCGCCAACTTCACCACCACTGCTCTGAACGGCACAGCAACTGCCCATGGCACGGGCAGCCCGCGTATAGAGCCACTCCCGCAGTACGGTCCGAAGGCGTTGTTGCCGATCGCGGTCGGGTCGATCGCGGTGGCACGCTTCCGCCTGCCGGTCGTGGAACGGTTCGAAGTGCACTGCAGTGCGGGGAAGAGCACGGCAGCGGGCAGAGACCTGGGGTGACTTCGCCGCCTGCTCCCCAGGTGAACGGTCAGCGGCCAACCGGTTCTGCCACCTACTCTGCCGAACCCAGGTGAACGCCCGACTGCACCCGCGTGACACTCAGTCGACGTCCGCCTCCTCAGACCGGACGTCGCCCGTTTAGTGGCGGATCCCCGGGGAGTGCGGCAGCAGACGCAGCACCTCGCCCACCGGCAGGTCACCCGGGGACCCGCTCGCGAGATCGATCATATGTTCGAATGCACTCACAATGCAAGTCCGGCCCGAAGGGAGTTCACAGCATGCCAGCCAGCAAGGACAGACTCCGGTGGGAGGGCCTCCCGGAGCCCGTGCGTGCGCTGATCGAGGAGCTTGCCGGCGGCCGGGTCACGTCCGCCACGAACTGCGCTGGCGGCTACTCGCCCGGACTGGCGTCCCAGCTCGACCTGGTCGATGGACGGCGTGTGTTCGCGAAGGCGATCTCCAGCGAGGACTGGCCGATCGAGTACGCGATGTATGTGGACGAGGCGCGCATCACGACGCGACTCCCGTCCGGTGTGTCCGCGCCCCGTCTCATCGGCACAGCGTCGTACGGCGCCTATCTGGTCCTCGTCTTCGAATACGTCGACGGCCGCGAACCGCAGCATCCGTGGCGACCGGATGAGCTGGAGCGGGTCCTGGAGGCGATCACCGCCCACCCGGCGCCGGACGGTCTGCCCACCGACTTCCCGCGACTCGGCGGCTGGCGCGAGGCGCGCGACGTACCCGGCTGGGATCGGACGCACCTGATCGCCCTGGAGGACCGCGGCCTGGAGGTTGTCCAGGGCAACGAACTGGTGCACGGCGATCTCTACCCGCACAACATCCTGCTCGGCGCCGAGCAGGTGTACTTCGTCGACTGGCCGCACGCCCGCCGTGGATCGGCGTCCCTCGACGTGATCGCGCTCCCGTCCACCGCCGCCTGGCACGGTCTCGATCCCGAGCCGTACGCCGCCAAGCATCCGCTGACCGCCCGTCTCGACCGTGACGACCTCAGTGCCATCCTGGCCGCCCACGCGGGCTTCTGCATGAAGGGCGCCGGTCCTGGTCCGATCGGCGAGTACAAGCAGGGCCTGGGCCTGGCGGCGCTCGAATGGCTCAGGGCTCGATCTTGACCCGGCGGCAGGAGTAGGCGACGGCGTCGCGACCAATGCGCGTGATGATCAGGGTGGCTGTGCCCGGACCCTTCGGAGAGAGCTTCTTCCGGAGCTGGGCCGGGTCGACGTCCACCCCGCGCTTCTTGATCTCGAGCGTGCCGATGCCCTGCGTGCGGACCCAGGACCGCAGCGCCTTCTCCTTGTACGGCAGCTCCTCCACCACCTCGTACGCTGACGCGAGCGGGGTCGGCACGAGCTTCGGTGCGGTGACGTACGCGATCCGCGGGTCGAGCAGCCACCCGTCGACTGCAGCGCCCACTGCGGTCACCAGACCGGCCCGCACAACGGCACCATCCGGCTCATAGATGTACCGCTCGACCGGACCGCTCTCAGCCTCGGGTGCATCCGCCACGCTCACGCCACTGGGCAGCAACGTCGCCCGCCGCGGGGTGCCGGTGTAGAGCGCCCCGGACCACAGAGCGGCCTCCTTCACCTCACCGGCGTCGGAGATCCACTCCGCCTCGACGTCCTCGGGTACGGCGTCGTGCGGGATGCCAGGCGCGACCTTCACGCAGGCAGTGCGCTGCAGGAGCTCGGTGACAAAGGTCCACGGAGGCGAGTAGGCATTGTGGTCGAACACGCGCCGACCATCGGCCCGCCGAGCAGGGTCCGCGAACACCACGTCGTACGGCGTGAGCTCGGTGAACTCGGCGTCCCCGACCATGACCTCACCGGGCAGGCCGAGCGCGGCCAGGTTGGCGCGGGCTGTAGCTGCTGTCTCCGGGTCGCGTTCGACGCCCGTGACCCGCAGGCCGGCGCGGGCCGCACTGATCAGGTCGCCACCGATTCCGCAGCCCAGGTCGACCACACTGCTGCCCGGCAACGCCGCTGCGATGCGTGCGGCCCGGTGCGTGCCGACCGTGGTCCTGGTGGCTTGCTCCAGACCGTCCGGGGTGAAGTACATCCGGTCCGCATCCGCTCCGAACTTGGCGACGGCCCGGTGCCGCAGCGATGCCTGGGTGACCGCGATCGTCACAAGCGTCGCGTCGTACCTGCGCCGCAGCCTCTCGACCAGCTGCAGCTCCTTGCCGGGCTGGTACGCCGCGCAGGCCTCAGCGAGCACCTCGGCGCCCGGCCCGTCCAGCAACGCGGTGACAGTCACCCCGCAACTTTAGAGCGGGCTCGAGCAGCTCCTGCTCCAGCTGTTGGTGGCGGAGGAGTAGAGGCGCCAGTTCATGGCCGAGCGGGTCTTGGGCCCGTAGATGCCGTCCACCACGAGCTTGTGCTTGCGCTGCACCGTCTTGACCGCTGCGCGAGTGTTGCTGCCGTAAAGGCCGTCGACTGCGAGGTGGGTGCCGTAGCAGAAGTTCAGGTTGCGCTGCAGGACCTGGATCGCGGTGTCGGGGTCGCCGTACACGGTGGAGCCGCGATTCGGGTCGTCGCCGTACATGAGGTTGCAGGTGGTGCTCTTGCTCGCGTAGATCGACGGCATCGGGATGCCCCAGCTGCTGTTGACCGGAACCAGGATGGCCGCGCGGCACTGTGGCAGTGCGGCCGCGGCCTTGGTCTCTGCCTCGGCGGACGTGCGGGTCGTGTCGGTCGACTGATCGGCCGGGGCCTGCTCCGCCGGCTGATCCGCGGCGGGAGCTGCAACGCTCGGGGTGGCCGGCTGGTCCTTCGACGCTCCGGCGGCGACCAGTCCGACGGCCACCGCGCCCACCGCGGCAAGGACCGCGATGGTGCGCCCGGACAGCTGGGGTAGAGACGGGAAGCTGATGGCCATGGTCGCTCCTCGGACCCGCTGGGATGCCCTCCTGGGGAAACGGTCGCACGGCGACCGGGGTCAGGCCCAGCGTTCGACCACAATCCGTACCCGGCCGGTCACAGACTCCGCCGACAGAGGAAGTCTGGCACTCGAGTTGACCGAGTGCTAATCGCGGCCTAGATTCGGTGTTGGCACTCTCCACCCGAGGGTGCCAGCGGTCCGGCCTCTGACCCCCGCGACGGCAGGGGAGCGCGACCACCCTGAACTGCAGACAAGCAAATCGACCGTGGAGGTCAGCAAGTGTCGGTCACGATCAAGCCGCTCGAGGACCGCGTCCTCGTCGCGCCGCTCGAAGCCGAGCAGACCACGAAGTCCGGCCTGGTGATCCCGGACACCGCCAAGGAGAAGCCCCAGGAGGGCGAGATCCTCGCCGTCGGCCCCGGCCGGATCGACGACAACGGCAACCGCGTCCCGCTGGACGTCGCTGTCGGCGACAAGGTCATCTACTCCAAGTACGGCGGCACCGAGGTCAAGTACGACGGCCAGGACTACCTGATCCTGGGCGCCCGCGACATCCTCGCAGTCGTCAGCAAGTGACGGCCGCTCGCTGTTCCTGACTGACACCGCCCTGGTGCCCTCCGGCGCCGGGGCGGAGTCGGTCCGGGGCAGCGAGCCCGGAACTGCTGTCACGAAAGCGCGAATTTCAGAGAGGGACTGGATTTTTCATGCCGAAGATCCTCGAGTTCGACGAGAACGCTCGGCGCGCGCTGGAGCGCGGCGTCGACAAGCTCGCGAACACGGTGAAGGTGACGCTGGGGCCGAAGGGCCGCTACGTCGTCCTGGACAAGAAGTGGGGCGCCCCGACCATCACCAACGACGGTGTCACCGTCGCCCGTGAGGTCGAGCTGGACGACCCGTTCGAGAACCTTGGTGCGCAGCTGGCCAAGGAGGTCGCCACCAAGACCAACGACATCGCCGGTGACGGCACCACCACCGCGACGGTGCTGGCGCAGGCACTGGTGCACGAGGGCCTGCGGGCGGTCGCCGCCGGCGCCAACCCGATGGGCCTCAAGCGCGGTATCGAGGCGGCCGTCGAGGCTGTCTCCGCCAAGCTGGTCGACACCGCTCGCGCGGTGGACGACAAGGGCGACATGGCGCACGTCGCCACCATCTCCGCCCGGGACGCCGAGATCGGCGCCCTGATCGCGGACGCCTTCGACAAGGTCGGCAAGGACGGTGTGATCACCGTCGAGGAGTCGAACACGTTCGGCACCGAGCTCGAGTTCACCGAGGGCATGCAGTTCGACAAGGGCTACATCTCGCCGTACTTCATCACCGACGCCGAGGCCGGCGAAGCGGTGCTGGAGGACCCGTACATCCTGATCAACCAGGGCAAGATCTCCGCGATCGCGGACCTGCTGCCGCTGCTGGAGAAGGTTGTGCAGTCCGGCAAGACCCTGCTGATCATCTCCGAGGACGTCGAGGCCGAGGCCCTGTCCACCCTCGTGGTGAACAAGATCCGCGGCAACTTCACCTCCGTCGCCGTCAAGGCGCCGGGCTTCGGTGACCGCCGCAAGGCGATGCTGGAGGACCTGGCCGCGCTGACCGGCGCGCAGGTCGTTGCTCCGGAGGTCGGGCTGAAGCTGGACCAGGTCGGGCTGGAGGTGCTCGGTTCGGCGCGCCGGATCGTGGTCTCCAAGGACAACACCACGGTGGTCGAGGGCGCCGGCAAGTCCGACGACATCGAGGGCCGGGTCAACCAGATCAAGGCCGAGATCGAGCGCACCGACTCCGACTGGGACCGCGAGAAGCTGCAGGAGCGGCTGGCCAAGCTGGCCGGCGGCGTCTGCGTCATCAAGGTCGGCGCGGCCACCGAGGTCGAGCTGAAGGAGAAGAAGCACCGGATCGAGGACGCGGTGTCCGCGACCCGGGCCGCGATCGAGGAGGGCATCGTCGCCGGTGGCGGCTCCGCTCTCGTGCACGCGTCCACCGTGCTGGACGGCGACCTCGACCTCGAGGGCGACGAGGCCACCGGCGTGCGGATCGTTCGCAAGTCGATCGTCGAGCCGCTGCGCTGGATCGCCGAGAACGGCGGTTACGAGGGCTACGTGGTGACCTCGAAGGTTGCCGAGCTCGAGTCCGGGAGCGGCTTCAACGCCGCCACCGGCGAGTACGGCGACCTGCTGGCCCAGGGCGTGCTGGACCCGGTCAAGGTGACCCGGTCCGCGCTCGCCAACGCCGGCTCGATCGCCGCGCTGCTGCTGACCACCGAGACCCTGGTGGTCGACAAGCCCGAGGAAGAGGAGCCCGCCGCAGCCGGTCACGGCCACGGTCACGGTCACTGATCCTCAGGGAGTAGTTCCACAGCACCGCCCCGGCAGTCCTGCCGGGGCGGTGTTCTGTTGGGATGGGCTCGTGACGCTGATCAGAGAACGTGGCGAGCAGGATCTGGACATCTGCGTCCGGCTGTTGCGGGATGTGCATGAGGTGGCTGGGTATCCGGTGAACTGGCCGGCGGATGCGCGGAAGTGGCTGACGCCGGAGGACGGGCTCGGGTGCTGGGTGGCCGTCAGCGACGGGCGCGTGGTGGGGCACGTGGCGCTGACCGCCAACGGGTCTGACGGGGTGTCCGTGGAGCGGTTGTTCGTGGATCCGAAGGCGACTCGCGCGGGGATCGGACGGCAGTTGCTGGACCATTCGGTGAAGGCGGCGGCCGAGCTCGGGCGGAAGCTGTCCTTGGAGGTCGTCGGCAATCGCGGCGCGGCCGAGCGGCTGTACCGGCGGGCCGGATGGCGGGAGACCGGCCGCACCCCGATCGACTGGGGCGGCGACCAGGCCTCCGAGCTCATCCACTTCGAGGCCCCCAGCTAGGGACGTCTCACTGTGAGACCCGCCCGCTGTCTTAATCTGAGATACCGCGGCGGCCGAACTGGGCATGTGCGGACCACGATCTTTCGGGAGATCGCGCAGTACGGGATCCGTACGGGGCAGTAGTGACAGATCGTGACCAGAATCTGGTGGTGATCACGAATTGCCACTAGGCAAGGGAAGGTGAGAGCCGTACCATCTTTCAGGCTGACCGGTCCGACACGAGGGGGGCGAGGGTGACCGAGGTCCAAGTACCACACACCCACGACCGGGTCGAGCTTCGAGATCTTGCCGCGCGCGCGAGCGAAGGCGATCGGACAGCTCTGAACGACCTGCTCACCAGGGTGCGTGCCGTGGCCCACCGCTATGTGCGGTCGAGGCTGTGGACCTATCCGGGCGGCGCCGACATGGTCGACGACGTCGCGCAGGAGGTTTGTGTCGCGGTGTTCGGCGCTCTCGGCCGGTACCGCGACGAGGGGAGGCCCTTCGAGGCTTTCGTCTACGGCATCGCGGCCCGCAAGGTCGCCGATGCCCAGCGTGCGTTCGCGGTGGCCGACGTTTCGACGCCGGACCTGCCGGACGGCGCGGACGAGTCACCGACGCCGGAGGAGCACGCGGTCCGGCATTCGGAGGTCCAGCACATCATGGGGCTGCTGGACAAGTTGCCGGAGAAGCTGCGGGAGATCCTGCGGCTCCGGGTGGTAGCGGGGATGTCAGCCGAGGAGACCGGCCGGGCACTGGGGATGACACCGGGGGCGGTGAGGGTCGCACAACATCGAGCGTTGAACACGCTCAGGGGGTTTGTGGGGCATGAGGCACAGCTGGAACGAGGAGCAGGGGAGGGGCATCATGGCTGACCGTTTCGACCTCGACGCGATCGACGCTGATGACGCACTACTCGACCTGCTGGCCGCTGGTGGGGAGACCGCGCTCGGCGCGGGAGAGCACGACCCGGCCGTCAAGCTGCTGGCCGAGCTACGGCTCGCGGTGGAGGTCGAGGACGAGCTCCCGGTCGAGACGATCGACGACCCGGAGAGCTTCCTGGCGCGCTGCGCGGCTCTGAACCCGGTGACGGACCCGTTCGCCCGCAAGGTGGCGGCCCGCGGTCTGGCACTCGGTGTCGCCGCCGTGGCCGCGCTGTCGGTCTCCGGAGTGGCCGCCGCGGTCACCGGCGACCCGTTGTCGCCGTACGAGAAGGTCATCGAGAAGATGGTCGACGCGGTCCGCCCGCAGACCAGCTTCCCGAAGGAACAGCTCGACGGTATGCCGGTGGTCGACAAGACCAAGATCGTCAAGGTCGCCAAGGACTACCAGAAGAAGCAGGAAGAGAAGGCCGCCGAGGAGAAGGCGAAGTCCGACGAGACCGTCGCGGCCGACCAGCTCCCGCAGGCGACCACCGACGTGAACCCGCCGCTGGCCCGGCCGCTCCCGAAGGAGCTGCCGAGCATCATCCAGCAGCCGGTGGCGCCGCCGACCACGCAGACGACGCAGCCGCCGGACCAGACGGGCGACGGCAAGACCGACGAGCCGGGCTCCGACCCGACGGACCCGCCCACGTCGGACCCGACACAGGACCCGACCACGGATCCGACCCAGGACCCGACGACGGACCCGACTACGCCGCCGCCGACGGACCCGACGACGCCGCCGGCCACGGAGCCGACCGACCCGCCGTCGACCCCGCCGGCCAACGGCGAGACCGGCACGGACACCGGCAGCCCGACGGCGCCGCCGAGCGGCGACACCGGCACGGGCTCCAGCGACTCGAGCACCGGCGGCGACGCCGGTTCGGGCAGCGGCAGCCAGACGGCCCCGGGCGACACGAACCCGGCGCCCGATCAGCCTGGTGACGAGCAGAAGCCGAGCGCCGACCAGCCGCCTGGCGACGACGCGCCCGGTGACGACCAGACGCCTGCGGGCGGCGGCCTGACCGGCCTGCTGGAGAAGGTCCTGCCGGTGCTGCCGACCCCGTCCGGGGTCGTGGCCGAGCTGAAGAGTGCCGAGACGTTCTTCAGCGGCACCACGGACGCGAAGCACTCCAGCGGCGAGGTCGCGACCGGTTCCGTGAAGGTGGACTACGCCAAGGGCAAGCACTCCACCGGCCAGTACGCCGAGGGCAGGCACGCCGCCATCGAGCGCACCCACGGCTCGCTGGAGGACAAGACCGTGCTGCAGATCCTGGGCGTGGTCAACAAGCGGACGAACTGACCCGCACACCACCCCGCCGCCGGTCCGCGGCGGGGGTGGTGTGACCGGGCGGTTCGGGGGACTCGTGCGGCGCGGCTAGGATGGGGTTCCGATCTCGCCGTGCAAAGGTGCCTGTTTCCCCCATGGACATCACACCCGCTGGAGTTCCCGACAAGTTCGCAGTCCTCGGCCTCACCTTCGACGACGTGCTGCTGCAGCCCAACGAGTCCGACGTCATCCCGTCCGAAGCGAGCACCCGGTCCCGGGTCAGCCGCAACATCGAGGTGAACATCCCGCTGCTGTCCAGCGCGATGGACACCGTCACCGAGGCACGGATGGCGATCGCCATGGCCCGCCAGGGCGGCCTCGGTGTCCTGCACCGCAACCTCTCGATCGAGGACCAGGCCCAGCAGGTCGACCTGGTCAAGCGTTCCGAATCCGGCATGATCGCGCAGCCGATCACCATCGGCCCCGACGCCAGCATCGGCGAGGCCGACGCGCTCTGCGCGCAGTACCGGATCTCCGGCGTCCCGGTGGTGGACAACGCCGGCGTACTCGTCGGCATCGTGACGAACCGCGACATGCGGTTCGAGAACGACCTGTCCCGGCCGGTGCGCGAGGTGATGACCAAGCAGCCGCTGATCACCGGCAAGCAGGGCATCTCCGCCGACGACGCGATGGCGCTGCTCAGCAAGCACAAGGTGGAGAAGCTGCCGCTGGTCGACGACGCCGGCAAGCTGACCGGCCTGATCACGCTGAAGGACTTCGTCAAGCGCGACAAGTTCCCGCTGTCCACCAAGGACGGCTCCGGCCGGTTGATGGTCGGCGCCGCGATCGGCTTCTTCGGCGAGGCGTACAAGCGCGCGATGACGCTGGTCGAGGCGGGTGTCGACGTACTCGTCGTGGACACCGCGCACGGTCACTCGCAGGCGCAGCTGGAGATCATCCGCAGGCTCAAGGCGGACTCGGCGACCCGCGGCGTGGACATTGTCGGCGGCAACGTCGGCACCCGCGAGGGCGCCGCGGCTCTGGTCGAGGCCGGCGCGGACGGCGTCAAGGTCGGCGTCGGACCGGGCTCGATCTGTACGACGCGTGTCGTGTCGGGCGTCGGGGTTCCGCAGGTCACCGCGATCTACGAGGCATCGCTGGCGTGCAAGCCGGCCGGCGTACCGGTGATCGGGGACGGCGGCCTGCAGTACTCCGGTGACATCGCCAAGGCGCTCGTCGCCGGCGCGGACACCGTGATGCTGGGCTCGCTGCTGGCCGGTTGCGAGGAGTCGCCGGGCGACCTGGTCTTCATCAACGGCAAGCAGTTCAAGGCCTACCGCGGAATGGGTTCGCTCGGCGCGATGTCGTCGGCCGGCGGCCTGCGCAAGTCCTACTCCAAGGACCGCTACTTCCAGAGCGACGTCGGCAGCGACGAGAAGCTCATCGCCGAAGGCGTCGAGGGCCAGGTCCCCTACCGCGGCCCGCTGGCCGCCGTAGCGCACCAGCTCATCGGCGGCCTCCGCCAGTCGATGTTCTACTGCGGCTCCCGCACCGTCCCGGAGCTCCAGGAGAAGGGCCGCTTCGTCCGCATCACCTCAGCCGGCCTCCAGGAGTCCCACCCCCACGACATCCAGATGACAGTCGAAGCCCCCAACTACTCCGGCCACTGACCACCTCCGAACTGCCCCGCACAACCTGTGCGGGGCAGTTCTTCGTCCACTGACCCTCCAGCCAGTTAACCTCCGGTGACTCTGCGTACCGGATGGCTGGGGCTTCATGGTTCTGCTGATGCTGGCCGCCACGCTGTACGGCGTCCTCCAACTCCTCGTCCTCGCCTGGCCCACCCGCACAATCCGCCTTCCGACAGCACTCCTGACCGTCGCGGTCGGTGTCTACGCATGTGGAGCACTGGGGCTGGTGCTCGAGCTCCTCGTGGCGCGGGGCCTCGCGGCCGGCTCTGACCTGCAGTTGTCGGATGCGATCAGGCAGGCGAGCTACACGATCGATCCGACCATCGAAGAGCTGGTCAAGATCGTGCCGCTGCTCCTGATCGGCATCAACGTCCGCTCGCGTCTCCAGCACGGTCTCACCGACTACGTCGTCCTCGGCGCCGCCCTGGGTGCAGGCTTCGGCTTGCTCGAAGCCGTCGGCCGCTTCGGGACTGACTCTGACCAGGCCATTCCGATCTCGGGCGGCGGCTGGATCCTGCCGGGCTTCAGCTCGCCGTACATCCCAGGAATCAAGCAGGTCCTCTCGACGGCGTTCCCGGCCCCGGCCGGCTCGCTCGACGTTTCCGACCTGATGAAGCTCGGGTCCCTCTCGTCCGGCACGAGCATCCACCTGGCGTGGTCGGCGCTCGCGGCCCTGGGCATTGGGCTCCTGCTCCGGGGACGACGGTGGGCCAAGCTGTTCGGTCTACTTCCGATCGGCGTCGCCTGTGGCCTGCACACCTTGCACAATTACGTCGCGGTCAACTCGAAGTCGTCGGCCGAGCCGTTCAACAGCGCGCTGGAGAATGTCCTCTGGCTCGTGCCTCTCGTCGGACTCGCGATCGCGATGGCCCTTGACCTGAGGACCTTGCACCGGGCCAGGTCCGTCGTACGCGGAGCGCTGCTCCCTGGTGGTCGACTCGCCGTACTCCGCTTCAGCCTGACCGCCCTCCCGTGGAGCGGCTGGGTCGCGTCGCGCTTCATCCTCGTACGCCGATCGCTGTGGTATCTCGCCGCTCGAACCACACCTGCCACGGCCGAGCCGCTCCGTGGCGTCGTCAGCGAGATCGTCACCGAGATGCAAGCAGCGGGGGATCGTCAGGCCTGGCGCGGCCTCCACGTCCGGCAGACCCTCCTCGCGGCCATCAGGTGGAAACGCCGAGCACTACTGGCCATCGTCTGGCTGGCTCTGATGATCCCAGCCCTGCTACTCGCGATTGTCGGATCCTTCCCGTCCAGAGCAGGTCTCCAGCAATCGCTCGCCACCGGCGCTGGCGCCAAGGTGATGCTCGGGTCCGCAGCCGTTGCCCTTCTCTGGATCCTCTGGCGACTTATCGCGGGTTTGTTCGAAGTACGCCGTACCGCCAAGTCACCCCTCGGCGACCTGATCGCCGCAGCCCGTCTCCGCGTCCTGGTGGCCCTAGGTGCACTCTGCATCGGCACCCTCCTCCTCTACCTCCGGCTCACCGGCACCGAACCCGACGACCACCTCGCCGTCAACGCCCATCTCCTGGACGCCCTGGACGACGTACTCCTGATCGTCGGCTTCACCCTGACCGTCCTGGCCCTCTTCGCCCTCTTCCCACCTGGCGCCCTGGCCCTCGCCACCGGCGGCATCATCACCACCGCCATCACCACCGAAGCCGCCACCGCCCTAGGCCTCTCCGGCATCCTCCTCATGACCGCCGGCGCCCGAGGCCGGACCACCACGGGCAGTTCCAGTGGATCGTCTCGACAACCTGAGAGCGAGCCGCGCGGGCTCGAGCAGCAGCCGCCGGCCGAGATGCCTGTCGTTGCCGACGGCAAGCTCCAGGACATCGTCAAGAACCTCTACAAAGGGACCTCCAATCCGAAACGGACGGGTGATGGCACCACAATGGACGCCGTACGGAACGAGCTCCTGACCGGTCGACGGACCCATTGGACGCGTCACATCCAGAAGGCTGAGCAGACCAAGAGGGACCTGGCGAACTGGGTCGAGCGGCATCCTGATGCTTCCGCCCGTGACATCAGGATCGCCCGGGCTCTGATGAAGCGATTGACCAACGCACTGAATACGAAGAGGCCGAACTGATGTCCGAAGCCGAGGATGCACTGGAACAGCGACTGTATGCGGCGGTGCCGAGTCTCCGCCCTGAAATGGAGTTGTTTCGGCAGACCAACGCTGAGGAGTACGCCGAACTTGGACTCGGAGCGCCGGACCTCCAAGGATTCCTGCAGGATCTCGCGCTGGACTGCGGACGACGTGCGATGGAGGGCCCTCCTGAGGACGTCGCGACCATGCGTCACCTCTTCGCATTCCTCGAGTCGGAGCTCGGTCACGATCCTGAGATCGACGAGTTGATCGAAACGACCTTCGTAGCGAATCTTCCGGAGCCGGATGGCAGATACGCGGGCGTTCTTGAGCTCCTCGAGCCCCGGCTCCGAGCGGCTCGCCTGCGTCGGTTCCAAGCAGACATCCAGTCGGTGCCTGCGGCTACGGTGGACTTTCTCTATCGGCTGGGTGACGCCGTCCCAGGACTCCGTAGTCGAGTCGTATCGCATGCTGAGGAACACCGGGGGCGCCCGCTGCCGCACGCGTTCATGGGCGAGATCGTGTTGGAGGCTGCCGACCTCGTCGCCTCCGGGCGTGGTCAGGTCGTGCGGCCGCTTGTCGACTTCCTGGAAACGGAGTACGGCGCGGATGCGGATGTCGACAACGTGATCGCGGTCTCGTTCGTCGAAATGCTGCCGAACCCAGGCGACCGCGGCGCCGAGATTGAAAGCCTCCTCGGTCCCAAGTTGCGAGCGGAGCTGGAACGGCAGCGCAGCTGGCCTGACCCGCCGCCTGAGCCGACCGCGTGAGACCGGACCTGGAGGGGTTGTTCGTACACGGATGTTCGAAGGGCCGGTCACCTGGGGGTTCGGGGGCGTCCTGACCTGGGGTGGAGCGGCCGGTAGGCTGCGGGCATGACCGAGATCGAGATCGGCCGCGCGAAGCGGGGGCGGCAGGCGTACGCGTTCGACGACATCGCGATCGTGCCGTCGCGGCGGACGCGGGACCCCGAGGAGGTCTCGGTGGCCTGGCAGATCGACGCCTACCGGTTCGAGTTGCCGATCCTGGCCGCGCCGATGGACTCGGTGATGTCGCCGGCCAGCGCGATCGCGATCGGCAAGGCCGGCGGTCTCGGCGTACTCAACCTCGAAGGCCTCTGGACCCGGTACGAGGACCCGACCAGCCTGCTCGAGGAGATCACGTCGATCAGCCTGGAGCAGGCGACCACCCGGTTGCAGGAGATCTACTCGGCGCCGATCAAGCCCGAGCTGATCTCGCAGCGGGTGCAGGAGATCCGCGACTCCGGCGTCACCGTCGCCGGCGCGCTGTCGCCCCAGCGGACCAAGCAGTTCGCCAAGCATGTCGTGGACGCCGGCGTCGACCTGTTCGTCATCCGCGGTACGACGGTCTCCGCCGAGCATGTGTCAGGCCAGGCGGAGCCGCTGAACCTGAAGCAGTTCATCTACGACCTCGACGTACCGGTGATCGTGGGCGGGTGCGCGACGCACCAGGCAGCGTTGCACCTGATGCGGACCGGGGCGGCGGGCGTACTGGTCGGCTTCGGTGGCGGTGCGGCGCACACCACGCGCAAGGTGCTCGGTGTCGCCGTGCCGATGGCGTCGGCGGTGGCTGACGTCGCGGCCGCGCGGCGCGACTACATGGACGAGTCCGGTGGTCGCTACGTGCACGTGATCGCCGACGGGTCGGTCGGCCGGTCCGGCGACGTGGCGAAGGCGATCGCCTGTGGTGCCGACGCGGTCATGGTCGGTTCGCCGTTGGCCCGGGCGAGCGACGCACCGGGCGGCGGCTTCCACTGGGGTGCCGAGGCCTGGCACGCGGACCTGCCCCGCGGCGAGCGGGTCGAGGTCGGCGTCACCGGGACGCTCGAGCAGATCCTGTTCGGCCCGTCCTGGGTCCCGGACGGCACGATGAACCTGGTCGGCGCGCTCAAGCGCGCGATGGCCACCACCGGCTACACGGAGCTCAAGGAGTTCCAGCGGGTCGAGGTCGTCGTCGGTTGAGTACGGGCGTCCTGCTCCTGCACGGATCCAGCGGTACGCCGGACCTGGAGCGCGCCCGGATCCTCGAGGCCGAGGGGTACGACGTACTGGCGCCGCAGTGGTTCGACGGACCGATCAGCGAGATCCCGCTGGAGTCGTTCCCGCTGGACGAGCTGGCGGCCCGCAACGACCGGCTGGTCGTGATGGGTATGTCCCGCGGCGCGGAGGCAGCGCTGCTGCTCGGTGCGCGTGACGAACGGATCGACGCGGTGATCGGGTTGTCGCCGAGCGCCTACGTCTGGGGATGGTCCCAAGCCGGGACGCTCACGTCCGCGTGGACCTGGCAGGGCGAACCGCTGCCGTTCGTGCCGTACGACCCGGACTGGAAGGCGGACGACGACCCGCCGAGCTTCGTCGGCTGGTACCGGCAGAGCCTCGAGCGGTACGCCGCCGAAGCGGAAGCGGCCCGGATCCCGGTGGAACGGATCCGGGGCGAGGTGCTGCTGGTCGCGGGCGGGGACGACAAGGTCTGGCCGTCGGTGGAGTTCGCCGAGCAGATCGCGAGGTCGCGCGGCGAACTCGGTACGCGCACCGTGTTCGCGGCGCGAGCCGGGCACCGGCCGCTGTTCCCCGGCGAGCAGGCCAAGACCGGCGGGCACCGGATGGCCCGCGGTGGAACGGCCGAGGCCGACCGCCAACTCGGAGCCCTCGCCTGGCCCGAGATCCGGAGAACGCTCGCCGGGTAGGCCGACGTGCGTCGGGTGCTCGTTGGTTGTCGAGTTCTGGAAGGATTGCCGCATGGGATTGTTCAGCCGACGGAGCAGCCAGGACGCAGACAACGTTGCCCTCGCCGCCGCGCGGGCCAGACTCTCCGCAGACGACGTGGACCAGGTGCGCTTCCTGATCACCACGAAGAAGACGGTGCACGCGGTCAAACTGATCCGGGACCGAACCGGCCTGGACCTGAAGGCGGCCAAGGAACTCGTCGACGACATCCGCCTCGGCCGGTACGTGCCGCCCACCACCGGGACGCCGCTCGTCCGCAGGCCGGGCACGAACCTGGCCGAGCGCACCCGCGCCCTCAAGGCCGCGGGTGAACTCCACCAGGCGACTGCGCTGGTCGTCTCCGAGACAGGCATGACCGAAGTCGAAGCCGGCCTGTTCGTCGGCGCCCTGAAGACCGAGGTCCAGGACAGCTAGCCCTTCACATAGGACAGCTTCTCCGCCACCTTCCCGTCCCGCAGGCGCAGTACGTCGACCCCGCGCACATGACCGCGCTCACCGGACGCCTCCCGCCACGAGTACCGCCACCGCACCACGGCACGATTGCCGAGAACCACCGTCTCCTCGGTCTCGAACCGCGGATCCTCGGTCCCGGCGAACAGCTTCTCCCACTCCGCCCGTACGGCGGCCGCCCCCTCGAACCGCGCGCCATCCGGCGACGGCGAGGTGGACTCGAACACACAGTCGTCGGTCACGAGCGCCATCACCGCCTCCAGGTCCTGCCGGTCGAACGCCGCACCGAAGCGAGCGATGGCGCCGCCTGCCGTCGACCAGCGCGGATCGCGCCCGAACGCGCCGATCAGTACGTCGGCCGGCTCGGTGAACCCCTCGACCCGGTCGGCGATCGCGCCGGACGAGCGGTAGATGTCCTCGCGCTCCGCGAACCAGGCGGCGACCTCGTCGACCGCCTCGGCATCGAGTTGAGCGTCCGTACCGAGCGCCGCGGCCAGATCCCAGCCGTGGACGAGGTAGTCGGCGGCCAGTTGGCGCAGGTACTCCGACGAATCCTCCTCGCCGTACGAGAGGTGCACCTTGTCGATCGGCCGGTTCGCGGCGCTCTTGGCGGCGCGGGCGGCAGCGGTGGCGGCCGCGACGGGATCGTCGCCGAGCAGGTCGCCGTCGAGCGAGTCGCCGACCTCGGCGATCGTCTGGCCTTCCATCAGCGGTACGGTCCAGCGCGCCTCACCGACGACGTGGTTGACCAGTGTTCGCACGTCCCAGTCCTCGCACGGCGTCGGCGCGGTCCACTGATCCGGCCCGACCTCATTGACCAGCCGGACGAAGTTGTCGGTCGTCCGCCGGTGCAGTTCCACCACATCCATGACCATCTCCCCCTTTGCGTACTCCGTGACGGAGCACTAAGCGTCAGCGTCCGCCCGGGGAGATGGGCCGTCAATGACCCGGCGGTTACCGGCCCAGCTGGAGTTGCTCGGCGGCGTCGTGGGCGTGCTGGGAGGCCATCAGGTCGCCGGTGGCGGCGAGCAGGTCGCCGTGATGCCGGTAGCAGGAGCCGGCCAGGTCCTTCATCACGGTGTCGTCGTCGGTGAACGGGATGAGCGCCGTCGCGACCTCCGCGCACCAGCCGGCCAGGTCGAGAGCCATCTCGCTCCGGCCCGCCTGGTGGTAGGCCGCCGAGATGTCGAGCAGCACCTTCGCCCAGATCGGCGCATAGGTGCTTGTCTCGTACCGCATCCGATGCGACTCGCGCTCTGACGAGATCGCGAACAGGTAATGCGACTCCAGGCCCAGCGTCAGCGCCGCGTCCACATCCTGAAGCAGCAACGGCCCGACCAGCTCAGCCAGCTCACTCGCGCGTACGGCGGCCGACTCGGGATCGGTCCGCCCGGACACCGTCGCCAGCGTCATCCCCGGCGCAGGCTCGCTCAGCGCCACCAGCCGGTGGTACTGCTCGAACGGCCCGAGCTTGATCTCCGCGTTCTCCAGCGCCGAGACCAGGTTCAGCGGGAGACCACGGTCCAGCTCCTCGGTCACTCGCGCGGCCGTCTCCGCGTCGGTGTCGAACGCCGTCCGCAGGCAGGCCTCGCCGTCCATGATCCGGCCGACGACGCCGAGGTGCTTGCCCTTCCGCGTCAGCGCGGCGACGAGCGTGCGCAGGTCCGTCGCCGACTCGGAGTCGGCGAGGGTGTCGGCCGTGGTCAGGCCGATCTCGTCCGCCTCGAGCGCGAGGTCGAGCCTGCCCTCCGCGGCGTGCACGTCGGCCGAGACCGCGGTCGCCGAGCAGAGGTACCGCGCGTACGACAGTGACTGCGGGCTGTCGTTGATCTGGTCGGCCAGCTGCAGGAACAGCTGGGTCGCCGCGTCGGCCGAGGCGACCGCGAGCGCGGGATCGCCGTACCGTCGCAGGATCAGCGCGTTCATCGCGAGCACCCGGGCGAAGTCCGGCTGGTACTTCGGCCCGTCCGGGCCGCTGACCAGCTGCCCGTACGCGATCACCGCGCCGTCCATCTCCAGTACGGCGGTCGCGCCGTGACCGCGATGCGCCTGGGTCATCGCCCGCCGCGCGCGTACGTCGGCCAGGAACGACGTCGCGTCCAGGACGCCGGCGTCACTGAGCTCGGTGTAGCCGAGTTGGGCCTCGTGCAAGGCGGCAAGCGCTTCCTCGTGCCGGCCGGATGCGTTCAGGGAGCCGGCCAACTCGTACTGCGTCGCCGCCATCAGGTGCTTGGCCTCGTAGTGGTCCGGGTGTTCCCCGGCCCGCTCCCTGGCCAGCTCGATGACGCGTTGCTGATACGGCCCGGCCTCGTCGGCGCGGCCCTCCTCGATCAGCAACTGGGCAGTCTGCAGAGCCTCGCCGAGCTCGTCCTCAGGAGGCGTCCAAAGCCCCCCGCTGTCAACCATTTTGACGTTCCACCCCTTCGCAGGTTCAACGGATCACCCTACTGGTCGATGCACGTGCAGATGCAGGGCAGACACGAGGGAATTCCCTAGGGCTGACATGGCTATTACCGGCAGGTAGCCTGGATCAATGAGCGAGCAGACCTCGATTCCGGCGGATCCCGAGCTCGATCCGACCGCGTCGTACGCGACCGATCAGTCGGTCATCCGGCGGCTTTCGGGGCTGCTGCGGGCCACCGCCGGTACCCGGACGTCGTACGCCCCGGCGACCGGTCAGCCGATCGCGGATCTGCCCGTGTCTGCCCCGGACGACGTGGAAGCCGCGGTCCGGTCGGCGCGGAAGACCCAGCAGACCTGGCAGCGGGTGCCGTTGGCCGAGCGGGCCGCGATCCTGCTGAGGTACCACGATCTGGTCCTCGACCACCGGCACGAGCTGGTGGATCTGGTGATCCGTGAGTCGGGCAAGGCGCGCAAGCAGGCGTTCGAGGAGGTCGCGCATGTCGCGCTGACCGCTCGGTACTACGGGCGCAAGGCGGCCGAGCTGCTCGAGCCGCAGCGCAAGCTGGGCATGTTCCCGGTCCTGACCCGGGCCGAGCAGCGGTTCGTGCCGAAGGGTGTCGTCGGCATCATCTCGCCGTGGAACTACCCGCTCAGCATGGCGATGGCCGATGGTCTGCCGGCGGTGCTCGCGGGCAACACCGTCGTCCACAAGCCGGACAGCCAGACCCCGCTGACCGCGCTCCGGGCGATCGAGCTGCTCTACGAGGCGGGTCTGCCGCGGGAGGCATGGCAGCCGGTCAACGGTGACGGCCCGACCGTCGGCGGCGCGATCATCCAGAACACCGACTACATCTGTTTCACCGGCTCGACCAAGACCGGCCGGCTGGTGGCCCGGCAGGCGGGCGAGCGGCTGATCGGCTGCAGCCTCGAGCTCGGTGGCAAGAACCCCATGCTCGTACTGCGTGATGCCGACGTGCACCGTGCGGCCGACGGCGCGGTCCGGGCGTGCTTCGCCAGCGCCGGGCAGCTGTGCGTCTCGATGGAGCGCCTCTACGTCGCCGACCAGGTGTACGACGCGTTCGTGACGGCGTTCCTGGACCGGGTGAAGAAGATCCGGCTGTCCGCGGGGACCGGCTGGGACGTCGACATGGGCTCGCTCATCTCGAAGGCTCAGCTGGAGACCGTGACCCGGCACGTCGAGGACGCGCGGGCC
Source organism: Kribbella sp. NPDC049227 (assembly GCF_043197265.1). Classification (NCBI taxonomy): domain Bacteria; kingdom Bacillati; phylum Actinomycetota; class Actinomycetes; order Propionibacteriales; family Kribbellaceae; genus Kribbella; species Kribbella sp. NPDC049227. The sequence goes on along the minus strand of NZ_JBICST010000001.1, from coordinate 688,774 downwards.
AAGGGCGCCGTCGTACTGGCCGGTGGCAAGGCGCGGCCGGACATCGGCCCGCTGTTCTACGAGCCGACCGTGCTGTCCGGGGTGACGCCGGAGATGCAGTGCTTCGACAACGAGACCTTCGGCCCGGTGGTGTCGATCTACCGGTTCTCCGACGAGTCCGAGGCGATCCAGCGCGCGAACGAGGGCGAGTACGGCCTGAACGCGAGCGTCTGGACCCGGGACGGCAAGCGTGGCCGCGCGGTCGCGGCCCAGTTGACGGCCGGCTCGGTCAACGTGAACGAGGGCTACGCGGCGACGTTCGGCTCGATCGACACCCCGATGGGCGGCATGCGGTCCTCCGGGCTCGGGCGCCGCCAGGGCGTCGAGGGCATCCGCCGGTACGTCGACCCGCAGGCGATCGCGACCCAGCGGGTCCTGCCGATCGCGGCCTCGCACGGGCTGTCCGACCAGACGTACGCCGAACTGATGACCGGCGCTCTGCGCGTGCTGAAGAAACTGGGCCGTGCATGAGCTTCGACTACGACGTCCTGATCATCGGTTCGGGCTTCGGCGGCAGCGTCAGCGCGCTGCGGCTGACCGAGAAGGGCTACAAGGTCGCCGTACTCGAAGCCGGCGCGCGGTTCGACGATGCCGGGTTCGCGAAGAACTCGTGGGACACGAAGCGGTTCCTGTTCGCGCCGCAGCTCGGCTGGTACGGCATCCAGCGGATCAGCGCGCTCCGCGACGTGATCATCCTGTCCGGAGCCGGCGTCGGCGGCGGCAGCCTGGTCTACGCCAACACGCTGTACGAGCCGCTGCCGGCGTTCTACACCGACCGCCAGTGGGCGCACATCACCGACTGGAAGGCCGAGCTCGCGCCGTACTACGACCAGGCGAAGCGGATGCTCGGCGTCACCACCTACCCGGGTTTCACCCCGGCCGACCAGGTGATGAAGCAGGTCGCCGACGACATGGGCGTGGGCGAGACGTTCCACCCGACCCCGGTCGGTGTCTTCTTCGGCGAGCCCGGCGTCGAGGTCGACGACCCGTACTTCGGTGGTGCGGGCCCGCGGCGTACCGGCTGTATCGACTGCGGCGAGTGCATGACCGGCTGCCGGCACAACGCGAAGAACACGCTGACCAAGAACTACCTCTACCTCGCCGAGAAGGCCGGCGCCGTGGTCCATCCGATGACCACGGCGACCTCGGTCGAGCCGCTTCCCGGTGGTGGGTACGCCGTCGACGTACGGCGTACCTCGCATCGCAAGCAGACCAAGCGATTCACGGCCGAGCAGGTGGTGTTCGCCGCGTCGGCCCTGGGTACGGCGAAACTGCTGCACCGGCTGCGTGACGAGGGCAAACTGCCGCGGCTGTCCGACCGGCTCGGTGTGCTCACCCGGACCAACTCGGAGTCGTTGCTGGGGGCAATCGCGAGGGACCGTGACGTCGACTACAGCCGTGGCGTCGCGATCACGTCGTCGTTCCACCCGGACGACATCACCCACATCGAACCGGTCCGGTACGGCAAGGGCAGCAACGTGATGTCGCTGCTGCAGACCGTGCTGACCGACGGCGACGGCGACCGGCCGCGCTGGCGGACCTGGTTGCGCGAGCTCCGCGTGCAGCGGAAGAACATCCGCCGGCTGTACGACCTGAAGCACTGGTCGGAGCGGACCGTGATCGCGCTGGTGATGCAGACCGCGGACAACTCGATCACCACGTTCGGCAAGCGGGACCGGCTGGGCCGGTGGCGCCTGACCTCGAAGCAGGGCCACGGCGCTCCGAACCCGTCGTGGATCCCGGTCGCGAACCAGGTGGTCCGGCGGATGGCGAAGCTGATGCGCGGTACGCCGGGCGGCACCATCGGCGAACCGTTCAATGTGCCGATGACCGCGCACTTCATCGGCGGCTGCGCGATCGGCGACTCCGCGGTGACCGGCGTGGTCGACCCGTACCACCGGGTCTACGGGTACGACGGCCTGCACATCCTGGACGGGTCGGCGATCTCGGCGAACCTGGGCGTCAACCCGTCGCTGACGATCACCGCCCAGGCGGAGCGGGCGCTGGCGTTCTGGCCGAACAAGGGTGAGGACGACGCCCGGCCGGCCCCCGGATCGGCGTACCAGCGGATCCAGCCGGTGCGGCCGGCGCATCCCGTCGTACCGGCCGATGCGCCCGGGGCCCTGCGGTTGCCGATCGTCCCGAAGCAGTCTGTGACGGAGTCGTAACGTAACGACAATACTTCGGACAGTGATCAGGTGAAATGAGAAAACCTCAGCACTTGTGTGGCTGCTGAGGTTTGTGGGGCATTTCTGAAAAGGCCCGGAAAAGGGAGCAGGTCCCTCGGGAACGTTTCCGCCCAAATCGTTTCCCGAGGGACCCACTCAAGCCGGGGTGAGGCGCCCGGCGCTTTGGGATCGGGTCACCAACCACAGCTGGCGACCCGAGCTCTTGGTACCCCACTCTACATCCGATTCCAGGAGTTTCGAGCTGTCGCGAGTGGTTGTGACCACTCTGCGTGCTGATCGTAATGATCAGCTTTTCGTCGCTGCCTGTAATCGAGTGGCGGTCTTCCTTGCGGTAACCGCCTCTGTACACATCAACGAGCCCTTCTACAGGGGGTTACGAGGTTCTGGAGAAAAATCCAAAAAGTTTCCCCGGGTGTGCGGAGAGTGGCTGAGTCAGGTCGCCCCCAGGTGTTTCACGTGACGCCCACCGCAGTGCCGACGTACTCGGCTGTCCTACTGTGAGCCGACCGTTCGATGAGGCAGGGAGAACCATGGGCGACATCCTGGACGTGGCACGTGAGCAGGTTCTGGAACAGGGCGTCGGACTGAGCCAGGAACAACTGGTCGAGGTTCTCCGGTCGCCCGACGACCGGCTGCCCGAGCTGCTCGCACTCGCCCACGACGTACGGGTGAAGTGGTGCGGCGAGGAGGTCGAGGTCGAGGGCATCATCTCGCTGAAGACCGGCGGCTGCCCGGAGGACTGTCACTTCTGCTCGCAGTCCGGTCAGTTCACCTCGCCGGTGCGCTCGGTCTGGCTGAACATCCCGGAGCTGGTCGAGGCGGCCAAGGAGACCGCGAAGACCGGTGCGACCGAGTTCTGCATCGTGGCCGCCGTCCGCGGCCCGGACGAGCGGCTGATGTCGCAGGTGAAGGCCGGCATCGAGGCGATCAACGCCGAGGTCGACATCAACATCGCCTGCTCGCTCGGCATGCTGACGCAGGAGCAGGTGGACGAGCTCAAGGCGATGGGCGTCCACCGCTACAACCACAACCTCGAGTCGGCCCGCTCGTACTTCGGTGACGTCGTCACCACCCACTCCTTCGAGGAGCGCTGGGACACCTGCCAGATGATCAGGGACTCCGGCATGGAGCTGTGCTGCGGCGGGCTGGTCGGGATGGGCGAGACGCTGGAGCAGCGCGCCGAGCTGGCCGCGCAGCTGGCCGAGCTGGACCCGCACGAGGTGCCGCTGAACTTCCTCAACCCGCGCCCGGGGACGCCGTTCGGCGACATGGAGGTGATGGCCGGCAAGGACGCGCTGCGGACCATCGCCGCGTTCCGGCTCGCGATGCCGCGCACGGTCCTGCGGTACGCCGGTGGCCGCGAGCTGACCCTGGGAGACCTCGGCACCCGCGACGGTCTGCTCGGCGGGATCAACGCCGTCATCGTCGGCAACTACCTGACCACGCTGGGCCGCCCGGCGACCGCGGACCTCGACCTGCTGGCCGAGCTCAAGATGCCGGTCAAAGAGCTCCAGAAGACGCTATGACCACGCTCGTCTACTGCGGTCGCTGCGGCCGCGAGGCCGCTGACGGAGACCACGACGCCTGCCGCCAAGCGCTGACACTGGAGCCACCGCGGTACTGCGACCAGTGCCGCCGTCGCATGATCGTCCAGGTCCACCCGATGGGCTGGACCGCGAAGTGCTCGGTGCACGGTGAGGTCTCGTCCTGATGTCCGGCATGTTGGCGCGTGACGCGGAGCTGCTGTGGCATCCGTACTCCTCACTCAGTGCTCCGTCACCGGTGCGGATGGTCCGGGGCGCGTCCGGCGTACGTCTGCAACTGGACGACGGGGACGGTGGCAGCGTCGAGGCGATCGATGCGATGGCGTCCTGGTGGTGCATGATCCACGGCTACCGCAACCCGGTGCTGGACGCGGCCGTGAAGAGCCAGGTGGACGACTTCAGCCACGTGATGTTCGGCGGGCTGACCCACGAGCCGGCGATCCGGCTGGCCGACCGGCTGGTGGAGATCAGCCCCGAACCGTTGCGGCACGTCTTCTTCTGCGACTCGGGCTCGGTGTCGGTCGAGGTCGCGATCAAGCTCGCGCTCCAGTACCAGGTTGCCCGAGGCAACAACGGCCGGACCCGGATGCTGACGGTCCGCGGCGGGTACCACGGCGACACGTTCGCGCCGATGAGCGTGTGCGACCCGGTGAACGGGATGCACTCGCTGTTCACCGGTGCACTGAAGGAGCAGGTGTTCGGCCCGCAGCCGCCGGCCGGTTTCGACCGCCCGGACGACGATCCGGAGTTCCTTGCCTGGGCGTCTTCCGTGTCGGCGTTGGCGGAGCGGCACGCTGCTGAGATCGCCGGCATCATCGTCGAGCCGATCCTGCAGGGCGCGGGCGGCATGTACCCCTACAGCCCGGCCTGTCTGCGCGTACTGCGGGAGATCGCGGACCGGCACGGGTTCCTGCTGATCCTGGACGAGATCGCCACCGGATTCGGCCGGACCGGCACGCTCTTCGCCTCCGAGCACGCGGGCATCGACCCGGACATCCTCTGCGTCGGCAAGGCACTGACCGGCGGTTACCTGTCGCTGGCCGCCACTTTGTGTACAACGGACGTCGCGCACACGGTGTCGAACGGACCCGGCGGTGCGCTGATGCACGGCCCGACCTTCATGGCGAACCCCCTGGCATGCTCGGCCGCCCTCGCGTCGATCGACCTCCTGCTGTCCCAGGACTGGGCCGGCCGCGTCGCTCAGATCTCGGCAGGGTTGTCAGCGGGGCTCGCACCGGCGGCGTCGTTGCCCGGGGTCAAGGACGTCCGCGTGATCGGCGCGGTCGGCGTCGTACAACTGGGTGGGCCGGTCGACTTGCCGCGGATGACCGAGGCGGCGCTTCGGCGTGGGGTGTGGGTGCGGCCGTTCCGCGATCTCGTCTACACGATGCCGCCGTACGTCTGCACCGACGAGGAGATCGCCACCATTGCGGCGGCGATCACCGGGGCCGTGGAGGAGGTCGGCTGATGCTCGAGGACTGGCTCGGCCCCAAAGCGGCCGCGTTGGAGGCTCGCGGTCTGACCCGCCGGCTCCGGGTTCGCGCGGCCGACGAGCGGCTGATCGATCTTGCCGGCAACGACTACCTCGGCCTGGCGTCCGATCCGCGTGTGATCGAGGCCGCGGCCGACGCCGTCTGCCACTGGGGGACCGGATCCACCGCGTCCCGCTTGGTCACTGGTACGACGGCCCTGCACGAGGAACTCGAGTCGTCGCTGGCGGCGTACGTCGGCCAGGAGACGGCACTCGTGTTCTCCTCGGGCTATCTCGCCAACCTCGGTGTGGTCACGGCGCTCGGTGGGCCAGGGACGCTCGTGGTGTCGGACGATCACGTGCATGCGTCGCTCATCGACGGGAGCCGGTTGTCGCGGTCGCGGGTCGAGGTCGTTCCGCACAACGACGTGGACGCGGTCGGCAAGGTGCTTGCTGAGCGCAACGAACCGCATGCGCTGGTGCTGACGGAGTCGGTCTTCAGCGTGCTGAGCGACGAGGCGCCGTTGGTCGAGTTGGCCGCGGTTGCCCGCGAGCAGGACGCCGTACTGCTGGTGGACGAGGCGCATGGGCTCGGGGTGACCGGTGGCGGTCGTGGTTCGGTGCATGCCGCGGGGCTGGCTGGTCTGGAGCATGTGATCGTCACGATGACGCTGTCCAAGGCGCTGGCCGCGCAGGGAGGCGTCGTGCTTGGGCCCGCTCTTCTTCGCGATCATCTGATCAACCGGTCGCGTCCCTTCATCTACGACACGGGTCTGAATCCGGCGGCGTGTGCTGCTGCTCTTGCTGCTCTGCGGGTGCTTCAGGACGAACCCGAGCGGCCCTCCGCGATCCACTCCGCAGCGGCTCGGTTGGCGTCGGCTTGTGGTGTGCCGCCTTCATCCGGTGCGGTCGTCTCGGTCCCGATGCCTGGTCCGCGTGAGGCGGTCCGTGCTGCCGAGCTCTGTCTGGACAACGGCGTACGCGTCGGAAGCTTTCGTCCGCCGACCGTCCCCGACGGGATCAGCCGCCTCCGCCTCACTGCCCACGCAGGCTTGTCCGACGAAGACCTGGACCACGCCTGCGCCGTCATCCTCGCCGCGATCGGCCAGGTCTCATGATCATCCTCATCACAGGCACAGACACAGAAGTAGGCAAAACCATCGCGACCGCCGCCCTGGCTGCCAGGGCTACTGGGCCTGTCGCGGTGGTCAAGCCGGCTCAGACCGGTGTTGGGCCGGATGAGCCGGGCGACCTGGCTGAGGTCCGCCGGCTGACCGGGCTCACCGAGTTGCACGAGGGTGTCCGCCTGCGCGATCCGCTCGCTCCCACAACAGCGGCCCGCCGCGCACAAGTGCCCCTCCCATCGGTGGAGTCGCAGGCCAAGTCCATCGACGACCTCGCCACGACTTGGGACACCGTTCTGGTGGAAGGAGCCGGTGGGCTTCTGGTCGGGCTCGACGATGCGGGCCATGACCTCGCCGACCTGGCTTCCCACCTCACCAGGCCATTCACGTTTGTGGTGGTTGCTCGCTCGGGTCTGGGCACGCTGAACCACACCGGTCTGACCGTCGAGGCGCTCCGGAGCCGCGGGCTTCCCATTGAGGGGCTGATCATCGGGTCCTGGCCTGCGGAGCCTGACCTGGCTGAGCAGTGCAACCTGGAGGACCTTCCGGTGACCACCGGGGTGCCAGTGATCGGGCGGATTCCGGTCGGCGCGGGGCGACTGGACCGGAAGGCGTTCACGGCCGCTGCGCCCGGCTGGTTCGGATGAGCGGTTGCCCGGCGCGGTACGACGAGGGGCTCGGATACTGGGTTGTCGACGATCCGGCTGAGGCGCGTGAGGTGCTGCTGGATCCGGCGACGTTCCGGCCGGACAACGCCGTACTGGCTCACAGACCGTTGTCCGTGAAGGCGTTGCGGGTGCTGTCGGCGGTCGGGTTCGCGTTGCCGCCGACGTTGGCCAACAACGCGGGGGAGTCACACCGCCTGATCCGGGCCGCGGTGGCCCGCTTCTTCAGCCCGGCACGAGTGGCCGCCGTCGAGCCTCTCGCCCGAGAGCTGACGGCTGCACGGGTGGCTGCTGCGACCAGAGCCCTCGCTGACGGTGAGCACGTGGATCTCGTGCAGGCGGTCGCGGCGGAGCCGCCGGCGCTGGTTGTGCTCGAAATGCTTAGGTTGGCGGATGTCGACGTACCGGCGTTGAAGGCGTGGAGTCTGGATTCGCTCGAGCTGTTCTGGGGCTGGCCCGACGAGGATCGGCAGTTGGAACTCGCGCACAGTGCCGCGGAGTTCTACGGCTGGCTGCGGAAGCGGGTCGCTCAGGCGACTGAGGACGACCTGTTCGGCGTACTGGTTGGGCTGGGGCTGAGCGACGAGGAGGTGTGCGCGGTCGCGTACTTCCTGCTCATCGCGGGCCAGGAGACCACCACCCAACTGATCTCCACTGCCTTCCACCGCACTATCGGCAGGCGTTCGGCAGATGGTGTGGAGGAGGTGCTGCGGGAGGCCTCGTCGGTGCCGACCTGGCGGCGGGTCACCTCCAGGCCCGCGGTGATCGGTGACGTTGAGGTCCCGGCGGGAGCGCCGGTGCTGCTGGGGTTGACGGGACATGGTGGGCCGGCCGATCTGGCGTTCGGGATCGGGATCCACCGCTGCCTGGGGGCCGGGCTGGCTCGGCTGGAGGCGAGGGTGGCGCTGGAGTGTGCGGCGGACCTGCTGGCGACCGTCAGGCTGGTGGAGGAGCCGCCGATGATCGAGCTGCTGTCGTTCCGCGCGCCGAAACGGTTGCTGGTCGGATTACAGCCCGGCTGACCTGCACCGATACCCTTTGCAGGTGACTGAGCATGAGTTGGTCCTGGTCGTCGACTTCGGGGCGCAGTACGCGCAGTTGATCGCGCGCCGGGTCCGCGAGGCCAAGGTGTACTCCGAGATCGTGCCGCACTCGATGCCGGTCGAGGAGATGCTGGCGCGGGGGCCGAAGGCGATCATCCTGTCCGGCGGTCCGCAGTCGGTGTACGCCGAGGGCGCGCCGCGGGTCGAGTCCGGGCTGTTCGAGGCCGGCGTACCGGCGTTCGGGATCTGCTACGGCTTCCAGGCGATGGCGCAGACGCTCGGCGGCGAGGTGCGCCGGACCGGGCTACGCGAGTTCGGTCGTACGCCGGTGACGGTGAGTTCGGCCGGGACCCTGCTGGCCGGGATTCCCGAGGACCTCAACGTCTGGATGTCCCACGGTGACGCGGTGCACGCGCCGCCCGCCGGTTTCGCCGTACTCGCGGCCTCCGGCGGCGCGCCGGTGGCGGCGTTCGAGGACCTGGACCGGCGGCTGGCCGGCGTGCAGTGGCACCCGGAGGTGCTGCACTCGCAGGCCGGGCAGGCGGTGCTGGAGCACTTCCTCTACGACATCGCGGGCTGCTCGGGCGACTGGACCACCACGAACGTCGTCGACGAGCAGGTCGAGCTGATCCGCCAGCAGGTCGGCGACAAGCAGGTGCTGTGCGCGCTGTCCGGCGGTGTCGACTCCGCGGTCGCCGCGGCCCTGGTGCACAAGGCGATCGGCGACCAGTTGACCTGCGTGTACGTCGACCACGGCCTCCAGCGGTCGGGTGAGTCGGAGCAGATCGAGAAGGACTTCGTCGCCGCGACCGGGATCCGGCTCGAGGTGGTCGACGCCGAGGACCAGTTCCTGTCCGCGCTGGCCGGCGTGACCGACCCGGAGCAGAAGCGGAAGATCGTCGGCCGCGAGTTCATCCGGACCTTCGAGGCGACCGCGCGCAAGGTGGACGCCGAGCGGCACATCGAGTTCCTGGTCCAGGGCACGCTCTACCCGGACGTGGTCGAGTCCGGCGGCGGCGCGGGTGCGGCGAACATCAAGTCGCACCACAACGTCGGCGGTCTGCCCGACGACCTGCAGTTCAGCCTGATCGAGCCGCTGCGGACGCTGTTCAAGGACGAGGTCCGCGAGCTCGGCCTGGCGGTCGGGCTGCCCGAGACCATGGTCTACCGGCACCCGTTCCCGGGCCCCGGCCTGAGCATCCGGATCATCGGCGAGGTCACCAAGGAGCGGCTGGACATCCTGCGCGCCGCCGACCTGATCGCCCGCACCGAGCTGACCGCGGCCGGCCTCGACCGCGACATCTGGCAGTTCCCGGTGGTGCTGCTGGCCGACGTTCGCTCGGTCGGTGTCCAGGGCGACGGCCGGACCTACGGCCACCCCGTCGTACTGCGTCCCGTCACCAGTGAGGACGCGATGACGGCCGACTGGGCGCGGCTGCCGTACGACGTACTGGAGCGGATCTCGACCCGGATCACCAACGAGGTCGACGAGATCAACCGCGTCACCGTCGACATCACCAGCAAGCCACCAGGCACCATCGAGTGGGAGTGACCCCGGAGGATCACTCCCAGCCCCACGCCTACTGCGCGGCACTCGGCACCTGCTCGGGACGCCATCGAGTGGGAGTGACCCTCCGCCCGCAAATACTGGCGCGATGAGTGAAGGGGTGGGAGATCCGCGTCTGGCGGCCGAGGGTGAACTGAGCCTGGCTCGGCTGGCGCTGGACGACAACGAGGTCGGTCACGCGGCCGACCACGTGGCGAACGCGCTGGCGACGGCACCGTCGCTGCCGGACGCGCATGCAGTCCTGGCGACCTTGCTGACCCATCCCGAGGGCGGCGTCGACCTGTGGACGCTGGACGGCGACGTGTACCTCGGCACTGCGGTGGCGCGGGCGCACGCGCTCGCCTTCCGCGGTCAGTACGCAGAAGCCCTCAGCCTGCTGGTCTCGGTCCAAGGGCACGAACCGGGCATGGCCTGGGCCGACGTGCCGTGGGTGCTCGACTCCGAACTGGCCGCCAAACTCGATCCGGACGAGCTGCTGAACGTGTTCATCCAGCTGCTCAAGGCCGTCCCCGATCCTTGCCCGGAGGAGCTGGCTCCAGCATTCGCGCCGTACGTTCAACTCGTGCGGAACCTGGTCGCCGCGCATCCGGGCTCCGGGAACCTGCTCTGGCTGGCGTCGGTCCTGACCCGGCGACTCGGATCGCTCGACGAGGCAACGTCGTACGCGATCGAGTCGGAACGGGTCGAACCGACCGACCGCGCGGCCATCGCGGTCGGCTACGCCCTGCGGAGCCAGGGTCGCACCGACGAGGCGCTCGCCGCGCTGGAACGCGCGCTCGCCTATCAGCCCGGCAACGTCGCGGTGTACGCCGACATCGCCGGGATGCTGGGCGATGCGGGCCGGCTGGACGAGGGGATCTCGTGGGCCGAACGGAGCCTCGCGATCGACCCGGTCCACGACTGTTCGTTGGTCGAGCGGCACAGTCTGCTGTTCCGGCGGGACGGTGCTGTCGACGATCTCGTCGCGATCGCCGACCTGCTCCGCTCGGCGGAGCCCGGCAGCCACGAGAAGCAGCACGCCGCGGGCGAGCTGACCGACCGGTCACGGCAGGTCTGGCTCGGCGGCATCCCGGACCCGACCGAGGCTGTCATCAACGTCCTCGACCAAATGCTGGCGCAGGGTGCCTCTGCTCAAGGCGCAACGCTGGCTGTGTCCGCGATCGAGCCGCCGAGTGCGTTGCTCGCCTTCGGCCTGGCCGTGCCGGGCTCCGAGGTGACGGTCAGCGAGATCCTTCCGCCGGATCCGCGACTCCCGGTGTCTCTGCAGGGCTCTCAGTGCCGACCGGTCGAGACCGTCGTCTGGCAGTACGACGGCAGCGTCGCGCGACCCGCGGTCGCTCCGCCAAGTGCGGAGGGCGCTGCGGCGGTCGCCCGCGTGGCCGACTTCGGTGAGTCGTCCGGCGTCAGGGCTCGTTCAGGATGGGCGAGCGTACCGGCTGCATACGACCATGCGGTGTTGTTGGCGAGCACTCCGCTGGAAGACCTGCTCGGTGTCTTGGTGCATCCGCCGGCGTCGCCGACCGGAGCGCCGGGCGACTGGGCGGGGTGGATCCGGACTGTGCAGACGTGGGCCTGTCTGGGGATCGCGCATCACCGGACCGACCAGCCGTGGGCGGAGTCGGTTCGGCGACAGGTTTTGGCTGACCTCGCTTACGGGCCGGAGGACTGGATCACCGAATCGGCTCTGTTCGCGTTGGCGACCACTGCTTGGGTCGATCCGTCAGCGCGGGCTGACGTCGCCGAGTTGATGGGCTGGCGTTTGCTGGCAGCGGTCGAGGCGCAGCGGGAGCGGCCGGTGACGATCCTGGGATCGCTGGCGACCGTCACGCTGGCCACGCCTGGTCTCAACCCGGACGTGGCGGGTCTGGCCCGCGACATCCTCACCGCGGACGACGACGTTCCTGAAGAGCGGCCCGCGGAACCTCCCAAGAAACGTAGGGGCATCTTCCGCCGCCGCTGAACCTCGGCGCTGACTCAGCTCTCGAGGGCTGTCGCTTGGATGCCGTCCAGGAGGCGGTCGAGGCCGTAACGATACGACTCGGTCGCCGCCTCGCGGGTCGTGCCCTGGTAGCCGTTCGCATTCCAGATCGCCGTCATCGCGGGGTGCTGATCGACGTCGAAGTACGTCTCCCAGAGGTCGTTGCGCTCGTACCACCAGGCGTCGTTCGTCTGGCCGGTCGACTGCTCGATCAGTTCACTCTCCGCCTCCAGCCCAGCGGCCGAGTCGACGTACGTCGTGATGGCGAGCGCGGCCAGGTTGGTCCCGCGGGGTGTGAGTCCGATCTCGAGCAGCGCGGACAGCAGGTACTCGCGGCCGGCTAGCATGCCCGGGCCCACCGGCGGGCGGATCGTGGACACCTGCGACAGCCAGGGGTGGCGCTGGAACATCGCTCGCGTCTGGTCTGAGTAGATCTCCACCTGGTCGCGCCAGTCGTGCGGCCTGGGCGCGCCGGGGCCCGGGAGCTCACGTTCACCGAGCACCTGGTCGACCATCAGGTCGAGCAACTCCTCCTTGGACGGCACGTACGTGTAGAGCGTCATCGTGCCGACGCCGAGCTCCTTCGCGACCCCACCCATCGACGCGGCGGCCAGACCTTGTGTGTCCGCCAGCCGGATCGCCGCCGCGACGACGCCGTTGACGTCGAGCGACGGCCGTCGTCCGGCGCCGCGTCCGCGAAGGACGGTCGGCTGCTTGTCCGCGGCGGGGTTGCGGTGGTTCCGCCACAGCAGCGCCAGGGTCCGCTCTGGCTGTCCCTCACCGCTTCGCCGCTCCGTCACAGGCCAACCATAGGCGCTCGGCACAATTCCCGTATACCCTACGGAAATTAGGTTCCGAGGGTGAGGAGAACGGCATGACCATCCTGGTGACTGGCGCGACCGGGAGTGTGGGGCGGCTGCTGGTGGACGAGCTGGTGACGGCCGGCGCTCCGGTGCGGGCGCTCACCAACCACCCGGAGCGGGCGGCGCTGCCCGACGGGGTCGAGATCGCCCACGGGTACCTGGGGAAGCCGGCGACCTTGCCTGCCGCGCTGGCTGGTGTCGACACCGTGTACCTCGCGCCGCTTCCGGCGTACGTGGACGACTTCGTCCGGTGCGCGCAGGACGCCGGCGTACGGCGGGTCGTCGTACTGTCCGGCGAACCTGCGGAGTACGAGGCGCAGGGGGATCCGTCGACGTGGCACTACTACCGGATCGAGCGCGCGATCGAGGCCGGCGGCTTCGAGTGGACCTTCCTGCGGCCGGGCCAGTTCATGAACAACACGCTCGACTGGGCTGAGTCGATCAAGACCTCAGGTGTGGTCCGGACGCCGTACGCCGGTGCGGTGCAGACACCGATCGACCTCGGCGACATCGCCGCGGTGGCGCGCGTCGTACTCCTCGACGAGACCTTCACCGGCCAGAAGCTGATGATGAGCGGACCCGAAGGTCTGACCGCACCCGAGCAGGTCGAGCACATCGCCGCGGCGATCGGCCGAGAACTGAAGTACGAGGAGCTGACCCCTCAGGCCTACCTCGATCGCCTCGCTCCGCTGATCGGCCTCGAGACAGCCCAGTGGCTACTGGACGGCTTCCGCATGATGGCCGAGCACCCCATGACCCCCGAGCCCACAGTCCCTCAAATCCTCGGCCGCCCCGCCCTGCCCTACCGAGAATGGGCCCGCGCAAACGCCAACACCTTCCGCTGAAGCTCTACGCGATGGCTGCTACACCGTGGAGTACACGCATGTGGGTCCTCAGCAAGGGGTGGCGGCGTGCAGTTGGACAGGTGGTGTCGGACCGTCCGCAGTGCAGCTGAGCGCTCGTATGTCCTTGTGTACGGTGTATCGCAGGTGCACTACCTGTCGGTCTGCACACCGTTGGCCGGCGGGCGGATCATGAAGACGTCGATCGGGTCCTCGGATTCCAGGACGAATCCGTGGCGTTCGTAGAGGCGACGCGCATCGCTGCCCTGCAGGACGTTCAAGGCCACGGTCACGCCCTGGGCGTCGGCTTCGTCAAGTGCTGCGCGCAAGACGGCGGACCCAAGGCCTCGCCCCTGAAGTCGCGGTGCCAGGTAGAAGTGCTCCAGCCACAGCCGACCTTCGGCAGGCCGGAGCGTGATGCATCCTGCGAGCTCTCCGTCGACCATGATGACCGACGTGTGCTGCTTGGAGAACGAGTCACGGAACCGCTGCCGAACACGGTGCTCGTCGTAGCGCCCCAGGCGTTCCAGGTCCGGGCGCATCACCTCGGCCCGCAACTCCGCGATCACCTCGATGTCCTCCACCACCGCAGGCCGCACTAGCCATCCGGCGCCGTCCGCCGATGCGCTCCGCCCAGGCAGCACGTCCGACCGCACTCCGACCCCCATCGCCTCACCATCCACCGCCGAAGTATCTCAATCGGCCCGCGCCGAACCGGCGCACGGCTACACTCCGGGATGGCTAGAACAGCGCTTCTTGTTGAGTGTCTGATCGTTGGGTGGTACGTCGGGGTGGGCGGCTGGGCTCGTGGGATCTGTGGCTCGACGTGCGGCCGAAGCCGTGTTTGTTGAGTAGGGGGCGGACCTTGGACTCGAAGGCGTTGCGGTAGCTGGGGGACGCGTTGGTGCCGTGGCCGTAGAGGGATTCGTAGCGGCCGACCAGCTCGGGATGCTCGCGCGCCAGCCAGCCCATGAACCATTCCTTCACACCTGGGCGGAGGTGGAGGACGAGCGGAGTGACGCCGGTCGCGCCGGCTGCGGAGAGCTCGGCGAACAGCTGATCCAATTGCTCGGACGAGTCCGTCAGCCACGGAAGCACCGGAGCCACCATCACGCCGCACGGTAGGCCAGCGTCGCGCACCGCACGGATGAGGTCGAGACGTCCGCGGACCGACGGTACGCCGGGCTCGAGCGTCTTCCGCAGCTCCTCGTCCAGCAGGGCAAGGGAGATCGCGACGCCGACGTGCACCTGCTCGGCGGCCGCTGTCAGGAGATCGAGGTCGCGCCGCAGCAGCGTGCCCTTGGTCAGCACGGACAGCGGCGTACCGGAACCTGCCAGCGCCTCGATGATCCCGGGCATCAGGCGATAGCGGCCCTCGGCGCGCTGGTACGGGTCGGTATTGGTGCCTAGGGCAACTGGCTCGTGGGTCCACGACGGTCGCGCGAGTTCACGCCGCAGTACGTCCGCGACGTTGGTCTTCACCACGATCTGCTGATCGAAGTCCTCGCCCTGGTCGAGCTCCAGATACTGGTGTGTCGGGCGGGCGAAGCAGTACCGGCAGGCGTGCGTGCAGCCGCGGTACGGGTTGATCGTCCAGTTGAACGGCAGCATCGTCCCCGGCACCGAGTTCAGCGCGGACCGCGCGAGCACCTCATGGAACGTGATCCCGCGGAACTCCGGCGTCGTCACCGACCGAACCAGACCCGCGATCGACCCGAGCCCCGGCAACGTCCCCGGAGTCTCCACATCGATTTGCTGACCTGCCCACCTCATGCACTACAGTCGAACACATGTTCGCCACGAAGTCCAACTCCCGCCCGGCCTCACCGCACCCGTCGGGTTGCGCTACTCGAGGCCGATCTCGCCCGGCGCGCTCTCGGCCAGCGCGACCACGGTCTCGGCGTTCGCCCGTACCTCGTCCCAGCGGCGCTGGAAGGTGCAGTAGGCGATGGCATCGAGACCGATATGGATGAGGTAGGCGTGCAACCGCTCGCGGAGATTGGCCGGGAGCGGTCCGGTGGCGCGCCAGTGGGCCAGCAGGGCGGCGTTGATGTCGATGGTTCGCCAGTCTGGGTACCACGGCCACCAGTAGATGAGCCAGGCGGCGTCGTAGAGGCTGTCGCCGTACATCGCGTTGCCCCAGTCCAGTACGGCGCTGACGTTGCCGTCGGCAACAAGCACGTTGCGGCTGAGCAGGTCGCCGTGGATCATCCGACGCTCGGCAGGCAGGTACGGCGCGAGCGCGGCGATCGCGGTCAGTCCGGCCTCGAATGGTCCCAGTCCGATGTCGGAGTCGGCCAGTGCCGCCCGCCAGCCAGGCACCCGTGCAGTCTCGGTGCCGATAGCCAGGAGTGCGTCCACCCAGGACGTGTACGGCGCTCGTCGGTCGGGTGTCCAGATGCCGTAGCCAGTCGTGCTGGTGAGGTCCATCCTGCCGATGTCGTCGATCGCGTTCAGCAGAGGCGGCAGTGCGTCGGTGGCGTCGTCGGCGGAGAGATCGTCGAAGGCCGTTCCGTGCGCACGTGCCGAGATCGCGTAGTGCCAGCCTTCGACCATGCCTCTCGTCAGCATGGCCGGAACGGGGAGATGGGGTCCGGCAAGACCCGCCGCGATCTCGTCCTTCGCGAAGTCCGTGCCGTGAGCACCTATGCGCAGGACCGCCTCCGCGCCGTCGAGGGACAACTCGAACGCCTGGGACCACTCGCCCGACGCCAGCGCGCGTGGCTCGGTCGCCCGCTCCCCGAAGGTCGTCCGCACCAAGCGCCGTGCGATCTCCGGCAACGCTGCGTTGGCTTCGGCGGACATCCCGAAAAGACTAGTGCCGCTACGGGAGGGTGAGGATTTCGGGGCCGTGGGCGGTGAGGGCCACGGTGTGTTCGGCGTGGGCTCCTCGGGTTCGGTCGGCGGAGCGGAGGGTCCAGCCGTCTTCGTCGATGACGTAGGTGGTGCCAGGGCCGGTCCAGAACCAGGGTTCGATGGCGAACACGTGGCCGGCGCGGAGTTTGAGGCCTCGGCCGGGTCGGCCGCCGTTGGGGATGTGCGGGTCTTCGTGCATGCGGCGGCCGATGCCGTGGCCGCCGAAGTCGAGGTTGGTGCCGAGGTTGGCGGCGCGGCCGATGCGGCCGATGGCGGCGCCGACGTCGCCGAGACGGTTGCCGGGGACTGCGGCGGCGATGCCGGCTGCGAGGGCCTGTTCGGTGGTGGCGATGAGTTCCAGGTCTTCGGGTCGCGGTGCGCCGACGCAGAAGCTGGTGGCCGAGTCAGCGCACCAGCCTTCGATCGAGGCGCCGCAGTCGACGTTCAGGAGGTCGCCGTCGGCGAGTTTCTGGTCGCTGGGGAGTCCGTGCAGCACCGCGTCGTTGACCGACGTACAGATGACGCCGCTGAACGGGCTGCCGGCGAACCCGGGCTGGTAGCCCTCGAACAGCGACACCGCTCCGGCGGACCGCAGTACGTCGCGTGCGACCTCGTCCAGCTCGCGCAGCGAGACCCCGACCGCGGCCTCCTTCTTCACCGCGGCGAGTGCGTTCGCAACGACTCGGCCGGCCGCGCGCATGTGCTCGATCTCCGCGGGTGTCTTCAGCTCGACCATCGGATGCTTCCTTCGTCTTCCCGGATAGTTATACCGGTACTATTATCACGCTTATGGTCCGACCACCTCTTTCCAGCTGGGATCGCGAACGCGGCCGGCAGCTCGGCCGCCTGCTCCGCGAAGCCCGGGGCGAGCGCAGCATGGTCGATGTCGCGGCGGCCTGTGGGGTCTCCGTCGATACTCTCCGCAAGATCGAGACCGGCCGCATCCCGACGCCGGCCCTCTTCACGGTCGCCGCCGTCGCGGCCACCCTCGACCTGTCGCTCGACGCCCTTGTCGGCGCCTGCCAGGACAACCCGGCGGCCGAGGCCGATCGCCCGGACAGCAACAACCTGATCGCCTAGAGCCACCGGCAGTTGGCGCCGGAGATGACGTAGAACACGATCGAGCCACCGCGGCAACCAAACCTGGGATGGAGGCGTCTCCTGTCCGACTGGGGTTGAGGGCTTGGGGGTTGCGATGGCGGTACGACGGCGGACGGTGCTCGGCGCGATGCTGGCCGGAGCCGGAGCGGTGGCAACAGCGGGCTGCATCGCCGATACGGCCGCGGACCCGGGCGACGGCACTGGCAACGGCCAAGACAACGGCAGCGGCAACGGCAACAGCAATGGCGTCGAAGCGCCGCCGCAGAAGGCGAAGCCGACCGACGGACCCGACCGGATCACCCTGGTCGCCACAGGCGACGTACTGCTGCACGAGCGCCTCTGGACGACCGCCCGCCGCGACGGCCGCGACGGCGCCTGGGACTTCGCCCCGCTGATGGGCAGCGTCAAGCCGCTCGTTCAACAGGCCGACATCGCGGTCGCACACCTCGAGACGCCACTGGCGCCACTAGGCGGCCCGTACCACGGCTACCCACTCTTCCAAGGCCCGCCACAGATGGCCGCCGCCCTCAAACAGACCGGGTACGACGTCTGCACCACGGCAAGCAATCACAGTTTCGACGGCGGTGCACCCGGCGTGGATCGCACCCTGAAGACGCTCGAGCAGGCCGGCCTCGAGCACTCCGGCACTGCCCGCAGCCGAGCCGAGGCCGAGACGCCCACGATCGTCGACGTACACGGGGTGAAGATCGCGTTCCTGAGCTTCACGTTCGGCTTCAACGGCCTGCCGTACCCGAACGGCGAGACCTGGCGGGCCGGCAAGATCAGCGTTCCCACGATCACACTGCGCGCTCAGGACGCCCGCGACCGCGGCGCCGAGATCGTCGTGGTCAGCTGCCACTGGGGCACGGAGTACTCGCCGAAGCTCAACGACCAGCAGCGTGAGGTCGCGCCGCAACTGCTTGCCGACAGCAACATCGACCTGCTGATCGGGCACCATGCCCATGTAGTGCAGCCGATGGAGCAGCACAACGGCAAGTGGGTCGCGTACGGCCTCGGCAACCTCGTCGCCGCGCATCGCGAACCCAACAGCACCAAGGCCGAAGGCCTCCTGGTCCGTTTCACCTTCACCCGCGACGGCGACGGCTGGAAGACCGACCAGGCCGAGTACGCGCCGTTGCTGATGACCGACGCGCTGCCCGTCCGCGTTCTCGACGTACGCCGTGAACTCGCCAAGGACGGTCTGACAGCAGCCCGCAGGGAGCGCCTCGAGCTGGCTGAGCGCCGTACGTCGGCGACTGTCCGATCACTCGGCACGAGCCCGAAAAGCCTATAAGACAACGATATTTCCATCTCTGTCGAAACGATTGCCTGCTCCGGAGGCGCTGGAATAGTGAGCGCCAACGGCCACCGCGCCTGGGTGGCTGGGAGGCGTTCGGATGAGTACCCGCCGAGCGCACGACCTCCGGAACGCGGGTACGACGGTCACTCAGGCGACCGTCGTACCCGCGCGGTGACGAAAATGCTTTGAGGGCTTGCGGTGCGACGGTCTATGGTCGGCCGCATGATTACGTACTTTGTGATGGTCCGTCGTGCCCGGCTCCGGGCAGGCGCGGGGTGCCTGGGGATGGCATCCGCTCGATAGTCGTTGGGCCCAACGGGTCGTGGACGCCGCCGGGGTGGAGCCCGGCGAACTCGTCCTCGATATCGGAGCAGGACTCGGTGCGCTGACCGCTCCGCTGGTCCGGGCCGGAGCCCGGGTGGTCGCTGTCGAACTCCACCCTGGCCGGGTCGACCGCTTGCGGCGGAGGTTCGCGGACGCACCGGTGACGGTGGTCCGGAACGATGCCGCTGATCTGCGGTTGCCGTCCCGGCCGTTCCGAGTGGTGTCGAGTCCGCCGTACAACGTCTCCACCGCACTGCTGAAGCGTTTGCTGGCGCCAGGATCCCGCCTGGTGTCGGCCGATCTCGTGCTGCAGCGGCAGGTGGCGAACCGGTGGATCCGCGGCGACGCACCGGGGGCGAACCGGTGGTTCCGGCACTACGACCTGTCGATCGGCTTACGCCTTCCCCGCAAGGCCTTCACCCCACCTCCGCATGTCGACTCCGCAGTACTGCTGCTGCGCAAACGGTAGAAAGGGCAGACCCCTTGCCGGTCAGAGGTGACCGGCAAGGGGTCTTTGCTGTCAGCAACTATCACCCGTGCCAGGAGGTCCACAGCGCCGCATACGAGCCCTGCCGGGCGACCAGTTCGTCGTGGCTGCCGAGCTCGCTGATGCGGCCGTCCTCGACCACCGCGACGCGGTCGGCGTCGTGCGCGGTGTAGAGGCGGTGAGCGATGGCGATCACCGTGCGGCCCTCGAGTACGGCGGCAAGCGAGCGCTCCATGTGCCGCGCGGCGCGTGGGTCGATCAACGACGTCGCCTCGTCCAGTACCAAGGTGTGCGGGTCCGCCAGCACCAACCGGGCCAGCGCCAACTGCTGCGCTTGCGCCGGCGTCAGCGCGAGCTGACCGGAGCCGACTCGCGTGTCCAGACCGTCCGGCAACGCATCCGCCCATTCCCGCGCGTCAACCGCGGCCAGAGCGTCCAGCAGGTCCCCGTCCGACGCGGCGGGGCGCGCCATCGACAGGTTGTCGCGTAGCGTCCCGACGAACACGTGGTGCTCCTGGGTGACCAGCGCGACCTGCTTGCGCAGCTCGTCCAGCGGCAGCTCGGTCATCCCGACGCCGCCGACCGTCACCGAACCCGTCCGTGGTGGATGGATGCCCGCGACCAGCCGGCCCAGCGTCGACTTCCCGGCACCGGACGGCCCGACCATGGCGATCCGCTCGCCGGGCTGGACCGTGAGATCGACACCGTGCAGTACGTCGCGGCCGTCGACGTACGAGAACCGTACGTCGCGCGCCTCGACCAGGTCACCGGACGGCATCCGGCCCGACGGCGTGCGGTCGTCCGGTACGTCGCTGATCCCCAGCAAGCGGGCGAACGCGGCACCACCGGACTGCAACTCGTCCAGCCAGGAGAGCAACCGGTCGACCGGATCGATCAGCTGGTTGACGTACAGCACCGCAGCCGTGACCGCACCCAGCGAGACGTGCCCGTTGAGGTGCAGCCAGCCGCCGAACAGCAGGGTCCCGACGACCGGCACAAGGTAACTGACCTCGGCGACCGGGAAGTAGACCGTCCGGAGGAACAGCGTGTACCGCTCGGCCAGGTAGGAGCCCCGGATGTCCGCATCGCCGCGGCGGACCCGTTCGTCGTACCGCTGCAGTGCCTCGACCGTCCGGGCGCCCTCGACCGTCTCGGCCAGCGAGCTGGTCATCTGCGCGTACGCCGCGTTCTCACGCAGGTATCCGTCTTTGGCGCGACGCAGATACCACCTCGTGCTGAGCCAGAGCAGCGGAGTCATCGCAAGCAGAGGCAGCAACACCCAGACGCCGACCAGCACCGTCGCCGCGACCGTGAACAGCACGGTGACGGACGCGATGATCGTCTCCGGTACGGCGAAGCGCACCGTCCGCGACAGCGTGTCGACGTCACGCGAGGTACGGGAGAGCAGGTCTCCCGTACCGGCCCGCTCGACCGTGCCGATCGGCAGCGCGAGCGCGTTGTCGACGAACTCCTCACGCAGCTCGGCCAGCACCTGCTCGCCGAGTGCGAACGACTTGAACCGGGCCCATCGGGTCAGCAGCGACTGCGCCACGATGAACACCGCGATCACCAGGATCACCTGATTGACCTTGGCCACGGTCGTGCCGTTCTGGACGTCCTCGACCAGGCCGCCGATCAGCCGCGGCGCGGCCAGACCGGTGATCGCCGCCAGCCCGTGCAGCACCAGCGCGACCGACAGGGTGCGCGGATGCCGCCGGGCCAGCCGGCGTGCGTGCCGACGGATCTCGGTCGGGCCCGCCACAGGCAGGATCTGCCTCATGTGAGCACCTCCTCCTCTTCCGTCTGCCTGGTCACTGTCCTGCGGTACTGCGGTTCGGTCGCGAGCAGCTCGCGGTGCTTGCCGGAAGCAACCACTCGGCCGGCGGCGACGAAGATGACCTCGTCGACGTGGTCCAGCAGCAACGGACTCGCGGTCAGCACGACCGTGCTGCGGCCGGCACGCTGCTCACGCAACCGCTCCGCGATCCGCGCCTCGGTGTGTGCGTCGACCGCGGACGTCGGCTCGACGAGCACCAGCACGGACGGGTCGGCCAGCAGCGCACGCACCAGCACCAGTCGCTGCCGCTGTCCACCGGAGAACGAACGGCCCTTCTCCTCGACCTCGGAGTCGAGCCCGTCGGACAGTGCGACCAGGACGTCCTCGGCGGACGCCGTCCGCATCGCCGCCATCACTTCCTCGTCGGTACGACGGTTGTCCGGGTCGAGCTCCTGGCGCAGTGTGCCGGTGAACAGCTGTGAGCCGGTGTCGCTGACAAGGATGCGCGCACGCACGTCCTCGCGCGTCGCACTGACCAGGGTGACCCCGCCGTACCGGACCTCGCTGGTGTCGTCGTACCGCCCGAGGCGGTCGGCCAGCTCGCCGTTGCTGTCCGCCTCGGCGGAGACGATCGCGGTGAGCAGGCCGTCGCGGGCGCGGATGCCGGACACCGGGTCGACCAAGTCGCCGTGGTCGGGCAGGTGCAACGCCGTCTTCGGCTCGGTGACGTCGGACTGCAGTTCCAGAACACGAATGACTCGCCCCGCCGCGACCAGACCGCGCATCAGCTGGTTGGCGAACTCGGTGGCGGTGCGCAGCGGCAGCACGAGGAACGTCGCATAGCCGTAGAAGGCGACCAGCGAGCCCGCACTGAGGTCGCCGCGCAGCGCGAAGTGCGCGCCGAGGCCGACCACGAGCACGACGAAGATGCCCGGCAGCAGAACCTGCGCGGCGTCCAGCACGGACTGGATCCGCGCGACCCGCACACCGGCCTGCCGGACCTGCTGCGACTCGACGCGATACCGGCGCGAGAAGGAGTCCTCGCCACCGATGCCGCGCAGCACCCGCAGACCGGCCACGATGTCGGAGCCCAGCGAGTTCAGCTCGCCGACCGCCTCGCGTTGCGCGGACTGCCGCTTGTGCAGCGGCCGCAGCATCGGGCCGAGGCAGAACAGCATCACCGGTACGCCGATCAGCACCACCAGGCCGAGCGTGGTCGACGAGGAGAGCAGGATCGACGCGACCACGACGAAGGCGACGATCGAGCCGGTGAAGCGGGCCGAGATCTCCATCAGGTTGCCGATGTAGGACAGGTCGCCGGCACCGATGCTGACCACCTCACCGGTGGCCAGATGCTTCGGCAGCGTCGCGCCGAGGTCGGCGGACTTCCGGGTGATCACCTGGACCGTGCGGTAGGCGGCGGTCAGCCAGTTCGTCACCGCGAACCGGTGCCGCATGATGCCGGCCAGCGCCTGCACCACGCCGACGACGAACAGCGCCGCGGTCCACTGCAGCAGCCGCTTGCCGTCGCCCGCCGCGATGCCCTCGTCGATCGCGAGCCCGAGGATCGCCGGGATGAACGCCTGCGCGCCCATCCAGAGAATGCCGAACGCCATCCCGCCCGCGAGCGTGCGGGACTGACCGCGCGCCACCCACAACAGATAGAGGGTCGGCGAGCGATGATCGGGGACGCCCGGATCGGCGACAGGAAGCTGTCTCATAGCGCTTTTCAGGCTAGGTGCCCCCACCGACAACCGCATGCGAATTAATCGCAGGTGAACCCCACCGGCGGCACCATCGGGGGATGCGAAAAGGAGCGGGTTGGTTGGCCGCGTACGGGGTTCTGTCGGTGGCTCATCTGATTGCGATCGCGGTGGATGAGACGTGGTCGATGGTGCTGACGAAGGTCGCGCTGATGCCGACCCTCGCGGTGTGGGTCCGCATGCAGGGTGGACCGGTCGCTCTGCTTGTCGCATTGGCCGCGTCACTCGCCGGTGACTTCCTTCTGCAGATCGATCAGTTGCTGCCAGGCATGGCGGCGTTCGGCGTCGCACATGTCTGCTACATCGTGCTGTTCACCCGCCGTACGACGCACCGGTCGCCTGTCGTGCTTGCGGCGTACAGCGTCTTCTGAGCCGGTGGTCCAGCACTAGCCCGCCGAAGTGGTGACGGTCGGTACAGTTTTCGTATCTGCCCGCGCATCAAAAGACCTTCACCTTGCGTTGGGCAACGAGTTCCCGACGGGCCATGTCCGCCGCCTGTCCTGGATTCATGCTGGTGATCGCGCATCGGGGAGCGAGTGGCTACCGCCCGGAACACACGCCGGCGGCGTACCGTCTGGCCGCGGCCCAAGGGGCCGACTATCTGGAACCCGACCTGGTCGCCACTCTCGACGGCGTCCTGGTCTGCCGGCACGAGAACGAGATCTCCGGTACGACGGACGTCGCGGACCACCCGGTGTTCGCGGACCGGAGGATCACCAAGATCGTCGACGGGACCGCCGTCACCGGCTGGTTCGTGGAGGACTTCACCTACGACGAGCTGCGGACACTGCGGACGCGGGAGCGGATGCCCGGGCTGCGCGCGGCCAACACGGCGTACGACGGGCACGAGGAGATCCCCACGTTCGACGACGTGGTGGCGCTGGCCCGGGAGGAGTCGCTCCGGTACGGACGGCCGATCGGCGTGATCCCGGAGATCAAGCACCCGGCGTACTTCCGGCGGCTCGGACTGCCGCTGGAGGAGCTGCTGACCGAGCGGATCCTGGCCCTGCGGCTGCGCGACGACGAGATCATGGTGCAGTCCTTCGAGCCGACCAGTCTGCGGCGGTTGTCGGTGATGACCCGGGTGCCGCTGGTGCAGCTGGTGGATGCCGACGGTGCCCCGAACGACTTCCGCCGTACCGGCGACGGCCGCACCTTCGCGGACCTGATCGAGCCGGCCGGGCTGCGCGAGGTGTCGACGTACGCGCAGGTGCTGGCGCCGCACAAGGACCTGGTCATCCCGCGCACCGCGGCCGGCAACCTGGGTGAGCCGACCCGACTGGTCGACCAGTCGCACCGCGTCGGCCTGAACGTCCAGATCTGGACCTTCCGCGCCGAACGCCGCTTCCTCCCCACGGCCCTCGACCTCCCCGCCGAACTCTGCCGCTTCGCCGCCCTGGGCATCCAAGGCGTCTTCGCCGACCACCCCGACATAGCCACCGCCACCCTCAAACAGTCCGCCCTGAACGTGTAGAGGGGTGGCGGCAGGGTGGAGGGGGTCACCCTGCCGCCTGTTCGGGGGTTAGTGGAGGTTGTAGGAGTTGGTGAGGGTCTGGGTGATGGTGTTGTTGTCGGTGTCGGTGGAGTGGATGCGCAGGGAGACGGACTGGCCCTTGTGGGGGTGGGTGTAGGTGGCCTGGTAGCGGCCGTTGTGGAGGTTGCGGATCGAGGTGGGTTGCCAGGTGGCGCCCTCGTCGGTGGAGAACTCGACGGTCAGGGAGCGGATCGGACCTGCGGTGGCGCCGGGCTGGTGGCCGACCGACAGGTTGAGCGAGACGCGCTGACCGAGGCGTGCGGTGTTCGCGAGGTCGAGAGCGGTGTGGCCGGAGCGGGCGTCGGTGACGTCGGTGTAGTCGACGTCGAGCAGCGGTAGGACCTTGCTGCCCGCCGCGACGGTGGTCGAGCCGAACGTCCACTCGGTGTGGGCGTTGGTCGTCAGTCCGACGACACTCCGGTCGTTGGCCACGTCGGACACGAGCCGATAGCGGCTGGAGGTTGCCGGGACCGGCACGTTGCCGACCGTGAAGCCGCTGTTGTAGACCTCGGTGTCGTCGGCGTACAGCGTGGTGTTCACCGAGGTACCAGGCAGCGACCGCGCCCAGTTCCCGGCGGCGTCGGTGAACGGCGCGTAGTCGAAGTCGATGACGTCGCCCCGACGGTTGGTCGTGCCCTGGCTGTCGTTCCGGGCGCCGGCCGCGACCCCAGGCGAGTAGGGCGCCTTGAGGAACTCCAGATCGGCGTGCTCTCCCCGGCGGTACGTCGGGAACTCCCGCGGCCGGACCAGGGTCTTCTTGGCGTAGAACTCCCAGGCCGTCGTCGCCTTCACGTCCCGGTCGGCCGTCACGTACTGGGTCCGCGTGTAACCGGTCGTCGGAACCCAGTCCCCGACGGGCGACGTGGAACAGCCGCAGGACGCGTCCGAGTGCTGGTTCAGGACCCAGCCGGCCCCCGCTTCGCCGGTCCCGGAGGAGTAGATCCGGGTCGTGACCGTCGCCAGGTCGGACGAGCGGTAGGACAGATCGCGCCCGACCTGACCCTTCTCGACGAAGCTCACGTCGTAGGCGTACGGCGAACGCGGAGTCTGGGTCAGCTCCATCCACGCCCGCGGGCTGCGGGCCTCGGACCGCAACTCGAGACCGTCGGACCGCGACAGCGCCATCGTCACGACCCCGGGACCGTAGAGGTGCGGAACCAGGTCTGCGTTGTGCACGGGGTAGACGGCCACAGAGACGGCTCCGGCGTCGGTCAACTGCTGGACCACCTCATCGACCGACCGGTCTTCGGGCTGCTGGATCAGCGCCACCGCCCCCGCCACCTGCTTCGGTTGGGCGTCGGCGTCGACCAGCCGGTACCGGCGCTTCCCGTCGGTGAGGGGACCTCCGGCGTACGACGCACTCACCCGCCCTCCACCGGACCGCGCCTGCAACAGCGGCACGCCGGAGTCCCACGTCGTCATGACCGAGAAGCCCGCATCCGTGACCCGCTCGGTCGGCGACATGGACAGCCGCAGCGGCGTGCCCGTGGTCAGGTCGGTCGTCCACTCGTCGTAGATCGCGTGGGTGTCGCCCGGATCGCCCCGGTTCCACCGCACCGAGACGGAGTGCGGTGCCGACGGCTTCGGGGTCGTCAGAGTCATCGGCCGCGCAGTGCGGGCATCGAGCGTGACGGTGTAGTTCGGCGCGTGGGCGGACATCTTGGGCAGTCCGACGATACTGATCTCTGACGTCGTGTCGCCGGAGCCGTCCGGGGTGGTGATGAGGCCGAAGACGTTGTAGTTGCCCTCAGGCAGCCGCAGCGTCCACTCCTTCTGGTTCGGTGAGAACAGGAGATCCTCCGGGTAGTACCGTCCGTCGGACTCCTGGTACGGCGCGATGCGGGCCCGGCCGCTGGCCGGCTTGCCGTTCCGGTCGAGCAGACGGATGGTCACATCGACCGTGTCGTCCTGTTTGACGAAGCCGACGGTCGTTGCGAGCTCCACACCGGGACCGGTCGCGGTGACCCGTCCGCTGTAGTCGTCGGCCGCCAGTGCGGTCGCATCCAGCGTCAGCGTGACGTCGGCCGATGCGCCTGCCGCGATGGTGGTCGTGGCCGGTGTGACAGTCACGCCGGCCAGGTCGGCGGCCAGATCGAGGGTCACCGCAGTCTCTGAGTGGTTCTGATAGGTCAGGGTCTTCTGCTGCCGCAGTTGGTCGGCGCGGTAGGGCCGAGTGATGTGCCCGAAGCTCACCACGCCTTGGTCGACACTGATCTGCTGGGCGGTGGCACGAGCGACGTCGACCGCTCCTGCGCCGACGGTGAAGGCCGTGCTGCGCTCGACCGGATCGGCGCTGGAGGCAAGAGTTGCCTTGAGCAAGCCCGGCGACCACTCCGGGTGCTCCTGGTGAAGGACGGCAGCCGCACCGGCGGCGTACGCAGCAGAGGCAGAGGTGCTGGCAGCAGACGCGTACCCGCCACCCGGGTAGGCGCCGATGACGCCGAACGCCGGTGCGACGAGCTCAGGCTTGATGGCCCCGCGGTCCGCCATGACGCCGTGCCTCGCCTGGTCCCACCAGTTGCCACGGTTGGTGCCACCGACGGTGAGGGCGGCTGGAGCCGCGCCGGGTGCGACCACGTTCGTCGTACCTGGTTCGGCATAGCCTTTGGAGCTCGTCGGTACGACGAACAGGGCGTCGGACTGCCGGCCGAGGTCGTCGACCGCCTGGGTCAGCGGATCCTCGCCACGGGTGATGCTGCCGGCGATGTTGACGTCGATGACGTCAGCCCCCGAGTCCACCGCCCACTGCAACCCGGCGATGGCCCAGGACTCGTAGCCGGCACCGCTGTCGTCGAAGACCTTGCCGACCGCGAGGTGAGCGCCCGGGGCGGCACCGGCGTACTGTCCGTCGGACGCGGCGCCGCTGCCGGCGGCGAGCGACGCGGAGTGTGTGCCACTGCCGAACCGATCGGTGGTGTCGTTGCCGCCGGTGAAGTCGCGGGTCAGGTCGATCCGGCCGGCGAAGTCCGGGTGAGACGCGTCGATGCCGGTGTCCAGGACCGCGATCAGCGAACCCGTTCCGTCGTACGCGCCGGTGGTCTTCGTTGCGGCAGAGTCCTTGGTGCCTTTGGTGAGCTGCGTGCCGACCGGCCGCGTGCGGGCGTCCAGCCACACCTTCTCGACGTCGGGCCGCTTCTGGATGTCGGTGAGGAAGCCGGCCTTGGCGTCCTTCGGCTGGCTGACGGCCTTGAAGGTCGCGCCGGTGCGGTACGAGACAATCAGCGGAAGCGTGCTCCGGTCGTTGTCGCCGTACCCCTGGCGCACGAGGGCGCTGACGTTGAAGAGCCGCCGGTCGAGTCTGCCGGCGGCCATCAGGTCCAGCGCCGAGGCCGGCTCGACGTACACGTCGCCGTCCTGGAGATAGGTGTGGGTGCCGGCGTTGGAGCTGCCGGGCGCGGTGGCGACGACAGTGGCTTGCTGCTTGCCGTCTGCCAGGGTCTCCAGGCGTACGACGTCACCGGTCACGAGTGTGACCAGGTCAGTCCTGGTGACTGCGGCTGACTGTTCGTGCGCGGCGGTGGACGCGGCCGCGGCGCTGCCGGTTGCTGTCACTGGCGCGAGGGCCAGTGATCCGGCGAGGGCGAGGGCGGGAAGTAGTCGTGGGAGCACGCTTTGGAACGTAAGGAGCCCGGAGGGACACCGGCAATCGATCCGGCTGGCGAGAACTCGTCATGACGGGTGTCGGTCGCCGATGCAGGGCGGCAGGGTGACGGTGGTTGTGGTCACCCTGCCGCGCTGCGTCCGGGGGTGGCTGCGCCGGGGTACGGCGCAGGGGTGGTCACGCCGCCGGGGGCTTGCTGTTGTTGTCGTCGTAGATGCGGGAGGCGATGTCGGCCTCCGGGGAGCTGGGCTGGTTCACGGACTGCTGGACGTTCTGCCAGACCGCCTTGCCGTCGGCCTCGGGGATCACGATCCACGCGACCGCGTAGCCGAGCAGCGCGGTACCGCCGGTGATCACGGTCAGGCCGACGATGGCGAGACGGACCAGGGTCACGTCGATGTTGAAGTACTCCGCGAGTCCGCCGGAGACACCCGACAGCATCCGCTGGGACTGGGACCGGCGGAGGACCTTGCCGGAGAGGTTCTGGAACGGTGCGTTGGAGTTCGTCATGGCTCTACTCTCCCGCCCGGAGGCGGTCCGCCACATCAGGATCGGTACCGACCTGACCCCTGGCCTGACCCCGGTGTCCCTGATCCGGCGGCCCTTACCACTTTCGGCCCGGATCAGCAGACGTTCGGACTGTCGGTGGCCGCATTTACCGTCGGGGGATGGACGCGCAGACGGTGCTGAAGGTGATGCAGGGGTTGCCGGGGACCGAGGAGCACGAGGGCTGGGCCGGCCAACCGGCCTTCAAGGTCCGCAAGAAGGGTTTCGCCTACATGTCCGAGGACGAGAGCAGGCTGATGCTCAAGGCGCTCCGCGAGGAGCAGCAGGCGCTGGTCGCGGAGAGCCCAGAGGTCTACTCACCTTCCTGGGAGGGCGGCCGGTTCGCCTGGCTGGAGATCGACCTGGCCGCGGCTGACGCCGACGAGGTGCAGGAGTTGATCACCGAGGCCTGGCGCCTGACCGCACCGAAGTTCCTGGTCGCCCAACTCGAGTCCTAGGCCGCCAGCACTCCGGCCAGGTCCTTGAACCACTCCCGCGGCCGCAGACCGCTCACGGCCTGCCCGCCGACGATCCAGGTCGGCGTACCCATCACGCCGTACTCAGCGGCGCGCTGCTCCGACCGTGTCAGAGCGTCGTACGCCGTTCCGTCGGTGAGAGCTGCGCGGAGTCGGGCAGCGTCACCGCCGGCTGCCTCGGCCAGGGTGCTCAGCAGGTCCACGGACTCGATGTCGAGCTGCTCGGCGAAGTACGCGGCGAAGACCGAGGTGGCGAACCGCTCGGCGACCTCGGAGTCGACGCTGTTCAGCCACTCGAAGGCAGCCAGTGCAGTGCGGGTGTGCGGCATCCGGTCCGACCAGTGCAGTGGCAGACCGGCCTCCTCAGCCTGCTGGGCGAGGAAGTCGTACGTCGGTCCGACGCGCGGTCCGGCCGGTGTACCGCCCGGCGGGATCTCCGGGTGGATCCGCATGCCGTGCTCGACGACCTCGATCCCGTGCTCCCGTAGTACCCGGTTGCGGTCCTGCGCGACGTAACAGAAGGGACAGACGAAGTCGAACCAGTGCTCGACGGACATCTCAACTCCTCAAGTCTTCAATTATCTACGCCTCCCATAACACCGTGGACAGCGCGTTCAGTCCCGCCGAGGAGCTTGCGGACCAGGACCCACTGCGGGCTGGTGCGGCTGACCTCGGTGAAGCCGGCGTCCAGGAAGACCGACAGCGGGCCGCGGTACAGATCCGCCGACGGAGTGCGACCGGCCAGTGCGGTGTCGACCGCGCAGCCCTCCACGGACGGAGCGTCGTACTCGCGGGCCATGGCGACGGCACCGGCGGCCAGTTCACCCGCAACGCCCTTCCGGCGCTTCCCGACCGGTACGACGAAGCAGGTGATCACCCACGAGTCGGGGTGGTCGGTGCGCCAGTGGGGTGAGGCCAGGACCCGTGGGTACGACGTACGTGGGGCGACCGCGCACCAGCCGATCGGCGTATCGCCGTCGTACGCAAGGACTCCGGGTGGTCGCTCACCGTGACACACCTGGGAGCGCAAGGCCTGACGATTGTCGTCCGGGGTAGCGTCGGACCAGGCGCGGCCGCGGAGGCGGAAATATTGGCACAGGCAGCGCGACGGATCGCCGCGCTCACCCATCACCGCTGCCACGTCCCGCCACGAGTCCGGCCCCGCCGGTCGCACCTCCACCATGCGCTCACGGTAGCGAGGGCTGGCTTGCACTCGTTTGGGGCGAGTGCTAATACTTGGTTAGCACTCCATGGGTGAGAGTGATAAGACTCGTGCTCATGGAGTGGGACAGAAGACGGCCTCGATGAGGTGCTGGGACTGTGGCGGGACGTGACCGCCGCGCTGCCGGCGCCGTCCGTCGCGGGCATCCGGCCGGCTGAACCACCAAGACTCGACGCGGGAGGACTCGCGGAGAATGCCCAAGCTGATTTCTTTCAACGAAGAGGCGCGCCGCGGCCTCGAGCGGGGTATGAACACCCTCGCCGATGCCGTCAAGGTGACGCTTGGCCCGAAGGGCCGCAACGTCGTCCTGGAGAAGAAGTGGGGCGCCCCCACGATCACCAACGACGGTGTCTCCATCGCCAAGGAGATCGAGCTCGAGGACCCGTACGAGAAGATCGGGGCCGAGCTCGTCAAGGAAGTTGCCAAGAAGACCGACGACGTCGCGGGTGACGGCACTACCACCGCCACCGTGCTGGCTCAGGCTCTCGTCCGCGAGGGACTGCGCAACGTCGCCGCCGGCGCCAACCCGATGGGCCTGAAGAAGGGCATCGAGAAGGCGACCGAGGCGGTCAGCGAGCAGCTGCTCAAGCTGGCCAAGGACGTCGAGACCCGCGAGCAGATCGCGTCGACCGCGTCCATCTCGGCCGCTGACAACCAGGTCGGCCAGATCATCGCCGAGGCGATGGACAAGGTCGGCAAGGAAGGCGTCATCACCGTCGAGGAGAGCAACACCTTCGGCCTCGAGCTCGAGCTCACCGAGGGCATGCGCTTCGACAAGGGCTACATCTCGCCGTACTTCGTGACTGACACGGAGCGGATGGAAGCGGTCCTCGACGACCCGTACATCCTGATCGTCAACAGCAAGATCTCGAGCATCAAGGACCTGGTCCCGGTGCTGGAGAAGGTCATGCAGACCGGCAAGTCCCTGGCCATCATCGCCGAGGACATCGAGGGCGAGGCCCTGGCCACCCTGGTCGTCAACAAGATCAAGGGCACCTTCAAGGCCGTCGCCGTCAAGGCGCCGGGCTTCGGTGACCGCCGCAAGGCCATGCTGGTCGACATCGCCGTGCTCACCGGCGGCGAGGTCATCTCCGAGGAGGTCGGCCTCAAGCTCGACTCCGTCGACCTGGAGCTGCTCGGCCAGGCCCGCAAGATCGTCGTCACCAAGGACGAGACGACCATCGTCGAGGGCGAGGGTGACGCCGACCAGATCTCCGGCCGGGTGAACCAGATCCGCGCCGAGATCGAGAAGTCGGACTCCGACTACGACCGCGAGAAGCTGCAGGAGCGGCTGGCCAAGCTGGCCGGTGGCGTTGCGGTGATCAAGGTCGGCGCGGCCACCGAGGTCGAGCTGAAGGAGCGCAAGCACCGCATCGAGGACGCCGTTCGCAACGCGAAGGCGGCCGTCGAGGAGGGCATCGTCGCCGGTGGTGGCGTGGCTCTGCTGCAGGCGTCCGTGGCGGCGTTCGAGAAGCTGGAGCTCGAGGGTGACGAGGCGACCGGAGCGCAGATCGTGCGCCACGCCGTCGAGGCCCCGCTGAAGCAGATCGCGATCAACGCCGGCCTCGAGGGCGGCGTCGTGGTGGAGAAGGTCCGCAACCTCCCGACCGGACACGGCCTGAACGCCGCGACCGGCGAGTATGTCGACCTGATCGCGACCGGCATCATCGACCCGGCCAAGGTGACCCGCTCGGCGCTGCAGAACGCGGCGTCGATCGCGGCCCTGTTCCTCACCACCGAGGCCGTCATCGCCGACAAGCCGGAGAAGGCCTCGGCCGCTCCGGGTGGCGCGCCCGACATGGGCGGCATGGACTTCTGAGCTAGGAAGTCCGACAGCACACAGCAGGACAAAAGCGGTCCCGGGTCCCCACCCGGGACCGCTTTCCGTTGTAGGTGGGGGTTGTGGGTGCGGTGAAGTCCGACAGCGCAAGGCGGGACAGGTCCCGGGTTCCGACCCGGGGCCGCTTTCTGTTGTGGGTGTGGTGAAAGTCAGGCAGTAGGGGACCGGTGGTGTTTGGTTAGGTGGCGGTGATTAGGTGGGTGGCGAGGGTGGGGGAGAAGGTGCCGAGGGGGACGGTTGGGGTGAGCCCGCAGAGGCCGTCGGAAGTGCCGGGCGTGGTGAGCCAGAGCAGCAGGTCGGCGGGTGTGCGGGTGGTGGGGGCGGACTCGTCTGGTGCGGCGCCAACCTGCGTCGGCGCGCCCAGCTTCCGGCCCGCGGGGTTGCACCAGGTGCCGTTGGAGCCGTTGCCGTTGCGGCTGGTGTCGATGACGAACTCACCGGCGCCGCCGAGCGCCGCCTTGATCGCGGTGCCCCTCGCAGCGGATTCCTCGGTCGTGTAGTAGTTCGACGTGTTCAGCGCGAAGCCGCGAAGCTTGCCGATGTCGACCAGCCGCAGCCGCCGTGCCATCTCCTTGGTCTCGAGCGTGGTCGCCGTACCGGCGTCCATGTAGGCCCAGGTGTTCGGGTTCGTCGTCGCGAACTGGTTGGCGGCGTACTTGAGCAGCGCGATCCGCGCCGGCCGGTCCTTCGCCGGCAGGCAGTCGAGCCGTGCCAGCGCATCCGGCTCGATCACCACGATCGCCGGCCGGGCGCCGATCCCGTCGGAGAACTGGCTGATCCAGGTCCGGTACGCCGATGGCGACTCGGCCCCACCACTCCAGCGACCACCGCAGTCGCGGCCCGGGATGTTGCCCGCGACAAGCACCGGCAGCTTGTCCAGCTTGTCGGCAGCCGCGGTGTACGCCGTCACGGCCTGCTTGACATCACCGCTCGTACGACCGAACCACCGCGCACCCGCCTGATCCGCGATCTTGGTCTTGATCTCGGTCTCACCCGGGTGCCGCTGCACGTAGCGAGCCGCGCTGGAGTCCGGATCGACGTAGAAACCGCTGGTCAGCTTCAGTGGGTTGCCGGTCGCGATGGCCAGCCCGGGTGCGGGCCGGCCGCCGGCGACCAGTCCGACGGCGAGCAGGCCGATCACGACCACCCTGCGCAGGGTCGACATCGAGGATGAGTCCTTCCGTCAGGGGCGGACTGGTTACTCAACGTGTCGACGACAGTACCGTCGGCGGTTGGGACTAGCTCTCTTCGTCGACCTCACAGAACGACGCGTAGTGGTCGGCGGTGTAGTAGACGTGCGCGGGGTCGGTGGTCGCGCCGCCGCCGATCAGCCGGCGCGCGCCGCGGTCGGGCGATCCAGGCGTCTTGACGGTGTACTCGTGGTAGTAGCCGGTCGACTCGTCCGGCAGGATGCCTTCCGGTTCTGGAACACGGTGCCGTCCTGGGGGTACGGGAACGGCCCACCGGAGTAGATGAGTTCGAGCGTGTCGGATGCCTGCGAAGGCAACGAACTGAGCGCACAGTCCGCAATGGCGGCCGCGGACTGCGTGGGTACGGCGTACGCCGTGGTCTGGGAGGGCGTCAGTACGGCGTACGCCGTGGAGCCGAGGGCGGTCGCGGTGACGAGGGTGAGGGCGGCGATGAGGGTTCTCATGCCCGGAGGCTTCCCTGCTCAGGCAACCGCGGTACATCCCACCTGTGAATAACAGCTGGACTATGACCCCCTCCAGGCTCTAGTGTCTGGCCCGGCGAGAGAGCATGACGGAGCGGAAGGAGCGGCCGATGAACACACTGACTTGTTTCCCGGCGCGACCGATCCGCTCGCACAGCTCGCACTGAGCGGAAGCGCGCCTCCTGCTGGAGGATCTGTGACCATCCGCACCATCGTCGAGGCCGACCTCGACACCATCCACGCTCTGATCGAGCAGAAGTCCGTCAACACCGTGACGGCCGAGCGCTACGGCGAGTACGTTGCCGGGGGCATGTATCGCGACGACTGGACCTGGGTCGCCGAGGAGAACGGCGAGATCCAGGCGCTCGCCATCTGGTGGGGCGCGCCCGACGAGGACCACCCGTTCAGCATCGACGGCCTGTACTACGCCGGCGACGGCGACCCGGTGCCGGTCTGGACGGCGCTGATCGAGCAAGGCCTGAAGGCGCGGCCGGCCGATGCCGAGCCGCCGGAGTACCACTTCTTCCTGGACAGCGACTGGCAGGACCAGCCCGACGTCGTCGCCGCGCTCGAGCCCCGCTCGCGTGCGGTCGCCGCACTCGGGCTGACTCAGGTCACCGACCGGCTGCGGTACGAGTGGAAGCCGGGGTACGGACTGCCTGAGCGGTCCACCCGAGTGCGGTTCGAACCGGCCGACGACGAGGCGTTCGTCCAGGTGTTCGTCCGCGTCAGTGAGGGCAGCCTGGATGCCGCGACCGCGCGGGAGATCGCCCGGCTCGGAGTCGAGGGCGCGGCCCGCGACGACCTCGCCCTGTACAAGTCGATGCCGGGTGACCGGAGCTGGTGGCGGCTCGCGTACGACGCCGACGGCAAGCTGATCGGGTTCGCGATCCCGTCGGCCAACGCGGGCGGCCCGGTCGTCGGCTACCTGGGTGTGGTGCCCGAGCACCGCGGGCACGGGTACATCGACGACTTGCTTGCCGAGATCACCCACCTGCTGGCCGAGACCGGTGCCGAACACATCCGCGCGGACACCGACTTCGGCAATGTCCCGATGGCCAAGAGCTTCGAACGGCTGGGATACCGGAACTTCGCGGTCCGCAGAGTCCTGTCCTTCCCGGAGGCCTGAGTACTGTCCCTCGGCGTTCCCAACTGGGTGCGCCGAGGGGCAGACGGCCGCCGTTCCGACCCCTATGCTCCGTGACATGTCAGAGAGCTCCGGTGCCTGCCCGGAGTCGGGGAGGCCCGGCGATGCGTGACATCGCGCTCATCCTGCACGTCGTCGCGGGAGTGGTGGCGGTGGTGTTCGGCCCACTTGCGATCGTGCTCACGTTGCGGCGGCACGGGCTGACCTGGGCCGGTGAGGTCTACCACTGGGCGATCGCACTGGTCTGCCTGACCGCACTCGTGATGGTGCCGTACAACTGGTCGCAGTTGTGGGTGTTCTGGCCGATCTCGGTCGCGACGTACCTGTTCGTGTACCTCGGCCAGCGGGCCGCGGAAGCACCCGGAGGTCTGTGGTACCGCGGTGTGCTGCGCGGCTACGGCGGTGGCTGGATCGCCTTGTGGACAGCGATTGCGGTGGTAAGCCTGCCGAACCAGGCCTGGTCCTGGGTGATCCCGATCGTGGTCGGCTCCGCCGTCATCGAATGGCTCTGCTTCAAGCCGTCGCCGGGCTGGACCCGCGAGGCCCAGCCCGGCAACTGATGGCGTCCCTCAGTGGCCTCAGCGAAGTGGTGCGAAGAAGGATCGCAGGTCGGAGGTCAGGAGGTCGGGGACTTCCATCGCGGCGAAGTGGCCGCCGCGCTCGTACTCGTTCCAGTGCTCGATCTTGCCGGCCGGATCCGCCAGGCTGCGGATCGCGCTCTCGGCACCGAACACCGCGACTCCGGTCGGAGGCCCGCTGACCTCGTGGCCGCCCCAGCCTTCCGAGTCACCCTGTCCCTGCTGCGCGACCATCGCCTTCCAGGCCCGCATGCCGTCGTACACCGCATGCGCCGACGATGCGCCGGAACCGGTGAACCAGTAGAGGCTGATGTTGGTCAGCAACTGATCCCGGTCGACCGCCTCGGTCGGCAGTGGGTGGATCGGGTCGGTCCACTCCGCGAACTTCTCCACGATCCAAGCGAGCTGCCCGATCGGCGAGTCGTTCAGCGAGTACGCCAGCGTCTGCGGCCGCGTCGACTGCAGCACCAGGTAGCCGAACCCCTCGTCCAGCATCTTGTTGAACCGCTCCGCCCGCGCCCGATCCGACACCGACAACCCGTCCAAGGACAGCGGGTCGCCGAACGGCGTACCGGCACTCACGCCGGCCAGGTGTACGCCGACCACGTGCGCCGGATCCACCATCGCCAGCATCCCCGCCACACCCGATCCGGCATCCGTGCCATGGGCGGCGTACCGCTCGTACCCGAGCCGGCTCATCAGCTCGGCCCACATCTGCGCCACCCCGAACAGGTTGAATCCACCGGGTCCGAGGGGAGTGGAGAACCCGTAGCCAGGCAGCGACGGTACGACGACGTGGAACGCGTCAGCCGGATCACCGCCGTACGCCGCCGGATCGGTCAGCCGCCCGATCATCTGCTGGAACTCCACCGGCGACCCCGGCCATCCGTGAGTCAGGATCAGCGGCAACGCGTCCGGCGACGCGGACCGCTGGTGGAAGAAGTGGATCCGCTGACCGTTGATCTCGGTCGTGAACTGCGGAATCTCGTTCAGCGCGGCCTCAGCGGCCCGCCAGTCGTAGTCGTTGGCCCAGTACTCGGCCAGCTCCTTCAGGTAGCCGACAGGAACCCCGCGGCTCCAGTCGTCCACCGGCGGCGTGGCGGGCCACCGTGCGTTGGTCAGCCGCGCCTTGAGGTCGTCCACCTCCGCCTGCGAAATCTCGATCCGGAAGGGCCTGATGTCCGTGTTCGTCGTCATACCTCCACACTAGGGAGCATCGCGGCGAGCTTCCTTCCGCAATAGAAGTCGTTCTGAAGGAGGTCAGGGGATCAGGACCAGCTTGCCGCGGACGCCGCCTGCTCCCAGCAGGTCAAGGGCAGCGGCGGCTTCGGTGAGGGCGAAGGTCTTGGCGACGGTCGTGGTGATGCGGCCGGCCTCGGCGGCACGCGCGATCTCAGCCAGGCGCCGGCCGTCGGGCTCGGCCCGGACGATCGTGGGCTCGATGCCGCGCGCCGGGGTGAACTGACCGCCAGGGACCCAGAACTCCGGGACCGCCGTGACATACCTGCCGCCGTCACGGACCGCGGCGAACGCCGCACGGGCCCGCGGGCCGCCGACGACGTCCAAGGCGGCGTCGGCCGAGGAGGGCGCGGGCGTGGTCGTCGAGTCTGGTGTGTTGACGCTGATTCCCCGAGCGACAGCCAGCTCGGCCGCGAACCGTCCGACCGCACCACGTGCTCCGTTGACCAAGAGCGTCTGGCCGGCTCCGAGATCGAGGAGGTCCAGCGCCTGGTGGGCGGTGAGTGCGGCCAGCGGCAGCGTGGCGGCCTCGACCGAGTCGAGGTTCGCCGGCGCCGCGGCCACGTGTCCTGCCGGAAGCGTCACGTACTCCGCATAGCCGCCGACCTGCGTCCGGGAGTGACCGGTGCTCGCGATCACCGCGGCACCGACCTCCCAGTCGCCCGCCTCGACCACGCCGGCCACGTCGTACCCGGGGACGAGCGGCAGCCGGAGTTCGTCGTACCAGCGGTAGTTCCCAGCCACCATGCCGAGGTCGGCCTGGTTGACCGCCGCGGCCATGACCTTGATCAGGACCTCGCCGTCAGCCGGCTGCCTCACCGGAAGGGCGTGCGGCCGAAGGACCGCTCCGGGGCCGACTCGATCGGTTGCCATCACGCGCATCGTCGTCATGTTCCCGACCGTAGGCACTGCCGGGCCGGTCGTCGTTGATCGAGATCAATCGCCGCCGGATCCGGCTCAGGGCCTCGGGGGTGACACCGACGTACGACGCGATCTGGCGCTGGGTCAGCCGGGTCGCGAGGGCGCCGTGGTCGGCCAGGAACTGCCGGTACCGTGCGGTCGCGTCGGTCAGCAGCAGCTCGCTCTGCCGCTGTTCGACGCGCAGGTAGAGCTCCTCGGTGAGCCGGGCGACGAGCCGCTGCCAGCCCGGGTTCGCCGCGACCATCGCGTCGTATCCGGACCGCGGGGCGACCATGAGCTCGGCCGGCTCGAGCGCCTCGATCGTGAGCTGCGAGGCCTCCTTGCGCAGCGCCGCGCTGTAGGCGCAGACAAGCTCGCCCTCCGCACGGAATCCCATCGTCCGCTCGGTCCCCGCCGGGTCGGTGGCATACAGCCGGAAGAGCCCACGTTCGACGAATCCGACCCGGTCGGGCCGGTCGCCGGCTCGGACCATCAGCTCACCCCGTTCGACCCGCGCAGGCCGGAACACCTCGCGACCGGACGCCGCCTCGGCCGCCGGGAGCTGAGCCAGGAAGCGCTCGAATTCACTCATGTGTTCACAACACCACCCACCCGCCGCACCCAACAACCTCAGGCTTGGCCGGCTCGTTCTTCCGGGGTGGACTTGCGGACGACGAGACGTGTCCAGGCGCCGACGTACACGCGGTCGTCCGGGTTCAGCTCACGTCGCTGCCCAGGGGAGATCGGGTCCTCGGGCAGCGGTCCGGACGCGGGCCCGACGTAGGTCCCGTTCGAGGACTGGAGGTCCTCGACCCACCAGCGCTGACCGTCGGTCGTGAGTTGGGCTTGCCGGCGGCTGACGCCGGTGTCGTCTCCGCAGTCGACCTCGGGCGTGATGCCGCGGCTGCGGGATGGGCGGCCGACCAACACGCTCTTGTCGTTCAGTGGGATCACGACCGGCAGGCCGGGCGACGGACACGGGTCGTCGCTCTGCTGTACGGCGTACCAGTCCGGATCAACCCACCGCTCGACGACCCATTCGGCGACCTCGGCAGGTGGTGCCGGGGGCATCGGCGGCACCGGCGCGCCAGGCGCGGACAGGTCGAGTGAGGACGCAGCGCGCGGCATGGTGCCGGTGGTGAAGTCGTAGCCGCAGCTCTCGCAGAACAGCGCGTCCGTGGCGGCCGGCTCCGAGCAGTTCGGGCAGGTCTGGGCGGCCGGAGTGGGCGCAGGCGCCGGTGCGGCAACGGCGGGTGCCGGCACCGAGGCGGCCGCCGGGGTTGCCGCGGTGCCGATCGGCAGGCCGCAGACGTCGCAGTAGTCGGTGGAGGTGGACGGGTGTCCGCTCGGACAGTTGACCGTCGTCATTTCTTCACCCGGGTGGTCTTGGTGGAGGCCGTATCGAGTGCCATCTCGTCGGCCTTCTCGACGGTCCGCTTCAGCCGCACGGTCCCGGCCTCCTGGTCGTCGATGTCGACCACCTTGCGCAGCCGGGTGGTCGCTTCCTCGTTGCCGGTCTGGGCGGCCAGCTGGACCGCGCGGCCGAGCTTGGTGGTCGCGGTTGCGGTGTCACCGGCGGCCTTGGCGGCCAGGCCTTCCTGGATCGCGTCGGCCAGCTCGGTCTGCCCGGTGTAGTGCGCGACCTCCGGGCTGATCCGCGTGGTCAGCGCCTCGTCGGCCGACCACAGCGCCTTGACCAGGCCCTGTGCGACCACGTCGTCGCCGATCACCAACTGCACGCGGGCGGCCAGCTGCTCCTGCCCGATCCCCTTGGCGGCCAGCCGGATCGCCACGTGGTAGTCGCGTGACTCGTCACCCCACGAGCCGGTCGGGTACGAGCCGGTCAGCGGATTGATCGCCGTACGGCGTGACGTCAGGTCCTCGACGGTCGGCGCGACCTGGCGGACGAAGAGCACCTCGGCACCTTGCGGAGCCCAGACCCGCAGGTCGGCCTGCGCGACACCGCGGCTCATCGCGTTCTGGATCAGCTTGGAGAACTCGGCCGCGAGCTGGTCCGGCGCCGGGATGATGTCGACCGTGCCGAGCAGCGCCTGAGCGATCCGCCGTACCTCGTCGACCTGCCAGGCCACGCCGACACCGCGGGTGTCGCACTGGAACTGGCCGGTGACCGCCTTGATGGTCTCGGTCAGGACCTCGGGAGTCTCGTGCTGGTTCTCGCCGTCGGTGAGCAGGATCGCGTGCTTCTGGGTCAGCGACGGTACGGTCGCGAACACCCGCGACGCGAGTCGCAGCCAGGTGCCCATCGCGGTCCCGCCGTCGGCGTAGAACCGGGCCACCGCGTCCTTGGCCGCCTGCCGGGTGAACTGGTCCATCCTGACCATCACCGGCTCCGGCGACGGCGGGAACGCCAACTGGGCCCGGTCGTTGCCGGAGATCACCGCGAACCAGACACCGTCGAGGATCTGGTCGAGCGCGGTCTGCGCGGCGAACCCGGCGGCCCGGACGCCGTCGGCGCCCATCGAGCCGGAGGTGTCGACGATGATGATCTCGCCGGCGTCACCGCTGCCGGACTGCCCGGCCGCACCGGCGCCGCTGCAGTTCACCGTGACGATCGCGTGTACGTCGGTTCCGCCGTCGGGCAGGAACTCGTTCTGGTAGACGGTGGCGGAGAACTCTGCCATCTCGGCGTCCTTTCCTTAGATCCGTGCAAGCGCGACGGTGATGTTGTCCTGGCCGCCCTGGGCGTTGGCCCAGTCGACCAGGGCGGACGCGGTGGCCAGCGGCTCGCCACCGTGCGCCGCAGCGGTCTGACGTACGAGGTCGGCCAGCGGTGCCGCCTCGGAGCAGTAGTTCCACAACCCGTCCGAGCAGACCAGGATCCAGCCCGGTCCGGCCGGGCGGAGCGTGGTGGTCCGGGGTGTGTGGTCCGGTGCGTCCTTGCCGAGCCAGCGGGTGATCGCGTGCGCGTGCGGACCGGACTCGGCCTCGGCACGGGGGATACCGGTCGCGATCAGCTCCGCGGCCCACGAGTCGTCCACGGTCAGTGGGACCGCTTCGTCCTCGTCCGGGAACCAGTACGCGCGGCTGTCCCCGACCGCACCGGCCACCAGCAGACCGTCCTCCAGCACGGCCGCCACGAACGTGCACGACGCAGGGTTCGGACTGTCCGGACTCGTGTTGTCCAGTACGGCGTCATTGGCGGCGTCGGCGGCCGCTTTCAGCCTGGCCACGATCGCATTGCTGTGCGACGACTCGGTGCCGATGCCCTGGGCGTGCCCGGCCACCAGCACCTCGCGTGCGGCGCGTGCCGCGGCCAGACTGGCGACATCCGAGTCGAGTGACGAGCTCACGCCGTCACAGACGACCAGTAGCGCCCGGCTGCCCGGCTCCGCGTCGGCCGCGATGGCCAGTGCGTCTTCGTTGCGGCTGTGCCGGATGCCGCGGTCGCACACGCCGGCCACCCACGGTGCGGGGTGCTCGTCGAAGTGGTCGCGCGGCTTGCTCGCCTTCGTGCCGCAGGTCTCGCAGTAGCCCTCGGCGCCGATCGCACCACCACAGGACCGGCACGGCCCGACCGGCTCGGCCGCAGGGGCGGTGCTGATCTCGACCGTTGGCTCGGTGTCGGTGTCCAGGGCAGGACTGGCGGGGGCAGCTGCCGTCGGGTTGAGCTCGGCGCCGCAGGCCTCGCAGAAGCGATCGGCCTCGGACACGTGCCCGCCACAGTTGGGGCAGACCGTCTGGGTCGTACTCGTCATCGCAACGTCCATCCTCGAACCTCGTTGGCCTGGTCGACCAGGGCGATCCGTTCCGGCCGGCTCTCGGCCTGGTCGGCCAGCTGCCGGTAGGTGGCCTCGAGCCCGTCCCGCAGGGCCGGCTCGGTCGCCTCCCGTCCGTCGATCTGCAGTCCTTTCTGCGGACCGGACTGCTGGACCTCGGCCAGCGCGGTCCGGAACACGTCCGCGGCCAGGTTGGCCCGGTCGACCGGGTCGATGGTCAGCGCGTCGATGCTGTCCATCGCCTGAGCGAGCGCGGGCAGGCCACGCCCCGATCCTGCCAGCAGACCGGCTCGCTGGCGACGGGCCCGCACGTACGCGCCGCTGGTTCGCGGCACCAGGTCGAGTGCGGCCAGGGCTCCGTCGAGGTCGTTGCGCTGCGTGCGGATGGCGGCCAGACCGAACGCCGAGGGCGCGATGTAGTTGGCGTCCGTGCGGGCGCAGGTGAGGTAGAGGCCCTCGGCAACGTCGTACTCGCCGCTCTGCTCGCAGGCGATCGCCAGCGCCAGCTTCGGCCCGAGCTCACCCGGCACCTGGCCGTAAACGGCGTTGAAAGCCGACTGCGCACCGGGCGCGTCGCCGCGGGCCAGAGCGACCAGTCCGGCCATCCAGACCGCCCGCCACTCCCACGGGTCCTCGGCGAGCAGGTCGGACACCGCGGTGTCGACCATGTCGTAGCGCTCCTGGCCCACCTCGAGCGCCGCCTCCGCGATCTCCAGCAGGATCTGTGCCGAGGACTCCGGCGCGTCCACCAGCAGCTCGAGCCGCTTGCCGGCGTCCGGGACGCTCACAGTCTTCAGCCAGCCGGCCATCTTGTCGCTGTCGTCCGGCGCCAGCGACGGCAGCTGCTGCCAAGGCGCGACCTGGTCTCCCACCCCCGCCGACTTGTCGCCGGGTGTGCCGAACAGCAGTGACGACGCCGAGTGCCGCGCCGCCTTGTCGCCCTGCTTGTCCGCGACGACCTCCCGCAGTACGCCGAGCAGCTGCACGCGGAACTCGTCGGCCGTCTGGAACCGGTCCGCCGGGTCCTTCGCACACGCCTTCGCCAGCAGCCGGTACACCGAGTCGTACTTCTGGAACAGCGGTACTTCGTTCACCGGCGGCAGCGAGTCGACGTACCGCGACTGGTAGCCGCGGAACTCCATCGCCAGCACGCACAACGTCCGGCCGAGCGTGTAGATGTCGGACGCGACCGACGGGCCGACCTCGGCCACCTCGGGGGCCTGGAACCCGACCGTGCCGTAGATCGCCGAGTCGAGGTCGTCGATCCGCCGGACCCCGCCGAGGTCGATCAGCTTGACCGCGTCGCCGACCTGGATGATGTTGTCCGGCTTGAAGTCGCAGTACAGCAGCTCGAGGTCGTGCAGGTACGAGAACGCGGGCAGGATCTCGAGGATGTACGCGATCGCCTGGTCGATCGGCAGGGCGTCGTACTGCCCGTGGTTCGCAGCCATCCGTTGCTTGAGCAACGTCTTCAGCGAGGTGCCGCCGACGTACTCCATCACGATGTAGCCGGCGCCGTCGTGGGTGACGAAGTTGTAGATCTCGACGATCAGCGGGTGCTCGACGCGGGCCAGGAACTGCTGCTCGGCGATCGCGGCGGCGACCGCGTCCGGGTCCTCGGAGTTGAGCAGGCCCTTCAGAACCACCCATCGGTCGGACACGTTCTTGTCCCGGGCCAGGTAGATCCAGCCGAAGCCGCCGTGGGCCAGGCAGCCGGCCACCTGGTACTGGCCGCCGACCAGGTCACCGGCGTGCAGCTTCGGCGAGAACGAGAACTTGCTCCGGCACTTCGGGCAGAAGCCCTCGGTCCGGCCCGGCTGGTCGCCGCGGGCGCGACCTACCTCATGGCCGCAGCTCGGACAGTTCCGGCGGTCCTCGGGGACCATCGGGTTCACCAGGATCGCTTTGCTGGCGTCGATTGCGGGGATCGACGGCACCTGGGTCAGCCCGGCGCCGAGTCTCGCTCCGCGCAGCCGTGTGGACGACGTACCGAGTTTGCGGGTCAGCTTCGAGCCGGCCGCGACCGCGCGGGCCGAGCCGAGCGGGGTCGATGCGAGCCGGTTGGAGGCGCGCGAAACCGTTGAAGCGCTGCTGATCGGGTCCGGCATGTCTGGCGTGGTGACGCTAGGGGCTCCGGCAACAGCGGACGGGCTGACCGCACCAGAGGGTGCCGGTGTGCCACAGACGTCGCAGTAGCCGTCCACGAACGTGCCGGTGCAGCCGGGCTGTGTGCACGCGCCGGTCGACGGGCTCGGACTGGTCGCGGGCGAGCCGCACACGTCGCAGTACCCGTCCTGGATGCTCCCGGTGCAACCGGGCTGCGTACAGGCGATGGTCGTCGTCATTTCGTCCCTCCTGTGGCTTCCAGGTAGGCCTGGTAAGCCGTCACCAGTGCACCCAGCCGGGCCAGCTCCACCGGTTCCGACTCGATCACCGCACGGCCGCGCCGGTACAGCTCGGCGAGATCTTCATTGCCTGGAGCAACACTCGCCGCCTTCACCTGGTACGCGTCCAGCCGGGCAGCCAGTTCGTCCCGGCGTTCCAGTACGGCGCCGTACGCCGCCTGTGCCTGACCGAGCGCACGTCGTACGGCGTCCAGCCGGGTCAGGTACTTCTCCAGTTCGGACGGCGTGTTCGGCACCGGTCCGAGCGCAGTCACATCAGGTACGGCGAGCCGCGGGGCCGGCATGACCGTGGCGACCGCCTTGTCGGCAAGACTGCGCACTGCCTGACCCTGTGCCTCCAGTTCGCTGCGCAGCGACCGGGCACGCGCGACATCGGCCGCGCGCTCCTTGCGGGTCGCAGCACCGACGATCAGGTCCCGCTCGCAGCGGGCCAGGTCGATCTCCAGTGGGCCGATCAGCCCGCCGATGTCCGCGCCGCGCTTGTTCCGATCGGCCAGGTCGGTCACCCGGCGATCGAGGTCGTGGTGCTCCGCGATCGCGGCGTTGCGGGTGCCGGCCGGCTCCAGCTTGACGAGGTCGTTGATCCGCTCGACCTGGGCTCGCAACTGCCGCAGCCGGGCGGCCCGATCGGCGTCACCCGGCTCCAGTGCGAGTTTGGCCCGCAGACTGGACGCCAGCGCATCCGACAACTTGCATGCCTCAGGCAACGAAACCGCGAGCGACCCGCCGGCGCCGCCGGTGTCGAG
The DNA here is from genome assembly GCF_043197265.1 of Kribbella sp. NPDC049227. Classification (NCBI taxonomy): domain Bacteria; kingdom Bacillati; phylum Actinomycetota; class Actinomycetes; order Propionibacteriales; family Kribbellaceae; genus Kribbella; species Kribbella sp. NPDC049227. The sequence continues at coordinate 644,198 of NZ_JBICST010000001.1, read as the reverse complement.
ACCGCCCCAGATCAAGGTGCTGATCCGCTCGGTCTCCTTCGACCCGACCCGGCCTGAGTCCCAGGTGATCAGGATCAGCTCGTACCGATCCGACACCGCCTTCCAGACCGCCATCGCGAGTACGACGTCCGCACTGAGCGCGTCGGCCTCGGGGGAGTGCAGCGCGGCCTGGTCGAGCTCGTCCAGCTCCGCCTTCCGCCGGTCACGCCACGTCCCCAGCGCGTCGAGGAACGAGAGCAGCTCCGTCGCGGGAACGCTGCTCCCCATCTTCCCCGGCGGCGCCGGCGCCGAGGCAGTCGGCGTACGAACGGTCATGACAGGCCCTGGGTCCGGCCGTAGATCGGTGCCGGCGGATTCGTCTTGCCCAGCTTGCCGAGCCACTTGGTGTACGAGGCCTGCCAGCGGCCGTCGGCCTTCATGTCCGCGAGCGCCTTGTTCACCAGCCGCACGAACTCGGGGTGCCCCTTCTGGAAGCCGAGACCGTACGGCTCGTCGCTGAACCGCTCCGGGAGAATCTTGGCGTACGGGTCCTGAGCCGCATCGCCGGCCAGCACGGTGTCGTCGCCGGAGATGCCGGCCGCCTTGCCCTGCTGGAACAGCACCAGGCAGCCGGTGTCGGAGTCGGCGGTGATCGGCTTGACCGCAGGGTTCTTGCGCTTCAGGTTGTCCAGACTGGTCGACCCCGCCGGCGCGCAGATCGTCTGACCGGACAGATCGGCGACGCCCTTCGCCGTCGAGTCGGACTGCACCAGCGTCTTCTGGCCGGAGCGGTAGTACTCGGCGGAGAAGGCGATCTGGTCCCAGCGGGCACAGTTGATGGTCATGTTCCGGGCGACGATGTCGACCGCACCGTCCATCAGCAACGGGATCCGCTGCGGGCTGGAGATCACCCGCAGTTCGACCTTGTGCGGCTCGCCCGGCGCGGGCGGGCCGAAGATCGCGTCCGCGACCATGTTGATCATGTCGATGTCGAAGCCCTCGATCCGGCCCGTGATCGGATTCCGCGAGCCGAGGTTGAGGCTGTCGGCGGAGACTCCGGCGATCAGGCGGCCGCGCTTCTGGATCTTCTCCAGGATCGTCCCGGCCGGCATCGCGCTTCCGGGGGCGGGCACGTTGGCGTCGGGTGCGTACGACGCCAACGGGTCCTGGCCGTCCGCGCACGGCTTGGGCTGAGCGGGCGGTGCCGCGGTGGTGGCCTTCGGGGCAGGCTTGGCGGGGATCTGGGTGGCGTCGTAGTTGCCGGAGCTGCAGGCTGTCAGGAGGAGAGCGGCCACGACCACGACCGGGGTGAGCTTCTTCATCGGTACTCCTCCAGTCGCTGCGACATGCCCCAGGCGACGAGCAACGCCGCCGCGATGCCGATCGGCAGGCCGAGCCAGCCGATCGGCGGGAGACCGTTGCGGGAGCCGGATAGGTTGGACGTGACCGCCGCGCTGGTGTTCGCCAGTTCGTCCGCCGAGCCCTGGTCGAAGGCCTGGAACGTCTTGACCGAGTTGGTCGGGTCCTTCGACGTACCGATGGCCAGGTCCACGGCGCTGTCCCACTGGCCGGCACCGTCCCGCTTCCGGACCTCGGCGTGGACAGACCGGTAGGCATCCCAGTCGGTGCGGATGTCGTCGGCGGCCGTCCCCGAGAGCTTGCCCAGTTGCTCCTCGACCCGGCCGGCCGCGGCCTGGTACGCCTTGTCGAAGGCATCACCCGAGCCGCGGGCGATCAACGTCAGGCTCTCGTTCGAGCGGGCGTCGTACGCCGCGATCCGGGCCCGGGACATCGCCAGGGTGTCGGCGTAGGCATCGGCCTCGGTGTCGGAGGCGTCGCCGGCCGCGGAGGACAGGGCGACGCTGCCGACGATCACGGTCACCAGGACGAGGAGGGCGCCGACCGCGATCGGCACGTTGATGTAGCGGTGCGTACGCCGGGCCAGCCAGCGGAGGGTGAGGGCGAACACCAGGAGCGTGAGGACGCCGCTCACGAGGACCCAGATGGTGCCGTCGCTGACGGCGCCGAACTCGTCGGCGGTCCGGTCCTCGTTCGCCTGGACCAGCGCCTGGACCAGCGGGAGCGAGTCGTTCTGCAGGACCGCGTTCGCGTCTCTCAAGTACTGCGATCCGATCGGGAGACCCTGGCGGTTGTTCGCCCGTGCCTGCTCGATCAGACCCTGGTACGTCAGCAGCGTCTTGTTGAGCGCGCCGAGCGCCTCCTGGTCCGCGGGTTGCGCGGTGGCGGCCTCGGCGATCAGGCCCGCGGCCGACGCCATCGAGTCGACGAAGTGCTGGCGCTGCGCCGGTGGCTCGAGACCGCCGACCAGGAAGGCGTTCGTCGCGTCGGCGTTGGCGCTGACCAGGTTGGTGTGGATCTCCTGGATCCGGACGAGTTGGGCGGCGTTCTCCTCGGCGCGTGTGAGGGCGCCGTCGGACTGACGGAACCCCTGCGCCGCGCACAGGCCGAAGACGACGCTCATGGCCGCGGCCAGGATCAGGATGGCGCGCATCCGGCCGGGCGTGCCGTCGAACCACCGGGCGATCGCGTTCCGCCGGCTCGCGGTCTGAGAGGTGGCCGGCTGCACAGCCGGCGTACCGGGCTGCTGGGCCGGCGGCGACCAGGTCGCGGGCTGCGGCGCACTCTGTGTCTGGGTCACGCCTCGTCTCCTTGCTCGTCCTGCTCGACCTGCTCAGGTACGTCGGTGTGGTCCTCGGCTTCGTCGCTGAGGTCCTCGGCGAGGATCTGACGCAGTTGGTCCTTGGTGGGTGCCGTCACGTCGCGCAGCCGCCAGGCATGCCGGCCGATCGCGGCCTCCAGCACGTTCCGGGCGAACCGCCCGTTGCCGAACGAGCGATCCCGCGGCGTGCCGGCCAGGATCTCCCGGAACCGCTCGAGTGCTTGCGGCACCAACTCGTAGTCGGCGCCCTCCGACAGCCCGGTCAGGATGTCGGTCAGCTCGTCGTCGCTGTAGTCGTCGAACGCGATCGTGGTCCGGAACCGGCTGGCCAGTCCAGGGTTCGCGGCGATGAAGGTCTCCATCGGCTCGGGGTATCCGGCAACGATCACGACCAGGTCGTCGCGCCGGTCCTCCATCTCCTTGACCAGGGTGTCGACCGCCTCACGCCCGTACTGATCGGCGCCGGTGTCTCCCGAAGTCAGGCTGTACGCCTCGTCGATGAACAGCACCCCGCCGGCCGCGGACGCGACCACCTCAGCGGTCTTCGTCGCGGTCTGGCCCAGATACCCGGCGACCAGCTCGGACCGGTCGACCTCGACCAGCTGCCCTTTCGACAGCAGGCCCAGCGCCTTGTAGATCCCGCTCACCAGCCGCGCCACCGTGGTCTTGCCCGTGCCAGGGTTGCCGACGAACACGAGATGCCGCGTGATGGTCGGACTCTTCAGTCCTGCCTCGGTCCGCAGCTTCTCCACCCGCAGTACGGCGACCTGCCGGTGCACCTCCCGCTTGACCCGCTCCAGACCGGTCAACTCGTCCAGCTCGGCCAGCAGCTCTTCCACTGTCTTCGGCGGCTCGGCCTCCACGGCCGGCTGCGTCGCCGTCCGCGCAGCTGCCTGTGCTTGGCCCGCGGCGGGCGACGCCGGGTTGCCGGTCGGGAGAGTTGTCGGCATCGTGCCGACCTGCAGCGGGCGGGCGCCTGCTGCCTGCAGCTGTGCCGCCGCCGCGACCGAGGCGTTGCCCACGACCCGCATCGTCGGCTCGCCCAGCGTGCACGCCGCCGACGCCACCTCCGCGAGGGCCTCCGCGTAGGCGACCTTCTCGGCCGAGCCGTCGGCGATCAGCTCGCTCAGCGCGCCGGTCGGCGCACCGCGCCAGCGACGGCCGCGGACGGCGGCGTCGAAGAAGTCCTGCGTCGTCGCGCCCTCGACCACCTTGCTCCAGTCAGCCGGCGCGCCTGGCGCCGACTCGGCCAGCGCAGCCGCGAGCGACAGCGCCTCGGAGCGGGCGCGGTCCTCGGCGACACCGGCCCGGCCGGCCACGGCCAGCAGCTCGGTCAGTGCCTCGCGGAGTCCCCCCTCGCCGCTCATGCCTCTCCTCGTCCCGGTGGTGGTTGTAGTGGTCCGGTGATGTCTGGTGGCGGGGTCGAGGCCGTCGGCCCGAGGGCCAGGCCGCCACCGGTGGAGCCGGTGCCGAACTTCTCCTGCAGGAACCGGCCATGGGCGATCAGCGCCGCCGCGTCGGCCCGGTTCACCGCGTCGAACACCTTGTCCATCGTTGCGCCCAGGAGGTCCAACTGGTCGATCAGGATCATCAGCGACGTCTTGCCCCGGTCCACCGGCCGCGTGTCCGCCCACTGCCGCGGCAGTCGTAGGTAGCCACCGATCGCCTCCGGCAGGTAGTCCGTCGCGGTCGCCATCACCGAGTACGCCTGGGCGCTCCCGCCGAGGTTCCCCAGCCGCGGGATCGTCTCCCGCACCACTCGGACCACCCGTCCGACCCGCGACGCGACCACGGCCGGTACGGCGCCGTCCGCCACCAACTGCTCGACGCGGACCAGCGCCGCCAACAGGTCGTCGTTCGTCGGTGCGCGGGGGGTCGGGGCAGGCTCGGGCTCCTGCTTGCGGCCGGTCAGCCGCGCCAAGAAGTCACCGAGCGCCATGCAGTCCCCTCGCTAGCTGTCGTCCCCGGCGGCCGCGACTCAGCGACCGAGGTCGAGATCGAGACTGCCGTGAACGACCCGCTGGTCCTGCTGGGCGACCCGCTCCAGGTAGCTCCGGGACTTGGTCACCTCGGTCTCCAGCGTGCCGATGGTGGCGGCCATGTTGTCCAGCGCCTCCACCTTGAACGTGTCGATCGCGTCCATGGTCGCGTAGATGTTCGCGAACGCGGCCTGCAGTTGCGGCAGCCCGATCGTCGCCGACGCGGCCTGCTGCTGGATCGCCACCGAGTTGTCCTTCATCATCTGCGAGGTGCGCTCGATCATGTTGCTGGTGGTCGTGTTCAGCGCACTGATCTGGTCCAGCACCAGCTTCTGGTTGCTCAGGGCCTGCGCCACGATGACCGCCGTACGCAGCGCCGAGACCGTCGTGGTCGACGCGCGATCGACGCCCTTGATCAGCTCGATGTTGTTCTTGATCACGATGTCGATGGCCAGGTAGTTCTGGATCGACACGGCCAGCTGGGTGAGCAGGTCCTGGTGCTTCTGCCGGACGTAGAACAGCACGTCCTCGCGGAAGGCCTTCGCCTTGTCCGGGTTGGTCGCCTCCAGTTCGGCGATGGCCGCGGACAGCCTCGAGTCCAGCCGCTCGGCGACGTACACGTACTGGTTCAGCCGGGTCATCGCGTCCCAGAGTTGCTGCTTCTCCAGGTTCAGCGCGGCGTTGTCCTTGCCGAGCTCGTCCTGGCCGTTGCGCAGCGCGTGCAGGATGCCCTCGAGGTGGCTCTGCGCGCTCTGGTACTTGCGGAAGTAGTCCTCGATCTTGTCGCCGAACGGAATCATCCCGAGCAGCTTCTTCGGCCCGGTCGCTTCCTTCGGGTCCAGGTCCTCGACCGTACGGCGCAGTTCGAGCAGCGTCTTGCCGACGGTCGAGCCTTCGGACAGGCCGCCCTCCTGCAGCGCCCGCACCGGCGACTTGAGCAGCCGGTTCGAGCTGTCGGCGGCGGCGCGGATGTCGACGTCACCCATGCTGCGGACGTCACTGGCCTTGGCCGCGAACTCCGGCGAGCGCGGCTCGGCCGACATCAGCGCGGTGAGGAAGGTGTCCACCTTCGCGTCGAGGCCGGGCAGGGCGGCAGCGTCAACGGCCGGCGCCAGGCTCGGTGCGGCGGTCGCGGCAACCGGCTGTGACGGCGGCGGCGCGGTCAGTATCAGCCCCGGCGCGGTCGCGGTCGGCGGCTGCAGCGGCGACATGGCCGGCTGCGCGGCGGCCGCGGCTGCCGGCGTACCTGGTGTGTTGTCGGCTTCGGTCATCGTCGTTCCCCTCCGGTGGCCTCCGCGCGGCGTCCCCGTCACCCGCGCGCACTGTCACCTCCGTGACGCGCACACAATCTACGCGGTTCCAGGCCCAAGTGACGGTCCCGTTGCGTAGTCGTTGTCGCTGACGGCTCAGCGACCTGGTCAGACGGCGATCGGGGCCTTGATGCCGGGGTGCGGGTCGTAGCCGGTCAGCTCGACGTCGGCGATCTCGTAGGAGTCGATCGAGTCGCGTGGTGTCAGCTGCAAGGTCGGCAGCGCGCGGGGCTCCCGGGTCAACTGCAGGCGGGCCTGGTCGAGGTGGTTCAGGTACAGGTGTGCGTCACCGAGCGTGTGGACGAAGTCGCCGACCTCGAGCCCGGTCTGCTGGGCGACCATGTGGGTCAGCAGCGCGTACGACGCGATGTTGAAGGGCACCCCGAGGAAGATGTCGGCCGAGCGCTGGTAGAGCTGGCAGGACAGCCGGCCGTCGGCGACGTAGAACTGGAACATGGTGTGACAGGGCGGCAACGCCATGCTGTCCACGTCCGCGACGTTCCACGCGTTCACGATGTGCCGGCGGGAGTCCGGATTCTTCTTGATCGACTCGATCACGCCGGCGATCTGGTCGACGTGCCGACCGTCCGGCGTCGGCCAGGACCGCCACTGGTAGCCGTACACCGGACCCAGCTCGCCGTCGGCGTCGGCCCACTCGTCCCAGATCGAGATGTTGTTCTCGTGCAGCCACTTGACGTTGGTCGAGCCACTGAGGAACCAGATCAGCTCGCCGATCACCGACCGCAGATGCAGCTTCTTCGTCGTCACCGCCGGGAATCCGGCGCGGAGGTCGTAGCGCGACTGGTGGCCGAACACGCTCAGCGTGCCGGTCCCGGTCCGGTCGCCCTTCCGCACCCCGTTGTCCAGCACGTGCCGTAGAAGATCCAGGTACTGCTGCATGCCGCCAACCTACCCCCATCGACCGACAGGAAGTTTGAAAGACTCACAGCGTGGAGCATGTGATGACGCTGGTGGTTCGGGTGGAGAAGAACGCTCGGCCGGCGCAGACCGACGCGCTGGAGACGGCGGCGCGCGCGGTCCTGGCGATCCTGGCCGACGACCGCTCGACCGGTGAGGGGGAGTGGGCCGAGGCGATGACCGCCTGGCAGGACGATCGGATCCGGAAGATCGTCAAGCGGTGCCGTGGTGTCGAGTGGCGCCGGGCCGAATCCGTTCCCGGCATCACGATGACCGGTGTGACCGCGGAAGTCCGTGTCTTCCCGCCGACCACGGTGGACGCCGTACCGTCGGAACTAGCCAACCTGCAGGTGAGTGGCACCGACTTCGAAGACCCCGAGGACCCAACGGCGCCCGAGCCCGGCGTACCCGTCCTGTGGATCAATCCGGAACTGGAGATGTCCAGCGGCAAGGCGATGGCGCAGTGCGGTCATGGTGCGCAGCTCGCCTGGTGGGCGCTGTCGACAGTGGGGCAGAAGGCCTGGGCTGCTGCGGACTTCGCGCTGGCGGTGCGCACTGCGAGCGCGGCGCGGTGGGAGAGCTTGCTGGCCAGTGGACTACCGGTGGTCCAGGACGCGGGCTTCACTGAGGTGGAGCCCGGGTCCCGGACCGTCATCGCGGATCATCCCTTGCTCACGCGGTAGTGCAGGTGGGTGACGCGGTCGCCCTGGACCACGCGCGGATCGTCGAGCATGACCTGCGGCCCGACATAGTCGCCGAAGAACTTGCGGCCGGTGCCGAACAGCACCGGGACCAGGCTGTACGCGATCTCGTCGACCAGCCCCGCCGTGATCGCCTGGCCGGTGAGGTTGCCACCGGTCACGCTGACGTCGCGGTCGCCGGCGTGTTCCTTGGCCTGCGCGATCGCGTTCTCGATCCCGTTGACGAAGGTGAACGGCGCGTCCGGGAAAGGCCAGTCGGTCGGCGGCTCGTGGGTGACCACGAAGACGTGGTCACCCACCGCGGGTACGCCGTTCCAGCCGTTCGTGATGTCGAACAGCCGTCGCCCGATCACGCACGACGCGATGTTCGGCCAGGTCGACTTCATGTAGTCCGCGCTGGCCTGGCTGACGTGGAACGGCCGGCCCTGGTCGGTGCCGTAGATCTCGACCGGACCGTTGTTGTACCAGTCGAACAACGGTCCGACGCCGTCCTCGGTGTCCGCGACGAACCCGTCCAGTGACACCACGGCGGAGGCAATGACGTTGCCCATGGCTACTTTCCCTTCACGACTCGGTAGGTGAGGTGCTGCGCGGCCGGCGTGGACACCGCTTCGACCAGTTCGACCTCGACGGCCTGAGCAGGCTCGGCCGGGAACAACCTGGTCCCGCCACCCAGCACAACAGGTGCCACATGCAACTGCAGTACGTCGGCCAGTCCGGCGGCGAGGACCTGGTGGCAGACCTGCCCGCCGCCCATCACGAAGACATCCTTGTCTCCGGCAATTTCCTTGGCCTGTGCGACGGCTTCCTCCGGACTGCCGACGAAGCGGAAGCGGTCGCCCAGCCGGGTCTTGGCCGGCGCGGAGTGGGTGACGACGAACACCGGCGGATTGACCTCGCCTGTGGGCTTCGCGCCGTACCCCATCTCGTCGCTCCAGCCCTGCGGGGCGTCGATGACGTCGAACAGGTTCCGGCCCTGGATGACCGCACCGGTCGCCGCGAACGCGGCGTCCAGTACGGCGTTGTCCTCGGCGTTGCCCTGGAAGGCCCAGTGGTGCAGGACCTCGCCGCCGTCGCCGAGCCCGTTGTCGATGCTGACGTTGGGCCCGGTGACGTAGCCGTCCAGGGAGACCGAGATGTCGACGACGACCTGGCCCATCGGTCAGGCCTGCTTCGCGAGCAGCTCGGCCAGCCGGTCCATCGAGTCGCGGATGCCGTCCGCCATGCCGTACTCGATCGACTGGTCGCGGGCCTCGACCGACGGGAACACCGAGCGCTGGTGCAGCCGGACGCCGGTCTCGGTCGGCTCCAAGGTCATCTTCTCCAGGCAGACCTCGCCGGGAGCGCCTTCCCACTCGAAGGTCTGGATGACCAGCTTGTCCTGCTCGACGGTGTGGAAGACACCGCGGAAGGCGTACTCACCGGAGTCGTCACGGTGGATGTAGCGGTAGCTGCCGCCGGGGCGTACGTCGTACTTCTCGACGGTCATCTCGAGGTTGCGCGGGCCCATCCACTGGGCGACCAGGTCCGGGTCGGTGCTGATCTTGAACAGCTGCGCCGGGGTGGCGTCGAACTCGCGGGTGACCTCGACGAACGGCGTGCCTGCGGGGGTGTTGATCGTGGTGCTCATCTTCCTGCTCCTTTGCGGTTCGCTCTCATCACTTCTCTGTGCTTTCCTTCACTGCTCCTGCTCTCGCACTGTCTGGAGCAAGGCGTCCATCCGGCGGAAGCGACGTTCGGTCTCCAACCGGTACTCGTCGATCCAGCTCGTCAGTGCCTCGAGCGCGGCCGGCACCAGATGGCAGGGACGGCGCTGGCCGTCCCGCGTCCGGGTGATCAGCCCGGCGGTCTCCAGCACCTGGATGTGGCGCGACACCGCCTGCTTGGTGATCGGGAACGGTTCGGCCAGTTCGTTCACGGTGGCCGGACCGCGGGACAGTCGCGCGATCATCGCTCGCCGGACCGGGTCACCGAGGGCGGTGAACGCCCGGTCGAGCTGCTCGTCATCAACTGACATCTTTATCAACCATCTCCTTGATCAACCGATATGTTGAATATAGGGACGATCGGCGCGGGGCGTCAAGAGCCAGGTTTTAGCAACTTTGGTTGACAGAGCGAGAGTGTCAACCTAAGTTGCTTATATGACCGAGTTGGTGGATCCCGAGGACCCCGCGGCGGGTCTGGCCGCGGTGGTCGCGTTGCGCCGGCTGGCCGACCGGCTGGAGGACAGCCAGGTGGAGCAGGCGATGCGGGCCGGCTGGAGCTGGTCCGACGTGGCCGAGGTGCTGGGGGTCACCCGGCAGGCCGTGCACAAGAAGCACGCCCGGCGGCTGGTCGCCGCGGGCGTCGCCCTGAGGAGGCGTTGATGGCGTCGGATGCGAAGGACGTGCGCGCGCTGCTGGTGCGCGAAGCCCGCACGGTGGCGCGGCGGGACGGTTCCCGGTCGATCGAGGCCGAGCATGTGCTGCTCGCGCTGGCCGCGACCCGGACCACGTCCGCCGCCCGGATGCTGGCCGAGGCCGGTCTCACCGAGGAGACGATCCGGGCCGCCCTGGATCGCGAGTGGGAGCAGAGCCTGGCCGTCGCCGGCATCGCGGTCCGGATCGGTTTGTTGCCCGAGGCAACACCGGACGAGAGTCGCAACCCGCACATCGGCGACTCGACCCGGCTGCTGCTCAAGCGCGCCATGGACGCACCCCCGAAGCCGGCCGGCCGGCTCGGCCCTCTGCGCATCCTGGTCGGCATCCTCGACACCGAACGCGGCCGGGTCGCCCGTGCGCTCCAGGCCGCCGGCGTCGACCGCGCCGCCCTCCGTGCCCGCGCCGCCGAGGCCCTCGCCGCAGGCGACCACTGACGAACACACGTCCGGCCGCCAGGCATCGCCTCCCGCAATGCGGCCTGGTGGCCGGATCACTCGACCTCCGGCGTACCTAGATCGTCTCGAAGGCGGCCATCATCGCCATGTCCTCGTGTTCGAGGTTGTGGCAGTGGATCAGGTACTTGCCCTTGTGGGCGGTGAACTTGACCAGTACGTCGACCACCTCGGCGGGCCGGATGTCGACGGTGTCCTTCCAGCCGCCGTCGTACTCGCCGGGATCGCCGCCGCCCCGCCGCAGCACCTGGAACGGCGCGAGGTGGACGTGGACCGGGTGATGGACGTCGGTGACGAACGACCACACCTCGTACTGGTCGAGCTTCACCTGCGCCTGCATCACCTTCGGGTCGAACGCCTTGCCGTTGATCGTCCACCCTTTGTGCCCGCCCGCGTCACCGCGCCGGAACCGCCACAGCCGCTTGGTCAGGCCGGCCGGTTCGGGGACGGCGGCGTACGACGAGAGCTTGTCCGGGATGCGGCTCTCGTCGGCGGCCTTGCGGGCGACCTTGAACCGCATCACGTTCGCGCTGCCGTCGAGCTTGTTCACCAGCGTGACCTCGTCGCCCGGCTGGTACTGCGAGAAGTCCACGATCACGTCGAAGCGCTCCGCGGGCGCGACCACCAGCGTCTTGTGTTCGACCGGCTTGTCGAGCAGCCCGCCGTCGCTGCCGATCTGGACGAACTTCGCCGGTCCGTTGTCGAAGGCAAGCTCGTAGCGACGGGCGTTGCTCGCATTGAGGAAGCGCAGCCGGTAGCGGACCGCGTCCACCTCGTGCACCGGCCACGGCGCGCCGTTCACCAGTGTCACGTCACCAATGACACCTTCCATGTACTGCGATTCGACGCCGACGCCGTCCTTGGCCACGGGGTAGAGGAACGCCCCGTTGTCGTCGAATGCGCGGTCCGCGATCACCAGCGGGATCTCGCGATCGCCTGTGGGTAAAGGCAAACGGTCCTCTTCGTCGTCGCGGACGATGTGCAGTCCGAACAGGCCGCGGTACAGCTGTGGAGCGGTGTAGTCCATCGTGTGGTCGTGGTACCAGAGCATGGCGGCTCGTTGCGTGTTCGGGTAGGTGTACGTCCGGCTGCCCGTCTTCATGTCGCCACCAGTCATGGTGTGGTGCCCGGCGTGTTGGCCCTGGCTGTCGGCCGGCATGAGGAGATCGAGCGGCCAACCGTCACTCGCGGCCGGAGTGTGGCCGCCGTGCAGGTGGACGACGGTCGACACGTCGAGTTCGTTGACCTGCTCGATCACAGTTGTCCGGCCGCTCCGTACGTCGAACGTCGGCCCGGGCAGGAGGCCGTCGTACCCCATCACCTCGGTCCTGAGACCGGGGAGGATCTCGACGTTCGCCTTCTTCTGTACGACGCGGTAGTAGTCGGCGAGGGCGTCGCGGCGGACCGGCTTCTTCACCGGCGGGATCGGGAGCGGGACCTGGAAGGGCTTGGGGAGCGGTGCCTTGCTGCGGAGCAGTTCGCCCGCCTGTCCAGGGCTTGCCTCGAGGCCGCAGTTCGTCAGAGTCAGGGCGGCACCGGTGCCGCCGGCAACGGCCAGGAAACCGCGGCGGGACAGCTTCATTTCTTGGCCTCCTGGCGACTCAGGCGTGCGGTGGGGCGGAACGACCAGACAGCCATCCAGACGATGCTGATGACGATGGCGGTGCCGAGTGGGACGTGGAAGGAGAAGTTCTGCTGGTAGCCGAAGATGGCCTGCGCGAACTCGGCGAAGAACAGCAGGACGGTGAACCAGGTCGGCCAGAACCGCCCACCGCCGGGGCGCCAGTAGAGGACCGCCACGACGATCTGGATCATCGCCACCATCCAGATGGTCCCGCCGATCGCGGCGTGCGTGGTGATCGCATCGACGTCGCCGGACAGGAAGTAGCCGGCGAAGATCGGCTGCGCGATCGCGAGTGCGGCGTGCAGCAGAAGCGTGATCCGGAGTGCCCACAGGGTCGCGCGCGGGCGTCGTACCTGCTTCTCGACGGCGAGCGTGGTCACGCGTTGACCTCCGTCTGCTCGGTGCGGCGGCGGGCCGGGGTTCGCTGCCGGTTGATCCAGACGGCGAACGCGACCGTGGTGGCCACCAGAGCGACGCCGAGTGGGATGTGGACGGCCAGCTGGCGGCTGTAGCCCATCGCGATCTGGAGCACCTCGCCGGCCAGGATCAGCAGGGATACCAACGCTGCGATCCCACGGCCGCCGGTGCGCCACCAGGCCGTTGCTATGAGCAACTGGATGAGTCCGAGGCCGGCGAGGGAGAGACCGATCGGCTCGTGCATCCGCAACGCGGGACCTTCGCCGTTGAGGTAGGCGCCGGCGAGGACTGGCTGCAGGCAGATCGCGACAGCATGCAGCCCGGCGACCAAGCGGAGAGGGGCGAGAGCCTTCATGTAGACAGACAATAGTAGGCTGTCTACATGTAGCGCAATCAGGTATATCCCTGGGGTGCCACTCTGGGTGTGATCGGGTGAAGTCATGGACCTCACCGTCAAACCTCAAGGATTCTTGAGGTCAAGCGGAAGATGACCCTTCAGCGTGCCTTCGCTGGGCGGAGCGGGGTCAGGTGAGGCGGCCGAGGGGCGCGACCGAGATGCCGGCGCGCTCGCAGACCCAGTGCGGGTCGGGGCCGAGCTCGGGCTCGATCCGGAGCTCGTGATCGTGCAGGTCGTCGCACGCCGTACAACGCGGCCAGCGCACACCCGAGTCGACCAGGCGGTCCTGCACGTCCTGCGCGACCAGGCCGGCGATGTGCTCGGCGCCGTCCGGCCACTGGTCCAGCCACCACTGGCGGCCGGCCACGGCGTCCTCGAGCACCGACACCATCACCGCGTCGTCGAACCCCCGCGCGGCCAGGTCATGCAGGACCATGGCACGGGCGGTCAGCAACACCCCTGGCTCACTCATCGCCCTACAGAGTGCCAGACCGCACCGACAAAACCCCACGCCCGGTGCCGGGCGTGGGGTTCGGTGTCCACCTGCAACCGGGCTCAGCCGGTGGTGGGGCAGGTGGGACTCGGGTCGAGGCGCTCCGCGAGACCGAGCTGGCGCTGGGCGGCGGATCGAAGTACTGCGCTGATCCGGACCGTGATGCGGTGGCGTGCGACCGGCTCGTCGTACGGCTGCTGGGGAGCGTTCGGGAGTGCCGACTGCGCCAAGGCGCGGGCGTTCTCGACTGCGGTGTTACCGGCGACGAAGTACGTCATGGTTCTGCTCCCTTCCTGAGAGCGTGTTGGGTCGGCCGGCGGCCGGGCGGCCGTCGGAAGTCGTGCGGTATCGGCCCGGGAACCCTTGTGGGTCCTGGGTGGTGATGTGTGGTTGTCAGGCCTTCGGGGCTGGTCCGCTACTGGCGCGGACGATCAGCTCTGTCGGCATCAGGAGCTGTCGCTCGGTGACCGCCGGGTCCAGCAGGATCCTGCCGACCGCACGGCCTTTCTCCCGGATCGGTTGGTGGACCGTGGTCAGTCCAGCCGCATCGGCCGCCGGGATGTCGTCGAATCCGGCCAGCGTCAGGTCCCGGCCGGGGACCAGTCCGCGTACCCTCATCGCCTCCAGTGCGCCGAGCGCTTGGACGTCACTCAGTCCGACTATCGCGGTCGGCCGGTCCTGTGAGTCGAGCACCCATTCGGCGCCCGTGCGGCCGGAACTGAACGCGTTGTGACCGCCGGAGACGATCCGCAGCCTGGCATCGGGCATCGCCTTCTGCAGGCCCTGGATCCGCAGCTCGCAGTCGGTGTAGCCGACCTCGTCCACGCTGAGCTCGACCGGATTGCCGCCGGCCGCCTCGGCGTTGTCGACCAGCACGACCACGTCGCGGTGTCCGAGCCGGGCCAGGTGCTCGCCCAGCTGGGCGGCCGCTTCCACCTCGTCGATCGCGACCCAGGACAGATCCGGGTGGTCGCCTCGGTCGGTGGACACGGCTGGGATGCCGCGGTTCGCAAGGATGTCCAGGGCCGGGTGGCCGCCGGGCACGCAGAAGATCGCCGCCGCGTCGATGGCCGCCTGCTGCACTGCGTTGCTGCCGCCCGCGATGTCGGTCGAGCTGAGCGGCATCAGCAGCAGGCTGGTGCTGAACTCCTCGGCGACCTCGGCCAGACCGGCCAGGAAGCCGACCGCGTACGGGTCCGAGAACGCGTAGGCGAGCTTGTCGGTGAACAGCACCCCGACCGCTCCGGCCTTCCCACTGCGCAGAGCCCGCGCAGACGCGTCGGGGCCGGAGTACCCCAGCTCCCGGGCGGTGTCCAGGATCCGCTCGCGCAGGGCGACGGACAGCTGGTCGGGCTTGTTGTACGCGTTGGACACAGTCGACGGTGATACGCCAACGGCCTTGGCCACCGTCTTCAGCGTGACTCCCGCCATCTCTCCGCCTCTTGGTCGTGGACTGCCTCGTGACAGTCTTCTGTATCGTTCTTCTAGATCGTTCTAGAAAAACGATACAGAAGGCTCCCCGGGAGTGCAACACCTTTCTGGATGTACCGACGAACGGGTGGTGGTGCGCTCCCGCCCGGGGCGTCAGGCGTGGATCGGGCGGCCGGGCGTCGGCGTCACTGCGGGACCACCCGTCCGTCGGTACGTGATCCGACTCCCCGACCTGCCGGCGCAGCAGTTGGATGGCGTTGTCCGTGTCCATCTCCGCGCGTTCTGTTGTGTGCGGGATGATGGCGTGCATGGGTTCGTTGCTGGAGGTGATCGCGCTGCATCCGGCGGATGCGGAGGCGGCGCAGGAGGGTGGGGCGGACCGGCTGGAGCTGTGCGCGTCGATGGAGGCCGATGGATTGTCCCCGTCGGTGTCCACGGTCAGCGCGATCCGGCGGTCGACCGATCTCCCGCTGCGGGTGATGTTGCGTCTGTCCGACTCCTTCGTGACCAACGGCGCCGAACTCAACCGTCTGACCGCGTCGGCGCAGTCCTACCTGGCGGCCGGCGCGGACGGATTCGTGCTGGGCTTCCTGACCCCGGACAACCAGGTGGACGTCGAGTCTGCGGCGGCGTTGGCAAGCACCTTCGCCAGTACGCCGTGGACCTTCCATCGCGCGATTGACGCCGTACTGGAGCAAGCTCAGGCGTGGCGCGCGTTGCGATCGCTGCCCGGGTTGGACTGCGTACTCACGGCCGGATCAGCTCTCGGCGTCACGCACGGCCTCGACGACCTGTGCAAGCTCGCCAAGGAAGACCCCGCGATCGCCGGGGTGATGATGGCCGGCGGCTCACTCCGTCCCGAGCACGTCCCGTGGCTCCACCAGTCCGGCGTACGGCGCTTTCACGTCGGCTCCTCGGTCCGCCAAGACGGCTCCTGGACCAAGGCCTACGTGAACTCCGGTTTCGTCCGATCCTGGCGCAACCTCTTGGACGCCCAAGACGCTCGCGGCCACCAGAACGATCCTGACCTCGACGCCGGGGATCCGCGCGAATGATCCTCATCGACCCGCCGGCCTGGCCGGCGTGGAATCGCGTCTGGTCCCACCTCGTCAGCGACGAGTCCTACGAAGAACTCCACGCCTTCGCCAAAGCCGCCGGCATCCCCGCTCGAGGCTTCGACCGAGACCACTACGACGTCCCCAGCGACCAGTACGACGCCCTGATCGCCGCCGGCGCAGTCCCAGTCTCCAGCCGAGAACTAGTCCGTCGCCTAACCACAGCCGGCCTCCGCCACCGCAAACGCCCCTGACCCCAAACAAGCAGAACGGCCCCCAACCGTTGTGCGGTTGGGGGCCGTTGGTCAGTCGAGGAGTTCTGTGACTGTGCCGGCGGCTACGGTGTGGCCGCCTTCTCGGACTGCGAAGCCTAGGCCGGTGTTCATGGCGATGGGCTTCTCCAGTTCTACCGTCAGGTCGATGGTGTCGCCTGGCATGACGAGGGTGATTTCGCCCAGGTCGATACCGCCGGAGACATCCGTCGTGCGGAAGTAGAACTGCGGGCGGTAGTCCGCTCCGAAGGGGCTGTGGCGGCCGCCTTCGGCTGTGGACAGGGCGTGCAGGGTTGCCCGGAACTTCCGGTGCGGGTGCACTGTGCCCGGCAGGGCTACGACCTGGCCGCGACGGACCTCGTCGCGCTTGATGCCACGCAGCAGCACAGCCGCGTTGTCGCCCGCGTCCGCGGACTCCAGCGACTTGCCGAACGTCTCGAGACCGATCGCCGTACTGGTGACTGTCGGACCGAGGCCAACCACCTCGACCGGGTCGCCGAGCTTCAGCGAACCGCGCTCGACCGCACCGGTGACCACGGTGCCGCGGCCGCTGATGGTGAGGACGTTCTCGATCGGCATCAGGAACGGCTCGCCCAGCTCACGGTCCGGCACCGGGACATAGGTGTCCACCGCGTCCAGCAGCTCACCGATCGCGGCGGTCCAGCGCGGGTCGCCTTCCAGCGCCCGCAGTCCGGAGACACGCACGACCGGTACGTCGTCGCCCGGGAAGCCGTACTCCGACAGGAGTTCACGGACCTCCAGCTCGACCAGGTCGAGCAGCTCGGGGTCGTCGACGGTGTCCGCCTTGTTCAGCGCGACCACCAGGTACGGCACGCCCACCCGGCGCGCGAGCAGCACGTGCTCACGCGTCTGCGGCATGGCGCCGTCCTGCGCGGAGACGACCAGGATCGCGGCGTCCACCTGAGCGGCGCCGGTGATCATGTTCTTCACGTAGTCGGCGTGCCCGGGCATGTCGACGTGCGCGTAGTGCCGGGTCGCGGTCTCGTACTCGACGTGCGAGATGTTGATCGTGATCCCGCGCGCGACCTCCTCCGGCGCCCGGTCGATGCCGTCGAACGCGACGAACCGGTTGACGGCCGGGTCGCGCTCGGCGAGCACCTTGGTGATCGCGGCGGTCAGAGTGGTCTTGCCGTGGTCGACGTGACCCATCGTTCCGATGTTGAGGTGCGGCTTGGTCCGCACGAACTGGCTCTTGGCCATGAGTTTTCCTTTGCTGGTCAGAAGATTCGAAGAGCCAGGACCCTCCGGCAGGCCTCCCGCAGCTGTCACCGCACGGGAGGGGGCCGGTGAGCGGTCCACCCTCCTCCGCGGGTCCTGCTCAGCAGGAGGAGGGTCGGCTTCGCGCGCCGGTAAAGGCTGCTGAATCGACTGACGCAGCCCACGTGGGAGCGCCCGTCAGGCCGGTGCCTGACAGGTCGTACTCGAAAACCACGCGGAACATGTGCGTCACGGTAGACAGGAACGCTGCCCCGGGCAACAGAATTCCCGGGGGGTTTAGTTGAGGGCGAAGAGGCGGGTGCCGTCGGAGAAGGCGGGGCGGGCGCCGGCTACGGTGACGGCTGGTTTGTTGCAGGTGACCTCTTCGGAGGCGGCGACCGAGGTTGCGGTGGGGCCCGCCAGGATCGGGCGGGGCTGGACGCCGGTGGTGCCGATCAGGACGGGGGAGCAACTGCCGTTCGGCTGCGGCATCAGCGTGACGACACGCCCGTCCGGGAGCAGTCCGAAGCCGTCAAGCGGGTACTCCGGCTGCTGCAGCCTGGGCGGGACCTGCAGGAGGTGGTGCCACTGCGGTGTGCCGTCCGCCGGGCTCACCGCGGACACGTCGTACGTCTGAGGCTGGCCGGGGTCGGTCGCGTTCCGGCAGGTGATCAGCACCAGCGACGCATGGGTGGCGGCGAGCTGTGCGTCGCACGAGGCCGGCCCGAGCCGAGGCCGCGGCGTACCGGGTACTGGAGTCGTCCAGATGACGCGGCCCTCGCCGACGTCGACGGACCATTGGAAGAGCGTGCCGCCCGCAGCGCCGGTCCAGATCAGTCCGGAGACCTCACGCGTGTCCGGTACGGCGACCAGGTCGCCGACCCAGGTGGTCGGGTCCAGCTCGGCACTCAGGTCGAACCGGAGACCCAGGTCGACCTCCCACCGCTGGTCGCCGTCCTTCAGGTCCAGTCCGCGTACGACGGCACCGTTCCCACCGCACGCGTCCACGACCACAGCCAGGTCGCCGATGAGCTCGCCCTGCGTCACGTTGCACCGCAGTTGCGAGCGCCAGTGCGTCGGACCGCTCACGCCGTGGGCCACGACGTAGTTCCCCTCCGCCACCAGCAACTGGTTCGCGTCGACCGCGAGAGCCACGCCGTCTGTGTGGACCTCGGTGAGCACCTCTCCGCTGACCGCGTCGAGTACGGCGTATGTCGGCAGGTCGATGCCCGCCGGTGCACGGTTGCCGGCGTACGGGAGATGCGCGGCGATGATCCGCCCGTCGCCGGAGATCAGGAGCCCCTTGGAACCGCTGGAGGCGGCGTCGTTGACGTCGGCCCGCGAGTACCGCCACCGGATCTGGCCAGTGGTGGCGTCGGACATGACCACGCCGTCCGGCCGCAGTTCGGCGATGCCGCCCGCCGTACCGGCGATGGCACCGGCTGCCGGGACCTCACGGCTCCAGGCGAGGGTTCCGTCGAGCTGCACCGGCATCTGGTCGGGCTTGGTCGTAGTCGTCGTGCTGACCGTGTTGGCGGTCTCCAGCCGGGCCTGCACGAACGGCTCGCCGGCCGACACCACGATCCAGGCCAGCATCGCGCCACACACCACGGTCGCACCGATGCCGAGCAGTCGCGGTGGAGCTTGTGAGTACGGCGGCGCACGCCGCAGACGTCTCGCCAAGGCCAGCAGCGCACCGGCGACCACCAGCGCGGCGGACGCGAGCATCAGGTACGGCCAGCGCTCCGACATCGCCGCACCGGGCTGTGCGGCGGGCCAACGCCACCAGCAGATGCCGACGGCGATCACCCCGACCACTCCGAAGACCAGAGCCGGGACAGTGACGAAACGCTGCTGCGTCCGCCGGAACCATGCACACGACAGTCCGGCGGCGAGCGCCGTACCCGCGATCGGTGTCCAGACCGGGAAGCCGGTGACGTCGTCCGGACCGGCCGGCCACTTGGCGGCCGCGCCCAGGCCACGGCCGAGCAGGACCGAGGCGGCGACGATGACTCCGAGGGCAGCACCGAAGTACACGATCGGGATCAACCCGCCGATCGGCCGGGCCGCCTTAGGGCCCAACGACTCGACCTCCCGATGGAGGTTCTCCCGGGCAGTCTGCTCCCAGTCGGTGTGGCCGCGGTCGGTCGCGTACAGCCGGGTCTCGGCCAGGCTCTGCAGGAACGACATCCGGCCGCGGGCGAAGTCCCGGTCGCCGATGTGCCCGTACTCCTGCCGGATGCCCTCGGCGTACTCGTCGTACCGCTGCGGCGACATGCTCAGGATGCGCAGGTCGGCGTCGCACAGGACGGCGCCGTTGGCGTCGTCCGGCTCGCAGTCGTGCTTGGCGGTGAGCCGGATCAGCCGGCCGACCTCCTCGACCCGCTCGGCGTCGACGCCGTACGCGGCCAGTTCGAGCTCGGCCAGCTGGGCCGAGACCTCCTCGTTCTCGCCGGGGTCGGCCTGCGGGTCGTAGATCGCGTCATGGAACCACGCCGCGAGCCGGACCGTGTCCGGGTCATCCGCGGCGCCGGCCAGGATGTCGACGGTCTGCAGCACCTCGGTCAGGTGCCTCTGGTCATGATAATGACGGTGTTGCTCTGCGTAACGAGCCAGCAGATCGTCGCCCAACGGCTGCGCGTGCGGCAGCAGGCGATTCCACTGGTCGCGCAGGTCCATGGCTAAGGAGTCTCGCACTCGGTGGAGGCCTCGGCCGACCGATCCGGGGTTCCCGGATAGGGTCGTGGCCAAAGCGATATCGGCTCGTCACCTGACCGCTTCGATGGGTGCGTCAGGCATCGAATCTCACCGATGAAATTGCGGTGCAGGTCACATTTCCGGTTCGGGAGGACACTATGCGGTTCGGTCTCGTCGGCACCGGTCCCTGGGCTCGTCTGGCGCACGGACCAGGGCTGCGAGCCGCCTCCGGGGCCGAACTGGCCGGCGTCTGGGGCCGGGACGCGGCGAAAACCGCCGAGTTCGCGGCCGAGCTGGAGGTTCCGGCGTACGGCGACTACGCGGAGTTACTGGAGACAGTGGATGCGGTCGCGTTCGCCGTACCGCCGAAGGTGCAGGTGTCGATGGCGCTCGAGGCCGCTGCCGTCGGCAAGCATCTGCTGCTGGACAAGCCGGTGGCCGACTCGCTCGACGACGCCCGGGCGCTCGCTGGCGAAGCGGCCGACGAGGGGATCGCGACTCTGGTGTTCTTCACCGGCCGTTTCGATCCGATCATGCGGCAGTTCTTCGCCGAGGTGCAGGCTCAGGAAGGCTGGAAGGGCGGCTGGGCCCGCATGCTGGCGGCGATGGACCCGAACGCCGAGTCGCCGTGGCGGCGTGAGGAGCGCGGCGCGCTCTGGGACGTCGGACCGCACGCACTGTCCAACCTGAGCGCACTGCTCGGGCCGATCGTCGAGCTGAGTGCTGTCGGCGGCGCGGGCGGGCTGGTCCATCTGGTCGTCACGCACGAATCCGGCGCGACGAGCACCGCCAGCCTGACGCTGTCCGCCCCACCGTCCGGCTCCAGCTTCGAAACAGCCGTCTGGGGAGAGTCCAGTACGGCGGTCATGCCGGAGAGGTACACACCACCGGTGGAGGTGTACCAGGTGGCAGTCGAGGAGCTGGTCCAAGCCGCGGAGTCAGGAGAGTCGCACCCGGTCGACGTCGCCTTCGGAGTCCGCGTAGTCGAGCTCCTCGCGTCCGCCCAAGCCCAACTCGCCCGCTAGCCGGTCAGCGCAGGGCGATGACGGTGTTGTTGCCTGAGGTGAGGACGAGGTTGCCGATGGCGCGGGCGTCGCGGCTGCAGGAGATGCCGGTCGGGAGGCGGACCTGACGGAAGCCGAGCCGGCTGATCACGTTGGCCTGACAGCCGCCCACGCCGCGGCCGAGGGAGATCACCCGGGCGTCCGCGGTGACGGTGACCTTCACCCTCGGGCTGACCGGTGCGGTCATCTGCCAGGCGGTCTCCCCGGTGCCGGCGTCGATGGCGGTGACGACGGTCCTGCGGTTCTCCTGCGTGCTCGGGCCGGGGCAGTCCACGACGACCAGGTACCGGCCGGCTGGGTTGAGGAGCGTCCGGCAGGCCCAGGTCCGTGGCACCGGCCAGCGCCACTTGATTTCGCCGGAGCGTGGGTCGATGGCAGTCAGAGCCTCGGGTACGTCGGAGTCCCCGGCGGGCTCGGCGACGACGACCAGTCCGGCGACGACCACCGGACGCCGGTACATGTCGGTCGACGGCTTGGACCACAGCTTCTTGCCGGACTTCAGATCGAAGCCGGTCATCTCGTCACTCTCGTTGCCGCAGCTGTGGCCGAGGAACGCGACGACAGTGTCCATGGTCGCGACCGCGCCGATGTCGGTGCAGTTGCCCGGCTCGAACGTCCAGCGCTGGTGGCCGTCCGGGTCGACACCGTGGAGCTTGTCAGAGCCCCGGGCGACGTGCTCGCCGGTCAGCAGCGGTTCGGACTGCTGGATCAGGTGGTCGCGGGTGCCCCCGGGCCAGGTGGCCTTGCGGCGACCGGTGTTTGCGTCGAGCAGGAGGTAGCCGATGTCGGCGAACTCGGCGAGCACGTAGTCGCCGTTCCCGGTCGCCGTGATGTTGGGCTTCTCGTCGGAGTCGGAGCGGCTGTAGCGCCAGCGCAGTTCCCCGGTGGCGGCGTCCAGCATCTCGACCACGCCGCTCTGCCGTGGGATGGCGATGCCGTACCTGGTGCCGATCGCCTCCTCCGCGCCGGACCCGAGCAGCGACTTGCTGACCCAGGCGACGGAACCGTCGAGGGTGGACGCTGACGCCTGGCCGGCTGGCTCGCGCGGACCGTCCACTCGCTCGTTGGAGGTCATCACGTAGTTGCGTGCCAGCGGCTGGATGATCAGCAGGAGGATGAGTGCGATCACCCCTGGTACGGCGAGCCACGCGAGCTGCTGTCCGAGGTTGCGCGGGGGCAGGAAGCGGGCTGTCCGAGTGCGGAGGAGCGAAGCGACAAGTGCTGCCGTGCCGGCCACGAGCAGCAGGATCAGAGCGGAGATGAGCAGGGGCACCCTGAGGCCGACACCGACGGCCGGGTTGATGCTGGGGACTCGGGCCCAGGCGACAAGCAGACCGGTCACGGCGGCCGCCAGGATTGCGCCTGCGGTGAGGCGTGAGCGCTGGCTGACGCTGCGGGCGCAGCGGAACAGCACTGGTGCGCTGAAGAACGCGACCACGGCCAGTACGACGGGGGGCCAGCCGGCCTCGTCCTTTGCGGCCGGGACTTGCCAGGACGCGCCCGATGCGGCGATGGAGGCGACCGCGGCTCCGACTGCGGTGAAGGTGGCTGTGGCGGTGAGTGCTGCTTGTTGCCAGCCACGCCACGGTGCGGGTAGCTCGCTGTCGAGTCCGGCCAGCTCTGTCTCGAGGTTGACGCGGGCGACCGGGCCGAGGCGTTGCCTGGCCAGTTGAGTCCGGTAGAGGTGGCCGTCGAGGAGTTCGCGGACCTCGTCGTACCGCCGTTCCAGCGCAACCTTCCGGTCGCCGGCGTCTCGTCGTACCTCTGCGGTGTGGACGGCGTACCGGCTGGGGTCGGAGGCGAGGACCGCGTTGACGGCGTCGAGCAGTACGTCGCCGTTCGCGTCGCGGCGGGGTGGCGCGTAGGAGTCGGGCGGGGGAGCGACGAGGTCGCCGGTGAGGCGGATCAGGCGGGCGACTTCGGCGATGCGGATCGGCGGTACGCCGTACCTCGGGAGGAGGTGCTCGGCCAGGCGGGCGGAGGCCTCGGCGTCCTCGGCCGGGGTGCCGCCGGGTTCGTGGACGGCGCGGTGGAACCAGGCGGCCAGGCGGACCGAGGTGGGGTCGGTGGACAGTTGGATGAGTGAGTCGAGGGCGGTCAGGACGATCTCGAGGTACTGGTCGCGATAGGCGCGGCGGGTGCGCTCGACGTACCTGCCGACCAGCTCGTCCGCCAACGATGCCGAGCCGGGCACCAGCTCGTTCCACCGCCCACGAAGCTCCACCACTGCCACAGTCTGCCAGCCCCACCTCCACAGCAAACGCTCGATCTCCCCACCAAGACCTCACGTTTCCAGCCCAGTCCCAGTCCGCGGAAGGCCCCGCTCTGGCGTGCGAGAGGTGGTGAGAGGAGCCGCCGCCCGTCGAGTAGGAGGCGACGGCCGGGGCGACCCGGTCCGGCTCGACGGAGCTGCCGGCGTGGCCGGCGCAGCCGCCGGTGGTTAGCGGCGGGCGGTGAGGATGCCGGTCAGGAGGCCGGGGTAGAGGGTCTCGAGGTCTTCGCGGCGGAGGGTGCTGATGCGGCGGGTGCCTTCGGTGTGGGTGGACAGGACGCCGGCCTCGCGCAGGATGCGCAGGTGGTGGGCGCGGGTGGAGGCGGTGACCGGGAGCTCGATCTCGCCGCAGGCGATGCCTTCGGGGGCGTCCGCGAGGGCGCGGATGATCTGCAGCCGCACCGGCTCGCCGAGGGCCTGCAGGACCGACTCGACCCGGATCTCGTCGCGCTCCGGCTGCGGGAGCGCCTTCCTCGTCATGTGTCCATGATACGACGCCCATCGAAGTTCGATGATCTTCGTAGTACGATATCGGTCGAAATAAGAAACCCTCGTCCGGAAGGTCCTCGATGTCCGCACGGATCTACCTGCTCGGCGCCGGCGCGTTCGCGGTCGGCACCAGCGCGTACGTCGTGTCCGGTGTGCTGCCTGACGTCAGTTCCGAGCTTCATGTCTCCCTGACCGCCGCTGGCCAGCTCGCCACCGCGTTCTCCCTCGCGTACGCCGTAGGTGCGCCGATCCTGTCCACGCTGACCGGCCGGTGGGAGCGCCGTACTCTGCTCATCGCCGCGCTCGTCCTGGCCGCGCTGGGCAACCTGATCGCCACCGTCGCCACCAACTACCCCGTGCTGATCGTCGGCCGGGTGGTGGCCGCGTTCGGCGCCGCCATGTACACGCCGGCCGCCACTCTGTTCGCCACCGGTCTGCTGCCACCGGAGGAGCGCGGCAGAGCCGTCGCCATCGTGTTCGGCGGCCTCACCTTCGCTCTGGTCCTCGGAGTGCCGACCGGCAGTTTCCTGGGCCCGACACTCGGCTACAAGGGTGTCTTCGCCCTCATCACTGTCGTCGCCGTACTGGTCGCCATCGTCGAGCGTGCCGCACTCCCGAAGGTCGACGCGCCCCCACAGGTCGGACTCCGCGAGCGGTTCGCCGGTGTCACCGACCGGCGCGTGCAGACCGTACTGGCCATCACGATCCTGGCCGTGCTGGCCGCCCTGAGCGTCTACATCTACATCGTCCCGTTCCTGAAGGAGACCGCGGGCCTGGCCGGCAACGCCACCAGCATCCTGCTGCTCCTGTACGGCGTCGGCGGCGTACTGGGCAACGTGATCGGTGGCCGGGCCACGGATCGGTTCGGCAGCATCCGCACGCTGATCGTGCTGCTGGTCGGCATCATCGCCGTCGTCGCCACACTCGACCTCACCGCGAACTCGATCGGTGGAGCCGCAGCGGCTCTGTTCGTCCTGGGCCTGTTCACCTGGGCGTTCAACCCGCCGATCCAGAACCTGTTGCTGGAGCTCGGTGGCGGCCTGCTGATCTCGCTCAACGCCTCTGCGATCTACCTGGGTGCCGGACTGGCCGCGGTAGTCGGCGGTCTGGTCATCGACATGGCCGGTCTGCGTTTCCTGCCGCCACTGTCCGCCGTACTGACGCTGATCGTGCTCGGCCTGGTGTTCACCCTGCGGCGCGACCCGGAGCTGGAGGAGATCGAGCACCTGGAGCCCGAAGAGGACTGCGTCCCGGTCACCGCGACCGACTGACGGTTCGCACCCGGGATAGAGCAGGATAGCGGCCATGCGTTTTCTGGCCGCCCTCCTGCTGCTCACGTCCACAGTGTCGGGCTCCAGTGACCCCGCAGCGGTCGTCGAAGGCTGGCGCACATCACCCGTGTACGTCGATTCGTCGCAGCGCGCACTGGTCCCGGATGACGAGGCCGCGAAGCTGGCCGAGCGGGTCAAGGACCACAGCCCGGCCATCCGGATCGCCGTACTCCCGGCGGAGGCGCTCAACGACGGCCGACGGGACAAGCAGGACTCGGCCCGGGCGTTCCTGGACTCGGTCGTCGACAAGCAGTCGGCGGACGGGATCTACGTGATCGTGTTCGGCGGGCTGATCACCTGGGGGAGCGCGGTCGGCGTCGACACCCCGATCGCGAGCATCCTGACCGACGAACTGGGCAAGCACAGCCGGTCCGATCCGGTCGGCACGCTCAACGGAGTGCTGGACCAGCTCGGCGCACCCAAGGCGCCGAGTGGTCCGCCCGGCTGGCTCTGGCCGTCGGTCATCGTCCTCGTCGTACTGATCGCCGGTGGCTTCGCACTGCGCTGGTGGAGGTCCCGGCCGGGCAAGGACGAAGGCCCCGCGTTGTACCGGCCGTCGTACGACGTCCTGCCGGACGAGGCGGACACGGTGGAGGAGCGTAGACGGCTGGCGCGGGAGGACGTCACCCGCTTCGGGGAGGAACTGGATGCGGCGGACGTGCGTCTGGATGGCCATGGAGACGGCACAGCGACCACCGCAGACGTGCAGGCCGCGATGGACGCGTACGCCGCCGCCGGCCGCGTGGTCGACGGCAAGCCCGACGACGAACAGCTGCGTGGGGTGCGTGCCACGGTCGGCTACGGCCGCTGGCGGCTGGCCTGCGCACAAGCGCGGATCGCTGGGAAGATCGCGCCGCCCTGGCGAGCACTCTGCTTCTTCGACCCAGGTCACGGGATCTCTGTGACGGACTGGATGTACAAGCCACCCGGTGGCCGGTCCCGCGAGGTCCCGGTCTGTGCCGCCTGCCGGGACCGCCTCTCGGGAGACTCACGATGAAACGTCTGCTGGGAGCGTTCGCGCTGGTCGCTGCCTCGGTCCTGCCCGCGCTACCCGCGCACGCGGCCGAGGACCCTGACGGCTACATGAGCACCGTGGCCGGTCACCTCGGCGACACCGGCATCTGGGTCGACCCGGACGTGAGGGAGCTGTCGCCGGCTGAGGCGTCGCAGCTCGACGCGGCGGCCAAGAGTGCCGCGGCACCGATCCGGATCGCTGTCATCCCGGCGGAGAAGATCAACATCTCGGAGAGCGGCTTTTCCGTGAACCTGGCCTGGGAGGGCGAGGAGATCGCGGACCAGCTGTACGACCGCGTCGGTGTCGAAGGTGTGTACGCCGTCCTGGTGGACGCGTCGTCGGAGTCTGACGGCCGTGGGTTCCACGCCGTACAGCGGGCTGACCACGGGCCGACGTACCACGTGGAAGACGCGGTGAACCAGGCCGTCGACTGCTGCGCGCCGGACTACGAGGACATGCTGGCCAAGTTCATCGAGCGGGCTCAGCAGGTCGACAAGCCGTTCTACATCGACGCAGCGCCGTACGCCGGTGGAGCGGCCGGACTGGCCGGGCTCTGGTGGGGGCTGTCGGCACTCGGGGCCCGCCGGGCTCGCCGCAAGGACGAGAAGGAGCACCTGGAACTCACCAAGCCGCTGCTGAACGAGGAGATCATCGCGCTGTCGCAGCAGGTGTCCGACCTGCCGACCACGTCCGACCCGCAGCAGTCCAAGCTGTCCAAGGATGTGCTGGACGCGGTCGAGAAGGCGCGGCACCGGCTGGACGAGGCCGAGGGTGATGACGATGTCCAGGCCGTGACGACGCTGCTCGGCTCGGCGCGGTACGGACTGGTGTGTCTGGACGCGGTGCGCGCGGGCAAGTCGATCCCGGAGCCGACACCGCCTTGTTTCTTCGACCCGCGGCACGGCCCGAGTACGGCGTCCGTCGAGTGGCAGCCGGAGCGTGGAGCGGTCCGCGAGGTCCAGGTCTGTGCGGCCTGCAAGGAGCGGGCCGTGGCCGGGCAGGAGCCGCAGGTCCGGATGGTCGAA
The DNA here is from genome assembly GCF_043197265.1 of Kribbella sp. NPDC049227. Classification (NCBI taxonomy): domain Bacteria; kingdom Bacillati; phylum Actinomycetota; class Actinomycetes; order Propionibacteriales; family Kribbellaceae; genus Kribbella; species Kribbella sp. NPDC049227. The sequence continues at coordinate 616,959 of NZ_JBICST010000001.1, read as the reverse complement.
CAGTGGAGCGGCAACCTGCGGCCGTACTGGATGGTCGGGGAGAAGATGTCGGCGTACATCGACGGCTATTGGTCGCAGGGCGACGAGCGCCAGTGGTGGTTCCCCGACGACGACGCCCGCCGGACGAGGGACCGGATGCGGGCACGCTGGCGCTCTCGTCGTCCGGGTGCTCGCCTAGGAAGGTGGAGCTCCGACGTCGGGAGCTCGGTCAGCTCCTGGTCGGCGTCCTCGGGCTCTTCTGACAGCGACAGCTGGTCCAGCGATTCCAGTAGCCGGCGTCGTCGCAGCTCCTGGTCGTCCCGCACGCGCTCGAGCGGTGGCGGGTCCTCCCGGCGCTCGTCGAGGCGCTCAGGCGGCTCCCGCGGTTTCTAGGACTGCCGGCATGTCCTGGCTGTGCAGTACGGCCAATGAGGTGACCGCACGGGTGAGGCAGACGTAGAGGCGGCGCAGACCGGTGCGCTCGTCGGCCTCGCCGGCAACGATGCCGGCCGGTTCGACCAGGACCACGTGGTCGAACTCGAGACCCTTGGCCAGTGACGCCGGTACGACGTCCAGATGCGCGTCGGCATCGTCCTCGTCGCCGAGCACGGAGAACGGGATCTGCAAAGCCAGCAGGGCCTTGCGGGTGGCCGGCACCAGCGCATCCGGCACGATCAGACCGATCGAACCGAGCCGGGTCGACACATCGGCGACTGTGTCCATGGCCGCGGCCAGACTGTCCGGCACGCGGGTGATGGTGAGCTCACCGCGCGCACGTCGTACGGCTGTCGGCGGCGTGAGGTGTGGCGCGATCGACGGGAGCAGGCGGGCGGCGTACTCGATCACCTGACCGGGGACGCGGAAGCCGGCGGTCAGTTCCTCGGTGTGGGCGCCGGACTTGCCCAGGTGCTTCAGTGCCTCGTCCCAGGACGGTGTGGCCCACGGAGTGGTGCCCTGCGCGATGTCGCCGAGGACAGTCATCGATCCGGTCGAGCAGCGACGCCCGACGGCCCGCAGTTGCATCGCCGACAGGTCCTGCGCCTCGTCCAGCACCACGTGGCCGAGTGACGGCGTACGGTCGACCAGATCGGCCACCTCGTCGATCAGAGTGGCGTCCGCCACCGACCACTTCGCCGCACCGGCCGAGCGGGGTGCCTTCTCCCAGAGGAGCAGCTCCTGCTCCTCCTGAGTCAGGATGCCGTCGGCGTGCTCGGCCAGCAGTGCCGGGTCGGTGAAGAGCCGGAAGAGCAGCTTGGCTGGGTCCACAGCCGGCCAGAGTGTCTCGGCGTACTGCTTGACCGGACGGCTACGTGCGACCGCGTCCTGCACCCGGTCGTCGGGGGAGTCGCCCGCCGCCTCCATCCGCAGCAGCACGGCGTGGGCCAGCCGCTGCGGCAGCATCGCCCGGCCGGCGCCGTACCGGACTCCACGCGTGCGGAGCTCGTTGACCAACTCCTCCGCCTGGTACGTCGCCACCCGCCAGCGGTGCGCGCCGCGCGGCACGACCAGCGCCTCCCTCGGCAGCTGCACCTGCGACCACACCGCCCGGTGCAGCACCTCCGCCATCCGCACATCGCCCTTGAGTACGTCGACCGCCGCGGGACCCGGCCCGGCCACGCGCACCCGTCCGACCAACTCCTCGACGGTGGTCTGCTTCGCCTCGATCTCGCCCAGTGCGGGCAGTACGTCGCCGATGTAGCGCAGGAAGCTCGCGTTCGGCCCGACCACGAGCACACCGGACCGGCTGAGCTGATCGCGGTACGCATAGAGCAGGTACGCCGCCCGGTGCAGCCCGACCGCGGTCTTCCCGGTCCCGGGCGCTCCCTGGACGCAGATGGTGTCTTCGACCCCGGCCCGGACGATCACGTCCTGCTCCGGCTGGATCGTGGCCACGATGTCGCGCATCGGGCCGGAGCGCGGACGCTCGATCTCGGCGTCCAGGATGTTGCTGTGCTGCTCGGCGGCCGCGGAGGAGGTCAGGTCCTCGTCCTCGAACGCGGTCATCTCGCCATGCGTGAAGCCGAATCGCCGCCGGATGCCGACCCCCATCGGCTCGGTCTTGCTGGCCCGGTAGAACGGCACCGAGATGTCCGCCCGCCAGTCCACCACCAGTGGCTCGCCGAGCTCGTCGTTCACATGCCGGCGGCCGATGTGGAACGTCTCGTCGGTCGGCTCGAGGTAGTCCAGCCGGCCGAAGAACAGCGGCACCTCAGGGTCGTCCTCGAGTTCCTTCATCCGCCGCCAGATCGCGGCCTTCAGGAACTCCTCGTTGACCCGGTCGGCGCTGTGGATCTCCAGCGCGCCGGTCTTCTCCCGCATCAGCGCGAGCGCGGCGCGCGAGGTCTTCAGGTAGTCCTTCTCGGCCTGGAGGGTGTCGGACGAATCGGGGGGCATGCGGAACCTCCGGCAAACGGTGGGGGAAGCCCAGCCACGTTACTTGAGCACCCGCCGTGGGGGAATCGAATTACGGGCCCTCGGCCTGTCGTCGTGCAGGCCGGGGCGGAGCAGCAGCGGCAGCGTGACGGCGAGCAGGAGCAGGACGACGATGCCGTCGAGCCAGTAGTGGTTCGCGGTCACCACGACCACCGCGAACGTGATGATCGGGTGCGCGAGCCAGAGCCAGCGCCACTTCGTCCGGGTGATCAGGATCATCGAGAGCGCGATCAGCGCGGCCCACCCGACGTGCAGGCTCGGCATCGCGGCGAACTGGTTCGCCATCCCGCCGGACCGCTCCACGCCGTACACGGACTGACCGAACGCGAGCCCGGTGTCGACGAACCCGGGCATCATCCGCGGCGGTGCCAGCGGGAAGATCATGTGCCCGGCCAGCGCGAGGCCGGTCAGGGCCACGATCGTCCAGCGGACGTGGGAGTACGCCTTCGGCCGCCAGATGCTCAGCCAGAGCAGTACGGCGGCCGTCAGTGGTGCGTGCACGGACGCGTAGTACAGATTCGCGCCCTCGACCAGGTGCGGAAGCTTCAGCGCCGCGTGCTGGATGGAGGCCTCGTTCGGCAGGTGCAGCCAGTTCTGGACGGCGAGTACGTCGCGTGCATGGTCGAACGCGGAGCCGGTGTGTTTGGCCGCGATCTGGCGTCCGGCGCTGTAGACGAGAAACAAGGTCGCCAGCAGGACCGCTTCCCGCACCACCCGCCAGACGACCGGGCCTGTCCCCGATCGCCGGTTCTCGTTCTCCCCACCCAGTCCCACCCGCTCCAGCGCCTGCGTCCCCATACCTGTCGACGGTACCTGCCGTCTGCTCAGGATTTGCCCAGGCGCAACCCTGGCGTTTGCCCTGGGCAACCCCTGGCCGTGCTCAGGGCGACCGTTCGTGACGCATCCGTCACGCCGTTGCGATCATCCCTTCACGGCGCCGGTCAGCACGCCCTTCGCGAAGTGCCGCTGCAGGAACGGGTAGATGATCAGGATCGGCACGATCGAGACGACCAGGATCGCCATCTGGATCGACGCCTGCGGTGGGAGCAGTTCGGTGCCGAGCTCCGCGCTGCCCAGCTGGGTGTCGTTGATGACGTACGTCCGCAGCACCAGTTGCAACGGCCACAGCTTGCTGTCGTTCAGGTACAGCAGCGCGGAGAAGAACGCGTTCCAGTACGCCACGGCGTAGAACAACCCGATCACCGACAGCACCGCCTTGGACAGCGGCAGCACGATATGGACGAAGGTCTTCAGCTCACCCGCGCCGTCGATCCGGGCGCTCTCGGTGATCTCGTTCGGCAGGTTCATGAAGAACGCCCGCAGCACGATCACGTTGAACGCGCTCACCATCGTCGGCACGATCAGGGCCCAGATGCTGTCCAGCAGCCCGGCGCCTTTGACCACGAGGTACGTCGGGATGATGCCGGGCGAGAACAGCATGCTGAACAGGACCACCAGCAGGATCGGCCGCCCGGCCGCGAACCCCGGCCGGGACAACGCGTAGGCGAGCAGACACGACACGGTCAGGCTGAGCAGCGTGCCGACCACGGTGACGAAGACGCTGATGAACAGCGCCTGGGTCACCACGCCGCCGGCGAACAGCGACTCGTAGGCGCCGAAGTTGACCGAGTCGGGGAACAGCACCAGGCCGCCGGACTCGTTGATCTGCTTGTTCGGGGCGACGCTGGTCGAGATCACCCCGACGAACGGGATGATCACCACCGCGCAGAACACCAGCAGGACCAAGCCCTTGAACACCCGCATCGGCCAGGACGGCATCGGCACGCCCTGCACGATCTTCCGGGGTGCGCTGGTTCGGGGAACAATCGTTTGCGTCATCGGCTGTACACCCCCTGCTCCCCGAAGATGTGGGCCACCTTGTTCGCGGCCAGCACCAGGGCGACGCCGACCAGGCCCTTGACCAGACCGACCGCGGCCGCCACGCCCCAGGCACCACCGAGTACGCCGTTGTTGTAGACGTACGTGTCGAGGACCTCACTGACATCCCGGCCGACCGCCTGCTGCTGCAGGATGATCTGCTCGAAGCCGACCGTCAGCGAGTCACCGAGCCGCAGGATGAACAGCAGGATGATGATCCCGCGCAGCCCCGGCAGGGTGACGTGCCACATCTGTTTCATCCGGCTCGCGCCGTCCACGCTGGCCGCCTCGTACAGCTGCGAGTCGATCTGGGACAGCGCGGCCAGGAAGAGAATCGTCGCCCAGCCGGTGTCCTTCCAGATGATCTGCGAGGTCAGCAGGACGTGGAACAACTCCGAGTTCCCGATGATGTTCAGCGTGCCCAGGTCGTGTGATCGCAGGTAGTTGTTCAGCAACCCGCTGCCGCCGAGCATCTGCTGGAACAGCGCGACCACGATCACCCAGGACATGAAGTGCGGCAGGTAGAGGATGCTCTGCGCGATCCGCTTGATCCGCTCGGAGAACAGGGAGTTCAGCAGCAGGGCGAGCAGGATCGGTGCCGGGAACACGAAGACCGACTGCAGGCAGGTCAGGATCAGCGTGTTCTTCAGCGCCCGCAGGAACGCCGGGTCGCCGTTGAAGATCACCGCGAAGTTCGCCCAGCCGGACCAGTCGCTGCCACCGATGCCGAGGAACGGCTGGTAGTCCTTGAACGCGATCACGTTGCCGAGCAACGGCACGTAGTGGAACGCGATGATCAGCGCGATCCCGGGCAGTGCGAACAGCAGCAGCACCCGGTCCCGGAGCAGCCGGCGCCCCAGACTGAGCTGTTGCGATCGCGGTGCGGAGCGCTGGAGCATCTACTTCCCTGCCGCCTCGGTGTGGGCCTGCTCGAGTTCGGTGCGCATCGCGTCGCCGCCCGAGGACCGCCAGGTCTGCACGGCCGCCGTCCAGTCCGACACCGGCTTCTTGCCCTGCACGATCTGGTTCTCCAGGTCGGTCATCGTCTTCGCGAGCTGCGTCTGCTTCTTCGACTGGGTGTCGGAGTACAGCCCGTACGACGCGTCGTACGTGAGCCGCGAGGCGACCTTCGTCTGGATCTTGTGCTGGTTCTGCGGTACGTCGGGCTTGCCGGCCCAGTACAGCGCCAGGGCGGAGTCGCTGATGTACTGCACACCGATGCCGGTCTCGACCACGCCGACCTTCGTCGGCACCGGGTCGGTGCCCTGCAGGGTGTAGTGCCGGCCGGCGACGCCGTACTTGCGGAACAGGTACTCCTCGGTACCGAACGGCGCGGCCATCCAGTTCGCGATCTTGAGCAGGGTGTCGGCCGAGTGCTTGCTGTTCTTGCTGAACGACGTGACGTTGTTCAGCGCCGCACCCATCCAGGGCGCGCCCGCGCCGCCGTCGAAGCCGGGGACGTCGAGCATGTTCACCGCGAACGCGGGCCCGGCGGTGTTGTCGGAGTAGTACTGGTTCCACGCGACGAAGCTGTCGTAGTCGAACGTGGCGATGCCGCCGTTGAACCACTGCTTGCGGGCGCTGGCCTTGTCGTTGAACGCGTCCGGGTTGATCACGCCGGCGGCGACCATCTTGCGGCCGGCCTCGAGCGCGTCGAGTTGCGCGTCGTGCTCGTACATCGACGTGAACTTGCCGCCGTCCACCTTCCAGACGTTCGGGATCGCGAGCATCTGCCGGATGGTCGACAGCGGTACCCGGGTCCAGGCCCACTTGTTCTCCTTGGCCGCGGTCATCTCCTTGGCCAGGTCGAAGAACTCCTGGAAGTTCTTCGGCGCCGGATCCTTGATCCCCTTGGCGGCGAGGAGGTCCGCGCGGTACAGCGGCAGCGAGGTCCGCGACATGCCGCGCGGCACCGGGACGCCGTAGATGGCGCCGTTGAACACGCAGCCCTTCCAGTACTCGGTCGGGATGTTGGCCAGGAACGGGTATTTGTTGACCGCGTCCCCGGACAACTGCTCGGTCAGATCCATGCACTTGGCCTTCACCAGGCCGGGGATCTGCACGGTGTCCACCGGGATGTTGATGATGTCGGGCAGGTCGCCGCCGGCGATCCGGGTCGCGAACTTGTCCTTGTACTCGTCGTTCGACGCCATGCTGATCTGCAGTTCGGAGCCGAGCCGTTCGTTCAGCTTCTGCCAGAACTGGTTCCTGTCCACCGACGGCGGGATCGCGCCCGGGATGTTGGTCAGGAACGTGATCGGCTTGCCGTCACCCGGCACCTCGCTGATCGCCTTGACCGGGTTGGCCGGGTACCTCAGGAAGCCGTCCAGGACGACGTCGGTGCCGGGCAGGTCCGGCTTGATCGCGCCGTACCTGGTGTAGGTCGGCAGTTTCACCGCCAGGTTGGCGGCGGCGGTGCCCTTCTTGTCCGACGCGCACCCCGCCAGCAGCGGCGTACCGGTGACCGCGACAGCGGCGGCGGCCAGACCACCGCCGAGGAATCTTCTTCTGCTGACTGGCATGAGGCCTCACTTCCATCGGAGGGCCACACCATGACATAGTACGTCCTATGTCTTCAAGAGTCGGCGCGCTGGAAATCGCTCCTACGGTCGTCTTCGACCCCGCGGGCAGCGGCTACCACACGTTCCGGATCCCGTCGGTCCTGGCGCGGGGCGAGCTGGTGCTCGCCTTCTGCGAGGGACGGCTGCACGGATCCGGCGACGCGGGCGAGATCGAGGTCGTGCTGCGCCGCTCACTCGACGGCGGTCGGACCTGGCTGCCGCTGCAGGTCGTCTCGGCGGTGCCCGGCAAGACGTGCGGCAACCCGGCGCCGGTGATCGACCCGGCCAGCGGCGACATCGTGCTGGTCACGGTGCAGAACGGCGCCGACGCGGTCGAGATGTCGCTTGCCCGCGGCACCGATCCGGAGTCCGGCCGGCGCGTGTTCGTGCAACGGTCCGCGGACGACGGCGCGACCTGGAGTCCGACCGAGGAGATCACCGCGCAGGTCAAGCCGTCCGACTGGGGCTGGTACGCGACCGGCCCGTGCCACGCGATCGCGCTGACCAGCGGGCGACTCGTCGTACCGGCCAATCACTCCTTCGTGCCTGCGGAGCCTGTCGACGATCTGATCCGGCTGAACGGCGGGCACTGCATCGTCAGCGACGACGGCGGGCACACCTGGTCGGTCGGTTTCGTGGATCGCAACGCCGGACCGGAGATCAACGCGAACGAGACGGCCGTCGCCGAACTGCCTGACGGCCGGTTGTACTTCAACGCGCGCAACCACCAGGGCACCGGCCCGGCCCGTGTCCACGCGTGGTCGTCCGATGGCGGTACGACGCTCGATGCGCCGTACGCCGGGATCCCGGAAGTCACGGCGCCGGGGATCCAGGGGTGCGTCCTCACCTTGCCCGACGGCCGCCTGCTGATGTCGACGCCGGTGAACCCGTCGAGCCGCCGGGAGCTGACGGTGTTCGTCAGTGCGGACTCCGGTCAGTCGTGGCGGCCCGGTCTGGTCGTGCACCCGGGCATGGCCGGGTACTCCGATCTGGTGCTGCGGCCCGACGGCACGGTCGGGATTTTCTACGAAGCCGGTGAGACCTCGTCGTTCGCGACCCTGCGCTTCGCCACATTCGCCCTTTGACGTTGGGAGACCCCTTGACCGACTCCGCCCAGTTGACCGGCGTCGTACCGCCGCTCGTCACCCCGTTCACCCCCGAGTACGACGTCGACACGGCCTCGTTGGCCCGGTTGATCCAGCACCAGCTGACCGGGGGTGTGGACGGGGTGTTCGTGCTCGGTACCTCCGGTGAAGGAACGTTCCTGACCGACGAGCAGCGGCAGGTGGTACTCGAGACCACCGTGGCGGAGGTGGCCGGGCAGGTGCCGGTGCTGGCCGGCGTCATCGACACCTCGACCGCCCGGGCCGGTGCGCATCTGTCGGCGGCGTTGAAGTCCGGCGTCGATGCCGTGGTCGCGACGGCGCCGTTCTACGCCGCCACGCATCCGGCCGAGATCGAGCAGCACTTCACGCGGCTGGCGACGATCGCCGGGGACGTCCCGGTGTACGCGTACGACATCCCGCCACGGGTCGGGACGAAGCTGCCCGCATCGTTGATGATCTCGTTGGGAGAGCGCGGGATCATCGCCGGAGTGAAGGATTCCAGTGGCCAGGAGACCAGCCTGCGGCAGTTGGTGCTGGACCGGCGGGACGCCGGGCTGACCGGGTTCGCGATCATGACCGGGTCCGAGCTGACGGTCGACTCCGCGTTGGCGTTCGGCGTCGACGGCGTCGTACCGGGGCTGGGGAACGTGGATCCGTCCGGGTACGTGCGGTTGTTCGACGCGGCGTCGGCGGGTGACGCGGCGACGGCTCGGGCGGAGCAGGATCGGCTCTTCCGGTTGTTCGAGATCATCACCGTGGCGGACCGTTCGCGGATGGGCGCGAGTTCGGCAGCGTTGGGCGCGTTCAAGGCGGCCCTGTACCTGCTCGGGGTGATCGACTGCCCGCTGACCGCCTTCCCCTCGATCCCGCTGAACGACGAGGAGATCGCCGCGATCCGACCCGTTCTGGATCGTGCCGGATTACACTGATCCGTCCTAGACGAGGAGGCCGGCAGTGACAACGGGTGGGCTCAGCCGGGCACGCGGTGCGGCAGGGAATCAGTCCTTCATTCGCGACCAGATGAAGTCGTACATCCTGGAACGCGGGCTGAAGGCGGGTGACCCGCTACCCAACGAGCAGGAGCTGATGGCTCAGCTCGGTGTCGGCCGCCACCCGTTGCGCGAGGCGATGAAGGCACTGCAGGCAGTCGGGATCATCGAGATCCGGCACGGCTACGGGACGTACGTCGGCGAGGTGTCACTGCAGTCGCTGGAGGACGGGCTTGCGTTCCGGATGTCGCAGTCGATGGCCGGCGACCTCCGCGACGTACAGAACGTCCTGGAGGTCCGCCAGGCCATCGAGGTTGGCATGGCCGACGACGTGGTCGCGTACTTCACATCCCAGGGGTACGACGCTCTGGAGCCGATCGTCGAACGGATGGAGGCCAAGGCCCAGTCCGGTGAGTACTTCCCGGACGAGGACTGGGCCTTCCACCAGGCGTTGTACGAACCGCTCGGGAACGCCCTCGTCATCGATCTGCTGTCAGTCTTCTGGCGCACCTTCGCCCAGGTGGACGCCCGCCTCCCCGGCGCCCGCTACACCCCCGCCGACGCGGCCGCCTGGCACCGGGATCTCCTCGACACCCTGCGAACCGGAGACCCCGAAGCCTTCGCCCGCTCCATGAAGAAACACTTCAACGGCATCCACACCCGCCTGGGCGAGTAGGCCCGTACAGCTCGACAGGACATCTCGTCTGCTCCGGGCCCGTCGCGGGTCGGCTGAGCGTGCCTCGGTTCGCTGGACGACGACACCTCCTGTCGAGCTGTCCGCTGTGGATAACCCACGTCATGACACGGCCGACTTCAGGCACCATCCCCAGGTGGAATCACCCGGTGAAGTTCTTGCCCGCCTCGGTGGGTGGGCGACCTTTGCCGAGCTGTCGGGACTCACGTCGCGCCGGGCTGTCGCGGCAGCGCTTGAGCGTGGAGAGGTACGGCGGATCGCGCTGGGGATTTACGCCGTACCAGAGCTGCCGGCGGATTTGGCCGCAGCCCTCGCGTATGACGGCGTGCGTTCGCATCTGAGTGCCGCTAAGGCATGGCAGCTTCCGCTCCTCGTGGGGCCGGAGAAGCCGCATGTGACCGTCCCGCCGAACCGCCATCCGCGTCCGGGGCCGGCGGCCGTTCTGCACTGGGCGGCTGTAGACGCGGACGAGCGGCGGAGCCGGACCACCTCGTTGCTGCGGACGGTCGTCGACTGCGCCCGAGTTCTGCCCTTCGGCGAGGCGCTTGCCGTCGCCGACGCGGCGCTGGCCACTGGACACCTGAACCACGAAGAGCTCCTCGCCGCCACCGACGCGATGCGCGGGCCAGGATGCCCGAACGCTCGCCGCACCGCGGTCGCTGCGATCGGTCTGTCCGGCAGCATCCTGGAGTCCATGCTGCGGGCGCTTCTCATCGATGAAGGCATCGACGGCTTCGAACCGCAGGTAACGGTGACCAACGGGTTGTTCCGGGCCCGGGTCGACCTGGGACATCGCCTGGCCCGGGTGGCGCTGGAAGCGGACAGCTTCGCGTTCCACGGGTCCCGGCGGGACTTCACCGCGGACTGCCATCGGTACGACGAGCTGGTGGCGGCTGGGTGGTTGGTGCTTCGGCTCACCTACGAGCACATCATCGGAGATCCGGCCTGGGTCGTCGCCACGATCCGCGCCGCGTTGGCGCAGCGGGGCTGTGCAACCGGACAGGAGGTGTCACCTGCTGTATGAGCTGGTGACGCAGTGCCGGGCCCGCTCGTTCAACGAACCCGACCACACCTCCTGTCGAGCTGCACGTCCTCAGGCGAAGAGGTTCTCGGCGTCGACGATGGTGTAGGCGTAGCCCTGCTCGGCGAGGAAGCGCTGCCTGTGGGCGGCGAACTCGGCGTCGACGGTGTCTCGGGCGACGATGGAGTAGAAGCGGGCGGTGCGGCCGTCGCCCTTGGGGCGGAGGACGCGGCCCAGGCGCTGGGCCTCCTCCTGGCGGGAGCCGAAGGTGCCGGAGACCTGGATGGCGACGGACGCCTCGGGCAGGTCGATGGAGAAGTTGGCGACCTTGCTGACCACCAGGCGGTTGATCTCGCCCTTGCGGAAGGCGTCGAACAGCCGCTGCCGCTCCCGGACCGTCGTCTCGCCCTTGATCACCGGGCACTCCAGCCGCTCACCGAGCTCGTCCAGCTGGTCGATGTACTGCCCGATCACCAGCAGCGGCTCATCGGAGTGGTGCTCAGCGATCCGCCGTACCAGCCGGGATTTCGCCGGGGTGGACGCGGCCAGCCGGTAGCGGTCCTCGGGCTCGGCGGTCGCGTACACGAACCGCTCGGTCTGCTCCAGATCCACCCGCACCTCGACGCAGTCGGCCGGCGCGATCCAGCCCTGCGCCTCGATGTCCTTCCACGGCGCGTCGTACCGCTTCGGGCCGATGAGCGAGAACACGTCACCCTCGCGGCCGTCCTCGCGGACCAGGGTCGCGGTCAGGCCGATCCGCCGGCGCGTCTGCAGGTCCGCGGTCATCCGGAAGATCGGCGCCGGCAGCAGGTGCACCTCGTCGTACACGATCAGGCCCCAGTCGCGCGCGTCGAACAGCTCCAGGTGCGAGTACACACCCTTCCGGCGCGTCGTCATCACCTGGTACGTCGCGATGGTGACCGGGCGGATCTCCTTGCGGGCACCGGAGTACTCGCCGATCTCGTCCTCGGTGAGGCTGGTGCGGCGCATCAGCTCGTCCTTCCACTGCCGCGCGGACACCGTGTTGGTGACCAGGATCAGCGTGGTCGCGGACGCCTGCGCCATCGCGGCCGCACCGACGATCGTCTTGCCGGCGCCACAGGGGAGTACGACGACGCCGGACCCACCGTGCCAGAACGAGTCGACGGCCTGCTGCTGGTACGGGCGCATGTCCCAGCCCTCACGGACCAGTTCGATCTTGTGCGTCTCGCCGTCGACGTACCCGGCGAGGTCCTCGGCCGGCCAGCCGAGCTTCAGCAGTGTCTGCTTGAGGTGACCGCGCTCCGACGGGTGCACGAGGACGGTGTCGTCGTCGATGCGATCGCCCAGCATGGGCTTGACCTTGGCACTGCGGAGCACCTCCTCCAGGACCGGCCGGTCGGTCGTCACCAGCACCAGTCCGTGCTGCGGGTGCTTCTCCAGCCGCAGTCGCCCGTACCTGTCCAGCGTCTCCGCGATGTCCACCAGCAGCGAGTGCGGGACGGGGTAACGGCTGTAGCGCAGCAGTACGTCGATCACCTGCTCGGCGTCGTGCCCGGCCGCCCGAGCGTTCCACAACCCCAGCGGCGTCAGCCGATAGGTGTGCACATGCTCCGGCGCCCGCTCCAACTCAGAAAACGGCGCAATAGCCTTCCGGCAGTCACTAGCATCCGGATGCGCAGTCTCCAGCAGCAGAGTCTTGTCCGACTGCACGATCAGTGGGCCGTCCGTCACGCACGTCTCCTTCATCCCCGGACGGAAGCCCGTCCGACCTTCCATTGTGCCTGAGGGGATCAATCCACGGGTCGGGCTGTGGAGATGCGGTGGAGGGCGTAGGTGCGGGGGTGGTCGGTGGTGTCTTCGTAGGCGGTGAGCCAGCCGTCGGCGACGCGGACGGGTTCGACGATGCGTTCGGAGGCGGTGCCGTTGTGGTCGACGTACGAGATCCACGTGCGCGTGTGGGACTCGGCCGCGTTGGTCAGTACGGCGATGGTCTCGGCCGGAGCGGTCGGCTCGATCAGACCCTCGTCGGCGGGGCGTTCGGCGGCGATGCGGTCGCCGGCGCGGACCTTCTCGATCACCGCCTTGACCTGCTCGTCGGTGAGGTCGACCGCGCTGTCGGCGAAGTCCCGGCTGGAACGGCGACGTGGCGTGTCACCGCGACGCGTCCCGCCACTGGTGACATGGACGACCCCGTCGAACGTCTCGGCCAGCGGTGCCAGCCCCGCCTCACGCAGCCGGCTCAGCACCATGTCCGGCGGTGACGGCGACACCACCACGGTCGGCGCCAACCGCCGGAACCGAAGACCCGGCAGGTTGGAGCTGAGCAGCTGCGTCAGCACAGCCTCGTCGTCACACCGCAGGTACGTCGACGCCGTACCAAGCCGGAGTACGCCGTGCCGCCGGGCAACGTCATCGATCAGGTACGTCAGCGGCTGAGGCACCGGCGTACGTGAGTGCTCGGCCAGCCACTTGTGCAGCTGGTCCGCGGTCCGCCCGAGGTCGAAGGCACGCCGTACCGAAGCCTCGCTGAACCGGTAGACCGCCGCACCGCCATGCGACTCGACGTCGGCCATGGCGGACAGCTCGTCCTGCACGACCCGCACCAGCGGACCGGGTGCGACCGCGGTCAGGTCGGCCTGCAGCAACACCTCTGAGACCGGCTCCGGCACCAGCGGGCTGATCGCCGCGGCAAGGTCGTCCACCGTCGGCTCCGCGTCGAGCAGTGGTCGCGCATGCTGCGCCAATGCGCCAAGACCAGTCAGACCGAGCAGAGCGGCCTCAGTGATAGTCCACTCGACCAGATCGTCGCGGAACTGCCCGCCACGTCGTGGCCGATGCCACGCCACCCAGGTGACCACTGACTCCGGGGCAGGCGCCGTGCCAGCGTCAGCCCTCGACAACGCCTGCACTGTCAGCACCCGGACCTCAGGCGCCAGCAACCGCTCCAGATCCGGTGCGAGCGCGTTGATCAGCCGCTCGCGCGCAGCGGCCGTCGCACCACCACTGTCACGCCGGCCGATCAGTCCGATCGCCCGCATCCCGGTGAACCAGGCCGACACCAGCTGAGCCCACCGATGCGCGAGGTCCAGGTCCAGCCAGTCGTCGTACGCGCTGGTCGGCAGCCAGAACTCGCTCGTTCCGATCTCGGCCGCAGCAATCAGTCCGGCGGCATACGCGAACTCCAGCACCGCAGCGGTCGTATGCTCCTCCGCGCCGATCTTCCCGGCCAGACTGCGCAGCTCACGCACTCCGATGCCACCAGTCCGCAGCACCGGAGGCGGTTCGGTCCCCAGCTGCTCCAGAGCACGATCCACCTGCCGGACAAGGTCGAGCGCCGCACCAGCAGCCGCCCGGTCCGCGATCGACGCAGACACCGTCTTGCCTTCGAGCGGCGGCGGTGTCGGCCGAGTCGACGCCAGCACTCGCCCACCCCGCAGGTGCAGTCCGATCTGCCGCGGCAGCACGACGGTGTTGGCATCCTTCGGTACGACGAGGCCGCGCGCCAGCAGCCGCTCAACCGGCGTACGGGCGGAGGCGATCGTCACCGGACGCTCAGCCTTCTCCACCGACCCGGTCGGCGGACCCCAGGTCAGTTTCGCGAGCACCTCACGCGCATCAGGCCCGGCGTCCTCGATCAGCTGGTCCAGATCGCCGAAGTGCCTCGTGGTGACCGGTCCGAGCCCGGCCGGGGTCGGACCGAGCAGTTCGTGGACGGCGCGGATCGGACGCAGGTCGTCCTCCGAGCCCCACACCAACGCGAGCTTCAGCAGCTCGTCCACCCGAGGCCGGACCACCTCGACGGGCTGCGCCACGCCGGTGGCCAGCGCCGCCAGGTCCACCGGCTCCGGCAAGGCGGACAGCGACTCCAGCAGATCGACACCGAACTCGTCGAGCCGGTTGATCGCCCGCGCGGCCGACGCGTTCGTCGTGGCCCGGGCCGCCAGCTGGCCGGTATCCGCGGGGATCGGCATCGCCAAGTCCGGGCGACGCTGGAGCAGAAGACCGAGCGCGGCGTCGTCCCAGGTACGCAGCGCCTCGGCGAGGGTGCGTGGGCGGTTCCGCTCGGATGTGCTCATCCCTCCAACGGTACGGCCCCAGTCCTACCCGCGACGAACCGTGTCACTCCGCGGCCCCGGCGCTGCCGATGCGGTGGAAGCCGACGCGTTCGTAGACCGCCGCGACCGCGTCGTCCGCGGCCGACAGCAGGATCAGGTCGACACCGTGCGCGAAGGCATGCTCGGCGAGAGTGGAGGTGACGGCCGCGGCCAGTCCGCGGCGACGCATCGACGGCAGCGTGCCCACACCGACGATCTCCGTCGTCGTGCCGACCGGCTGGTGCTGTCCGCTGGCGACCATGCCGACGTCGGTGAACGCCCCGGCGCTCACGGAGATGCCCTGGGCGACCCGCGCGACGACTGCCTTGATCCGCTCGTCCGGTACGTCGGCCGCCTTCGCGTCCCGCTCCACCGGTCCGCCCGCGCCGATCGCCGTACCCGGGTCGTGGAACGCGAGCGACGCGACCGCCGAGGCCTGCCGCAGTACGGCGTCGTCCGCGGACAGGATCTCGCAGCGGGCATCCGCAGACACCGGACGGAACTCGTCGCGTTCGAGCACTAGCAGCGGGTGCTCGACCACGGTCAGCCCGGCCGCAGCCGCCGCCGGAGCGAGTGACGGACAGGTCTCCACGACCCACTCGAGACTCAGCGGGATCTCGAGCTCGGCACACCGCTCTCGCAGTACGTCGATGTCCGCGACCTCGATGACGGCCGACGAGCCCGGCACCGGACGGGCGTAGTACGGCCAGACCGTCGTACTGCGGAACAGGGTGAACGGCCCGACCTGCTCCGGGATCGCACCGGACAGCGGGGCCGCGTGGAGGTAGTCGTCGACTCTGGTGATCATCGCGACGCAGTGAATCACCAGGCCGGATCGAGCGCCAGGGATTATGTCGAACCGCAGCGGCCGGCTCCGACGTTCTGAGTGTCAGTGATGATCGAAGGAGGACGTGGCATGCAGAAAGTGAGCTCGGCGGACGGTACGGCGATCGCCTACGAGCGGATGGGGAGTGGGCCGCGGGTGATTCTGGTCGGCGGTGCCCTCTGCGACCGGAACGCGCTCAAGCCGTTGGCGGTGGAGCTGGCCGCTGACTTCGACGTGGTGACGTACGACCGGCGTGGGCGCGGCGACAGCGGAGACGGTACGCCGTACTCCGTGCAGCGCGAGGTGGACGACCTCGGGGCACTGCTGACGGCGGTCGGCGGTACGGCGGCTGTCTACGGGCACTCGTCGGGAGCCGGGCTGGCCGCGATCGCGGCGAGCACCGGACTGCCGTTCACGAAGGTCGTGCTGCACGAGCCGCCGTACGGGCCCGATGACGTCGACTCGAGCGAGGACGGCGGTCGGGTGCTCGAACTGATCCGCGAGGGCCGTGGCCAGGAGGCGGTCGAGCTGTTTCTGATGATGGCGGGCATGCCGAAGGAGGCCGCCATCGAGACCGCGGCCTTCCCTGGCATGGCAGAGATCGCGCCGACGCTCGCCTACGACTTCGCAGTGATGGACCACGGCGCACCCGGCGGCCGCACGCCGGTCCACGTACTCCGCAAGATCACGCAGCCGGCCCTGGTCGTCACCGGGACCGCGTCGCCGCCGTTCATGGTCGACGCGGCCCACCGGATCGTCGGCATCCTGCCCGCGGCCCGGCTCGCCGAGCTCGCCGACCAGGACCACGTCGTACCGCCGGAGCTCCTCGCCCCGGTACTGCGGGACTTCCTCAGCCGGTGAGTCAGCCGGTGAGTCAACCGGTGACTCAGTCGGCGACGATCTCGATCGAGACCTTGTTCGGGTAGAACGCGACATACTCGCGGATGTCCGCGACCGCGTCGTACGGCTGCTCGTAGGTCCACACCGCGTTCACCCCGTCCGCCCCGGCGGGGAGGATGCTGTAGTACGACGCGTCACCCTTGTACGGGCAGTACGTCGCGTGGTCGGTGCGCTCCAGCAGCCCGAAGTCGACGTCCTCGCGCGGGATGTACTGCACCGCGGGATAGCTCGCCTCCTGTAGCGACAGCGCCTCCCGGGTGTCCGCGATCACCTGGTCACCGAGCCTGACCACGACCCGATCCGGGTTCTTCCCGACCGTGATCGGGTGGTCCGGACCAGGGATCTTCACTGTCTTCTCCGCCATCTCAGCTCCCAGCGAGTTGACCTCAACCGTCAACTCTTCAACAACCAGGAGCGGCCGACGGTCATTCCCGCGCGGGCGCCAATTCCTCGAGCTGCACCACAAGGCACGGGCCGCCGTCGAAGGCGCCGCCGTCGATGCCGAGGACGAGGCCGTCGGCGTACAGGTTGGGGCCGGTCAGGTTGGCCGGCTCGATGCCGAGCTGGTCGGCCACGATGCTGTGGCCGTGGACGATGCGGTGGCCGCCGAGATGCTGCAGCAGGATGGTCGCCACCTCGCCACCGCTCGCGCCGCGGAATGCGTACCGCGACGTCATCCGGCGCCAGATCTCCCACCACACGACGATGTCGTCGGTGTGCAGTTCGGCCCGGGCCGCTTCGTTGATCTCGTCGATGCTGTCACCCCACTCGACGTACTCAGCGGTGTCCGAGTGCATCAGCAGGTGCCCGGCGTCCAGCGCGAGCATCGGCTGCTCGAGGAGCCAGGCGACGTCGTCCTCGGTGAGCAGTTCCTGGTCGCGGTCCTGACCGCCGTTCAGTGCCCACGACCGCTCGAAGCTGCGGGTCGTGATCCCGTCGTGCGGCACGAACTCGTCGCCGAACTTGTGCATCCCGAGCGCGAGGATCTCGTGGTTGCCGAGCAGCATCCGGATCGCTCCGTCCGGCGCCTGCTCGATCAGCCCGCGGACATAGCGCAGTACGCCGATCCCGTCCGGGCCGCGGTCGAAGAAGTCGCCGAGGAACCACAGCCGTGCGTCCTGGCCGGACCAGTTGCCGTCGGCATCCGTCAGCCCGGCCTCCTGCAGCGACGCGGTCAGCTTCTCCGGATGACCGTGGATGTCGCTGACGGCATACACCGCCGTCATGTCATCCCCGGACGGTGAGCACGATCAGTACGACGTTGAGGACGGAGACAGCAGTGGCGACCAGGCATGCCAGGAGGGTAGTCGCCCACCGGTTGGTGAAGTCACCCATGACGCGCCGGGAGGCGGTCAATCGGACCAGCGGCCACAGAGCACAGGGGATGCCGAAGCTGAGCACCACCTGGGACACGACCAGCGCGCGGCTCGGGTCGATGCCGATCGCAAGAATCAGCAGGGCCGGGATCAGGGTGACGAGGCGGCGGACCGCCAGCGGGACGTGGCGGTGCCAGAAGCCTTCGAGGATGACCGAGCCGGCATAGGTGCCGACCGAGGAGGACGCGAACCCACTGGCCAGCAGCGCGAGGGCGAACAGCAGCGCGGGGAGCTGGCCGAGACGGTCGCCGATGGCGGCGTGGGCGGCGTCCAGGGAGTCGGCGCCGGTGCCGCTCAGGGCAGCGGCGGCCACGACGACCATGGCGAGGTTGACCGCGCCGGCCAGGGCCATCGCGACGGCCACATCGATCCGGGTGGCCCGCAGCACCCGGGATTTGCCGGCGGCTGACCGGATCGTCTTCCAGTGGCGGTCGGTGACCAGGGCCCCGTGCAGCCAGATCGCGTGTGGCATCACGGTCGCGCCGAGCATGCCGGCGGCCAGGACCAGGGACTCGGTCCCGTCGAGCCGCGGCACCAGCCCGCCCACGACTCCGGCGGCGGACGGCTCGGATTGGACCGTGGAGACGACGAATCCGACCAGGACCACGGCGAGAAGCCCGATGATGGCGGCCTCGAACGGCCGCTGCCCACGCTTCGACTGGTAGACCAGCAGCCCGAACGACACCGCGCCGGTGATGGCTCCACCGAGCAGGAGCGGGATCCCGAACAGCAGGTTCAGCGCGATCGCGCCGCCGACCACCTCGGCCAGGTCGGTCGCGATCGCGACCAGTTCGGCCTGGAACCACAGCCCGGTCGAGGTGGGCCGCTTGAACTGGTCACGGCACAACTGCGGCAGCGTCCGGCCGGTCGCGATACTCGCCTTCGCCGCCAGATACTGCACGAGCACAGCCATCAGGTTCGCCCCGACCACGACCCAGCACAGCAGATAGCCGTACGTCGCGCCCGCCGCGATGTTGGTCGCGAAGTTCCCGGGATCGACATAGGCGACCGCCGCAACGAACGCCGGTCCGAGCAGGAGAAGCCCGGACCGGTTCAACTGCCGCCGCAGCGGTGCCGGTGCGTACATGGAAGAAGTTTCCACGACAGCACCGACAGCGCATACCCCTGATCTCGCTTTGAGACAGACCGAACACGCTGTGAGACAGAAGTTACAGCTCGAGCACCGTGCTCACCGCCGGAATCGTCAGGCCCAGGAGAAGTGGACTTCCAGCGAGACCTCGACGGTCTGGTCGCCGGGGCTGATGCCGATCGCCGTGTCGTACTTCGCCGCCTCGCCGCCGCGGGTCATCTCGCGGATCGGAATCTCGGCGTGGGTCTCGGAGATCGAGGTGACCGAGCCGAGGGAGTAGCCGGCCAGGGCGGCGAGTTCCCGCGCCTTGTCCCGGACCTGGCGGAAGGCGAGCTCGCGGGCGCGGGTGAGCAGGTCGGTCTTGTCCTCGACGTCGAACTCGAGCGACTGCAGTCCGAGGCTGTTGCCCACGGCATCTACGGCGGCGTTCAGCAGCCGACCGAACCCGGTCAGGTCCTTCGTCCTCAGGGTCAGCGTGTGCGAGCCGCGATATGCCGGTGACGTGCCCGGCTCGCGGTACTCGCGGTAGACGTTGACCGTGGACGTGAAGAGGTCGTCGGCGCCGACTCCCTGGTCGCGCAGGGCCGTGGTGACCGCGTCCGTCCGTTGAGCCACCTGTGACACCGCGGCTGCCACGTCCGGTGCGACGTGCTCCACGCTGAACGACACCCGCAGTACATCCGCAGCCGCGCTGACCTGGCCCGACCCGACCACACTCACCCCAGTGTCCATGAGCGCAGTCTGACACTTCCCTCGGTCATCGAGGTCTGATCATCTGGTGTCGGCCGCGCCGTCACCCGGCCGCGGCACACTGCACCATCGACTTCACGCCCAAGGAGACTCTGATGCGCAGCCGGATCCTCATCTCTACAGCTCTCGCCGGTGTCCTGCTCACCGGACTGACCACCGCCGACGCGTCCGGGAAGGACTCCGGCGTCGCCCGGGCCTTCGAGGCCACCACGCGCGGTACGGCGTGGACCCAGGTGGCGCGAGTGCCGCTGAAGTTCCCGACCTACCACCCGCAGGGGTTCGCGCTGGTGGGTGATCTGATCTTCATGACCAGCGTCGAGGTGCTTGAGGCGCCGGTGAAGTACCCGGAGCCGGTGGACGGGTACGACCGCAGCCCGGGCAAGGGGATCGGGCACCTGTTCGTGATCGACCGGCAGGGCAACCTGAAGAAGGACATCCACCTCGGCGAAGGTACGGCGTACCACCCGGGCGGGATCGACTACGACGGGCAGAACCTGTGGGTGCCGGCGGCGGAGTACCGCCCGGACTCGCGGGCGATCATCTACACCGTCGATCCGCGGACCTACCGGGTGACCGAGCGCTTCCGGGCGAACGACCACGTCGGCGGTGTCGTCCGTGACCGCACCACGGGTCTGGTCCACGGGGTGAGCTGGGGTTCACGGACGCTCTACGAGTGGACCACCACCGGCCGCCGCCTGGACGCCGTACCCAACGAGAGCCACATCCTCGACTACCAGGACTGCGACTACGTGGCGCGCGGCAAGCAACTGTGCGGCGGCGTCACCACCCTCCCCGGCCCGGCGAACACCACCTACGACCTGGGCGGCCTGGCCCTCCTGGACCTCCGCACCAACCGCATCCTCCACGAGATCCCGTTCCCCGCCTTCTCCCCAACCACCGGCCACTCCGCCACCCGCAACCCGGTCGCCCTGGAAACCACTCCTAGCAAACTCCGCCTCCTCACCGCCCCCGACGACGGCGAAAACCCCGGCGGCACCGAACTCCAGATCTACGAATCAGCTCTTTGATGTTCCGACGAACGGGTAGTACTCCGCGGCGCCTGCCTTCCTCACGCCCAGCGGGCGACTATGAGGCAGCCGGAGACTGACTACTACCCGTTCGTCGGTACACAACTCGTCTCAGCTGGCGCGGCGGATGATTCTGGCGGGGATGTTGTGGTGGTGGCAGAGGGCCAGGAGGGCTGTGCCGTCGATGAGTTGGAGGGGCTTGCCGGTGGCGAACTGGTAGCTGGTGGGGCCGAAGCCGCTGGTGGTGATGAGGATGCCCTTCGTGGCGCCGGCGTCGAGGACGGTGCCGAAGAGGTCGCGGACGGCCGACGGTGGGACGGTGCGGGTCCACAGCTTCGCCTGGACGACGAACTTCCCGCCGGTGATCGGGCGGGGATCGTAGGCGACGCAGTCGATCCCGCCGTCGGTGCCGCGGCGGAACAGCCTGGTTTCCAGGCCCATCCGGGTCAGCAGGTTCTGCACCAGGTGCTCGAACGACTCCGGGCTCAGCTCCAGCAGGTTCGGCCGGCTGTCGATCTCGCTGATCACGTCGACCGCCTCGATCGTCCGCGGATCCGCCAGGTCGAACTCGAGCACCGGCTCCACCGGCTGCAGTTCCTCGGGGTGCCGCGACACCTCCGCCGAGAAGTAGTGCCGCACACAAGCGACCGGATCCAGTTGGTCCAGCACCAGCGCCTTGAACTGCTCCCGCGTTGCCCGCAAGGTGATCAGGCACGGCCGCACGGTCCGCCCGGTCGGCAGGTCTACGGATTCGACCATCCCGTTGAACACCACCGTGTCCACCAGGCCGTACCGGTCACTCCCGAAGATCAGGTGCAACGCCCGCAACGCCAACTGTGCAACGAGTTGCTGGTACAGCAGCCGCAGTTCCTTGTCCGGCCGCGGTACCGCCAGCACCGCGTCGAGCGAACGGTCATACCGGTACGACGCCTCGGCCGGTACGACGCTCACGTCCGGCAGATCCCACTCGACCGCGAGCAACGTCGACTCGGGCACGTACCCGACCCGTCGACGGCGGGGAAAGTCGAGCGGCTCCGCCACCCGTTCCAGCGCCTTCTGGAAGTACCGGCTGACCGCCGCCCGATCCCGGTTCTCCACCGCCCGCTGGTACGCGTCGATCCGCGCATGTTGCTCCGCTGTCGCCTCGTCGAGCCGGCGCTGTTGCTCGATCTGGTCCCGCAACGCCCGAGCCACCCGCTCCCGCCGGCTCTCCTCGAACGCCCGGTGCCGTTCGATCGCCTCGGCGAAGCGATCCTCGGCGCACGCCAGCCGGCGGTTGTACCGGCGTTCGGCCCCCCACCAACGGAAACGGCCCGGCGGGTGCGGTGCGAACGCGTCCCAGACCGGCCCGGGATGGGGCTCGAGATCGCTCGGCGACGCGGTCGGCGGTGCCCGCCGGGGTGCCCGCTTCAGGGTCTGCAGGTCGGTGCCGTGAACATCGATCGCGAGGGCGTCGGACAGGATCTCGCCGAGCATCCGGACGCGTTCCTCCACCGCAGCGGTACGTTGAGCCGCCTCGGCGGTACGCCCAGGTGGCCGGTCGCTGCGGGCGTGACCTTCAACGGTTCGGCCCATCGCCTCACACCTCTCAGTTCCAATGTAACCGGCCAACCACGCTGTGCGACCGACCTGACGGAGAGTTGGTAAGGACATTGCTTGCCGTCCACCCCCTGTTTCCTGCCGCACGTGCAGTTGCAGGGGCATCTGACTCGGGCGACGATGACAGTCATGAGCCTGCCGTCGTACGCATCCGGAGTGTCCGAGGTTCCCTTGCTGGGCGAGACGATCGGCGCCAACCTGAGACGCACGGTCGGCGAGTACGGCGATCGGGACGCGCTGGTGGAGGTCCAGACCGGACGACGATGGACGTACGCCCAACTGGGCGCCGAGGTCGACGTGGTCGCGCGGGGCCTGCTCGGCCGGGGGATTGCGAAGGGTGACCGGGTCGGCATCTGGGCCCCGAACTGCGCGGAGTGGACGATCACGCAGTACGCGACCGCGATGATCGGCGCGATCCTGGTGAACATCAACCCGGCGTACCGGACGCACGAGCTGTCCTACGCGCTCAACCAGTCCGGGGTGCGGCTGCTGATCTCGGCGACCGAGTTCAAGACCAGCGACTACCGGGCGATGGTCGAGCAGGTGCGGCCGCAGTGCCAGTCGCTCGAGGAGACCGTCTACATCGGCACCGGCGACTGGGACGAACTCCGGGACGCCGCCGGCCGCGTCACCGAGGACGAACTGCACGAACGCGAAGCGGAGTTGGCGTTCGACGACCCGATCAACATCCAGTACACCAGCGGCACCACGGGTTTCCCCAAGGGCGCGACCCTCAGCCATCACAACATCCTGAACAACGGCTTCTTCGTCACCGAGACGATCGCGTTCACCGCCGAGGACCGGCTCTGCATCCCGGTCCCCTTCTACCACTGCTTCGGCATGGTGATGGGGAACCTCGGCTGCACCACCCACGGTGCGTGCATGGTGATCCCCGCCCCGGCCTTCGACCCGGCGGCGACGCTGAAAGCCGTGCAGGACGAGCGATGCACCGCGTTGTACGGCGTACCGACGATGTTCATCGCCGAGCTCGGGCTGCCGGACTTCGCCGACTACGACCTCACCAGCCTGCGGACCGGCGTGATGGCGGGATCACCGTGCCCGATCGAGGTGATGAAGCGCTGCGTCGCCGACATGCACATGGCCGAGGTCGCCATCTGTTACGGCATGACCGAGACGTCACCGGTGTCGACGCAGACCCGTCGCGACGACGACCTGGACCGGCGTACGTCGACCGTCGGCCGGGTGATGCCGCACGTCGAGGTGAAGCTGGTCGACCCCGCCACCGGCCTGGTCGTGGGCCGGGGTGAACCGGGTGAGCTGTGCACCCGCGGGTACTCCGTGATGCTCGGCTACTGGGACGAGCCGGAGAAGACCGCGGAGGCGATCGACCAAGCCCGCTGGATGCATACCGGCGACCTGGCGACAATGCGCGAGGACGAGTACGTGAACATCGTCGGCCGGATCAAGGACATGGTGATCCGCGGCGGCGAGAACGTGTACCCGCGGGAGATCGAGGAGTTCCTCTACACCCACCCCGACATCGCCGACGTCCAGGTGATCGGCGTACCGGACGAGAAGTACGGCGAGGAGCTCTGCGCCTGGATCAAGCTCAAGTCCGGCGCCGACCCGCTCGACGCCGCCGCGGTCCGCGCGTTCGCCACCGGCAAACTCGCCCACTTCAAGATCCCCAGGTACGTCCTGCTGGTCGACGACTTCCCGATGACCGTCACCGGCAAGGTCCGCAAGGTCGAGATGCGCGAGAAGTCCGTGGAAATGCTGGGCCTCAGCTGACCTCGGGGTGCGCCTTCACCAGCCGCTTGGGTGCACGCACCCGCCAGGACTCGGTCACGATCTCGCGGAGCTCACCGACGTCGAGCCGATCCAGGTGGGCGAAAACGGCGGACGGGAACGCCTTCGTGATCCAGTAGGCCTCGGGCCTGTCCTGGACGAGAGCCTCCCGGTCGTCGGTCCAGAACTGCAGGACCTCGCGCCGGTCGTCGTCCCAGCGCAGCCGGGCGAACTGACGCTTCTGGACGTCGTACGCCGGCGAGCCCTCATGCGCCTGTCCTTCGACCGCCTCGGGCAGAGCGAGTGCGATCCGGCCGACGTCGTTCCAGGTGGACATCTCAAGCGCCCTTGAGATGTACGGCGAAGGCCTGGAGGGCTGGGGTGTCTTCGCCCCGGCGCCAGACCAGGCCCAGGGCTGAGTCGGGGACGCCGGTGAGCGGGATGTTCACGATGTCGGCGCGTCGGTTGTTCTCGGCGGTGGGGCGGCAGAGCAGCATGCCACCGCGGTCGGCCGCGATCAGGGACAGGCCCTCCTGGAGGGTCGCGACCTCGGGACCTCGGTGGATCAGCGCACCGCTCGGAGTCTGCGTGGGAGCCTGCGCCTGCCGCCAGTAGCCGGGCGCGGGCTCCGAGACAGCGATGAGTACGGCGTCCGCCAGGTCCTCGATGTCAAGGGATTCGCGGTCGGCCAGGGGATGCCGGGTGGACACCGTGAGTGTCTGCGGCTGCCGGGAGAACACTGGCCCGAGCACCAGGTCGTCCTCGGCGACGGGCAGCAGGACGACCGCGGCGTCGACGGCACCACGCCGCAGCCCGCCGAACGGATCGTTCAGCGGCAGTTCGCACGTGCCGATCAGGCAGTTCGGATTCTGCGACTGGAACACCGAGACCGCTGCCAGGATCTCGTCGGTCGCCGTGCCCTGGAAGCCGATCTGGAGTCTGCCCTTCACCTGCGTCGCGAACTCGCGCGCGTTCGTCACCACGCGTTCCAGCGCGGCGTACGCCGGCCGCAGCGAGGTGAGGAAGTTCTGGCCGAGCGGGGTCAGTGCGACCCGGCGGCTGGTCCGCTCGAACAGCGGTCCGCCGATCCGGCGTTCCAGCGATTGCAGCAACTGGCTGACACGGCTCTGCGACACGTACAGGCGTTCCGCCGTACGCCCGAAGTGGAGCTCCTCGGCCAGCACCAGGAAGCACTCCAGTTCGCGGATCTCGACGCCCACGCGCACCTCCTCCGATCGATGAGCTCAGCTAATACAAGCATGATCACATCGCCGTTGTTCTGCCCCGGTGCGCGGCCGTTCAGTGGATGTATGACGACAATCTGCGCCGACCAGGTCGCACCGGCCACCCGCGGCTGGGCGCCCCCGGTGGTCATGGCCGCGACCGTTTTCACCGTGGTCACCGCCGAGATGCTGCCGGTCGGCCTGCTCACCCCGATCGGGTCGAGCCTCCAGGTCAGCGAAGGTACGGCGGGCCTCACGCTGACCGTCACTGGGGTGGTGTCCGCGCTGGCCTCGCCGATCCTCCCGTTGGTGCTCGGCAAGCTCGACCGCCGCATCGTGATGGTCGGACTGATGGTGCTTCTCGCCGCCGCGAGCCTCCTCGCGGCCGCCGCCCCGACCTTCGCCGTGCTGATGATCGCCCGCGTCCTCTTCGGCATCTCGCTCGGCGGTGTCTGGCTGTTCACGGTCGGCCTCGCGCGACGCGTCGTACCGGCGCACGCGGCCGGACCGGCGACCTCGCTCATCTTCAGCGGCATCGGAATCGCTTCTGTACTGGGGATCCCGGCCGGCGCGTATGTCGGCGAACTGGTCGGCTGGCGCTGGGCGTTCGCCGCCGTCGGCGTGCTGTCCGCAACGCTCGCCGTGGCCCTCGCGCTCTTCCTGCCCCCGCTGTCCGCCGAGAAGGCGGTCCGGCTGAGCGACGTCGCGGAAGTCCTCAAGATCAAGCAACTCCGCGTCGGCCTGGCCCTGGTCGCACTCCTCGTCACCGGCCACTTCGCCGCCTACACGTACGTGCGACCGCTCCTCGAGAAGCAGGCCGGCATCACCCCTGCCCTCATCGGCACGTTGCTCCTCGCGTACGGTGTCGCCGGCGTCATCGGCAACTTCGTCGCGGGCTCGCTCCGCCCGGCCCGTGCTCTCGGAATGATTGCCCTCGGCATCGCGACAGTCGCCGTACTCATGCCTGTTCTCGGTACGACGCTGGCCGGAGCCCTTGTATTGCTCGTTGTTTGGGGCTTCTCCCACGGCGGCACCAGCGTGAGCACACAGGCGTGGGGTCACGCCGCGGCACCCAGCGCCCCCGAAGCGTCGTCCGCCGTACTCGTCGGGGTGTACAACGGCGCGATCGCCCTGGGTGCCTTCGCCGGCGGCCAGGCCGCCGACCACCTCGGTACGACGACCGTCACCTGGCTACCGGCAGTCCTCGGCACGGCGGCCCTGATCGTGGTCCTAGCGAACCGCCGCCAGCGCGGCTGAGTCCTCCTCGCCGAAGGTGTCTTCGAGTTTCTCGGGGGAGTAGTCGAGGTCGATCCCGGCCACATCCGCGCCGACCGCGGACTCGATCGCGCCGAGGCGGCGGGTCGCGCGGTCGCCGGCGTACGTCATCAGAGCGGTCGGATTGATCTCCGGCGGGAGCGCGGGGGAGTTGTCCATCGCCCACTGGATCTGGGTGAGCGCGTGCGGGAGCAGCTCCTCCATCGTGTCGGTGACGACCTTCCAGTTGGACTCGTCGCCGGCGACGTGCCGCCGGCAGGTGAACGTGCCCCAGGCCATGTGGCGTCGTTCGTCGTCGCCGATGCGGCGGATCAGTTCCTGCATGCCGGGCAGGACTCCGCGGGAGGTGCACAGCAGGTTCCACGCGTGGTAGCCGGTCAGGGCCAGAGTCCCTTCCACCACGTGGTTGTAGGTGACGGACGCCCGGACCTGATTGGCCGGCGAAGGGTCGTCGGCCAGGGACTTCAGGGCGACCGGCAGCGCCTCGTAGAAGATCGCGCGGTAGCCCGGGTTGTTCTCGATGAAGTGGTGCAGGTCCGCGGTGACGCCGACCGCGTCCAGCCAGAGCCGGAAGACCGCGGTGTGCTTGGCCTCTTCGAAGCAGAACTGGGTCAGGTACATCTCGTCGCCGAAGCGTCCCTCGGCCGCCATCGCCTGCAGGAACGGCTGCAGGTCCTCGGTCACCGCCTCCTCGCCCGCGATGAACTGCGAGCACAGCATCAACGCGTTGTGCTTGTCGTTGTCGCTGAGCTCCTGCCAGTCCTTCGCGTCCTGGCTGAAGTCGATGTCGCGTGGGTTCCAGAACTTGCGGTTGCCCTTGTCGAACAACCGCAGCGGCAGCGCCTCCCAGTTGAGGCCACCGGACCGCAGCGAGCTGAAACCCTGCCGGTGCAGGGGATTCGTCGTCGTTGTCATACCTGTTGCCTCCTGGTCTCGGTGACACTGCTCTGACTCAAGAAGGGACTGAGGACGCGAGCGAGCTGGGCCGCCACCGCCGCCGGGGGAGGGCCTGGCGTGACGATGTGGCTCAGGACGACGCGCAACGCGACGTCCACACAGCTGCTCGCGTCCTCCGATGGCACCTCCGGCCAGTGCTCCCTGACGTGCGCACCGAGCCGGAGATGGGCCATCTCCAGCACCTGCTGCCCCCGTGTGGTCAGCAGTTGGCTGGCCTGGTCGGATCCCGGCTGGCTCAGCGCCGCCTTCACCAGCGGGTTCTCCCCGGCCAGTGTGAGCGCCCGCTCGGCCGCGGCGCGGAGGCCGTCGATCGGGTCGGACTGCTCGGCGAGCGCCGCGTTCACGTCCAGCAGGAACCGTTCGGTCTCGCGCGCCGCGACCGCCTGCAGCACGCCCCACTTGTCACCGAACTCGTTGTAGACCGTCTGCCGCGACACCCCGGTCCGCCGGGCCACCTCGGCCATCCGGAGGCCGTCGTACCCGCCGGCGACGATCGCGTCGTACGCCGCGTCGAGCAGTTCCTCACGCAGCCGGCGCTTGGTCCGGTCGGCGAACGAGTCCATGAGGCTGATGGTTTACATTTCTCCCTCAGATGTCAAGTACTCGGACACAATGTGCTCAGCTGTCAAATACGAGCCGGAATCCGCGCGCGGTCCCGCCGCCGGAACACGTAGGGTTGGGGACGTGTCAACCGCCGAGATCCAGCCCGCGCCCACTACCGCCGATGTGCCGGAACTGGTGGTCGGCTTCGACCTGGACATGACGCTGATCGACTCGCGGCCGGGAATCCAGGCCGTCTGGGACCTGCTCGCCGCAGAGACCGGCGTACGGATCGACTCCGACCTGGTGGTGAGCCGGCTCGGACCGCCGCTGACCATCGAGATGGCGAACTGGTTCCCGCCGGAGCAGATCGACGCCATGGTCGCGCGGTACCGCGAGCACTACCCGTCGCACGCGATCACCGGGAGCCTGCCGCTGCCCGGTGCGGCCGAGTCGCTGGCCGCCGTCCGCGCACTGCGTGGCCGGACCATGGTGGTGTCGGCGAAGTACACGCCATCGGTGCTGCTGCACATGCAGCACCTCGGCCTCGACATCGACGAGCCGGTCGGCGACCTGCACGGCGCGGAGAAGGGTACGGCGCTGCGCGAACACCAGGCGACGATCTACGTGGGTGACCACACCGCTGACATCGAGGGAGCCCGTGCCGCCGGAGCGGTCGCGGTAGCCGTGGCGACCGGGCCGTTCACCGCGGACGAGTTGCGTGCGTACGGCGCGGACGTCGTACTGAACGACCTGACCGAGTTCCCGGCCTGGCTGGATGCATACGTGCTCGAGCAGCGGCTGGAAGCGTTGATGAAGCGGCTTTCCGGCTACGACAAGATGGTCGTCGCGTTCAGCGGCGGCGCCGACTCGGCGTTCCTGCTGGCGGCCGCGGCACGGGCGATCGGCCCGGCCAACGTGGTCGCAGCCACCGCGATCTCGCCGAGCCTTCCCGCGGCCGAGCTCGAGCCGGCCGCCCAGTTCGCCGACAGCCTCGGCGTCCGGCACCTGACGCCGCACACGCACGAGATGGACCGCGAGGGCTACCAGGCCAACGCGGGTGACCGGTGCTACTTCTGCAAGGCCGAACTGGTCGAGACGCTGCAGCCGATCGCGGACGAGTTCGGCATCACCGCGATCGCGACCGGCACGAACGCCGACGACGCGATCGCCGGGTTCCGGCCGGGCATCCGCGCCGCCTTCGAGCGGGGTGCGCTCACACCGCTGAAGGACGCGCGGCTGACCAAGGCGCAGATCCGCGAGGCCTCCCGCAGTTGGGGTCTGGAGACCTCGGACAAGCCGGCCGCGGCCTGCCTGTCCAGCCGGATCGCGTACGGCATCCGCATCACGCCGAACCTGCTGGCCCGGGTCGACCGGGCCGAGCAGGCGGTCCGTTCCCGCCTCGCGCCGTACGGCGTCCAGAACGTCCGGGTCCGGGATCTGGGCGACGCCGCGAGCATCGAGATCGACGGCGACCTGCTGGACCGGGTGGACCACGAGCCACTCATCGCCGCGGTCGTCGCCGAGGGCTTCCCGGCCGCCCGGCTCGACCCCCGCGGCTTCCGCTCGGGCTCGATGAACGAGCGCCTGAAGGATCCGGAGAAGTACCGATGAGGTGTGGGTCCCGGGATCTGTGGGAAGCCTGCCGGATCAGATAGTTTCCCGGAGGCGCCGCGGCGCCGGTTCACGTACGCTGGGTTCCCGATCAGGCCGCCCGCCCGGTCGGTTCCGACGATTGACGACTGAAGAGGTTCCCGTGCCCGTTGGCAAGGTCAAGTGGTATGACTCCGAGAAGGGGTTCGGCTTCCTCAGCAAGGAAGAGGGCGGTGACGTCTACGTCCGGGCCGAGGCCCTGCCGGCCGGAGTGACCAACCTCAAGCCGGGGCAGAAGGTCGAGTTCGGTGTCGTCGAGGGCCGCAAGGGTGAGCAGGCCCTGCAGGTCCGGCTGATCGACCCGCCGCCGTCGGTGGCGAAGGCGATGCGGCCGAAGCCGGAGGAGATGCAGCTCGTCATCGAGGACCTGATCAAGCTGCTGGACAACCTCGGCGAGGGCTACCGCCGCGGCCGCCACCCCGACAACAAGGCCGCCCGCCAGGTCGCGACCGTGCTGCGCGGGGTCGCCGACAAGCTGGACATCTGAGCTCAGCCCTGCCGATCAGCCGGAGTCTTCCGGCCGGTGGGAGCCTTCCGGTCGGTCTGGGACTGTCGGTCGATCCGGGCCTGGATGCCGTCGAGCACGGTCCCCAGGCCGTCCCGGAACCCGTCGTCCTCGAAGTCCACTTCGAGGTCGTGCACCGAGTTCGGCTGCTGTACGCCGGCCGCGATCGCCGGGAACCGGTCCTCGGTCGCGAGCAGGCGCAGTCGCTGGTTGTAGAGCCGGCCCGCGGTCGCGGCCTCCTCGGGGGTCTGCGTCAGCATGCTCAAGGTCAGCTGCATGGTCCCGCGGACGTAGATGTTCACCAGCAGCATCGACGACAGCCTCTCGTTCGCCGTCAGCGGCGTACCGTCGAACGCCTGCAACGCCGACTCCATCCAGGTCAGCTGGTTGGGTGACAGCGGCGGCTCCGACACCGGCACCTGCAGGATCCACGGGTGCTGCCGCAGGCTGTCGCGAAACGCCTCGGCCCACCCGGTGATGCGGCCGCGCCAGTCCTGCCCGGCCACCGGTTCGGGGGCCTCGCCGAACGCCTCTTCGAGCATCACGGCGTACAGGTCGTCCTTGGAGTCGACGTACCGGTAGAGCGACATCGTGGTGAAGCCGAGCTCGGCCGCCACCTTGCTCATCGAGACCGCGGCCAGGCCGCCCGTGTCGGCCAGCCGGATCGCCGCCTGGCCGATGTCGCTCAGGTGAAACGCCGGCTTCGGCCCCGGCCGCGCCGGCCCCTCGATCCCCCACAGCTGCTGCAGCACGCGCGGCAGCTCCACCTGCTCGTCCATCTGGCCCTCCTCGGCGTCCTTCGGGATTGACTGTTTACATCATAGACAGATGTCGCTATGGTCTGTGTATGGCGCACACAGTGTGCGGCGTAAACAGATAATCCGGAGGGGCATCATGGGTCCGACAGAACGAGCGGGACGCAAGGAGTGGATCGCGCTCGGTGTGCTCGCACTGCCGCTGTTGCTGGTCTCGATGGACGTCTCGGTGCTGTACTTCGCGGTCCCGTACATCAGCGCGGACCTGGGGGTCTCGGCGACCGAGCAGCTGTGGATCTTCGACATCTACGGGTTCGTGCTGGCCGGCCTGCTGATCACCATGGGTTCGCTCGGTGACCGGATCGGCCGCCGCCGGCTGCTGATCTTCGGTGCCGTCGCGTTCGGTCTGGCCTCGGTGGCCGCGGCGTACGCGCAGAGCCCCGAGCAGCTGATCGCGGCCCGCGCGGTGCTCGGAATCGGTGGTGCGACCCTGATGCCGTCGACCCTGGCGCTGATCCGGAACATGTTCCACGACGCGGAGCAGCGGGCGAAGGCGATCGCGTTCTGGAGCGCGGTGATGATGGGTGGGATCTCGCTCGGCCCGGTGCTCGGAGGCTTCCTGCTGGAGCACTTCTGGTGGGGTTCGGTGTTCCTGATCAACACCCCGGCGATGCTCCTGCTGCTGGTGCTCGCGCCGATGCTGCTGCCGGAGTTCAAGGCCCCGACCGGTGGCCGGTTCGACCTGATCGGATCGCTGCTGTCGCTGGCCGCCGTACTGCCGGTGATCTGGGGGATCAAGGAGCTGGCGGCGAACGGAGCGTCCGCGCTGCCGGTGGTCGCGATCGTGGCCAGCCTGGTGTTCGGAGCGATGTTCGTCCAGCGGCAGCGGACCGCGGCGTACCCCATGATCG
Source organism: Kribbella sp. NPDC049227 (assembly GCF_043197265.1). Taxonomy (NCBI): domain Bacteria; kingdom Bacillati; phylum Actinomycetota; class Actinomycetes; order Propionibacteriales; family Kribbellaceae; genus Kribbella; species Kribbella sp. NPDC049227. The sequence goes on along the minus strand of NZ_JBICST010000001.1, from coordinate 585,085 downwards.
AGCTGGGGATGTTCCGCAACCTGGCGTTCAGCGGTTCGCTGGTGGCCAACACTGTCGGGACTCTGGCGCTGGTGGGCAACGCGGTGTTCATGACCCAGTACCTGCAGCTGGTGCACGGCCTGAGCCCGTTCAAGGCGGCTCTGTGGTCACTCGCTCCGTCGGTCGTGGTTGGCGGCGCGGCGCCTCTCGCGGCCTCGCTGGCTCGGCGGATCGATCGGGCGTACGTGATCGGTGGCGCCTTCGTCCTGGCTGCTGCCGGGTTCGGTGTCCTGACCCAGGTGCGGGTGGACTCCTCGCTGGCGGTCGTGCTGACCGGAGCCGCGCTGCTGGCCGCCGGTCTGGTGATGGTGATGTCGCTGGTGACCGAGGCCATCGTCGGATCGGTCGCCCCGGAGCGGGCCGGCTCGGCCTCCGCGGTGATGGAGACCTGCAGCGAGTTCGGTGGCGCGCTGGGTATCGCGGTCCTCGGCTCGATCGGTACTGCGGCCTACCGCTCGGACCTGCCGTCCGGTGTAGCGGCTCCGGTCCGCGAGGGTCTGCCGGCCGCGACCGCAGCGGCGGCCCACCTGCCCGCCCAGGTCGCCGAGACTGTTCTGGCCACCGCGCGGCACGCCTTCACCCACAGCATGAACGTGGTCGCCGTCGTCGGTTGCGTCCTTCTCCTGGTCACCGCGGTAGTCGCCACCACCACCCTGCGCGGCACCGCTGCCTCCCCGGAGCTCGTCCCCGTCTCCGAAGAGGAGGACGACCCAGAACTCCAGCCAGTCGCGTAAGCCCACCGGAGTCGTCTGACCCACTTCATAGACCAGCCCCGGCGCACCCGCGCCGGGGCTTCACCGGACCTCCAGGCCATCGCAATGGTCGCGACTCCGCCCGGGCTGAGCGCCAGGCCGGCCGGGGCGGCGAGATTGTGATGGCCCGCCGGTCCGTTTCAGCGGGGTGGGCGGCGCCCGCCGGGGCGGCGTTTGAAGACGCGTCGGTCGTGCTCGGGCTCGCGTTCGACGGTCGGCTCCTCGGACCACCGGGCCTGGTCCTCGAGCGTGTCCTCGTCGTCGTCCTGCTGGCCGCTCCACCACCGTCCGACCGGCTGCTCTCCGGGGCCTCCTTGCCCAGCGGGTGGCTTCTGGTCCTCGATCCTCAGCTCCACCGTCGGCTCGTCGTACCGGCCGGAGCGCTTGGCCCGGTTCGCGCGCTGCTCGGCGACGCTGGTGGTCAGGATCGTGCGGCTCGTGCTGGTCGGATGCTCAGACTCCGCGTCGCTCGCCCGGTGCGGCGCATCGCCGGACGGCCGGTGCGGCTCGCCGCCGCCGGGCCTGTGGCCAGGCCCGCCCTCGGCCCGCAGGCCGGTCGGCAGTGGCTTCGACGGCTTCATCCGGATGACCAGGAAGACCACGGCGAGCAGGACGACTGCCAGGAAGCCGAAGCCGAGCCGCGGGATCAGCGGCAGCACGATGCCGCAGCCGCCGCCGATCACCCAGGCCAGTTGCAGCACCGTCTCCGAACGTGCGAAGACCGACGTACGCACGGACTCCGCGACGTCGCGCTGGATCATCGCGTCCAGCGACAGCTTCCCGAGCGAACTGCACAGACCCGCGATCAGGCCGAGTGCGATCAGGCTCGGGAACCCGTACAGCACCGCCACCGCGACCGCGAGCGTCGCGTCCACGATCAGCACCACCAGCACGACCACCTCGGGTTTTCGTGCCTTGAGCAACGATCCGCTCAGGGTGCCGAGGCTGTTGCCGATCCCGGCCGCGGCGATCACCGCGGCGACCGCGATCGCGCCGTCGACCCCACTGATCGGTTTGTCCCGGAGCAGGAAGGCCAGATACATGGTGAGGAAGCCGGACACGAACCGGAGTCCGAGGTTGCATCGGATGCCGCGGGCCACCGCCGAGGTGATCGCCCTGCGCCGCGCGTCGCGCCCCGCCGTACCGGTGATCTCCTCGTCCGCGGGGGAGTCGACCGCGCTGGGCAGCCGGATCGCGAGGATCAGGCCGATCGTGTACATGACCGCGGCCCAGCGCAGCGACCACTGCGGCCCGATCGCGGCGAACGCTCCCGCGATGACCGCGCCGACGGTCGCGCCCACGACACCGGCCAGCGAGATCCGGGAGTTGGCCGTGACGAGCGTGATCTCCTTCGGCAGCAGCCGCGGTACGGCGGAGGCGCGGGTCACGCCGTACGCCTTGGACGCGACCAGGCAACCGAGGGCGGCCGGGTAGAGCCAGGCCGAGCCCGAGCCGGTCATCGACGCGGCGAGGCTCCAGACCAGGAAGCCGCGGAGACCGAGCGTCGCGCCGATCGCCCAGCGGCGGCCGTGGCGGAACCGGTCCAGGATCGGTCCGATCAGCGGCGCCATCAGGGCGAACGGCGCCATCGTCAGCAGCAGGAACAGGGCGACACGGTCGCGGGCCTGGTCGCTCGGCACGGTGAAGAACACCGTCCCGGCCAGCGAGACCGCGAACGCGGTGTCTCCGGCGGCGTTGACCGCGCCCAGCTCGATCAGCCGGGACAGGCCCGATTCGCGGGCGCCCTGAGCGCCCGTCAGCCCGCGGATCCGGCGGCCGGTGGCCCGGCCGACCTTGCCACCCACGACGGCTGTTTTCTTCGATGCGCTCGCGAACCCGGTCGCGCCGACCTTCGAGGCGTGGCCGACCTTCTTGCTCGCAGTGCCCAGCTTGTCCCGCGCGTCGCTGAACCGATCACCGGGGGTCTTCCCCGCCGTCGACTGCCCGCCGGTCGGTCGCTCGCCGGCGGGCTTTCCGCCCGGCGTCGACTTCGGGTCGGCGGGGTCTGGGCTGTGCATGGAACCATCCTGCCTCCTGCAGGGGACAGACCGTAGTCACGGCGCGTTCGGAACACCGGCTCGGCCGTGCGAGAATGGGCGATTGTGACTCCCGTCAGAACTCCGGAACCGGTGCGTGCCAAGGCCGACGCGGTCAGTGTCGCGGCGGTCGACCCTGCCCGTGAGGCAGCGATCGAGGAGGCCGGTACCGCGCAGGTCGGGGAGTACCTCGGTCATTCGGTCGAGGGTGAGCGCCTCGTCACCCACTACTTCGCCTCCACCCACCCGGGCTACCGGGGCTGGCGGTGGGCGGTCACGGTGACCCGCGCCTCCCGGGCGAAGACGGTCACGGTCAACGAGGTCGTCATGCTCCCCGGCGAGGCGGCAGTCGTCGCGCCGGAGTGGGTCCCGTGGTCCGAGCGCGTCCAGCCGGGCGACCTCCGCCCCGGCGACCTGTTCCCGACCCACGCCGACGACCCGCGCCTCGAGGCCGGCTTCACCGACACCGGCGCCCCGGACGACGTACGCGCGGTCGTCGACGAACTCGGCCTGGGCCGGGAGCGCGTGCTCTCGCCGTTCGGTCGTGAGGAAGCGGCCGAGCGCTGGTACGCCGGCGACTTCGGACCCAGCGCTCCGATCGCGCAGGCCGTCCCGTACAAGTGCCACTCGTGCGGCTACTGGATCCGCCTGGCCGACAGCCTCGGCCAAGCCTTCGGCATCTGCGCGAACGAGATGGCCCCGGGCGAGGGCCGCGTCGTCGCGTACGACTACGGCTGCGGCGCGCACTCCGACGCGGTCATCGACCTCCCGGACCAGCCGTCCGCCGAACACGCCTTCGACACCACCGGCTACGACACCCTCGAACTAGCCGACGCCGTCCAGTCCGAGGTCGAAGCCGCCGCCGAACCAGAATCGGACGACGAACTCAAGTAAAGGTCCGCTCGCGCACACCCATCCAGCCTTGGGTTCTAGGGCGTGTCTCCCAATCCCACGCCTACTGCGCGGCGCTCGGCGGGCACCTCGCTGAGCTGGAGCGAAGGGCACGATGGAACCACATCGAGCCCTCCGCTCCAGCTCACCGAGGCACTCCGCCGAGCACCTGCTCGCTACGGCGTGGAATTGGGAGACACGCCCTAGTCCTCTTGTTCTGGGCGGTGGCCGGCTTGGATGGCGGCCCAGCGGCGGCGGCAGTACCAGAGGCCGATGAGACCGAGGCCGAAGCCGGCGACGGTGACCCAGAGCCACCATTCGAGGCCGTCCTCTTTGAGGTCGTCGCGGAAGATCAGGACGACGACGAACGCGACCGCCCAGGCGATGATCCCGACGATGACGCTGGGGATGCCGGACAGGTCGAGCGGTTTCACCTCGGCATGGACCAGTTCGCCGCGGGCGAGCTGGCTCGTGGGGTCGTTCCGCTTCTTCGACGCCTCCCGTTCGTCTGACACGGCACCACCTTAGTACCCACCACCCACGTTCCCCGCAGCGGAACGGTTTTGCATCAGTGCTCGCAACCGGTGGGCAGGAACTGGCACGATGCGGGCATGAGCTCGCCCCAGGCCGCGACGGCCCGCTCCGGATCGAATGTCGTCGACTCGTACTTCAAGATCAGCCAACGTGGATCCACTCTCAGCCGGGAGATCCGTGGCGGGCTGGTCACGTTCTTCACGATGGCCTACATCGTGGTGCTGAACCCGCTGATCATCGGCACCGTGCCGGACGGCGACGGCCAGCTCGTCGGCGGTGGCACCAGTACGGCGGCCTCGATCGCGAAGATCGCGGTCGCCACGGCGCTGGTCGCCGGCGTGGTCACCATCCTGATGGGTGTACTGGCGAACTTCCCGCTCGCGCTGGCCACCGGCCTCGGCCTGAACGCGTTCATCGCGTTCTCGGTTGCGACCAAGATGACCTGGGCCGACGCGATGGGCCTGGTGGTGCTGGAGGGCCTGATCATCCTGGTCCTAGTGCTGTCCGGGTTCCGGAAAGCTGTGTTCGAGGCGGTGCCACTGCAGCTGAAGGTCGCGATCAGCGTCGGCATCGGCCTGTTCATCGCGTTCATCGGCTTCGTCGACGCCGGCTTCGTCCGGCGCCCGGCGGCACTGACCGGGCCGCCGGTCGAGCTCGGCGTCGGCGGCAACCTCCGCGGCTGGCCGGTGCTGGTGTTCGTGGTCGGCCTGATCCTGATCGTGACGCTGTACGCGCGGAAGGTGAAGGGCGCCATCCTGATCGGCATCCTGGGCGCGACCGTGCTCTCGATCGTGATCGAGGCGATCGCCGGGATCGGTGCCCGCAGCGACAAGAACCCGGGCGGCTGGGGACTGAGCGTGCCGAAGCTGCCGGACAACTGGTTCACCACACCGAACCTGGACACGATCGGCGAGTTCAGCCTGTTCGGGTCGTTCGAGCGGGTCGGCGTGATCTCCGCACTGCTGCTGGTCTTCACGCTGATGCTGGCCGACTTCTTCGACACGATGGGCACGATGACCGCGATCGGCGCGGAGGCCGGGCTGCTCGACAAGGAGGGCAACCCGCCGAACGCGCAGCGCATCCTGATCGTCGACAGCGTCGCGGCAGCCGCCGGTGGCGCCGCCTCGGTCTCGAGCAACACGTCGTACATCGAGTCGGCGTCCGGTGTGGGTGAAGGTGCCCGGACCGGGCTGGCGAGCGTGGTGACCGGGATCTGCTTCCTGATCTCGATGGTGGTCGCGCCGCTGGTCACGCTGGTGCCGTACGAAGCGGCGACGCCGGCGTTGATCCTGGTCGGGTTCCTGATGATGGCCCAGGTCAAGGGGATCAACTTCGATGACTTCGACATCGCGTTCCCGGCGTTCCTGACCATCATCCTGATGCCGTTCACGTACTCGATCACGGCCGGCATCGGCGCGGGCTTCGTGGCGTACGTCATCCTGAAGCTGGTCCGGGGCAGGACGCGCGACATTCACCCGCTGATGTGGATCGTGTCGGCGCTGTTCGTCTTGTACTTCGCGATCGGCCCACTCAGCGACTGGCTCACCTATCCCAAGCCGGACGGGTGAGCTGGGGGCGGCGTACTGTCCGGGAGTGGATCCTGTTGACGCGTTTCCTGCACAGTCTGCTCGTACTGGTCGGTTCACGCTTGGTCTGCCTCGTGCGTTCACGCTGTCTCCGGACGGGGAGCGTGTGCTCTTCCTTCGGACCCGTGGGCCGGAGGACCGGACCGGTTGCCTCTGGTCGCTCGATCTGAACGACGGTCAGGAGCATCTCCTGGTCGCGCCGGAGAACCTCGGAGACGACGGGCCGGTGCCCGAGGCCGAGCTGATCCGGCGGGAGCGGAGCCGTGAGCGCACTGCCGGCGTCGTCGCGTACTCGACCGATCGTGCGGCCCGCCGGGTCGCGTTCGCGGTGAAAGGTGATCTGTACCAGCTCGACCTCGACAGCCCGGAGCGCCGGCCGGTAGCTGTGCCAACCGCGGGACCGGTCGTCGATCCGCGCATCGACCCAACCGGGCGCCGGGTCGCGTACGTGACGGGTCGCGCACTACATGTAGTGGAGCTTGCTACTGGCAACGATCGGCAACTGGCCGCGGACCCGGACCCCGAGGTCGCCTGGGGTCTGCCTGAGCACGTCGCTGCGGAGTCGATGCAGCGGAACCGCGGCCACTGGTGGTCTCCCGACGGCACCCGGTTGCTGGCGGCAAGGGTCGACCAGACCCCGGTCCAGCGCTGGTGGATCGCGGACCCGGCCAACCCTGGCCGAAAGCCCCGCGAAATCCCGTACCCCGCCGCTGGTACGCCGAACGCCCTCGTCACCCTGCACGCCTTCGACGTGTCCGGCGACTCGGGTGCCCAGCGCTCGCTGGACAATCCCGGCGGAGTCGAGCTGCGGTGGGACAGGGCGGCGTACGAGTATCTGACTTCGGCCGGCTGGGACTCGCACGGGCCGCTGATCGGTGTGCAGTCGCGCGACCAACGCACGCTGCAGGTACGAGCGGCCGACCCGGACACCGGTGAGACGCACCTTGTGCACGAGCAGCGTGATTCCGCCTGGGTCGAGCTCATCGCCGGAACCCCGGCACGCACCGAATCGGGCCGCCTCGTCCACACCGAGGACGCAGGGGAGACCCGGCGGCTGCTGGTCGGCGGAGAAGCGGTCACTCCCGACGGTCTGCAGGTCCGCGCCGTCCTGGATGTCTCAGGCGAGGCGGTCCTCTTCGAGGCGAACGACGAGCCGACCGAGCGCCACCTTTGGCTGTACGACGCGACCGGGCTGCATCAGCTGAGCGAAGGCGCAGGCATCCACACCGGAAGCCGCGTCCCCGGTGCGCTCCTGGTGGTCTCCAACACCGAGTCCGGCCGATCGTTCGTCGCGCGGAGGGATGGCCGACCGGACCGAGCGATCAGAGCGCTCAACGCCAAGCCAGTGCTCACTCCGCGGATCACCTGGTTGCAGGCCGGCGAACTGCAACTTCGGGCCGCCCTACTGCTGCCGTCCTGGCATCAGCCCGGCGACGCACCGCTGCCGGTCCTGATGTCGCCGTACGGCGGTCCCGCCGGGCAGCTTGCGGTGCGGGCCACCGGTGCGTGGTTCGCCACCGCTCAGTGGTACGCCGAAGCCGGGTTCGCCGTGATCATCGCCGACGGCCGGGGTACGCCGGGACGCGGTCCGGCGTGGGAGAAGACAGTCCATCTCGACACCATGGCGGCTCCGCTCGAGGATCAGGTGACGGCGTTGCGCTCGGTCGCGGAGCAGACCGGCGCCCTCGATCTGACCAAGGTCGCCATGCAGGGCTGGAGCTACGGCGGACTTCTCGCCGCGGCTGCTGTCCTCCGCCGGCCGGACGTCTTCCATGCGGCGATCGCCGGCGCTCCCCCGAGCGACTCGCGGATGTACGACACGCATTGGCGCGAGCGGTTCCTGGGACATCCCGATGAGAACCCCGAGGTCTACGACCGCTCGTCACTGCTCACCTACGCGGCCGGCCTCCGTCGCCCTCTACTGCTGGTGCACGGCCTCGCCGACGACAATGTGGTTGCCGCCCACACCCTGCGGCTGTCGGCCGCGTTGCTCGCGGCCGGCCGGCAGCATCAGGTGCTGCCGCTGTCCGGGGCCACCCACATGCCCACCGACGCGGCGACCCTGGAAGGACTGATGCTCCACGAACTGCGCTTCCTGAAGGAGGCCCTCGGCCTCTAGGACCCAGTACTCCGCGGGTCCGGCTTCCAGTCCTGGGCGAGGAGGCCGAGCAGCACCTCGTCCAGGAACTCGCCCATCACCCAGGCCGAGGAGCGCAGCACACCCTCGCGGACGAAGCCGTTCCGCTCGGCCGAGCGCAGCATCGCGGCGTTGTCCGACAGCGTCTCGATCTGCAGCCGCTGCAGGCCACGCACGACGAAACCGTAGTGGCACAACACCGCGACCACGTCCGTGCCGTAGCCCTTGCCGCGGCAGGACGGCAGCAGGCCCAACCCGATGTGCGCGGACCGGTTGTGGTTGTCGATATTCCACAACGTCGCGGTACCGGCCAGGGCGCCGCCGTCCAGTTCGATCACGGAGAACGGGACGCGCACCTGTTCCTCGTCGTCCACGACGAGCCGCGAGTCCTTCGCGCCGGGCGTGATCGGCCGCCACGGCCGGCCTTCGGACCGCGCGGCGTTGACCACATCGTCGTACAGCTCGGCGCGCAGGATCGGGATGTCTTCCTCGTGCCGGGCCCTGAGCGCGATCTTGCTGCCTGTCAGCATGCAAGCTTCCTATCCGACCGGGCCGGTCAGCGGCAAACCAATAAGCACCTAGGCCGTCGTACGCCGCAGCTCGAGGTACTCCGCCCGTGCGGCGAACAGCTCACGCAGTTCCGTGCTGACGTGGTCGAGGAACTCGGTCCGGTACGTCGAGTCGGTCAGCAGCGCGATGGAGTAGTACAGCCCCGTGAAGTTGGCGATGCCGATGGCAACCTTCACCAGCGCTTCGCTGATCAGCATCTGGTGATCCAGCAGATCGATGCGATACGACCAGGAGCCGGGGGTGATGCCCCACAGCTCATAGATGTGCTCGCTGATCGCGAGCATGCCGAAGGCGACGAAGAAGAGCCCGACCCCGGCGCTCACCACCAGCGCCTGCATCCACTGCCGGATGACCAGGCTGATGCTGATGTTCATCCGCTGGATCCGGCGCAGCGGTGGACCGGAGCCGGCGTCACGCTCGATCGCGTCCACCTCCCGGGGCAGGCGGATCAGCAGGAACAAGGTGCTCAGGACAGTGAAGGCGACCACCGAGACGACGATGAACGCGACCGGCATCCCGGCGAACACCTGCCACATCTCCGTGTTCACGAACAGCACCAGTGAGAACACCAGCAGCAACGGCAGCGCCCGGACCAGGCTGGCCACGGAGTTCGCGAGCTCGCTCGCGAGCCGGCGCAGGCTCCAGAAGATCGTCCCGATCAGCCCGTAGCCGATCACGACGTACACCACGCCGACCAGCAGGAGGTTGCCGATGGCAACGCCGAAGAACTGGCGGAACTGGCCCTGGGTGACCACGGGCAACAGCGCTGGGAGCAGGACGAAGACAGCCAGCTCGGGTACGCCGAACCGGGTTGGCAGCGACCAGAAGGGGCGGCCGCGGAAGCCGTTCAGCAGGCCGAAGCCGGCGATCAGCACCAGCATGGCGCCCAGCGCCGCGAGCACGTTCACCCAGACCGGCCACTGCAGCGAGGTCGCCCCGAGCACCTCGGCCAGGAACACCAGCACCAGCAGCGGCGTGGCCCGGGTGAAGATGTCGTGTGTCGGCGAGAAGTCTTCGATGAACAACGGCAGCCCCGCCCGCCGGAACCGTTGCTCGAACCGCGCCAGCTCAGCACTCGTCCCCATGCCCGCGAACTCTAGTGCCCTGCGTCGGAGACTAGCGGCCCGCCGTCGTCACCGGGTGACCGGGAATAGCATCTGACGGTAATGCGTTTTCGTTAGCAAAGGTAATGAGTTAAGGTAACGGTATGCCCGAAGTCGTAGCACAGCAGGTGAAGAGTGACGTCGGGCTGGCGAGTGCCCTGCGGTCGTCGACCCTGCGCCTGTCCCGCCAGATCCGGCGGCAGCGCGAGCCCGGTCACGACCTCAGCGCCAACCAGCTCAGCGTGCTCGGCGCGTTGTCCAAGCACGAGGCGATGACGATCGGTGAGCTGGCCGCCCATGAGCAGGTCAAGCCGCCGTCGATGACGCGGATCGTGACCAACATGGAGGAGGCGGGGCTGGTCGTGCGCCGCCCGCATCCGACCGACAAGCGCCAGATCATGGTCGAACTGACGGCGAAGGCCGGCGAGCTCATCCACGCCAACCGGCGGCGCCGCGACGAGTGGCTGCAGACCAAGCTCAAGCAACTGACCCACGAGGAGCGCGACATCCTGCGCAAAGCAGCCCCTGTTCTCGAACGCCTGGCGGCCACATGAGTCCGACCTTCCGCGCGTTCAAAGTCCGTAACTTCCGTCTCTACGCCTCCGGTGCGATCGTGTCGAACGTCGGCACCTGGATGCAGCGGGTCGCCCAGGACTGGCTGGTCCTGGAGCTGACCCATTCCGGTACGGCGCTCGGCATCGTCACCGGACTGCAGTTCCTGCCCGCCCTGCTGCTCGGCCCGTACGCCGGCCTGGTCGCCGACCGCTTGCCGAAGCGGACGGTGCTGACCTGCACCCAGATCGCGATGGCCTCCGTCGCCCTGGTCCTCGGCAGCCTCACCATCGCCGGGGTCGTCCAGCCCTGGCACGTGTACCTGCTGGCCCTGCTGTTCGGCGTCGGCACTGCCTTCGACGCCCCGACCCGGCAGTCCTTCGTGGTCGAGATGGTCGGCCGCGACGAGCTGTCCAACGCCGTCGGGCTGAACTCGGCGTCCTTCAACGCGGCCCGGCTGCTCGGCCCGGCGCTGGCCGGTCTGCTGATCAACTGGATCGGCACCGGTCCGGTCATCCTGATCAACGGCTTCACCTACGCGGCCGTGATCGTGTCGCTGCGGCTGATGCGCGTCCACGAGTTGCACACACCCACTCCCGCGGGCCGGGAGAAGGGCATGATCCGCGACGGCATGCGCTACCTGTGGCGCCGGCCGGACCTGATGATGGTGCTGGTCGCGGTGTTCTTCGCGGGCACCTTCGGCCTGAACTTCCAGCTGACCTCGGCGCTGATGGCGACCCAGACGTTCCACAAGGGCGCGGGGGAGTACGGCATCCTCGGCTCCGTGCTCGCGATCGGCTCGCTGTCCGGTGCGCTGCTGGCGGCCCGGAGGGTCCGGATCCGGGCTCGCCTGGTGATCGGCGCCGCACTCGCCTTCGGTGTTTTCGAGATCATCAGCGCGGTGATGCCGACGTACCTGACCTTCGCGGTCGTGCTGCCGCTGGTCGGGCTGGCCTCGCTGACCATGCTGACCTCGGCGAACGCGACCATGCAGCTCAGTATCGAGCCGAGCATGCGCGGCCGGGTGATGGCGCTCTACATGACGGTCCTGATGGGCGGTTCGCCGCTCGGGTCGCCGTTCATCGGCTGGGTCGGCCAGGAGTTCGGCGCCCGCTACACGCTGATCGTCGGCGGTGGACTGACGGTGCTGGGCACGGTCGGATCGGTGCTGTACTTCTCCCGCCGTCGCGGACTCGCGATCCGGCCGCGACTGCTGCCCCGCCCGCGGCTGGAGGTGCTGCCACAGACCGAGCTCCTCGGCGAGAAGGCCGTGGTCGACTCCGGTCCGCAGACCGAGGTTGTCGCCGCGGTGAAGTCCGAGCCCCTCGACGACACCAAGGAGCTGGGCCCCCGGGTCGCCTGACGTACGCCTGCTCGGAAGGCGGCTGGGGTCACAGGGGCACAATGGGGTGTGACCCATTACGACCTGGTGATTATCGGGACCGGCTCCGGCAACACGATCGTGAACCGGCGGTTCGCGGACTGGAAGGTGGCGATCGTCGAGCGTGGCACGTTCGGCGGGACCTGCCTGAACGTGGGCTGCATCCCCACCAAGATGTTCGTGCACACCGCCGACCTGGCCGCCACCCCGTCGATCAGTTCCCGGTACGGCGTCGACGAGGAGCTGATCGGGGTGCGCTGGCCGGAGGTCCGGGACCGGATCTTCGACCGGATCGACCCGATCGCCGCGTCCGGCTCGGAGTACCGGCACCACCACGCCGACAACGCGAACGTCACCGTGTACGACGGCACCGGCCGGTTCACCGGGACCAAGGAGCTGACGGTCGACGGCAAGGACGGCCGGACCAGCGTGATCACGGCCGACCGGTACGTGCTCGCGGCCGGCAGCCGGCCGATCATCCCGTTCATCCCCGGCCTCGAGGAGACCGGCTACCACACGTCGAACACGATCATGCGGCTGGAGAAGCTGCCGCGCCGGCTCGGCATCATCGGCAGCGGTTTCGTCGCCGCCGAGTTCGCCCACATCTTCTCGTCGTACGGCGTCGACGTCACGCTGATCGCCCGGTCGGAACTGCTGCTGCGCCACGAGGACGCCGACATCGCCCAGCGCTTCACCGAGCTCGCCCGCGGCAAGTACGACGTACGCCTCGACCACGAGACGATCGGGGTGGCCCGCAACGACGACGGGTCGATCCTGATCCGGACGCTGTATCCGGACGGCGCCGACAAGATCGAGGTCGACGAGCTCCTGATCGCCGTCGGCCGTACGCCGAACTCCGACGTACTGGACCTGGATGCCACCGGCGTCGAGGTCGACAACGAGGGCCGGGTGGTCGTCGACGAGTACCAGCAGACCACTGTCGACGGCATCTACGCGCTCGGTGACGTGACCACGCCGCACCAGCTCAAGCACGTCGCGAATCACGAGGCGCGCGTGGTGAAACACAACCTGCTCAACCCCACCGACCGGATCAAGGCCGACCACCGCTTCGTCCCGCACGCTGTCTTCAGCTCGCCGCAGATCGCGTCCGTCGGCCTGACCGAGGAGGAGGCTCGCGAGCGCGGCATCGAGTACGTCGTCGGCCGTGAGAACTACGCCGACATCGCGTACGGCTGGGCGATGGAGGACACCAGCGGGTTCGCGAAGATCCTCGCCGACCCGAAGTCCGGCCAGATCATCGGCTGCCACATCATCGGCCCGCAGGCGTCCTCGGTGATCCAGCCCGTCATCCAGGCGATGAGCTTCGGCCTGGACGCCTACTCGATGGCCCGGAACCAATACTGGATCCACCCGGCGATGTCCGAACTGATCGAGAACGCCCTGCTGCATCTGGACCTGAAGCTAGACGCGGAAGGCTGAGATCACCTCGCCGGCCGTCTCGAGGGTGTCGAGGTCGGGCAGGCTGATCATCACCTCGGCCGCACCGGCCTCGGACAGTTCGCGGAAGCGGCCGATCTGGTCGTCGACGGTGCCCGCGTTGACCGACGCGGCGTAGCGGGCCGGGTTCTGGTTGCGTGGGCGGAGCCGCTCGACCAGGTCGTCCACAGCCCGGGAGTCCTTGCCCACAAGGGTTGTGGACAGATGGGTCAGCTCGACGGGACGGTCGAACTCACGCAGGTAGTCGGCATGCTTGCGGACCGCGGTGGCGTCACCGAAGACGTTCACCGCATCCGCATGACGCGCGGCCAGCCGTAGGGTCCGGCGTCCACTCCCGCCGACCAGCACCGGCAGATGCTCCTGCAGTGGCCGCGGATAACAAGTGGTGTCCGGTACGTCGAGCACCTTGCCGTGGAACGGTTTGTTGCCTGGTCCCCATAAAACCGGCAGCAACTGCAGCGCGTCCTCGAGCAGCGCATACCGCTCGGCCACCGGCGGGAACGTCCATCCGTACGCCTTGTGCTCGGCCTCGAACCACGCGAGCCCGACGCCGCACACGGCCCGCCCGCCACTCAGTACGTCGAGCGTCGCCGCGATCTTCCCCAGATGTGCGACGTTCCGGTAGGTGATCCCCGAGACCAGAGTCCCCAACCGCATCCGCGTCGTACAGGCAGCCAGATAGCCGAGCGTCGTCCAGCTCTCCAGGAAGTCGTCCCAGGCGCGCCCCACCTGCGGGATCTGCCGGAAGTGGTCCATCACATAGATCGCGTCGAACCCGGCGGCCTCGGCCCGGACCGCGACGTCCCGGATCCAATCGGCCGTCCCGGCCCGTCCGGCCTTGTGCGTGTAGCTGCTCAACTGCAGTCCGAATCGCAGCGCCGCCGGAGCTTCCGACTGCCTGGTTGCCGCGGCCCCCGCATCCACGAACGCCTCGGGCACGACGCGCAGCGCGGTCGGCTGCAGTACGTCGTCGTACCCCTCGAGCGGCAACTCCTTCTTCACGGCCGTCCATGAGCGCAGTTGGCTGGTGAGCACGTCGGCAGGGATGCGCTTCAGCCGTTCGCGGTTCCTCCGCCGGCACTCGGCGGCCGGGGTGTCGAAACCGACCGCGACACAAGGCATCCCGGCCGCACGGGCCAGCTCGAGCCATCGCAGTCGCCGATCCTTGTCCAGGCCCAGCGTGTCGATCACCGTCGTCAGCCGCCGGCTGATCCGTTGCCGGACCACCTCTTCCAGCAGCGCGAACGCGTCCGCACTCGCGGCCAGGTCGTCCTCCCCGGCCCCGACCAGCGCCCGCAGCCGGTCACTCGACACGATCAGCCCGTCGGCGAACCGCTCCGCCGCCCACGTCGACTTCCCCGCCGCCCCCGGCCCGACCAGAATCACCACACACGGCGACGGCAACTTCCGCTCTTCCACAAAAGCAGTTTCCACCACAGATACAGTCTTCGGATGCGATTGTTCGTGGCTGTGGTGCCACCTGTGGAGGTAGTGGAGGATCTGAGCGAGTTCGTCGAACCCAGGCGGCAGCATCCGGATGACGACATCCGGTGGGCCGCGGACGAGCACTGGCACATCACGCTGGCGTTCCTGGGCGACGTGCCGGACTGGAAGACCGATGAACTGGGGGAGCGGCTGGAGGGCGCCGCGAAGCGGCAGAAGCCGTTCGAGGTGCAGGTGACCGGAGCGGGCGCCTTTCCGGGCGTGCCCGACGCGCGTGTTCTGTACGCCGGGATCCGCGACGACACCGAGTCGCTCGCGCACCTGGCGATGACGACTCGTTCCGCGGCGAACCGTGCCGGCGTGATGGTGGAGGGCCGGAAGTTCACCCCGCATCTGACCCTGGCCCGGCTGCGGCGGCCGGTCGACGTGACCCGTTGGGTGCGGATCTTCGATGGGTACGAGGGGCCCGTGTGGACGGCGGGATCACTGCGCCTGATCGAGTCCCGGCTCGGCGAGGGGCCCGGCCACAGTGCGGCGTACACCACAGTAGGCGAATGGGACTTCTTAGGTTAACCTCAGGAAGGTTAGCCGTACCTAATGACGTGAAAGAGTCCCCGCCATGCTCGCGAACTATCTGATCGGACTCCGTGAAGGCCTCGAGGCATCGCTGGTCGTCAGCATCCTCGCCACCTTCCTGGTCAAGTCAGGGCATCGGGATCGACTCAAACTGGTCTGGATCGGAGTGGTCGCGGCGCTGGCCGTCGCGGCCGCCGCTTGGGGGCTGCTGCAGTTCGTCACAGCGCTGACCGCCAAGTCGTTCACCACCCAGGAGACCGTCGGTGGCGTGATGTCGATCCTCGCGGTCGGCTTCGTCACCTGGATGATCTTCTGGATGCGCAAGGCCTCCCGCAGCATCGCGAGGGAGCTGCGCGACCGGATGGGCCAGGCGCTCGAGGTCGGCGCCCGGGCCGTCGTCATCCTGGCCTTCCTGGCGGTGTTCCGGGAGAGCATCGAGACCGCCTTCATCGTGTACGCGTCGGCCGCCACCGCGACCACCGCCGTACCGTTCATCGGCGTGCTGCTCGGTCTGGCCACCTCGGTCCTGCTCGGCGTCGCGATCTACCGCGGCGCGGTGAAGGTCAACCTGGCGGTGTTCTTCAAGTGGACCGGCGCGATCCTGATCCTGGTCGCGGCCGGCATCTTCGCCTACGGCTTCCACGACCTGCAGGAGGCGGGCATCCTGCCCGGGCTGCAGCACCTCGCCTTCGACATCTCGCACGTGATCCCGCCGGACAGCTGGTACGGCGTACTGCTGAAGGGCATCTTCAACTTCAACCCCGCGCCGACCGTCCTCGAGGCGGTCGCGTGGCTGGCGTACCTCGTCCCCGTGCTGGTGCTGTACTTCCGCCCGGTCAAGACCAGCACGCCGCCCGCCGTACCGGCCAAGACCGCCGAAGCGGCCTGATCCCACCCTCACCCGTCCAGGAGAACCATGTTCACGTCCACGACCCGCGGGGTCATCGCTCTCGGCGCAGTACTGGGGCTCGCCACGCTGACCGGCTGTGCGGATGACAAGCCGGCCGCCGCGGCCGACGACGGCACCGGCCCGGTGTCGGTCAAGGCGACCGACTCGGCGTGCGACCTCAGCCGCCGCGACGTGAAGTCCGGCACCAGCACGTTCTCGGTCTCCAACGGCGGCAGCAAGGTCACCGAGTTCTACGTGTACGCCGAGGGCGACCGGGTGATGGGCGAGGTCGAGAACATCGGCCCCGGGCTGAAGCGTGACCTGATCGTCGAGCTGCCGACCGGCAAGTACCAGGCCGTCTGCAAGCCCGGCATGGTCGGCGACGGAATCCGCGGCGACCTCACCGTCGCCGGCGACGCAGCGGCCCAGGTCGACGAGGACACCCTGCTGAAGCAGGCCACCGACAGCTACCAGCGGTACGTGAACTCGCAGGCGGTCGCGCTGGAGCAGAAGACCACCGAGTTCGTCACCGCGGTGAAGGCCGGCGACGTGGCCAAGGCCAAGGAGCTCTTCCCGGTGTCGCGGACGTACTGGGAGCGGATCGAGCCGGTCGCGGAGTCGTTCGGTGACCTGGACCCGAAGATCGACGCCCGGGTGAACGACGTCGAGCCGGGCACCGAGTGGACCGGGTACCACCGGATCGAGCAGGCGCTCTGGGTCTCCAACACCACCAAAGGCATGGAGAAGTACGCCGACCAGCTGCTGGTCGACGTGAAGACAGTGGTGGCGAAGGCCAAGGTCGTCAAGCTCAACCCGCTGCAGCTGGCCAACGGTGCGAAGGAGCTGCTGGACGAGGTTGCCACCGGCAAGATCACCGGTGAGGAGGACCGCTACTCGCACACCGACCTGTGGGACTTCCAGGCCAACGTGGAGGGTTCGCAGGCGGCAGTCCAGGCGCTCCGCCCGGCACTGCAGGCCCGGGACGCGGCGCTGGTCGCCTCGCTCGACACCAACTTCAAGGCGGTCTTCGCCGCGGTCGACAAGTACCGCGAGGGCGACGGCTTCAAGCCGTACCAGGTCAGTGAGGCGGAGAAGAAGGAGCTCAGCCGGGTCGTGGACGGTCTGGCCGAGCCGGTCAGCAAGGTTGCGGGAGTGATCGCGAAGAAATGACCGAAGGTAAAGGCATCTCCCGCCGTGGCCTGTTCGGCGCGGCGGGTGTCGCCGTGGCCACCGGAGTCGCCGGGTACGCCGCGCACTCGGCGCTGACCGGCGAGGAGTCGCAGGCCGCGGACAACACCGGCCCCGTCGAGTTCCACGGACCGCACCAGGCCGGGATCGTGACACCAGTCCAGGACCGGCTGCACTTCGCCGCGTTCGACGTGACCACGACCAACCGGGACGACCTGATCGCCCTGCTGAAGGAGTGGACGGCCGCGGCCGCGCTGATGACAGCTGGTCGCGACATCGGCCAGTACGGCGCGGTGAACGGACCGGATGAGGCACCGCCGGAGGACACCGGTGAGGCGGTCGGCCTGCCGCCGGCCCGGCTGACGCTGACCATCGGGTTCGGGCCCTCGCTGTTCGACAAGCGGTTCGGGCTGGCAGCCAAGCGTCCCAAGGCGCTGGTGGATCTGCCGCACTTCATCGGCGACGACCTCGACCCGAACCGGTCCGGCGGCGACATTGCCGTCCAGGCGTGCTCGGACGATCCGCAGGTCGCGGTGCACGCGATCCGCAACCTGGCCCGGATCGGCTTCGGCCGGGTCGCGGTCCGCTATTCGCAGCTCGGGTTCGGCCGGACCTCGTCCACGTCGAAGGCGCAGGCCACCCCGCGCAACCTGTTCGGGTTCAAGGACGGCACGAACAACCTCAAGCTGGAGGACACCGACAAGCTCGAGCAGCAGCTGTGGGTGCAACCGGAGGACGGTCCGGACTGGATGGTCGGTGGCTCGTACCTGGTGTCACGGCGGATCCGGATGAACATCGAGATCTGGGACCGTACGTCGCTGGGCGAGCAGGAGACCATTATCGGCCGGGGCAAGGGCACCGGGGCGCCGCTGGGCAAGGCGGACGAGTTCGACGCGATCGACTTCGCCGCCAAGACCTCCGACGGCGAACCGAAGGTCCCGATGGACTCGCACATCCGGCTGGCGCACCCGCAGTTCAACAAGGGTGCCGAGTTGCTCCGCCGCGGTTACAACTTCGTCGACGGCTCGGACGGTCTCGGCCGGCTGGACGCGGGGCTGTTCTTCCTCGCCTACCAGCGGGATCCGCGCAAGCAGTTCATTCCGATCCAGAACCAGTTGGCCCGCAGCGACACGATGAACGAGTACATCCACCACGTCGGCTCCGGCATCTTCGCCTGTCCGGCCGGCGTGACCCCGGGCTCCTACTGGGGCGAGAAGCTCTTCGCCTGACCTGAACCGTCGGGTCCGTACATTGCGGTCATGGACCAGCAGAACGGACCTGGCCAGCCGTACGGCTCAGGACAACCGTGGTGTTCGTCGTCGTACGTCTGACCGGCTCCGACGACGACACCGCCGGCGGTACGACGGGGCAGTCGCAAGGTCCGGTGGCGCCATCCGCCGAGAGCTCGTCCTCGGCCGGCAGCTCACCCTCGACCGAGGACTCGCCCTCGGTTCCGCGGCCGACCATGGCGGTCACGGACTGCCTCCAGTGCTTCCCGGACGTGAAGATCAGCGCGTTGTCGGCGAAGTTGAGGGCCAAGGGGTGGGTGTGCACGGCCCGCGACGACACCAGTGCAGAGTGCAAGAAGACGAACGATCAGGACACCATCACGATCAACGGCGGGGGCGCGCGCGACAAGACGCTGGTCAGCAGCCTCACGTTGCACAGCTTCAGCGGTGGAGCCGGCGCCTACCCGCAGGGTAAGGCCCAGTCGGTGGCCAAGTCGCGAGCCGAGCTCCCGTTCGTCGTGGCCGCACTGTTCTCGGACGCCGGCGTCCGGGGACAGGTCACCACCTGGCTGCACATCAACGTTCCGGACTGCGGTACGGAGGGCACCATCGGGGGCTACAGGGTGTCCTGTGAGAAGCCGTCCGCCATGACGGTCGGCGCAGGGACGAAGACGGTCACCAGTTGGTCCATCCACGTGACCTTCGACGGCCGCCGCATCTGATCCGTGCCGTCGGCTCGAGGGCCGACGGCACGGACGTTCAGGTCAGTGCAGTGGGATTGCGATGACCTGGCCGATGTCGGCGCAGACGCCACAGTTGGACACGTACGCCTTACCGTTCCTGATCGCCAGTCCGGTGGGCATCGTCAAGCCTTCGCTGGCGATGACCGTCCGCTTGCCGTGCTTGTCGACCCGGATGAGTGCACCGGTCGGGTCACCAGACAGCAGGCCGTTGTGGGCGATCTCCAGTACGTACAGTGCCTTGTCCGGCCCGAACGCGATGTCGATGATGTTGGTGAACCCACCGATCGCCACCTTGGGCTGTCCGTTGTGGCCGATGCGATAGACATTCGCGCCGCCGACCGGGAACGGGAACCCGGTGAGCTGGCCGACGTAGAGCGCGCCGTCCGGGCCGCGGGTCACCGTCGTCGGCACCGCCTGCATCGGGATGTCCGGGCCGCCCGCCGGATTCGGCACGAGCCGCGGCGGGAAGACGGCCAGCGTGGAGATGCGGCCGTGCGAGCGCACCCCGAGCAGAGCGTTTCCGCCTGCGTCCGCAACGACCTGGCCGCTCTTGGTCAGCAGCAGGCCCTGCGGATTGGTGTCCGGCAGTCCGCGGTCGGGGTTCGCGGCGAGCTCGTACGCGCCGATGTCCGCGACGACCTTGAAGGTGGGCTTGGGCACCTTCGCGCGGATCAGCGTCGCGGCGAGCTGTCCGTTCGCAGGTAGTTGACTCCGCAGGCCCGGGTCGTCGCCGAGACCGAGGGTCACGTACAGCTTGCCGCTGCCGTTGAGCCCCACGTCGGACGGTCCGAACACCTCGTCCGTGCCCTGCAAGGCAAACGACGGGAGTCCGGTGAGCACCCGTTTCTGGTGCCCGCGCCTCACCTGGGTGACCGCGCCGGTGGCGCCGTAGCAGATCTGCCCGAGCGGGTGCGGTATGCAAGGTCCGGCGCCGCCGATGCCTGCCTCGGCGACGTAGAGCGTCCCGTTCGGAGCGAATCCCAGGCCGCGTGGGCTGTCGAGGCCGGTGGCGATCACTCGCCAACGAGTGCTGTGTGCGTCCGCCGGTACGACCGGCAGGACGGTGAGACTCAACCCCGTGATCAGTGCTGTGCTGATGACCGTCAAGCGTCGGAACATGTCCCCTCCCAAGGTGTTACGACCCCCTCCTCACCTCCGAGTCTGCGCGTGTCCGCCCCCGCCGTCACGTGCTCGGGGCACGCTGACATGCCGACGGCCCCGGACAGAGCCGGGGCCGTCGGCAGAGCGTAGTACTGCGACTACTTGACGGCGCCCGCGGTGACGCCGGCGACGAAGTGTCGCTGGGCGAGCAGGAAGCCGATCACTACGGGGACGCTGACGACGAGGGCGGCGGCCATGATCTGGTTCCAGTAGATGTTCGTCTGGGTGGAGTACTGGCGCAGGCCGACGGACAGGGTGCGATTGGCCTCTGTCGTCATCACCGACGCGAACAGGACCTCACCCCACGCGGTCATGAACGAGTAGATCGCGACCGCGATGACACCGGGCCGCGCGGCCGGGAGTACGACGCGCCACAGAGCGCCCATCGGGCCGCAGCCGTCCACCAGCGCCGCTTCGTCCAGCTCCCTCGGGATGCTGTCGAAGTACCCGGCCAGCATCCAGATCGAGAACGGCAGGCTGAACGTCAGGTACGTGATGATCAGCCCGAGCCGGGTGCCGACCAGCTGCAGCCCGAACGAGTTGTTGATGTTCACGAAGATCAGGAACAGCGGGAGCAGGAACAGCACACCGGGGAACATCTGCGTCGACAGCACCGTGGTGGTGAACACGGTCCGGCCGCGGAACTTGAACCGCGACACCGCGAACGCGGCCAGGATCGCGAGCACCACCGACAGCACCGTCGCGGCCACCGAGACCACCGTGCTGTTCACGAAGTACCGGGCCAGCGGGACCGTCTTCCACATGTCCACGAACGGCGCGATGGTCAGGTTCGAGGGCCACCAGGTGAAGGCGCCCTGGACGTCCTTCAGCGGTTTCAGCGACGAGGTGATCATCACGTACAGCGGGATCAGGACGAACAGCCCGAGGACGACCAGGACGACACCCCGGTAGACCTTGAAGCCTCTGGTCTCACGCACGGCGCGACCTCCTTCCCGTGATGAGCAGATAGGCGCCGGTGACGATCATCAGGAAGATCAGCAGCAGCACGGACATCGCCGCACCGGTGCCGAAGTTCCAGGTCAGGAACGACGCGTTGTAGATGTGGAAGGTGATCAGGTCACCGGCCGGCGGCTGCGCCGTACCGAACAGCACGTACGGCGTGTTGAAGTCGCTGAACGTCCACAGGAACAGCACCAGCACGAGCACCAGGTTGACCGGCCGCAGCGACGGCAGCGTGATGTTGCGCCACTGCCGCAGGTTGCCGGCCCCGTCCACCGCCGCGGCCTCGTAGACATCCCGCGGGATGCTCTGCAGGCCGGCCATCAGGGTCAGGAACGCGAACGTCCACAGCTTCCAGGTCGCGACCGTGATCAGCGAGACGAGCGCGTTGCTGCCGATCAGCCAGAACGGCCGGTCGGAGGTCAGGTGCAGGTTGTCCACCAGCACGTGGTTCACCACGCCGGTGTCACGCTGCAGCATGAAGTTCCAGGTCAGGATCCCGGCGTACGCCGGCAACGCGTAGGGGACCAGGAACAGCGTGCGGACGAGACTGCGGCCCCGGAACTGCGGCTGCAGCGCGACCGCCGCGGCCATCCCGAACACCCACGAGAGCCCGACGGTGATCAGCGAGAAGGCGACGGTGATCCCGAACGACTTCAGCAGGCCCTCGCCGACCGCGTTGTTGAAGTCCAGCGCGACCTTGTAGTTGTTGAGGCCGGCGCTCGGAGCGGCGGACCAGTTCGCGATGTAGAACTTGGTCAGTTTGACGAAGCTCATCCAGATGCCGACGAACATCGGAACGATGTGGATGAGCAGTTCCGCCAGCACCGCCGGTGCCAGCAGGAGGTAGGGCAGCCACCGGTTCAGACCGGGCCGGTGCTCCGGGCCGCGCTTCTTGTTCTTCGCGGGCTTGGCCTCGGCCGCCGGCCGTGCTTCGGATGTGGCGACGGACATCGTCTAGGTCGCCTCCTGTCTTGTCGGGATCGGTGGTGGGCTGACGCGGCCAGTGGCCCGGACGGCGTCGTCCGGGCCACTGGGCGTGGCGTCAGCTACTCGCGGCCACCTGATCCTCGGCGGTCTTCAGGGCCGCCTTCACATCGTCGGCGGTCACCGTCCCGCCGGTGGCGATCTTGGCGAACATGCTGTTCATCGCCTTGCCGACGGTGCTCTCGAACTGGTCCTCGGCCGGCACCAGCGGCAGCGGCTTGGACTTGGTGTTGTACACGTCCTGGAAGGTCGCGGCCTCGGTCGCGTCGGTGGTGAACACCGGCTTGGCGTCCTTCAGCACCGGCAGCGAGGAGAACGGCTTGCCCAGCGTGGTCTGGGTGGTCGCGTCCGTCATGTACTTGACGAACTTCAGCGCCGCGTCCTTGTGCTTGGTGTTCTTGAAGACCGACAGGTTGATGCCGGCGACGTGGCTGGCCACCTGCTCACCGCCGGCCGGGGCCGGGAACGGCACGACGCCGTACTCGCCGGCCTTCATGCCGTTGGCAACGATCGAGGAGTCGGCGTTGTTCTGGTTGATGACCATCGCGACCTTCTTGGTGGCGAAGTCGTTCACCGACTTGGTGCCGTTGTCGTACTGCGCGTTGGACGGGTTCGCGACCTTGTCCTTCTGCATCAGGTCGAGGTACCGCAGCACGCCCTGCACGTTGCCGTCACCGGTGAAGGTCGGCTTGCCGTCGCTGTTGAACCAGTCGGCCTTGTTCTGCGCGGCGTTGATGAAGGCGAAGTGCACGTTCTCGGTGTAGCTGCCGGCCGCCAGCGCCATGCCCCACTGCTTCTTCGCGGGGTTGGTCAGCTTCTGCGCGTCGGTGACCATCTCTTCCCAGGTCTTCGGCGGCTGCAGGCCGGCCGCGGCGAACATCGCCTTGTTGTAGTACAGGCCGTAGGCCAGACCGTAGAGCGGGACCGAGGTCGGGTCGGTGCCTTCCTTGCCGCCGGTCGCCAGGGCCGTCGGCACGAACTTGTCCTTGCCACCGATCGCGCTCATCGCGTCGCCGTCGAACGGCAGGAACGCGTCGGTCGCCTGCAGCGAGGCGGCCCAGGTGTTACCGATGTTGACCACGTCCGGCGCCTGGCCGGAGGTGATGGCGGTCTGGATCCGGGTCTGGAGGTCGTTCCAGCCGATCACCTCGAGGTTGACCTTGATGCCGGTGTCCTGGGTGAACTTCTGCAGGACCGGGGTCAGCACCTCCTTGTCGTTGTCCAGGCTGGTGCCCTGGTTGCTGGCCCAGTAGGTCAGCGTCTGGTCTCCACCCGAACCACCGCCGGAGGAATCACCCGAGTCGCTGCCACCGCAGGCGGCCAGGCTGATTCCCAAGGCGGTCACCGCTGCCGCGGCTACAAGCGAACGCAGTCTCACGTCGGACTCCCTCGTCCCGTCGAGCCTCCACGGACCTGTGAAGGCGGATCGGCCCCATAGTGGCCTAACCGGTTAAGTTTCGAAACCCTAACCGGTTCAGTAGAGGCGTGTTCGTTACTACCTCGTGACCCGACCAACCTTCACCCCCGGCCGGGCAAGCGCAATCCGACACACTCCGGATCCGCCCGAATTCACACAGTCTTCAAAGAGCCCCGCAAAGCCCCTCCGCCCCTCCGTCACCCCCGACGCCGTCGCATTCGGCCCGACGCCGGAGCATTTCGACGGATATCCCCTCGCGTTGCCGGTTCTCCAGTCATCTCGAGGCGGGACAACCGTCGATTTGAGCGGACAACCCCTCAAATGGCCCAGGGCAGGGGCGGCCGGCGGGCGCGGTGGGGGGTGGGGGGGTCAGCGGGTGGGGGCGGGGCCGGTCGACTCGCGGATGTGGAGTTCGCCGGGCGGTGCTTCCTCGTGCAGGTCGGTTTCGCCCGCCGCGACCCGGAACAGCAGGTCGGCCGCGGCGCGGCCGCGTTCCATCGTCTTCTGGTCGATCGCGGTGATGCCGGGCCGGGCCAGTTCGCACAGGGGCGAGTCGTCCCAGGCCAGGATCGAGACCTCGCCGGGGACCGCCGTACCGAGGTCCATCGCGACCCGGAGCGAGGCGACCGCCATCAGGTCGTTGCCGAGCACGATCGCGGTCGGCGGGTTCGGCCCGGTCAGCAGCACCCGGGTCTGCTCCGCGCCGTCGTCGTACCGGTAGCTGCCCTCGATGTGCCGGACCCGGATCCCGCGCCGCTCGGCGTGCTCGTGCAGCATCCGCACCCGCAGTTGCTCGTGCACGAACGTGAACGGCCCGCTGATGTGCGCGATGTCGCGGTGCCCGAGCCCGGCCAGGTGGTCGAGCAGCAGCGTGACGGTCTCCTCGGGCGAGCTGATCAGCCGGCCGGCGTGGTCGTTCGGCGCGTTCGAGCTGACCACCACGCACGGCACCCCGAGGTCCTGCAGCAGCGGGATCCGCGGGTCGTCGTCGTGCTCGTCGAACAGGATGAACCCGTCGACCCGCCCCTGCCGCGACCATCGCCGCAGTACGTCGAGGTCCTCGCCGTGCTCGCCGGTCAGCCGGAGCAGCAGCGACGAGTCGACCTCGTTCAGGTACTGCTCGATGCCGACCAGGGTGCGCATGTAGAACGCTTCGGTGGAGATCAGCGCCGGGTCGCGGGCGATCACGATGCCGATCGTCCGGGTCCGGCTGGCCGACAGCGCCACGGCGGCCGAGTTGGGGTGGAAGCCGAGCTCGTCGGCCAGGGCCAGAACCCGCTGCCGGGTCTCCTCGCTGACGCCGGCCCGGCCGTTCAGCGCGTAGGAGACCGATGCCTTCGAGATCTGCAGACGGCGCGCGAGATCGCTGATCGTGACTCGGTGACTCCGGCGCCCACCACTGCTCGCCGGACCGTCGTCAGCGGTCTGACCGCCGGCCAGAGATCCGGGTGTCGTCATGGTTGTTCCCTACCCCGCACAGACGGGAGAGTAGCAGCGCCGGTTTTGGCCAGGCGCGGATCGCGAGTCTTGGATAGCGTTATCCCATGACATCTGCTGAGCCGCTGCGACTCGATTTCCTGCCCTGGGAGTACCACCGGATCGCCACCGACGAGGAGCGTGAACGGCAGGCCGAGCGGCAGCGGCGGCTGGGCGGGTCGCTTACGCTCGCCGGCACGGCGTACGTCGCCGAGTCGGCCGCGGTGTACTGCGACGAGCTCGAGATGGGGGAGCGGTCGTACATCGCGGCGCACGCCTACGTCACCGGCCACATCGCGCTGGGATCGGACTCGACCATCAATCCGTTCTCGGCGGTGAGGGGCCGGATCACGATCGGTGACGGCGTGCGGATCGGGGCGCATACGTCCCTGCTCGCGTTCAACCACGGCACCGCGTCGGGTCAGCCGATCTTCCGGCAGCCGCACACGGCGCTCGGTATCACGGTCGGTGACGACGTCTGGATCGGCTCGAACGTGACGATCCTGGACGGGGTGACGGTCGGACCGCATTCGATCATCGGTGCTGGTGCGGTGGTCACGAAGGACGTTCCGGCCAGCACGGTCGTGGCCGGCAATCCGGCCCGGGTGCTCCGGTCCCGCGAGCCGGGCGCTTCGGCGGCTCCAACGTCTGATCTGGCCTCGCGCCTGACCGCCTTCGCCGCCAAGGCGCGTGACCAGGTGGACGACGTACTGGCCCGCTGCTGGGACGGCGAGCGCTTCGTCGACCGCCCGGGGCTCGATCACGAACCTGCGATCCGCCCGTGGTGCGACGCGATCGAGATCGCCGACGTACTGCTGCGTCGTACCCCCGCGGGTCACACCCGCGACGACCTGGTACGCCGCCTCCGCGCGCGGCAGGATCCGAAGAGCGGACTGGTCGCGCCGGGGGACCTCGCTGACGTCGGTCTCGAGGTCCCGTCCGACGCCGGACTCGCTGTGCTGGAAGGGCCGGCGAGCTACCACATCCTGTGCGTCGGGTACGCGTTGCAGGTCCTGGGCAGCAGCTTCGAGCACCCGATCCGGACCGACTTCGAGCCGGACGAACTCGACCGTCTGCCGTGGGCACGGCACGCCTGGTCGGCGGGTTCCGCGATCGACGCCTTGGGCACCGCACTCGCCCGGAATCTCCATGACCACAAGGAAACCGGGCCCTTGATGACGTTGCTCGGCTGGCTGACCGTCCGGGCCGATCCGTCGAGCGGCGCGTGGGGTCAGCCGCATCCGGACGACGGCTGGTTGCAGGTCGTCAACGGTTTCTACCGCCTGACCCGTGGTACGTATGCGCAGTTCGGCCTTCCGCTGCCGTACCCGGAGCAGGCCGTGAAGACTGTGCTTGCCCATAGCAATGACCGCCGGATGTTCAGTGGCGACAACTACAACTCCTGCAACGTGCTGGACGTGATCCACCCGTTGTGGCTGGCGCGCAAGCAGACGAGCGTCGGGCTGGACGAGGGGAAGCGCTGGGCCGAGGATCAGCTCAGCCGGATCCTGGAGCGCTGGGTCGACGGTGAAGGCTTCGCCTTCGCGCCCGACGGCACCGACGACCGCGCGATCCCCGGTCTTCAGGGCACCGAGATGTGGCTCGCCATCATCTGGCTGCTGTCCGACTACCTCGGCCTGTCCGACGCCCTCGGCTACCGCCCCCGCGGCGTCCACCGCCCCGAGCCACTGGTCAGCAACTACCCACTGGGGTGATCTGCCCGGACGGGGGTCCACTAGCCTGAGCGAGTGGACCCCCGCACCCGTCGTCTCGTCACCTCTGTCGTCCTGGCGGCGCTTGTCGCGATCGTGGTGATCGCGGCGATCATTCGCTGACGGTCGCGGAGCCCAGGACGACGTACGGCTGGTTGGACAGGTCGGCGGCCAGGCCGGGGTAGAGCGCTTGCCCACCGTCACGGTGCAGCACGCTGAAGAAGTACATCAGCGGGTACGTCGACGCCGTGTAGTCGCCGTCGATGGTGCCGGACAGGGTCTGGCCGGACAGTTCCATCGGGACCTGCTGCCAGGACTCGGACTGGTCCACATGCCGGTAGTGCAGTGTCGCGCCCACCACGGCTGGGTCCACCACGCCCAGCGACAGTGCGACCGGTTTGCCCCGTTCGAAGCTCTCCGGCACTGTGTGGTTCACCCCAGGCGTGGCCGGTCGGACCGGTGCTGCCGGCAGCGCCGCCGTCGGCTTCGTGCCCGCTGCCTCCCGCAGTTCGTCGGCGAGGGCTGCCAGGTCGGCGTCCATGTCCGGGATCCGGTCCGCCCACTGACCGTGCTCGGAGGCCTCGATGCCGAACCGCAGATCCCGCTGATAGACGCCGTCGACGATGGCCGGGATCTCGGCGTACGCGTCCCGTGCGGCCCGGTAGTGCCGCAGCGCCGACTCCAGCGAGCCGACGTCCTCGGTGGTCCGGAAGATCGAGTAGTCGACCGCGGCCCGGAACTTGCCGGCGAAGAACCGGCCCAACCTGACCAGGACCTCCAGGTCGATCATGATCCGGCGAACCTGCGCGTCTGACTGGTCCGCGACCTGCCGGGCGCGTTCGAGGGCCGGCTGTCCGTCGGCGACCAACCGCTCGATCCACGCGGCCACCTCCAGCGGCGTGTACTTCGCCGAGAGCTTGCGGCCGGTCAGCGCCGCGACGTACTCGTCGATGCCGTAGAAGGTCGTCGGGTCGAACGGGCTGACGCCACCCCAGTTCGCCGGGGCATCGGTGTCGCCGGCGTAGTGATCCGAGTGCACCCGCGACGAGATCGGGAGGTTCAGGTACACCTCCGGCCAGTAGCCGTTGTTCGATCCGCCGACGCCGTGGACCACAGTCACCAGCGGGAGGATCCGGCTGAGCGGGCTCAGGGCGTCCTCCACGTCCGCCGCGGCCTCGCCGTACGTCGACCGCAGATGGCGACGCCACGTCTCGGGCTCGGCATCGGGGTTGTAAGTGAGCCGGCCCCACAACAGGTAGCTGTAGCGGTACTTGGTCCACTCCCGGTTGCCGGGCAGCTTGAGGTCGTCGCGGACGTACGGATCGCGCCCACCCGGTTCGCCGCTGCCGTGGCGGCCCTTGAAGAACAGGGGTTCGCACAGGTCGACACCGCGGGATCCACCGAACGTCGACAATCGCCCGTACCCTGCCGCGATCGCGGGATCGCCCCACGCCAGGAGTTTCTGGGTCCCGGGCCAGACCCGGAACATCAGGTCGACGGTCCGGTCCTCGCGAAGGAAGTCGCCGTACCCGTAGCGGGTGAACCGCCGGGAGAACTCGGTGATGCCCTTCATCTCGTGACCGGCCGGGATCGGCTTGGCGGCCTCCTTGGCCCGGATCGAGGCCTGGTGGTACGGCAGTCCGAGGTGCTCGGCCCAGTACTTCGCGGACAACACCGGGGACAGGTTCGGCAGGTCGACGGCGTCGAGCAGGGCCTGGTCGACGCCCTTGGCGTGCATGTCGATCTCCAGTGGCCGGCCGACCGAGTTCGCCCCCTCGAACACCGCGCGCCAGAAGATCTCGTGCCGGTCGTCGGGGATGCCGCCCTCGTAGTGCACCCGGAACGTGAGCCCGTCGATGTCGGGACACTCGGTCAGCAACCTGGCGATGCCGGCCCCGCAGTACGCCGCGTGGTTGTCCGGACCGACCCCGGTGATCGGGTACCGGTGGACCGAGTCCCGGCCGTAGTCGTACGCGTGGTTCCACAGGCCGAGCTGGAACTTCAGCCCGCGGCGCTTGCTTTCGGCAGCGATGAAGCGCAGGGTCTCGAGGTTTCGCTTCTGCTCGTCCGCTCCGACCCCCTCGGCCCGTACGTCGTAGCCGTCCACATCGAACAGGAACGGATAGACGAAGCACAGGTAGTTGTCGGTGGCACCGTGCCGATCAGCGCCGTAGTTGTACTGCATCCCGAGCGCGAGGTGGAACCGGTTGAACCGGGACGCGGCCAGCCAGGTCAGGTAGTCGGTCCAGAACTGCTGGTCGTGGAACCAGGACAGGTCCTCGTCCACGCTGGAGAACGAACGCACCACACCTCGCACGGGTACGGCGGGCTGCTCGGCGAAGGATGTCGTACCAGCGAGGTCATCGCCGGCCGCGACCCGGTCCGCGAGCTCGAGCACCCCACACCTCAGGCCCGTCTCATCGTTGCTGACGACAACGATCTCGCCCTCGGCGCGGAATACGGCGTACGACTCGGGTCCGGCCGCGAGGTCCGCGGTGGCGACCTCGTCGGGGGTGGCCAGCCGGATCACCAGGGCGTCTTCGGGCGAGCCGGCGGCAGTGATCCCCTTCTCCGCCAGCGCTTGGACGAGCTGCTCGGTCGCCCAGGTGGCGACGCTGCCGGCGGTGATGGGATTCTGGTCGTTCCGGGTGACCAGCACACGGTCAGGCATAGGACTCCAATCCGATGGTGCTCTACTTGCCTTCGAGGGTCTTGCGGGCATCGGCGACGAACTTCGGTACACCCTGCTTGATCGAGATCTTCTTGAACGCGATGTCCTGGCTGGTCTTCAGCAACAGGTCACCGACGGCGGTCGAGGCGGCCGGGCTGGCCTGCGGCGGGGCGAAGGCGTTCTTCAGCGCCAGGTCGGTGTAGGCCAGCACCTGCTTCTCGCTCGCCGACAGGTCACTGCCCTTCAGCAGCACGTCCCGGCCGGCCGACGAGGCGGGCGGTCCGCTGATCAGCCGCAGGGTCTTCGCGGCCTCCTCGCCGTTGGTGAACCAGTTGATGAACGCGGCGGCGTCGTCCGCGCGCTGGCTCTTGGCGTTCAGCGACAGGTAGCTGCTCGGCGCCGGGAAGGTCGCGCACTTGCCGCCCTTCGTGTACCGCGGTGGCAGGGTGATGTCGATGGTGTTCTTGGTCAGATCCTGGAAACCGCCCTTGAGGTTGGGCGTGTGGATGTGTGCGAGCGCCGCCTGCTTCTTGACCAGCGGCCCGGTCGGCCAGTCGCCGTACTTGGCCTGAGCCGCGATGTCGGCGGGGATCGTGCCGCCGGTCGCTCGCAGGGCGGCCCAGTACTCGAACCACTCGGTCAGCGAGGAGTCGGTGAAGGCGAGTGTGCCGTCCTTGTACAGGTCCTCGCCCTTGCCGCGCAGGAAGATCTGCAACGACGCCGTGTCCCCGCTGGGGTCCTCCGAGCCGTAGATCTTGTTGCCCGACTTCTGCCGGATCTCGTTGGCCAGGGTCGCGTAGTCGGCCCATGTCCAGGTCTCCGTCGGGTGCTCCAGACCGAGCTGGTCGAGCACGGTCACGTCGTACCCCATGCTGTAGGCGCCCATCGCGACCGGGATGCCGAACTGCTCGCCCTTCAACTGGCCCTGGCTGAGCAGGTTCTTGTCGAACGTCTTCGTGTCGATCGTGTCCGGGATGTACTTCTGCAGGGACTGCAGCGCTCCCGCCGCGCCGTACTGGCCGATCCGGGCGATGTCGATGTTGATCACGTCCGGTGCGTTGCCGCCGGCCATCTGGGTGGCGAGCTTGTCCCAGTACTCCGCGGTCGCGGTGCCCTCGAAGACCATCTTCACCTCCGGATGGCTGGAGGTGTACTGGTCTGCGAGCTTGCTGCGCAGGCCGAGCTTGGTCGGGTCCCCGTAGCTGCTGAACCGGACCGATTGCTTCGCCTCCTTGGCCGCGGGGTCGAGGTTGCAGGCCGACAGCAGGGGTGCGAGCACGCCGGCCGCGAGTCCGGCCTGCAGGAAGCGCCGCCGGTTGAGCTGTGTGGTCATGACTGGTCCTTTCGAGCTAGCCCTTGAGGCCGGTCGTGGCGATGCCTTCGACGATCCGGCGCTGGGCGAGGAGGAAGACGATGAACGTCGGCACCAGCGACAGCACCGACATGGCCAGCAGCTGCCCGTACGACGAGTCGCCGGTCGCGTCGACGAATCGCCGCAGGGCGACCGGTACGGTCTCGCTGCTGGGGTAGGACAGGTAGATCAGCTGGGCGAAGAAGTCGTTGTACGTCCAGATGAAGGTGAAGATCATGGTGGTGATCAGCACCGGCCCGGTCAGCGGCAGGATGATCCGGCTGAAGATGCGGACCTTGCCGCAGCCGTCGATCATCGCGGCCTCGTCCAGCGTGCGCGGGATCGTGCGGATGAACTGGACCATCAAGAAGATGAAGAAGGCGTCGGTGGCCAGGAACTTCGGCACCACCAGCGGGAGATAGGTGTTCACCCAGCCGAGGTTGAAGAACAGCACGTACTGCGGGATCAGCAGCGCGTGCGCCGGCAGCATGATGGAGCCGAGCATGATGCCGAAGAACACCTTCTTGCCGCGGAACTCGAGTCGGGCGAACGCGTACGCCGTGAGCGTGCAGGCGATCACGTTGCCGGCCACGGCGAGGACCGCGATCAGCAGCGAGTTGAAGTAGAACCTGGTGAAGGTCGGATCGGTCGCGGTCCAGCCGGCGATGTAGTTCCGCGGGTCCAGCGAACCGGGGAACGGGTTGAGCTGGGAGAAGATGTCCTTCTCGTCCTTGAACGATCCGCCGACCATCCAGAGCAGCGGGTAGACCATCACCAGGGTTCCGGCGATCAACGCGAGGTGGGTCGCCCACCTCCGCCCGCGACCCCGGCGTACCGGGCTTTGCAGAAGAGTTGTCATCAGCGGTCCTCGTAGTAGACCCAGCGACGGGCGAGCCCGAAGTTGATCAGCGTGAAGGTGGCGATGATCAGCAGCAGGACCCAGGCCATCGCGGCGGCGTAGCCCATGTTCAGGTTCGTGAAACCCTGCTGGTACAGGTAAAGCGTGTAGAACAACGTGGAGTCCGACGGTCCACCGCTGCCGCCGCTGACGACGTACGCCGAGGTGAAGGCCTGGAACGCCTGGATGATCTGCAGCACGACGTTGAAGAAGATGATCGGTGTCAGCAGCGGCACGGTGACCGACCAGAATCGCCGCCAGGGGTTCGCGCCGTCCACCGAGGCCGCGTCGTACAGCTCTTGCGGGATCTGTTTGAGCCCGGCCAGGAAGATCACCATCGGCGAGCCGAACTGCCAGATGTTCAGCAGTACGAGCGTGTAGAGGGCGGTGTCGGGGTTGGAGATCCAGCTGCGGCCGGCGACGCCGAAGAACGCGAGGAAGCTGTTCAGGACACCGTCGTCGTCGAACAGCTGGCCCCAGATCACCGCGATCGCGACGCTGCCGCCGAGCAGGGAAGGGATGTAGTAGATCGACCGGTACCAGGCCATCCCACGCAGCGGGCGGTTCAGCATGACGGCGACCG
The DNA here is from genome assembly GCF_043197265.1 of Kribbella sp. NPDC049227. Classification (NCBI taxonomy): domain Bacteria; kingdom Bacillati; phylum Actinomycetota; class Actinomycetes; order Propionibacteriales; family Kribbellaceae; genus Kribbella; species Kribbella sp. NPDC049227. The sequence continues at coordinate 552,762 of NZ_JBICST010000001.1, read as the reverse complement.
CCAGTGCGAACCCCAGCTGCAAGGGGACGGTCAGGGCGACGTAGATGAAGGTGACCTTCAACGACTGCAGGTAGCGCGGGTCGTCGGTGAACATCTTCACGTAGTTGCCGAAGCCGTTCCAGGCGGGTGGCTGGAGCAGGTTGAACTTGGTGAACGACAGGTACAGGGATCCGAGCAGCGGCCCAGCCGTGAGCAGCAGCAGTCCGACGAACCACGGGACCAGGAAGAGATAGGCGACTCGATCATTCCGCCTGCGGGGTCTGGGCCGTGCTGTCCGGGTGCTGCCGGCCGGGACGTCAGCTGTCGGTTCGTGGCCCGCCGGAGCAGAGATGTCGGTTCTCATGCTCATGGTGGCTCCTCTCAGGGACCTTCTTCACCGATGTAGAAGCTGGCTGGAAAATCGGCCGAAGCCTTCAGATCCGGTGTCTGGCAGGGCTTCGGCCGCAGGGGTGGGCGTCCAGCAGTTACCACTTTGTGGAAGTGGTGTTCCACTACGCGAGAGATTAAGGCGCTGCCGAGCGATGCGCAATACCGGAGTGCATTCGTATTCACATGCCTGAAACACTCCCGCTGCCCACGCCGGAGTCCGGCGTCGGGCGCTAAGGTTCTGCCGCATGAGCTCCAGCGCGCGGTCGTCGTACCTGATGCGGGCCGGCCTGGTCCGCAACGTGCGGTCGGCGGAGCACCTGACCACCTTCGTGGTGTCCGGGGTGGCGACGGTGCTGGTGACCCGCCTGATCCTCAGCCTGAGTGGTTACCCGCAGATCGGCGGGAAGGGGCTGCACATCGCCCACGTGCTGCCGGGCGGTCTGCTGATGCTGGTCGCGATCTCGCTGCTGCTCGGGTACGTCGGTCCCGTCGTACGCCCCGCGGCCGCACTGGTCGGTGGTGTCGGCTTCGGCCTGTTCATCGACGAGGTCGGGAAGTTCGTCACCTCGGACAACGACTACTTCTACCAACCGACGGCGGCGATCGTGTACGTCGTCTTCGTGCTGATCGTGCTGGCGTCCCGGTTCCTCGCCACCCGGCGGCCGATCGATCCCCGCGAGCAGCTCGCGAACGTGATCGACCACGCGGTGGAGGGGGTCGCGGGCGGACTGTCCCGACGCCGGCTGGCGCAGGCCTCGGAGCAGCTGCGTCAGGTCGGTCCGGAGGTGGCCGGCCGGCAGCAGACAAGGGAGCTGCTGGCGGCCTGCCCCGCGGACGAGGTGGAGCTGGCCGCTCCGGTGGATGCGGCCTGGCGGACCATCCAGCGTGGGTTCGACCGGCTGGCCACGCATCCACTCGCGCCTCGGGTGGCGGTCGTCGTACTGGTCATCCAGGCGATCGGCGCGCCCGTGATCGCGGCCGGGGTCCGGTTCGACAACGGGGTGTTCACCGACTTCGCGGTGCTCGGTGTGGTGGCGGGGAGCCTGCTGTCCGCCACGTTCACGGCGCGGGGTGCGTATCAGCTGCGGAAGAAGAACCGGCCTCGGGCGATCCGGTTGTTCGAACTGGCGGTGCTGGTGTCGTTGCTGGTCACCCAGGTGTTCCAGTTCGCCGGGACCCAGTTCGCGGCGGTCGGCGGGATGCTGCTCGACCTGGTGCTGCTCGGGCTGCTGGGCGCCGAGCGCGACCGGTTGCGGCGCCAGGAGACCGAGGCGGCGAAGGCTAAGACGTGGGGACTGCCACCGGACTCAAGCCGGCCTCCGTTTCCCGAGGACCCGTCGGATCCTGTGTAGCCTTCCATCGCTCGTTCCGGCCGATCAGCACCGGTGACATGGTCGCGATCAGGTAGACCACTCCGGCTGCGAGCAGCGCGGGCGCCAGACCGATGCCGGCGATCGCGGCACCGGCCACGACACCACCCAGCGGTACGCCGGTCCAGCAGACCGCGTCGGCCAGCGAGTTGACCCGGCCGAGCATCTGCCGCGGGATCCGCTCGATGAACAGGGCGCCCAGCACCGGGTTGGTGAAGCCGGCGCCGATGCCTCCGACGGCGTAGATCGCCATCACCATCCACACCGGCGCGTCGAACGCCATCACGACGAACCGTGGCGCACCGCAGATCAGGAACGCGAGCGTGAAGACGAGTTTGCGCGGGATCCGGTCGCCGACGGCCGACGCGACCAGTGCGAACACCGTGGCGGTGACTCCGAACGAGAGCAGGATCAGACTGGTGTGCCCAGGCCCGAGGCCGTGGTCCCTGATCCAGACCGGCAGCAGGACTGCCGCGATCGCGGCGTCGAGCAGGTTGGTGACCGCGATCATCAGGACCAGCGGCATCATCAGCTTGTCCTTGCGCAGGAATCGCCAGCCTTCCAGCAGTCGGTGACGGTAGTTGCCCTCCGCCTCTTCGTCCGCTGCATTCTCGGCGGCCTGGTGCCTTCGCGGAATCCATCGGTAGATCAGTACGGCGCAGACTCCGAACGAGGCTGCGTCGATCCACAGTGCGTTCACCTCGCCGACGAGCGTGATGAGTGCACCGGCGATCGCGAACGCGATGAACCCGGCCAACCGCTCGGTCGTGCTCTCCAGTCCGGTCACCCGCTCCAGCGGCACCTTGGCCGCCTGCGCGATGTCCGGGATCAACGTCCCCTTGGCGGCATCGCCCGGTCCGCGGAGCGCCCCCGCAACGGCGACCAGCACCAGCAGCACCGGGAACGAGAGCGCGTGCAACATGTGCAGGAGAGGGATGAGCGCGACCACGCCAGCGCTGGCGGCATCTGCGAGGACGCTGATCCTTCTCGGCCCGACCCGGTCGATCCACGGGCCACCGAACGCTTTGCACAGGACCAGCGGACCCATCTCCGCCAGGGCCACCACACCGGTCTTGACCGGCGATCCGGTCGTCATCAGTACGAACCACGGGATCGCGATCGCGCTGACCCGGGTCCCGCAGATCGACACGACGTTCGCCACCAGGAACGCCACCAGCGGCGCTCGATCCGCCTGCCTCACAGTGCCCACACCCCTCACCTCACTTCGTCTGGTCGTTCAGCGGGTCTCGCGCGGATACGCCTGGATCTGCACCGACACCTGCTCCGCGCCCTCCGGCAGCGGTGCGGTCAGATCAGCCGTCTTGTACTTGTCCAGCACCGCCAGCAGTTCGACCTGCAGCGCTTTCAGCTCCTCCGGACGCAGGTGGAAGATGTAGTCCGACAGGAGGCTGGCGTCCTTCCACTCGGGCGTGAGGGTCTGCATCGAGTCGATGAAGCCGAACATGTTCTCGGCGTACGTCTGCCCGATGCCGTGCAGGAACCCCATCGCCAGCTCGGGCTCCTCATCCAGCAGCACGGTCGGATCGAAGTGGGTGCTCTGGTGTGCCGACTTCCACCATCGGTCTCGCGCGTTGCCGCGGCTGTCGTCCTCGACCACCAGTCCGGCCTCGGCCAGCTGGCGCAGGTGATAGCTGGTGGCACCGGTGTTCACCCCGAGCCGGCCGGCCAGCGTCGTCGCCGTCTGCGGCCCGTACATCCGGAGCATCGCGAGCATCCGGTTCCGCATCGGGTGCGCCAGTGCCCGCACCAGGTGCCGGTCCAGGTGGACGGTCTTGCCCGGAGCCGCCGGTGTCAGGTCGTCCCTCTCGTCGCTCATGGATCGATCGTAGAACTGCAAAGCCTCTTTGCAAAGAGATTTTGCAAAGAAGTTCTGAGGTTGGTTGTCCACAGGTCGCGAAGTGGGCGTCGGAGCGGGGCCGGATCGCGGCATCTTCTCCGGTGACAAGGGACCGGAGCGCGGTCCGCACCACGAAACGGAGAACCACCATGCTGCGAGTGATGCTCGACGAGGCCGACTATTGCGACGTCCCGGCCGACCTGATGACGTTCGACGACGGGGCGGTGGTCTTCTGGCGCGAAGGCGAGGAGGTCGGCCGGCACCGCCAGGCGCGGATCCGCTCCCTGGAGTTGCTGGACATGCGCTCGATGACACGCAAGATCCGGGACGCCCGCAAGAACCACCCGAACGCGTTCCGCCCCTGGACGCCGGAGGAGGAGCAGACGCTGGCCGACCTGTTCAAGGGCGGCGCCAGCAAGGAGGAACTGGTCGAGACCCTCGGCCGTCAGGTGGGCGGGATCGCGACCCGGCTGCGCTCGCTGGGGCTGCTCGCCGACGACCAGAAACTGCAATGAGTTCACCTACCGCGACCGACTGTCGACGAGACCCTTTTGGGATCGGCTGGAGCGGTCGGCGACAATGGCGCGATGCAGGCAGAGGCGGACCCGGATCAGCAGCCCGGCGCACGGGCGGCGATTCGCACGGCGTTGGTGGACCAGGCGTCCCTGGTCCGCGCGCTCGGATCCGGGCGTCGGCGCGGCCACGACCAGCCGCAGTACCAGCGCGTCGAGCTGCGGTACGTCGACCTGAAGGGCCACCGCCACCTGCAGATCACCGAGTACGACGAGCGCCAGGCGCACACCCGGAACGTTGCCGCCGGACCGGACGCGGCGAAGGCGGTGGACGAGTTGCTGGACGTGCCGTATGGGTCGTGGCATGTCGAGACCACGACCGAGACGCTCCGGCTGCGGTACACCAAGAAGGGCAAGGAGTTGCTGCACCGGCAGGAGGACGGCCGGGAGCAGGAGACCGGCCACGACCGGGTGAAGCAGCGGGCGCTCGATCCGGATGCGCCGTTCCTGATCGAGCTCGGCATCAGCGACCACCTCGGCCGGGTGAAGCCGTCGCGGCAGTCGAAGTACAAGCAGATCGACGAGTTCTGCAAGCTGCTCGCGCCCGCGCTGGACGAGGCGGTCGCGGCGGGCCGGATCGCGACCGGGCGACCGCTGCAGGTGGTCGACCTCGGGTGTGGCAACGCCTACCTCACACTCGCCGCGTACCACCTGCTCACCGAGGCCGGGCACGACGTACGGATGATCGGGATCGACCGCAATCCGCAGGCGCGGACGCGGAACACGCGGCGGGTGGAGGCGCTCGGCTGGCAGGACCATCTGCGGTTCGTCGACGCGACCATCCAGGACGCGGAGCTCGACGTACGGCCGGACGTGGTGCTGGCGCTGCACGCGTGCGATACGGCGACCGACGACGCGCTGGCTCGGGCGGTCGGGTGGGAGGCTCCGCTGGTGCTCGCGGCTCCGTGTTGCCATCACGACATCCAAAAGCAGCTCAAGAGCGTCTCACCACCGGCGCCTTATGCGCTGATGACCAGATATGGCATCGTTCGTGAGCGGTTCGCCGACGTCCTGACGGATTCCCTTCGGGCGGCGGTGCTGCGACAGGTCGGCTACCGGGTGGAGGTTGTGCAGTTCGTGGACAGTCAGCACACTCCGCGTAATCTGCTGCTCCGTGCCGCCCGGACCGGTGCCAGGCCGACGCCGGAGCTCGAGTCCGAGTACCGGACGTTGATCGACGAGTGGCACGTCACACCCCGGCTGGCCCAACTCGTCCTGCCCGACGACCGCGAGGTTCGCCCGTGACCCTCCTCCGTCCCCTCGCCCTGGCCGCCGCCACGTTCTTCACCCTCGGAGCGCTTCCGCTCGTCCCGTCGGCAGCGGCTGCCGGCTCCTCGGCAACCACCGCGGCGGCCGGGCTCACTTCAGCGGCGTCGACGGCAGCGGGCTCGGCCTGGTCCGCGGGGGTGCCGATCGCGGATCCGACGCCGGGGGCGGCGAAGAAGCTGTTCACGATTGGGGACTCGCGGATCGAGGAGTCGTCCGGGCTGGCGAAGTCGCACAACTTCGACGACATCTACTGGACGATCAACGACTCCGGCGACCGCGCGCGGGTGTTCGGCATCGACCTGTCCGGCAAGGTCGAGATGGTGCTCAACTTCAACGCGCAGGTGAGCGACGTCGAGGCGATCGCGGTCGACAAGGACGGCTTCATCTACGTCGCCGACATCGGTGACAACGAGGGCAAGCGGGACATGGTCTCGATCTACACGATGCCCGAGCCCAAGCAGCGCGGCGACGTGGAGAAGATGACCTACCACCGGTACGACTTCACCTATCCCGACGGTGCCCACGACGCCGAGACGCTGCTGGTCGAGCCTGGCACCAACCAGCTGTACATCGTGACGAAGGCCACCAAGGGCGCCGCGATCTACGCCGCTCCACCGGGTCCGTCGCGGGAGGGCACCAACGAACTCACGAAGTTCGCGCCTGCGCCTCCGGGAGTCTTCACCGACGGCACGTTCCTGGCCGACGGGCAGCAGGCGGTGCTACGTACGTACACCGACGTTCAGACCGTCGCCTGGGGTGAGACGCCGAAGGTGGTCGCGAAGGGTGCCGCGCCGCTGGGCCAGGGGGAGTCGGTCGCTCTCGGCAAGACCGACAGCACGCTCCTGGTCGGGTACGACGCCAAGGACTCGCCCGTCTACCAGGTCCCGGTCCCGGCGAAGAAGGCCGCCTCGCCCGCACCGTCCGCGACTCCGAAGCCCGGCGCGACCAACGACGCCGGCACCGAGTCCAAGAAGAGCCACAGCCTCCGCTGGATCCTGATCGGCGCCGCCGCCTTCGCCCTGCTCATCACCATCCTCACCTTCCCCCCAGGCCGCCGAGAACGCCGAGACCGCCAAGCCGAAAACGCCCGCCTCACCGGCCAATCCCCACCCACCCCCCACCGCCGCCACACCTAACCCCACGCCCCACACCCCACCGCAGCCCCAACACCTACCGACCTCCGCCCACGGCGCCCGCCCCGCCGCGGCCCCGGGCAACCATCGGCCTTCGCGCACGGCGCCCCGCCCCACCGCGGCCCCGGCAACCGCCCGCCTCGGCGACTCCCACGGCAGCTCAGTCTCCGCATACGGCGCCCGCCGCGCCGCGGCCTCGGCAACCACCGGCCTTCGCGCACGTCCGCGCCGCTCGAGCGGCGCCTTGGCCCCGCATGGCTCCGTGGGACCTCGTGCGCATGCTCAGCTCCAATGGCTCACAGGTGGGGATTGCGTGGGCAGCGGACGATCGTCTGACCGCCGAACGGCAGAGCGCTGGCTGTGAGCTACTGCACCACTCAGCGGCGGCCGCGGCGGCACCTGCCCAGGCAAACGAACAGCCGCCGGCCCCGCGAGGGGATCGGCGGCTGGTCGGTGTGCTGGGGTTACTTCAGGTGGTCGACTACGTAGTCGATGGCTTGGGTGAGCTTTTCGACGTCGTCGGGGTCGACCGCCGGGAACATCGCGACCCGGAGCTGGTTGCGGCCGAGTTTGCGGTAGGGCTCGGTGTCGACGATCCCGTTCGCGCGCAGCGTCTTCGCGACCACCGCCGCGTCGATCGAGTCATCCAGGTCCACGGTCCCGATGACCAGCGACCGGGCGTCCGGGTCTTCGACGTACGGCGTGGCGTAGTCGGACTTCTCGGCCCAGGTGTACAGCCGGTTGCTCGAGTCGGTCGTCCGCCCGACGCTCCACTCCAGCCCGCCCTGGTTGTTGATCCAGTCGGTCTGCTCGGCCATCAGGAACAGCGTGGCCAGCGACGGCGTGTTGTACGTCTGGTTCTTGCTCGAGTTGTCGATCGCGGTCGCCAGGTCCAGGAACGCCGGGATCCATCGCCCGGACGCGGTGATCTCCTCGACCCGTGCCAGCGCCGCCGGGCTCATCACGGCGATCCAGAGCCCACCGTCGGACGCGAAGCACTTCTGCGGCGCGAAGTAGTACACGTCGACCTCGTTGATGTCGACCGGCAGACCACCCGCACCCGAGGTCGCGTCGATCGCGACCAGCGCACTCTCGTCGGCGCCCGCCACCCGCTGGACAGGCGCCATCACGCCGGTGGAGGTCTCGTTGTGCGGCCAGGCGTACAGGTCCACGCCGGCCTCGGCGACCGCGACCGGGCGCGTCCCGGGGTCGGACTTCACAATCGTCGGGTCGCCCAGGTGCGGCGCGAGCTGCGCGGCCTTCGCGAACTTCGAGGAGAACTCACCGAAGCTCAGGTGCTGGCTCTTCTCCCGGATCAGCCCGAACGTCGCGATGTCCCAGAACGCGGTCGATCCGCCGTTCCCGAGCACCACCTGGTACCCGTCGGGCAGCTGGAACAGATCCGCCACACCCTGCTGAACCCGAGCCACGAGGTTCTTGACCGGTGCCTGCCGGTGCGACGTACCGAGCAGCTTCGCGCCCTCGGTCGCCAGCGCGGCAACGGCTTCCGGACGCACCTTCGACGGTCCGGCCCCGAAGCGGCCATCGGCGGGCTTGAGCTCTGCAGGAATCTGAATGTCGCTGGTCACCAGCGTTTCCCTTCGTCGTCTGCCATTCCTGAGCCGACGACGCTGTCAGCGAACCCCATACTCCCATACTGCACCAGCCCGACCGCTCCGGGTCTCACCCTGGTGCGCTGCGGTTACTCGTGCTTGCGGGTGATGGTCTGGGTCCCGGTCAGCACCGCGACAGGGCCGTCCGGAGTGTCGGTCCACTCGCCGCACTCGCCGCCGCCCTCGGCGACCTCGAGCGTCAACTCCGAGCCGTCGTCCATCCGCAACGCCGGGTGGTAGTAGGAGGCGACCTTCTCGGCCTCGCCCTCGATGTAGTGGCCGATCAGCGCGCGCCGGAAGCGGTCCGTGGTGACGTTCGGGTTGCTGCCGTGGACCAGTGCGCCGTGGAAGAACAGCACGTCGCCCGGTGCCATCGCGATCGGTACGGCGGCCCCCTGCTCCGGCAGCGGAACGGTCACGTCGGTGAAGCTGACCGTGGTGTCCGCCTTCTCGGTGCACAGGATCGGCCAGCGGTGGCTGCCGGGAACGACCTCGAGGCAACCGTTCGCCTCGTCCACGTCATCGAGCGCCATCCACGCCGCCACGCAGGTGCCGGGCTCGGCCTTCAGGTAGAAGTTGTCCTGGTGCAGCGCCTGCCCGCGGGACCCCGGCGGCTTGAAGTAGATCATCGTCTGGACCGCGTACGGCGACCGGCCGAGGATCTCGGTCATCACCTTGTCGAGCCGCGCATCGATCATCCAGCGCAGCGACGTGTCGTCCCAGCGGTGCATCTGCGCCATCCGCGGGTAGCGGCGGAGCGGGTCGCGGTCAGCCGAGGTGTGACCGGCGAAGTCGCCCTGGTACGACCCCCGGTGCCGCAGTTCCATGTAGTGGTCACGCAGCCGCTCGACCTCGTCGACCTCGAACAGCCCACGCACCAGCGTGTAGCCCGCCTGCTCGAACTCTTCCTTGTACGAAACGCTCATGCACAGCTCCCGCGAGAGATCCGTCATTGGTGCCCGGAGTCGTCTACCGTCTTCCAGACAGCACTATTCTCCTGACGCCCACTGAGGCCGGCCACGGATGATTCGCGCGAGGAGTTGAACTTTTGTCTCACTACCCGGCACCGTTGACGCTCGACCTGTTGTCGCCGCCGACGTTCTGGCGCTGCGAGCCCAGCTGGTCGTGGGTGTCCCGTCCGCTGCCGGATCACCTGCTGTGGTGTGTGCTGGACGGACGAGGCTCCATGGAGCTGGCGGGGGAACGGCGAGAGCTGCATCCGGGTGTGTGCGCAGTGTTCGCGCCAGGTGATGCGCCAAGAGCCACGCACGATCCGCGGCGGCGGTTGCTGGTGTTCGGTATGCATTTCCAGGTCGACCGGCGCGGAGTGGTGCCGGAGCCGCGGTGGGGCGAGGTGATGGACCGGGAGCTGCTCGGCGTGCTCGCGCGGACGAGTGATGCGTCGTACCGGCGGCAGGATCCGTTGGGCAGGCGGCAGGCGGAGCTGTGCCTGGAGCAGATGCTCGGGCTCGTGTGGGACGCCGTGCACAACCCCGGCCGGAGCGCTACCGACACCGCGGTCGACGAGGTGGCACGGCAGCTCCGGCAGGACCCGGGGCATGACTGGACCGTCGCCGAGATGGCACGCGGCGCTGCCCTGTCCAGAGCGCAGTTCACGCGCCGGTTCGTCGCGCAGCTCGGCATGTCACCGGCGCAGTACCTCATCCAGTGCAGGATCGACCGCGCCCACGAGTTGCTCACCGAGACCGGTCTGACAGTCACCCAGACCGCCGCCGCCCTCGGCTACACCGACGTCCCGTACTTCAGCCGCCAGTACAAGCAGCGCACGGGCCGCTCACCCAGCCAGGACCGCTAGCAGTAGACGGGTCAGGCCCAGCCCGGATTCCAGCCCTCGATGGCGGTGGCAGGGCGCGTGCTCGGGCCGGAGTAGATCGCCGACGGCCGGATCAGCCGCCCGGTCCGCTTCTGCTCCAGCACGTGCGCGCTCCACCCGGCCGTCCGCGCACAGGTGAACATGGACGTGAACATCGGCGGCGGTACTTCGGCGAAGTCCAGAACGATCGCCGCCCAGAACTCCACGTTGGTCTCCAGCACCCGGTCCGGCCGCCGCTCCCGCAGCTCGGCCAGCGCAGCCTGCTCCAATGCCTCGGCCACCTCGTACCGCGGTGCCGACAGCTCCCGCGCCGTACGACGAAGCACTCGGGCCCGCGGGTCCTCCGCGCGGTACACGCGATGCCCGAAGCCCATCAGCCGCTCGCCCGCGTCCAGCAGCCCCTTCACGTACGCACGCGCGTCACCACCGCGCTCCACGCCCTCGATCATCGTCAGCACTCGCGCCGGCGCACCACCGTGCAGCGGTCCGGACATCGCACCGACCGCGCCGGACAGCGCGGCCGCGACATCCGCACCGGTCGACGCGATCACGCGCGCGGTGAACGTCGATGCGTTCATGCCGTGCTCGGCCGCCGAGGTCCAGTACGCGTCGACCGCCTTCACGTGCTTGGGATCGGGCTCGCCGCGCCACCGGATCATGAACCGCTCGGTGATCGTCGTCGCCTTGTCCACCTCGCGTTGCGGCACCATCGGGTGCCCGATGCCACGAGCCGCCTGGGCGACGTACGACAGCGCCATCACCGCCGCCCGGGACAGATCCTCACGTGCCTGTACGTCGTCGATGTCGTACAGCGGCCGCAGACCCCAGGCCGGCGCGAGCATGGCCAGCGCGGACTGCACGTCGACCCGCACGTCTCCGGTATGGACCGGCAGCGGGAACGGCTCGGCCGGCGGCAGACCCGGGGTGAACGCACCGTCGACCAGCAGACCCCAGACGTTCTCGAACGGCACCCGGCCGACCAGGTCCTCGATGTCCACGCCCCGGTACCGCAGCGCCGAACCTTCCTTGTCCGGCTCCGCGATCTGCGTGTCGAAGGCGACCACGCCCTCCAGCCCGTGCTGCACCTCGGTCCTCGGATCTGACATGCGACTCCCTCGTCCTCGTGATCGACGCACGAAGCCCACCAGGAGAGCCGCGCGCACCGTTGGGCGCCCAGGCAGCATATGTCTCCGGCTCGGCGACCGGACAGATTTGTGACCGGTTCGAGGTCTACGGTGGAGCACATGCCAGCCAAGCCCAATCCCGTCCTGGGTCTCGTGCTCGGGATCATCGTTGGTTACGCCGGAATCGTCGGCGGCTCGTACGCCGGCACCCGGCTGGCCGTGGCGCGCCAGGTCAGATTCGACAGCATCATCGAGCACGGTCTGCAGTGGCTCCTCATGCTGGCGGCGATCGCTGCCGTCGTCGGTCTGCTGATGGCCTTCCGGACGATCGGAGCCGGTGTCATGGTCGGAGCCGGCGCTCTGATGACGGTCGCCGGGCTGGTCGTGCTGCTTGCTCCGATCCGCGCCGCCTACGACGTGATCAAGCTGTTCCAGCTCCCCGGCTCGAGGACGGTGGCCTACATGCTCACCGACGGCTCGGCTCTGTTCCTCGGCATCGTGCTGCTGATCGCCGGTATCGGACGCTGGGCCGGCGACGCCAAGACCACGCGGGCGCTCCGTGGCGAGAGCGGCGGCTACAACCCGGCCTACGCCGCGCAGCCGCAGCAGTGGGGTGGCTATCCGGGCCAGCAACAGCAGCCCCAGCCGCACCCGCAGGCCTACCCGGGCCAGCCGCAACAGGCCCAGCAACCAGGCCAGCCGCAGGGTCAGCCCCAGGACCGGCAGCAGCCCGGCGCGTACCCCGGTCAGCAGCCACCCGGCAACACTTTCCCCGGCCAGCAACCGCCCCGGTAAATTTCCGCGCTAGATCGTAACTTTCCGCGCGGAGCGTGCATCTGGCTCTGCATGGAAACTCTGGTCGCCTACGCCTTCTACGACAACAGTGCCTCCCGGGCTGCCGCGGGGCGGGCACGGATCGAGGCGTACTACGACGGCCTTTGGGACCGTAAGGGCAAACACAGCGGGTACGACGGCAGCACCATCGGTCTGCACGTGTGGGACCGGGACGACAGCGGTTCGTTCTGGCCGTCCTGGCACGACGCCGGGGAGCTCCGGATCGCCACCCAGCACGCACCGCTGGGCTATCAGCGGGTGATCGGCGACGTCCCGCCGCACGACGCGCCGGCCAAGCTGGCACATGCGGTACGCCGGAACCCGGCCAGCTTCCTGGAGCTCGCCCCGCCGTTCACGATGGCGGTGCTGGATCCGGACGAGGACCGCCTGGATCTGTTCACCGACTCGATCGGTGTCGGCCGCCTCTTCCAGCTGCGGCTGTCCGACGGCTGGGTGTGGAGCAACCGGCCGGTGGCCGCCCTGCTGTTCGGCGGCATCCATGCCGCGGCGAACCGACGCGGTTGGACCTTCGCCGCGGCGTCCGGCTGGTTCATGGACGACAGTACGCCGTACGACGGGGTCCTCGCGGTGCCCGGGGCGACGCACATCGTTGCCGACGGCAGGCGTCGTCGGCAGACCGTCAGCCGGATCGAGACCACCAGCGTGTGGTCGACCGACAGCCCGGACACGGTGGAGGAGACAGCCGAGGCGCTGCAGGATGTCGCGCGATCAGTAGGTCGCCTGTGGCCCGGCAAGCCGACCGTCGACCTGAGTGGTGGCCGCGACTCCAGAGTGGTCGCCGCCTCGTTCCTTGCCGCCGGTGTGGACGTGAAGCTCAACAGCTACGACGCAGTGCCGGGTGAGCTCGACGTCGCCGAATCGCTGGTGCGGATGCTCCCGCAGCAGGTCGAGCACTTCACCACGCGCAAGCCGGTGGGCGTGAAGGCTAAGGTATCCGCCCAGCCACCGAAGTCGCCGGCGCTGGTGGAGCGTGCGCTGCGCTGGCATCGGTACGCGGAGGGCCTCCGTCCGGCCAGCTACCTGTTCCACGCGCCGCCCGCCACTCTGGCCAACGTCGCCCACCTGGCCATCGGCGGCGCCGGCGGTGAAGTTGCCCACGGCCACTTCTATCCGAAGGACGTACTCCAGCTCGACGCCCTCCCGCTGCACGACAAGCTGCAGGCCTTCGGCAATCGTCTGCAGACCCGGCTGACCCCGACCGCGGGGCCGTCCGAGCGATCCCGGATCGCCGTCGCCGACCAGATCGAGCATGTACTGCGGGACGCGGTGCACGGCGGCATCGAGAACGCGACCATGATCGACTACTTCTACGTGGTCGAACGACTGCGTCGCTGGGGGACGACGGGGGAGCGCAGTGGTGTCGTCTCGCCGCTGCTGATCCCGGCGTTCGTCCGGGCCGCGTTCGCTCTCGATCCCAGTCAGCGGGTCGAGAACGCCCTGCACCGCAAGCTGGTGCGGTACCTGGTGCCCGAGTGGGCCGACGTACCGTTCTTCAAGCCGGTCGTTGCCCCGGCGAATCCTCGGCCTGCCAAGAGCACCGTCCGCTGCCTGGCCGACGCGCCCGACCGCGAACTGATCGAGCAACTCCTGACCGAGGTCGACGGCTTCGATCCGGGGTCGCTCAGCACGCTGTGGGCGGCGTCGACGGCGGGCGCCAGCTCGGCCGGCGGCGAGGCCACTCTGCGGCAGGCGCTCTGGCGGGCGACGTTCGACCAGCATCTCGAGGAGATCAACCGCCACCTGCCGGAGGACACCCGCCCGGTCGTTCGGATCGCCCCACCGCGGCCCGCGCCGGTCGTGATCCCGAAGAACCGCCGTCTGGTCCGGAACTCGGCCGCCCGGATGCTGGCGTCGACCGCCCTGTGGCGGACCTTCCGCACCAGCAAACTGGGCCGGTCCTGGCGCAGCCTCAGCAAGTAGGACCCCAGTAGGCTCGGACCGTGGATCTTGCGGAGATGCGGCAGACCTATGGGCTCGGGGAGTTGCTCGAGAGCCAGGTCGATCCGGACCCGATCGTCCAGTTCCGGACCTGGCTGGCGCAGGCGACCGACGCCGGCCTGCCGGAGCCGAACGCGATGGTGCTGGCCACCGCGGACGGCGACGGCCGGCCGTCGGCGCGGACTGTGCTGCTGAAGGGCCTCGACGAGCGCGGCTTCGTGTTCTTCACCAACCAGCAGTCCCGCAAGGCCGACGACCTGGCCGCGAACCCGCACTGCGCGCTCGTCTTCCCCTGGCACGCGATGGAGCGGCAGGTGCGCGTCGAGGGCAGCGCGACCAAGCTCCCCGGCGACGAGGTCGACGCGTACTTCGCCCACCGGCCGCGCGAGTCACAGCTCGGCGCCTGGGCGTCACAGCAGAGCCAGCCGGTCGCGTCCCGCGAGGAGCTCGACCTGCAGTACGCGTCGTACGAGCGGCAGTGGCCGGAGGGCACCGAGATCTCCACGCCGTACTTCTGGGGTGGCTACCTGGTCCGGCCGGACGCGTTCGAGTTCTGGCAGGGCCGGACCGGCCGGCTGCATGACCGCCTGGCCTACCGGCGTACCAACTCCGGAGGCTGGGAGTTGTCGCGGCTCCAGCCCTGAGGAGCCTCCGAGGACTCGCGGAAGCCGTTGCGCTGCCACCACCGCACCAGCGGAGCCGGCGCCCACCAGTTGGCCCGGCCGAGCAACCGCATCGTCGCCGGGACCAGCAACGCCCGCACGATCGTCGCGTCCAGTGCGATCGCGATCACCAGTCCGACGCCGATCATCTTCACGAACACGATGCCCGAGGTCGAGAACGCCGCCACGACGATGATCAGCAGCAGCGCCGCACTGGTGATGATGCCGCCGGTCCGCTGCAGTCCGAGCGCGACCGCCTGCGTGTTGTCGCCGGTCCGGTCGTACTCCTCCCGGATCCGGCTGAGCAGGAACACCTCGTAGTCCATCGAGAGCCCGAACAGCACGGCGAACAACAGCACCGGGTTGGTCGCGTCGAGGAATCCGGCCGGAGTGAAGTCGAGCAGCCCGGACAGGTGACCGTCCTGGAAGATCCAGACCATCGCGCCGAACGCCGCGGACAAAGACAGCACGTTCATCAGCAGCGCCTTGGCCGGCAGCACGAACGATCCGAACGCGACGAACAGCAGTACGAACGTCACCAGCACGATGAACCCGGCCATGTACGGCGCCCGCTCGGCCAGCACATCGAGCAGGTCGATCACCGCGGCCGTCTCACCACCGACCTCGGTCTGCGTCCCAGCCGGCGGCGCGATCGCCCGGACGTCGTGGACGACAGCGCGCGCGAGCAGTTCCTGCGCGGTGAAGTGCGTATGCACGACCACCTCCGCGACGCCGTTCTCGTACCCGCCGACCCGCACGTTCTCGACATCCGCGACCTGCCGCAGCTTTCCGAGGTACGGCGCCAGTGCCGCCGACGGATCGGATGGCGGGGAATCGAAGCGGACCGCCACGACGATGTCCGACCCACCCGCACCAGCGAAGTCACTTTGCAGCGTCTCGGTCACCGTGCGGGAGGTGGCGCCGACAGGCAACGACCGGTGGTCGACGCCACCGAGTTGCGCCTGCAGGAAGGGGATCCCGAGCACCAGCAGCACCGGCACCAGCACGAGCACATACCGCACCGGGCGCCGCATCACGCTGTGCGCGAGCCGGTACCACGCCCCGTGCTCGGCGCGCGCCTTGCGAGGCTTGAGGAACGGCAGCCGCAGGCTGTTCACCCGATGACCCAGGACCGCGAGCAAGGCAGGCAGCGCGGTCAGCGCCGCGACCATCGCGACCAGCACGGCGGCCGCACCGCCGTACGCCATCGAGCGCAGGAACATCACCGGGAACAGCACCAGGCTGCTGATCGCGACGCCGACGGTGATGCCGGAGAACGCGACAGTCCGGCCGGCCGTCGACATGGTCGCGGTCAGCGCCGTCTCCACATCCTTGCCCTTGGCAAGCTCTTCGCGGAACCGGGTGACGATGAACAGCGCGTAGTCGATCGCCAGTCCGAGGCCGATCATCGTGACGATGTTGATCGTGAAGATCGACACGTCGGTGATCGCTGTCAGCCCGCGCAGCAGCACGAAGGCGCCCAGGATGGCCAGGGCGCCGACGAACAACGGCAGGCTGGCGGCGACCAGGCCGCCGAAGACGACCACCAGCAGCACCAGCACGATCGGCGTCGAGATCGTCTCGGCATGCACGATGTCGTGCTCGGTCTGGGTGTTCACCTCGTCGAAGACCGCGATCTCGCCGCCCACCTTCGCGTCCAGCCCGGGTGGCGCGGTCCGCACCTGGTCGGCGATCCGGTGGAACGTCGCCAGCCGCTCCTCCTGGTCCGCGCCGGCCAGTGTGAGCACGGCGTACGTGCTGTGCTGGTCCTTGGAGACGAACAGAGGCGAGCGGCTGCTCCAGTACGTCGTCGTACTCAGCACGTCCTGGGACGGCAGGCCTGACAGGTGCTGCTCGACGGACTGCCGGAACGCCGGGTCCGCGACGGTCTGCGTGGAACTGCGGTAGAGCACGATCACGTCGGTGCCGGTGCGGCCGACGTTCTGCTCGATCGTCGCGACAGCGTTGGCGGCCTCGGTGTCCGGTGCGTCGAACCCGCCGTTGGCCAGCGATCCGAACACGCCGGTGCCCCAGGCCAGCCCGACGGCGACGAGGGCTCCGGTCAGGGCGAGCACCAGGCGGCGGCGCCGGTACGTGAAGTGGCCGAGCGTCTCGAACACGAAACTCCCCCAGAGCGTTAGATTTGAGCGGCGGGTGTCTCAGTGAACAGCGTTAACTGTTAACGGTGTTAACTCTAGACATCCGGGAGGCCGGCCTGTCAAGGAGAATTTCGATGGACGAGGGTGCGACCCGGCGTGACCGGCAGCGGGCCGCGACACTGGCCGACATCAAGGCGGTCGCGCGGCGGCTGCTGGTCAGCGGCGGCGTGGGCGCGGTCGGCCTGCGTGCGGTCGCGCGCGAGCTCGGCCTGACCCCGCCGGCCCTGTACCGCTACTTCCCGAGCCACGAGGCCCTCGTCACCGCCCTCATCGCCGACCTGTACGACGAACTGACCGGCGCCCTGATGGAGTTGCAGGCCGCCGACACCGATGCGGATCTCGGTGCCCGGTTGTTCCTGCTGACCAACGGACTGCGGGACTGGGCACTGGCGCATCCGTCGGAGTTCGCGCTGCTGTTCGGTACTGCGATCCCGAACCCCGACGCCGAGGACCACGCGGACACGCCTGGGCATCAGGCGGCGATGCGGTTCGGGGCCGTGTTCAAGGACCTGGTCGCGCAGATCTGGCACTGGAAGCCGTTCCCGTACCCGGCCGACGAGGACCTCGGACCGGTGCTGCTCGCTCAGTTGCAGCAGGAGACGGAGGAGTTCCAGGGCATGCCTGCCGGCGCGATCTACCTCGCGCTGAGCTACTGGGTCAGGCTCTACGGCCTGATCTGCATGGAGGTCTTCGGACAGCTGCACTGGGTGCTGCCGGATGCCGGCGCGTACTTCGAAGCCCAGCTCCGCGAGATCGGCGAAGAGCTCGGCCTGGACTGCCCGCCGCCGGAGTGAGGGCAGAAAAAAGCCCGCGAGCGCTTCCAGACCGCGGCCGGGTGGCCGAACTCTGGGTCAGGCGGACTGACCTGACTGCCCGCGGGCCCGGTGGCTGGCGTTGAATTGGCCGACCACATGCCCACTTGTTAGTGGTTGGCGGTTAGCCCGCCGCCACCTCACGAGTCCGATAGCAATTCATGCGTTGGACCACCTCCCTTCGCGTGTACTGAAAACCTACTGTTCGAACGCCCGGCGTTCAACCAGTTTTCGCGCACAGACGAACGCGGTGCCGTGGTCCCATAGGAGACATGCTGAGACTCGGACTTCCGGTCATCGTGATCCTGCTGGTCGGAACCGCCTGGATGGCGTGGGCGTCGTACCGCCGGGCTGCCCAGGCCGAGCAGGCCCTGGCCGAGGTCAACGCCGAACACCGGGCATTGATGCACGAGGTCAGGACGCTGGAACGGGCGGTCGCGGCTGCCGAGCAGGGCTTGCGTACGCTCAGCTCGCATCCGTCGGTGCCGCGCGATGTCGCGGTCACCGCCGACCTGACCCTCGCCGACATCCGGCGACTGGTGGAACGCAAGGAGCTCGACGACTGATGGCCAAACTGGGGAGTGCGACCGCCGTCGCCAAGGGTGGAAGCACGAAGGTCAAGGTGATCGGCGGCCTGATCGTGGCCGTGATCGTGATCATCGCGCTGTTCAACATCTTCAACTTCGCCGACACCGATGCGAACCGGATCGGTCTGCACTACGGCGGTGGCGTGATCGAGGACAAGAAGTTCAAGTCCGTCATCCCCCCGGGCTCGACGAACAAGCTGATCGGCCCGGGCGACACCGTCTACACCTACCCGATCGACCAGCGCTCGTACATCATCGGCGGCGACGGCGCCGACACCGACGCGGCCGACGAGGTCACCGTGGTCAGCAAGGACAACGTCCGGCTCGGCGTCCGGGTCCAGGTCTACTTCACGCTGAACCGCGACGAGTCGGTGCTGAAGTCGTTCCACGAGCGGATCGGGCTGAAGACCGACGCCTACGAGGACGACGGCTGGGACCAGATGCTGCAGAGCTACTTCCGGCCGCAGATCGACCGGGCGTTGGCGGCGGTCGCGGCCGACTACGGCTGGGCCGAGCTCTACAACAACGAGTCGAAGAAGGCGGCCTTCCAGTCGGCCGCGGCCAAGGAGTTCACCCGGCTGCTGCCGGCCGCCGTCGGTGGTGACTACTTCTGCGGCCCGTCGTACAACGGCACCAACGACTGTGGCGAGCTGTCCTTCACGATCCAGAAGCCGACGCCGCTGGACAAGGGCATCATCGACGGCCTCGAGGCCAAGCAGCGGGCCGAGCTGGCCAAGGCCACCCAGGAGCAGAAGAACCAGCAGGTCAACGTCGAACTGCAGTCGGTCAAGGCGCAGGTCGCGATGCTCGGTGCGCAGGGCTACCTGCTGAAGACCGCGATCGAATCGGGCAAGATCCAGTTCATGGTCATCCCGCAGAACGGCAACGTCAGCATCCCGGTGCCGACGCCGACCACCACGACCCAGCAGCCGGGTAACTGAGCTGAGCTGAGTCATGTCCGCGCTGCCGTCCCACCTCGAGCTCGTGCAGGGCGTCGTCCTGCCCAGGCCGGTCGGCGCGGACCCGGTCCTCGACTTCGTCAACACCCGGTCCGACTGGACCACCCGTGGCCCGGCCCGGACCGAGTGGCTGACGTCGTACGAGGCCTTCCTGATCTGGACGTCGTACGTCGGCCTGGTGCCGCCGGCGACCGTGTTCCGGTTGATCGAGCAGGCCGGTGGCAAGCCGACCGAGGCGGCGCGGCGGCTGCACACGACCCTCGAGTTCAGGACCGAGCTGTACGACGTACTGACCCGGCAGGCGACCGATGAGTCGTTCGAGGCCGTGGCCCGGGTGATCGAACGGGCGTCCGGGCGACGGCAGCTGGTCCTCGCGGACGACGGTCCGGTGTGGGAGCTGCCGGAGGATCTGGCGCTGCCGCTGGACAACCTTGCACTGCTCGCCGGCGAGCTGCTGACCGGGCCGTCGCGGGCGCACGTCCGGATGTGCCCGGGGGAGTCGTGCGGCTGGTTGTTCCTCGACCCGCGCGGGCGCCGGCGGTGGTGCTCGATGGCGACCTGCGGGAACCGGGCCAAGGTCCGCGCGCACGCGGCCCGCACGCGCTAGTTGAACAGGGCGGGATCGACCATGATCCACGTGTGCCGGGCGCGGGCGAGCACGCGGCCGTCGGCGTCGTACAGAGTGCTGGCGGTGAACGTCTTGCGGCCCTCCTCGCCGAGGTAGCGGCCGAGCGCCACGCACTGCTCGCCGGGCTGCGGGCGCGCGTCGATGCAGGCCGTCAACTGACCGAGCACCGACGGGCGGCCCTCCAGGTCGATCGCCCACCCGCCGGGGCAGTCGAGCGCGGACCACAGGAACACGTCGTCCACCAGACCGCCGGTCACCAGATCGCCGCTCGGCTGCCACGTGCACGCCGTCCGTCCGTCGCCGAGCGGGCCCGGCTTGAGCTGCAGGCCGTCCGGGTTCTCCGGCCCGCAGACGAAGCAGCTCGGGAACGGATGATTGCTCAGACCCTTGTACGCCGCCTCGGCCGCGCGAGCCTCGTCGGGCGACACCGGGTCGATGGTCGCGTCGGCCAGGAAGTCCGCGTCGACCGGTACGGCGTCGGCTACCACGGCCTCGCCGTCGGTCAACCGCGCCCCTTCGACGTCGGCGTCCAGCGTCAGGTCCTTCTCGATCGGCGGCGGCATGCGCAGCGTCACCCGCGGCACCACGCCCGCGTCGATCCGCGCGGCCAGCGCCGTACCCACCTGTCCGGCGACGTACCCGCCGTTGCCCGACCGCTTGGGTCCCTGAAACCGCCGTTCCACCCGAACCAGACTCATACCGCACGACCCTAACCACCCGCTCGATCCCGGCATCAACCGGACCGCGATCGGGAAGTGTGAGGGCTGTGAACCATGGGAAGGAAGGAGTTTTCAGATAAATCTGAGGAATTCTCGGAGATAAGGGAGCTAAGGCCTCCAGTTCAAACGACCGTTTGAACTATGCTGACTGCAGGCTACGGCGAGTGAGCAGGTGGGGTGCCTGAGCGAGCGGTAGCCGGGGGGAAGGAGAAGTTTGTGGAAACACCGGTCGAATCGACCCGGGAGAGATTGCTCAACGTCGCCGAACAACGCTTCGGTGAAGGGGGTTACGAAGGAACGTCGCTGCGTGCCATCACGGTGGCGGCGGCTGCGAACATCGCCGCGGTCAACTATCACTTCGGCTCGAAGGAAGCCTTGCTGCGAGCCGCGGTCGCCCGTGCGATGGCGCCGGTCAACACCGAACGCCGGCGCCGGCTGGACCAGTTGGAGGCCCGCGGCGGGCCGAATCCGGAGCAGCTGATCCGCGCATTCATCGAGCCCGGGCTGGACCTGGTCCTGCGCCGGGGTGAGCGTGGCGCGGTGGTCGCGCGTTTCATCGGCCGGATCGCGTTCGATCCGAGCCAGCGGATCCGGGAGCTGTACGCCGCCGAGTCCGACCCGATCGAGTCGCGGTACCTGGCCGCGCTGCAGTCGGCCTTGCCACACGCCTCGCCCGAGGCGGTCGCCTTCGGCTACGTGAACATGCTCGGACTGCTTGCGTTGCACCAGTCCCAGGCCTTGTCCCGCGCGCCTGGCGTGGATGATGCCGAGGACCCGGGCAAGCTGGCCGAGAACCTGGTCGCGTTCCTGGTCGCCGCCTTCGACCGGGGCCTTCGGACCTGATCCGGTGGCGGCCGATGACCCGCGGCGCCCTGCCCGCGGATTTTCGGACGCAACTGAACCAGAGTCGTCAGTGGTCTGGTCGAGGTTGTCCAGAGATTGCTCACGGATGTTCGGACTGCCCGGTAACGCTGCATAATGGCGCTCCGTGGACCCCTGTGAAGTCGTGGTTGCCGTCGATCTCGGTGGAACCCGGATGAAGTGCGGCCTGGTCGCCGCGGACGGTGCCGTGCTGCACCGCGAGACCAGGCCGACTCCCCGGGAGGCCGGGGGCCGCGCCGTGCTCGATGCCCTGCTGGAAACCGTCGTCGAGCTGAGCCAGAAGGCGACTGCGGACGGTCACCGGGTGCGTGCGATCGGTGTCGTCGTGCCCGGGGTCATCGACGCCGAGACCGGCACGGTCGGCGCCGAGAACCTGGAGTGGGTCGGTACGCCGGTGCGCGCCGAGCTGGAGGCCGCGATCGGAGACGGCGTACCGATCGTGCTCGCCCACGACGTCCGCGCCGGCGGGTACGCCGAACTCCGCCAAGGCGCACTCACCGGCACCACGAACTCGATGTTCCTGCCGCTCGGCACCGGCATCGCCGCCGCGATGGTGATCGACGGCTCGCTGGTCAGCGGCGACGGCTGGGCCGGCGAACTGGGCCACACCCGGTTCGTCCACGGCGACGCGGCTGAGCAGTGCGCCTGCGGTCAGTGGGGCTGCCTCGAGACGGTCGCCTCCGCGGCTGCACTGGCTCGCAGGTACGGCGCCCGTACCGGCCGGACCGTGGACGGCGCACGTGAGGTCCTGGAGTTGCTGGCCGCCGGTGATCCGGACGCCGCGCACGTCTGGGACGACGCACTGAAGGCGCTGATCGATGCGCTCGTCCTCTACACGACCCTGGTCGCGCCGACCCGGATCGCGATCGGCGGTGGACTGGTGGGCGCGGGGGAGACACTGCTGCAGCCGCTGCGTGACGGCATCCACGCGCGGCTCACCTTCCAGCGCGAGCCCGAGATCGTGGCCGCCGTACTCGGTGAGGACGCGGGCTGCCTCGGCGCCGCGGTGATGGCCTGGGACCGCGTGACCGCCGACGAGAGTGGAGATCAGACGGTATGACGACCTATCGCGTGGGCCGGCTGGTCACGCCGGACGACGTGCTGGAGAACGCCTGGATCCAGGTGGTCGACGAGGACATCGTCGCGTTCGGCCGCAGGTCGGAGGGGATGCCGGCCGACGGCAAGCGGCCCGAGGACCTCGGCGACGGCACCGTCGTCCCGGGCTTCGTCGACATCCACACCCATGGCGGCGGCGGATCGTCGTACTCGACGACGGATCCGGAGGAGGCGCGCAAGGTCGCGGCCTTCCACGCCCGGCACGGTACGACGACGACGCTCGCCAGCCTGGTGACGGCGCCCCTCGATGACATCGTCTCGCAGACCGCCTGTCTCGCGGACCTGATCACCGACGGCGTGATCGCCGGTGTCCACCTGGAAGGCCCGTTCCTGTCCGCGGCGCGGTGTGGTGCGCACGAGCCGACGTTGTTGCGCGACCCGGTCGCCGACGACGTCACGAAGGTCCTGAGCGACGCGGTGAAGATGGTGACGATCGCGCCGGAGCTCGAGCACGGGCTGGACGCGATCCGCCAGGTCGTCGACGCGGGTGCCGTCGCCGCCCTCGGGCACACCGACGCGACGTACGAGCAGATGATCGCCGGCGCCGACGCCGGGGCGACCGTCGCCACGCACCTGTTCAACGGGATGCGGCCCTTCCACCACCGCGACCCGGGTCCGGTCGGTGCCGCCCTGAACGACGAACGGCTGCTGCTCGAGGTGATCAACGACGGCCTGCACCTGGATCCGCAGGTCGTCCGCGTCGCCCTCGCGGCGGCCGGGGTGAACCGGATCGCCCTGATCACCGACGCGATGGAGGCCACCGGGATGCCGGACGGCCGGTACAAGCTCGGCGGCCTCGAGGTGGACGTGAAGGAAGGCCTGGTGACGCTTGCCCACGGCAAGCATTCGATCGCCGGCAGCACCCTGACGATGGACGTGTCCTACGCCAACGCGGTGAAGGCCGGCGTGTCCCTGGTGGACGCGTCCCGGATGGCGTCGACAACGCCGGCACAGGCCTTCGGCTGGTACGACGTGGGCGCGATCGAGACCGGCAAGCGGGCGGACCTGGTGGTGCTGGACGACGCGTACGTCGTTCAGAAGGTGATGCGGGCAGGGTCGTGGCTGGACTGATCGGGACCGTCACCCTCAACCTCGCGCTGGACGTCACGTACGAGGTCGACGAGCTCGTCGTCGGTGGCAGTCATCGCGTCGGCACCGTTCGGCAGCGGGCCGGTGGCAAGGGCGTGAACGTCGCCCGGGTGGCGTCGACGTTGGGGCACCAGGTGCTGGTGCTCGGGTTGGTCGGCGGTGTGACCGGTGAGCTGGTTGCGGAGGAACTGTTCGATGCGGGCCTCACCGCACTGCTGACGCCGATCGCCGGGGAGACTCGGCGTACCGTAGCCATCGTCAACGGTGCCGACGGGGACGCGACGATCTTCAACGAGACCGGGCCTTCGGTGACCGCTGACGAGTGGCGTGCGTTCGGGGACCGGATGCCGTGGTCGCGACTGGGCGTGCTGGCCTGTTCGGGCAGCATCCCGCCGGGATTGCCCGCTGATGCGTACGCCGAGCTCGCGGTCCGCGCGCGGCATCACGACGTACTGACCGTGATCGACTCCGGCGGTGCCGCGCTGACCGCGGCTGCGAAGGCTGGTGCGGTGGTGCGGTCCAACGCGGCCGAGTTGCGTGACGCGTTGGGTGACACGACCGTCGAGGGCGGCGCTCGTCAGTTGGTCGGGCTGGGTGCGACCGCGGCCGTGATCACCGACGGATCGCGCGGGATGGTTGCTGCCAGCAACAAGGGTGTCTGGCGGGCGCTGCCGGTCGAGAAGGTGAGTGGCAACCCGACCGGTGCCGGCGACGCCTGCACGGCCGTGGTTGCGGCGGCTGTCGCGGAGTCGCCGGAGCCCGACTGGTCCGTCGTACTGAAGTCCGCTGTGGCCGCGTCGGCCGCCGCGGTGCTGACACCGGTTGCCGGGGACATCGATCTGGCCGCGTACCGGCGCTGGCAGCCCCAGGTCACCGTTAGCTAGAAGGAGA
Source organism: Kribbella sp. NPDC049227 (assembly GCF_043197265.1). Taxonomy (NCBI): domain Bacteria; kingdom Bacillati; phylum Actinomycetota; class Actinomycetes; order Propionibacteriales; family Kribbellaceae; genus Kribbella; species Kribbella sp. NPDC049227. The sequence goes on along the minus strand of NZ_JBICST010000001.1, from coordinate 528,323 downwards.
AAGCTCATGCCGTTGGTCTCCGGGGCCGAGGTCGTGCTGGCCGCCGCCAAGGCTGGTCGTGGGGTCGGTGCGTTCAACGTGATCCAGCTGGAGCACGCCACCGCGCTGATCGCCGGCGCCGAGCAGGTCGGTGCGCCGGTCATTCTGCAGATCAGCGAGAACGCGGTGAAGTACCACGGTGCCCTCAAGCCGATCGGTGTCGCCACCCTGGCCGCCGCGGCCGCCGCCACCGTCCCGGTCGTCGTCCACCTCGACCACGCGATGGACCGCGACCTGGTCACCGAAGCGGTCTCACTCGGCTTCACCTCCGTCATGTACGACGCGTCGAAGCTCGAGTACGCCGACAACGTCGCGTCGACCACCGAGGTCACGGCCTTCTGTCATGACCACGGTGTGTTCGTGGAGGCCGAGATCGGTGAGGTCGGCGGCAAGGACGGCGTGCACGCGCCCGGCGCCCGCACCCGCCCCGACGAGGCCCTCGCCTTCGCCGAAGCCACCGGCGTCGACGCCCTGGCAGTCGCCGTCGGCTCCTCCCATGCGATGACCGAACGTACGGCGTCCCTGGACTTCGACCTCATCGCCGACCTCCACGCCGCCGTCCCCGTCCCGCTCGTCCTGCACGGCTCCTCCGGCGTCGCCGACCCTGACCTCACCCGAGCCGTCGAGGCAGGCATGACCAAGGTCAACATCGCCACCCACCTGAACAACGTCTTCACCGCCAAGGTCCGCGAAGTCCTCGCCGGCAACCCGGCCCTGGTCGACACCCGCAAGTACCTCGGCCCGGCCCGCGACGAGGTAGCCGCCGAGGTGGCCCGTCTGCTGACCATCCTCAGAGCGACGCCCTCAGAGTGAAGCGCCGCCCCGGACCCAGTGCGCCCGCAGCTCGTCGCGTGCCTGCTGGACCCGCGCCCGAGCGCTCTCATCGGGTACTTCGAAGTCCTCGATCAGCCGGGTGAGCGCCAGCTCCAGCGCCGCGACCGCCGCATCCTCCTCGGTCAGCTCGGCTTCGGTCACCCCGCGCAGACCGACCGTGAGCGCGGCGAGGCCCGCCACCTCCTGTGGGGTCAGCCGCAGCCGGATCTCCGTCCTGGTGTCCACGGTTGCTCCTTCGCTTCTTGGTACAGTCATCGTGCAGTGCAACGACCGTGTTGCACAAGAGCCCTCGGTGAGGAGTGGCCGGAGATGACCATCGCGGTGGACGAGACGCTGCGCGAGGCGACCGTCGCCGTACTCGCCGAGCACGGCTGGTCCGGTGTCACGCTGGAGCGGGTCGCCGACAAGGTCGGCCGGTCCCGCGTCACGCTGTGGCGGCAGGGGCTGACCGTCGAACTGCTGCTGAACTCGCTGCTCGACGCGCTGGCCGAGGACTACCGGGACACGATGTGGCCGATCCTGGCCGGCTCCGGTACCGGTCGCGAAGGCCTGGTCAAGACGCTCGAGGCCTTGTTCGACGTGATCGACCGGCATCTGCCGCTGATCCTGTCCTCGGACCTGGTGTTCCACCAGGAGCAGGCCCGCAACGGCCCGGTCTCGTTCATCGATCCGTTCGAGCGGTTCCTGCGCGAGGGCGAGCAGGACGGTTCGCTGCATCCGCACGGCCGGATCAGCGACGTGGCCGAGGTGCTGATGGTGTCGGCGACCTTCACCTACGTGCACATGCGCGGCCGGCACCACTGGTCCAAGGCCCGGGTCCGCCGGCTCACCCTCGACCTGACCCTCCGCGGAGTCCTGAACTTCTGAAACATGGTCGTTGCATTTTCCGCAACAGTCGTGTTTCACTGGCGGGACCGACAGCTTTGGAGGGACCGCCATGACACTTCCCTACGCCGAACCCTTGATCCGCCGCGAGCCGCCGCCGCGCGTGATCCCCGAACCACCCCGCGTCGGCGAGCCCGGCGGGGATCCGTGCGGACTCTGCGACTGGCTGGCCTCGTTCGAGAAGTCCGAACACCGGCCGCCGCTCTGGACGGACGACAACTGGGCGTTGTGCCCGGCCAAGGACGTCACGATCCCGGGAGTGGTCTGGCTGGCCAGTCGAGGTCACCACGACAGCTTCGCCGACCTGCCCGCGGCCCACGCGACCAGTTACGGTCCGGTGGTCGCCCGGATCGAGCGAGCCATCCTCGGACTCGGTGGCATCGCCCGGGTCCACGTCTATCGTTGGGGCGACGGCTCGGCCCATTTCCACGTGTGGTTCTACCCGCGACCGCTGGGCATGCTGGAGGCGCGCCGGGAGATGCTGCCGCTGTGGGCCGACCTGCTGCCCCCGGCGCCCGAGGAGGACGTTGCCGATGCCGACCGGAAGATCGCCGCGGCGATGGCGGCGGGCGACTGACATGAGTGCCGCCCAGCCGCATCCCACCCTGGCCCGGCGGCTGGGCGTCGGCGACGCCGTGGTGGTCGGCCTCGGGTCGATGGTCGGGGCCGGGGTCTTCGCGGTGTGGGGGCCGGCTGGGCGCGCCGCCGGATCGGGTCTGCTGATCGGGTTGGCGATCGCCGCGGTTGTTGCCTACTGCAACGCGGTGTCCTCGGCTCAGTTGGCGGCCGTCTATCCGGTCTCGGGTGGGACGTACGTGTACGGGCGGGAGCGGCTGGGGGAGTGGTGGGGCTTCGCCGCCGGGTGGTGTTTCGTGGTGGGGAAGACGGCATCGTGTGCCGCGATGGCGTTGACGTTCGCGACGTACGCCGTACCTGGTGGTGGATGGTTGCGCAGGCTGGTCGCGTTGGCCGCCGTGGCCGGGTTGGCGGCGGTCAACTACCGCGGTGTCACCAAGACCGCACGACTGACCAGGATCCTGGTCGCCTGCACACTCGCCGTCCTCGCGCTCGTCTTGATCGTGCTGTTCACCGGTGAGCCGCATCGCGACCTCGAGTTCACCGGCACCTCGCCGTACGGCGTGCTGCAGGCGGCGGGACTGTTGTTCTTCGCGTTCGCCGGATACGCGCGGATCGCGACCATGGGTGAGGAGGTCCGCGAGCCGGCGAAGACCATCCCGCGCGCGATCAGCACCGCCGTCATCGTTGCTATCGGCATCTACCTTGCCGTCGGTGTGGCGCTGCTGCTCGTGCTCGATCCGGCGACGACCATCGCCCCGCTCGCGACCGCGGTCGACACCGTCGGCGCGGCCTGGGCCAGTCCCGTCGTCCGGGTCGGCGCCGCCCTCGCGAGCCTCGGCGCACTCCTCGCCCTGATCGCCGGCATCGGCCGTACGTCGCTCGCGATGGCCCGCAACCGTGACCTGCCCGGCTGGCTGGCCGCCGTCCATCCGCGCTTCCAGGTCCCGCACCACGCCGAGATCGCGCTCGCCGTCGTCGTCGGAATCCTCGTCCTGACCACCGACCTGCGCGGAGTCATCGGCTTCTCGTCGTTCGGCGTCCTGCTGTACTACGCGATCGCCAACGCCTCGGCCTTCACCCAGCCGGCCGACCAGCGTCGATGGCCCCGTGCCCTCAACGTGATCGGCCTCATCGGCTGCGTCGTTCTCGCCGTCACCCTCCCGTGGACTTCAGCGGTGGTGGGAGCCGGACTCCTCGCGATCGCCCTGATCGTCAGGAAACTCAGGACAGGTCGCGGCGGATCCGCCAGAAACTGAAACCGGTCAACCCGAGCGCCAGTAGCAGGAAGAACCCGAACTCACGCCACTGCAGAGCCCAGAAGGTGTTGGCCTCGAAGTACTTGATGTGCTGCCGGTACCCCTCGTCCGCCAGCCGTTGGAAGCAGGCGGCCGCCTTCGCCGGCGGGACGCGCGGTTCCAGACCGGGAGGAGGTCCGGGCTCGCAGTCGATCATCCAGCTCGGCAACGTGCTCACCGTCTTGCCGGACTTGTCCACGGTCTCGTCGGACAGTTTCCAGGCGCCGACGGACCCGCTGGCCACCTCGATCTGCTTCACCTGTGGAGGAGTGCTGTCCCCGGTCAGCATGAAGCCGCGGAGGTTGTCCAGGCTGACGGTCAGGTAGGACTCCGTCGGCGCGAGCAGGTGCGGCCGGATCAGCGTCGGGGTGACGATCTGCACCAGGATCACCGCGGCCAGCGTGATCGCGAGCGCGACGAGAGTACGCCGGACGACGAGCCCGATCGCGACCCCGAGCGCGAAGGCGAACGCGGCGTACCCGATCGGGACCAGGCCGCGGGCGCTGAAGACCGGCGGGAACATCCGCGGCAGGTAGGTGTTCGAATCCTGGCCGGCGTTGATCGCGTCGTCGATCGGGTCGACCCACCAGGTCACCGCAAGGCTCAGTACGGCCGTGATCGCAATCGCGGTCAGCCCGGTGACTCCGACCTTGGTGGCCAGCCAGCGCCACCGCGAGACGCTCTGGCTCCACGCCAGCCGGTGGGTGCCGGTCTCCAGTTCGCGGGCGATCAGCGGCGCGCCCCAGAACGCCCCGATCACCGGCGGAACGGCGTACAGCAGGACCTGACCGGCGATGTAGAGGAACGGATTGAGGTTCTCGAAGCCGAGGTTCTTGATGAAGTCGTCGGTGAGGCGGCGGTAGTCGTCGAGCAGGCCCGGGCCGGTCACCGCCAGGACGACCGCGGCCGCGGCGATCACGGACGCGACCACGAGGAACTGGACGCGGAACTGCCGCCAGGTCAGCCAGATCATCGCTGCACCTCCAGGACCGGACGCTCGGGTTGGGCGGGGACGCTGCTGGCCATGTAGGCCAGGACCAGGTCCTCGAGGGTGAGTTGGGTGACGGTCCAGGCCGGGTCGAGGATCGGCTTGTCGGTGCGGATCAGGAACGTCGACTGCACGTCGGTGTGGCTCTCGGTCACCACGTGCTGATCGCCGGGCAGATCCTTGGCGGCGCGTCGTGGACCGGTCAGCCGGAGGTGTGTCGCCAGCAGGGTGTCGATCTCGCCGCTGACCTGGACCCGCGAATCGACCAGCACGATCAGGAAGTCGCAGGACCGCTCCACATCGGAGACGAGGTGGGAGGACAGTACGACGCTGAGCTCCTGCTCCGCGACCGCCCCCATCAGGTCCTGCAGGAACTCGCGCCGGGCCAGTGGGTCGAGCGCGGCGACCGGTTCGTCGAGGATCAGCAGGTCAGGCCGCTTGGCCAGACCGAGCGTGAGTGCGAGCTGGGCTCGCTGGCCGCCGGACAGCTTGCCGGCCTTCTGCTTCGGGTCGAGTCCGAGGCGCTCGATCCGCTGGGCCACGGTGGGGTCCCAGCCGGGGTTGAGTTTCGCGCCGAGCTTCAGGTGGTCGGCGACGCTCAACCGGGCGTACGTCGGCGTGTCCTGAGCGACGTACCCGACCTTGGCCTGCTGCGCGCCGGCCGGGCCGCCCAGCACCTCGACGGATCCGGCGGTCGGTGTGAGCATCCCGACGGACAGGTTGAGCAGTGTGCTCTTGCCGGCACCGTTCGGGCCGACGAGCCCGACGACATGTCCGGCCGGCACTTCCAGATCGCAGTCGGTCAGCGCCCAGCGCCGGCCGTATCTCTTGCCCAGGCCGCGGGCCTGCAGGACGGCGGTCATGCTAAGTCCTCCAGAGCGGCGGACCGAAACGTGGTCAGGAACAACGCCTCGATGCTCTCGTCGTCGAGGCCGGCCTTGCGCGCCTTCGCCAACCAGCGGCGCAGGTCCTGCCGGAGCGGGCCGTGCGCGGCCAGCGTGTTGTCGGTCAGCGTCCGGGTCACGAACGTGCCGCGCCCCGGCCGGGCCTGCACCAGGCCTTCGTGCTCGAGCTCGCGATACGCCTTGAGCACCGTATTCGGGTTGATCGCCAGCGCCGCGACGACGTCCTTCACAGTCGGCAGCTGGTCGCCCTTGCGCAGCAGTCCGAGGCGCAGCGCGTTGCGGACCTGCTGGACGATCTGCTGGTACGGCGACACCCCCGACCGTCCGTCCAGATGGAACTCGATCATCAACCAAACCCCATTCATCTAGTTACCTAGCACTATAGGGGTATGACTCAAGTGGGCGTCAAGACGTACGGATCGCGTCGTAGCGGCGCAGCGCCTCGCGGCGGGCTTCGGCGTGGTCGACGACCGGCTCGGGGTAGCCGTGGGCGCCGCCGTACTTCCAAGGTTCCTGGACCGCGCTGCCGCCGAGATCGCGCAGCTCGGGCACCCAGCGGCGGACGTACTCACCGTCGGGATCGAACTTCTTGCCCTGGCCGACCGGGTTGAAGATCCGGAAGTACGGCGCCGCATCAGCGCCGCAGCCGGCCACCCACTGCCAGTTCAGCGAGTTCGACGCGAGGTCGCCGTCGCGCAGCGTACGCATGAACCAGCGGGCGCCGAACTTCCAGTGCACGTGCAGGTCCTTGACCAGGAAGGACGCGACCACCATCCGCACGCGGTTGTGCAGAAAGCCGGTCCCGGCGAGCTGTCGCATCCCCGCATCGACGAACGGATACCCGGTCCGGCCCTCGCACCACGCGTCGAACAGCGCGCCGGGGTCGTCGTACTCCATCCGCTCGAACTCGGGCCGCAGCGGTTTCCACGCGGCGTCGGGATGCCGCGCGAGCAGGTCCGCGCAGAACTCGCGCCAGGCGAGCTGGCGACGGTAGGCGTCGGCCCCCTGACTGCGCTGACGGGCGAGGTCGGCGAGCATGGTGCGCGGGTGGATCTCGCCGTACTTCAAGGGGATCGACATCCGCGAGGTGCTGTCGAGATCCGGCCGGTCACGCTCGTCGTCGTACCGCGCGACGTCGTCCAGGTACGCATGCCAGTGCTCGTGCGCTGCCTGCTCGCCGGCGCCTTCGATTGCACCCTCCGGAAGCTCCTCGCCGTCGGCCTCGAGCCACCCGACGTTCGCCGGCGCATCGACCGGGCGACGCCAGCCGTGCTCGAGCCAGGCCCGGAAGTACGGCGTGAACACCTGGTACGGGCGATGCTGCTGGTTCAGGATGCGTCCGGGAGCGATCGCGTACGGCGATCCGGTCGCCACCAGCGGACAGTTCAATGAGGCTTCAACTTCTTTGTCCCGGCGCTGTCCGTACGGGGCGTAGTCCGCGCTGATGTGCACACTGGCCGCGCCGATCTCCTCGGCCAGTTCCGGTACGACGGTTTCCGGATCACCCCGTCGTACGACGAGCCGGCCGCCGATGGAATCGGACAGCCGCCGCAACGACGCCGCCAGCTGTTCACGGCGTGGATCGCCCGCGCGGTCCCACAGTTGCGGGTCGAGCACGAACAGGCCGAGGACTCGGCCGTCACCCGCGGCGACCGCATCGAGCAGCGCAGGATTGTCCGTCAGCCGGAGGTCCCGCCGGAACCACATCACCGCAGGCGCCATCGGTCCATCCTGCGTGCTTGTGCGGTGATGACCTACTCGGTCCGCGTGTTCACCGGGAATTCGGTCAGGCTTGCCTACATAGGTGAGAATGGTTGTCGTGAGCGAGCTGATCGATACCACCGAGATGTACTTGCGGACCGTCTACGAGCTGGAGGAAGAGGGGATCCTGCCGCTGCGCGCGCGGATCGCCGAACGCCTGCACCAGTCCGGTCCGACGGTCAGCCAGACGGTCGCCCGGATGGAGCGCGACGGGCTGATCAAGGTGGAGGGCGACCGCCACCTGGAGCTCACCGACGTCGGCCGGAAGCAGGCGGTCCGGGTGATGCGCAAGCACCGGCTGGCCGAGCGGCTGCTGGTCGATGTGATCGGGCTCGAGTGGGAGGACGTGCACACCGAGGCCTGCCGCTGGGAGCACGTGATGAGCGACGCGGTGGAGCTGCGGTTGCTCAAGATCCTGAACAACCCGACCGAGTCGCCGTACGGCAACCCGATCCCGGGCCTGGAGGAGCTGCAGACCAGCGGCCAGGCGAGCGGGATCGAGGACTTCCGGATCGGTGTCGAGCCGCTGGACAAGGTGCTCGACGCGTCCACCGGCGAGAGCGTCCGGGTGCTGGTCCGCCGGATCGCCGAGCCGGTCCAGACCGATGACGGCGCGATGGCCGTACTGCGCCGGGCCGGCGCGCTGCCGGGTCGCGAGGTCGACTCGACGATGGACGCCGAGGGTGTCCTGGTCGGCAGCCGCGAGGCGGGTGGCGTGATCAGCGACGAGACCGCCGGCCACATCTTCGTCAGCCGGGTCTGAGTTCAAAGCTGTATTAAGAGACTGTCCACGCTGTGCGCTCGATGGTGTACGGCGGGTGGTCACGAGGTAGCCTCACTGCGCGATGTCCGAGAATCTGATCGACTGGCCCGAGTACCTGCGGGAGTTCCACACCGCGACTCCGGGTAGCACCGAAGCCCTGCTCTCCCGCGCGGTGGCCGGCGACCACACGCCGTACCGCTGGCTGGTTCGTGCCGTCTCCGGCGAGGCCCGGCGCGTCCTCGACCTGGCCTGCGGCAACGGCCCGGTCTCCCGCGAGCTGCACGGCCACTGGGTCGTCGGCGTCGACAACAACCCGGCCCAGCTCGCCGGTGCGCCAGGTCCGAGGGTGCAGTCGGACGCCGTGCATCTGCCGTTCGCGAACGAGGTGTTCGACGTCGTCACCTGTTCGATGGGCCTGATGGTGCTCCAGCCGCTGCCGGCGGTCCTGGCCGAGGCGGCCCGGGTACTGCGTCGCGGCGGCGTGCTGGCCGCGATCGTGCCCGCCGTACGACCGCTCCGCCGCGGTGACATCCGCACGCTGAGCGGCCTCACCACGCGGCTGCGATCGACCCCGCAGTTCCCGGCCGGCGGCGAGATCACCGAGCTCAAGGACCAGCTCCACCACGCCGGTTTCGACGTGATGGAGAGCCAGCGGGAGCGGTACGTCTACATGATCCGCAGCCGCGACGACGCCCACCGTTTGGTGAACGCGCTCTACCTTCCCGGTACTCCGGATGCCCGCCGGGACACCGCCGCCGGCTGGCTGGCCGATCGCGCGGAGTCGAAGGACGGCCTCGAGGTCGCGATCCCGATCCGCCGGATCACGGCCATGCGCACCAAGCTCGCTCTGACCGCCTGACGAGTCAGGGGCGTGGATCCGCCCGCAGGTAGGTAGCGTGTGCCTGTGGGTGCGCTGAGCTGGTCCGTCCGGACGGTCGACCGGGCGCTCGACGGAGAGACTGTCTACCGCGAGCTGCTGGCCGAAGAACCTGTCGCGTTCTGGCTCGACGGCAGTCTGACGGATCGGGCGGCACGACGTGTCTCCGTCCTCGGTACGACGGGCGGTCCCGACGCGGAGGTCGTCGTCCGGGATGTCGCCGATGGTGACGTGTTCGTGGAGCTGGGCGAGCGGCTGGCGGAGAAGGCCGGCCGGCTGAACGCCGTACCGGACGAGCTGACCGGGCTCTTCAACGGTGGGTACGTCGGGTACTTCGGCTACGAGCTCAAGGCGCTGACCGGGGGAGTCGCGGCGCACGAGGCGCCGACGCCGGACGCACTGTGGATCTGGGCGAACCGGTTCGTCGTAATCGACCACGACCACGACCTCACCTACCTCGTCGCCGTCGACGAACAGGACGCGGGCGCCGGCTGGCTGGATCGGGCGGTGCGGAGTGCGTCGGACTGGTGGATGTCCGGCGACGGCGTACCGGCGATCGCGCGGCTCGACCTCGAGGCGCATCTCGAGCAGGACCGGCCGACGTACCTGGCCGGGATCGCCGCGTGCATGGCCGCACTGGAGGCGGGGGAGACGTACGAGGTCTGCCTGACCAACCGGGTCCGCCTGCCATCCGTGCCCGATCCGTTCGAGTTCTTCCGCTGGCAGCGGGCGGCGAACCCGGCGCCGTACGCCGCCTTCCTCCGGTATGGCGATCTCGCGGTGGCCAGCTCGTCGCCGGAACGGTTCCTGACCGTGGATGCGGACGGGTGGGCCGAGTGCCGACCGATCAAGGGGACCGCGCCGCGGGAGGCGGACCCGGCGCAGGACCAGTTGGCGGCGAAGGCACTGGCCGAGGACGAGAAGACCCGGGCCGAGAACCTGATGATCGTCGACCTGATCCGCAACGACCTCGGCCGGGTCAGTCAGCCGGGCACGGTGCACGTGCCGCAGCTGATGCAGGTCGAGAGCTACCGGACCGTTCATCAGCTCGTCACCACGGTCCGCGGCCGGCTGTGCTCCGGGGTGAGTGCGATCGACGCGGTCCGGGCGTGCTTCCCGCCGGGGTCGATGACGGGCGCACCGAAGATCCGCACGATGGAGATTCTCGACTCGTTGGAGTCGAGTGCCCGTGGGGTGTATTCAGGTGCGCTCGGCTATCTGACCGTGGACGGGCGGGCGGATCTGAGTGTGGTGATCCGTACGGCGGTACTGACGCCGGACGGAACAGTGGTTGGCGCGGGGGGTGCGATCGTGCTCGACTCCGACCCGGTCGCGGAGTACGACGAAATGGTGCTGAAGGCAATGGCAGCCGTGGGCGGGAACGCCGCGGCCGAAGGGTGGGGGACATGAGTGGTGGTCTGCGGGTGGCGGATTCGTTCTTGGTTGCCGATGGCAAGGTTCGGGGGATCGAGCTGCACCGGGAACGGTTCGTCGGGTCGTGTCTGGCGGCGGGGGTGGACGCGTCGGCGTACTGGGACAAGCAAATCGGCCGGTTGCCAGGGTTCGGTCGCTGGTTTCCCAGGTTCGAGCTGCATGAGTCGGGTGAGCTGGCGGTCCAGCGCCGGCCCGCTCCGCCGACCGGCGGCCGCGTCCGGGTCGCCGTCCACGAGGGTCCCGATCCACGCACCGAGCCGCGGATCAAGGGTCCTGACCTGGAGTTGCTGGGCAAGCTGAAGGAGTCCGCCGCGCATCGCGCCGACGAGATCCTCCTCCTCGACCAGGACGGCACCGTGCTGGAGGCCGCCTACTCGGCCCTCGCCTGGTGGGAGGACGACACCCTCTGCTTCCCGCCGTCCGACCGCCCGCTGCTCCCGTCCGTCACCGCCAAACTCCTCCGCCGCGTCGCCACCGCCCAAGGCACGCCCGTCTCCGAACACCCCATCACTCCGAAGGAACTCCAGGACACGACCGAGGCTTGGCTCGTCAACGCCCTGCACGGCATCCGCCCCATCCACGCCTGGTCCGACTCCGCCATAGACCCCCTCCCCAACTCCCACGCCCCCCTCTGGCAATCCCACCTCGAGGCCCTCTCCCAACCCCTCTAGCCCCCGGGTGGGTGGCGGGTTATTTGCCCGGTGACCGTTGACAACCCGCCATCGGCAGGACAAGCCGCCGGCGACCGTCTTGTAAATGTGATATCACTTTGCTACCTTCGAGCTATTCGAGAGGAGCCGGTGATGGCGGAGTTGGACGTTGCGGTGGAGATGCCGAAGCCGAAGGTGACCGAGCGGGTGGCGCGGGCGGTCAACGGGTGGCCGATGGCCGGGCTGGCGTTCGTGCTGGTGGTGGGTGCCGTGGTGTTGTTCGTGATCGGCCTGAGCCAGGACCAGGGTGTGCTGACCGCGCTCTCCGTGCTGATCTTCCTGGCCGGGCTGATCGTGGCCGCCGGGCTGACGCCGGTGTCGCCGGGCCGCGCCCGGGTGCTGCAGATCCTCGGCCGGTACGCCGGAACGCTGCGCACCGACGGCCTGCGCTGGGTGAACCCGATCTCCCAGCGGCGTGAGATCTCCACCCGGATCCGCAACCACGAGACGGCCGTTGCCAAGGTCAACGATGCCGACGGCAACCCGATCGAGATCGCCGCGGTCGTGGTCTGGCAGGTCGAGGACACCGCGCAGGCGATGTTCGAGGTGGACGACTTCGTCGAGTTCGTCGCGATCCAGACCGAGACCGCGGTCCGGCACATCGCCAACAGCTACCCGTACGACGTACATCCCGACGAAGGTGGTCTGTCGTTGCGCGACAGCACCGACGAGATCACCGAGACGCTGTCGGTGGAGATCGGCGCCAGGGTGCAGGCGGCCGGGGTGCATGTGATCGAGTCGCGCATCACCCACCTCGCGTACGCGCCGGAGATCGCCCAGGCGATGCTGCGCCGCCAGCAGGCTGGCGCGGTCGTGGCGGCCCGGCAGCGGATCGTCGAGGGTGCGGTCGGCATGGTCGAGCTCGCCCTGGCCCGGCTGTCCGAGCACGAGGTTGTCGACCTGGACGAGGAGCGCAAGGCGACCATGGTCAGCAATCTGCTGGTGGTGCTGTGCGGCGACCGGGATGCCCAACCGGTGGTCAACGCCGGCTCGCTGTACCAGTGAGCGGGCACTGTGGCCGTCGAACGCAAGAAGATCCTGCTCCGGCTGGATCCCGTGGTGCATGACGCGCTGGCCCGGTGGGCGGCCGACGACCTGCGCAGCACCAACGCTCAGATCGAGTACCTGCTCCGGCGGGCGCTGGCCGATGCCGGCCGGCTGCCGTCAGGGGTCGGCAAGATCCGCCGCCCGGGCCGTCCGGCCAAGGAGGAAGACCATGAGTAGAGCTGTGGTGACGCCGCTGCGGCGGCCCGCCCGGAGCGTCCCGACCCGACGCCCGGCACGTGCTCGGAAGACCGTTGCCCTCGGCAAGGCCAAAGCCCCGGATGCCTTGGCTGCAAGGCTCTTCCTGCTCGCCTACGACCCGATGAAGGGCCGCCTGACGAACACCTCGAAGCTCGGCAGGCTGCTCCGTGCGGCCGCGCTGGTCGACCTCCAGCTCGCCGGGAACCTTGCCGACGACAACGGTCGAGCCCGGCTGACGAAGGCGGCCGCACCGCAGGATCAGGTCCTTGCCGGTGTCCTTGCCGACATCGGCAGCCGCGGTCCCCGCAAGTGGAAGACCTGGGTCGACCGGCGGCCGCGCGCGATCGTCCGCGAAGTTCGCGGCGACCTGGAGCGTGCCTACCTGATCAGGGTCGAGCCGTACCGCGTCCTCGGCCTGTTCCCGGCCCATCGCATCACGCTGCGGCACCCGCTGATTCGGCGCCAGGTGCTGCAGAGTGCGACGGACACCCTCCGCCCGTCCCGGCTGGTGACACGCGTCGACCTCCGTGACGCGGCGGTCGTCGTACTGGCCGCGACCGCGGACCTGCGCACGGTCGTCACCAAGGACCAGCGCAACCGCCACAAGGATCGGCTGGCGCAGCTCGGTGTCCGGGTCGGGCCCGTCGTACCGGCGCTGAAGAAGTCTCTGCAGCAGTCGTCGTACGCCGCAGGAGGCTGACCCTGACGAGGTGCTATGGTTCGTTACTCAAGTAACGAACCGGTGGACCGAGCGAGGGTAGAGAGGGGGCTGTGGTGTTCGACGATCGGAGTCCGATCTATCTGCAGATCGCGGAGCAGATCAAGAACGACATCGTGACCGGTGCCCTCGCCGAGGACGAACAGGTCATGTCGACCAACCAGTACGCCGCGTTCTACCGGATCAACCCGGCGACCGCCGCCAAGGGCTTCGCCCAACTCGTCGACGAGGGCGTGCTCTACAAGAAGCGCGGGATCGGGATGTTCGTCAGCCCGAACGCCCGCCTGCTGCTGCGCACCGGCCGGCAGGACTCGTTCTTCGCCGACGTGGTCGACCCGATGATCCGCGAGGCCAAAGCCATCGGCGTTCCGCTCAAGGACGTCGTCCAGCACATCCGCACCTACGGGGAAGCCTGATGACCACCAGCACTCTCGAAGACACCGCTCTGGCTGTGCGGACCGAGAACCTGTCGGTCCGGTTCGGCGGCGTGCCCGCGCTCGATCGGCTCGACCTGCGCCTCGCGCCCGGGAAGATCCACGGTCTGCTCGGCCGCAACGGTTCCGGGAAGAGCACGCTCGCCGCGACCCTGGCCGGCTTCCGGTGCCCGGACGAGGGCCGGGTGCTGGTCGAGTCCGCCGACCTCGGTACGGCGCAGGAGCCGTACGAGAACGCGGTCGTCACCAGCCGGGTCTGCCTGATCCGCGAGTCCGGCGACCTGGTCGACGCGGCGCCAGTGAAGCACGTGCTCGGGCTCGCCTCGAGCCTGCGCCCGTACTGGGACGACGACCTGGCCGGCGAGCTGCTGGATCGGTTCGAGGTGCCGACCGGCAAGAAGGTGAACAAGCTCTCCCGCGGCAAGAAGTCCGCCCTCGGGGTCGTGCTCGGGCTGGCCAGCCGGGCACCGCTGACGATCTTCGACGAGACCTACCTCGGCATGGACGTCCCGTCCCGCAACCTGTTCTACGACGCCCTGCTCGCCGACTACGCCGAGGTGCCGCGGACGATCGTGCTGTCGACGCATCTGGTCGCCGAGGTCAGCCCGATGCTCGAGGAGGTCGTGATCCTCGACAACGGCCGCCTCGTCACCCAGTCGCCGGTGGACGCGCTCCGCGGCCGCGGCGCCTCGATCGTCGGACCGGCGGCCGCGGTGGACGACTTCACCGCCGGGTTCACCGTGCTCGCGGAGGAGAAGCTCGGCGGCACCAAGTCCACCACCGTGCTCGGCGATCTCGATCCCGCGCTGCTCGCCGAGGCGACGCAGGCCGGACTCGAGGTCGGCCCGGTCGGCCTGCAGGACCTCTTCGTGCACCTCACCGCCCCGACCCCAGGAGCTCGCTCATGAGTGCGGCAGTCGACAACCGGACCGAGGCCGCGCAGCGGGTTGCCGTTGCCGCGTCGATGCCGCGCGGTGTCACGTCGTGGCACCGGCTGCGGCAGGTCCTGCACGCGATGATGATCGGCTCCTGGCCGATGATCGGCGGGTACTGGGCCATCATGCTGGTCGTCTTCGCGGTGGGCGGTTTCATCGTCCAGACCGGCTCCGGCGGGACCGGCTACAGCATGTGGGACTACGGCACCCAGTCGCCCAAGTACTTCTCGATGGCGGTCGGCATCAGCGTCGCGCCGGCGTACCTGAAACTGCTGGTCGCGCAAGGCGTCACCCGGCGGATGTTTTCCGTTGCCGGGAGCATCTTTCTGGTCGGGGCCGCGGTGGCGACCGCGTTGTTGTGGGTGCTGGTCTACCAGGTGGAACGCGTCGTCTACGACTGGCAGGGCTGGGCCCAGGCGATGGAGAACCGGCATCTTTTCACCAGTACCTCGCAGGTCGGGATGATCTTCACCGAGTTCTTCCTGCTGATCGTGGCGCATGAGGCAGCCGGCTGGTTGCTCGGCATCACGTTCTACCGTTTCGGCTTCTGGCGCGGAGTACTGCTGCTGCCGCTGTCCGTGCTGCCGGCCGCGGCGACCGAGTTCCTCCTGGTCGCCCAGTGGCTGGCCGAGCCGCTGTCACGTCTCGGCTACGATCGTCCACCACTGGCAGTCGCCGTACCGGCCGTTGCCGTGGTCACCGCGCTCGGGTTGTACGCCGGTTATCTGCTGCTGCGACCGATGGCGCTGAAGCCGGCCAAAGGTTGAACGAACGACCGATGTTATGCACAGGGGGTGTGCATAAGTCGGACGATATCTGTGGACGGTTGCCGGGTCGCTGTGGAGAACAGGCGATAGGTGGCGAAGTGGCGCAATCTGTTGGCAGGAAAGGGTTGTGCGACCCTGGCAACGGCGGTAGAAATGTCGACACGCTGTTTCTGCGAAGGAGCGGCGGGTCGAGCGAAAACCGGGGCCCCTCGCGGTGGGGATCCCCACTGAGGTAGACCGGTGACGGGGTCTGCCGGTCCTACGGACTCGTTCGGGAGGCTGGAGACGTCACCTTCCTTCAGCTAATGCGGGGCCCCTCCGACTCATACTCGGAGGGGCCCCGCTTCATGATCGGGACGCCGTCTAACGGCACTCGCAGGTGCCGAAAAACAGGCGAATGAAAGCCGGCCGGCGCACAGAACGGTTGTGCGCCGGCCGGCGATCCGGGGTCGTGCCCGCCTCGGCCACGACCCCGGAGTCAACGGGTCAGGCGAGCGTGATCTTCAGCGCCGAGGACGAGCCCCGGGCCGCTACCTGCACCTGGACTCCACGCGTCGTGGTGACGAGCTTGTACTGCGCCTTGTGGCCGTCGAGAGACACGCTCTTCACCCTCGCACCGGCCGGCAGGACGGCGCCGATGGTGAACGTCGCGCCGACACCCTTCACCTTGACATCGGTCCGCAATTCCTTGCCTGTAAGGCGTGCGGACACATCGACCGCTCCGCGGCCGAGCTGGATGTTGCTCCCGGCCACCTTCTGCTGGCCCTCCGGAAGCTGCGGCACGATCGAGACCCGGCCGTGGCCGAGGTCCGGGTCCACGCCGAGCTGCTGGTGCACGACCGGCCACAGTACGCCGTACGTGCCCCACGCCTGCAGTGCCATCGAGCGGTCGTAGAACGGCCGGCCGATGTTCGCCGCCGAGTCGGGCGACGGTGCGATCTCCGGCATCGCACCCGGCGTCTCCCACACGTTCGGGTCGAGCTGGATGCGGGCGTTGCCGGTGGTGTAGACCTGCTGCTGGTCGGTGCCGAGACGACCGTAGTTGCCTTCCGCAACGGCCATGATCGAGGTGTTCAGCGAGAAGATGCTGCGCTCGCTCTTCACCTGCGAGACGACCGGGTCACACGAGGCACCCGGGTTGCCGGCCGGATCGGACGTCGGTCCGGTACCGGTGTGGAAGAGGCCGAATTCGCCTGTGTAGCAAGGCCTCTCGCGCTGGTCGAGCGCGATCGCCGCGTGCTCCGGAGACGCCAGCGGGGACACCGGCTTGCCGGGCCGCACCAGTTCGGCCTCCATCGGAGTGACGCCGATCCAGTGTCGCTGGAAGATCGGCGTGTTGTCGTTCGCGGGGTTCGCCGGGTCGTCGACGGAGTCGGCGTACCCGAGCGCCTGCGGGACCCACCACTGGGACTCGAACCGCGACTCGAGGTCGTCGGCGCGGCTGGTGGCCCACTGCTGGACCTGCTTGTCGTGCCGGGAGGCGGCCAGGTCGGCGAGGTCGCGCAGCCCGCGGGCGAGGTACACCGTGCTGTCGAGCTTCTCGGCGCCCATCCCGCTGCGTTCGACGTTCGCGAGACCCTCGGGCCAGCCGTCGCTGTCCTTGTCGAGCTCGCGGTAGACGTACTGCAGGTTGCGGACGCTGAAGTCGTACATGTCGTCGCGGAACCGGTCGTCGCCGGTCCACCGCCACAGCAGTGCGACGATGCTCGGGAACTTCACCGTCTCGTCGGTGTTGCCCGCACTCTGGTTCGAGCCGAAGTACACGTCACCGGTCGGGACGACCTCGTGCGCGACCTTGCCGCTGCGGTCGTTCAGGATGTCGCTGACATCCCGCAACGCCTTGAGGTGGTCCTTCACCGTGCTGAACTGACCGGCCGCGACCGCGGCGTACGCGGTGTACTCACCATCGGTTGCGAACAGCCACGGGTAGTCCGGGAAGCCCGCGCCGAACCAGCGTGCGGTGCCGACCGTGCCGGCTGGTGCCGGGTAGTCCTTGCCCTCGTTGACGTCGCGGATGCGCAGGTTGCGCGCCTCCTGCACGGAGTCGGCCAGGTTCTGCTTGCTCCATTCGACACTCTGCTGCAGCAGCGGATCACCAGGTAGCTCCACCGCTGACATGCTGTCGATCTGCCGCCGCTCGTCAGCCTTTGCCTTCAGCAACTTGTCTGGGTTGCTCAACGCCCGGCTGTACTCGCGCTGTGCCGAGGACACGCCGGTGTCGGATCCGGCCACGGCGAACCAGACGGTCTTCTCCTTGCCCGGCGCGAGTTGTACGTCGTACGTCAGCCGGCCGCCGGTGCCCTTCCCGACCAGCGAGTCGTCACACCGTGCGGGCGTCAGTCCGTCGGCCGGACAGATCACCGCCGGGTCCTGCGGGCCGCGGTGGTCCGGACCAAGTGCGTGGCCCGTCGGACGCAGGGACGATCCGACGAACGCGGCGTAGTCGTGCGCGGTCGCGTTCGGGTACGACGGCGTGCCCTGCTCGCGGAACCGCAGCGAGCCGTCGGTGTACGCGCCGGTGTCCGGCAGGTTGGCATCGGCCGCGCTTGGGGCCGTCCAGCCCCACGGGTAGGACTGCATCAGCTCGGAGTGCGCGTCCACATCGAGCTTGACCGTCTTCGCCGTACCGGACTTGAAGGTGAGTCCGACCAGCGTGGCGCGGATGCCGTCGGGGACGAAGTCGGTCCGGTGGACGCTCACGTCACCTGAGTAGTCGATCCGGCTGTAGCCGTGGCCGCTGGTGTACTTCGCGGCGGTCACGTCCTTGCCGAGCCAGGCGCCGTCGAGGCCGAACCACAGCCCGTCGAGCATCTTGATCGGCTGGGTCCAGAAGCCACCCATCTCACCGCGGATGTGCCAGCCGGTGGCGGGGTAGAGACCGGTCTCGTCGCCCATCGCGTAGGCGCGATCACCGACGACGAGCGACCGGCGGTCCGCCAGCCGGGTCGATTCGGACAGCTCCGACGGTACGACGCTCTGCGGTGAGCCGCCGGTGCTGCGGGGTGCGGAGCCGGCGGTCGCGGATGCGGAGCCGGCGAGGACAGTTGCAGCGGCCAGCAGGGCGACGCCGACGGTACGGCGTCTGACCCGGCGTGGTGGGGCGGTGCTGCGTCGGACGGTCGGGCGGGGAGTCATGGCGGTTCCTCCTTCTCGCGGCGCGGTGCGCACCGCATCAGCCAGGGGCTGAGCTGCCCCTGATCACCAGTTCGGGGTGCAGTAAGCGTTCGGTCGACGGGTCCGGCGGGCCGTCCGGGTCGGTGAGGACGGTGATCAGTTCGGCGGCGATGTCGTCCATCGGTTGCCGCAGGCTGGTCAGGCCGGGGGAGACCACGTCGGCCAGCGGGGAGTCGTCGAAGCCGGTGACGCCGACGTCGACGCCTGGGGTGAGGCCGCGGCGGCCGAGTTCGCGCAGCGCGCCCAGGGCGAGAATGTCGCTCAAGGCAACGATTCCGTCGAGGAACGGGTCCGCGTCGAGCAGCTCGGCGGTGGCCCGCGCGCCTTCGGCGATGCTGTCCTCGCGGCAGCGGACGGCCAGACCCGAGGTGGGCAGGCCGAGCTCCTTGCAGGCCGTGCGCCAGCCGCGGAGGCGGTCCTCGGCCAGGCCGGACGACTTCGGCCAGCTGAGGAACGCGATCCGGCGGCGCCCGGCCTCGTGCAGGTGCCGGACCGCCATCGCCGAGCCGGCCGCGCCGTCGACGTCGACCCACGGACCGGGTTGGGTGGTCTCCTTCCAGACCCGGCCGAAGGAGATGAACGGGATCTTCTGCTCCTTCAGCCAGCCGTGCCGCGGGTCGTGTGTCTCGGTCTGCGACAGGACGAACCCGTCCACGAGCCGGCGCGCGTGCAGGTCGTCGTACACGGGCATGCCGTCGAGGCCCGGTGGGGCCGTGAACAGCAGGATGTGGCGGCCGGTGCGCTCGGCCGCGGCGCAGAGTGCGTGCAGGAACTGGTCCATCACCAGATGGGTCTGGTTCGGCCAGTTGGGGACGCAGTAGCCGATCAGCTCGACCGCGCTCGTGCGTAGACTGCGGGCGTTACGGTTGGGCCGGTAGTTGAGCAGTTCGATCGACCGGTTGACCCGCTCGAGGGTGTCCGGCCGCAGCCGGTGCGGGGCGTTCAACGCGTTCGACACGGTCTGCACGGAGACCTCCGCGTGCGCGGCGACCTGCTTCAACGTAGCCACGAAGACCTCCCACCGATGTTTTGAACGTTAAAAACACCGGCAGTCTCCCTCCGGTCCCCGCCCGTGTCAACGGCTCAGAGTGCCGGTGGACGCTGCGTGACGATCGCCAGCGTCTCGGCCGCTGGGAGTGGCGGGATCCAGCGGCCCCACCAGGTCGCGCCGGCTGCCGCGAAGGCCTCGGGATCTCCTCCGCTGACCTTCAGGTCGAATCCGTCGGTCGTCCCGCGCTCGGCCTCGACTTCCGCGAGCAGACCGCGGACGTCGTCGGGCTGGATCTGCTGCGGTGCGTCCGTGCTGCCCTTGTACGCACAGCTCCCGTCCCACCGTCTGATCCGCCGTCGGACGGCGGGCACCAGCATGTTTCCGCCGACCCAGATCGGGATGCGCGGTGCCTGCACCGGCCGTGCGGTGAGCTGTACATCATCGAGCCGATAGTGCTTGCCGGCAAAGGTGACAGGCTCGCCGCTCCACAGCTGGTCGATCACTGTGAGGCCTTCGTCCAGCATCTCCGCGAGCTGCGTCGGCTGGGTGGGTTCACCGACGCGGCCCAGGAACGGATCGCCGGGATCGCCGATCCCCACCCCCAGCACGAACCGCCCTCCGGACAGGTGATCCAGCGCCACTGCCTCGGCCGCGACCTTCCAGGGCCGCCGCCGAGGCAGTGGTGTGACTGTCGTCCCGATCGTGATCCGTGAGGTGGCCGTCGCCATCGCTGCCAGACAGATCCACGGGTCGTAGGTCGGCTCGGTCGCGTCGCCCTGGTAGACGAGGTAGTCCTCCAGGAACAACGCGTCCCAGCCGGAGTCCTCCACGGCGCGCGCGAGGTCCGCGAGACCGCGTGGATCCCGTCCGTGCCCGACTGCCCCGACCGTCACCGAGAATCGCATGCCCGTGACGGTAGCCGGGGGCACCGACAAGTCAGGCCGCGTAACCGCCGTCGATGGTCAGCTCCGCGCCGCTGAGGTACGCCGCGTGCGGGCCGGCCAGGTAGGTGATGGCCGCCGCGACCTCGGCCGCGGTGCCGAACCTCTCGAGCGCCACGAAAGCCGTCTGAGGCTCGGCGAACGGGCCGTCCGCCGGGTTCATGTCGGTGTCGATCGGCCCGGGCTGGACGACGTTCGACGTGATGCCGCGCGGTCCGAGCTCGCGGGCGAGGCCCTTGCTCAGACCGACCAGCGCGGCCTTGCTCATCCCGTAGAGCGTCATCCCGGGGAGGGCGGTCCGGGCCGCGACACAGCTGCCCAGGTGGATCACCCGTCCGCCGTCGGACAGTCGCGGTACGGCGGCCTGCGTGGCGGCGTACACCCCACGGACGTTGACCGCGAGCACCTGGTCGACGTCGGGCAGGGTGAGGTCGGTGATCGGACCGACCGCCCCGACGCCCGCGTTGTTGACCAGGATGTCCAGGCCACCGAGTTGGTCCGCGGCCCGCTGCACACCGTCGGCCACGGCCACCGCGTCCGCGGCGTCGACCTCGAACGCGAACCCCCGCCGTCCGAGGTCCTCGATCTTCTTCACCACCTCGGCCGCCGCATCCGCGGAGCGGTGGTACGTCACCGCGACATCCGCTCCACTCGCTGCCAGGGCGATCGCGGTCGCCGCGCCGATCCCGCGGCTTCCGCCTGTCACCAATGCCTTCTTGCCAACCAGTTCGTTCATGCCCTCAAGTCCAGCGGGGGATCCGGAGCGGAGCTGGCGGAAATCCGACCCGAGATCCTGGCGTCGTTTTTCCGCGATACCTCGACGTCGCAAATTCGCTAGCGACTGTCGGTGCGGCCAGGGATGCTGGAGCACGTGTACGAGTGCAGGGAGCGATGCATCCGCGCGGTCCAGTCCAAGGACGCCCGGTTCGACGGCTGGTTCTTCACCGCGGTGCTGACCACCAAGATCTACTGCCGGCCGAGTTGCCCGGTGGTGCCGCCCAAGGTCGAGAACATGCGGTTCTACCCGAGCGCGGCCGCCGCCCAGCAGGCCGGGTTCCGGGCCTGCAAGCGCTGCCGGCCGGACGCGAGCCCGGGGTCGCCGGAGTGGAACGACCGGGCCGACCTGGTCGCCCGCGCGATGCGGCTGATCGCCGATGGCGTCGTCGACCGCGACGGCGTGCCCGGTCTGGCCACTCACCTCGGCTACAGCGTCCGCCAGGTCCAGCGTCAGTTGCACGCCGAGCTCGGCGCCGGTCCGCTCGCGCTGGCTCGGGCCCAGCGTGCGCAGACCGCGCGGCTGCTGATCGAGACCAGCGAGTTGCAGATGGCCGATGTCGCGTTCGCGGCCGGATTCTCCAGTGTGCGGACGTTCAACGAGACCGTGCAGGAGGTGTTCGCGCTCTCTCCGACCGAGCTGCGTCGCCGGGCCCGGCGCGGTACGGCGACCGTTGCCCCAGGCACCATCTCGCTGCGGCTCCCGTTCCGTGCGCCGCTGACCCCGGACAACCTGTTCGGTCATCTGATCGCGACCGGCGTACCCGGCGTCGAGGAGTGGCGCGACGGTCACTATCGCCGCACGCTCAGGCTGCCGCACGGACATGGCGTGGTCGCACTGAAACCGATGCCTGATCACATCGCCTGCCAGCTCTCGCTGACCGACCAGCGCGACCTGGCGATCGCGATCAGTCGCTGCCGCCGGATGCTCGACCTCGACGCCGACCCGATCGCGGTCGACGACCTGCTCGAGACCGATCCTGTGCTCGCGCCGCTGATCGCGAAGGCGCCGGGCCGCCGGGTTCCGCACACCGTCGACGGCGAGGAGTTCGCCGTACGAGCCGTGCTCGGGCAGCAGGTGTCGACGGCGGCCGCGCGGACCCACGCGCATCGGCTGGTGGTGCGGCACGGCGACCCGATCGAGGATGCGGCCGGCGGGCTGACGCATCTGTTCCCGACGATGCAGGCGCTGGCCGGGCTCGATCCCGAATCGCTCGCCTTCCCGAAGTCTCGCCGTACGACGCTCACGACGCTGATCGGCACCCTTGCGGCCGGTGAGATCGATCTCGGGGCCGGCGCCGACTGGGACAAGGCGCGCGAGCAACTGACCGCGCTGCCGGGGATCGGTCCGTGGACGGTCGAGTCGATCGCGATGCGGGCGCTCGGTGACCCGGATGCCTTTGTGGCCAGCGATCTGGGCATCCGGTACTCCGCCCGTGACCTAGGGTTGCCCGAGGCCCCCAAACTCCTGATCGGCCATGCGCGTGCGTGGCGGCCCTGGCGTGCCTACGCGGTGCAGTACCTGTGGGCCACCGGTGACCACGCGATCAACAAGATCCCGGAACCGACCTCGACGGAGAGAGCATGACCGAGCTGACCACCGACCGCCTGCTGCTGCGCCAGTGGCGTGACAGCGACCGCGAGCCGTTCGCGGTGCTGAACGCGGACCCGGCGGTGATGGAGCACTTCCCGGCGCCGCAGACGCGCGAGCAGAGCGACGCGCTCATCGACCGCAACCGCCCCGAGATCGACGGACGCGGCTGGGGCCTGTGGGCGCTGGAGGTGCGCGAGACCGGCGAGTTCATCGGGTTCACCGGGCTGTCGGTGCCGAGTTTCGAGGCGCACTTCATGCCGGCCGTCGAGATCGGCTGGCGTCTGTCGAAGGGTGCCTGGGGCAACGGTTATGCCAGCGAGGCGGCCCGGGCGGCCTTGGCCCACGGCTTCGGCCCGGCCGGTCTGGACGAGATCGTCTCGTTCACCGCGACCCCCAACGTCAAGTCGCAGCGGGTGATGCAGCGGATCGGCATGACGCACGACGAGGCGGGCGACTTCGACCACGTCCGTCTGCCTGCCGGGCATCGACTGCAGCGGCATGTGCTCTACCGGATCAACCGCGCCCAGTGGGAGGCGTCGCAGTGACGTACGCCGTGGTGGACAGCCCGCTCGGCCCGCTCACCCTGGTGGAGAGCGACGCCGGCGAACTGGCTGGCCTCTACATGGTCGAACACCGGCATCGCCCGCCGCTGGAGACCTTCGGCAAGCGTGACGACTCGGTGCTGCCCGCGGTTGCCGAGCAACTCACGGAGTACTTCGAGCACGGGCGGACGACGTTCGACGTACCACTGCAGCTGGCCGGGACGCCGTTCCAGCAGCGGGTCTGGACAGCGCTCCAGGACATCCCGTACGGCGAGACCACGACGTACGGCGAACTCGCCGCGATCCTCGGACTCGTGCCGGGCGCGTCCCGGGCGGTCGGGCTCGCGAACGGGAAGAACCCGATCAGCATCATCGTTCCGTGTCACCGCGTGGTCGGCTCGACCGGCAGCCTGACCGGGTACGGCGGGGGCCTCGAACGCAAGCAGGCGCTGCTCGACCACGAGCGAGGCGACGTACTCTTCTGAGATAAGTGCTCAATCGGTGAGCACTTATCAGGCGCATGCTCGGTGTATGAACGATGACGCGGCCCTGAACTGTTCGGGTGTGAAGCAATGGCGCACCTGGTTGGCGACGAACGGCCGGAGCGAGCGGTCCGTCTGGCTGATCGTTCGCCGGGATGCGGCGGGCGTGAACCTGGCGGACGCGGTCGAGCAGGCGTTGTGCTTCGGGTGGATCGACAGCAAGACGATCAAGCGTGACGACCGGACGACGTACCAGTGCTTCACGCCGCGGAACCCACGCAGTACGTGGAGCAAGGTCAACCGCGAGCGGGTCGAGCGGTTGACCACGGCGGGCCTGATGGCGCCGGCGGGCCAGGAACTCGTCGACCACGCCCGGCGGACCGGCACGTGGGACCTGCTCGCCGACGCGCAGAACCTGATCGTCCCCGCGGATCTCCGTGCCGCGCTGGACCGTGACCGGGTCGCGGACCGGCACTTCCGGGCGTTTCCGCCGTCGGCTCGCCGCGCGATCCTCGAGTGGATCACCCTCGCCAAGCGGCCCGAGACGCGCGCGAGCCGCATCGAGCAGACAGTCGCCCAAGCGGCCCACAACCACCGCGCCCGCTGACCCCGCCGGGGTGGGGTCAGGTGGCGGTGTTGGCGGGGTCGTCGAGGCGTTCGGCGGCGGGGGCCTCGGCGGTGGGAGGCTTGCGGGTGGTGAGGCGGCGGGCGATGGGTTCGGTGTAGCGCGCTGCGATCGGGCCGAGGATGACGAGGATCAGGACGTACGCCGTCGCCAGCGGGCCGAGCTTGGGTTCGACACCGACCGCGAGGCCCGCGATCACGATGGAGAACTCGCCCCGGGCGACCAGCGTGCCGCCGGCCCGCCAGCGGCCTGCCGATCCCACACCGGCCCGGCGCGCGGCGTACCAACCGGTGAAGATCTTCGTCAGCGCGGTGAACAGCGCGAGGGCGAGGGCGATCGCGAGCACCGGCGGGATCTTCGCCGGATCGGTGCTCAGCCCGAAGAAGACGAAGAATACCGCGGCGAACAGGTCCCGCAGCGGACTGAGCAGGTTCCGCGCGCCGTGCGCCACCTCTCCCGACAGCGCGATGCCGACCAGGAACGCACCGACCGCCGCCGACACCTGGAGCTTCTGCGCGAGGCCCGCGACCAGCAGCGTCAGCCCGAGTACGACGAGCAGAAGCATCTCCGGGTTGTCCGAAGAGACCGCCCGGCTGATCACCCGGCCGTAGCGCAGCGCGACGAACAGGACGACGCTGACGGTGCCGAGCGAGATCAGAAGCGTCATGCTGCCACCGGCGAGCCCGACCCCCGCGAGCAGCGCGGTCAGGATCGGCAGATAGACCGCCATCGAGAGATCCTCGAGCACCAGGATCCCCAGCACCACAGGGGTTTCGCGGTTACCGAGGCGGCCGAGGTCGCCGACCACCTTCGCGATCACACCGGACGACGAGATCCAGGTGACACCGGCCAGCGCGACCGCGGCGGTCGGCCCCCAACCGAGCAGCAGCGCCACCGCCGCGCCCGGAATCGCGTTCAGCAAGAAGTCGACCACGCCGGAGACGTACTGCGTCTTGAGCGTGCCGACCAGGTCCGATGCGGTGTACTCCAGACCGAGCAGCAACAGCAGCAGGATGACGCCGATCTCGGCGCCGGTGGCAACGAACTCCTCGCTGGCCGCCAGCGGCAGGAGACCACCGTGCCCGAAGGCGAGACCGGCCAGCAGGTACAGCGGAATCGGAGAGAACCCGAGCCGGCCGGCGATCCGGCCGAGGATGCCGAGGGCCAGGATGACCGCACCCAGTTCGATCAGCAGGGCGGTGAGGTTCTCGTGCATCTCACCCTCCCGCGATCAGGTCCGCGACGGCGTCCACACCTTCGCGGGTGCCGACCACGACGAGCGTGTCGCCGATCGCGAAGCGGAAGTCCGGGGTCGGCGACGGGGTCGCGCCGGTCCGCCGCAGCACGGCGACGATCGACGCTCCGGTCCGGCTGCGGGCCTGGGTGTCACCCAGCGTGCGGCCGCCGTACGGCGACTTGGCCGTGATCGGGATGTGCTCTGTGACGAGGTCGATCTCGATCTCGCCGCGGACCGGGTCGAGCGGGGCTGGGATCAGCAGTTGGGCGAGGGCGGCCGCCTCACCGGGGTCGAGCGGGACCGAGTCCTTGCAGTTGTCGTCGTCCTCGGGATCGTGGAAGCCGAGGAACCGCCGCCCGTCGTTGCGCACCACCACGGAGACGTGTTTGCCGCCTTCGGTGATCAGGTCGTACCGGGTGCCGATCCCGGGCAACGTCGTCTTGGTCGGGCGGGCCTGCTGGTCCATGATGCTCCGATCCGCGATAGCTGGCGTCTGCAACCATTGTCCCAAACCCCGTAACCCATGTCCGGTCGCCGACTGTGATCTTTCCTGCACTCAGGTGCAGTGCAACTCGTTGCATAGGTAAGGTGCCGCACATGGCGTTGGAGCACGCGATTCTGGTGTCACTGACCGAGCGGGCCGGGTCCGGGTACGAGCTGGCCCGGCGCTTCGACCGGTCGATCGGGTACTTCTGGCCGGCCACCCACCAGCAGATCTACCGGGTGCTGCGCCGGATGGACGAGGCCGGCTGGGTGAAGCACACCGAGATCGCGCAGGAGGGCCGCCCGGACAAGAAGATCTACCGCGTGTCCGCGGCCGGTCGCACCGAACTCTCCCGCTGGCTGGCCGAACCCGAGGACCCCGCCGTACTACGCGACGGCCTGGGCGTGAAGCTGCGCGGCGCGTCGCTCGCCCCGCCGGGCGCCGTCCTGCGAGAGATGCAGCGGCACCGGGCAGAGCACACGACCCGGCTCGAGCTGTACCTCGGGATCCAGCGGCGGGACTTCCCGAAGCCGGCCAAGCTGAACGGCCGGGATCTGCATCAGTACCTCGTGCTCCGCGGCGGGATCCGGGCCGAGGAGTCGTTCGTGGCCTGGTGTGACGAAGTGATCGACGCACTGCGGAAGGACAAGTCGTGACCGCGTATCCCCATCTGCTGGAGCCACTCGACCTCGGTCACGTCGTACTTCCGAACCGGGTGATCATGGGCTCGATGCACACCGGCCTCGAGGACCGGTTGAAGGACCTGCCGAGGCTGGCGGCGTACTTCGCCGAGCGGGCGCGTGGCGGCGTCGGCCTGATGGTGACCGGCGGCTACGCCCCGAACCGCACCGGCTGGCTCACACCGTTCGGCTCCGTGCTCACGAGCCACCGCCAAGCGCGGAAGCATCGCGTCCTCACTGACGCCGTGCATGCGGAGGGCGGCCGGATCGCGTTGCAGATCCTGCACGCCGGCCGGTACGCGTACCACCCGTTCAGCGTCTCCGCCTCCGCGCTCAAGGCGCCGATCAATCCCTTCAAGCCGCGCGCTCTGTCCGACCGCGGCGTCCGCCGACAGATCAAGGCGTACGTCGACTGTGCCGCCTTGGCCCGTGAGGCGGGGTACGACGGCGTCGAGATCATGGGGTCCGAGGGGTACTTCATCAACCAGTTCCTGTCCGAGCGCACCAACAAGCGGACGGACCGGTGGGGCGGCAGCCCGGAGAACCGGCGCCGGCTCGCGGTCGAGATCGTCCGCCGGACCCGCGAGCGCGTCGGTGCCGACTTCCTGATCATCTACCGGCTCTCGATGGCGGATCTGGTCGAAGGCGGTCAGAGCTGGGAGGAGGTCGTTGCACTGGGCAAGGAGATCGAGGCGGCCGGTGCGTCGATCATCAACACCGGCATCGGCTGGCACGAGGCGCGCGTTCCGACCATCGTCACGTCCGTGCCGCGCGCGGCCTTCACGAGCGTGACCGCGGCGTTCAAGCCGCACGTCACCATCCCGGTGGTCACCTCGAACCGGATCAACCTCCCGCAGGTCGCCGAGGAGGTCCTCGCGCGCGGCGACGCCGACCTGGTCAGCATGGCCCGCCCGTTCCTGGCCGATCCGGAGTGGGTGCTCAAGGCAACCACCGATCGGGCCGACGAGATCAACGTCTGCATCGCCTGCAACCAGGCGTGCCTGGATCATGTGTTCGCCAAGCAGAAGGCGAGCTGCATGGTCAACCCCAGGGCCGCCCGCGAGACCGAGCTCCAGTTGCTGCCGACCCGCCGTACCAAGAGCATCGCGGTCGTCGGTGCCGGGCCGGCCGGGCTCGCCGCGGCGGTGACGGCTGCCGAGCGCGGGCACCGGGTCGAGCTGTTCGAGGCCGACGACGAGATCGGCGGGCAGTTCGGGATCGCGCGGCGGATCCCCGGCAAGGAGGAGTTCGCCGAGACGATCCGCTACTACCGGCGGCGGCTCGAGCTGACGGGCGTGAAGCTGCATCTCGGCCGGCGCGCGACCGTCGAGGACCTGGCCGGCTTCGACGAGATCGTCCTCGCGACCGGCGTCGTACCGCGAGTCCCGGCCATCCCCGGTATCGACCACCCGAAGGTGCTCTCGTACGTCGATGTCGTCCGCGACGGAAAGCCCGTCGGGGCGACGGTCGCGGTGATCGGCGCGGGCGGGATCGGCGTGGATGTCAGCGAGTTCCTGACCACCGAGTCCTCGCCCGCGCTCGACCTGGACGCGTGGAGGTCGGAGTGGGGCGTCGCCGATCCGACCCTCGCGCGCGGCGGACTCACCACACCGAAACCGGAGCGGTCGCCGAGGCAGGTGTACCTGCTGCAGCGTAAGACCGGGAAGATCGGCGCGGGTCTCGGCAAGACCACCGGCTGGGTCCATCGCGCGGCCTTGAAGAACGAGCAGGTTGAGCAACTCCGCGGGGTGAACTACGAACGCATCGACGACCAAGGGCTTCACCTGACCTTCGGCCCGCAGCGTGAGAAGCCCCGCGTGCTGGCCGTCGACACGATCGTCATCTGCGCCGGCCAGGAGCCGGTCCGCGACCTGACCGAGGCCCTCGCGGCCACCGGCCACCCGGTCCACGTGATCGGCGGCGCCGACATAGCCGTCGAACTCGACGCCAAACGAGCCATAGACCAAGCCACCCGCCTCGCCGCAACTCTCTGACTCTGGACGGCGGGCACCGTCAGGCCGCATTCTCTCGGTGACGAGTGGGAGGGAGCGTGATGGAGATCGAGGGGATCCGGCAGGTCAAGGTGCCGGTGTCCGACCTGCAGCGCAGCGTGGACTGGTACCGGAAGGCGTTCGGGCTGCGTCTGGGGTGGGAGTTCGTGGAGGACGGCGAGGTGGCCGGGGCAGTGCTGACCGACGAGGGCTCCACGTTCCTGATCGGTTTGCGGCGGCGCGATGTGGTGCCGGGTGAGCCGGCGTTCGTGGGATTCGACCTGTTCAGCCTCAGCGTCGGTTCGGTCGAGGCGCTCGAGGCGCTGGCGAAGCGGCTCGACGATCTGGGGATCGCACACGACCCGCCGTTCGATCGCGGACCGGGCGGCGGCGTACACCTCGACGTACCCGATCCCGACGGCACGGTGGTCCGCATCCTCACGCCGTTCGGCGAGCCCGCACAGTTCAGTGGAGTCGAGTTCCACCCCGACGGTCCACCGACCTTCTACGAGACTCCTCGCCTCACCTAGTGCCACGGCGGCCGGGCACCGAGTGGTGTCCGGCCGCCGGTGTGGGGTGCACTGTCAGAGACAGCGTGCGGCCTTCTTGCCGTCGGGGGCGATGGCGAACCAGAGGTTGCCGACGCCGTAGCCGGCTGTCTGGCCGAGCTTCTTGTCCTTGTGGAAGTAGTACAGCGGCCAGCCGTTCAGGGTGACCTGCTTGCCTTCCGGGCGATCGATCGTGCCGACCGACGCCTTGTTGATCTTCGAGCTCAGGACCTTGATGCCCTTCTTGCCCGCCAGCACCGGCTCCCACTTCTTCGTGCACTCACCCGTGCAGCTCGTCCGCGCCGGGTTGTTGGAGTCGTTGTCGAAGCGGTAGATCGTGCGTCCGGCCTCGTTGGTGACGAACGGCATGAACCCGTCGACCACGTTGACCGTCAAGGTCTGCACATCTTTGCGCACCGGCGTGGTGGTCTCGGTCGGTTTCGTCGACTTCGCCTTGCCGCCCTCGGGGTTGACCGCGAACCAGAGTCCGCGCAGACCCTGACCGGCGAGTTCGCCGAGCTCGAGGTCGCTCTTGAAGTAGTACAGCGGCCAGCCCTTCAGCGTGACCTGCTGGCCTTCCGGGCGGTCGATCGTACTGAGGAGGCGCTCGTCGATGCCGCCGCCTTCGACGACCACACCGGACCCGGCCAGCACTGGCTCCCACAGCTTCAGGCACTCGGCGAGACAGGTGGACTTCGACGGGTTCGCGGAGTCGTTGTCGAACCTGTACACGGTGCGGCCGGTCGCGCTGGTGACGATCGGCGTCAGGCCCGGCACCTGCTGGACCTTCAGCACCTTCTGTTCCTGGTCGCCGTCCTGACTGATGCCTTGGGCACCATTCGCCGGTTTCTGCTGGTTCTGCTGGGGTTCTTGCGTGGGCGCCGTGCTGCCGGCCGGGGGGTTGTCGTCCGTGAACGCGCCGTAGATCGGCGACTCGCAGGCCGACAGCGACACGACGGCAGCAAGGGCGGTCAACGTCGCGGCGAGGTGCTTCTTCATCAGATCCTCCGAACCGTAAGGCGTTTGTTGTCTGTCTGTGTCACGGCGGAACACGTGCGCTCCGCGGGATCGGTTCAACACCAGCCGAAAAAACTTGAGCACCCGCACAGCCAGTTGGTTGCCTGAGGCCCTTATCTTGCTCCGTCGACCGGCGCCGCGGCGCACTAGGGCGCCCCCCTGAGTGCTCTAGTGCGCGCTGGCCCAGGCCGTCCTACCCAGTGCACTGTGTACGGCGTACGCGCACTAGCCAACGAGAGGGTGGACGAGATGACGAAGACTGTGTTGATCTCCGGTGCTGGGATCGCGGGACCGGCACTGGCGTACTGGCTGCGCCGGCAGGGGTTCACGCCGGCGATCGTGGAGGTGGCGCCCGGTCCGCGGCCCGGCGGGCAGACCGTGGACCTTCGCGGGATCTCCAAACTCGTCGCCGAGCGGATGGGCCTGATGCCACAGATCGCAGCGCGGCAGCTGCACGAACGCGGTCTCGAATACGTCCGGGCCAGTGGGCGCACGGCGGCGGCGATGCCGGCCGAACTGCTCGACGGCGCCGGACCCGTCGCCGAGATAGAGATCCTCCGCGGCGACCTGGCCCAGATCCTGCATGACGCGACCACCGACGACGTCGAGTACCTGTACGGCGACTCGATCGCGGCGCTCGACGAGGACGCGACCGGCGTACTCGTTACCTTCACGAGTGGGACGCGGCGACGGTTCGATCTGGTCGTCGGGGCTGACGGGGTGCACTCCCGAGTCCGCCGGCTCGCGTTCGGGCCCGAGAAGCAGTTCGTGCAGCACCTCGGCGGCTACACGTCGTACTTCACCGTCGAGGCGCCGGAGCCGCTCAACCATTGGATGAAGATCTACTCCGCACCCGGCGGGCGCTGGGTCGGACTGAGGCCCGACCACGACCCGGGCGTCGCGAAGGCGCTGCTGAGCTTCCGTTCGCCGGTGATCAGCTACGACCGACGGGACATCGACGCGCAGAAGGTTCTGCTGGCGGAGCGGTTCGCGGGTCTCGGCTGGCACACCGAGCGCATCCTGGCCGGACTGCGGGACGCGGACGACTTCTACTTCGACAGCACCAGCCGGGTCGTCGTACCGAGATGGTCACGCGGCCGGGTGGTTCTCGTCGGCGACGCCGGGTACTGCGGCTCGCCCCTCGCCGGGCACGGGACCGCGCTGTCACTCGTCGGCGCGTACGTCCTGGCCGGGGAGCTGGCCGTCGCGGACGGAGATCACGCCCGCGCGTTCCCGGCGTACCAGGCCCGGATGCAGGCGTACGTCGACCAGCGGATGGAACTGCCGCCCGGCGGGATCACGATGGCGATGCCGATGACGGCTCTCGGGATCCGCCTGCGGGACACCTCGATCCGGCTGACGATGTCCCGCCTGTTCGCCGGCCTACTGGCCAAGCTGGCAGCCGCCAAGCCCGACGCCATCCAACTGCCCGACTATTCAGTCGAACGGCGAGATCCAGTCCGGATTGCGGCCGAGGAGGCCGAGTAGCTGGTCGAGGTCGGAGGCGTCGCCGGGGACCTTGACGCTGCGTTCGAAGGCGAGGCCCGGGCCGCGGGCGACGTCGGTGTCGGGGATCCGGCGGGCCAGGCCGAGCGCCATCTCGACCATGTCTGGCGGCGGATCGTACGGGACGTCGATGGCACGGGCCAGATCCCAGGCGTGAACGACGCAGTCGAGTTGGTGGAAGGTCAGCGCGATCCGGCGCGGAAACGAGCCGAACTCACGGACCTCCATCAGCCGGTCCAGCGCGCCGCCGTCGGCGAACGCGTCCGCCACCCCGACGTTGGACCGCCGGTACGCACCGGCCGGGTTGTCGCCGAGGCGGCCGCCGTTCCAGGCCTGGACCGGGGCAGAGCCGTTCAGGGCCGCGGCCGCGAAGCCCTCGTTCTCGCTGACGATGTGACGGAGCAGGCCGCGGACGGTCCAGTCCGGGCAGGGCGTCGGGAACCACATGTGCTCCGGGCGGATCTGCATCACCACCTCGCCCAGAACTGCGCCGGCCCGCCGATCCAGATCCCGGATGTCCATCCGTGCTCCTCCCGTTGCCTGCCCAGGCGAGCATAGGCCGGACGAACCTGTTTCGGCAGGGACCTCGTGGGGCGCAAGGGACAACCCGCGTGGCCGGCGGGCGCACCGGCGAGGCGGTCAGCCGGCTTTGGCGGCGGCCTTGGCGGCCTTCTTGAAGGAGCGGACCTCGAGCAGGGACTCGGCGTCGGTGACGTCGGCGATCGAGCGGCGGGCGCCGCGGTCGCCGTACGCGCCGGCCGCCTCGCGCCAGCCCTTGGGCTCGACCCCGCGCTGCTTGCCGAGGAGTGCGAGGAAGATCTTGGCCTTCTGCTCGCCGAAACCGGGCAGTGCCTTCAGCCGCTTGAGCACCTCGGGGCCGTCGGGCTTGGGCCGGCCCGCGGTCCAGATCCCCGCCGTCTCACCGCCGTAGTTGTCGATGATGTGCTGGGCGAGCGCGTGCACCCGCCGGGCCATCGAACCGCCGTACCGGTGGATGGCCGGCGGGGTGACACAGAGTTCGACGAAGGTGTCGAGGTCGGTGGCGGCGATCTTGTGCAGATCGAAACCGTCCATCCGGTCGGCGATCTTCTGCGGGCCGGAGAACGCGTGCTCCATCGGGTACTGCTGGTCCAGGAGCATCCCGGTCAGCAGGGCGAACGGGTCGTCGTTCAGCAGTTTGTCCGCGGCCGGGTTGCCGGTGAGGTGCAGTTCGCGCAGCATGACGCCCATCTTGACATGAACCGCGAGGTCCATCGAGCCCCGATCACCGGGCGGGAGTGCGGGTCCGCCAGAGCAGGTAGACGAAGTACGGCGCTCCGATCAGTGCGGTGAGCAGGCCGGCCGGGATCTGGGCCGGGGCCAGCAGGGTCCGGCCGAGGCTGTCCGCGAGGCTGACCAGGATCGCGCCCAGCAGCGCGGCAACCGGCAGGATCCGGGAGTGCCGTCCGCCGACCAGTGCGCGGGCCGCGTGCGGTGCGACCAGGCCGACGAAACCGACGACTCCGATCGCCGAGACCGCTGCCGCCGTCAGCAGCGCCGCGCACAGCAGCGCCAGCAGCCGGGTCCGCTCCAGCCGTACGCCGAGAATCCGCGGCACGTCGTCGTCCAGCGCGAGCAGGTCGAGTTCGCGCCGTGCATGAACGATCAGCGGGGTGAAGATCAGCAGTGCGATCGCGACCGGTGCCACCTGCGGCAGGGTGCGTCCGTAGGTGCTGCCGGACAGCCAGGTCATCGCGAGGCTGAGGTTCCACGGGTCCGCGGCGACGATCAGCAGGGTGATGATCGCGGTCGCTCCGGAGGAGACGCCGACGCCGATCAGGACCAGCCGGTCCGAACTCAGTCCACCGCGCCACGACACCAGGTAGACCAGCGCGAAGGTGCCGAGCGCCGCGATCGCGGCAATTCCGGACAGCAACCAGATGCTTGCCGACGGCAAGAGGATCAGTGTGGCGATCGCGCCGACGCCGGCGCCGCCGGTGATGCCGAGGATGCCGGGCTCGGCCAGCGGGTTGCGGCACACGGCCTGCACTGTCGTCCCCGCGATGGCGAGGGCCGCTCCGCACAGTACGGCGGACAGGACCCGGGGGAACCGCTGGTCGAGGACGTAGGTGATCGCGCGACCCGAGCGTCCGTTGACCCAGTTGACGACGTCGCCGGTGCGGAGGAAGGCGTCGCCGGTGAGCATGGCGAAGACGACGCCACCGAGCAGCAGGACGACCAGGACGCCCGTCACGACGAGGAAGGTACGCCGGGTGCGCAGCCCCGCACTCGTACCGCCGGGTGACCTGCTCGGACCGGAGTCGCGGTAGCGCCGCGCGAGCCAGACCAGGACGATCGCGCCGACCATCATCGTCATGATGCCGGTCGGGATCTCCACCCCGGCCTGCCCACCGAACGCGGCTCGCAGCGAGACATCCGACGCGAGCACGATCAGTACGCCGGCCAGGCCGGACAGTGGAAGGAGTACGCGATGCCGTAGCAGTCCCGGGACGAGTGGGGCCGCGAGCCGCACGAGGACTGGTGCGACCAGACCGACGAACCCGACCGGTCCGGCGACGGTGACCGCGGCCGCGGACAGCAGCACCGTGACCAGCGTGATCATCACGCGGACCCGTCGTACGTGCACTCCCAACACCGAGGCTGTGTCGTCGCCGAGGGTGAGGATGTCGAGCTTCGAGGCCATCAGCAGTGCGGCGACGATGCCGACAGCAACTACCGGCGCCATCTGGGTGACCGCGTGCAGATCGGTCTGGACCAGCGTGCCCGCGCCCCAGGCGAAGGTGCCGATCGTCTCCTCGCGGTACAGCAGTAGCAACAGTGTGGTCACGCCGGCCAGCGCCATCGCCACCGCCGACCCGGCCAGGATGAGCCGGGTCGGTCCGGACGATCCGCCGGCCGAGAGAGCGAGAACCAGAACAGCAGCCGCCAGCCCGCCGAGGAAGGCGATTCCTCCGGCCGGGAGCACGGGCAACGGAATCCCGAACGCGGCCACCACCACGACCGCCAAGTACGCCCCTGCATTGACCCCCAACGTGTCGGGCGAGGCGAGCGGGTTACGGGCCAGCGACTGCAGACCAGCTCCCGCCACACCGAGAGCCACCCCCACCAGCACCCCGGCCAAGAGCCGGGGGAGGCGGGAGGCGATCAGGACGTTGGAGGCGTCGTCCGTCCCCTGCCCGATCACCAACCGCAGGAGATCCCCGGCGCCGACCGACGAAGTCCCCTGCGTGAGATGTACGCCGGCCAGGACGACGATCGCCATCGCCGCGACCAGGAACACCCCGGCCACCCGAATCCGCCGTACCGGCTGCTGGAGCGCCGCGGCCTGGGCGGCCGGCGCGGCCGTCACCTGGGTCAAGAGGTGACTGCCTGGACGGTGGCGTCGATGAACTGCTGGGTGGACTTGGGGCCGCCGAACATCCAGATGCCGTCGGGCAGGCGGTGCACGTTGCCGCTCTTCACGAACGGGAGGTTCTTCCAGATCGCGTTCCCGGCCAGGTCGCCGCCGAACACGTCACCGCCGTCGTTCTTGTTCGCGATGTACAGGAAGTTGCCGTCCTTGAGCTTCGTCATCCCCTCGAGATCGGTCTGCGCCAGCCCGTAGTCCTTGTCCCCGGTGCCGGTCCAGCCGTTCTTCAGCCCCAGCTCGGTCGCTACAGCGCCGAGCAGCGAGCCGGTGGTGTACATCCGGATCGAGATCGTGCTGCCCTGCTTGTAGCCGTCGGCCATCGTGAAGCCCTCGCCGGCCTTGCCCGCGTCGGCGATCTTCTGCTTGCCGTCGGCCAGCGCCTTGTCGAAGTCGGCGTTCAGCTGCTTGGCCTGCTCGGCCTTGCCGACCGCCGCGCCCACCAGGTCGAGGTTGATCTTCATCTGCGGGATCGCGTTCGCCGCGTCCGCGCCGCGCACCACCAGCACCGGCGCCGCCTTCTCGAGCTGCGCGATCGTGTTCGCCGACTCGTCGGTGGTCGTGATGACCAGGTCGGGGTTGAGCGCGACGATCGCGTCGACGCTGGACTCACCGCGGGTGCCGACGTCCTTGACCGACGGGTCGAGCTTCGCCGCAGTGACCCAGTTCGTGTAGCCCTTGGTGTCGGCGACGCCGACCGGCATCACGCCGAGGGTGACCAGGTTCTCGACCACACCCCACTCCAGCCCGACCACCTTGGTGGCCGGCGCCTTGAGGTCGATCTTCTTGTTGCGCGCGTCGGTGACGGAGACCGGCTGGGCGGCGGCGTTGCTGGTGTCGTCGGAGGCCGCCGGTTCGCTGGTTCCACAGGCTGTCAGCACGAACAGGGCAGCAGCGAGCAGGGCAGTGGTTCTCTTCATGGGGTCCTGACCTCAGATAGTTGGGACGCGGCTCAGGTGCTTGCCGATCGGACGGGTGGTGACCAGGCCGGTGGCCGGGTCGGTGCCGACCTCGATGCGGATGCCGTAGGTGGCAGTCAGCGCATCCGCGTCCAGCACCTCCTCCGGCGTACCGGTCGCACGCACTCGCCCCTGATCGAGCAGTGCGATCCGGTCCGCGACCGCGGCGGCCTGGTTGAGGTCGTGCAGTACGACGCCGACCGCGACACCGTGCTCGTCGGCGAGGTCGCGCATCAGGTCGAGGATCTCGATCTGGTACCGCAGATCGAGGAACGTGGTCGGTTCGTCGAGCAGCAGGACGCCGGTGTCCTGCGCGAGACAGGTCGCGAGCCAGACGCGCTGCAGTTCGCCTCCGGACAGTTCGTCGACCGCCCGGTCGGCCATGGTGGTCACGCCGGTGACCTCCATCGCGTGGTCGATCGCGCGATGGCCGTCCGGGTCTTCGCTGCGCCACCGCCCGCGGTGCGGATGACGCCCGTACCCGACCACGTCGCGGACACTCACACCGTTGGGAGTCGGCCGCGACTGGGACAGCAGCGTGACCTTGCGAGCGAACTCCTTCGCCGACAGGGCCAGTGCGTTGCCGCCGTCGGGGAAGGTGATCCGGCCGCCGTCCGGATGGTGCAGCCGGGCCAGCGCGCGCAGGAGCGTGGACTTGCCGCTGCCGTTCGGCCCGACCAGGGCGGTCACGCCGGCCGCCTCGATCCGCAACGAGGCGCCGTCGACGACTCGTTTGCCGTGATATCCGAGCCGCAGTTCGTCGCCCGCCAGTCCCACCGTCTCCCGCATGGCGGAGAGGATAGCCTTACCTAACCTGACATGTCAGCCTCCAGTCCAGGCCTGGCTAGTGCGCGTACGATGTACACGCTCTAGCTCAGGGGGTTCGATGGACGAAGCGCCGTACCTGCGGATCGCGGCCGAGATCAGGCGCCGGATCGAGGCGGGCGAGCTGCTGCCGGAGGAGCGGGCGCCGTCGACCCGGGCCGTGGTCCGGGAGTTCGGTGTCGCGATGGCGACCGCGACCAAGGCATTGCAGGTGCTCCAGCAGGAACGCCTCGTCCACGTTCGGCCTGGCGTTGGTACGGTCGTCGGCCCTCCTCGGCCCGTCCGTCGTCAGGATCGGGCCGCGCAGCCTGCTGTCGCCGATCGGCCGGTGCTGGATCTGAATCGCGACGAGGTCGTGCGCATGGGGATCGCGATCGCGGACGCCGAAGGGCTGGCGGCGCTGTCGATGCGGCGGATCGCGGCCGAGCTCGGGGTGTCGACGATGGCGCTCTATCGGTACGTCGGCGGCAAGGACGCGCTGGTGTTGCAGATGGTCGACACCGCGATGGCGGAGTTCCCGCTCCCGACGGAGCCGCCGGCGAACTGGCGGGACGGGATCGCCGTTGCGGCGCGGCTGCAGTGGGCGGCGTACCGGCGGCATCTCTGGCTGGCGAGTGCGATCAGTCTCGGCCGGCCCCAGTTGGTGCCGAACCTGCTCCCGCACACCGATGCCGTCCTGCGGGCTGTGAGCGGCTTCGGAGTGGACAAGAGCAACGCGCTGTACGCCGCGATCAGTGTGTTCGCGTTCGTCCGTGGTGTCGCGCTGGCGATGGAGACCGAGGCGTACGCCGAACAGGACACCGGGCTGACCGCGGACGAGTGGGCCGACCGGCAGGGCGACCAACTGGCCGCACTGATCAGCGCGGGGAACCTGACCGCGTTCCGCGAGCTGCTCGCGGACGACTTCGAGTTCGACTACGACCTGGACCGGCTGTTCGAGTTCGGTCTCGACCTCGTCCTGGACGGTCTGGAAAAGACTCTCACCCGGCTACGCTGAGTGCCTACAGTGTTCAGGTCTGCGGGAGGTGGCCGGTGGAGCCTGTGTTCGCGCCCGACGTGCCCGAGGGCGTACGGCGTCTGTACGAGCACCGGCCCGAGCTGTTCGTCCCGGCCGACGCACCGCGCCCGAAGCGGCAGACGTCCTGGTCGGTTGCGCCCGGCAACACCTTCGGCACGCTGCTGGTCTGGATCGCGGTCTGCGTCGGCGGCTGGATCCTCGCGCTGATCTTCATGGCCGGCTTCCTGCCGACGGCGGTGGCGGCGTGGGGCGCGGTCGCGCTGGCCGGGGTCGCCGTACTCGCGACCGGTGGTGTCTTCGTGAAGTCGGCGGTGGAGGATCGCGGGCACAAGGCGGTCCGCCTGCAGCATGGGAAGTACCTGCTGCCGGAGGACTTCGACGAGGATGCGGGCCGGTTGCTCGGCCGGGCGCAGGGTGCGGTCAAAACGGTGCTTGAGGCAACGGTTACGCGGCGCGGGTTGCTCGATGACGTGAAGAACGAACTGGTGTTGCCGGAGCAGCTGTGGGATATCGCCCAGGTGTTGCGTGAGCAGACCGTGCTGCGCGCTCGGCAGCGTGAGGTGGCCCGGGGGATGGCGACAGCCGAGCTGGAGGCCGTGCTCGGGCCGCAGCGTCGGGCGCTCGCGTTGTCGGTCGAGGCGATCAGGCACAAGGTCGATCTGCTGGACCGGTACGCCGACCGTGTCCGCTCGGCCGACGCCGCACTCCGCGCGGAGGCCGCCCTGGAGGACGGCGACCGCTACATCGAACTCCTGGCCCGCACCGAACCAGCCGGCGACACCTCGGTTGTCCAAGGCTTCGCCGACGAAGCCACCGCCCTGAAAGACACCCTCACCCGTTCCATCAACGCGGCTCGCGACGCAGGCCGGACGCTAGCTCTGCCGGAGTAGGCGGGCTTCTTCTTCGGGGGAGAGGTCGAAGTTGAGGGGTGGTTCGCCGCGGTCGTGGTCCCAGGTGAGGAGATCTTCGACTGTTTTGCGCAGGGGAGTTACGGGGAGGCCGGCGGCGCGAGACTTGGACTGGTCGCGTTGGCGGGACGGCCACTCGGCCTCGGGCTCCATCAGGGGGAAACGCTCAGGTACGGCGTTGGCCGGGATCTGTACCAGGTCGACCGAGGTGCCGGCGACAGCGGCCGCGGTTTCGATCAGTTCGCCGATCGTGCTGTCCGGGCCGATCCCGTTGAACGCTTCAGACCGTTCGTCGACGATCAGTTGCACCACGAGCCGCCCGAGATCCCGGCTGTCGATCAGCTGCAGCGGCTGCTCCGGCCGCGTCGGCAACGCGACCCGGCCGCCCCGCGCACCCCGTCGTACCCAGTACAGGGGCGTGTCCGAGTAGTCGCCAGGACCCGTGACCTTCCCCGGCCGGACGATCGTCGCGCGCTCGCCGTACCGCTCGAGCACGTCGTCCTCACAGGCCACCTTGCACGGGCCGTACGTGTCGTTCGTGAGTACGTCGGCCGTCCGCAGGGGTGCCCGGCGCGGCGCGTCCTCGGTGGTCCCCGGCGGCAGATCGCGCACATAGACCGCATGGCTGGAGACGAACACGTACCGCCCGACCCGGTCGCCCAGCACGTCCATCGCCTCGTCGACCTGCTTGCTCCGGAAGGCGCTGAGATCGACGACCGCATCCCACTCGCCGGTCCGCAGCGCCTCGTAGTCGCCGGAGTCCCGATCCCCGACCAGTTGTGTCACCTCCGGCGGCAGCTCGGTGGTCCCGCTCTTGCCTCGACTGAAGGACGCCACCTCGGCGCCGTGCCGCAGCGCGTCCATGAGGATCGCGCGCCCGACAAACCCGTTCCCGCCCAGCATCAGAATCCGCACAACCGACGACCGTAGACCCTGCTGTCTGTCCCGCGCACCCGATTAAGCTCGGCGCATGAACGAGCGCAGCGAGTTCATCATCAAGCACAGCCCATTTCGCGCCTCATCGGCGCCCGGAGCGAAGCGAGGACGTCGATGAGCCGGACGGTGGTGGTTGCCGGAGGCACCGGTGCGCTCGGGGCCGCGGTGACGGCGGAGTTCCTGCGGTCCGGCTGGCGGGTCGTCGTACCGGGCCGGACCGAGGAGTCACTGGCCCGGCTCGGGACACATCCGGCGCTCAACCCGGTGCTCGCCGACCCGTTCGACCCGGCCGGTACGGCGGACGTCGTCGCGCTGGCCACCTCGGACGAGGCCGCGCCACTGACCGCGCTGGTGAACCTGGTCGGTGGCTTCGCGTCCGGAGCGCGGGTGCACGAGACCCCGATCGACGACTTCGAGGATCAACTCCGGCTCAACCTGCGACCGACGTACCTGATCACTCAGGCGGTGCTGCCGCACCTGCTCGCCGCCGGCGGGGGAGCGATCGTGTGTACGGCGAGCGGTGCGGCGCTGCGGCCGTTCTCCGGGGCGGCCGGGTACATCACCGCGAAGGCCGGCGTGCTCGCGTTCGCCGACGCCCTGCACGCGGAGTACGCGCACGACGGCATTCGGGTGAACACGATCATCCCCGCGACCATCGACACCCCCGCCAACCGCGCCGCGATGCCGAAGGCCGACCCGGGCAAGTGGAGCCCGCCGGCTCAGGTCGCCGTGGTCGTCCGGACGCTCGTCGAGACCGAAGGATTCGCCGGCGGACATCTCCCCGTATGACAACCGTTCGACCCTGTAACACGTCTGAAGAGGTGCAGGTGCGGGACTTGACGCACACTGGACCTGGGGACGGCGAACAGGGGAGCCATGGGGACGAGTTCGCGCCCGGTAGGGACTCGGCCACGATCAGTGCCGAACCTCCTGGGCCTGACGCTACTGGGCGCCCTGTTGCCCGGGACCGGACTGATCGCCGGCGGGCGCCGAGTCATCGGCGCGCTCGTTCTCACCCTCACCCTCGGGCTGATCGGACTCGGCGTGTACGTCGGTCTGACCCGGCGCGAGGAGGTGCTCGCGGCAGCCGTCGTACCGCGCTGGCTGCTGGCGACGGCGGTGGCGATCGCGGCGCTGGGGTTCGGTTGGATCGTGGTGATCGTGGCCTCGCACCGGTCGTTGCGTCCGGCAACCGGTGGTGCCGGCGGCCGTGCGGTCGGCGCGATGTTCGTCGGCGTACTGTGTTTCGCGATCGCGGCTCCGGCGGCGCTCGGCGTACAGAGTGT
Organism: Kribbella sp. NPDC049227; assembly: GCF_043197265.1. Classification (NCBI taxonomy): domain Bacteria; kingdom Bacillati; phylum Actinomycetota; class Actinomycetes; order Propionibacteriales; family Kribbellaceae; genus Kribbella; species Kribbella sp. NPDC049227. Next base: position 487,230 of record NZ_JBICST010000001.1, on the reverse strand, counting down.
GCTGGCGCAGCGGACCCTGGTGGAGGGCGTGTTCGTCGCGCAGGAGGAGAGCAAGAGCGCGACCCGGCCGTCGATCGCCGATGTCAAGGACCCGTGGGAAGACAAGCCGCGGCTCAACCTGCTGCTGCTCGGTGGTGACGACGAGCCGGGCCGGCCGGGCATCCGGACCGACACGGTGATCGTGGCAAGCATCGACACCAGGACCGGCAACACCGCGTTGATCTCGATGCCGCGGCAGCTGACCTTCATGCCCTTCCCGAAGGACTCGCCGCTGCACAGGTTCTACCCCGACGGCTTCGGCAAGGAAGGGCTGAGTCTCGAGGGCCGGCTGGAGTGGATGCTGACCGCGATGTACCAGAACATCCCGGACGCGCACCCCGGTATTCTCGGCCCGTCGGACAACGAGGGGGCCGACGTACTCAAGCAGTCCGTCGGCGAGGCGACCGGGCTGAAGCTCGACTATTACCTGCAGGTGAACCTGACCGGCTTCCCGGAGCTGGTTGACGCACTCGGCGGGATCACGGTCAACGTCAACGAGCGCGTCGCGATGGGCGGGATCAGCAGTGCGCACATCCCGCCGAAGAACTGGATCGAGCCGGGACCGCGCCAGCATCTCGACGGCCGGCACGCGCTCTGGTTCGCCCGCGGGCGGTACGGCGCGGACGACGACCAGCGGCAGATCCGGCAGCGCTGCACGATCAACGCCATGGTCGACGCGGCCGACCCAGCCACATTGGCCACGAAGTACAAGGCGATCGCCACGGCCGGGCAGCACCTGCTCCGCACCGACATCCCGCAGGAGCTCCTGCCCGCGTTGGTCCAGCTCGCGCTCAGGGTGAAATCGGGGACGGTCTCGAACGTGAACCTCGACGTGTCGAAGCTGCGGATGAAGTACCTGCACCCGGACTACGACGGGATGCGCGAGGCGATCGCGAAGGCCCTCGAGGAGCCGGCCGACCCGCCGAGTACCCCGCCGACGACCCGCAAGCCCTCGGGCAAGACCACGAACCCGCCGGGCCCGACGCAGAACCTCGCCGACGCCTGCGCGTACCAGCCCAACGGCGACCAGCCGAACTGATCCGCCTACTGGATCGGGGTGGTCTGGGCCAGGGCGAGCCGCCAGCCTGCGGCCGTGCGCAGCGCGACGTACGTCAGTGCGCCTGTTGCTGGGAGGGCGCCGGGCTCGGCGTCCGGCCGGTTGTCGTGCACCGTCTTGAGGCAGCTCACGAGTACGGCGTCCGCGGTCAAGGCCCGGATGTCGAGGATGTCCACACTCGTCTGGACGTCCTTGAGCGCGGAACCGAGAGCCGCGCTCATCGCCTGAGCGAACGCCTCCCGCCCGAACAGCCGGCGCCCGGCGATGTTGACGATCACCATCTCGTCGGTGTGCAGGTCGGGCAGCACCACCGCGTCCGACTGCGCTCGATCGGCCCGCGCCACCAGATCACGGATCTCTCGCTCGTCCGTGCTCGTCAGTTCCGTCGTCGAAGTCATGAACAGGAGTCTGCTACCTCAACCAATCTTGAGGTCAAGAAATTCTGCTCTCGGCGTGTGTCGATCTGGTGGTGGGCCGCTCGACGTGAGAGTAAGTGATCGACCGAGACGACGAGGAGCGGCAGCGATGCGCTACATGATCATCAACAAGGCAGACGCCGAGACCGAGGCCGGGAAGTTTCCGCCGCCGGAGGTGGCCGAGGCGGTCGGCAAGGTGGTGGAGGACCTGTCCAAGGCGGGTGTCCTGCTGTTCGCGGAGGGTGTGCACCGCAGTTCGCTCGGCGCCCGGGTGAAGGTGGACGACGGCAAGCGCACGGTCACCGACGGCCCGTTCGCCGAGACCAAGGAGCTCGTCGGCGGCGTCATCGTCGTGGAGGTCCGCAGCCGCGACGAGGCGGTCGAGTGGGCCGCCCGCCTGGCCGAGGCCCTCGGCAGCGAGGTCGAGGTCCGCCGCGTGGTGGAGGAATCCGACTTCGGCCCGGACTCCGACGTCTTCCAGAACTGATCGCCGGCCCACCCCCTCCCGGCCGGGAGGGGGTGGGTTGCCGTTGGCCTGTCGGTGTTGTTCTATCGGCGGGTGACGGTTACCGAGGCGCGCGGGGCGGTTGACGCCGTATGGCGGATCGAGTCGGCGCGGATCATCGCGGGTGTTGCCCGGATCGTGCGGGACGTCGGACTGGCCGAGGAGCTGGCCCAGGACGCGCTCGTAGCGGCGCTGGAGCAGTGGCCGGAGTCCGGCGTACCGAACAACCCGGGTGCCTGGCTGATGGCGATCGCCAAGCGTCGCGCGATCGACCTGATCCGGCGCAAGGAGACGTACCAGCGCAAGTTGGCCGAGATGGGCCACGAGCTGGAGATCGACGGCGAGAGTGTCGAGGACGACGTGGAAGCGATTCTCGAGGACCACATCGAGGACGACCTGCTCCGGCTGGTGTTCACCGCCTGCCACCCGGTGCTGACCACGGACGCCCGGGTGACGCTCACGCTGAAGCTGCTCGGCGGCCTGAAGACCGATGAAATCGCACGCGCGTTCCTGGCCCCGGAGGCGACGATCGCCCAGCGGATCGTCCGGGCCAAGCGCAACCTCGCCAAGGCGGGTGTCGAGTTCGAGGTGCCGGCCGGCGAGGACCTGTTCGAGCGGCTGTCGAGCGTGCTCGAGGTCGTCTACCTGATCTACAACGAGGGGTACTCCGCGACCGCCGGCGACGACTGGATGCGGCCGGCTCTGTGCAACGAGGCGATGCGGCTCGGCCGGCTGCTGGTGGGGCTGATGCCCGACGAGCCCGAAGTACTCGGTCTGCTCGCCCTGATGGAGCTGCAGGCCTCCCGCGCGAACGCACGGATCGGTCCCGAGGGCGAGCCGGTCCTGCTGCTCGACCAGGACCGCCGCCGGTGGGACCGGCTGCTGATCCGCAGGGGCCTGGAAGGTCTCGACCGCGCGTGGGCCCTGGAGAAACCGCCCGGTGCGTATCTTCTCCAGGCGGCCATCGCCGCCTGCCACGCCCGCGCCGCCGACCCGGAGGACACCGACTGGGCCCGCATCGCCGGCCTGTACGCCGTACTCGCGCAAGTCACCCCGTCACCGGTGGTCGAGCTCAACCAGGCGGTGGCGATCTCGATGGCGTTCGGCCCGGAGCGCGGTCTGGCGGCTGTGGACGCGCTCGCCGATGAGCCGTCGCTGAAGGACTACCACCTGCTGCCGAGCGTCCGCGGCGACCTGCTGTTCAAGCTCGGCCGGCTCGACGAGGCCCGCGCCGAGTTCGAGAAGGCCGCCGCCCTCACCCGCAACGAACGCGAACGCACCCTCCTCCTCGAACGCGCCGCCGCCTGCTGACAGACAGTGTGGCGTCCAGCCGCACGTCAGTCGTGTCACTCCGCGGTGAGGGTGATGGTGAGGGGCTTGCCAGGGGTGACCATCGTCGGCCGGGTGAGCGTGACGACGGTGCGGGTGCCGGTGGTGGTGAGGGTGGCTGGGTGGGGCTTGCCGTTGAGCTTGACGGCTACGGAGGTGGCTGGAGTAGCGGTTTCGAAGGAGAGGGTGTTCAGCCGGAGGCGACCGTGACGGATGTCGAGGCCGGCTGTCTGGGTGCCGGTCCCGCGGGTCTGGCTGTAGCGGCCCCAGCCCTCGGCGGCGGTGAAGGCACAGGCGAAGTCCTCAGGGGTCAGCCGCGGCGCGAACCCGAGATGCCCGCGTGGACCGTGGTACTCGTACCCGCACGCGGCCAGATAGGTGCCGAAGCTCATCATCGCCCGCGCGTAGTGGTCGCTCGCCTCGATCTCGTTGTAGGGGTTGCGTTTCTCGCCGTGGTAGCGGTCGTACACGGCCCGTGTCACCGCGAGCCCCTCGGCCGCCATCCCCTCGGCGAACAGGTGGGCCGCGAACTGGTGCTCCTGCCCGGTCCAGACCTCGTTGAAGTACGGGTGCCCGCCGCTCTCCGTGGACCCGCCGTTCGGCCAGGCCACCATCACCGTGCCCGCCTCACCGTCGGTGCTGTAGACGCGACCCGGACCGATCCCCGGCGGCCGGTACGCCGACGGGTTCGGCTGGAAGTTGTTGCGATAGACACTCGTCAGGGCGGTCCGTGCCTTGTCGGCCTCGAACACCCGCGGCAGCCCGAGCTGAGCGGCGTACGTCTCCCCGTACAACTGGTCGATGAACACACCTCGGTTCGTGCTCGGCACCGGGTGCGCCGGGTCGACCTTGTGCACGTAGTACCCGTAGGTCTGGTTCCACAACGGCCCGTTCAGGTACGCCGATCCGCGGTCGGCGATCGTGGTGTACTTCGAGGCCGCGGCGGTGTCGCCCACCTCGGTGGCCATCGCGGCCGCGGCGCGCAGGGCGGCGACGTACAGCCCGCTCAGCCAGGGGATCTCGCCGAACCACTCGGTGTCGAGCGTGTTCCACTGCCCGCCGCGGAAGATGCCGTCCTGGTCCGATCCGTCGCGGGCGGAGACGAGGTAGTCGACCGACACCTTGACCTTCGGCCAGACCCGCGTCAGGAAGGCGGCGTCCGGGCTCATCTGGTGTTCGCGGTAGATGCGCAGGATCGTGCCGCAGTGGCCGTCGGCGAACGACGAGGAGGCGTCCGGCGACTCGCCGCGATTCCCGATCTCGCCGGTCGGCTTGTAGGCGATGCCGAGGTCCACCCGCTCGCGGGTGTCGCGTTCGAGGTCGGGGAACAGCCGCGCGATCGCCTGGGCGTAGTTCCAGACGTGCTCGCAGGTGCCCGAGCAGCAGTACGTTCCTTCCCAGGCGTAGAACCGCCCGTCCTGCCAGCGGTGGCAGGTGCCGGTGGCAAGCGTCGACGCGGTAGCCAGCGTGCGTTCCAGGAACCAGTGCGGCAGCGTCGAGTCGTCGTACCAGGTCCGGACCCATTCGCGTGTCCCGGATTCGAGCCGGTGGATGTGCGTGGCGACGTACTGCGCCACCTGGCGTGCGGAGCCGAAGCGGGTGCTGTAATGCCGCATCAGCGTCGATCCGCCGACCAGGCTGCTGAACAGCCGGCGTTCGGGCGTCGGGAAGAACCAGCCCTGGACGAACCGCACCGTTCGAGATTCACCGGGCCGCAGTGCGACCTTCACGGCGACCGTGCCGACCTGAGTGGCCGCACCGTCGACCTCGGCCGGTCCGTCCGCGGCGTCGAACAACTCGTCCGGGGTCGGCCAGGCCGCGACCGATCGACGGACGACGGCCTTCTTCTCCAGCGTGGCCATCGTGAAGGTGCCGGCGTCGGTGCGATCGGCGACCGGCTGCCGGCGGATCGGGCGGTCGCTGAAGATGATCCGGTCGACGTTCACGTGACCCCAGCCACCGCTGGATCGATCGACGATCTGGAGCTGCGCCGACCGTCCGGCCCAGGGGCCGACCGCCCAGCAGATCGCGTCCAGCGGTTCGATGTCACTACCGTTGGCTGTGGCAACTACTTCGCCGTCGACGAGCAGATTGACCGCGGTGGTGCTCGGGTTGCTGCCGCCGCCGGTCCACACGGTGATGTACGCGCGGTCGATGGTGAAGACCCGGCTGGTCAGCGATCCCTGCGGGCTGTCGTACGAGCCGCTCCGGAAGTCGTACGACGTGACGAAGCGGCTGCCGGAGACGTTCAGCTCAGTGCGGTTGCCGAACGGCCGGCGGAAGTTCTCCGGCGTCTCTGCCACCGTGACCGGACCCGTGCCGAACGCCGTACCGGTGACCGTCCAGCCGGAGTAGTCCGTCCGCTCCCAGTCCTCGAAGACGATGTCGGCGCGGTCGGTGAACGTGATGCTGCCGCAGTTGAGGTGCGCCCACGCGCCAGTCGCCGAGTCGACCAGCTGGATCCGCGCGGTGCGCCCTGCGTACTGACCGACATCGAGCATCCGGCCGACCAACGGCTCGCTGTCGCTGCCGGTCGCGCTGGCCACGACCGCGCCGTCGACCACGACGTTGACGCAGACCTTGCCCGGCTGATTGCCGCCGCCGAGCGCGACCGCGACGTACCGGCGGGTGATCTCGAACGGCGTGCTGGTCAACGTGCCGGTGCGGTCGTCCGGACCGCCGCTCAGCCGGAAGTTGTACGACGTGACGAAACGGCTGCCGGAGATGTTCAGATCACCGAAGCGCTGCATCAGCGCGGGAGTGTCGGCCGGTCGCACCGGTCCGGTCCCGAACGCGTCGCCGGTCGCGGTCCAGCCGTCGTACGTGTCGCTGTCCCACTCCTCGAAGAGGATGTCGTTGTTGTCAGAGGCCGATGGGTCCGCCGCCGACCACTCGATCCCGGACGGGTACGCCGTCGCGCGCTGAGTGGTCGGCTGGCTGCGCCTGCTGTCCAGGCAGACCGGGTTCTCGGAGTACCCGAGCAGTGTTGCGTCGACCGGCTCTGCGGAGGTGTTGTGCAGGGTGAAGGCCATGATCGTGGCCGGCAGCGTCGAGTCGGCCGTCGCCAGCGGGACGAACGGCGAGAACGCCTCGAGCGTCACCTCGACTGGACTGTCCGACGACTTGTAGGCCACCCGGCCGATCGGGTACTGCCCGGTGAACCGGACGTCACCGAAGCCCTTCGCGTCGACGGTCCGGGTCTTGCCGCCGGCGCGCAGTACGAAGCCCTGCCGGAACCGGGTCGCGCCGTCGGCGTCCGCGGACAGCGGTACGGCGTAGTGCGTGCCGGCGAAGTCAGCGCCGCCCAACGGGAAGGTCAGTGCGTTGGAGACGTCCCACGCCCACAGCCTTCCGTCACCGGAGAGGTAGACCTGGCCGGCGCAACCGCCGCCGACCGGCATACCGATCTTCGCCAGCGCGGCACCGGCGTACTCCGTCGGCGTGCCGCGGTCCGTCAGTTCCGCGATCCGTTCCGGGGTGAGCGCGGGCATCCGCGTGACGGCCTGGGCGGTTTGAAGCATCCCGGGCGCCGCCAGCATGCCGACACCGGCCGCGCTGATGGACAGGAAGGTTCGTCGTCCCACCCCGGCGCGCGGGCACGATCCACCGCACGCCGGATTGGAGCATTCGCTGAGGTCGGGCGTGTGGTCCATGGGATCTCCAAGGGGGCGGCCGGGATCTCTTGGATGGCCACCTTAGGCCGTTCAGCCCCGCTGGGAAATCCATTTCACGAGGGAGAAATGCCCGCCCGCCCAACGACGGCCCGATGGACGGGAAGTGATGTAGATCACAGGCGGTCGATCTGTGCCACCGATGTTCGACGCAGTGGTGAGGCCAGCTGAGTGGCCCTCACCGATACAGGAGGAACGTCATGGAGAAGGTCACTTCGGCGGACGGCACCGCCATCGCGTACGACCGGCTCGGCGAAGGACCCGCGGTGGTTCTCGTCTGCGGCGGTTCGGTGGACCGGATGTCGAACGCCTCGCTGGCAGCCCTGCTGGCGCAGAACCACACCGTCTACAACTACGACCGGCGCGGCCGCGGTGATTCCGGCGACGCACCGCAGTACGCGATCGAGCGCGAGTTCGAGGACCTGGACGCGATCTTCGCGGCCGCGGGCGGCTCGGCGCACCTCTACGGGACGTCGTCCGGTGCCGCGCTCGCCCTGCTCGCGACTGCTGCCGGCCGTCCGGTGACCAAGCTCGCGCTGTGGGAGCCGCCGTACATCCTCGAAGGCACGCGGAAGCGGCCGCCCGCCGACACGGCGTCGATCTATCGCGCGTTCGTCGCCGAGGGTCGCCGGGACAAGGCGGCCGAGTACTTCATGGCCGAGGTGGTCGGGCTGCCGGCCGAGTTCGTCGCGATGGCGAAGGAGTCGCCGTGGTGGCCGGCTCAGGAGGCGATCGCGCACACGCTCGCGTACGACGCGACCGTGATGGGCGACTACTCGATCCCGGCCGCGGCGAGCTCGGTGACCGTGCCGACCCGGGTGTTCACCGGCGGAGCGTCGGAGGAATGGATGAAGCAGGGCAACCAGGCTGTGGTGGCAGCGATCCCGAGCGCCACCGCCTGTCTGGTCCCCGATCAGCAGCACAATGTGGACGCGGCCGCCTTGGCCCCCGCGCTGAAGGAGTTCTTCGCATGAGCAGCACAGTGGTCTCCAAGGACGGTACGACGATCGCCTACGACAAGCGTGGAGAGGGGCCTGCCCTGGTCCTGGTCGACGGTGCGCTGTGCGCGCGATCCCAAGGCCCGATGCCCGCGCTGGCCGAGACGCTGGCGTCGAGCTTCACGGTCTACAACTAAAACCGGCGTGGCCGCGGCGACTCCGGCAACGCGGACACCTACGAGGTGGAGCGCGAGATCGAGGACCTGGCCGCGGTGATCGAGGCGGCCGGTGGCTCGGCGTACGTCTATGGCTCGTCGTCCGGGGCGGCGCTCGCGCTGCGGGCCGCGGCGGCTGGGCTGGCGATCGAGAAGGTGGTCGCGTTCGAGCCGCCGTTCGTGGTCGACGACAGCCGCAAGCAGATCCCGGCGACCTGGGTGCAGGACCTCGAGGCCCGCGAGCCGGCCGACGCGGTCCGGTACTTCATGACCACGGTGATCGGCCTGCCCGGCCCGATGGTCACGATGATGAAGCTGATGCCGGCCTGGAAGCACCTGAAGGCGATGGCCCCGACGCTTCCGTACGACGCCCGCGTCGTCGGCGGCAATGTGGCCGGCAAGCCGCTGGACGCGTCCCAGTGGGCGGCGATCGGCGTACCGGCCCTGGTCGTCAACGGCGGCAAGAGCCCGGCCTGGATGAAGACCTCGGTGCGTGCGCTGGCGGACGCCGTACCCGGCGCCGAGCACCGCGAGGTCCCCGGTCAGAACCACCTGATCAAGGCGACCGCGATCGCCCCGGTACTGACCGGGTTCTTCGCGAACTGAGATCCGGGGTCCGGCGAAACCTCGCCGGACCCCGGACTGCGATCAGGCGCCGGCGAGGAGGTTGCCGGCTCCGGCGCGGGCCGCGTCGAAACGGGCCTGCGCGTCGCCCCAGTTCACCACGTTCCACCAGGCCTTGACGTAGTCCGGCTTCACGTTCTTGTACTGCAGGTAGAACGCGTGCTCCCACATGTCCAGCATCACGATCGGGATCTGCCCGGCCGGCAGGTTGCCCTGCTGGTCGTACAGCTGGTGGACGAGCAGCCGCCCGGCCAGCGCGTCCCAGCCGAGAATCGCCCAGCCGGAGCCCTGGATGGTGGTGGCGCTGGCGGTGAAGTGGGACTGGAAGCCGTCGAACGAGCCGAAGTACTCGTCGATCGCCGCGCCCAGCTCGCCGTCCGGCTTGTCGCCACCGTCCGGCGACAGGTTCTTCCAGAAGATCGAGTGGTTCACGTGCCCGCCGAGGTTGAAGGCGAGCGACTTCTCCAGCCCGACGATCGCGCCGAAGTCGCCCTTCTCGCGGGCCGCGGCCAGCTTGTCCAGGGTGTCGTTCAGGCCGTTCACGTAGGTCTGGTGGTGCTTGGAGTGGTGCAGCTCCATGATCTCGCCGGCGATGCTCGGCGCCAGTGCGCCGTAGTCGTAGGGGAGGTCGGGAAGCGTGTACGTGGTCAACTCTGCTCCTTCGTCGGGGCCCGCGAGGGCCGATATCTGCGATGTCCTCTGTCAGCGGCTCAGTGTCTCGTCAGGGAGCGTTCGGCACCTCTAGCGGCGCCCCGGACGCCCGCTGGCGGCGTTGTCGTCGTCGCGCAATGCTCCGCATTGCTCTCCTCCTCCGCCTTGCCAGCGAACGACCGGACCACCGCTAGAGGCACCAACGTTCCCTGACGAGACACAAGCTTGAAACTTCAACCACGGTTGAGGTCAAGGCGCCACGCGGTGAACGGAACCCGCCAGGCACCTCCGACCGGTGCCCGATGCGACCGCGTTCACACCAGCGCACGCACCGGACACCTCCAGCTTCACATACTCCTCCTGACGGTCTACGGGGAGTCTCACCTCACCTCGACGGCCAGCTCCGTGCGCAGTGCGGCGGCGAACGGCTCCGGCCGGTCGGCGAAGCCGGTGTGGTCGCCGGGGAACCGGGTCGGCGCGATGCCGAGCCGCCCGGCCAGCGCGGTCGAGGTCCGGTCGCAGAGCTGGCCGGTCGACTCCTCGCCGATGCCGACCACGATCCGTACGCCGCTGTCCCGCAACCGGTCCACGTCCGGTACCCAGGTCACCGTCTCGCGCAGCTCGTGGGCGAACCAGAACCGCTCGTCGGCGACCTGCTGTGGATCCCGCTCGCCGCCGAACATCGCCTCGATCATGCCGTCCGGCACCTGGATGTTCGCCAGCGCGAAGAACTGCTTCCAGGCCCCGATCACGTCCCCGGCCAGGTAGTCGGCCATCATCCGCTCAGACTTGGCCAGGAGCTCGTCACTGTCCTCGACCAGGCGGTCGAGCGGCGGCTCGTGGGCGATCACCGTGCTCACCAGCTCCGGGTAGGCCTGGGCCAGCGCCAGTACGCTCACCGCCCCGCCGCTCGACCCGAACACCGCAGCCGGCCCCTCGCCGACGTGCCGGATCAGCCTGGCCAGGTCGTCGGCCCGCTGCTCGGGCGTCGACGTCCCACCCGGCCGGAGCGTGCTGCGACTCACCCCGCGCGGATCCAGCGTCAGAACCGTGTGGTCCGCGGCCAGCAGGTCGGCCAGCGGCGCGAACGAGTCCGCCCCCATCGGCGCCCCGACCAACACCACCAACGGCCCGGCCCCACGCAGTTCGTAGTACAACTCGGCATCCTCAACCACCAATGTGTTGTTCATGCCCTCCCCACGAACGGCGATGCGCCGGATGGACACAGCTGCCACAGAGAGGTCAGCTCGTTGTCCCGTGCCCGTCCGTGCCGCGGTACGGCGTCCGACCGGCCGGCGACCCGCAGACCGGCGTACCGGAACCCATCCAGTAGTTCGGCGCGCGACCTGAGACCCAGATGCTCGGCGAGGTCGGACAACACCAGCCAGACCTCGCCACCCGGGTTCAGGTGGTCGCGCACCTGTCCGATGAAACCGTGGAGCATCCGCCCGTCCTCGTCGTAGACCGCGTGATCCAGCAGCGTGATCGGCCTGGCCGGGATCCATGGCGGGTTGCACACCACCAGATCGGCCCGCCCCGGTGGGAACAGATCGGTCTCGACCACCGTGACGCGATCCTGCATCCCGAGCCGCCGGAGATTGTCCCGGGCGCACTCGACCGCCCGCACGCTGTTGTCGGTGGCAACGACCCTGGGAACACCCCGCCGGGCCAGCACCGCGGCCAGTACTCCGGTCCCGGTCCCGATGTCGAAGGCGACCGCCGGGTGCGGCAACGGGCAGTCGCCGACCAGATCGACGTACTCCGATCGCGTCGGGGCGAAGACCCCGTAGTGCGGATGGATCCGGGCGCCGAGGGCCGGCACCTGGACTCCCTCGAGTCGCATCTGGTGCGCACCGATGACACCGAGCAACTCCCGCAACGGCACGAGCCGCTCGCCGTCGGCCGGCCCGTACGCCTCCAGGCAGGCCTGCCGCACGTCCGGTGCCCGGCGGAGGCGGATCGTGTGGTCATACGTTGCTATCAGCAACGAATTGAGCACCTGCGCGCGCCGGGCCTGGCGCCGGCGCTGCTCCTGGAAGCTGCCTCCGGTGGCCGCCGGGACCCGGCGGCCGAGCGCGGCCAGCAGTTGTTTCGCGTTCTGGAAATCACCGTCCCAGACAAGAGTGGAACCGCGGTCGATCAGGCGCAGTGCCCGATCCGCGGAGAGGGTGTCGTTCACCGTGATCACGGTCATGAGTCGTCCCTGCCAGGAGTTCGAATGGGGCAGCACGGCTCACCCGAGGGCCGGTACGGCGCCCGGGGAGCGGACGGCTCAACTAGCGGACAACCGCCGCATGTTTCGGCGAGGTCACCCCACCAGTCTAAGGAGCGCCACAGTTCGAGCGCTCCGCAGAATCAAACGTTTGCCAGTCGCGCCGATCAGTGGGTAGCCCCCGGCAGTCTCCTCGACCTGGCAATCCGGGGTGTAGCGCCAGGTCAGGGCGAATAGACTTCGTCCCCTGACCCCTCCGAACGATGGCTCGAGGTTTGTTGTGCTCACCATGCAGGACGCGCTGCTGGCGCTGACGAAGTACTGGACCGATCGGGGCTGCATGATCGTGCAGCCGTTCAACACCGAGGTCGGAGCCGGAACGCTGAACCCGGCCACCATCCTGCGGGTGCTCGGTCCCGAGCCGTGGCGGGTCGCGTACGTCGAGCCGAGTGTCCGGCCCGATGACAGCCGCTACGGCGAGAACCCGAACCGGCTGCAGACGCACACCCAGTTCCAGGTGGTCCTGAAGCCGGACCCGGGCAACCCGCAGGAGCTGTTCCTGGACAGCCTGACCGCGCTCGGCATCGACATCCACGCCCACGACATCCGGTTCGTCGAGGACAACTGGGCGAACCCGGCGACCGGCTCGTGGGGCCTCGGCTGGGAGGTCTGGCTGGACGGCCTGGAGATCACCCAGTTCACCTACTTCCAGCAGGCCGGCGGAATGACGCTGGACCCGGTGTCGGTGGAGATCACCTACGGCATCGAGCGGATCATGATGGCGCTGCAGGGCGTCTCGCACTTCAAGGACATCGCCTACGCGCCGGGCATCTCGTACGGCGAGGCGTTCGGCCAGGCCGAGTACGAGATGAGCCGGTACTACCTGGACGACGCCGACGTCGACGCCCAGAAGCGGCTGTTCGAGGAGTACGCGAACGAGGCCCGCCGGATGCTCGACGCCCGGCTCCCGGTCCCCGCGCACATCTACGTACTGCGCTGCTCGCACACCTTCAACATCCTCGACTCCCGCGGCGCCGTGAGTACCACGGAGCGCGCCAAGGCGTTCGGCCGGATGCGCACGCTGGCCCGCGAGGTGGCCCAGCTGTGGGCCGAACGCCGGACCGAGCTCGAGCACCCGCTGGGCATCGCCGAGCTGCCCGCGCCGGCCCCGGAGCCGACCGAGTTCCCGGCGACCAGCGGGACCCGGCAGCTGACGTTCGAGATCGGTACCGAGGAGATGCCGCCGTCGGAGGTGACCAAGACCGCCGAGGCGGTGAAGACGGCGCTCACCGAGAAGCTGGCCGCGACGCGCCTGGGGCATGGCGACATCACGACGTACGCGACACCGCGCCGGGTGGTGGCGTTCGTCGCGAGCGTGCAGGCCGGTGAGCCGGACGCGGAGCGAGTGGTCCGCGGTCCGCGGAAGTCGGTCGCGTACGACGCCGACGGCAACGTGACCAAGGCCGCGGCCGGTTTCGCCCGCGGTCAGGGTGTCGGCACCGACGAGCTGCACGATCTCGACGTGGACGGCGTCGAGTACGTCGCTGTGACCAAGCCGGACCCGGGTCGCGGGGCGGCCGAGGTGCTGAGCGGCGTACTGGGCGAGATCGTCAGCGGTCTGCGCTCGGACAAGAACATGCGGTGGAACGACGCCAAGTTGTCGTTCACCCGGCCGGTGCGCTGGCTGGTCGCGCTGCTCGGCGACCAGGTCGTGCCGGTGTCGGTGTCCACGCTGGCCTCCGGCCGGACGACGCGGGTGCACCGGAACGCGGCTCCGCCGCAGGTGGAGATCGCCGCGGCCGAGGGGTACTTGGACCTGCTCCGGATCCACGGCATCGAGGCCGATCCGGCCAAGCGGCGTGAGCAGATCGTCGAGGCGGCGCAGCGGCTGGCCACCGAGGCCGGCGGCACGATCGACCTCGAGGGCGAGACCGCGCTGATCGACCAGATCGTCAACCTGGTCGAGGAACCGACCGCGATCCTCGGTGGCTTCTCGGCGGACTACCTGTCGCTGCCGGGCGAGATCCTCACCACCGTGATGCGCAAGCACCAGCGGTACCTGCCGGTCCGCGACGGCGACGGCAAGCTGCTCCCGCATTTCGTTGCCGTAGCCAACGGTTCGGTCAAGGACGACGTGGTCCGCGAGGGCAACGAGGCCGTCCTGCGGGCGCGCTACGAGGACGCCGCGTTCTTCTGGCGGGCCGACCTGGACACCTCGCTGGAGTCGATGAAGAGCGAGCTGGAGAAGCTGGCCTTCGAGCAGCGGCTCGGCTCGATGGCCGACCGGGCCGCCCGGATCGGCCGGATCGCGCTCAGCCTCGCGTCGACCGTCGGGCTGGACGGCGACGACCTGACCACGCTGCGCCGTGCGGCGGAGCTGGCGAAGTTCGACCTCGGATCGCAGATGGTGGTCGAGCTGACCAGCCTGGCCGGGACGATGGCCCGCGAGTACGCGCGCCGGGCCGGCGAGACCGAGGCGGTCGCGCAGGCGCTGTACGACATGGAGTTGCCGCGGTCGGCCGGGGATCCGGTCCCGGCGACGACTCCGGGTGCGCTGCTCGCCCTGGCGGATCGCTTCGACCTGCTGGCCGGTCTGTTCGGCATCGGCGCGAAGCCGACGGGTAGCTCCGACCCGTTCGCACTGCGGCGGGCGGCCGCCGGTGTGGTGGCGATCCTGCGTGAACACCCGTCGCTCCGCGACATCACGCTCCCCGTCGGGTTACGCGCCGCCGCCGCGGAGATCGGTGCCCAGGGCATCGACGTACCGGCGGAGTCGCTGGACGAGGTCGCCGAGTTCACCGTACGGCGGTACGAGCAGCAGCTGCTGGACCGCGGCGACGACCATCACCAGGTGGCTGCGGTGTTGCCGTTGGCAACTGCTCCGGCGGTGGCCGACGAGACGCTGGCGAGCCTGCAGCAGCTGGTCGGCAGCGGTGACTTCGCCGACCTGGTCGCCGTCCTGCAGCGGGTACGGCGGATCGTCCCGGAGGGCACCGAGGCGTCGTACGACCCGGCCAAGCTGACCGAGCCGGCCGAGGTCGTCCTGCACGAGGCGGTCCAGAAGGTGGGCCAGGCGCCGACCGGCCTGGCCGACTTCGCCACCGCGGCCTCGGTCCTGGTCGAGCCGGTCACCACGTTCTTCGACGAGATCCTGGTGATGGCCGAAGACCCGGAGATCCGAGCCGCACGCCTCGGCCTCCTCGCCACCATCAGCCACCTCGCAGCCCCCGTCCTCGACTGGCAGGCCCTAGGCACGAGCCTCGCCCCCACCGACTAACCACCCCAGCCCCCGAGGGAACCCCCTCGGGGGCTGCCATCCCCCACATCCACACCACCGCCGACCCGCCGAGCCAACACACGCCCAGCGCCCAGCCACCGATTCGTGGATCGCGGTCCCCGAAGTCACCAATTCGCCACCAAAATCCACGACTCAAACCCCGCCGGCCACCGCATGCGCCGTCCCGTTCCGCGCTCCGCGCGCCCCGCGCCCGCCGCGCGCGCCGCCGCTCGCGGCAGCACACCGGGGAGCGCGCAGCGCGCGCCGCCGCACACCGGGGAGGTCGCGGTGTCGAGTCGTGGATTTTGGTCCTGGACATCGCTGATTCGCGAAGGGATTCCACGACTCGCCCCCCGCCGGTGACCGCGTGCGCCGTCCTGCCCCGCGCGCCCCGCGCGCGCCGCCGCTCGCGGCAGCACACCGGGGAGGGCGCCGCCGCTCGCGGCAGCACACCGGGGAGGGCGCGGTGTCGAGTCGTGGATTTTGGTCCCGGACATCGCTGATTCGCGAAGGGATTCCACGACTCGCCCCTGCCGGCGACGGCGTGCGCCGTCCCGTTCCGCGCGCGGCGCGCCCCGCGCGCGCCGCCGCTCGCGGCGGCACACCGGGGAGGTCGGGGTGTCGAGTCGTGAATTTGGTCCTGGATATCGCTGATTCGTGAAGGGATTCCACGACTCGACCCCTGCCGGCGACCGCGTGCGCCGTCCCGTTCCGCGCGCAGCGCGCCCCGCGTCGGCCGCCGCTCGCGGCAGCACACCGGGGGCGCGCAGCCCCCCGCCGCCGCTCGCGGCAGGGCACCGGGGAGGGCGCGGTGTCGAGTCGTGGATTTTGGTCCCGGACATCGCTGATTCGCCGCCGGAATCCACGACTCGGCGCAACAGGTGGATGGGGGGTTAGGGGAGGGGGTGGGAGAGGAGGGGGGTTAGGCGGTTGGCGATTAGGTGGTAGCCGTCGGGGCCGGGGTGGAGGTCGTCGGCGTAGAGGGTGAGAGCCTCGGTGGTGGTGAGGATGTCGCGGCCGTCGATGAGGCGTACGGCGGGGTCGACGCGGGCGCCGCGCTGGACGCAGTCGCGGATGTCGTCGAGGGTGAGGCCGACCGCGTTGGGTTTGCCCTCGAGGTTGGGGGCGAGCAGGGGAGTGATGACGACGACCGGCGTCTTGGGGTGACCTGCGCGGACGGTCGAGACGAACGATTCGACCTGGCCGGGCAGCGTCCGGCCGCTGAAGGTCCCGCCGCCGTAGATGTTGACGCCGAGGCACAGCGAGATCAGTCGCGCCGGAGTATCCCGGATCGTGCGGGCCGCGATCGGATCGAGGTGGCACTCGCCGGCGAACCCGAGGGCCACCAGATCCCAGCCGTGCCGACGGGCGACCAGGGCCGGCCAAGTCTCCGACGGGCCGTAGGCGCCGCTGCACTGGGTGATCGAGCTGCCGTAGGTGATCCAGCGCGGACCGCTGGGTGCCACCGGCTCGGCGTCGCCGTCGAACGCGAGCCCGCGGAAGCCGATCATCCCGGCCTGCGGCAGCCAGATCTCCACCTCGGCGGGCCGGCCCGGCAGGTCGGCGGTCAGAGTCTGCTCACCCTCCCGCACCTCGCAGCGCCGGTGCAGCTCGCCATCGACCAGGACGTCCACCGGTGCCAGCTTCGCGTAGATGCCGAGCGCCGCCCGGATCTCCAGTCGCACCGAGGAGGCCGTCGTACTCCACGCGGCCCGGACGCCGGCGGGCGTCGCGGCGCGGTCCCAGAGGCGGTGGCCCTCGCGGTCCGGATACCCGGTCCAGTCGGTGAGGTGGAAGTCGTGGCCGCGTGGGTCCAGGCGCCAGAACGTCGTCCAGCCGTCGGAGTCGACCTCACGATGCTGGTAGCCGGTCCAGAGGGCCTCGGTCATGTGCGCGCTCCCCGGATGCCCCGGAGTGACCGGGCGACAGGCTGTGCGGCGGCGGACGTGAGGCGGGCGACCGCGCGCGCACCGAGGCTGGCGTCGACGTGGGCGAGCATGACCGCGGCGGCCGTGGTGGAGTCTCCGGCCGCGATCGCGTCGACCATCGCTAAATGCTCGGCGTGGGTGCGGTCGAGGTCCTCCTCGGTCCGGCCGTCCTCGAGGGCGAGCCTGCGGTACCGGTCCGCTTTGTCCCACAGTCCGTCCAGGGTCTGGACCAGCAACTGGTTGTGCGAGGCCGTGTAGATCGCGATGTGGAACTGCCGGTGGGTCGCCAGCTCGGCCGACGCCGGGTCGGCCCGCAGCGGCAACAGCTTGTCGGCCGTCTCCCGGATCCGGTCCAGATCCTGCCTGGTACGACGCTCGGCCGCGAGGCCGGCCGCCAACGGGTCGAGCGACCGCCGGATCTCGACCAGGTCGCGCGCCTCCTCGGCGGTCAGCCGGGTGACCCGGGCGTCCCGGTGCGCGTCCAGCTCGACCAGGCCCTCGGTCATCAACCGGCGCAGTGCCTCGCGCAGCGGCGTCGTACTGATTCCGAGGTCGCGGGCGAGGGCGGCCTGCTGGATGACCGATCCCGGGACCAGATCGCCGCGCAGGAGCTGGTCGCGGACGAGCTCGTAGGCGACCTCGGCCTTGGTGGCCGTCTTGACCTCGGGCACAGGCGAACCTCCGTGGTTATAACAAGGCTGAGGCAGAGAATACCTTGAGATCAAGCCTTGAGACGATCCCTGACGGGATCTTGACGTAGAAGGTTATAACGACTCACACTCCTTCCCATGGCTGATCACTACCGGCTGGGCGTGCTGCCCGGCGACGGCATCGGACCCGAGATCGTTCCCGCCGCCGTCCAGGTGCTCGACGCGGCGCTGGCCGCCACCGGTGCCGAACCCGTCGAATGGGTTCCGCTCCCGGTCGGTGCCGCGGCGATCGAGACGCATGGCAGCGCGCTGCCCGATGTCACGGTCGAGACGCTCGACAAGCTCGACGGCTGGCTGCTCGGCCCGCACGACAGCGCGGCGTACCCCGCCGAGCACCGGGCCAAGCTGAACCCGAGCGGGTTCCTGCGCAAGCACTTCGACCTGTTCGCGAACATCCGCCCGGCCAAGGCCTTCGAAGGGACGCCCGCGCTGGTGCCCGGCCTCGACCTGGTCGTGGTCCGGGAGAACACCGAGGGCTTCTACGCGGACCGCAGTACCTATCGCGGCACCGGCGAGTTCATGCCGACCGCGGACGTGGCGATCGCGATGGGCATCTTCACCCGGCCGGCGATCGAGCGGATCGCACGGCAGGCCCTCGAGCTGGCGAGCCGTCGGCGCCGGCACCTGACGATCGTGCACAAGGCCAACGTGCTGCGCACCAGCACGGGCTTCTTCCTGGAGATCTGCCGCGAGCTCGCGGCCGGGTATCCCGAGGTCGAGGTCGACGACTTCCACATCGACGCGATGACCGTGCACCTGGTCCGGCACGGCGCCGACTTCGACGTGCTCGTGACCGAGAACATGTTCGGCGACATCCTGTCCGACCTGACCGGTGAACTGGCCGGCTCGCTCGGCATCGCCCCGTCGATCAACGCCTCACACGACCGCGCGATGGCCCAGGCCGCGCACGGCTCGGCGCCTGACATCGCCGGCCGCGGCCTCGCCAACCCGACTGCGATGATCGCCTCCGGCGCGATGCTCCTGGACTGGCTCGGCAGCGAGCACGCCAAGCAGGCGGCGACGCTGGTCGACCGCGGGCTCCGGACGGCAGTCGCGAGCGGCGTCCGTACGGCGGATCTCGGCGGCACCGCCGGTACGGCGGAGTTCACCGACGCTGTCGTTGCTGCGATCAACGAGTCGGCATGACCGCCCGGACCCAGTCCCTGCGGGGCGTCGCTCCGGATCACCTGCCGCGGACTCTGCGCATCCTGCTGGAGAACGCACTGCGGCACGGCACCGCGAGCGACGTACTGCGGACCTGGGAGCCGGGTGCGGTCGGTGAACTCGAGGTGTTCCCGTCCAGGGTGTTCCTGCATGACACGAACGGCGTACCGGTGCTGGCCGATCTGGCCGCGATGCGCGACGCGATGGTGGCCCGTGGCAACGATCCGGCGCTGGTCGATCCGTTGATCCCGGCCGAGCTCGTGGTCGACCATTCGGTGATCGCGGACGTGTTCGGACGGCCGGACGCCCTCCAGCTGAATGTCGAGCTGGAGTACGAGCGCAACGCCGAGCGGTACCGCTTCCTGCGCTGGGGCCAGCGCACGTTCCAGCAGCTGAAGGTGGTTCCGCCAGGTGCCGGGATCATGCACCAGATCAACCTCGAGCACCTGGCCCGCGTGGTCGAGGAGCGCGACGGCTGGGTGTTCCCGGACCTCTGCCTGGGCACGGATTCGCACACCACGATGATCAACGGGCTCGGCGTACTGGGCTGGGGGATCGGTGGCATCGAGGCCGAGGCTGCGATGCTCGGTCAGTCGGTGTCGATGGTGCTGCCGCCGGTTGTCGGCGTCCGGTTGTCCGGTGCGCTGCCGGTCGGGACGACTGCGACCGACCTGGTGCTCACGATCACCGAGACGCTGCGCGCGCACGGTGTGGTCGGCAAGCTGGTCGAGTTCGGCGGTCCCGCGCTGGCCGGGCTGCCGGTGCCGGACCGGGCGACGATCGCGAACATGAGCCCAGAGTTCGGTTCGACCGCGGCGTACTTCCCGATCGACGACCGCACGCTGCAGTACCTGCGCTTCACCGGCCGCCCGCCGGAGAAGGTCGCGCTGGTCGAGTCCTACGCGAAGGAACAGGGTCTCTGGCACGACCCATCTGCGGAGCTTCGGTACGACGAGTACGTCGACATCGACCTCGGATCCGTGGTCCCGTCGATCGCTGGTCCGCGCCGTCCGCAGCAGCGCGTCGCCCTGGCCGACGCCAAGGAGGCAGCGGCCCTGGAACTCCCCGCCGGTCCTCGTACGACGGACGTCCCGGGGCACGGCGCGGTCGTCGTCGCGGCGATCACCTCCTGCACGAACACCTCCAACCCTTCGGTGATGGTCGCTGCCGGGCTGCTGGCCAGGAACGCGGTGGAGCGGGGTCTCACCAGCAAGCCGTGGGTGAAGACGACCCTGTCGCCTGGTTCGCGGGTCGTGATGGATTACCTCGGCGCCGCCGGCCTCACGCCGTACCTGGAGAAGCTGGGGTTCCACCTGGCCGGGTTCGGCTGCATGACCTGCATCGGGGCCTCGGGTGCGCTGATCGACGAGGTCGGCGCGGCGGTTCGCGCGCAGGATCTCACCGTCGCGGCCGTGCTGTCCGGGAACCGCAACTTCGAGGGCCGGATCCAGTCCGACGTCCGGTTGAACTACCTCGCTTCGCCGCCACTCGTGATCGCCTACGCCCTCGCGGGCCGGATGGACATCGACCTGCTCACCGAACCACTCGGAACCGACCCGTCGGGACAGTCCGTCTTCCTGAAGGACATCTGGCCGGCCGGCATCGACGACGTGATCGGCGCCGCCGTGACTCCGGACCTCTTCGACCACGCGTACGACGACTTGTTCGCGGGCGACGAGCGGTGGCAAGGACTGGACGCGCCGGCTGGGGAAACCTTCGCGTGGGGCGATTCGACGTACCTGCGGCAGCCGCCGTACTTCGGTAGGGAGGCGAGCCCTGGTGACCTGATCGGTGCCCGCGCACTCGTGCGGTTGGGGGACTCGGTCACCACGGATCACATCTCGCCCGCCGGCGCGATCCCTCCGGACAGCGTCGCTGGTCGATATCTGATCAACGGTGGTGTGCCGCGCCATCAGCTGAACACGTATGCCTCGCGGCGCGGCAACCATCTGGTGATGATGCGTGGTGCCTTCGGCAACGTCCGGCTGCGCAACCAGCTCGCACAGGGCGCCGAAGGTGCGGTCACTCGTGGACCGGACGGCGAGCTGACCTCGATCTACGCCGCGGCCGAGGCCTACCGTGCGGCCGGCGTACCGGTCGTCGTTGTCGCCGGCAAGGAGTACGGCACCGGATCGTCCCGGGACTGGGCGGCGAAGGGCCCGGCTCTGCTCGGGGTACGGGCGGTGCTGGCGCAGTCGTTCGAACGCATCCATCGGTCGAACCTGGTCGGCCTCGGCATCCTGCCCCTGGAGTTCCTGCCGGGCGAGGGCGACGACCTGACCGGCGAAGACCCGATCGACCTCCGCCTCGGCGAGGACGGCTTCGCCACCGCGTCCTGTGCGGGCAAGAGCTACCGGCTGCGGATCCGTCTCGACACGCCTCGCGAACACGACTACTACCTCCACGGCGGTGTGCTGCCGTACGTGCTGCACCGCCTGAGCGAAGGACAAGCCCAGTGATCGTCTCGATCAACCCTGCCAGCGGCGAGCAACTCGCCACCTTCGACCCGTACGACGCGGACCGTGTCGACCGCATGCTCACCGCCGCGGTGGTTGCCCAGGGCAACTGGCGGTGGTCCGAGGTGCAGCGGCGTACCGAGCTGCTGGAGTCCCTGGCCGGCACACTCCGCGACCGCAAGGCCGAGCTGGCCGCGCTGATCACCAGCGAGATGGGCAAGCCGTTGGCCGAGGCGGCCGCCGAGATCGAGAAGTGTGCGATCAACTGCGAGTACTACGCGACGAACGCTCCCGGGTTCCTGGCCGCGGAGACGATCACCGCGGAAGGCCGGGTCGAGGTCGATCCGCTCGGCGTCGTACTCGCGGTGATGCCGTGGAACTACCCGTTCTGGCAGTTCTTCCGGTTCATCGCTCCGGCGCTGGCCGCGGGCAACGGCGCGATCCTCAAGCACGCCAACTCGGTCCCGCGCTGCGCGCTGGCGATCGAGTCGGTACTGCGGGACGCCAGAGTGCCTGATGGTCTGGTCGGAGTGCTCCTGGTCGAGACCGACCAGGTGGCCGGTCTGATCGCGGACGACCGGATCGCGGCGGTGACGTTCACCGGTTCGACCGAGGTCGGCAGCATCATCGCCGAGCAGGCGGGCCGGGCGCTGAAGAAGCAGGTGCTCGAACTCGGCGGCTCGGACCCGTTCATCGTCCTGGCCGACGCCGACCTGGAGGTCGCCGCGACCACCGCGGTCACCGCACGCTTCCTCAACACCGGGCAGAGCTGCGTCAACGCCAAGCGGTTCATCGTCGAGGAGTCTGTCGCCGACGAGTTCGTCGCCCGCTTCTCCGCTGCCGTCGGCAGGCTGGTCGTCGGTGATCCGGTCGACGACGGCACCACGATCGGTCCGCTGGCCCGGGCCGGTCTCCGCGATACCTTGCACGATCAGGTACGCCGTACCGTCGAGGCCGGAGCGACGCTCGTGCGTGGCGGAGAAGTGGCCGATCGGGTTGGCTTCTACTACCAGCCGACGGTGCTCGACCACGTACTGCCGGGGATGGCGGCGTTCGGCGAGGAGACGTTCGGGCCGGTCGCGGCGATCACGCGGGTGCGCGACGCCGACGAAGCGATCCGGCTGGCCAACCAGACCGAGTTCGGGCTGGGCGCGTCGTTGTGGACCGCGCAGGAGCGAGCGTCCGAGCTGGTCCGTCGCCTGGACGCCGGCGCGGTGTTCGTGAACGCGATGGTCGCGTCGGACCCGCGGCTGCCGTTCGGCGGGATCAAACGGTCCGGCTACGGCCGCGAGCTCGGAGCGCACGGGATGCGCGAGTTCATGAACCTCAAGACCGTCTGGTCGGCCGATCCGGCGCCGCGGCTGGTGATCAAGCCGGACGACGTCGAGGTCTTCGACCGCGGCAGCGGCGTCCGGACCGTTCCGTACGTCGGCGCCTGGAACAGCGAGTCGAACAAGATCACCACCGGTACGACGGTCTTCGCGGTCGGCACTCGGATCCCGCTGCACTCGCACAACGTCGAGGAGTCGGTGCTGGTGTTCGCGGGGCAGGCGACCGCGGTGATCGGCGACGAGCGGATCGACCTGGAGGCCGGCGACGCGACCTGGGTGCCGGCCGGCGTACCGCACCAGTTCATCAACCGCGGCGACGGCGAACTGACCATCTACTGGGTGTACGGCGGCCGCGCGGTGACCCGGACGATGACCGCGACCGGCGTGACGGTGGCGCATCTCTCAGCAGCCGACCGCGGAGCCGTTGCCGCTTCAGGAAAGTAACGAATAGACTTATGTAACAGGTGATGCAGATTAACTAAGGTTGCGCTCACCTCACTCGGAAGGATGTATGGAGATGACCGCGGAAGTTGCGGAGACACCGTCGGAGATCCACCACTCGCACCGTGACGTGACCGGTGGCTGGCTGCGGCCGGCGACGTTCGGCGTGATGGACGGGCTGGTGTCGAACTTCGCCCTGGTCGCCGGTGTGGTCGGCGGCGGGGCGACCGGCAAGGTCGTGATCATGACCGGGCTGGCCGGCCTGGTCGCCGGAGCCTGTTCGATGGCCTCCGGCGAGTTCACCTCGGTCTCGTCGCAGACCGAGCTGATGAAGGCCGAGATCGAGGTGGAGCGGCGCGAGCTGCAGATCCACCCGGAGGAAGAAGAGCGCGAGCTCGCGATGATGTACGAGGCGAAGGGCCTGCGCCCGGAGCTCGCCGCCCAGGTGGCGCGCGAACTGACCGTCAATGCCGACGTGGCACTCGACGTCCATGTGCGCGAAGAGCTCGGCGTCGACCCCAACGACCTGCCGTCGCCGTGGCTGGCGGCCGGGTCCTCGTTCGCCGCCTTCGCCCTCGGTGCGCTGGTTCCGCTGATCCCGTTCATCTTCGGGGCCGCGTCCGTGCTGCCCGCGCTGCTGCTGAGCGCGCTCGGTCTGGTCGTCACCGGCGGGATCGTCGGCAAGATCACGGCCCGCCCGTTCTGGTACGGCGGTGGCCGGCAACTGCTCCTGGGTGGCCTGTCGGCCGCGGTGACGTTCGCGATCGGGATGGCAGTGGGGACCGGGTTGTCATGAACCTGCTCGTCACGGCCCTGGTGAAACAGGTGCCGAAAGGTGATCACAGTGGGCGCCTTGACGCCGACGGCCGGCTCGAACGGGCCGGCGCGATCACCGAGATGAACCCGTGGTGCCGCCGGGCGGTCGCGCAGGCGGTCCGGCTGGCCCGGGAGTGCGGCGGCCGCAGTACCGCCGTCACCATGGGTCCGCCTGTGGCGGCCGACGTACTGCGTGAGGCGCTGGCGTGGGGAATCGACGACGCACTGCACCTGACGGATCCGGCGTTGGCCGGATCGGACTGTCTTGTCACGGCTCGGGCGCTCGCGTCGACTGTTGCGCTGCTCGATGAACCGCCGGACCTGATCCTGGTCGGCGCCAGCTCGGTCGACGGCAGCACCGGCGCGGTTGGTGCGATGCTCGCCGAGATCCTTGGGCTGCCGTTCACTGGTCCGGTCCTGACTCTAGAGCCTGACTCCAGCGGAAGGCAGCTTCGGACCACGGTCCAATACGACACAGGCACGGAATCGGTTGTCGTAGACCTCCCCGCCGTCGTGGCAGTAGCCGAACGCTCCTGCGACCCGTGCAAGGCGCCGCCCGAGACCTGGCCGCCCGCGAACGCGATCCGCCAAGTCACCACCGCCGACCTCGCCCCAGCCGACTGGGGTCTCCCCGGCAGCCCCACCAAGGTCGCCCAGGTCCACCCCGCGCCTCTCACCCGTGACCCCGTCATCTTCCGAGGCAACCCCCGAATCCAAGCCACCCGAGCCATCACCGAACTCCTCTCCCGAGGCTCCTTCACCCCCAAGGCCCCAGCTGCATCCGACCCCATCCCGGACCCACCCCACCAGGCGGTACCCGGAGGGCTGGGAGCCGACGTGATGGTGTTGGTCGGCCCGGGACCAGAAGCAGGTACTCGCGCCCTGCTGGGTGCGGCGGCGACGCTTGCAGCCGAGGTCGGCGGATCCGTGACCGCAGTAAGAACAGCCGACAGCACCGACGATCTCGCACGGTGGGGAGCTGACTCGGTGGTCATGCTCACCGGTGACGAGCCCCGTCCTGTCGCCGCAGCCCTCGCGAAAGAGATCGTGGCCCGGCAGCCATGGGCCGTACTCGGCGCCGCGCTCCCGTGGGATCGCGAAGTGCTCGCGCGGCTCGCCGTCGCCTCCGGGGCCGGGCTGATGTCGGACCTCGTCAGCCTGAGCGTCACCGGCGGTACGACGCCCCGCCTCGCCGGACTGAAACCGTCAGGCGGCGGCACCCTCGCCGAGATCATCAGCCACGGCTCACCACAGATCGCCACCCTCCGGACCGGTCTGCTGCCGCTGCGCACGCCACGAGCAGACCGCACACTCAAGGAACACACGCTGCCGGTGGCCGCGGACCCGGCACTGCACCGAGCAGAACGCCGTACCGGCAACGAAGGTGACGCACTGGACCGGGCCGAGGTCGTCATCAGCGTAGGCCGAGGCGTCTCACCCGACACATACGCCGAACTGGAGCCCATGCGCGTCCTCCTGGGCGCCGAGCTCGCCGCCACCCGGAAGGTCACCGACCAAGGCTGGATGGCGCACGGCCGGCAGATCGGCATCACCGGACGCAGCGTCGCACCGCGGATGTACGTCGCGGTCGGGCTGTCCGGGAACCTGAACCACCTGGCCGGCGCGAGCCGGGCCGGGACCGTAGTGGCCATCAACACCGATCCGGCGGCGGAGGTCTTCGCGCACTGCGACGTCGGTCTGGTCGCGGACTGGCGGGAGGTGATGCCGTTTCTCGTCGAGGGGATCCGGAGTCGTGTCAGCGGATAACCTGTCCGGCATGGCAACCCGTCGTACCAAGCCCAAGAGTCCCGCAGCGGAGAGCTGGCTGCTGCTCATCTACAAGGTGCCGAGCGAGTCCTCGCGGGCCCGGGTGGCGGTGTGGCGGGAGCTGAAGCGGCTCGGCGGGTTCTACGTGCAGCAGGCGGTGTGCGTGCTGCCGGACCGCGACGAGCTGCGTACCGGCATGGAGAAGGTGCGGGAGAAGGTGACCGAGCTGGGTGGCTCGAGCGTCTTCCTCACCCTGACCGATGTCGACGACGACGCCCGCGAGCAGTTCGTGGACGGCTTCCGCGGCCAGTCCGCGAAGGAGTACGCCGAGATCGTCGAGGAGTGCGAGACCAAGTTCGTCAAGGAGATCGAGTTCGAGCGGTTCCGGGAGAACTACACCTTCGAGGAGGCCGAGGAGATCCGCCAGGACCTGGAGAAGCTCCGCCGCTGGCTGACCAAGGTGGAGGGCCGGGACTGGATGGATGCCGACGGCAAGGACCTGGCCCGGGCCAAGGTGGCCGACTGTGAGCGTCTGCTGGAGGAGTTCGAAGCGGACGTCTACGAACGCACCGAGGGCACGGTCTGACGAGAGGCCGCTCAGGCGCTCTCGGTCCGGTTGGTGCGTTTGCGGGCGCGCCGTTGCGACGGCAGGTTCAGGGCCACCTCGTCGGCGCGGGAGAAGCCCATCAGTTCCTCCCGCAACTGGTTCATCCGGTCGGTCGTCTCCAGTGAACGGTTCTGGTCGCGTGCCGCCACGGCGATCACCAGTGCCTCGAGCAGGATCAGCACGGTGGCCTGGCTGGTGAACGTCCCCGGACGGCTCGTCGGCGCCGACAGCACCGCGTCGACCTGGTCGCGCAACGCCTCACCGAGAGTGTCGGTGATCAGCACCGCGCGGGCACCGACCTCGGCGCACAGGTCGAGGATGACGCGGGTCTCCACGATGATCCGGTTGTGGGCGATCACGATCACCACGTCCTCCGGGCCGAGCATCAGCAGCCGGTCGGCCAGCCGGTAGCCGGTGTCGGTCGCGGTCCGCGCGCGGCGGCCGATGCGGGTCAGGTGGGTCGCGGTGTACGCCGAGATCCCGTCCAGGCCGGCGAAGCCGCAGATCACGGTCTCGCGAGCCTGGTCGATCAGCTCGACGGCGTGCTCGAACGCCTGTGGGTCGATCGAACGTTCGGCTTGCTGGAGCCGCTCGACGTGGTCGCGCAGGGTCGCGGTGAGGATCCCTTCCGCGCCGTCGTCGAACGACTCGAGG
Source organism: Kribbella sp. NPDC049227 (assembly GCF_043197265.1). Lineage (NCBI taxonomy): Bacteria > Bacillati > Actinomycetota > Actinomycetes > Propionibacteriales > Kribbellaceae > Kribbella > Kribbella sp. NPDC049227. The sequence continues at coordinate 460,422 of NZ_JBICST010000001.1, read as the reverse complement.
CTGTTGCTGAGCCGGTTCGCGGGCGTCAGCAGGGCCTGCAGTTCGCCCTGTAGCGATCGCTTCAGGCCCGGCAGGCCGTCGAAGCCCAGCGCCTTGGCGGTCCGGACGACGCTGGCGTCGCTGGTGCCGGTCGCTCGCCCGAGCTCCTCGGCCGAGGAGAACGCGGCCTCCTGCGGATGCGCCGACAGGTACTCGGCGATCCTGCGCTCGGTCGCGGTCAGTGCGTCGATTCGGCTCGCCACCCGCTCCGGCAGGGTGGGTGCCTTGGTCTTGGCCACGGTGGTCCTCCGGCTCCCAGTTGTGCCTGTCAGTACGCAGATCATGTCACCCGGATCGGTTTGTCACCGCCAGGTAAACGATGTCGCGACCCGTTGACAGCGATTGTAGCAATCACTACCGTCAGACGAATATTCGTAGTGAACACAACGAACCAATGGTTTCACGTTCGGTTCCGTCCACTCCCTGGAGCGACTTCCGTGTCACAGCTTCCGACGATCGACATCTCCGGCGCCGACGCCCGCGACCGCGGCCGGCAGTACGGCGAGGGCGCACGCGCGCTGATCGAGCGCTCGCTGGCGTTCTACGCCGAGTCCGTTCCCCGCGCCACCGGGCTGCCCTGGGCCGAGGTCCTGGAGCGGGCGCAGCGCTGGGTCCCGGTGATCGAGCCGATCGCGCCCGACCTGCTGGACGAGGTCCGTGGCATCGCCGAGGGCTCCGGACGCACCTTCGCGGAGATCCTCGCGCTGAACAGCCGTGGCGAACTGACCCGGGGCAACCCGTTCGAGGACGACGCCGCGACGCAACAGCGAGATGACGGCTGTACGTCGTTCGCGATCCTCCAGCAGGCCAACCCGCTCGGACATGTCTGGGCCGGACAGAACTGGGACCTGTGGGCCGGGGTGGCGGACACCGTCGTACTCCTGCGGGTCTCGCAGCCGGGCAAGCCGACCGTGATCGGTCACGTCGAGGCCGGCCAACTGGCCCGGCACGGCGCGAACTCGGCCGGCCTCGCGCTGAACGCCAACGGCCTCGGCGCCGGGTTCGGCTCAGGCCTCAGCGTCCCCGGCACCTTCGTCCGCCGGATGGTGCTGGAGAGCTGGGACATGTACGACGCACTGCAGGTGGTCTTCAACGCCCGGCAGAGCCTGTCCAGCAACCTGCTCCTCACCCACCGCGAGGGCTTCGCCATCGACGTGGAGACGACACCCGGCCGGCACGGCTGGATGTATCCGACCGACGGGTTGCTGGTGCACGGCAACCACTTCCAGTCCTTCGTCCCACCCCAGATCAACGAGACCTACAAACCGTTCTCGGTGGATTCGCTCTACCGGGTGCCGCGCGTCGAGGAGGGCCTGCGTCAGGTCCGCCGCGACGGCACCACCGAGAAGGCTGTCGAGACCATCGTGCAAACGACGATGAGCGACCACTTCAGTCACCCCAACGCCGTCTGCCAGCACGTCGATCCGCGCCGGCACGAGCTCGACCGTTACGCCACGATCGTGTCCAGCCTGGTCGATCTGACCACTGGCACCTACCGGCTGACCCCCGGCCTGCCCTGCAGCAACAGCTACCAGCAGGCTCCCTGGAACCTCTACGACGGACCCGGTCTCTCCGACCGGCCGGACGTCGACGACCCGGCGCTGTCCCTCGCCGTGGCCGGATGAAACCCACCCCTGCAAGGCATTGTCGACATCAGGAGCGAATGCCATGGTCCACCGATCCTCGAGGTTGCGGCGCGTACTCGCCGCCGTCACTCTGACCGCCGCTGCTGCCGCGGTCGCCCTGTCCGGCTGCGGCGCCGCGGCCTCCCCCTCCACCGGTGCGGCGCCGAACGCCGACCGCGCCGCGGCTGCCGAAGGCGTCAGCCCGACCGTCAACCTGGAGCAGTGCGGGAAAGCAACCCGTATCGTCAAGCACGACCTCGGCACCACCACGATCACGGGCAACCCGGTCCGGGTGGTGGCGCTGGAGTACTCCTTCGTCGACGCCCTGGTCGCGGTCGGCATGTCGCCGGTCGGTGTCGCCGACGACGACCAGCCGAAGCGGATCATCCCCGCCCTGCGCGACAAGGTCGGCGAGTACAAGTCGGTCGGTCTGCGCGCGACGCCGAACATCCAGGTGATCACCGCGCTGAAGCCGGATCTGATCGTGGCCGACAGCGGCCGGCACAAGGCGATCTACGCCCAGCTGTCCAAGATCGCGCCGACCATCGCCTACGCCAGCCTGAACGGCAACTACCAGCAGGTGCTGGACAGCGAGATGTCGACCGCCATCGCGGTGAACAAGTGTGACGAGATGAAGACCCGGCTCGCCGAGCACGCCAAGTTGATGACCGACCTGAAGGCCAAGGCGCCCGAGGGCGAGAACCGCAAGGCGCTGTTCGTGCGCGCCTCCGAGAAGGGCTTCACCGGGTTCCCGCCGAAGGGCTACACGCCAGGCGTCCTGTCGGCGATCGGGATCCAGTCGTCGCTGCCGGACGAGTCCGGCGACGCCTCGGTCTCGCTGACCCTCGAGACGCTGGTCGCCAACAAGCCGGACGTGATGTTCATCGCGCCCAACGAGGGACCGACGCTGCGGGACCAGTGGACCAAGAGCCCGCTGTGGAAGGAGATCCCGGCGGTGAAGAACAACACGACCTTCGACGTCGACCCGAACGAGTGGTCCCGGTCGCGCGGTCTGATCGCCTCCGAAGTGGTCGCTCAGGAAGCCGTCAAACTCCTCTACGGGAAGTGACATGTCCTTGTCCGTGGGCACTGCGCCCAAACCTTCCGAGGACGCCGCGCACAAGCGTCCGAAGATCGTCACCAACAAGCAGCGGGTCACCTGGGTGACCCTGGTGCTGCTGGTGGTGGTCGCGGTCGGCGTCGCGTGGGGACTGTCGATCGGCAGTCAGCACATCTCGCTGGCCCGGCTGCCGGGGGCGCTCATCAAGGCCGACCAGCCCGATGAGCTGATCCTTCAGTCGATCCGGCTGCCGCGGGTGGTGCTGGCGCTCTGCGTCGGCGCCGCCCTGGCGGTGGCGGGCGCGTTGATGCAGGCCGTCGCGGCGAACCCGCTCGCGGCGCCGGAGATCATGGGCGTCAACGCCGGCGCGGTGTTCGTCGTCGTCCTGGCGATCACTGTGGTGCCGTCGCTGAGCGGTGCGCCGACGATCCTGCTGGCGTTCGGTGGTGCGGCCGTGGCCGGTGTGTCAGTGATGCTGCTGGCCGGTTCGGGCAGTGGCCGGGTCAGTCCGGTCCGGCTCGCGCTGGCCGGTGTCACGGCCAGCAGCCTGCTGATCTCGCTGACGCAGGTGCTGATCATCTTCGACGAGAACTCGACCGACAGCGTGTTGTTCTGGCTGGTCGGCGGGGTCAACTTCGGTACCTGGCAGGACGTTCGCAACCTGCTGCCGTGGTTGGTGCTGGGCCTGATCGGTGCGTTCGCCATGGCACGGCCGCTGAATCTGCTGGCGCTGGGCGATGACATGGCGCGTGGTCTCGGCCAGAACGTCGAGCGGACCCGGATGATCGGGTCGGCGCTGGTGATCGTGTTGTGTGGCGCGGCAGTGTCCGTGGCCGGCCCGGTGGCCTTCATCGGCCTGATCGTGCCGCACATCATGCGCCGGATCGTGGGTTCCAGCTACACCGTTCTGCTGCCGCTGTGTGCGGTCGGCGGCGGCGTGCTGGTGCTGTACGCCGACATCCTGTCCCGCTACGTCAAGCCGCCGTTCGAAGTCCCGGCCGGTGTGGTGACCGCCCTGATCGGCGCACCGATCTTCGTGTACCTGGCCCGTCGGCAGAAGGTGACATCATGACCAGTACAGCGATTCTGGCGCAGCATGTACGCCGGACCTCACTGGCCAAGCGGCATCCGGCCGTCCTCATGGGGTCGCTCGGTGTCCTGGCGATCGTGCTGAGTTTCTACAGTCTCAGCGTCGGTGCCACCGACGTCTCGATGGGTGACGTCTTCAACGCGGTCATCGGCAACACCAGTGACCAGGCGGCGCAGATCGTGGTGCAGTTCCAGCTTCCGCGAGTTCTCCTGGCGTGGCTGGTCGGCATCGCGCTGGCCGTGTCGGGCGGCGTCATGCAAGGCGTCATCCGCAACCCGCTCGCCGCACCCGATGTCGTCGGCGTCACCAAGGGTGCCGGATTCGCGGGCATGCTGTTGCTGCTGGCGATTCCCGGCGTTCCGGTCTTCGCGGTCGTCCCGGCCGCGTTCGTGGGCGGCCTGGTCGCGGCGGCGCTGGTGTATCTGCTGGCCTATCGCCGCGGGGCGACGCCGGTGCGGATCGCGCTGGTCGGTATCGCGGTCAGCGCCGCCTTCGAAGCCGGTATCCGGTTCCTGCTGGTGCGGAATCCGCTGGATGTGAGTGCGGCGTTGATCTGGCTGACCGGCAGCTTGTTCGGACGGTCGATGAGCTCGGTGCTGCAGATCCTCCCGTGGGTGCTGGTACTGGTGCCGCTGATCGTGATCTGGGCCCGCAAGCTCGATGTCCTCGGCCTCGGCGACGACCTGGCCGCCGGGCTCGGCGAACCGGTCGAGAAGACGCGCCGGATCCTGCTGCTGTTCGCGGTCGCGCTGGCGTCGGCCGCGGTGGCGGTGTCCGGCACGATCGGCTTCGTCGGACTGATCGCCCCGCACATGGCCCGCCGCGTCTTCGGTGGCCGGCACCTGGCGTCGATCCCGGCCGCCGCGCTGTTCGGCGTACTGCTGATGCTGTTCGCGGACATGATCGGCCGCGGCCTCGCACCGCCCCTCGAGATCCCGGCCGGCCTGGTGACAGCGGTCGTCGGGGGCCCGTACTTCCTCTACCTGCTCGTGAAGACCGGAAAGTAGGAACCGCCATGCGTCTGCAGGCACAAGGCGTCCAGCTCGCCTATGACCAGAAGGTCATCGCCCAGGACCTGACCCTGACCATCCCGGACGGGAAGGTCAGCGTGCTGATCGGTCCCAACGGCTCCGGCAAGAGCACCGCGCTGCGGGCCCTGGCCCGGTTGCTGCCACCGGCCAAGGGGAGTGTGATCCTGGACGGGAAGTCGATCCAGGACACACCGACGAAGGAGGTGGCCCGGCTGCTCGCGATCCTGCCGCAGGTCCTGGTCACGCCCGAGTCGATCTCGGTCGAGGACCTGGTCTGGTTCGGCCGCCACCCGCACCGTACGTCGCTCAAGGTGCCCAGCCAGGCCGACAAGGAGACCGTCGAGTGGGCGATGGAGGTGACCAGTACGGCGGAACTGCGGCACCAGCACGTGGACCAGTTGTCCGGTGGTCAGCGCCAGCGCGTCTGGATCGCGCTCTGCCTCGCGCAGGGCACGGACCTGATCCTGCTCGACGAGCCCACGACGTACCTGGATGTCGCCTACCAGCTCGAGGTGCTGGACCTGTTGCACCAGCTCAACCAGGAGCAGGGTAAGACGGTGGCGATGGTGCTGCACGACTTCAACATGGCGGCCGAGTACGCCGACCACGTGTTCGTGATGAAGTCCGGCAGCCTCGTCACCCAGGGCACGCCGGAGGACGTGTTCACCTGCGACACCATCAGGGACGTGTTCGGGGTGGAGTCGAAGGTGGTCCCGCACCCGGTCAGTGGCAAGCCGATGTGTATCCCGCTGCGAGCCGGCCTCCGGGCCCAGCTCTCAGTCGCAACCGGATAGGAGTACTGCATGACGTTGAGCCCCGCGGAAGCGGCCGAGCGGTCGGAACGGGTCGCCCCGAAGCTGCGTGAGCACCTGCCGCTCACGCCGTTCGTCCGCTTCGGCGCGTTCAGTGACGAGCTCGGCGCCGAGGTGCTGGTGAAGTCCGAGCACCTCCAGCGCACCGGCTCGTTCAAGGCTCGCGGTTCGATGGCGAAGATCCTGACGCTGACCGACGAGCAGCGCCAGGCCGGCGTGGTGACCGCCTCGACCGGGAACCACGGACTCGGTGTCGGCAACGCGCTCGCGACCCTCGGCGGGCACGGCATCGTCTACCTGCCGGAGAACGCGTCGCCGAGCAAGGTCGCCGCGCTGCGCCGGCTCGGCCTGGAACTACGGGCCGAGGGCAACGATTCCGGTGTGCTCGAACCGAAGGCCCGGGCCTACGCGGACGAACACGGCCTGACCTACGTGCCGCCGTACAACGACCCGGACATCATCGCCGGGCAGGGCACGGTCGCCGTGGAGATCCTCGAGCAGCTCGGCGGTGCACGGCTCGACGCGGTGGTGGTCGCGGTCGGTGGCGGCGGACTGATCAGCGGCGTCGCGTCGGTGCTCAAGAAGCACCTGCCCGGCATCCGTGTGTACGGCGCCTCGCCGGTCCGCGACGACGCGATGGCGGCGTCGGTCCGGGCCGGCGAGATCATCCAGGTCGACGCCCAGTCGACGCTCTCGGACGGTACGGCGGGCAGTGTCGAACCAGGCAGCATCACGTTCGAGCTGTGCCGCGACCTGGTCGACGACTGGGTGCTGGTCAGTGAGGACGCGATCAGCGCCGCGCTGCGGATGGTGATCGACACCGAGCACCAGTTGATCGAAGGCTCCGCCGCGATGGCCTTCGCCGCCACGCGCGCCCGGCGGACCGAACTCGAGGGCAAGCGCGTCGCCGTGGTGTCCTGCGGCGGCAACATCTCCGCGTCCACGCTGGTGGCCGCGCTGGCCTGACCCTCCCCGCCGACGCACCCGAGGTGACTCCCTGATCACCTCGGGTGCTTCGGCATGCCCGCGGCCGGGTGCGGCCCGGCGTACGAGACGTTCCGTTGACACCCCCGGATCTGTGTAACTATCGTTTCGTGCAACAGATGTTGCAACTGACAGAAGGATGGTGAGAGATGGACGCGGCAACGTGGGGGTTGATCGTCGCGACGTTCGTCGCGTGTTTCGTGGAGATGGTGGAAGCCACCACGATCGTCATGGCGATGGGCTACACGCGGAGCTGGAAGTCGGCGCTGGTCGGTACGTTCGCGGCGCTCGGTGCGCTCGCGGTGGTCACCGTGGCGGCCGGCTACGCGCTGGCGAACTGGCTGCCGGAATCGGCGCTGCAGCTGGCGATCGGCGGTCTGCTGCTGATCTTCGGCCTGCAGTGGTTGCGCAAGGCGATCCTCAGATCGTCCGGGCGCAAGGCGGTCCACGACGAGGACGCGATCTACCGCGAGGAGGTCGAGGCGGCGAAGGCGGCCGGTGAGAGCAAGGGCGGCCTGGACCTGTTCGCCTTCATGGTCTCGTTCAAGGGCGTCTTCCTGGAGGGCATGGAGGTCGTGTTCATCGTGCTCACCTTCGGCCTGAACGCGGGCAACATCCCCGGCGCCAGCCTGGGCGCGGCCGCGGCCGTGGTCATCGTGCTCGGCATCGCGATCGCGCTGCGCCGTCCGCTGTCGATGATCAACGAGAACCTGCTCAAGTACGGCGTCGGCCTGCTGCTCGCCTCGTTCGGGACCTACTGGGCGGTCGAGGGCATCGGCATCTTCCGCGACGGCCGCGAGAGCCTCGACTGGCCGGGCCACGACCTGATGATCCTGGTCCTGCTGGCCGCCTGGCTGCTGCTCAGCCGGATCTTCGTGAGCGTGCTGCGCAAGCCCGCCGTGCCGGCGCCGGTCGTGGCCGGCGACATCCCTGTGGAGGTGAAGAAATGAGGTTCCTCAAGGCGTTCGGCCAGTTCTGGTACGACTTCATCATCGGTGATGACTGGAAGATCGCGGTCGCCGTGGTGTTGTCGCTCGTCGTCCTGTTCGCCGCGATGACCGCCGGACTGTTCGGTGACACCGGACTGACCCTGCTCGGCGGCGCACTGATCGTCGTCGCGTTCAGCATCAGCCTGGCCATCGACGTACGACCGAAGAAGCGCTGAAAACCCAACCCCTGTTGACGATCGGCCCCGGCCGCGCCCTGTGCGCGACCGGGGCTGACGCCTGTCCGGCCCATAGGCTCTGTAGCAATCACAACATCTATTCAAAATCTCGTAGTATCTGCTACGGTGAGGACGAGGCGCCGATCCACCCGTCCCCGAACCGGAGGTCCGACCGTGACTCCTTCCCAACCTGAGCAGGTGATCGCGCCGTGATGCGCGACACTGCCGAGACCGTGCTGGCCCTGCTGCCCGCGGACGTGCAGTACGGCGACATCCGGGTGGTCCGGCGCACCCACGAACAGGTCCTCGTCGAGCTGGACGGTCCGGGCGAGGTCGGGTACGACGACTCGCTCGGCCTCGGGCTCCGGGTGCTGATCGGCGGCCAGTGGGGTTTCGCCGCCACCCATCGGCTGGACCCCCGCGGTCTCGACGCCGTGATCGCGCAGGCGGTCGGCCAGGCGCGGGCGACCGGCGGAGGCGGCCACGTGAACCTCGGTGCGCCGGTGACGACCCGGGCCACCTGGTCGTCGCCGATGCGGATCGATCCCTTCGAGGTCCCGCTGAGCACCAAGCTCGACCTGCTGTCCGCCACCGTCAAGGAGGCGTCGACCGCGGGTCCGCTGGTCCAGCAGATCGAGGCGTCGATCGACCTGTATCGCGACGAGAAGGTGTTCGCGAACACCGAGGGCGCGCTGATCGAGCAGACGCTGACCGAGAGCGGCGGCGGCCTGATGGTGAACGCCGGCAACGGCGACGACCTGCAGCGCCGGTCCTTCCCGCAGGGCGTCCCGCGGCAGATCCGCGGCCAGCGTGGCGACTTCGCCACCGCCGGCTGGGAGCACGTCGAGTCGCTCGGCCTGGTGGAGAACGCGGCCCGGGTCGCGTCCGAGGCGGTCGCGCTGCTGACCGCTCCGCAGTGCCCGGACGAGGTCACCACACTCATTGCCGGAGGCAACCAGCTCGCGATGGTGCTGCACGAGTGCGCCGGCCACCCGATGGAGGCCGACCGCGCGCTCGGCACCGAGGCCAGCCTAGCCGGCGGCACGTACGCGACGCCCGAGCGCCGGGGCAACTTCCGCTGGGGCTCACCGATCGTCTCGGCGTACGCGGACGCGACCATCCCCGGCGGGCTCGGCTCCTTCGGGTACGACGACGAGGGTGTGCCGGCCCAGCGCACCCAGCTGGTCAAGGACGGGATCTTCCTCGGCTACATGTCCGGCCGGGAGTCCGCGGCGGCGCTGGGCGACCAGCCGACCGGTGCGTCCCGGGCCGATGGCTGGCAGCGGTTGCCGCTGGTGCGGATGACGAACATCTGCCTGGAGCCGGGGGAGTCCTCGCTCGAGGAGATGATCGCCGGCACCAAGCGCGGCATCCTGGTCGACACCAACCGCGGCTTCTCGATCGACGACCAGCGGATGTCGTTCCGCTTCACCACCGAACTCGGCTGGGAGATCCGCGACGGCAAGCTCGGCCGGCTGCTGAAGAACTGCAGCTACCAGAGCGTGACCCCGGAGTTCTGGGCCGGACTGGACGCGCTCGGCGGACCGGACGAGTGGAAGTTGCACGGCGTCCCGTCGTGCAACAAGGGCGAGCCGCTGCAGGTGGCTCATGTCGGTCACGGCACCGTGCCGGGACGTTTCCAGAACGTGCAGGTGGGACGATGAGCATCGAGCGGACAGACATCGAGCAGGCGCTGGAGATCCTCGGGCCGGGCAGCCGGCTGGACGTGCTCGGCGAGAACGCCGACCTGCTCCGGTACGCCGAATCCGAGATCACCGCACAGCACAGCGAGCGTAGGCTGCGCGTCAGGGTCAAGGTGACCCGGGACGGACGGATCGCCGGGGGCACCCTGGAGACCCTCGACCCGGAAGCCGTGCGTGTCCTGGCCGATCGGCTCAACGCCGCCCTCGCGGAGCTCCCCACTTCCGACTCGACGGACAGCGCCTCCGATCAGCCGGTGGCGGATGGTGAGCAGGTGCCGGTCGAGCCGGCGAAATCCATCGTCGACTGCGACCCCGCCGTACGCCACCAGTGGTTCAGCACAGTCCGCGACGGTCTGGATCCGGCCGCGCGTCTCGGCGGTGCGATCCGGTACGACGTACTGGACCGTGTCGTTGCCGATTCGACCGGGCTGTTCCGGTCGGAGACGTTGACCAAGGCATCGATCCAGGCGATCGCCAAGCAGGACGGGCAGTCCGCGAGCGTCAAGCTGGTGCACCGCGACGCCGACCTGATCCCGGTCGGCGACATCCCGGGCCGGCTGCGCGAGGCGTTGCGCCCGTTGCCGGTGCGGGAGAAGTTCCACGGCAGCTGCCGGGTGCTGCTCAAGCCGTCAGCGGTGAACACACTGATCGCCACGTTCGGCCTCTGGGCTCTCGGTGCGCAGCACTACGCGAGCGGGCGGTCGGTACTGACCGGCCGGTTGGGCGAGCAGGTGGTGAGCGAGAATCTCACGCTGGTCGACGACGCCACCGACGCGGCCGGGCTGCTCAGCGGATTCGATGCTGAAGGCAACGTTCGGCGCCGGGCGCCGTTGATCGAGCGCGGAGTGCTGACCGGACTGGTGTCCGACCGGCGCCGGGCCGGCCTGACCGGTGGGGTCCCGACCGGTCACGCCGTACCGGATGGCTGGCGGTTCGGCGGTGACCCCGTTCCGTCGCACCTGCTGCTTGACGCCGGTGACGCGACCGAGGACGAGTTGCTCGCCGAGTGCGGTAGCGGACTGGTGGTGAACCGGCTCGACTACCTGCGGGTGCTGCACCCGAAGCAGACCCTCGTCACGGGTACGACGCGAGACGCGACCTACTGGGCCGAGGACGGCAAGGTGGTCGCCTGGCACCCGCAGCTGCGGTTCACCTTCCGCATGGACGAGGTTCTGAACGCCGTTCTGGCTGTCGGCGCCGTCCGTGAGATCGGTGACCAGACCTTCATGGACAGCGTGGTCGTCCCGTCCCTGCTGATCGAGGCCGGACCGCTCGTCCTCACCTGATCCAGCAGCGCCCCGTGTGCGTACGTGCTCAAGCCGCGGGGCGCTGCTGCTCCACCTCCTGGAGGCTTCATGCCGACGGTGACCACGCTCCTGACCGGTCACTTGCTGACCTCGGACCAAGGCAACCCGGCCTTCTGCTCGGTGCTGTTGGTCGAGGACGGAAACCAGCGCATCCTGTTCGACTTCGGGCACGTCGGCCGTCGCCGGCACCTGGTCGAGGCGCTGACGGACCAAGGCCTGGTGCCAGGTGACCTCGACCAGGTGGTGCTGTCCCACGCGCACTGGGACCACGCGCAGAACGTCGACCTCTTCGCCGGTGCGCAGGTCTTCATCCATCCTGCCGAGCTACCGCATCTGTCCGACACTCCGCTCGCTCCGCGCTGGGCCAAGGCAATGTTCGACGGCCTGGAGCTCCGCGAGGCAGTCGAGGGGCACCAGTTGACGCCGGGCGTCGAGATCGTGGAACTGCCGGGACACACTCCCGGCTCGGTCGGCCTGTCGGTCGCAACCGCCGAAGGAACCGCCGTACTCGCGGCCGATGCGGTTCCGACCCTTGCAGTCCTCCGGGCCTGCCGGGCATCGGGCAGACCGTACGATCGAGAGCGCGCGGATACCTCCGTCGAACGCGTCGCGGCGCTGGCCGACATCGTGTACCCGGGGCACGATCAGGCGATCCGCGTCGACGAGAACGGCGAGTTCTCCTACGCGGAGGAGCCGAAGCCGTTGGAATTCCGGGTCCCGTGAGCAGAGGAGTTGCCGTGGACACCATCCCTGAGCGGACGCCGAGCATGCTCGAGGATCCTCCGGAGGTCGACATCCGGGCCGCGGCGCGGCTGCTGCGGTCCGAGTACGGCCTCGACGCCGAGGTGACCGAGCTGCGCAGTGAGCGGGACCGGAACTTCCTCGCCGAGGCCGATGGGCAGCGGTTCGTGGTCAAGGTGTCGAACTCCGGCGACGATCCGGAGCAGATCGCGATGGAGTGCGCCGCGATGGACCACGTCGCGGTGGTCGATCCCGGTCTGCCGATCCCGCGCGTGGTGACCAGCATCGACGGTCGCGCGGTGGTCATGGTCGACGCTGCGGACGGCCGCAAGCATCAGGTGCGGGTGATGACGGTGATGCCTGGGCAGGTCGCCGATCTCGCCGCGCTGCCCGAGTGGTTCGCGGCCGACTTCGGCGCGGTGGCTGCACGGTTGACCCGTGCGTTGCAGGGCTTCGGACATCCTGCGGCGTACCGGCGGCTGGACTGGGATCCGCGGATCGTCACAAGCCTTCGCGCGTACGCCGATCGCCTGCCGGAAGAGCACCGCCGGGAACCGATGCGGCGACTGCTCGATCGCTTTCAAGGACTCGATGCGGCAACCCGGGCGCTGCCCGGATCGGTGCTGCACGGTGACGTGACGTTGAGCAACGTGCTGATGCGGGACGGCGGCATCACGGGCGTGATCGACTTCGGCGACATGCACCACACCGCCCGCATCGCCGAGTTGGCGATCAGTCTGACCTCGTTGCTGCGGGAGTCCGACGACCTGTGGGCGGATGCCGGCCGCTTCCTCGACGGGTATCAGCGGGTGCTTCCGCTCGAGCCGGCCGAGGTGGAACTGATCGGTGAGCTCGTGCTCGCCCGGTCCGCGGCCAGCGTGCTCATCTCGGCTTGGCGTGCGCCGCTCTATCCGGACAACGAGGAGTATCTGACCAGCTTGGTAGCAGGAAGCTGGCGGATCCTCGATCTGTTGAGCGCAGTGGAGCCTGCAGACCTCGCGGAGCGCTTTCATCGCCTGTGCGGCACCTCGCGGGTCGCGTCCGCACAGGCCGCCGATCCGACCTTGCTGGTACGCCGCGGGGCCGCGCTCGGTGGTGAGCTGTCGCCGCTGTTCTACCGGCAGCCGTTGCAGGTCGTGCGGGGTGAGGGCGCGTGGATCCACACAGCCGATGGACGGCGGTATCTCGATGCCTACAACAACGTTCCCGTCGTCGGGCACGCGCATCCGGCCGTCGTACAGGCGCTTTCGCGGCAGGCCGCCGTACTGAATCTGAACTCGCGGTATCTGCATCCGAACGTGGTCGAGTTGGCCGAGCGGTTGGTCGCGTCGATGCCGGCCGGGTTGGACACGTGTGTGTTCGCGAACTCGGGAAGCGAGGCGAACGATCTGGCCTGGCGGATGGCGCGGGTGGTGACCGGTCGTGATGGTGCGGTCGTCGCGGATCTCTCGTATCACGGGGTCAGTGAGGCGACGGCGGCGTTCTCGACCAACACGTATCCGGCGTCCGCGCGGCCGGCCCACGTGGCTGTCTTCGAGGCACCTCGGGACCCGTCGGACGACGGGATGGCGGCTGCACAGCGAGTCCGGAGCGCGCGTGGTGACCTGGCGCGGGCGGGCCACGACCTGGCACTGCTTGCGGTGGACAGTGTGTTCAGCGGTGCGGGGATCCTGACGCCGGGGTCGTCGTTCATGCGTGGGTTGCAGGACGAGGCGCGGGCGTCCGGCGGGCTGTTCCTCGCCGACGAGGTGCAGGCCGGGTTCGGTCGCGGCGGGCGGAACCTGTGGCGGTTCCAGGACTTCGGGCTGACACCCGACTTCGTCACGCTCGGCAAGCCGATGGGCAACGGGCATCCGGTCGCGGCGCTGATCACCAGGCGGGAGATCGCGGAGGCGTTCGTCGAGGTCGACGAGTACTTCAGCACCTTCGGCGGGAACCCGGTCTCGTGCGTCGCCGCGCTGACCGTGCTGGACGTGATCGAGCAGACCGGCCTGGTCGCTCGCTCCGGTGAGGTCGGTGCGCAGTTGCGGGCCGGGCTGGAGTCGCTGGTGCCGGATCTGCCGGTGCGCGGGCAAGGGCTGATGGTCGGGGTGGAGATGCCGGGGGCCGGCGACTTTGCCGAGCGCTTGCGGGCCAACGGCGTACTCGTCGGGACCACGGGTCCCGGTGGGGGAGTACTGAAGATTCGTCCGCCGCTGATCTGGGAGTCGTCGCACGTGGAGGTATTCCTGTCGGCATTCGAGGCGGCACTGCGTTAGCTTGGGCGCGTGCGTGAACTCGTTGTGCTGGGCACCGGAAGCCAGGTGCCGTCCCGCGAACGCACGCAGAACGGGTACTTCCTGCGCTGGGACGACGAGGGATTCCTGTTCGACCCGGGCGAAGGGACCCAACGGCAGATGCTGTACGCCGGGGTCGCGGCCGGCGCGATCACGCGGCTGTGCGTCACGCACTTCCACGGCGACCACTGCCTCGGCGTACCGGGGATCGTGCAGCGCCTGTCATTGGACGGCGTGCAGCATCCGATCCACGCGCACTACCCGGCGTCGGGGCAGACGTACTTCACCAGGCTTCGGTACGCCGCTTCGTTCTTCGAGCGTGCCGAGTTGCTCGAGGAACCGGTTGAGGACGACGGGCTGGTGTCCGTCGGGTCGTTCGGTCAGCTCTGGGCACGACGGCTGGAGCACCCGATCGAGTCCTTCGGCTACCAGCTGATCGAGCCTGATGGGCGCCGGATGCTTCCCGACAAGCTCGCTGCTGCCGGCATCACCGGGCCCGCCGTCGGCCGGTTGCAGCAGGCCGGTTCGCTGGAGGTCGACGGACGGCTGGTCCGGATCGAAGAGGTCAGCGAACCTCGCCCGGGCCAACGCTTCGCGTTCGTCATGGACACCCGACTCTGCGACAACGTCCTCCGTCTGGCCGACGGTGCCGATCTCCTGGTGATCGAGTCGACCTACCTGTCGTCGGAGACGGAACTGGCCCGCCGCTTCGGGCACCTCACGGCTCGCCAAGCCGCCCGGGTCGCGGCTGAATGTGGAGTGCGGAAGCTGGTCCTCACCCACTTCTCCCAGCGCTACCTGGAGCCCGAACGCTTCCATGAGGAAGCCGCCGCCGAGTTCTCCGGCGAGATCGTGGTCGCCTCCGACCTCAGCCGGACCGTGGTCCCGTCCCGCCGCTAGCTCCGGCTTGGGCGAACAGTACGTGACGAGCTGGCAAACAGGGCTCGGCTCCGGTGACGGCGGTCTTAGCATTGCCCGCGAAGCATTGCTCACCAATGGAAATTGCCGATCACCCAGGAGCGACCTCTCGTGCGCACTCCCCGTCCGCTGCCGGCGGCGATCGCACTGGTCGTTGTCGGCGCGGTCGTAGCGGTGGCGGTGTGGCGGCCCTGGTCAGGATCCGCCGACGCGGCCGGTGGCCCGCCCCAGATCACCGTGTCCCGCAGCCAGTGCGGCCAAGGCTGGACCGGCGCGAAGACTGGCCGGCAGACGATCGTCGTACACAACACCGGCGACGCGGCCGCCGAGGTCGACCTCGTCGAGGTCAGCAGCAACAAGGTGTACGGCGAGGTGGAGGGCCTCGGCCCGAACACGAGCGCGCCGATGGACGTGCAACTCGGCGCCGGGCAGTACGCGATCCGCTGCCTGATCGAGGACACCGACGGCATCACCGGTCCGACAGTGACTGTTGCGGGCGACGCGAAGGGCGGCCCGGCTGTGGTCGCCGTCACCAAGAACGACATGTTGCCGCTGGTGAAGCAGTACGAGGCCGCCGTCGCCGGCGGCGTCGCCGAGCTGGCAGTCAAGACGGACAAGCTGCGCGGCGACGTGGATGCGGGCAACCTGGCCGCCGCCCGGGCCGACTGGCTGCCCGCGCACCTGGCGTACAACTCGCTCGGCGCGGCCTACGACGCGTTCGGCGACTTCGCCGACAAGATCGACGGATCCGCCGGCTTCCATCCGTTGGAAAAGGGCCTGTGGCACAACGCTTCCGCTGCCGCCCTGAAGCCGATCGCGGACCAGCTGGCCGCCGATGTGCACGGGTTGCAGCATGACCTGCCCAACGAACAGGTGGATCCGAACGATCTCGGGCTGCGCGCCCACGAGGTCATGGAGAATGCCCTCCAGTTCGAGCTGACCGGCGAGAACGACCAGGGCAGCGGTACGTCGCTGAACACCGCGCTGGCCAACCTGGACGGTACGGCGAAGGTCCTGGCCATCCTCAACCCGGTGCTCAAGCCCCGTTACCCGGACCTGACCCAGGTGCAGAAGTGGGAGGCCCGGGTACGCACGCTGCTGACCGCCCACCGGAACATCCCGGTCGCTCAGCTGGACCAGACCACCCGGGAACAGCTCAACGGCGCGGTCGGCGAACTGTTGGAGCTACTCGCCCCCGTCGCGGCCATCTGCGAAGTACGGCGGAGCACCTCATGACCGGCGTCGGGCGTCGATCCTTCCTGCGCGGCGCGCTGGCCGGGGCCGGCGCGGCTGCGGTGACCGGGCTGACTGTGTCCGCCGACGCGGCGACGGCGACTTCCGTGGCGTTCCACGGCGTACACCAGGCCGGCATCACCACCGACCCGCAGAAGCAGGCGATCTTCGCATCGTTCGACGTGATCGCCGCGAACAAGAGCGAGCTGACCGGGCTGCTCACGACGCTGACAGACCGGGCCCGGCTGCTCACCGCGGGCGGCGCGCTGCCGCCGCTGGGCATCACCGCCCCACCGGCCGACTCCGGCGTGCTCGGCCCGGACATGCCCGGCGATGACTTGACGGTCACGGTCGGCGTCGGGGCGTCGCTGTTCGACGACCGGTACGGCCTCAAGGACCGCAAACCGGCGAAGCTGACGGCGATGAAGGAGTTCCCCAACGACAGCCTGGACGACAGCCAGTGCCATGGGGATCTGAGCCTGCAGCTGTGCGCGTCGGAGACCGACACCGTGCTGCACGCGCTGCGGGACATCGCCCGGCACACCCGGGGCGGGATGCAGCTGCGCTGGCGCGTCGACGGCTTCCAGAGCCCGCCGCGGCCGTCCGGCACGCAGCGCAACCTGATGGGCTTCAAGGACGGCATCGTCAAGCCCGAGTCGGCCGACCACGACAAGCTCGTGTGGGTGGGTCAGGGGAACGGCGAGCCGGCCTGGACCGAAGGCGGCAGCTACCAGGTACTGCGCCAGATCCGGATGCTGGTCGAGTTCTGGGACCGGGTGTCGGTCGGCGAGCAGGAGAACATGTTCGGCCGGCGCCGGGACTCCGGAGCGCCGCTGGACGGCAACAGCGAGAGCGACATCCCCAACTACCCGGCCGACCCGACCGGCGGCGCGATCCCGTTGACCAGCCACATCCGGATGGCCAACCCCCGCACCGCGGACACGGCGGCCAGCCAGTTCCTGCGCCGCGGCTACAACTACGACAAGGGCACCGACTCGGTCGGGGACCTGGACATGGGACTGCTGTTCTGCGCGTACCAGCAGGACATCGCCCGGCAGTTCGAGGCCGTGCAGACCCGGCTGATCGACGAGCCTCTCGTCGACTACATCCGGCCGGTCGGCGGCGGGTACTTCTTCGCGCTTCCCGGTGTACGGGACAGCAACGACCACTTCGGGCGGTCGTTGCTCGCATGAGTTACTCAGGAGGAGAAGGCATGCGTGCAAGACTTCGTGTCGCAGCCACGGCCACCGTGGCCGCGGCCAGCGTGTTGCTGGCCGGCTGTAGCGGCGGCGACACCAACCAGGTGGCCAACGCCGCCTATTCGTACAAGCCGGCCCACCCGGCCACACCGATCCAGCACGTGGTGGTGATTTTCGGCGAGAACATCTCGTTCGACCACTACTTCGGCACCTACCCGAACGCCACGAACGAGGACGGCACGCCGTTCAAGGCGGACCGGCACACGCCCAAGGTGAACGGCCTGTCCAAGCAGTTGCTGACCCACAACCCGAACGCCTACGACCCGAAGCGGTTGGCGCCGTCGCAGGCACTGACCTGCGACCAGAACCACGGCTACGGTCCGGAGCAGAAGGCCGCCGACGGCCGCAAGATGGACAAGTTCGTCGAGAACACCGAGACGGACAAGTGCACCGGCCAGCCCGTGCTGTTCGGCCAGCCGGGCCTGGTGATGGACTACTACGACGGCAACACCGTCACCGCGATGTGGAACTACGCCCAGCACTACGCGCTGAGCGACAACTCGTTCGACACCGTGTACGGCCCGTCCACCCCGGGCGCGCTGAACCTGATCTCCGGTCAGACCCACGGCGTCCAGGCGATGGACCCGAAGACCGGCAAGCCCACCACGGACGCGTACGCCGTGCAGTCGCCCGACAAGAACGGCATCGGGACCGTCACCAATGACCCCGACCCGTTCTACGACGACTGCTCCAACAGCAACGGCAAGTCGACGAACAACCTGGCCGCGATGCACGGGCAGAACATCGGTGACCTGCTCAACCAGAAGCACGTCACCTGGGGCTGGTTCCAGGGCGGCTTCAAGCCGACCAGTACCGCCAACGGCAAGGCCGTCTGCGGCGCCCAGCACGCCAACGTCGGCGGCATCGCGGCGCTGGACTACAGCCCGCACCACGCGCCGTTCCAGTACTACGAGTCGACGGCGAACCCGAAGCACCTGCCGCCGAGCTCCGTGCAGGCCATCGGTCACACCGACCAGGCCAACCACCAGTACGACACGTCGGACTTCGACGCCGCCGTGGCAGCCGACAACCTGCCGTCGGTCAGCTTCCTGAAGGCCGGCGAGTACCAGGACGGTCACGCGGGCTACTCCGACCCGCTGGACGAGCAGGCGTTCGTGGTCAAGGAGATCAACCAGTTGCAGAAGTCCAAGGAGTGGTCGTCGACCGCGGTCGTCCTGGCCTACGACGACTCCGACGGCTGGTACGACCACGTGAAGTCGCCGACGGTGAACGGCTCCAAGGATGCCGCGCTCGACCAGTCGGCGCTGTGTGGCAAGGCCCCGGTGTCCGGCGGCTACGCCGACCGCTGCGGCTACGGCCCGCGCCTGCCGCTGCTGGTGATCTCGCCGTACGCGAAGAGCAACCACGTCGACCACTCGCTGACCGACCAGACGTCGATCCTCAAGTTCATCGAGGACAACTGGCGGACCGGCCAGATCGGCGACCACTCGTTCGACCAGCGCGCCGGCAGCCTGAGCGGCATGTTCGACTTCCGGCACCCGAGCAAGGACAAGCTGATCCTGAACCCGAAGACCGGGGCAGTCGTCAGCAACCACTGACCTTCGGCAACCACCCTTCCCGCCGGGAAGGGTGGTTGCCTACAGGTGGTCGGCGAGGAAGTCGTCGATCAGGGCGTTGACCTCGGTGGGCGACTCCAGTGCGGCCAGGTGGGCGGACTGTTCCAGTACGACGAAGCGGGCGCCGGGGATGGAGTCGGCCATCTCCTCCGTCTCGAGGACCGGGAAGGTTGCGTCCTCGGCGCCCGCGACGACCAGGACCGGGGTACGGATCCGGCCGAACAACTCCCGTTGATCCGGCCGCCGCGGGACCACGCTGGTGACCGCGTGCCGGCCGGAGGTGATGTCCACCCGCCGCGCCAGCTCGTTGACGGTGGCAACAACTTCTGGCTTCTCGCGTTTCGCCGTCGGACCGAGGAACGCATTGATCACCGGGCCGACCAACGGACCCTTGATCCCACCGAGTGCTCGCGCCGACCGCGTCAGTACGCCGTACTCGAACCGTTGCCTGCGGCCCGCCGGTGACGCGGTCGCGTTCATGAGTACGGCGATGCCGGTCCGGTCGGGGTGGAGTGCGGCGAACGTGCCGCCGATCATCCCGCCCCAACTGTTGCCGATGACATGTACTCGGCCGACGCCGAGTTCGTCGACGATCGCGCGGATCACCTCGGCGCACTGCTCGAAGTTGAACGGTCCGGTCAGTGCTGAGCTTCCTCCATGCCCAGGTGGATCCACGAGCACGACCTGAAACCGGTCGATGAAGTGCGCTGCCTGGCCCGACCACAGCGTGCCGTCCATCAGTAGGCTCGGCCAGAACAACATCGCCGGTCCCTCGCCGCCGACCCGCAGCCGGATCCGCCCCAGCACGGTCCCGACGTACCGATCCTCCACCCCGGCGAGCAGCATGACTGAACGCTACCGCTCAGTCCGCCGGGACCGCGGCGGCCAGGCGAGTCGTCAACTCGCGGATGTGGGCAACGAGTTCCGGCGGCGACTGGATCTGGAACGGATGGCCGAGCAGACCGATGTGCAACGCCAGTTCGTCGAGTGAGTTGGAGCCGGTGTCGACCTGTGTCGTCCTCGCGTCGATCGGCGTCACCGTCGCGACGCTCGGCGCCAGCCGATCCGCGATCACCTCTACCGGTGCCTCGATGATGAAGCGCGCCTGGTAGCGATAACCACCCGACGCCACCCCGCGCGCGGTCGCGTCCAGATCCGGGACCTCGCGTGCCGTGAACCGCGGCCCGGTCGGGATCCGTGGCTCCAGCCGATCGAGCCGGAACGTGCGCCAGTCGTCGCGGTCGAGGTCCCACGCCACCAGGTACCACCGTCGCCCGGTGTGCACCATCCGATGCGGCTCCGTCGTACGACGTCCCGCCGTACCGTCATGGCTGCGGTAGTCGAACCGCAGTCGTTGCCGATCGCGACAGGCCTCCGCCACTGCGAGCAACACCTCCGGCTGCACAGCGGCCCCACCGGACGGCATGACGGCGATTGCCTGCAGCAACTTGACCCGATGCCGCAACCGCGACGGCAGCACCTGTTCGAGCTTGGTCAGCGCTCGGACCGACGACTCCTCGATCCCGGCGACGCTGCCCGTCGCGGCCGCCCTGAGTCCGATCGCGACCGCCACCGCCTCGTCGTCGTCGAGCAGGAGCGGCGGCAGCGCGGCGCCGGCCCCGAGCCGGTAGCCGGCCACCCCTGGTACGGCGTCGACCGGGTAGCCGAGGTTGCGCAACTTGTCCACGTCCCGGCGGACGGTCCGGACACCGACGCCGAGCTCAGCGGCGAGGTCGGCTCCACTCCAGTCCCGTGGGGACTGCAGCAGCGACAGCAGTTTGAGCAGTCGAGCGGAGGTTTCGAGCATGATCGGATTCTGCCAGCTAGCTAGGACTGAAGCTGTCCTAACCGGGTGAGAGAGTCGAAGCATGATCAAGCCATTCAGCATCGACATCCCGCAGGGCACCCTCGACGACCTGGCTACGCGCCTCGAGAACACCCGGCTGCCGGCCGCGCTCCCGGGGGACGACTGGGACACCGGCGTACCGGTCTCCTGGCTGGCCGAGCTGGTCGACTACTGGCGAACCGGCTACGACTGGCGCGCGGCGGAGGCGGAGCTCAACGCGTATCCGCAGTTCACGACCGTGATCGACGGTCAGCAGATCCACTTCCTGCACGTGACCTCGCCCGAACCGGACGCCCTCCCGCTGATCCTGACGCACGGCTGGCCCGGGTCGGTCGTCGAGTTCCTCGACCTGATCGGGCCGCTGACCGACCCCGTGTCTTTTGGTGGCGTGGCTTCGGACGCGTTCCACTTGGTGATCCCGTCGCTGCCCGGCTTCGGCTTCTCCGGTCCGGTCTCGGAGCGCGGCTGGACCAGGGAGCAGATCGGCCGCACCTGGGCCAAGCTGATGGACCGCCTCGGCTACGAGCGGTACGGCGTCCAGGGCGGTGACATCGGCGGTGCGGTATCACCCGAGGTGGCGCGGGCGGCCAGCGAGCACGTGGTCGGCGTACACACCAACGGTGGGCCTTCGTTGCCGCCGTACCCGCTGAGTGACGACGAGTTGAAGACCCTGACGCCGCTGGAGCAGGACCGGATCGCGCGGATCGGCGAGTTCCTGCAGAAGGAGTTCGGCTACATCTCCATCCAGTCGACCAGGCCGCAGACGCTCGCCTACGGGCTGGTGGACTCGCCGGTCGGACAGCTCGCCTGGATCATGGACAAGTTCCGCGCCTGGACGCACCCGATGGAAACATTGCCTGATGCAATCATCAGCAGGGACCGGCTGCTGACCAACGTGATGTTCTACTGGCTCACCGGGACCGCGGGTTCGGCGGCGCTGGTCGGGTACGCGGAGCAGGAGCCGTGGGGAGCGCACAAGGAGAACTCCGGCGTGCCGACCGCAGTGCTGGCCACCGCACACGACGTCGCGATCCGCCGCTACGCCGAGCGGGACAACACGATCACCCGCTGGACCGACCTGGACCACGGCGGCCACTTCGCCGCCCTGGAGATCCCGGACGTACTGATCACCGACGTGCGCGAGTTCTTCCGCGACCTGCGCTGAACCCGTCGAGCATGGCGTGCAGCCCGAGCCCGAAATGCCCGCCGGTGCCGGCTCGGGCGGCGCCGGCCTTGGCGCCTGCGTCTGTCGTGGCCTCGGCGTCCGCCTTGGCTTCGGCGTCTGTCGTGGCCTCGGCGTTTGCTTTGGCTTCTGCGTCGGCGGTCTCGGCGAGGAGGTTGTAGGTGGGGTCGGCGGGGGCCGGCTTGCGGCTGCGGTGGCCGGCGCCCAGGGCAACGACCGCCATGGTCAACGCGTGGCCGATCGTGAACTCGCGCACGCAGCGGGCGATCTGCAGCGCCGGCCGTGCCGGCCGGGCTGTGCCGGGCTGTGCCGGGCTGTGCCGTGCCGGCCGGGCTGTGCCGTGCCGGCCGGGTTGGGCCGTGCCGGCCGGGCTGTGCCGGGTTGGGCCCGTGCCGGGTTGGGCCCGTGCCGGGTTCTGGCCTGCTTGGCTTCGTGCTGTAGTGGCTGTGGCTCGGGCTTCGGGGGCAGTGGTCAGTGGGTGGTGGTCAGTCGAAGTCGGTTGATGTGCTGACGTGGGCCCAGGTGGCGGCTTCCTCGGCGCGGGATTGGGAGGCTCGGTCCGCGTGGGTGAGCGCGTCTTTGCCGAGGAGCAGACGCAGGGGCGGGGTGTCGAGCGCGACGATGTCGAGGATCGCGCGCGCGGCCTTGGCCGGGTCGCCGGGCTGCTTGCCGTCGGTCTCCAGGCGGTAGCGATTCAGCTCGCCGACCGTGGCGTCGTAGTCGGCCCCGACGGGTGCGATCGCCATCGACGAACCACCCCAGTCGGTCCGGAACGCGCCCGGCTCGATGATCGTCACCTTCACCCCGAACGGCTTCACCTCGTTGTTCAGCACCTCCGAGAACCCTTCGACCGCGAACTTCGCGGTCTGGTACGCGCCCATCCCCGGCGTACCACCGACCCGGCCGCCGATCGACGAGAACTGCAGGAAGTGCCCGCTCCGCTGCTCACGGAACCCCGGCAGTGCGGCCTTGGTCACGTTCACGACGCCGAAGAGGTTCGTCTCGATCTGCGCCCGGAAGTCCTCGTCAGGCGTCTCCTCGATCGCGGCGCTGTTCGCGTAGCCCGCGTTGTTCGCCACTACGTCGAGACCGCCGAATTCGTCCAGTGCGGTCCGTACGGCGTCCCGCGCCGCAGTCGCGTCCGTCACGTCCAGGGCAACCGCCCGCACCTGGTCGCCGTACTTCGCGACCAGATCGTCGAGCTGCTCGGGCTTGCGGGCGGTGGCGACGACTCGGTCGCCGGCGGCCAAGACAGCTTCAGTGAGGGCGCGGCCGAGCCCGCGGGAACTGCCGGTGATCAGCCAGATCTTGTTCATGGTCATTCCTAACTAACCAAACGGTTGGATACCTCACCAAGCTAACCTCGCGATCGACAAGAAATCAACTAACCGGTTGGTTGGTACGCTGGAGGCATGCAGCAACGGAACGCCGATCGGACCAGGACGAGGATCTTGGCGGCCGCCACCGAGGAGTTCGCCGCGCGGGGGATCGCCGGGGCGCGAGTCCAGCGGATCGCCGAGGTCGCCGAGTGCAACAAGGCGATGCTCTACGCGTACTTCGGGAGCAAGGACGGGCTGTTCGACGCGGTCTTCACTGCGTCCGTGGAGGCCTACCTCGAGGAGGTGGGGTTCGACGCGACGGACTTGCCGGCGTACGCGGGCCGGGTGTTCGACTACTTCGAGGAGCATCCCGAGCACCTGCGGTTGTCGGTCTGGTACCGGTTGGAGCGGCCGGAAGGGCACCCGTTGGACGCGATCCTCGCGGTCAATCGGAGCCGGCTGGACGATCTCGTGCGGGCTCAGCGGCGACGGGCCGTGCCAGGACACTTCGCGGCGGTCAGTCTGCTGTCGCTGATCCAGGCGATCGCGACGAGTTGGTCGTCGATGAATCCGGAGTACGGAACCGGCGTACCGAGCCGGGCGTTGCGGCGCCGGGCGGTGGTGGAGGCGGTGGAAAAGATTCTCAGCTGATTCATTGGCTGGCCCAATGGGGTTCTCAGTCTGGCGCGCTCTAATCGACTGCAGAGAGAACTGGGCTGAGGAGGCAAGGGGAATGAACGAGGGCGCGGAACGGCAGCAAGCTGGACAGGAGCCTACGCAGCAACCGGACAGCTGGCAGGCCGGTCCGCCGCAAGCGGCACCGCACGAGCCGCAGCACGCGGAACCACAGCAGACGAATCCACTGCAATCCGGACCACAGAGCGCGGCACCGCAGCAGCAAATGCCGCAGCAGCAGGTGCCGCAGCAGGTGCCGCAGCAGCCGCAGGCACCGCAGCAGCAAGCGCCGCAGCAGTCGGGACAGACGTACCAGGGGCAGCAGCAGCCGGGGCAGCAGTACGCCGGGCCGCAGCAGTACCCGGGACAGCCGAATGCACCGCAGCAGGCGGGTCAGTCGCCGTTTGGGCAGCAGCACATGGGACAGCAGTTTGCGGGGCAGCCGCCGTATGGGCAGCAGCATGCCGGGCAGGCGTATGGACAGCACCACGCGAGCCAGCAGTACCCCGGGCCGCACTACGCGGGACAACCGCCGTATGGACAGCCGCCGTACTACCCGTTCGGGCCACAGGCACCGCGGCCGGGACGGCGGGGGCGTCGGTTGCTGGGAGCGGGTGCGCTCGGGCTGGCCGCCGTACTGGTCGCCGGATCTGTTGCCTGGGGCATCGGTCGGCAAGCCGGCGGCAACGGGTCGCAGCTCTCGCAGCAGCAGTTCGACGCGTCGGCGGTCGCGGCGAAGGTCTCGCCCGGGCTCGTGGATGTGAACACGGTGCTCGGGTTCGAAGGTGCTCGCGCCGCCGGGACCGGGATCGTGCTGAGCTCCGACGGTGAGGTGCTGACCAACCACCACGTCATCGAGGGCGCCACGTCCATCACCGTGACCGACATCGGGAACGGCAAGACGTACCAGGCGGGTGTTGTCGGGTACGACGACCAGCACGACATCGCCGTACTCAAGCTGAAGGACGCGTCCGGGCTGGAGACCGCGAAGATCGGCAACTCTGACAAGGTGGCGGTCGGCGACCAGGTGGTCGGGATCGGCAACGCGGGTGGTACCGGCGGTACGCCGAGCCACGCGGCGGGCAAGGTGACCGGCCTGAACCAGGCGATCACCGCGACCGACGAGAACGGGCAGGACCCGGAGAACCTCACCGGGCTGATCCAGACCGACGCGAACATCCAGGCCGGCGACTCCGGCGGACCGCTCGCGAACGCGTCCGGCGAGGTGATCGGTGTCGACACTGCTGGGTCCGGCGGAAACAACGGCGGGCAAGGACGGCCTGGCCAGGCGGCGGCAACCACCGGCGGCTCCACGACCGCAGTCCAGTCCGCGGCGACCAACGGAACCCCGGCGACCGCGATTCAGGCGGCGGATGGCAACGGGACCGGAAACGGCAACGACGACCCGTTCGGCGACGGATCCCAGGACCCGTTCGGCAACGGCGGCGACAACGGCTTCGGCGACGGGTCCGGCAACGGGTTCGGCGACGGCCAGGGCGGCAACGGGTTCGGCGACGGCCAGGGCGGCAACGGCAACGGCGACGGTTCGGGCAATGGTGGTAGCGGGAACGGGCAGGGCCAGAGCACGACCGAGGGCTTCGCGATCCCGATCAACCAGGCGATGGACATCGCGGACCAGATCCAGGACGGCAAGGCGTCGGACGCCGTACACATCGGTGACTCGCCGATGCTGGGCATCTCGGTGGTCACCGACGCCGGCGTCACCGGCGCGGCAGTCGGCGACGTGATCGCGGACGGCAAGGCCGACGATGCCGGCATCGCCGCCGGCGACGTCATCACCTCCTTCGCCGGCCACCCGGTCGACTCGGCCGACGCCCTGTCGAGCCTCCTGAACAAGCAGCACCCCGGCGACAAGGTCGAGGTCGGCTGGACCGACCAGTCCGGTCAGCAGCACAAGGCCACGATCGAGCTGATCACCGGCCCGGTCCGCTGACCGAACCCCCAATCCGGTAGTCCGCTGCAGTGCACCCCTTGCTGCAGCGGACCACCGCGATCGGGCCCGGTACACCTCCCTCCTCAGTGGGGACCGGGCCCGATCCCCTCCGACGTACCTCGGTCGGCTGACCGAACCCCCTGATCCGGTCTGCTGCAGTGCACCCCTAGCTGCGGCGGCCCGCCGTGATCGGGTCCGGTGCACCTCCGTCCCCTCGGAGGACCCGGGCCCGATCTCCACCGACGTACCTCGATCGGCTGACCCGACCCCTTGACCCGGTCTGCTGCAGTGCACCCCTAGCTGTGGCGGGCCGCCGTGATCGGGTCCGGTGCACCTCCGTCCCCTCGGAGGACCCGGGCCCGATCTCCACCGACGCACCCCGGTGCGCTGAACCAACCCCCGATCTGGTCTCGCTGCAGTGCACCCCTAGCTGCTGGCGGGCCACCGTGATCGGGTCCGGTGCACCTCCACCCCCTCGGAGGACCCGGGCCCGATCTCCACCGACGTACCTCGGTCGGCTGACCCGACCCCTTGACCCGGTCTGCTGCAGTGCACCCCTAGCTGTGGCGGACCGCCGCGATCGGGCCCGGTGCACCTCCCTCCCCTCGGAGGAGCCGGGCCCGATCTCCAATGACGCAATCCGAATCCCCAGTCCGGTCCGCTGCAGTGCACCCCTAGCTGCCGGCGGACCTTCCCGATCGGGCCCGGACACCTCTCTCCCCTCGGAGGACCGGGCCCGATCCCCATTGATGCCCGGGCCCCGCGACGGCACCGGGGTCATGCCTACCTCCCGTGTGGGAGTGGCCGGGAACCCAGTGTTTGGGGAAAACAACTTTCGGTGTGGGCGTGTAGTCGTTAGTCTTGCTAAGTAAACATGCGTTCACTGCCGTGAGGATGTGTTTTGAGCGTTCGTCCTGCCGCCCGTCCGCGGCTGATTCTTGCCGCGCTCGCATCGTGTGGCGTTCTCGTCTCCGTCAGCCAGACCATCGTCGTACCGCTGCTCCCCGTGCTCCCCGGGATCACCCACAGCCCGATCTCGGACGTGAGTTGGCTGATCACTGTGACGCTGCTCACCGGCGCGGTGTTCACCCCGCTGCTCGGCCGGGCCGGCGACATGTACGGCAAGCGCCGGGTGCTGCTGATCGCGCTGGGCTCCATGGTGATCGGTTCGTTGCTCTGCGCAAGTAGTTCGGACCTGACGGTACTGATCGTCGGTCGCGCGTTCCAGGGTGCCGCAGTCGCCGTCGTACCGCTCGGCATCAGCATCCTGCGCGACGAGCTGCCACCGAGCCGGGTGATCCCGTCCATCGCGCTGATGAGCTCGACCCTCGGCGTCGGCGCGGCCTTCGGCATCCCGGCCGCGACCCTGGTCGTGCAGTACTCGAACTGGCACACCATGTTCTGGATCTGCGTCGGCATCGGCCTGTTCGACGTCCTCCTGGTCCTGCTGATCGTGCCCGAGTCCGCGGTCCGGACCAGCGGACGCTTCGACGTACCCGGCGCCCTCGGACTGAGTGCGTTCCTCGTCTGTCTCCTGCTCGCCGTGTCGAAGAGCAGCACCTGGAGTACGACGACCATCGTCGCCCTGTACGCCGTCGCCGTCCTGCTCGTCCCGTTGTGGGGGATCTTCGAGCTCCGGACCCGCAGCCCGCTCGTGGACCTCCGAGTGTCCGCGCGTCCCGCCGTACTGTTCACCAACCTCGGTGCCCTGCTGATCGGCTTCTCGTTCTACGCCAACTCGCTGTCGACCGCGCAACTGGTGCAGGAGCCGAAGTGGACCGGGTACGGCCTCGGCGCGTCGATCGTGGTCAGCGGTCTCTGCCTCCTGCCAGGCGGTGTCGCGATGGTGCTGCTGTCGCCGGTCTCGGCCCGGATCTCGTCCGCCCGCGGACCGCGGTTCACCCTGATCGTCGCGTCGATCCTGATGGCGGCCGGGTACGTCGTCCGGCTCTTCACCAGCAGCAACATCGCGGGAATCGTCATCGGCGCGACCGTCGTCTCGGCCGGAACCGCGGTCGCGTACTCGGCGCTGCCGGCCCTGATCATGCATGCTGTGCCCGTGACCGAAACCGCCGCGGCGAACGGCCTCAACACCCTGATGCGCACGATCGGCTCCGCGATCTGCAGCACGATCGTGGCGACCGTGCTGGCGAGCGTGACGATCGCCAAGGACGGCCAGGTCGCGCCCGCGTTGTCGGCGTACCTGATCGTATTCGTCATCGCCGGGGTTGCCGCCGTCGTCGCGGCCGGTCTCGTGACGCTCATCCCGGCCCGTCGGCAGACGCCGGTCCACCTCGAGACAACGGCCAACGCATCGGCGAGTACGACGGCGAGTACGACGTGACCGATCCGGGGCGGATCGCGATCCTGCGCGCGGCGCGACGGGCGTTCGCGCTGCAGGACTACAACGCGGTGACGCTCCGCGGGATCGCCGCCGACGCGAACGTGAGCGCGGCGCTGATCGTCAAACACTTCGGCAGCAAGGAAGCACTGTTCGACCGGGTGGCCGACTTCAGTGAGGCCGCCGACCTGCTGCTTGCCGCGCCCGACGAGGAGCTCGGTCGGCATGCCGTGCTGACGCTGGTGAACTATCGCCGGACGAACGGCCTCGACCTCCTGGTCCGAGTGGTGTTCGCGGCCGGCAGCGGCAACGAGCGCGCCCTGATCCGCGAGCACTTCCGCGACCAGGTCACCCGCGGTTTCGCGGCCCGGCTCACCGGTGACGACATCGACATCCGCGCCGGCCTGATCACCGGCCAGCTCCTCGGTCTCGGTGCCGCCATGTCGATCGACAAGACCGGCCCGGTCGCCACCGCCGACCCGGGCACGATCGCCGACCTCTACGCTCCCGGCATCCAGGCCCTGATTCACTGAGGTCACTTCCCGGACAGGTATCTCGCTATTTGGGCACTGACCCTGAATTCTGTGACCGACGCCGCTAACATGGTGCGGCCAGTCCGAGAGGCGCTGCAACGGACCGCCGGGTCCGCCACGCTCGACTGGTGGCTTCGACTGCAAGGGCGCCTCCGGAGTCACTCTGGAGGGGACGGCAGATGAGCGAAACCGCGCTACGGGAACTGCTGGATCAGCGGATCGCAGTACTCGACGGCGCCTGGGGCACGATGCTGCAGGGCGCGAAACTGAAGCCCGAGGATTTCCAGGGCGACCGATTCGGCGACCACACCCACGACGTCACGGGCGACCCCGACATACTCGCCCTGACGCGGCCCGATCTCATCCTCGACGTCCACCGTCAGTACCTCGCGGCCGGCGCCGACATCACCACCACGAACACGTTCACCGCGACGAGCATCGGGCAGGCCGACTACGGCATGCAGGAGTACGTGCGTGAGATGAACATCGCCGCCGCACGCATTGCCCGCCAGGCCGCGGACGAGGCCGGTGGCCGGTTCGTCGCGGGTTCGATCGGCCCGCTGAACGTGACCCTGTCGCTGTCGCCGCGGGTCGAGGACCCGTCGTACCGGGCGGTGACGTTCGAGCAGGTGAAGGCCGCGTACGCCGAGCAGATCGCGGCGCTGGCCGAGGGCGGCGTGGACCTGCTGCTGATCGAGACCATCTTCGACACCCTGAACGCGAAGGCCGCCGTCACCGCGGCCCGCGAGGTCGCGCCGGACCTGCCGCTGTGGATCTCGGTGACGATCGTGGACCTGAGCGGCCGGACCCTGTCGGGCCAGACGGTCGAGGCGTTCTGGAGCTCGGTCGAGCACGCCAAGCCGCTGGTCGTCGGTGTCAACTGCTCGTTGGGCGCCGCCGAGATGCGCCCGCACGTGGCGGACCTCGCGCGGTTCGCCGACACCTACGTCGCCTCGCACCCGAACGCC
This sequence comes from Kribbella sp. NPDC049227, assembly GCF_043197265.1. Classification (NCBI taxonomy): domain Bacteria; kingdom Bacillati; phylum Actinomycetota; class Actinomycetes; order Propionibacteriales; family Kribbellaceae; genus Kribbella; species Kribbella sp. NPDC049227. Next base: position 430,783 of record NZ_JBICST010000001.1, on the reverse strand, counting down.
GGCCTGCCGAACGCGTTCGGTGGGTACGACGAGACGCCGGAGGAGACGGCCGGAATGCTGGAGGAGTTCGCCGGCTCCGGTCTCGTCAACATCGTCGGCGGCTGCTGCGGTACGACGCCCGCCCACATCGCGAAGATCGCCGAAGCGGTGCGAGAGCTCGCGCCGCGGACCGTCGCACCGACCGACCACACCACCCGGTTCTCCGGCCTCGAGCCGTTCAAGATCGGTGCGGACACCGGGTTCGTGATGATCGGCGAGCGGACCAACGTGACCGGCTCGGCGAAGTTCCGCCGGCTGATCGAGGGTGACAACCACCAGGCCGCGGTCGACGTGGCGCTGGAGCAGGTCCGCGGCGGCGCGAACCTGCTGGACGTGAACATGGACGCCGACCTGCTCGACAGCGAGCAGGCCATGACCACGTTCCTGAACCTGATCGCGACCGAGCCCGAGGTGGCCCGGATCCCGATCATGATCGACAGCTCGAAGTGGACGGTGCTCGAGGCCGGCCTGAAGTGTGTGCAGGGCAAGGGCGTGGTCAACTCGATCAGCCTGAAGGAGGGCGAGGAGGAGTTCCTCGACCGGGCCCGGCGGATCCGCGACTACGGCGCCGGCGCGGTGGTGATGGCCTTCGACGAGCAGGGCCAGGCCGACACCGTCGAGCGCAAGGTCGCGATCTGCGGCCGTGCGTACGACCTGCTCACCGGGATCGGCTTCCCGGCCGAGGACATCATCTTCGACCCGAACGTGCTCGCCGTCGCCACCGGCATGTCCGAGCACAACGGCTACGCGAAGAACTTCATCGACGCTCTGCCTTTGATCAAGGAGCGCTGCCCGGGCGTGCACATCAGCGGCGGGATCTCGAACCTGTCGTTCTCGTTCCGTGGCAACGACATCGTCCGCGAGGCGATGCACTCGGCGTTCCTGTACCACGCGGGCAAGGTCGGCCTGGACATGGGAATCGTGAACGCCGGTCAGCTGGCCGTCTACGAGGACATCCCGAAGGATCTGCTCGAGCTGGTCGAGGACGTCATCTTCAACCGGCGCGACGACGCTACCGACCGGCTGGTCAGCTTCGCCGAGAACGTGAAGGGCAAGGGCACCAAGCGCGAGGTCGACCTGACCTGGCGCGAGGGCACCGTGCAGGAGCGGCTGTCGCACGCGCTGGTGCACGGCATCGTCGACTTCATCGAGGAGGACACCGAGGAGGCGCGCAAGCAGCTGCCCCGTCCGCTCGAGGTGATCGAGGGTCCGCTGATGGACGGCATGAAGATCGTCGGCGACCTGTTCGGCGCCGGCAAGATGTTCCTGCCGCAGGTGGTGAAGAGCGCCCGGGTGATGAAGCGCTCGGTCGCCTACCTGGAGCCGTTCATGGAGGCGGAGAAGGAGCAGGCCCGGCGGGAGGGCCGCGCCGAGATGGTGCGGGGCCAGGGCAAGGTCGTGCTGGCCACGGTCAAGGGCGATGTCCACGACATCGGCAAGAACATCGTCGGCGTCGTACTCGGCTGCAACAACTACGAGGTGATCGACCTCGGCGTGATGGTGCCGGCGGCAAGGATCCTGGACACAGCCGTTGCCGAGGGCGCCGATGCGGTCGGGCTGTCCGGCCTGATCACCCCGTCGCTGGACGAGATGGTTGCCGTCGCCGCCGAGATGGAGCGGCGCGGACTGAAGCTCCCGTTGCTGATCGGTGGCGCGACCACGTCCAAGCAGCACACCGCGGTCCGGATCGCCCCGGCGTACGAGCAGACCACCGTGCACGTGCTGGACGCGTCCCGGGTGGTCGGTGTGGTCTCGGACCTGCTCGACGACGAGCGTTCGCGAGAGCTTGCCCGTAGCAACAGTATTGAGCAGGAGCGGTTGCGCGAGCAGCACGCGAACAAGCAGCGCAGCCCGCTGCTCACGCTGGCCCAGGCGCGCGCCAACGCCGAGCCGGTCGAGTACGGCGAACTCCCGGTGCCCGCGTTCACTGGCCTGCGTCGAGTGTCGCCGGACCTGGAGACGCTGCGCGCGATGATCGACTGGCAGTTCCTCTTCCTGGCGTGGGAGTTGAAGGGCAAGTACCCCGCGATCCTGGATCAGCCGGTGGCGCGCGAACTGTTCGACGACGCGAACACGCTGCTGGACGAGATCGTTGCCAACGGCTCCTTCACGGCCGAGGGTGCGTACGGGTTCTGGCCGGCGCACAGCGAGGGCGACGACATCATCCTCGACGGACTGGACGTGTCGTTCCCGATGCTGCGCCAGCAGACCGAGAAGCCGGCCGGACGGCACAACCGGTGCCTGGCCGACTATGTCGCGCCGTCCGGCGACCACCTCGGTGGGTTCGGGGTCGCGATCCACGGTGCCGAGGCGCTCGCGGCGTCGTACGAGGCGAAGAACGACGACTACCGGGCGATCATGGTGAAGGCCCTGGCCGACCGGCTGGCCGAGGCGTTCGCGGAGTGGATCCACCTGGAGGCGCGGCGGGCGTGGTTCGAGCCGGACGCCGAGCCGGTGCTGGAGGACCTGCACGCCGAGCGGTTCCGCGGCATCCGGCCGGCGCTCGGGTACCCGGCGAGCCCGGACCATTCCGAGAAGCAGGAGTTGTTCCACCTGCTCGAGGCGGAGAAGCTCGGCCTGGGGCTGACCGAGTCGTTCGCGATGACCCCGGCGGCCGCCGTCAGCGGTCTGATCTTCGCCAACCCGGCGTCGCGCTACTTCAGCGTCGGCCGCCTGGGCCGCGACCAGATCGAGGACTACGCCGTACGCCGCGGCCTGTCCGTCGAGGAGATCGAGCGCTGGCTGCGGCCGAACCTGGCCTACGACCCTGCGTGAACTCCCCTACAGTGACGGAATGACGGTCACCCTGCGCCCCGCCACCGACGACGATGTCGAGACCGTTGCCGCGGTCTGGCACGCCGGGTGGGGCGACGGGCACCTGGGGCATGTGCCGGACGAACTGGTCGCGGTGCGGACCAAGGAGACGTTCTGGAGCCGTGCCGCGGAACGGGTCGCCGATACCACCGTCGCGGTGGTGGGGGACGAGGTCGCGGGGTTCGTGATGGTGACCGGGGACGAGGTCGAGCAGGTGTACGTCTCGCGCGACCACCGTGGTTCGGGAGTAGCCGGGACGCTACTCAGTGAAGCCGAGCGCCAGGTGAAAGCCAACGGGCACAGCGAAGCCTGGCTCGCCGTGGCCACGGGCAACGCTCGGGCGCGACGCTTCTACGAGCGCAGCGGCTGGAGCGACGGGGGAGCCTTCGACTACCCCGCCACCGTGGGAGACAGCGCGATTCCGGTGCCGTGTCATCGGTACGTCAAGCAGGTCTGACGCGGAGGATTCCCCTGTACTTGGGGTGTACGGCAGGTGTATCGGCTCCGAATGGAGTTAGTTTGCCTTGGCAAGCGTTCCCGTTCCTGGAGAGGTCACCATGGCAATCCGTTCCTGGCGCCGGCCGTCGCGTCGGCTGGTTCTCACCGGCGTCGCCACCGTCGCGCTCACGTCGGTCGTCGGCGGGCTCGCGTACTCGGCCGGGGCCGCGTCGCAGCAGCCGGCCATTCAGACCTCGACGCCGCGCACCGAGCGGCAGGTCACCAACATCGACGTACTGCGGCAGCAGTTGCGCAACTACTACGGCGATCCGCTCGGCACCGGTACGTTCGCGGCGGACAGCAACTACGCCAAGGAGGCCAAGTCGGCGGCCGCGTCCGGCACGCGCTGGATCTCCGCGCCGCACCACACCAAGAAGACCAAGGCGATCCTGCTGGACGTCGACGACACCTCGCTGGCGACCTGGAACTACGAGATCTTCAGCAACTGGGCGTTCAACCCCGCCACCAACGCCGACTACGTGCTGAACCAGCGATTCCCCGCCGTACCGGGGATGGTCGACCTGGTGAAGACCGCGGAGCGAGAGGGCTACGCGATCTTCTTCCTGACCGGTCGCGGTGCCGCGCAGGAGGCGGCGACGCTGGGCAACCTGACCGAGGACGGGATCGGCGTCGACGCCGGCTTCCCGAAGCCGACGACGTTGCGCGACGGCGAGGACGGCCTGTTCACCAAGCCGGCCGTGGCCGACTACCCGGACTACCTGCAGAAGGCCTGCGCGAACGACCCGAACGGATCCTGCACGACGATCCACTACAAGTCCGCCACCCGGGCGCACATCGAGTCGCTCGGCTACGACATCGTCGCGAACTTCGGCGACCAGTTCTCCGACCTGAAGGGTGGGTTCGCGGACCGCACCTTCAAGCTGCCGAACCCGAACTACTACCTGCCGTAATCAGCGGGGCAGGACGCCTTCGAGCAGAGTCGTGACGTGCTGGCGCAGGGTGGGCTCGAACTCCATCCGCAGCGCCGAGATCGAGGGATCCGCCTTGAAGGCGGCGAGCAGGGCCGGGGTGGGATGGGCGTGCGTCCAGACCGCCCCGGCCAGCATGCTCGCCGGCGGGATGAAGCGCCGCGCGCCCTCTTCGCCCATCTCCGGCAGCGCGCCGACGGTCAGCTCGACCATCCGTTCGTAGCCGGCCGCGGCCGCGCGCTTGAACGCGATCGCGGTCTCGGTCGAGATGTTGCGCTCCAGCACTGACGCCTGCGTGCTGATCAGATCGCAGAAGACCGGACGCCCGGCCAGCGTGCTCACCACGGCATCCACGAGCAGTTCTGCTCGCTCGTCGAGCGGCGCGGCCGGTGGTACGGCGGCGAGCGCGGTCGCGAGGTCCTCCACCCAGGCCGCGAGCTCGGAGCTGTTGAGCTCGAGCAGGACGGCCTCCCGCGACTCGAAGTACTTCAGCACGTTCGACTTCGCCAGGCCGACGCGACGGCTCAGCTCGTTCAGGCTGACGTCGCTGACCGGCATCTCCGCCAGCATCGCCGCCGCGGTCGCCAGGATCGCCTGCCGCCGGACGGCCCGCTGCTCCTCGCTCCGGGCCCGCTGGAATGTCGTCACCCTCACAGTCTACAGACCGCTGGTCTGTTGTTATCGTACCGCCGGTCTGATAACGTCGAAGCCATAACAGACCATCAGTCTTTTATGGAGGCACCGATGTACGTCGTACCCGACCAGACCGGCAAGCTCGCTGTCGTCACCGGCGCCAACAGCGGCACCGGCAAGGAAGCCACCAAGCGTCTCGCCGCCGCCGGTGCGCGGGTGGTGATGGCGGTCCGGACCGTCGCCAAGGGCGAGGCAGCCCGGGCAGAGATCCTGGCCGAACACCCGGACGCCCAGCTCGAGGTACGGCGGATCGACCTCGCCGACCTGGCGTCGGTGCAGGAGTTCGCCGACGGCCTGAGCGCGGACGAGTCGCACCTGGACCTGCTGGTGAACAACGCCGGCGTGATGACCCCACCGACCCGCAACGTCACCAAGGACGGGTTCGAGCTGCAGTTCGGCTCCAACTTCCTCGGCCCGTTCGCACTGACCGTGCGGCTGCTGCCGCTGGTGCTGGCCGCGCCGGCGCCGCGGATCGCGACCATGAGCAGCGGGACGGCGAACTACGGCCGGATCCATTTCGACGACCTGCAGTGGGAACGTCGCTATCGCTCGAACCTGGCGTACGCACAGTCGAAGCTCGCCGACCTCATGCTGAGCAACCACCTGGCCAAGCTCGCCGCCGACCGTGGTTGGAACCTGCTCAGCGCCGCCGCGCATCCCGGCTTCACTCGCACCAACCTGCTGACGGCCGGCGCCTCGCTGGGTCGTGACCAGCTTCCGCTCGCCACCCGGATCGCGCACCGCCTCAACCCGCTCCCGTCGCAGGGCGTCGAGATCGGTACCGAGCCGCTCCTGTTCGCCGCGACCAGCCCCGACGCCCGATCCGGTGCGTACTACGGCCCGTCCAACTTCTTCGGCCTGGTCGGACCCACCAAACTCGCCGCCGCGCCCAAGCGTTCCCTCGACGTCGAGGACAACGCCAGGCTCTGGTCCGTGGCCGAGCAGCTCACAGGTGTTGCGCTCCCGCATCACGGTCCTATCCTGCGCAAGTGACCCAGTGGTCGAGCGGTGAGATCTACGAGTCCTACGTGGGCCGATGGAGCCGGCTGGTCGCCGCCGACTTCGTGAGCTGGCTGGACCAGCCCACCGGCCTGCGCTGGCTCGACGTCGGCTGCGGCACCGGCGCGTTGACCAGCACGATCCTGCGTACGGCGGATCCGGTCTCGGTGCTCGGCGTCGACCCTTCCGCCGGCTTCATCGAGCACGCGAGGCAGCACGTCCGCGACGAGCGAGCGAGCTTCGAGGTCAGGTCGGCGGCCGAACTGCCGGACGGCCCGTACGACGTGGTGGTCGCCGGGCTCGTCCTCAACTTCGTCCAGGAGCGGGCCGAGGCGCTGCGGCGGATGCGGGAGATCGGGTCGACAGTCGGCGCGTACGTCTGGGACTACGCCGAAGGCATGCAGCTGATGCGGAACTTCTTCGACGCGATGCTCGAAGTACGTCCACAGGATCGCGAACACGATGAAGCGGTCCGCTTCCCGTTCTGCACGGCTGAGGGCCTCGAAGCACTGTTCACCGAGGCCGGGTTCACCACGGTCAGCACGCGGGCGATCGTCGTACCGACGGAGTTCACGTCGTTCGACGACTACTGGCGGCCGTTCCTGGGTGGGCAGGGGCCGGCGCCGGCGTACCTGCGCAGCCTGGCCGAGCCGGATCAGGAGACGCTGCGGGAGGCTGTGCGCGCACGGTTGCCGATCGAGGCGGACGGTTCGATCCGGCTGACCGCACGAGCGTGGGCCGCGAAGGCTGTCAGCTGAGGTAGTCGGACCGGAGCAGGCCGAAGAGAAGGTCGTCGGTCCACTCGCCCTTGAACCAGCTGTTCGACGGTCGCAGACCCTCCCGCCGGAAGCCGAGACGTTCGAGCAGTCGGGCCGACGCCGTGTTGCGGGCGTCGCACTCGGCCGAAACACGATGCAGATTGCGCTCGACGAACAGCTGGTCGAGGAGGCCGCGGACCGCCTCGGTCGCGTAGCCCTTGCCCTGGTGCTCGGGGGACAGGGTGAAGCCGAGTTCGGCCTGCCTGAGGTTCTCGTGCAGGTTGAGTCCGATGTCGCCGATCAGTACGCCGTCCAGGTCGACGGCGTACTGGAACCAGCCGGGCTTCATCGGATCGCCGTCCGCGAACTCCTCGACAGTCTTGAGCGCTTCGGACAGCGGGAGTGGTGCGTCCCACGACTGGTACCGCGCAACGTCCGGATCCGACCGGTACGCCGCGAACGCCTCCGCGTCCTCGGGGGTGAAGCGACGCAGGCTCAACCGCTCGGTGCGCACCAACATCCGGCCATCATGTCAAAACCGCTCCCTCGGCTCCGTCGTACCAGTGAGAGGAGAGCGCCGATGAAATTCCTGGTGATCCTGCAGGGCGACGGCGAGCAGCCGCTGCGCCGCGACGAGTTCGAACGAGCCGCGTACGACGCGGGCGAACTGGTCTGTGGTGAGGTGCTGGCCGACCCACAGCTTGCCGTGCACATGCCCGATCGAGCGGCTCCGGCCGCCATCGACGCCTACTACCTGATCGACGTGGAGAGCCGTGAGCGGGCGGTCGAGCTCGCGCGCCTACTGCCGGACTCCCAGACCGCCGGGCGATCTGTCGAGATCCGCGCGGTGATGCACTCGACCGCCGCAGACTTCTAGCGCACCACCTTGAACCAGAGGTTGGTCGCGAGCTCGTTGTCGGTCACGCTCAGGCGTTCGAGGCGGACGGTCCGGCCGCCCGGCTGGTCGAACAGGCGTGTGCCGTCACCGAGCATGACTGGGACGAACAGCAGCAGTACTTCGTCCAGTTCGCCGGCCTCGATGCACTGCTTGGCGACATTCGCGCCGATCACGTTGACGTACTTGTCGCCGGCCGCCTCCTTCGCTATCGAGAGCGCCTTCGCGAACTCGTCGACGTACGTGACGCCCGGCTCGGGACTGTTCGGTGGGCGGTGCGTGAGCACGAACAGCGGGCCACTCCACCCGCCGCCGAATGCCTGGCCCTCGCCGGCTTCGCCTTTGTGCGGGTCGTCCCCGTCGTGCGACCGCCGCCCGACCAGGATCGAGCCGATCCGGGGGATCAGTTCGTCGACCTCCGGGTTCGGGCCGAGGTACGGGCGCATCCACTGCATGTCGCCGTCCGGGCCGGTGATGAAGCCGTCGACCGACATCGTCACCGAATACAGCACCTTCGCCATGGGTCCTCCTGCTCGCTCGTTGGCTGGTTCGTGTTAAGACGAGCGAGCAGGAGAAAACTCATCGGGACGCCGGGCCTACGTCCGAGGGAGTGAGCGGGCGGTTGATCGCAGGGGCCGTGCTGTACTCGTCGGCGCCGACATCCGCGGTGCCGGTGCGCGGCTGACCGTCGAGGTCCTTCGGCACCTTCGGGTAGCTCTTGCTTGCGGCGTTGATCGCGGGACTCGAGGACGTCAGGCGGCGGATTCCGTCGGAGCCGGCCGCGAGCTTCGGGTCCTTGCGGGAGAATCCATCGGCCGGGATGTTGCCGTCGGCCGCGGCGCCCCAGCAGAGGTTGCCGGACCACGCGATGCCGTCGAGGTAGGGCATCGACACCAGTTGCTTGCCGGAGTCGCCGATCAGCAGGTTGTCGGTGATCGAGCAGCCCAGTGGCGGCAGGGTCCGCTGCGACTCACCGCTGATCGCCGTACCGCAGGCGAGGACGGTGTTGAGCCCGATCGTCACCCGGTCCGGGGCGTCGTTGCCTTGGCGGCTCTCCGGTGAGTCCTCCGGTTTGTGGTCGCGCACGTTGCCGCTGCCGAGGACGATTCCGGAGCCGCCGATCTGCTCGGTGTAGTTGTTCACGATCAGGTGGTCGTTGCCGTAGATCCGGATTCCGTTGCTCCCGGCAAGGATGAAGTTGGCTTCGATCCGGGACCGGTTGCCGTGCCGGAGCACGATGCCGCCGAGGCTGTCGCGGATGGTGTTCTGCCGGATCGTGTTGCCGGACGACTTGACCGAGATCGCCTCCGGATCGCCGTTGGCACGCTCGAACAGATTCTGCTCGACCAGTGCGCCGGCGTCGCTCAGCGAGCGGCCGCTGAGGCCGAGCCGGATCGGTTCGCCGCCGTTGTCGCCGGCGAAGGTGTGGTCGGAGAAGTAGTTGCGAACGATCCGCACACCCCGCGCCATCCCGTCCGACCCGGGTCCCTCGACGCCGAGGAAGATCCCGAGCGTCGACTTGCCGTGGAAGTGGTTGCGCTCGACGGTGGTCGAGTCGCCGCGGACCATCAGCCAGTGCATCCCCTCGATGTCGGCGAGCTGAAGGTCGTTGCGGCTGAGCGTCACGTGGTGACAAGTGGTCGGGACCTCGAAGGTCGTCCGTTGCTTCAGCGTGAACCCGCTGACCGTCACGTATGACGAGTCGCCGAACACGAACCCGCGATTCCCGGTCAGCGTCACGCCGCCGACGGTCTCGGACCGGATCACGATCGGCGCTCCGTCGCTCCCGCGCCTGCCCTGGATCGCGATGGTCTCGTCGCCGGGAACGTCGTACGTGCCGTTGGCAACCACGATCTCGGTGCCGGGGTGGGCTGCCGCGATCGCCTGCCGGAGTTCCTCGAGGGTTCGGGCCCGGACGGGCCGGGTGTGTGTCCGGGTGCCGGGACTGGCCGTCGCGGCCAGTGCGGTGGCTGGCGGTGCGGCGGTGGCGGGCAGTGCGGCGGTGGCGGTCAGGCCGGCGCCGAGGGCGGTGGACAGGAAGGTACGGCGATGCATGGTGTCCTCCGGGGGTGATTCGGGGCGGGGTCCGGATGTGGCTGCCCAGTCTGTGGCGATCGACGGACGCTGGCAAGCGTTTACCAACCAAGGTGTCCAGATCTCCCGTGGGGTGGGACGGATGGGGGCCGGGTTCCGCCGCACAGCCCCGGCGCGATCGCGGTCGGCGGTACCGGTAGCCTTCCGGCAATCGACCTTTTCGGATTCGGGAACGAGGTGGATCGGGGCGATGCCGGAGCGGAACGAGGCCCGCCAGGTGCTGCCCGACCTCGACCTCCACCGGCCCTCCGAGGCCCGGCTCTACGACCTGTTCCTCGGCGGTAAGAACAGCTACGAAGTGGACCGCAGGCTGTTCCAGGAAGTCCTGGAGATCGCGCCCGAGGCACCGGACCTGGCCCGGGAGAACCGGCGCTGGCTGGGCGACGCGGTCCGCTGGATGATCAGCGACGGTGTGCATCAGTTCCTCGACCTCGGCTGCGGCCTGCCGGCCGCGCCGAACACCCACGAAGTCGCGCTGAAGGCCGATCCGCAGGCGAAGGTCGTGTACGTCGACAACGACCTGATGGCGATCTCACACGGTCAGGCGCTGCTCGCCGACGACCGCAGCACGTTCTTCGCCGACGCGGACCTGACCGACCCGGAGTCCGTGCTCAGGCATCCGGTCGTCACCGAGGCGCTCGACCTGAACCGGCCGGTCGGGATCATCCTCGGGCTGGTGCTGCACACGATCCCGGACACCAAGCAGGTCCGGCGGTTGGTCTCCGACTACCTGGCCGCGGTGCCGCCCGGGTCCTACCTGGCGATCACGCATCCGGTGAACGCCCGCGACGGCAGCCGGCTGGGCGAGTTCGCGACCGCGGTCGAGGCCAAGCTGAAGGAGTCCTTCCCGGCCCTCACCTTCCGCACTCCCGTGGAACTCGCCGAGATCGTGGCCGGTTTCGAGTTGATCGAGCCAGGTCTGGTCGACCTGACCGGCTGGTGGCCGCCCGCCGAGCAGAAGCTCGGTCCGACCGGCGCCGCCCTGCTGCTGTACGTCGCTCTCGCCCGCAAGCCGTGACAATTCACTGGTGGATCGACCCGGATCGCACCGATGATGGGTCACATGTCTGCTCAGGCTGCTGCTGCCGCTCACTGATCACGCGGTTCCCCGCCTGATCACGCCCGTCCACGCGGCGGGCCCCTTCAGCGTGCAGTCCACCAGCCTTGGAGCTCTTCTCATGCACCCCACGTCATCATCGGCGTCGGTCGAGATCGCGTGTGACGAGTCGGGGTTCTCCGGGAGCAATCTCCTGGACCCCGAGTCGCCCGTGATCACCCACGCCAGTGTGGATCTCGACGTACCGGAGGCCGCCGAACTGGTCGCCGTCCTGCAGTCCAGGTTCCGCCGTCGCGGGACCACGGAGTACAAGTCCAACCTGCTGCTCCGGCCCGAGCAGCGACCCGCGCTGGAGTGGTTCCTCACCACGCTGCGCGGGCACGCCCATGTCCATGTCATCGACAAGACGTCGTACGTCGCCGGCCGGGTGATCGAGTTGCTCGTCGACGAGCCGTCGTACGGCGATGGCACCCGACTGGCCCGGGATCATGGGGAAGTCGTGGCGCGGTTCCGGGACCGGACCGCCTTCCTGGACGCGTTCCTCACGATGACGCGGACCAAGCGATTGCGGCTGCTCGACCATGCCGCGATCGACCGGTTCTTCGCGTTGCTGCCGGCCGATGTGCCGGTTCTGCGCGAGGTGACGCGGGCGCGGGTCGAGGAGGTGCTGCTGCGGTTGATCGACGACGATCGTTCGATCCCGCCTCCGCTCGAGCCGATGGTGCCCGCGGTGGCCGACACGGTGCTGTTCTGGAGCGCCGGGCAGCGGTCGGTCGCGGTGGTGCACGACGAGCAGAGCGCACTCACGCGAGGCCGGATGACGCGGCTCGGCGCCTACCTGGCCGAGGCTGTCGCGCCGGCACCGCCACCGCTCCTCAGCCTCAAGCAGGTCGACTCCAGACACGATCCACGAGTCCAGGCGGCGGACTTCCTGGCCGGCATCGCCCGCTGGCTCGCCACTGACCCGACCCCGCTCCCGGCCCTGACCGAGCTACTCGATCCGTATCTGCCGGTTTAGCGCCCAAGTGTGGATGGCGGGTTGTGTGCCGGCTGGCGGGTTGTTGGGCGCCAGCGGTGAAACAACCCGCCAGTGGTAGCTGCGAACGCGACCTCGCCGGGGCAGTGCTCAGGATTGCTCGGCGAGGAAGGCTTCCCAGGTGCGGTGGCCGGTGGTGGCGCCGGTCAGGGTCAGGTTTCCGCCGGCCCGGTAGACCTTGCCGGCCTTGCCTGGAACGCGGACCGGCATCGACAGCCGGTGCTTGCCGGTGGTGCGCAGGTAGTCGCGGGCGAGGTCGCCCAGGCTGTACACCTTCGGGCCGACCAGGTCCGGGACGAGGCCGGCCGGCTCGCCCAGCGCCAGCTTGGCGAGCCGCGCCGCGACGTCGCGCCCGTCCACCGGCTGGAACCGCACGCCACCGGGGATCGGCAGCACCGGAAGCTTCGCCATCATGCGCGCGGTGTTCCAGGCGAAGTCGTGGACCTGCGCGACCCGCAGTACCGTCCACGGCACCGAGGACTCCCGCACGGCCTGCTCCGCGCCCAGCTTGGACTTGAAGTACGTCAGCGGGAGTTGATCCACCGCGGTCACCGAGATGTGCACCAGGTGCTTGACCCCGGCCCGCTCCGCGGCCCGGACGAGATTCCGCGTGCCGACGTCATCCCCCTTCGGCCCGCCCGCGAGATGGATCACCACCTCCACGCCGTTCAGAGCCTGTTCGATGCCGTCCCCCTGCAACAGGTCCGCCGCCACGTGCTCGACCCCGTCCCCGACATCCTTCGGGTGCCGGCTCAGCACCCTGACCTTCCACCCCGCCTCCACCACCAACGGCACCACCAGCCGCCCCAACGTCCCGGTTCCACCCGTCACCAGCATCACGCCCACAGTTCCTCCACTCATCACGACCCACCTCCGGGCCCCACCCCTCTGACGTCCGCGGCGGCGATGATGTGACAGCGAGCGTTTTGTCGAGAAGTGCCGGCGCGGTCCGACCTACGTGGTGACGGCGCACAGCGCGCCGTCGTGGAGGAGGTTGTGATGAAGTACCTGATCCTGATCTATTCGAACCCGGAGCCGTGGGGGCACCCGACGATCGACTTCACCGAGGTGGGGCGGGCGATCCCGGACGACGAGCGGGCGGCGATGCACAAGGAGTTCGAGGAGATGCTGGCCGAGATCTCGGCGTCGGGGGAGTTCGTGACGGCCGAGGCGCTGGCGGCTCCGACCGCGTCGACGATCTACCGCGTCGGCTCCAAGGGCCGCCGGGTGGCGACCGACGGGCCGTACGCCGAGGCCAAGGAGCAACTGGCCGGCTTCTTCGTGATCGATGTCGCATCCCGGGAGCGGGCCGAGGAACTGGCCTCGCGTTTCGCCGGCCCCGGCGACACCGTCGAGTTGCGCCCGGTGATGTGACGATGCCCGGGATCCGCCTGAGCTCGCCGACGCTCAACTGCCCGAACGCCCTCGAACTGGCCGCGTTCTACGCGGAGATCACGGGTGGGCGGATCGCGTACTCCGACCACGTCTGGGCGACCGTGGCCGGGCCAGGGGGCCGGATCGACTTCCAGAGCGATCCGGCCCATGTCCCGCCCACCTGGCCGGAGCCGACGGTTCCGATCCAGTTCCACCTCGACTTCTACGTCGACGACCTGGAGGCCGCCGCGTCCCAGGTCCTGGCCGCGGGTGCCACCAAGTACTCCCACCAGCCCAACGCCGACCACTGCCTGGTCTTCGCGGACCCGGCCGGTCACCCCTTCTGTCTGTCCACCTGGGACATGCTCGATCGGTGACTCGGGGTCTCGCCAGGGTCTCGCTCAGCGAGACGTGACGTACGACGTACCGCCAGGCGTCCGGCTCGCCTACCCTGATTGAACTTACCGAGAGTCAGGAGGGGCGAGCTGTGACGACTGTCGTCCTGATGGGTCCACCGGGTGCCGGGAAGGGCACGCACGCCGACATGCTCGCCGAGCAAGCCGCCGTACCGGCCATCTCGACCGGCGACATCTTCCGCGCCCAGGTCGCTGCCGGGACGGATCTCGGCCGGAGAGCCCAGCAGTACCTCGACTCCGGTGCGTACGTACCTGACGACGTCACGATCGCGATGGTCCGCGAGCGGCTGGCCGAGGACGACGCCCGCCCGGGCTTCCTCCTGGACGGCTACCCGCGCACCCTCGAACAGGCCGCCGTACTCGACGAGCTCCTCACCGCGCAGGAACGCCGGCTCGACGCGGTCGTCGTCCTGCGGGTCGACCAGGAGGTCCTGGTACGGCGCCTGCTCCGGCGCGCCGAGATCGAGCACCGCTCCGACGACACCGAGGACGTGATCCGGCGCCGCCTCAAGGTGTACGCCGACCACACCGTCCCGCTGATCGAGCTGTACGGCGACCGCGGCCTGGTGCACGAGGTCGACGGCGATGGCGAGGTCGCCGAGGTCCGCGAACGAGTCCTCCAGGTCGCCTACCGCCTCACCCTGGCCGAACGCCCCACCCCGGGCGCCTGAAACAGCCGCGCCTGTCCGAGCGCGCGGCTGTTGTGTCTTCTCGAGGTCAGCTGCGCCAGACCGGGGCGACCGACTTGCGGTAGTTGCGGCCGAAGACGCCGCTGATGATGGTGAGGACGGGCTTCGGGACCGTGCCGGTGATGGCGGCGGTCTCGTCGGGGCCGGCGCCGTCGAGGGCCCAGGCGAAGAACGTGCCGCCCTGCGCCGGGCTGACCTTGGCGAACTGCCGGCCCATCGCCTTCATCTCGGCGCTGTCCTGCTTCTCCAGGTACACCCCCTCGATCTCCGTCTCCTCGTGATCCAGATGCAGTACGGTCACCCGCTGCAGCTCCTGCATCGCGGCCAGTGCGGTCGCCGCATCCTCGGCGCTCGCGGTCCGGCGAAGGGACGCGATCGCCTCGCGGGTCTTGACCAACGCGGTCGCCATCGTGTCGTGCTCGGCGTCCATCTGGGTCAGCAGGTCCCGGCTCACCCCGATCGATTCCAAGGCCGGCCAGGCGATGTCGTGCTCACCTTCGTGGTGGCGGGTCAACTGTTCCTCGAAGTTCGCCCATGCCGTCGCGAGCTGCTCGGCCCGCCTCTGATCCCCCGCGGAGAACGCCCCCAGCGCGTCGACGAACCGCTGCAGATCCCGGCGGAACGCCGCGTGAATCGCTTTGTTCATGCTCATCTCAGCCATAGCTCGGAGTGTAGGCTGAAGGACGCTTGAAGTGGGGGTGTCCGGATGGGTACGACGGTCGAGTTCTCCGGGACCGTACGCCGCTGGAACCCTGACACACCGGGTGGCCTGGCCGTGGTCGACGTACCAGATGATTGCGTGACGCAACTAGGCGGCCGCAAGCAGCGACGGGTGACCGGAACCCTGAACGGCGCGGAGTTCGCCGGCAGCACGATGCTGGTCGCCGGCGGCGGATTCTGTGTGGGGGTCAGCAAGGCCGCGCTCAAGGCGGCGGACGCTGAAGTCGGCGACGACGTCGAGGTTGTCCTGCAACGGGAACAACCGTAGGCCGGCGCCGGTTGTCGCTGGATATGCATGGTGAGTACAAGGTTCCGGGCGGCAAGCTGGTGGTTGCCGATCTGGAGGTGGTCGACGATCACGTTCGGCGGGCGCAGGTCAGTGGGGACTTCTTCCTGGAGCCCGACGATGCGCTGGAGCGGATCAATGGTGCTCTTGCCGGTCTCCCGATCGCGACGCCCGCGGCCCAGGTGGCTGCTCGGGTGCGCGCCGTACTGGGGGATGGAGTCGAGATGCTCGGGTTCTCGCCCGAGGCCGTGGCGGTCGCCGTACGGCGGGCGCTGACGGGCGCGACCGGTTGGCGCGATCACCAGTGGGAGTTCGTGCACGACGTACCGCGCGAGCCCGCGCTGCAGATGGCGCTCGACGAGGTGCTGGCCGAGCAGGTCGGTTCCGGTGAGCGGGCGCCGACGCTGCGGGTCTGGGAGTGGGCGTCGAACGCCGTCATCATCGGCAGCTTCCAGTCCCTGCGCAACGAGGTCGACCTGGAGGGTGCCGCCAAGCACGACGTGACAGTGGTACGGCGGATCAGCGGCGGCGGAGCCATGTTCGTTGAACCAGGCAACACGATCACGTACTCGCTCTACGTCCCCGAGTCTCTCGTCTCCGGGCTGTCGTTCATCGAGTCGTACGCGTTCCTCGACGACTGGGTGATCGGCGCGCTGAACGATCTCGGCATCGCGGCGACGTACCAGCCGATCAACGACATCACCTCGCCGGCCGGCAAGATCGCCGGCGCCGCGCAGAAGCGGTTCGCCGGTGGCGCCGTCCTGCATCACGTCACGATGGCCTACGACATGGACGCCGGGAAGATGCTCGAGGTACTGCGGATCGGCCGCGAGAAACTGTCCGACAAGGGAACGACGAGCGCCAACAAGCGGGTCGATCCACTGCGCAGCCAGACCGGCCTCGACCGCGCGGAGGTGATCGACCGGATGGCCGCGTCCTTCGGTAACCGCTACGGCCTCGAGCCGGGCAGCATCGACAAGGCCACGGTGGACCTCGCCGAGGAGCGCGTCACCGCCAAGTTCGGCACCGAGGAGTGGCTCACTCGAGTCCCGTGATCGGTACGGCGTTTCCACTCACGCGGACCCTGGTGTCGTCTGCACGCAGTTCGACCTGGATGCGGCTCGGGCGACCGAGATCATCACCCTGGTGCAGAGTGAGCACGACCGGCGGTTCGACGAGCCCGCGCTCGCGGAGGTAGGCGCCGAACGCCGCGGCCGCCGCCCCGGTCGCCGGATCCTCGACCACGCCACCGACCGGGAACGGATCGCGCACCTGGAACACAGTCGCGGACTCGCGCCACACCAACTGCAGCGTGGTCAGATCGCGCTGCAGCATGTAGGCGAGCAGCCGATCGAAGTCGTAGTTCAGGTCGGCCAGTCGTTGCCTGGTCGACGTACTCACGATGAGATGCCGCGCCCCGGCGTACCCGATCGCCGACGGCAACGCGGGATCGAGCTCGTCCTCGCGCCAGCCGAGGATCTCGAGTACTTCGCTGATGTCGTCGATCTCCTCGACATGCGGCTCGACGCTGGTCAGCGTGGCCCGCAGTCCCTCCGGTGACTCCTCGACCACGACCGGCACGAGCCCGGCCTGGGTCGAGAAAACGAGCTCACCGGGACCGATCCGCTCAGCCAGCGCGACCGCGGTCGCCACGGTCGCGTGCCCGCAGAACGGCACCTCCGCCCTGGGGGAGAAGTAGCGCAGCGGGATCACCCCGTCGCGACCTTCGGAACCGCTGGTCAGGAAGGCGGACTCGGAGTACCCGACGTCCGCGGCGATCGCCTGCATCTCGGCGTACGTGAGCCGGCTCGCGTCGAGCACCACTCCGGCCGGGTTGCCGCCGGCCGGGTCGGACGTGAACGCCGTGTACCGCAGCACTGTCATTGGGTCATCCAATCACTGACGCTCCAGCCGGACGAAGGTCGCACTCGGATCACTGACCATCTCGGTCACCTGGAACGCGCCCAACGCGTCGTCCACGCCGTCGAACAGGCGCTCGCCGGCGCCCGCCAGGATCGGCGCGACGACGAGGTTGAGCTCGTCGATCAGGCCGGCCCGCAGGTACTGCTGGACCGTGTGGGCGCCACCGGCGATGACCACGTCGCGGCCGTCGGCGGCCTTCAGCGCGCGCTCCAGCACGACCTCGATCGGCTCGTCGGTGAAGTGGAACGTCGTACCGCCGTCCATCGGGATCGACGGCCGCAGGTGGTGGGTGAGGACGAAGGTGTCGTGATGGTACGGCGGGTTGTCGCCCCACCAGCCCGTCCACGACTCGTCCTCCCACGCACCACGCTGCGGGCTGAACATGTTCCGTCCCATGATGGTGGCGCCGACACCTTCGGCGAACCCGTCGATCCGGTCCGCCCCGAGCCCGCTCTTGCCGGCGGCCTTGTCCTGCTGCGCGACCTCCATCCAGTCGTGCAACTTGTCCATGCCGTCGCCGAACGGCGCGTCCAGCCGCTGACCCGGACCGGCCGCGATCCCGTCGAGGGTGATCGTGAAGTTGTGGACCCGAACCCTTGCCATGACAATCTCCTCAGTCTGTGGGCGGCTCTGCCTGCACCCCCAGGTCGGAACCGCCCGGACCGTCTTGACACGGCTCAGTCTGTCCAATCCAGCTGGACCTCCGGAATCCCCAACTCCCGCCCGAATTCCCGCGCCTCGGCCCGCGCCGCCGAGTCACCGCGCTCGTAGCGGAACACGCGGCCCGGGAAGACGACGAACACCTCCCGCGCGTCATGAAAGTCGGCGTACCACCCCGGCTGGTCCAACGCCCCGGCCAGTGTCTCCGCCAGCATCTCGGCCCGCTCGTCCTCGACCCCGAACTCCAGCACCGACCACACTGCCGCCTGACTCGGCGTCGCACTCGCCACGGCGTACCGACTGATCTTCCGCACGACCAGCGGCACGTCCGAAATCTCCACCCCAACCCGCAAACTCTCCAAAATCAACGCACCCTCGAACACCCAGCCTCCTCCCACGTCACCCCAGGAGGCTAGACAGCCCCGCCGACAGTTCCTGACAGGACGCGTTTAGCGTGGGGTGGTGGAGCGGATCGGGTATGTCATTTTGTATGTCGAGGATCTCGGGGCGTCGGTGGAGTTCTATCGGGACGTGGTCGGGTTGCCGTACAAGTTCACCGATGCGGGGTATGCGGAGTTCGGCACCGAGGGGACGCGGTTCGCGTTGTTCGAGCGGCGGCGCGCGGAGTGGTTGACCGGGCGGACGGTCTCGCCGGGGGCGGCCGGCGAGGTGGTGGTGATGGTCGACGACGTGGACGCGTGGGCCGATCGGCTCGCGGCCCGCGGAGTCGAGGTGCTCAGCGGGCCGGCCGATCGGCCGTGGGGACACCGGACCGCGCATGTCGCGGATCCGGACGGGTTCGTCGTCGAGTTCGCCCAGGAGATCCCGCGGCTACGCGGCCGCCGCGTGTGAAGTTGGTTGTCGGGGGCAACTGTGTCAGCGGTGCCGGTTCTGGTACTGCCAGCGGCGGCGGTGCGCTCCGCTGATCAAGAGGATCCAGAACATGCCCCACACCAGCCACGGCGCGGCCAAGGTGATCGCGGTGATCACCAGCGCGATCATCAGGATCGGGGCGAGCAGCACGAACGGCGGCGGACCTTGGCGCCGCCGCGGCCTGGCGGTCCGCGGCGACCACGGTCCCTGCGCGACCTCGAGGCCGGCCGGGTCCGGGAGGTCGTCGAACAGCGGCTCGAGGTCGTCGGCGTACCGCGCCCGGGTCGCCTGCTCGCTGCGCTCCTCGAACTCGGTCTGCGTCAGCCGGCCCGCGACGAAGTGGTCGCTGAGCACGGCGACGGCCTGGTCACGTTCGGTGTCTCCGATCCGGAGCGGGCCGCGGCGCCGCTCCGGCGAACGGTCGTCGGCCTCGCGCCGATCGTCCTCGCGCGGATCCAGCGTGCGCCAGTCCGGCCCGCCCCAGTCGGGTCCACGCCCATCGCGGCCGTGCCAGTCTCGGTCCTGCCAGTCGTGGTTGTGCCAGTCGTGGCGGCGGCGGTTGCGGCCGCGCCGGTCGGCGTCGCGCGACTCGGGATCGCGCCATTGCGGCAGTGGCGAGCTCATGACCGGTCCTGCTCGTCGTCCGGTCGCTCGTCGGCAAGGATCCCGTACAGCTTCCGCCGCAGCTCGGCCAGCGCGTCCTTGGCCCGCGCCTGCTGCTCCGGCGTACCGGTCGCGAGGATCTGCCACATCGCCGTCGCCACCTGGCCGAGCAGCGGCTTCAGCCCGTTCTCGTCGTCGTCGCTCGGTTCCCTCATCGCCTCCCACGGCGCGGACACCTCGTCGGAGTGCTCAGCGACGTACGCGCGTCCCTCGTCGGTCAGCGTGAAGGTACGGCGGCCGACCTCGGCGTCGGCGGTGACCAGGCCCTCGTCCTCGAGTTGCTGCAGGGTCGGGTAGATCGACCCCGGGCTGGGCTTCCACACCCCGCCGCTGCGCTCGGCGATCTCCTGGATGATCTGGTAACCGTTCATCGGCTGCTCGGCCAGTACGGCGAGGATCGCGGCGCGCACGTCGCCGCGCCGTGCCTTCGGCCCACGCCAGCGCGGCGGCGGACCCCACGGCGGGCCGAACATCTGGCCACCGCCGCCGAACATCCCCCACTGTCCGGAGAACGGCTGGTGGTGTCCGCGGTGACCGCGCCGCCCGGTCATGGCCGCGTGCAGTTCGTCCTTGATGTCGTCGAGCACTGAGTCGAACGCTGAGCAGTGCTGTGCGAGTTTCTGCCACGGCCAGCCCGCGGCGTACGTCGATCCGGTCATCCCGACCACCCGTCCCTCAGGAGTGAATGCGATACGTCGACGATATATCGCGACACATCGCAACCCAAGGGGATCGTGCCCAGGGACTTGGGCTCAGGACGTGAGCTTGAGGTCCGCCGCCGTGGCGACCAGCAGCAGCGAGTCGCCCTCGACGGACACCTGCTTCAAGGTTGCGTCGAACGGAAGCTGTGGAAAAGTCAGTCCACGGGCCAGTTGGGACTTCACCGCGTTGCGCAGCACCGACGGGATGGAGTCGGACATGTCCTCGACGCCCAGCGCGATCCGGCGGCCCTTCACCTGCGGGGTGACGGCCACCTCCGCGTTCAAGCCGCCGACGGTCAGCCGCGCGTGCAGTTTGCCGTCGACGATGCGGAAGCTCAGACCCTTGATGTTGGTGCTGCGGGCGGCCAGCTTGGTCAGCTCGTCCGGCGACAGATGCACCCGCATGGCGGTCGAGTCGACCGTGACCGCCGTACCCGGCTTCTGCTCGAGCAGAGCTCGCGGCACGTGTACGCCGGACATCTCCACCACGAGATCCTGGGCGGCGACGTCGTTCGAGAAGGTCGGTTGCTTCATCGTCAGCGTGACCGAGGAGAACTTTTCCTTGGCCAGCTGTGGGAGGAACCCGAAGCCGCCCACCTCGACGGATGTGTCGGTGGCCTCCACGTCGTAGTTCGCCGCCTGGTTCTCGGCCATCGTGGCCAGCCGGTTCTCGGCGGCCCACTCCGCCGCCCGGTCGACCGCGACCGCCAGTACGCCCAGCACGATCACCGTCACCACCAACCGCCGCAACCAGCGGCCCGGTCCTCTGGATCTCATTCCTGCCCTTCCCGACAACGGCGGAACCCGTCGATCCGCACAGCTTAGTGGCCTGAGTCGGAGGTTCGACGGCGCTTTCGGCGCCCAGGCACGCACCTCGCGGCACTTGCCCAGCGCCCACGATGCTCCGCATCGAGGCCACTGCTCAGGCACCCCGATGCACGCACCTGAACACCGAAATCGCTTCGCCGAACCTCCGGCTCAGGCCACTAGGGGGCAGACGTTCGGGACGCGGATTCAGTTGGCGCCGGCGGCGCGAAAGCCGGCGACGGTTTCGCGCAGTGCGTCGTCCGTCGCTGTCGGTTTGATGCCAAAGGCAACAGTTGCGGCGGTGGAGTCGACGACGAACGGGCGACGCCACTGGTACTGCGTTTCGATCATTTCGCGAGCGTCCGGGTTGAAGAGTCCGCCGATGCGCAGTGCGATGGTCGGCATCGCGGAGATCCGGGCGGTCGGTGCTCCGGCGAGCTCGGCCGTGCGGGTGGCGAGAGCGCGGATCGACATCGGCTCCGGTGTCGGCGCGTGCCACGCCCGTCCCCAGGCGGTCTCGTCCGCGGCGGCCGCGACGAGGGTCTGCGCGACGTCGCCGACGTACGTCCAACTGTGGAGCGCATCGAGGTCGGCGGGCGCCGATGCGCGCTTGCCTTGCAGCACCTTTGGCAGCACCAGAATGGTGAACGGCGAGGCCGCGCCGGCACCGAGGTAGTCCGATCCGCGCACCTCGGCCGTCCGGATGCGGCCCGCCTTATGTGCCGCCAACGCGTCGGTCCAGAGCTTGGCCCGGACCTGTCCCTTGACGGAGTTGGGTCGCAGGGGAGTGTCCTCGGTGATCGGTCCGTCGACCTGGCCGTAGGCGTAGAGGTTGCCCGTCGTCACCAGCACGGCCCCGCTGACCTCGGCCGTATGCACCAAGGCGGCTCCCAGCGGAGGCCAGTCAGTCGGCCATCGGTGGTACGCCGGGCCCGCGCACGAGTACAGCGCCACCGCGCCTTCTGTGTGCCGCGCCAAGGCTTCGGCGTCACTCGCATCTGCCGCAACTCGCTCGATCTGGGCCGTCTCGTCGTTCTTCTGAGCAGGGCTGGGCTGGGGAGCGCGGCCGCTGCGGGTGATGAGGCGGACCTGTTCACCCCTGGCAGCGAGCAACCGAGCCGTGGCCGAGCCGACCGGACCGGCGCCGACAACGACGTGCAGGGACATGACGAACGACCTTTCGTGACAGCTGTTCTTGAGCGAGAACAATGTTCTCTAATGAGTTCACTGTACTCCATCCTGTGTCAGACTGACCCCATGTCCGCACCGTCCCTGCGCGCCCGGGTCCGCTCGGAGATGAGCCAGGAGATCAAGGACGTCGCCCGTCGGCACCTCGCCACGGACGGCGCCAACCTCTCCCTGCGCGCCGTCGCCCGGGACCTCGACATCGTCGCGTCAGCCCTCTACCGCTACTTCCCGAGCCGCGACGCCCTGCTCACCGCGCTCATCATCGACGCGTACGACGCTCTCGCCGCCGCCGCGACCACTGCGGAGGCCGCCGTACCGCGGGACGATCTCCGCGGCCGCTGGCTCGCCGTCTGTCGCGGCGTCCGCACCTGGGCGCTGGCCCACCCGGCCGAGTACGGGCTGATCTACGGCAGCCCCGTCCCCGGGTACGCCGCGCCCCAGGACACCGTCGAGCCGGCGACCAAGGTGATCCTGCTCCTCGCCGCGATCGTCACCGACGCCGGCGACCGCCTCCGCTCGCTGACCGTGTCGCCACTCACGGCACCGCTCCGCGCCGACCTCCGCCGCCTGATCCAGGAACGCCAGGGCGACATGCAGGAGGAACGACTCGACCGTGTCCTGGTTGCCTGGACGCATCTGTACGGCGTACTCAACTTCGAAGTCTTCGGCCGCCTCGACGAGATGATCGAGGCCCGCGCGGAGTACTTCGATCACCAGATGAACCTGATGGCCGATCTCACCGGCCTCCCCGCGTGACCGCCGAGACCTTCGCCGAACACCGCGGCCTGCTGTACGCCGTCGCGTACCGCGTGCTCGGCAGCGTCGCCGAGGCCGAGGACGTCGTCCAGGATTCCTGGCTGCGCTGGAGTCGCGTCGACCCGGCCACCGTCGACGACCCAGAGGGCTACCTGGTCCGAGTCGCGACCCGCCTCGCCATCGACCGCCTCCGCAGTGCGGCGGTACGCCGTGAGTCCTACGTCGGACCGTGGTTGCCCGAGCCGATGCTCACCAGTCCGGACGCGGCCGAGGACGTCGTACGCAACGACTCGGTGTCTACGGCCATGCTGCTCGTCCTGGAAGCACTGTCGCCGACCGAACGTGCTGTCTTCGTTCTGAACGAGGCCTTCGGCTACAGCTACACCGAGATCGCCCGCATCCTCGGTCGCCAGGACGCCGACGTACGGCAGCTCGCGCACCGCGCCCGCAGGGCGGTCGCGGCCCGCCGACGCCGGTACGACACCGACCGGTCCACCCAGCGGCAGGTGACGGAGAAGTTCCTGGCGGCCTGTCTCGACGGTGACGTGAAGGCGTTGATGCAGGTCCTCGCACCCGACGTCACCTTGATCAGCGACGGCGGCGGACTCACCGGCGCGCCACGCAAGCCGATCCACGGCCCGGCGTACGTCGCGCAGGCGTTCATCGTGCTGTCTCGGCGGCGCCCCGAGGGGTCCCGCGTCGAGATCCGTCAGGTCAATGGGGCACCGGGCTTCGTGATCACGTCAGGAGGTACGGCGGTCGTCGCGGCGACGTTCCACCTGGTGGATGGCGCGATCGACACCATCCACGTCGTCAGCAACCCGGAGAAGCTGACCGGCGTGAGCTGATTCACTGTCACGTCTCGGCGCGCAGTCTCGTCCGTGGGGCGCCCCAATCACCCCACGGAACGGAGCCATCGTGTTCGCCGCCTACCTCGCCGCCACGCTTCTCGCCGCCACCCTGACCGGCAGCGCGGCCATCGCCAACCTCATCGGCCACGACTACCCGAAGTCCCAGGCCGACCTGACCGGAGTCCCGTACTCCTGGATGCTCCCGCTGGGCATACTCCTCGCGGCCGGCGCCCTCGGCCTGCTGGCCGGGTTCGTCGTACCGACCCTTGGCATACTCGCGGCCGCGGGTCTCGTCCTGTACTTCGTCGGCGCCTTCGCTGCCCACCTCCGAGCGCACGATCGCCACTTCGGCCCGTGGTCGTTGTATTTCCTCAGCTCGCTGGCCGCCCTGGCCACAGGCCTGATCTACCACTGAGGACCTGTCATCCCTCGACCTTGAACGGATCATGCTCGGCCAGCAGTTTGTCGAGTCGCGCCTGATCGACCCGGGTCGTCACCTCGGACAGTTCGTGCCTATCCCGCACGACCTTGCACAAGGTCACCGTCGACGTGACGACGTACAGCAGGCCGATTGCCAGGAACGCCCGGATCCACCCGGGCGCGGGCAGGTAGACGAGCCCGAGCCCCATCGCCGTCAGCGAGGCGCCGAAGGAAAGAAGTGCCTGCCCGTAGAACGCGGCAGTCTGCGAAGGCTGAATTGTTTTCGTCATGCGGCAATCGTCAGCGCATCCCACTCGCGCCACATGCGCTGAACTACTCAACCGACGACGGCATCACGGCAGAGCGCGGCGCAGGCGAAGCTCATCGCGAATAGTGGGCGGCACGGGCAGCCGGTACGACTCCAGCGCTCTCGCGTAGGCGGTCAGTGAGGCGGCGAGGCGGCAGGCGTCGCTGCTGGGGGCGCTACCGCGCCGTGGGGTGCCTCGAGTCTCTCGATCGGCTGCCCGGGCGGACCTGACCTCGGCGAGCAGGTGCAAAAGGTCGTGATCCGCTGCCGTACGGCGCGAGATCCCGGCGAACACAGGAGTCGTCATCGGGCATCGCCTCATCCCCTGCCGGTTCCTGACATGCCGCCTGGAATGCCGTCGTTCCGGAGTCCCACCAGCCTACCCCTCTGGACTAAACGCGCCGACCGGGGTAACTTACAACGTAAGCATACATTGTAAGTATGCGGCGAGCCGGTCGGAACCGGCATCTTCAGCAGGGGGAACACATGTTGGCCATGACCCAGACGACGTACGGCGAGACCGACGTTCTCGAGCTCCGCGACATCGGTAAGCCCGCCATCGCCGCCGACGAGGTACTGATCCGCGTCCGCGCGGCCGGCGTGGATCGCGGGGTGTGGCACGTCATGACGGGCCTGCCGTACCCGATTCGCCTTGCTGGGTACGGTTTCCGGGCGCCGAAGAACCAGGTGCTCGGCATGGACGTGGCGGGGATCGTGGAGGTGGTCGGTGCCGACGTGACCAGGTTCCAGCCTGGTGACGAGGTGTTCGGTGTCGCCAAGGGTGCGTTCGCGGAGTACACCACTGCCCTCGAGCGCAAGCTCGCGCCGAAGCCGGCGAACCTGACCTTCGAGCAGGCGGCCGTCGTACCGATCTCCGGGATGACCGCCCTCCAGGGCGTGCGCGATCAGGGCGAGGTCGCGTCGGGTCAGCAGGTGCTGATCACGGGCGCGTCCGGCGGCGTCGGTTCCTATGCGGTGCAGCTGGCCAAGGCGTTCGGGGCCGAGGTCACGGGCGTTTCCGGTGCGAGCAAGATGGATCTGGTTCGGTCGCTGGGTGCGGATCACGTGCTCGACTACCGGCGCGACGACTTCGCGGCGGGACCGCAGCGGTACGACGTGATCCTGGACATCGCCGGTAACGCTTCCTTGTCGCGACTCCGGCGCGCGCTCACTCCGAAGGGGACTGTCGTCATCATGGGTGGCGAGAACGGTGGACGGTGGCTCGGCGGCACCGATCGCCAGCTGCGGGCGGTGGTGCTGTCGCCGTTCGTCAGTCAGCGCCTGCGGACGTTCATCAACTCGGAGAAGTCCGAGCATCTGATCGACCTCACGCCGCTGCTCGAATCCGGAGCAGTGGTACCGGCGATCGACCAGCGTTTCCCGCTGAGCGAGGTCCCGAAGGCCATTCAGTACCTGATCGACGGCCACGCTCGCGGAAAGGTCGTCATCACTCTGCCGTAGGTATGGCCGCAGAGGTGGGGAGACCAACGAGGTCGGCGCTCACCTGCCAGAGTCGCGTGGCGGCGGCTTCGTCGTAGCTGCGCTCGGAGGACTTCGTGGTCGCAGACTTGGCGAAGTAGCGGCCGGTCACGTGCTCCAGTTGCGGATCGGATGCGACGTGGATCGAAGTGGCGGCACCCTGAGCCGGGCGTTTCATGAAGGGCCGTAGCAGCGGTACCAGCAGTCGCTGCGCGCGGCCGGGGTCCTCGCCGCCGAACCCGGTGCTGACCAAGCCGGGGTGTAGTGCGTTCGCCGTGACGGAGGTGCCCTGCAATCTCCTGGCCAACTCGTAGCTGAACAACACGTTGGCGAGCTTCGACTGGTTGTAGGCGCGGGACCCGGAATAGTCGCGCTCATTCTGCAGATCGTCGAAGTCGATGCGACCCATCGACTGAGCGTTCGACGCCACCGTGACGACTCGGGCCGGCGCGCTCTGCCGCAGCCGGTCGAGGAGCAGGTTGGTGAGCAGGAACGGCGCGAGGTGGTTCAGCGCGAAGGTGTGCTCGAGCCCGTCGGCAGTGACATGGCGCGTATCCCAGTAGCCGCCGACGTTGTTCACCAGTACGTCGGGCCGCGGCAGCTTCCGCAGTACTTCGTCGGCAAGCCGCCGTACCTCCGCTTGCGCGGACAGATCCGCGACGAACCCATCCGCTGGGCCTACCGCGCGGATCTCCCGTACTGCGTCGTCGGTCCGCGCACTGTCCCGGCCGATGATCGCGACGTGCGCACCCATCGTGGCGAGGCCGAGCGCGGTCGCCTTCCCGATGCCTCCGGTCGCACCGGTGATCAGTACCGTCTTGCCAACCATCGACGTCGCCATGCGAACCCGCCCCCAGCGCGGACACGATGCCGCCACCATGCGTCATCTCCCGCCGCGCTGGCCCCAGCATGTGCCCCTGCCGTGGGTGTGTCCATCTACAGGCGACAATCGGGAGATGGCCAAACGTCGCGACCGTCAGCCGGCGCTCTCTCCGCTGTCGCCCTGCCCCTGCGGTTTGGACGCCGCGTACGGCGACTGCTGTGGCGCCCTCCACCAAGGGAAAGCAGCAGCCACAGCCGAACAGCTGATGCGATCCCGCTACACCGCCTTCGTCGTACGCGACGCCGGCTACCTGCTCCGAACCTGGTCAGTCGAGACCCGACCACCGACGATCGGATTCGACGACGACATCCAGTGGACCGGCCTGGAGATCCTCACCACCACCGCCGGCACCGCCTTCCACACCGAAGGCACCGTAGAGTTCCGAGCCAATTACACCCACGACGGCAGCCCAGCCACCCAGCAAGAAAACAGCCACTTCACCCGCGAGAACGGCTTGTGGGTCTACACGAACCCTGCCTGATCAGCCGGCCTTCATGTTGCCGAAGAGGCCGCCGATCACGCCGCTGACGAAGGCTGTGACCAACAGGATCATCTCCGATCCGAGTGTGCTGGTCTTGAACGCCAGCGTGATGATCGTTGCCACGAGCACCAACGCCACCGCCGCGAATCCCGCGACATAGACGAACATCCGGTGCTTCGACTCCTGCGGCATCAGGCTGTCCAGGTAGGCCTTCCGCTGCTCGGCCGTCATCTGGTCGATCGCCGCCGTCGCGACCTCGGCAGCCTGCGCGGGTTGAGCCGCGATCGCTGCCCGGATCGCCGCCACCTGCGTCGGCCGATCCGACATCGAAAATCCGTTGATGATCTCCACCGTCATGACTCCCCCTCATGAACGCGTGCGAGCAGATCTCCCCGGACCCACCCACATCCCCTGTTGGCCGAGATGGTGACACAGCGTAGTACCCCCGTCCAGACATCGCCCGGCCCAACCACAGATCGTTACCGGGGGCAGGTGAGCTGGTGCGGGGTCAGGTTTCGCGCCAGGTTTCGGCGAAGGCCAGGGCTGCGGAGCTGCCGAACCAGCCTTCTGGGTGGTGGGGCTCGCCGTGGGCGGGGACGCCGTTCACGCGGACTGAGGCTGCGGCGCAGGGGCGGGCTATGGCTGAGGTTTCGAAGCCGGTCAGGTGGGTTGTGACCTGGAAGGTGTCGAGTACGTCGCGCCATTCGAGTTCGATCGTGGTGGTGGCCGTGACGCAGGTGATGCGGTGGAACAGGTCGCCGCTGGAGGCCTCGACGAAGCGGGCCGGGACCGGTGGGGCGGTCTCGATGCCGCGGCCACGGATCGTGTCGTAGTCGCGGTAGAAGTGCTCCCAGACGTACTCGGCCAGCTCCGCGTTGTCGGCGTACATCCCGATCGGTGCGTCGGACCCGAGTCCTGATGCGACCGGATCGGCCCAGATCAGGAGCGCGCGACCCGCGCCGACGGGGGAGTAGCGCGCTGTCCACATGCTTACCAGTACGACGATGTCGTCGCTGCCGGGGCGGTAGAGAATGATCATCGGGTTCTCGCCGGCGATCTTGATGCCGCGCTGGATGATGGGCTCGACCATGCCGCCTCCTGATCTGCGGTGCATCTCCGGTCGCCTCGAATGCTCCCACGGCGCGGACCGAGGCGACGCCGACGTCCGATACGCTAGGCTCCGCGCGGTCGGCCCCCGTAGCTCAGGGGATAGAGCAGTGGTTTCCTAAACCATGTGCCGCAGGTTCGAATCCTGCCGGGGGCACCCCTTCCTGACCTGGGAAAACAGGTTCGAGGGCGGGGTGCCTGGAGCCCGCTGGGGATGCTCTCGGGGATGAATCGGTTCTAGGATCCGATCTGGGGCACCACAGAAGAGGGCTCGGGGACACGTCGAGGATCGCCCGGGCGGCGCCTTCCGCGCTGTGGTCTACGCCGGCAAGGACACCTTCACCGGCAAGAACCGGTACTTGCGCGAGGCCGCAGCTTCCGAGAAGGAGGTCGAGAAGCTGGTGACCAAGCTCCTCAACCAGGTGGACGAGGAGCGCCAGCCGCGGAGCTCGATCACGGTTCGTCAGACGATCGACAAGTGGTTCGTTGTCGCGGAGCACGAGCGCTCCACCCGGAAGCGGTTGGAGCAGCTGCTACGTACCTACCTGGGCTCGACCCAGCTGAGCAAGGTGACCGCTGAGGATCTGGAGAGGTTCTACGCCGCGCTACGGCGATGCAAGAAGCTCTGCAACGGTCGGCGCAAAGACCATGAGTGCAAGGGGCTCTCGAACAGCTCCATTCGCTCCATGCACTTCATGCTTCGCGCAGCAACGGACGTTGCCGTGCGCTACAACTACGTTCACGTGAACGCTGCCGCGCTCGCACGGCCGCCAAGCTTCAAGCGCCCGGAGCCGGACCCGGCCGAAGCCCTCTGGTCAGCCACCGCAGGCGGCGCCGCCTCGCTCCGCCGCGACGACATCGGCCGCGTGACCGTAGCGCTCGCGCCGACCTGGCCGTCCTCGACGCCCCCTCCTGTCTCCACGTGGCGTACCGCCCCGGCGCACCTCACCCAAACCTGGCTAGCCGGCCGCCCCCTCTGATGACCACTACGCTCTGCACCCGCCGCGAACCCTTTCAGTCAAGCGATCTTCCCATTTCTCATCAATGAGTAATGGGGTTTTTCCGTAGCGTGATGAAGCTCATAACAAATCGTTCGTGGTTGCATCTTTTTGCTTCTTTTTCGGTTGCCAGAGAGCGACTTGGGCTACGGTTTCGCCGCAAGGGGAGAGTCACAATCCGGGGGGCCGGCATGCCGAAACGTTTAGCGACCGCATTTTTCGTTCTCACGACAGCGGTCGTGATGGTGCTGGGCCTCATCGCCCCGCCCGCGCTGGCAGCCGAGGGTGATCCTGCGTCCTCCGTTGTGGCGACGTGGTCCTGCACCAGCAGCCCGTGCCCGTGGGGCCCGTCGGACATCAGCAACGCGGCGGTCTGGCCGGCCGCGGCCGAGCCGGTCCGGGCCCGCTACGGCTACACCGTCTCCCACGACGTGTACGCCCCGGCGCCCAAGGTGGCGGGCTGGAAGATCACCGTCACCTCGGGCAGCGCCACCGTGTACGCCGGCCCGGCCGACGACTCGCACTCGTCGCTGGCCGCGCTGTCGGCCGGCGACAGCTACACCCTGCCCAGCACGCTGAGCAGCAGCAGCATCGTGAGCGTGCAGGACGGTGGGTCGTTCGAGTACACGATCACCCCCGGCGCCCCGACCGACCCGCCGCCGGCCTCCGGTGACGGCTCGGTGCTGGCCACCTGGAACTGCACCAGCAGCCCCTGCCCGTCGGGCCAGAGCTACACCAGCCACGCGGGCGTCTGGCCGGCCGCGGCCCAGCCGGTCCGGGCCCGCTACGGCTACACCGTCTCCACCGACGTCTACGCCCCGGTGTCCAAGGTGGCCGGCTGGAAGATCACCGTCATCTCCGGCAGCGCCACGGTTTACGCGGGCCCGGCCGACGACTCGCACTCGTCGCTGGCCGCGCTGTCGGCCGGCGAGAGCTACACCGTGTCCAGCACGCTCAGCAACAGCAGCATCGTGAGCGTGCAGGATGATGGCGCGTTCCGGGTCAGCTTCACTCCGGGCGATCCGACCACGCCGCCGGCGTCCGGCTACGGTTCGGTGCTGGCCACCTGGAACTGCACCGGCACGCCCTGCCCGTCGGGTACGAGCTACACCAGCCACGCGGCGATCTGGCCCGCAACGGCCGAGCCCACCCGGGCCCGCTACGGCTACACCGTCTCCCACGACGTGTACGCCCCGGCGCCCAAGGTGGCCGGCTGGAAGATCACCGTCACCTCGGGCAGCGCCACCGTGTACGCCGGCCCGGCCGACGACTCGCACTCGTCGCTGGCTGCGCTGTCGGCCGGCGACAGCTACACCGTGTCGAGCACGCTGAGCAGCAGCAGCATCGTGAGCGTGCAGGGCGGCGCCGCGTTCGAGTACACGTTCACCCCGGGTGAGCCGGTCACGCCCCCGCCGGCCGGCGACGGCGAGTCGGCCCGGGTGACCTGGACCTGCACCAGCAGCCCGTGCCCGTGGGGTCCGTCGGACAGCGGGTACGCCGCCGTCTGGCCGGCCGAGGCCGACCCCAGCCGGGCCCGCTACGGCTACACCGCCTCGCACGACGTCTACGCGCCGGCCCCGCAGGTGGCGAACTGGAAGATCACCGTCACCTCGGGCAGCGCCACCGTGTTCTCCGGCCCGGTCGGGGACTCGCACGCGTCGCTGGCCAACCTGTCGGCCGGCCAGAGCTACACCGTGCCGACCACTCTGAGCGGCAGCAGCATCGTCAGCGTGCAGAGCGGTTCGCCGTTCGAGTACGCCTTCGTGCCCGGCCCGCCGGTCCCGCCGACGCCGCCCGCCTGTACCGACCCCACCACCTGCGACCCGGTCTCCTGGGTCAACGCCCGCTGGCGCTACGCCGGCACCGGCGAGAACCCCGGTGACTGGTACGGCGGCGTGATCACCTGGCCGGTCGGCACGGCCTACCAGGGCAACGGCCGCGCCGGCGACAACGCGCGCGACGTCTACACGGAGTCGGGCGTTCCGCTCTACCCGTACATGGGTGCCTGGGCCGACGGGTGCACCGTCCGCGTGGTCACCGGCCGGATCCTGATCATCGAGTGGGAGCGCGGTACGGACGAGTGGCGGGAGACCCGCGTGAACGCCGGCCAGGCGTACACCATCTCGCTCAGCGGCTCCGAGGACGGCGCCATGATCGAGACGGACAACGACGTCCAGCCCTTCACGCTCTCGGTGAGCAACTGCACCCCGCGGCCGCTCTCGGAGTCGAACAACCGCCTCCCGGTGGCGAACGCCGGTGCGCCGCAGTCGGTCGTGGCTGGTACGACCGTGACCCTGAACGGGTCCGGCACCGACGCCGACGGCGACGACCTCACCTACGCGTGGACCCAGACCGGTGGACCGGCGGTGACGCTGTCCAGTACGACGGCGGCGAAGCCGACCTTCACCGCTCCGTTCTCGGCGTCCACGCTGACCTTCAGCCTGGTGGTGCGGGACGGCCAGGCCAACAGCGCGGCCGCGACCACCACAGTGACCACCACCGCGGTCAACCAGGTGCCGGTGGCGAACGCCGGTACGGCGCAGACGGTCAACACGGGTACCACGGTGACGCTGGACGGCTCCGGCAGCCGCGACGCCGACAACGACCCGCTCACCTACACGTGGACCCAGACCGGTGGGCCGGCGGTGACGCTGTCCAGCCGGACGGTGGAGAAGCCGACGTTCACCGCCCCGTCCACCAAGACCACGCTGACGTTCAGCCTGGTGGTGCGGGACGGCAAGGCCAACAGCGCCGCCGTCACCACCACGGTCACCACCAACACGGTGCCGGTGGCGAGCGCGGGGGCGGCGCAGTCGGCCGAGCCCGGCGTCACCGTGACGCTGGACGGCTCCGGCAGCCGCGACGCCGACAACGACCCGCTCACCTACACCTGGACCCAGACCGGTGGGCCGGCGGTGACGCTGTCCAGCCGGACGGTGCAGAAGCCGACCTTCACCGCCCCGGCCACACCGGCCACGCTGACCTTCAGCCTGGTCGTGCGGGACGGCAAGGTGGACAGCGCGGTGTCCACCACCACGGTGACCGTCACCGGTCCGAACCTGGCCCGGGGCAAGACCGCCACCCAGTCGAGCACCAGCGGTACCGCGGTGGCGGCCCGGGCGGTGGACGGCAACACCAACGGCGTGTTCGCGAGCGGCTCGGTGACCCAGACCAACACCTCCACCCAGCCGTGGTGGCAGGTCGACCTCGGCTCCGCGGCGGCCGTCTCCACGGTCACGGTGTGGAGCCGGACCGACTCGAACCGGATGGGCAGCGGCTCGGTGTTCATCTCCTCGACCGACATGAACGGCCGGTCGATGTCCTCGCTGCAGGCCGACAACTCGGTGAAGAAGATGTCGTTCTCGGCATTCTCGTCCACCACCAACAGCCTGACCCTGAACGCGGGCAACGCCACCGGCCGGTACGTACGGGTCCAGCTGTCGAGCATCTTCACCACCCTGAACCTGGCCGAGGTGCAGGTCGGCGGCACCACCGGCGCCGTGAACCTGTCCACCAACCGGCCGGCCACGCAGTCGTCGACCGACGTCGGCACCGCCGCCCGGGCCGTGGACGGGAACACCAACGGCGTCTTCGCCGCCGGGTCGGTGAGCCGGACGGCGTCCAGCTCGCAGCCGTGGTGGCAGGTCGACCTGCTGACCAATTCCCGGGTCGGCAACGTCACGGTGCACAACCGGACCGACGCCTCGGCCGACAAGCTGAACAACGCGGTGGTGTTCCTCTCCACCGCCAGCATGTCGGGCCGGACCTACGCCCAGCTGATGGCCGACTCCACGGTGACCAAGCTGAACCTCGGGGCGACGCCGGGGGCGGTCACCAGTCTGCCGACCAACACCGTGGCCCGCTACGTCAAGGTGCAGTCGCCGGCCACCAGCGCCGGTGTGATCAGCCTGGCCGAGGTCACGGTGACGGGCACCCAGCCCAACTGACGCACGACCAGGGATCCGTCTCGGTTCGTTCCATCGACGAAGCGCACGGTCCGGGCTCCACGCCCGACCGACCGTGTGAGGAAAGCCGGCGATGAGCGAGCCCGGACGAATCCTTCGTGCGCGGCGGGTCCGCTGGCGAGATCGTGACCGGAGAGGGGTGCTCGACGTGGCGATGACGAGCCGGGGCCGGGCGTCGTTCAGCACGATGTCGATCTGCGGGAACGGCAGCACCTGGCCACGGTCCGGAGGAGTCGTCGTGCCTCGAGCGGCACTCCTGGACCTGGAGTTGGGTGACGCGCCATGGCGCGGTCGCGCCCAAACTGGCTTGTGCGACCCCGACGTTCCGGGCCACGCGAGCCATCGGGACTTCGATCCAGCCGAGGTCCTCGAGGGCCTGTCCCGCCAGACTGGCACCCGGCTGGGCGTACCGATGGCCGTCGGCTTCGACGCCTTGAACCTGGGCTGGGCGTAGTCTCAGGACTCACATGGCCCGACTGGACGCGGCGAAGCGAGCCGACCTGCCGGACAGCGCATTCGCGTACGTGGACTCACGAGGCCGGCGGAGGCTGCCGATCCACGACGAGTCGCATGTCCGGAACGCGCTGTCTCGCTTCAACCAGGTCAGGTTCGAGGACGACCGTGCCCGGGACCGTGCGCGGAAGCGGCTGCTGAACGCCGCCAAGAAATACCGGATCGTGCCGGTCGGGTTCATCGCCGGCCAGCTGCGGTCGGAGCGCGAGTTCGGCGAGCTCGCGGGCCGGGAACCGGTGCGGCTGCCGACCGGTTTCGTGACAATGCTGATGACCGACGTCGAGGACTCGACGGCGCTGGTCCATCGTCTGGGCGAGCGCTACGGGACACTGATCAACGACGTGCGGACGCTGCTGACCGACGCGGCGGCGCAAGCCGCCGGTGTCGTCGTCGACGCGCGAGCAGACGAGTTCTTCGCGGTGTTCGAGACTCCCGCCGCCGCCCTTGACACGGCAGTCGCGGTACAACGTGAGCTGCCTGGACGAACGTGGGCCGACGGTCTCCGGGTGCGGGTCCGGGCCGGGATCCACAGCGGCTACCCGACGCTGAACAAGGGGGCCTACATCGGCATGGCCGTCCATACCGTGGCACGCGTCTGTGCGATTGCGCACGGCGGCCAGATCCTTGCCTCCGGCGACACCAGGCTCGCGGCGCGCGAGTCGGCGCCGCCCGGGGTGCGCTTCCGGAGTCTCGGTGACCACCGTCTGCGCGGCCTGCCGGAACCGGTTCCGTTGTACCAGGTCGTCACGGCGGGACTCGTCGGACGCTTCCCGCCGCCGCCGACCCGATGAGTGTCAGCCGCGTCGCACCACGTGGCAGGCCAGCTGATGGGCTGGAGCCACGTCGCCAAGGTCGTTGCTCGGATCAACCAGTTGACGAGCGGTGAGGTTGCCCTGAGGTTGAGCGCCGCTGCGCGGGCTGGCACGGCGGGTCCGGCTGCCTACGGCCTCGAGACCCGGCGACCAAGTCCCGGTGGTTCTCCGGCGCCGGCCTGTATTGACACAACCATTGACGGACTTGTTGCTCCAGGCAACCGCCCTCCAGCTGGTCGCTTCTGCCAGGTCCACATCGATGGTGCCGTTCGGTAGCCAGCTGTGATACCCGACTGGATGCACCGACCTAAGCGGGGCGGGACCTCGGGCCGGTGGTGGCGCCGCGCGACGGTGGCCGCGCGGGCGGCGGGTCTCGTGACCCGCCGACGGAAAGCCGCGAGCGGGGACCAGGCGGTCGACCCGCAGACCGGCCGGTCGACCCGGCACGGGGCCGGATGACGGGGCGGGCGCTGGTGGCGAGGCGGAGACGCCGGCGGTAGCCCGGGCCAGGCCAGACCACCCGGCAGCAGTTCCACCTGGTCCCGGATGTGTCCGAGACGGGTCTCGGAGTGACCGGCGGAGCATGAGAGAACAGACACAGGGGGCCCGCACCAAGGCCGGGTGGTGGCTTTCCATTGATACGAGCCCCGTACTATGATCCCGTCGTGCCACTGCGCCGCGACGCCAAGGTCGAGCTCCTGAAGAAGGTGCCGCTCTTCGCCGGGTGCTCGAAGAACGAGCTCCGCGAGCTCGCCAAGACCGCAGACGAGTTGGACGTACGCGAGGGAACCGTCCTCACCCGCGAGGGCAAGCCGGGACGGGAGTTCTTCGTCCTCATCGAGGGCACAGCGCGGGTGACGAGGAACGGGAAGAAGATCGCTGACCTCGGTCCCGGCGACTGGCTGGGCGAGATTGCGCTCATCACGAACAGCCCGCGGACCGCGACCGTCACGACGACATCGCCCGTCGACCTGCTCGCCATCACCGACCGCCGCTTCCACTCGGTCGTCGAGACCATGCCGTCGATCGCGCTCAAGGTGCTCTCGAGCGTCGGCGAGCGGCTCACCCGAGACGCGAGGAGCTGAGCCGGCCCCGATCCGGAGCCGTTGTACTGGGCTGCCATGCGGATACCGATCGGAGCCTGGTGGTCAGCCTGCTGGGGATGCGTCCTTGATCGGCACCGACGTGCGGTGATATTCGAGGCTCGACATGACCTACTGCACCTTTGGACAGAAGATCCGTGCCTGGCAGTCATGGACGCTGGTCTCACTGCTTCACGTGTGGGTCGAGCCCCTGGAAATGCGAGCTGGGGATGAGGGCCGAGAGCACCTGAGCGTAGGGATCCGCTTCACATCGGTTGTATGCAAGCCCTCGTTATTCATCGTCACGTCCGCCCGGATCGCGGCTGATCCGTGCGCTTTGTCCCGATGTTCGCGCCCGTCGCCCGGCTACTCCTCAACCTCATGGCGCTTCCTGCTCAGGGACGATGGTCCCCCCGGCCCTGATCCGGGCGAACCTGTTGGAGCGGTTCGTCGTCGACGAGCAGCACGCCGACGAGCTGCGGGGACCGGCCTGATGGCGCCGCCGGTCGACGAGCTGGAGATCTACGCGGTGTCCAAGGCGGTGAACTCGGTCCGCAGCAACGGCCCGGAGCTGCTGGAGCCGCTCGCGCTGGGTTGATCGCCGTCGTACCGGTCCGGCGTCGGTACTCCGGACCGGTACGACGAACCAGGCGTCGAGCACGGCGTCGTCGACCACGACGTCCCCGCATCAAGCCGCACCGCCGAAACGGCCGAGCCTGCCCGGGGGCACCTCGTGATAGCTCAGGTGTGGCGGGTTGGTTGGCCGCCGAGGGCGTCGCGGATTCGGTTCCAGCGTTTGTCGTAGGTGGGGCCGAAGCGCCTGCGGGCTCGTTCGGTCTTGCGGTCGCCGTACCGGCGTACGGCCCAGGTCGATCCTGGTTTGGCCAGGCGGAGTGCCCCGACAAAAGCCACCACCGGTACGACGATGCCGATCAGGCCGGTGGCCAGTTTGCCTTTGAGGAAGCACAGGATGGCCATCACGAGGTGGAAGGCGACGCTCGCGAAGTAGGTCCACCGCGCGAGCTCTCCGCCTGTGCGTTCGGGCTCGGCTCCGATCGGGCTGGTCTGCATCAGGAGCACCACTCCCAGCGCCCCGCCCAGCAGGATCGCGTCGATGGACTTGCGTCCCTCCGGTCCCCAGTAGACGTCGTCGAGATGGAGCCACAGCGCGAACTCGTCGAGCGTCAGCGCCGCCCCCGCCCCGAACATCACTGCGAGCACCTCGGCCCAGGGAGACGCCGGGGCGTAGCGGAATTGCAGGAGCCCGGACAGCAGCACCAGCAGGATTCCCCAGACCTGGTGGTGGATGTGGATGCCGCCGATGTGTACGTCGGACAGGCCACCGTCATCGGCCTGCGCGGAGGCCTGCTTGGCGCGGATGCGTCGAGTGACGGCCCGGGCGACGGTGAACGTGAGGAGGAAGGCGAACAGCGCCCAGGCGGCCTGCGCCCGGCCAGTGTCGACGAGATCCTGATACCAGTGCACCTACATCACCCGTCATACCTCGCTGGAGCCGGTCAACAGCAGCACGACACCGACCACCGCCGCGACGATCAGCACCGCGCACGCCACGGCCTCGGCTCGGTTGAACGCCCGCAGGCCTTCCTCGCGGCGGGCCAGCAGGTACAACAGGGTCCCCGGCGCATACACGATCGAGGCGAGCAGCAGGTACTTCGGGCCCGCGGCGTACAGCATGAAGATCGAGTAGAGGACCGCGACGGCTGCGATCGTCTGTTGTTTGCGTCGCTCCGGCTCGTCGGCGGCTGTGTACGTCTCCCTGGTGATCGTCAGCTTGAGCGCGTACGCCGCCGCCAGCAGGTAGGGCACCAACGACAGCGCGGTGTCGAGCTTCAGCATGAAGTCCAGCGCGTCGTTGACGAACAAGACCAGGACGAGCACCAACTGAACGGCGAGGGTCGTCGTGAGCAGGGCGGTGATCGGGGTCGCGTGCACGTTGTCACGGGTCAGGAACTTCGGCATCACCCCTCCACGCGCCGGCATGTAGAGAACCTCCGCGTTGATCAACGTCCACGCCAGGTACGCGCCCTGGACGGAGATGATCACGCCGATACTGATGAAGGTCGATCCCCACGGTCCGACCACTGATTCGAGTACGCCGCCCATCGACGGCTGCTTGGCCTTCGCCAGGTCGGCTTGCGGCAGTACGCCGTACGACAGCAGCGTCACCGACGCGAACACGGCCAGCACGCTGAGGAACCCCAGCACCGTCGCTCGCCCGACGTCCTCGCGACGACGGGCGAAGCGCGAGTAGACGCTCGCCCCCTCGATCCCGAGGAACACGAACGTGGTGACCAGCATCGTCTGTTTGACCTGGTCGAACACCGCGCCGACCGACCGCTCGTCACCGCCCCAGAAGTTGTCCGCGAACGTCCCCGCTTCGAAGGCCACGGCCACGATCACGATGAAGGTGAGGATCGGCACGAGCTTGGCGATCGTGACGATCCGGTTGACCACGGTCGCCTGCCGTACGCCGCGCGCGATCAGGAAGTGGAACAACCAGACGAGCGCCGACGCCAGCACGACGGCAAGGAAGGTGTTTCCTTGCCCAAGGCCCGGAAAGAAGGTGCCGAGCGTCGTCATCGTGAAGACCATGAAGAAGACGTTGCCCGCCACATTGCTGGCCCAGTAGCCGAAGGCCGCGTTGAACCCGGCATACGCGCCGAACCCGGTCTTGGCGTAGATGTACACACCGCTGTCCAGGTCGGGCCGGCGTACGGCGAGCGACTGGAAGACCAGACCCAGCATGAGCATGCCCGTGCCGGCGATGATCCACGCGATGACGGCACCCAGTACGCCGGTGACCTCGCCGAACTCGCCGGGGAGCGTGAAGACCCCACCACCGACCATCGAGCCGACGACCATGCCGGTCAGGGTGAGGACCGAGACCTTCTGGACAGCGCTTGCGTGGCGGGTGGTCACAACGGCCTCACGCCCTACCCGCTGGGCCGGACGAGCGGGAACAGGATGGTGTCGCGGATCGAGAGCCCGGTCAGGTTCATCACGAGGCGGTCGATCCCCATCCCCATCCCACCGGTCGGCGGCATGCCGTACTCCAGCGCCTCGAGGAAGTCCTCGTCGACCTGCATGGCTTCCGGATCGCCGGCAGCGGCCAGCAACGACTGGGCGACGAGTCGCGCGCGCTGGTCCACCGGATCGACCAGCTCGGAGTACGCCGTACCCTGTTCAGCCGCGAAGATGACCAGATCCCACTTCTCCGCCAGCCGCGGGTCGGACCGGTGCGGCCGGGTCAGCGGAGAGTTCTCCTTCGGGAAGTCCTTGTAGAACACAGGTGTCGTCGTGGTGCGTTCACACAGCTCTTCGTAGATTTCTTCGAGCAGGGGGCCCCAGGTGGTGTCGGCGGCGTACTCCAGTCCGAGCTTGTCCGCGTGTCCGCGCAGGGTCTCGATCGGTGTGTCCGCGGTGACTTCCTCGCCGAGTGCCTCCGACACCGCCTCGCAGATGCTCTTGACCGGCCAGTCCCCGGACAGGTCGTACTCGACCGTCTTCCCGTTCGCATCGGTACGGCGTGCGAGCGGCGAGCCGTACACGGCGGTCGCGGCCTCCTGGATGATCTCCTGGGTCAGGATCCGCATCGTGTCGTAGTCGCCGTACGTCTCGTAGACCTCCAGCGAGGTGAACTCCGGATTGTGCTTGAAGTCCACGCCCTCGTTGCGGAACTGCCGGCCCACCTCGAAGACCTTCTCCATTCCGCCGACCAGCAGTCGTTTCAGGTGCAGTTCCGTCGCGATCCGCAGATACAGATCGAGGTCGTAGGCGTTGATGTGGGTCTCGAACGGACGGGCGTTCGCGCCGCCGTGGATCGACTGCAGGACGGGAGTCTCCACCTCGGTGAATCCGCGCGCATGCAGGGATTCGCGCACACTCCGTACGACGGTCGCCCGCGTGTACGCGATGTCGCGAGCGGCCGGACGAACGATCAGGTCGACGTAGCGCGCCCGGATCCGTGCCTCCGGATCGACCATTCCCTTGAACTTGTCCGGCAGCGGGCGGATCGCCTTGCTCGTCAGTTGCAGGGACTCGGCGCGCACCGAGAGTTCGCCGCGCAAGGTCGTGATCACCTCGCCGGTGGCGCCGACATGGTCACCGAGGTCGATCTCGTGACGCCAGAAGTCGAAGGTCTCCTGGCCGACGGCGGCCAGGTCGACCATCAGTTGCAGGTCGCCGCTTCCGTCGCGCAGCTTGGCGAAACCCAACCGTCCGTGGTCGCGTTTGAGAATGACTCGACCCGCCACCGACACCCGGATACCCGTCGAGGTTCCTGGCGGAAGCACTCCCGCCTCGGCCCTGACCTCGGCCATCGTGTGCGTCCGCGGGTACGTCACCGGATAGGGATCGATGCCATTGGCCCGGATCCGCTCGAGCTTCTCCCGCCGTACCCGCACCTGTTCGGGCAGTTTCTGCAAGGACATCGCCTCGGCCAGCGGATCCGGCGGGGCGGGGATCAGGGCGGCGACCGCGGCGGCGTGGTCGGCATCGGCGGTGTCCAGAGCGGTCTCGCCGTTCTGCCCGGACTTGCCCCGGAGCATCGTGAGGCTAGGACGTGTGAGGAACCCTTCCGCACTGCCCGCGGCCGTGCCGACCCGTGGCAGGTCCGAGGTGTACTCGAAGCACATGAACCGTGGCTGCCAGACCGGGAGGTACTTCGCGTTGGAGCGGTACAGCGACTCCAGTTGCCAGTTGCGGCTTGCCAGCAGGAGCGCCTGACGCCACAGCCGGGCAACCGGGCCGGCGCCAAGTTCCTCGCCTCGCTCGAACGCCTCCCGGAACATCGCGAAGTTGAGCGACAACCGCCCGATGCCGAGCGCGGCGCCCTGCTCGGCGAGGCCTGTGACCATCAGCTCGACAAGGCCGTTGTCGGCGGACGGGTCGCGACGCATCAGGTCGAGCGAGAGCCCGGTCCGGCCCCACGGAACGAAGCTGAGGAATCCGCGCAGGTTCCCGTCCGCATCGTCCGCACGCACCAGAACGCAGTCACCGTCGAGTGAGTCCTCCAGACGGCCGAGCGCCATCGAGAACCCTCGCTCGTCCCCGCCGTCGCCGCGCCACGAGCCGGCTGCCACGCTGAGGGCCGCGAACTCGTCGGCTGTCAGAGCCGAATGACGCATGACCCTCGTGGTGTACCCGCGACGCTGCAAACG
The DNA here is from genome assembly GCF_043197265.1 of Kribbella sp. NPDC049227. Lineage (NCBI taxonomy): Bacteria > Bacillati > Actinomycetota > Actinomycetes > Propionibacteriales > Kribbellaceae > Kribbella > Kribbella sp. NPDC049227. Next base: position 389,837 of record NZ_JBICST010000001.1, on the reverse strand, counting down.
GGACACCGACTGCCGAACCGCCTTCATACCCGGTCCGTTCAGCGAGAACGTCCGCAGGTCAAGGACCGCCTCGTCGCCGATCTCGTACGCCGACAGCCCGGCGTCCGCGAACGCGGCCGCACCCTCCTCGCCCGCGCCCATCACCGCCAGCGAGAGGCCGTTCGACCTCGCGTCCTCGCGCCACCGCGCGATGGCCGCCGGCCAGTGCTGGGGGTCGCCCACCGGGTTCCCGCTGGCGAGGCTGACCGATCCGATCGCCCGATACGACACACCCGCCCGGGCTGCGGCCGGACTGCCGGTGTCCCAGATGACCGACTTGTCCCGGCGAGTCGCGAAGTACCCGAGGGAGTCGGTGTCGCCGAAGTCCCGCAGCAGGGTGCGGATCCTGGCCTCGTCGGCGACGTCCAGCGTCCGGGTCTGCTTGGGCGCCCGGAACAACAGCTGCGCCGAGATCAGTACGACGGCCGCGCCCGAGATTCCGATCAGCCCGTGCACCCAGAACGGTGCGGTCACCGCCTCGTCGGGAGCCGCCCAGCCGACGTCGGTCAGCATCTCCGAGAAGACGAACTGTGCCGCGCTCGCGAAGTCGCTCGCGGTGCCGAACCGGCGCACCAGAGCGGCGCCGCCGACCAGCACCACCGCGCCGCCGACCACGAAGGACGCGATCGCCAGCAGCAGGCTGCCCGGCACCCGCCTGGCCGCGAACTGGGGCCGGGCCCGCCACGCGATGACGAGCACTCCGGCGATCAGCACGAAGCCGGCGATCTGGATCAGCGACCCGCCGTCGATCAGGGAGGCGATCCTCGCGAGCTCCGGGAGGACCAGCCACCACAGCACCAGGAGCCACCACGCGGCGCGCAGCCTGCGTCGCAGTGCGACAGCCATAGCTGTGAGTAATGCGGCGTAAACGAGACTCGGCACAATGGGAATCGTGAGCATCGAAACGATGTCCTCGGCTCGCGCGAAGTAATTCCGCCACGGCGGTACGAGCGCGACAATTGCGGCCAGTGCGGCGAATACGAACATGGCGGCCGCGAAACGGTCCGGCCAGCGGTCGTCGAGCGGTTTGAGAACACCGACCGAGCGAGTCCGGGCACGCGATTCTGCTGGCAGCGCAGCAGTATCCACCGTTGTGCTCATCGCCCACCCTTGTACAACGCAGCAATGCAACAACGCGCATCGCTTCCCCGAGCACGACGGTACACGAGACCGTTGGTGACGTATACCTACCCGAACGACCTCGCCCGAGCACGTTTGGTGACGGTGCTTTTAGTCAAACGTATTGACCCGCGGATTTCCGGCGTAGCCTCGGCACATGATCGCCGGTCTGCTGGGAGCCTTTGCAGCAGCCGTTTGCTACGGCGTGGCATCGGTCCTGCAGGCAGTCGCCGCACGCCGTACCGAGACCGTGGAGGGGCTCGACCCGCGGCTGGCGATCCGGCTGTTCCGCTCCTGGCCGTACCTGCTGGGAACCGGGCTCGACGCCTTCGCGTTCCTGCTGTCCATCGCGGCGCTCAGGTCGCTGCCGCTGTTCGTCGTGCAGTCGATCGTGGCGAGCTTCCTGGCGGTCACCGCGGTTCTCGGCGCGATCTTCCTGCACATGCCGCTGAACCGCTCCGACTGGATCGCCCTGCTGGTTGTCCTCACCGGACTGGTGCTGGTCGGTCTGTCCGCGGCAGAGGACCGTACGGTCTCGGTCAGCGAGGCGGAACGTTGGGGCGTGCTGGTGGCGGCCGTCGTACTCGGAGTTCTGGCGGTGCCACTGGCCCAGATCAAGGGCGCCCCAGGTGCCGCCGCACTCGGCGCGCTGGCAGGCCTGGCCTTCGGGGCGGTTGCCGTGGCCGCCCGGATGCTTCCCAGCTCGCTCCATCTCGACACGTTGTTCAGCGATCTCGGCACGTTGTTCACCGATCCGACGATCTATGCGCTGCTCCTGGCGGGCGGGGTCGCGCTCCTCACGTATTCGACGGCGCTGCAACGGGGCAGCGTGACACAGGCAACGGCGCCGCTGGTCGTCGGTGAGACGGTCGCGCCGGCGCTGGTCGGCCTGATCATGTTGGGCGACATGCCCAGGCCCGGCTGGGGGTGGGTCGCGACCCTCGGGTTCGTCCTCGCCGTGGGCGGCGCTCTCAGCCTGTCGAGGAACGGTGACCTCGCCCAGCACGAGCCCCAGCGGCTAGCCGGTGAGGGCGCGGACGCCTAGGTGCCCGGCGATCGAGGCGTACCGCTCGGCGTAGAGGGTGGTGCAGCGGGAGGACGCGCAGCCGGATCCGGCGAAGGTGATGCCGCGGATGGTGGCGGTGGTTCGGCCGGGCGCGGTGTAGACAGGGCCGCCGGAGTCGCCGCCGATGATCGCGATCTGGCCGCCTCGGGTGGCGCGGATGACGTACGTCGTGCAGCCGTCGGAGTCGCAGTACTTCGCGGACTTCGAGAGGACTCTGAGGCCGCACAGCGACGTACTGAAGCTGCCGGACTGGCAGACGGCCGTGCCGACACCGGGGTCGGCGCCGCCGGTGACAGTGCGGGTGTCGACCGGGTCGCCGGGGCCGTCGGTCCAGATCTTCGGGCCGTACGTGCTGCCGGTGAGCAGGGACTGGTCGTAGTCGGGGTAGTTCGTCCGCACGGACGTGGTGCCGTAGTAGTTGCTGCCCGACTTCCAGACCGTGCCGACGCCGCCGCAGTGGCCGGCGGTGACCGAGCCACGTTGCCCATTGGAGCGTCGTACAACGGAGAAACCGGCCGAGCAGTTCTTCAGGGCCGACGTGATCCGGGCACCGCCCCAGTGGCCGCCGTTCGGCGTATCGCTCAGCCGAGTCGTCCGCTCCAGTGAGCTGGCGACGGCCTGTACGCCGTTCAGTCCGCGCAAGCCGTCGAGTGACGTGGGGGAGGTGCTGGCCTCGTCGTACTCCACGACGATGTCCTCGGTGACCGGGTCCAGGTCGGCGGCGAACGTCGTACGGCTCGCGTCGGAGGACCAGGAGCGGGCGCCGACCGCGTTCCAGGCGGCGGAGATCGTGCGGACCGAGCGGCAGCTGCGCTCGAGGCCGACCATCTCCTTGCCGGCCGTGGGGACGCTGCGGGCGATCGCGGCCTGGTACTTCTTCGAGTCCAGTACCGAACTGTCGACCACGACCTTGTAGCCGGCCGTGGCGGAGCCGACCACGCCGATGACGCCGGCGCTCAGCCCGTACGGCAGCCCTGAAGTTGGCCGGCCGGTGGCGTCCAGGGGCTCCAGGGACTGCACAGCGACCGAGATGCCGTCACCGAGCGCCTCGCCGAGCGGGCGGGCGTCGGTCGACGACGTCGGCTGCTCCAACCGCTTGGACTGGACCGAACTCACGCTCGGCTGAGCGTGCGAGCAGGCCGCCGCCGCGGTCACCGCAGCAGGCGTGGCTGTCGCCGTGAGACCGACTGCGAGGAGTGAAACGGAGCCGAGCGCGAGCAGCGGGACGGTTGCTGTGAGTCGCACAGAGCTCCCCAATCGGTGGACGGCCTCGGTAAATCGTCCGGTCCGGAACTCCGTTCAGTCAATAGCCGATCACCGTCCGCAAGCAAATTCGACTACCGTGCGCGAGCGTAACTCGCAAGTTGACGCCCGTCGGCGGCGAAGAACCGGAGCGTGTCGGCGTCCAGGGCGACCCGCCTGGCCGTCTTCAGTACGCCGGTGTGCGGCACGTTCTCGCAGCCGACCATGCGCTGCGGACCGACCGTGGCGGTGAACTCGCCGCGCTGACCGATCGTGTATGTCCCCTGCAGCCCGTTGCAGCCGTCGGACCCGTTCCAGGTCCCGTCCGGCAGCAGCACGAGCACCGGATCCTCGGGTCGCGCCGCCTTCAGCGTCTTCAGTCCGTCCATCTCCACCGGTCGCCAGGTCCCGGCCACACTCTGGGGCGAGAGCTGCGACTGGACCTTCGCGCTCGGCGTCGCCGAGGTGGTGCCGGCCGCGACCGGCGACTGCGAGGGCGCGTCCTTGCCGGCCAGGTTGAAGCCGACGACGGCGATCGCGGCCACCGCGACGGCGGCGGCTCCGGAGGCGATCCAGGTACGGCGCTGGGCCTGCCGGGCGCCGGTGGTGGCCCGCTCGGTCAGGCCGGTGACCGGCGGCACCGAGGCCGCGGCACGGTCGAGGGTTGCCCGCAGGTCATCCTCGAGATCGGTGTTGCTCACGACAACCTCTCATCAACACGGTGGGACTGCCTGGTCCGTCGCAGCGTGGCCAGCGCTCGGCTGGCGGTCGCGCGGACGGAGGACGGTTTGATGCCGAGCAGGTCGGCGATCGTGTGGTCGTCCAGGTCCTGGTAGTAGCGCAGGACCAGCACGACCCTCTCCCGGGCCGACAACGTGGCCAGCGAGCGCCAGAGGTCGTCGGAGTTCACGATGTCGGTGGCGGGGTCGGGCACGGTGCGCTCTGCGTCGATCTCGGCCGTCGGCGCCTCGGTGAACGAGCGCCGCCGCGTCATCGACAGGTACGCGTTGATCAGGATCCGCCGGACGTAGTTGTGCGGATCGTCCGCCGTCCGCACCTTGCGCCAGGCCCGGAACGCCTGCATTAGCGCGATCTGTGCCAGATCCTCCGCTCGCTGGTAGTCGCCGGAGACGGTGAAACCGAGCCGCACCAGTTCCTGTCCGCGGGCGGACACGTACTCCTCGAACTCCACTCGCCGCTCCCTGGCCGGGCGTACAACACCTCACACCTATTAGACGCATCGAGTGGCTCAGGGTGCTGCAACCATTCACACACAGTTGGATCTCACCGCGACTGCTGGACTAGACCGCCTAGCCCAGCAGGAACTTGCGGGCCTCGTCCTGCCCGCGCGGATCGCGCTGCACGCCGTGCCCACTACCCGGTACGACGACCAGCCGCGCCGAGCGTGCGTTCGCCTGCTCCCATCGAGCCCACTCCACCGGGCAGAACAGGTCGTTGCTGCCTTGGAGGATCAGTGTGGGCGGCAACAACTCCTGCGCCTTCGGGTACGTCGACGTCCGCGCGGCCGGCCAGCGCAGGCAGCCCTGGATCATCTGCTGTTCGCGCACGGTGCGCAGGTCGTACGGATACAGGTGCTTCGGATCCAGACGGCGTAGCGCTGTCTCGAGTGCTTGGCCCCGCGCGGACTGGCCGCGGGTGGACTGGCCGGTCCATGGGAAGCGCAGGTCCGAGCAGAGCGTGGCCATGTGCAGTCCCGCGGACAATGCGTCGTATGAGAGGCCACTGCTGGTCGCCTGCTGGAGGAACTCCTTCAAGCCGGCGTCGTCGCCGTTGCGGGCGGCGTGCAGGATCGCCGGGATGCCCTTCAGCGATGGGTTCACCGTGTTGAGGCTGGAGACGGACAAGCTCTCCATCACGTCGGTGCCACTCACACCGTGCTGCACCAACCAGGCGAGGTCGGCGACGGGATCCGTCGTACAGGCAGGGTCTTGGCGGCATGCGGCCCTCAGGACCGTACCGGTTGCCGCCATCAGGTCGACGGCGAGCGGGTCGAATCCTTTGTGGGGGACGATCGAGTCCAGCACGAGCGACTGCACGCGGTCCGGGTACTTCAGTCCGTACTGCGCCGCCGTGAAGCTCCCGTACGACGTACCGTCCAGCGTCAGGCGGTCGGCGTCGAGGTGCTGCCGGAGCAGCTCGATGTCCTCGACGGTGTCCGGCGTGCCGTAGTACCCGAGTCCAGGTCCGATCCGCTGCGCGCACTCGTCCACAGCCTCGGCGGGTGGCGTCAGGAAGTCTGAGCCGCCCACAGCTCGTTGCAGAGAAGGGCAATTGATGCCAGGCGTGCCCGTGCCGCGCTGGTCGAACATGACCAGCCTGTACTCGCGTAGCACCTCAGGAGCGAGGTACGCACGGACGCGAGCCAGGAGCGGGACACCCGGTTGGCCGGGGCCGCCGGTGAGCATCAGGAGCACGCCACGCGGTGCGTCGACATTGTCCGCGGCCGCCACGGCCAGGTCGAGCGACGGGCCGTCCGGCCGCTGATGGTCCAGTGGCACGCGGAGCGTCGTACACGTGAAGCCGGAAACCCCTGCGCATGAAGGGGTTTCCGACGAGCAGGCCGTGCACACGAGGAGCAGCGCGCACAGCAGTCGTAGCAGTCGCATGCACCCCTCCCGGAACGAACAGAGTGCAGGTTCGGGAGAGCGCTGACAAGCCGCCGCAGCCTGCCTTGCGGGTCGACCCCAGGGAGGGACCCGCAAGGCAGGCGCGGGTTGACCCCGGTCCGGACGGCTTCGGGGTGCACGTCCGGCGCAGGGTCAGCGCAGGCCGAGCGACTTGATCAGCTCGGGTGTCACTTGGCGTGGAGCCGGCAGCACGCCCGGTTTGCCCTGGCCCTCCAAAGAGGTCGCCACCAGGCGGCGGCAGCCGAAGGCTTCCGCGGTGTAGGAGAGAACGCCACGGTCGTTGTCGGTGAACCGCAGGACGTAGGTCGGGCCGAGCTCCTTCGTGCAGAAGGCCGGCTTCTTGGCGACGGGCTTCGGCGCGTTCACCAGGGCGAACAGGTCGGTCGCCTGCTTGGCGGTGCGTTTCGTGGTGCCGGTCGCGTAGGCCTGCCCGGACGCCTTCGCGTCGTACTGGCAGATCGTCACGCTGACCGGCTGGAACAGTGACGTCGCCGCGCCCTTGCCCCACACGACCTTGTCGGCGGCCGCGCGGACGGCTGCGATCGTGTCGGGGCAGTCGGTGTTGGGTGTGCCGCTGGAGGTGGGCGACGGGGTTGGGCTGCCGGGGGTGGTCGGCGTATCGCTGGGCTGGGCGGCGGGCGGGGACGTGGAACTCTCGTCACCGCAGGCGGCGGTGATGCCGAGTACAGCCACGACGAGCGTCGCACCGATCAGGCCCCGTGTCCGTAATGCACTCACGACTCGGTCCTTCCGGGTTGGCAAGGTCACCCATGATGGTCGACCGGGGTCACGTCATGCGTGCCGGAACATCACGGCGGCGCGTCGTTCCGGTCACGCCGCCGGATCGTTCGGCAACCGAGGCAGACCTGTAACGTGCACGCGCTGGTCGCGCATCCCGCGCTGCGATGGGGGCAGAGGCCGCTGCGCTGCGGGTCCCCGGAATTCCAGGGACCGCGGGTGCCGGCGCCCGGTAATCTTGGGGGCATGACGAGCCCGTACGAAGACGACGAGCCGCTGCTGCCGGACCAGACCCGTGACGACGACCCGCGCACCTGGGGCGACAACGACTTCGGCAACGACGATGACGAGCGCATCCTCCGCGAGGTCCCACCCCACCACGAATGAACACCGTCCTGCTGATCCACGGCGGCCTGTGGGACGCCATGGATGCGAAAGCCTTCTGGGGTACGACGGGAGTCATCGGCGGACTGGCGTCGCACGGGGTGACCGTGCTGGCGCCGGACCGTTTGAAGCGGCCGAGTGGATGGGACGCCGAGGTCACGGCGCTGGGTGAACATCTCCGGAACCTCCGATTGCCGCCGGGGGACAGCGGACTGACGATCGTTGGAGCATCCAATGGATGTCCGGTCGCGGCCCGGCTCGCGATGGCACATCCGGACCTCGTTGACCGGATGCTGCTGGCCTGGCCTGCGACCGGTGGGGATGCGGCCGTGGATGCGCGCACGCGTGCTGGGTTGATCCAGTCCGGTTGCCCTCCTGAGGTCGTGGACGGATTGCTGGCCGGTGAGACTCTGCGCGGTGTGACCGACGCCGAACTCACAGCGCTGGCCCGAATCCCGGTGGCGGTGCTTCCGTCGGTGCCGGAGAATCCGTCGCATCAGCGCAAGACGGTCGACGCATTGCTGCGGTTGATCCAGGGGAGTCGTGAGCTGGCCGGTACCGCGGAACCACCGCTGCCCACCTTCCCGCCGTACCTGGACCAACTGGTGCGAACGATCGTGGAGTTCGTGAACTGAGGGGACGGGCGTGGAGCTTCGGGGGTTCACCAGCGGGTACGACGGTCTGGTCGCGAGCTGGGCCGTGGATGCGAAGGAAGTCGGGTTGCTGTCCGGACGGATGGAGTACCCGTTTCCGGCGGAGTTGACGGCGAGTTGGCGCAAGGCCGACCCGGACATCGAGTCGTACCTGCTCTTCGACGGAGAACGGCCGGTCGGCTACGGGGAGGTCTGGCTCGACGAGGAAGAGGACGAGGTCGAGCTGGCGCGGATCATCGTGGACCCGCAGCTCCGCGGTCGGGGGATCGGGGTGGAGTTGGTGCGGGCCTTGCTCGGACCGGCCGGCAAAGCCGGGTTCTCCGAGGTGTTTCTGCGGGTGCGGCCGGAGAACGCGATCGCGATCGCGACCTACCAGCGGTCGGGATTCGTGGACGTGCCGGCGGGCTTGATGGACGAGTGGAACGCGGATCAACCGGTTGCCTACCGCTGGATGCGGTACGCCGGGGACTGACGTCCGGGACTTCGAGCAAGCGGGCCGACGACAGCCGGGGACTGACGAAACCGGGGACTGACGAAACCGGGGACTGACGAAACCGGGGACTGACGAAACCGGGGAGAAGGTAGGCGCCTGGCGAGCTCAGGGGCTGAGGTGTGTGCGCCTACCCGCTCCCGCAGGGATCAGACCGAACGGGAACGCAGCAGGTCGCGGATCTCGGTCAGCAGCTCCTGGTCGGTGGTGAGCGGGTCCGGCTCCGGCTCCTGACCGCGGGCCCGGCGCTCGGCCAGCTTGTTCAGCGGCATCACGATGACGAAGTAGACAGCCGCGGCCACGAACAGGAAGTTGAGTGCGGCCTGCAGGATCAGGCCGATCGAGAACTGCGCGTCGTTGATGGTGAAGGCCCAGACACCGCTGATGTCCGGCTTGCCGAAGATCGCGGCGATCAACGGATTGATCAGCCCGTCGACGATTGCCTTGATGACGGCGCCGAACGCGGCGCCGATGACGACGGCGACCGCGAGGTCGACGACGTTCCCGCGCATGATGAATTCCTTGAAGCCCTTGAGCATGTGGGTGTGCCTCCACGAAGCAGGTGATGTACCCGAGACAAGGTAGGACCGCACAGCCGCGACGGCGAGGGAGCGCGCCGGGGCAGCCACGCATCGTGCCGGCGCGTGTCCGATTGGTGATCAGCTGGTGTCGGGTGTCAGCGCGACCGTGATGCGGGAGTTGGTTGTGGCCTGGGCCAGTCTGGTCGCGACGTCCGGTGTGGTGGCGACGACGATGAGAGCGCCGGAGGACGTCGTCCGCGGACTCGGCAGTGCGACCACTCGCACAGCTCGAGCGAGCAAGTCCGCGGACTCGGCTGCACTGCTCGTCGCGGCGTACAGGTTGAGGCGATCGCCGACGCGGAGGAGCGCGGTGATGTCGGCGTCGTCGATGCGGAACGGGTAGGCCAGCGACCCCGTTGGCACCGAGACCGGACCGAGGAAGCGTGCGTCGGTCAACGGCTCACCGGATCTGACCGGTCCGCTCAGAACGCGCGTGGTCAGATCCGTGCCGGGTCTGAGCGCACCGTCGGGCACGGCGCCGACGGGCAGGTCGAGTGTTCGGAGATCACCGCCGGATGGGACGGCTCCGCCGGTGAGGTCGCGCGCAGCGGCGAGCACCGCGACGGTCGGCGGTGGTGGAGGGGATAGAGCGACGAGGCCGAAGTACACAGCGGCCGCGGCAGTCGCGCCGGCGAGAAGCCGGCGATGCCACCGAGCGGCACGCAACAGGTCACGAAGGAGCGAAGGGAGTCTCATGCCGGAGAAAGTACGAGTTTCGCCGGCGGCCGCCCTTCAGTTATCCACAGGCAGCAGGTCAGGCGGCGCTGGTGCTCGTCGAGGACGAGGACGACGAACCACTGGACGAGCTGTTGGACGACGAGCTGCCGGAAGACGAGGAGCCCGCCGACGACGAGGAGCTCGACTCCGATGAGGAGGACGACGACGAGGACGCTGTCGAGGACTCGGACTTGGCGGGCACGGTGCTCTTGCCCGACGAGCGGCTGTCGTTGCGGTAGAAGCCCGAACCCTTGAAAACGACACCGACGGCGTTGAAGACCTTCCGCAGCGTGCCCTGGCACGCCGGGCAGACGGTCAGCGCGTCGTCCGTGAAGCTCTGTCGCACCTCGAGCGCCTCACCACAGTCGGTGCACTGGTACTGATACGTCGGCACGTTCGGTTCCCTTCAGGCCGCTGGCACTCCTACTACTCGACTGCTAATAATGCGCCAGCGGCCCGAAGTATTCCAACTCAGGCCTGTCGGCGGACCGTGAAGTTCCAGCAGCCGGCGATCACGTTCCGCACCTGAACGGTGTCCACCGCCGGGTCGTCGAACAGCTGTTTGAGCTCGACCTCAGCGGTCCCCGGCGCGGCCAGCACCCCGTCGAGCATCTGCCCCGAGGCGTCGTACGGGCGCAGTACCGACCGCCGGTCCCGGAAGTCGGCCGGGTAGCCGCCGGAGGCGGGACCCCCGCAGTCGGACAGGTGGACGAAGACCGGTCCGACCTCGGCGTACGGTCCGCCGGCCGTCATCGGCCGGTGCGAGACCAGCGCGATCCGGTCGCCGGCCGGAGCGATCGTGAGGCAGCACCGCAGCGGTTCGCCACCGCCGGAGGTGAGCGGCACGATCGGATTGCCGAAGTCGTCGTGGTCGTTGCAGCGGATCCGGTCCAGGTCGGCGGCCGGGACGGCGACGTATTCCAACTCTGCGTTCATGCCGATGGAACGCAGAGCAACGCAAAGTTGTGAGGGACCCCATTTGGGGTGGACGGCGGCATTCTCTACGGTTGGGTCCGTGCGTCGCCTGCTTCGAGTCCTCGTCATCAGCGGAATCGCCCTCGCCACGGTCCTCCTGGTGATCGCCGGGACCGTCGTCTTCGTCGTGCGCCATTCCTTCCCGACCTACGACGGAACGATCGAGCTGGACGGTCTCGACGCGGAGGTCGAGGTGGTCCGCGACGCTCAGGGCATCCCGCAGATCTACGCCGACAGCCCGTCCGATCTGTTCGCCGCGCAGGGCTACGTGGCCGCGCAGGACCGCTTCTTCGAGATGGACTTCCGCCGGCACGTCACCGCCGGGCGGCTGTCCGAGCTGTTCGGCGAGAGCGCTCTGGAGACCGACAAGTTCATCCGCACCCTGGGCTGGCGCCGGGTCGCCGAGAAGGAGCTTGGTCTGCTCCGCCCGTCCACCCGGCAGTACCTCGACGACTACGCGCGCGGAGTGAACTCGTACCTCTCGACGCACAGCGGCTCCGGTCTGAGCCTGGAGTACGCCGTACTGTCGCTGAAGGGCACTGACTATCGCCCGGAGCCGTGGACCGCGGCCGACTCGCTGGCGTGGCTGAAGGCGATGGCGTGGGACCTCGGCGGCAACATGGACGACGAGATCACCAAGACCAAGCTGCTCGCGTCGTTCCCGGCGCGCAACGTCGAGAGCCTCTACCCGGACTATCCGTTCGACCGGAACCAGCCGATCCTCGCGACAGGTTCGGTAGGTCCCGACGGTCGGTTCACCACCGCGCCGGTCGACTCCGAGCTGCGGCGCGGGATGCTGACCAAGGACCTGCTGAAGTCCCTCGACACCGTCGACAAGGTGGCCAAGGGGCTGCCGCAACTGCTCGGCCAGGGCGACGGCATCGGATCGAACTCGTGGGTCGTCTCCGGCGACCACACCACGACCGGTAAGCCGCTACTGGCCAACGATCCGCACCTCGGCGCGACCATGCCGGGGATCTGGACCCAGGTCGGCCTGCACTGCAACAACGTCAGCCGGGCTTGTCCGTACGACGTCTCGGGCTTCAGCTTCTCGGGACTGCCCGGCGTGGTCATCGGCCACAACAACGCGATCTCGTGGGGTTTCACCAACCTCGACCCCGACGTCCAGGACCTGTACCTGGAGCGCGTCGACGGGAACAAGGTGCTCTACAACAAGCGGTGGAGCGCGATGGCGACGCGCGAGGAGACGTTCAAGGTCGCCGGCGAGGACGAACCGGTGAAGATCACCGTCCGGGAGACCCGGCACGGTCCGCTGATCTCCGACGTCGGTGACGACGAGCGCGAGATCGGGGAGATCGTCGCCAAGCGGGGCAAACAGCCGCAGGCGTACGGCATCTCACTGCAGTGGACCGCACTGACCCCGGGCCGCACCGCCGACGCACTGTTCGCGATCAACCGGGCCCAGAACTGGACCCAGTTCCGGGCCGCGGCGAAGTCGTTCCAGGTTCCTTCGCAGAACCTGGTGTACGCCGACACCGACGGCCACATCGGCTACCAGGCACCCGGGCTGATTCCGATCCGCAACTCCGGCCGCGGCGACTGGCCGGTGCCGGGCTGGGACCCGAAGTACCACTGGAAGGGGTACATCCCGTTCGACTCGCTGCCGAGTGAGTTCGATCCGGCGGACGGCGTGATCGTCACCGCGAACCAGGCGGTGGTGCCGCCGACGTACAAGTACTTCCTGAGCGACGGCTGGGACTACGGCTACCGGTCGCAGCAGATCACCGACCGGATCAAGGCGGCCGGGAAGCTGGACGCGAACGCGATGGCGTCGATCCAGCTGGACACCAAGAACCGGGTGGCCGAGATGGTGGTGCCGTATCTGCTCCGGATCGGCATCGACGACAGCTTCGACCGGCAGGGCCAGGACACCCTCAAGAACTGGGACTTCACCCAGCCGGCCGACTCCGCGGCGGCGGCCTACTTCAACGTGGTGTGGCGCAACATCCTCGCGCTGACCTTCCACGACCAGCTCCCGGAGAGCACCTGGCCGGACGGTGGTTCGCGCTGGTTCGAGGTGATCCACACCCTGCTCGCCCAGCCGAACAGCAAGTGGTGGGACAAGATCGGGACGCCGCAGCTGGAGAGCCGCGACGACATCCTGCGCGAGGCGCTGGTCGAGGCCCGGTCCGAGATCACCCAGAAGATGGCCCGCGAGCCGGCGAACTGGCAGTGGGGCAAGCTGCACAAGCTGACGCTGACCAACCAGACGCTCGGTACGTCGGGTATCGGGGTGATCGAGCGGATCTTCAACCGTGGTCCGTACGAGCTGGGCGGCGGTACGTCACTTGTCGACGCGACCTCATGGGATGCCGCCGAGGGCTACGCGGTGACGTCGACACCGTCGATGCGGATGGTGGTCGACCTGGCCGACTTCGACAAGTCCCGCTGGATCAACCTGACCGGTGTGTCCGGGCACGCGTTCTCGTCCCACTACACCGACCAGACTGAGCTGTGGGCACGTGGCGAGACCTTGCCCTGGGCCTACACCAAGGGCGCCGTCGAGGAGAGCCGGAAGGATCTGCTGACCTTCACCAAGCCGGAGCGTTAGCCTCGGCGAACAGTGCCTCCGGCCACGTCCACAGGGCACGCTGGGTCAGCAGGATCGAGATGGTCCCGTCGGCCGGCGTGGTCGACCACAGCGTCCCCAGACCGCCGGCCCAGCCGTAGCGCCCGCCTCCGACGGACAGTCCATAGCCCCATCCGGTCTCCGGCCCGAGGAAGTCGGCGGCGGCAGCACGCTGTGCTGGCGTGAGCTGGTCGGTTGTCATCTCCGCGACCGCCGCAGGGGACAGCACACCGTCGCCGCCGGCCAGCAGCATCCGGGCGAACGCGTGGAAGTCGTCGACCGTGGAGATCAGCCCACCACTCGCATCCGGGAAGGACGGCGGCTCCAGCCACTGGCTGTCCGCCGCCGGGTCCAGAACGTCCTCTCCGAGGTACGCCGTCGTGAGCCGCGCCGGGTCCGACGCGATGAACCCGGTGTCCCGCATGCCGAGCGGTTCGAAGATCCGCTCCCGCAGGAACGTCTCCAAGGGCACTCCGGTCGCCCGCGCGATCAGTACGCCGAGCAGGTGTGAGCCGGTCGAGTACATCCACCGCTCACCCGGCTGATACTGCAACGGCAGTGTCCCCAGTCGCCGCATCCACTCGTCCGGTTCGAGCGGAGTACGCGGCACCGGAGGCCCGAACGTGTGCAGCTCCAGCTCCTGCTCGCGTTCCCGCAGCGCCGGATGGTCCGACTCGCCCAGCCCGTGCCGGAACGTGAGCAGGTCCCGCAGGGTGATCGGCCGCTCCGCCGGGACCGTGTCGTCGAGTGGTCCGTCCGGCTGCCGCAGTACGACGGGGTCCGCCAGCTCCGGCAGGAGGTCGCGGACCGGTGCGTCCATGGACAGCCGCAGTTCGTCGACCAGGATCATCGCCGCCGCGGCGACCATCGGCTTGGTGAACGAGGCGACCCGGAACAAGCTGTCCCTCTGCAGCTCCGGACCGTCGAACGCGAGCTTGCCGAGTACTTCGACCCGGGTCTCGTCGCCGCGACTCACCAGTGAGATCAGACCGGAGAGGACACCGGTGTCGACGTACTCGCTGAGCATCAGCCCAGTCCACCAGCGAACGGCATGTCCCGCCACTGTGCGGCGAACATCCGGATGCCGTCCGCCAGGTCCGGCAGCCGGGGCACCATCGGAGTACACACGAGGACCTGCATCACCCGCGCAGTGTCCATCACGCGCTGCACAGCTTCATCGAGTTGCGGACGTCCCAGTGCGGCCGCCGCCTCGTCGTACACCGTGCCGAGCTCCGGGCCGAAGCCTGCCTGGTCCCACTCGATCGGGCCGAGTGTCGTGTCCTCGAAGTCGGACCACAGCACTCCGTCCTTGGTCGGGATCACGTTGTACGACGGAGCGTCCCCGTGGATCGTCTGGATCGTGGCCGACGGGAAGACCGCCTCGAAGGCGGCTCGGCTCGACAGCACCGGTCCGAGCACCGCCCACTCGGCACGCGCCCGGTCCACGTCCTCCTGCTCGAGCAGCCCAGGCACCGCCTCCAGCGACTCGATGCCTGACGGCACAGCGAGCAGCGGGGTCAGCCACGGAAGCTCTCGTGGATAGTCCGCGAGGATGGCGTGCAGTTCGGCGGCCCGGACCGTCCCGGCGACGTAGTCGGGTTCGACCGACTTGTCCTCCTCGACGTACTGCCAGAACGTCATGGAGAGGCCGTCCTTCTCCACCGGCCTCCGCGGTACCAGCGGGCTCGGCGACATCACCGGCTTGCCCTGGTCCACCAGCCACCCGGCCACGTCCAGCTCACGCTGCTGACGTACTGCGGTGGTCTCTCTGTCCATCAGGTAGTCCGGCAGGTTCATCGGCACGCGTGCGACCACGGGGGACGGCTTGAGGTGCACTACGACCGAGAAGGCGCTGTACAGGACTGTCGGGTCGGTGACCGTCAGGCCGAGGTCACGTCCGGCTGTGGCTGCGGCTTCTACCGCGGTCTCAGTCATCCAGAGATCCTCCCAGCAGGATCAAGTGGTTTGGCGTCAGCGCCGCGTGCACCGGATGGTCGTGGTCGTCGGCCGGGAGCTTGTCGACGACCTCGACGTCGTACACCGCGGCCCAGATCGGCGTACCGGGCCTGACCCGCGCCAGGGCCCGGTCGTAGGAGCCGCCACCGCGTCCGAGGCGTACGCCGTCACGGGCGACCGCCACAGCCGGGCAGATCACCAGGTCGGCGGTGGTGATGGCGTTCGGGCCCAGGTCCACGGGCGGCTCGGACAGACCCAGCCGGCCGGGGACCAGATCGGCCGCTCCCGGTGCCACACCCCAGCCGAGGTCGTTGTCGGCGTACAGGATCGGCAGGAGGACGTCACGATCGGTAGCCAGCAGCCAGTCGATCAGGGCGCCGGTCTGCGGTTCAGGACCCCTGGACACGTACAGAGCCACCCGCCGGGCGCTCTGCATCGCCTCCAGCGAGCGGGCACCTGCCAGCAGGTCCCCTGCGGACGATCGATTGCTGCGGGCACCGAGGAAATGGGACCGCGCAGCGGCCTTTGACGCGAACACCTACTGATCGTAGGCGGCGTGACGCGGTTAACACTGTGATCACCACGCGTCCCCTAGTGTTGGGACATGAGTGAGGCAGGTCTACGACAGGCGCAGGAGAAGATGCGCGCGGCCGGCACTGCCGACGTCGCGATCCGGGTCTTCACCCACTACTACCGGTTACTCGAGTCCGGTCAGCAGGGCACGATCCGCGAGGACGACATCGAGCCGGTGGGGGACCTGCCGCATCTGGACCACCTGGACACCGACCCGGCGGCGCTGCGGGCCGCGCTGGCCGAGACGGTGGTGATCAAGCTCAACGGCGGTCTCGGTACGTCGATGGGTGTCACCGGCCCGAAGTCCGCACTGCCGGTCAAGGACGGACTGAGCTTCCTCGACATCATTGCCCGGCAGATCCTCAGCACCCGGCGCAAGTACGACGTACCGCTGCCGCTGGTGCTGATGAACTCGTTCCGGACCACGGAGGAGTCGCGCCAGATCCTCAGCGAGTACGACGGTCTGGCGATCGACGGCCTGCCGCTGGACTTCCAGCAGAACATGGAGCCGAAGCTGCTCGCCGACGACCTGACGCCGGCGGAGTGGGAACCAGACCCGGAGCTGGCCTGGTGCCCGCCGGGGCACGGCGACCTGTTCACCGCACTGGTTGCCTCCGGCACCCTTGACGCGTTGCGGGAACACGGTTTCCGGCATGCGTTCATCTCCAACGCCGACAACCTCGGCGCCACCGCCGACCCGCGGATCGCGGCCTGGATGGCCGAGCACGACGTACCGTTCGGGATGGAGGTCTGCCGCCGGACCCGGTCCGACCGCAAGGGCGGGCACGTCGCGGTGCGCAAGTCCGACGGGCGGCTGATCCTGCGCGACAGCGCCCAGGTCGCCGCCGAGGACACGAAGCACTTCCAGGACGTCACCCGGCACAAGACCTTCAACACCAACAACCTGTGGATCGACCTGGACCGGCTGGCCGAGCTGATGGACGGTCACGACGGGATCCTCGGGCTGCCGATCATCGTGAACCGCAAGACCGTCGACCCGGCCGACCCGTCCTCGCCCAAGGTGATCCAGCTCGAGACCGGGATGGGGACCGCGATCGAGACCTTCGAGGGCTCGCAGGCGGTGCTGGTCGACCGCAGCCGGTTCAAGCCGGTGAAGACCACCAACGACCTGCTGGTACTGCGCTCCGACGTCTACGAGCTGGACGAGGCCGGCGACCTGACCACCACGCACGAGGGCGACGAGCCGTACGTCGACCTCGACCCGGAGTACTTCAAGATCCTGGCCGACTTCGACGCCCGGTTCCCGGCCGGGCCGCCGTCGCTGGTCCGCGCCGACCGGCTCGAGGTGCGCGGTGACGTTGCCTTCGGCAAGGATGTGGTGGTGGTCGGCGACGTCGAGCTGGAGTCGCCGGCCGGCGAGCGCCGGGTGATCCCGGACGGGGCCGAACTCCGCGCCTGACACCACGAGCTGGGGGGAACTGGATGGACGACCTGCTGATCCGGCCGCTGGAGCCGTACGACACGGACGAGGCCGCGCGGGTCTGGTGGCGTTCGCGGCACGCGGAGCCCTCGCTGCTGCCGCCCGCGATCCACACCGCGCAGCAGGTCGCGACCTGGTTTGCGGAGGTGTTGCTCCCGGACGCGCAGACCTGGGTGGGGCTCGACGACGGCCGGATCGTCGCGGTCCTGACGCTGGACGGCGACGACCTCGACCAGCTGTACGTCGACCCGGACGCGGCCGGTCAGGGCGTCGGGTCGACGCTCGTCGAGCTCGCGAAGGATCTCCGGCCCGGCGGGTTGGCGTTGTGGACCTTCCAGACCAACACCCGGGCGCAGTCGTTCTACGCCCGGCACGGCTTCACCGAAGTACGTCGCACCGACGGCGCAGCGAACGAGGAACGAGCACCGGACATCCGCATGACCTGGGGCCACCATCCCGAGGCCCGCACCTAGTACCGAGTCGGCACTCTCACTGCATCCTTCCGGAACTGGCCGCGGACTCGCGGCAGCCGTGGATTAGGGTCGGGCTCGTGAGACGGAGTGTGGATGAGCATCTCGAGGCCGTGCTCGGCAGGGTGACGGCCCTGCCGGCGTTCGATCAGCCGCTGATGGAGGCGCTGGGGCTGGTGCTCTGCGAGGACGTCGTCTCGGGAGTGAGCCTGCCCGGGTTCGACAACTCGGCGATGGACGGGTACGCCGTGCAGGCCGCCGACCTGGCCGGGGCGTCGCAGGACAACCCGATCACGTTGCCGGTGGTCGGTGAGATCAGAGCCGGCCGGAGCGAGCCGATCGTGGTCACGCCGGGGACGTGTGTCCGCATCATGACCGGCGCACCGATGCCGCGGGGTGCGGACAGCGTCGTCCAGGTGGAGTGGACCGACGGCGGGACCGTGAATGTGCGGATCGTGCAGCAGCCGTCGCTCGGCATGTCCGTCCGCCGGGCCGGTGAAGACGTGCGGGCGGGGGAGCAGGTCCTGGAGCGCGACACCGTGCTCGGACCGCGGCAGATCGCCGTACTGGCCGCTGTCGGCCGGGCGCGGGTGAAGGCCCGGCCTCGGCCGCGGGTGGTCGTGGTCTCGACCGGAGCGGAGCTGAAGGAGCCGGGGAGCCGGCTCGGTGAGGGACAGATCTACGACTCGAACAGCTACACGCTCGCCGCCGCGGCCCGCGACGCCGGGGCCGTGGTGTACCGCGTCGGCATCGTCGACGACGACCCGAAGAAGATCATGGACACGTTGTCCGACCAGCTGGTTCGCGCCGACCTGGTGATCACCACCGGCGGCGTGAGCATGGGTGCTTACGACATCGTCAAGGAGATCCTCAGCAAGACCGGCACGGTCGACTTCCCGCAGGTCGCGATGCAGCCGGGCAAGCCACAGGGGTTCGGCGTGCTCGGTGAGGACGAGGTGCCGATCTTCACCCTGCCGGGCAACCCGGTGTCGGCGTACGTGTCGTTCGAGGTGTTCGTCCGGCCGGCGCTGCGCAAGCTGATGGGACAGATGCCGTACCGGCGATCCACGGTCCAGGGCGTGTCGCTGGACGCGTTCAGCTCGCCGTCGGGACGGCGGCAGTTCGTCCGCGCCGCGGCCAGGTCGGGCGACCAGGGCTGGATGGCCAGTACAGTCGGCGGGCACGGTTCACACCTGCTCGGTGGGCTGAGCCGTGCGAACGCGCTGATCGTGGTGCCGGAGGACGTGACATCGGTCCGGGCCGGCGATCAGGTCGAGCTGTTGCTGCTGGACGAGGAGACCGGATGACGGAGGACCCGACGAGGCTGACCCACGTCGACGAGACCGGGGCCGCCCGGATGGTCGACGTCTCGGCCAAGGACGTGGGGAGTCGCCGGGCTGTTGCCAGCGGCAAGGTTCTTGTCTCGGCCGACGTGGTGACCGCGCTGCGCGGCGACGGCGTACCGAAGGGGGATGCGCTCGGCGTCGCGCGGATCGCCGGCATCATGGGCGCCAAGCGGACCCCTGACCTGGTTCCGCTCTGCCACCCGATCGCGATCACCGGAGCCAAGGTGGACCTCGAGGTCACCGACGACGCCGTCCTGATCACCGCCGCGGTGAAGACCACCGACCGCACAGGCGTGGAGATGGAGGCGCTGACCGCGGTCGCCGTCGCCGGCCTCGCCGTGATCGACATGGTGAAGGCGATCGACCCGGCCGCCGTTCTGTCCGACGTCCGCGTCGAGCTCAAAGAAGGCGGTAAGACCGGGCACTGGGAGCGGCCGTGAAGGCTCTCGTCGTCAGCGTCTCGAACCGCGCCGCCGCCGGCGTCTACACCGACACCACCGGTCCGGTGATCGCCGAGCGCCTGGCGTCATGGGGCTTTGAGGTTTCCGGTCCCCAGGTCGTGCCGGACGGTCCGCCGGTCGGTGACGCGTTGCGTGCCGCGGTCGCAGCGTCGTACGACGTAGTCGTGACAACCGGGGGCACTGGCATCTCGCCGACCGACGAGACACCCGAGCAGACCGCTGCCGTGATCGAGAAGGTTGTGCCGGGCATCGCCGAATCGATCAGGGCGTACGGCGTGGCGAACGGCGTACCGACGGCCGCTTTGTCGCGTGGGCTCGCCGGAGTCGCTGGTGCGACGGTCATCGTGAACCTGCCAGGGTCCCGGGGCGGTGTGAAGGACGGACTCGCCGTACTGCAGCCGCTGCTGCGGCACGCCGTCGACCAGGTCCACGGCGGCGACCATGTCAGGACGGACACCGACTGATGGCGATCGTGCACTGGCCTGTGGAGCTCCAGCACGGGCAGGTCGCGCTCCGTCCGCTGCGCGCGGGTGATGGCGGCGAGTGGGCGGCCGCACGCCAGCGCAACGTCAGTTGGCTGCGCCCGTGGGACGCCACCCAGCCGCCCGGCGCGGAGGACGGTGCGCGGACCTTCCGGGCGATGGCGCGAGACTGGAACCGGCAAGCGCGGTACGGGCGGATGCTCCCGTTCGTCATCACGTACGGCGGTGCCGCGGGCGTCGGGCCACGGTCGAAGTGGCCACTGGTCGGGCAGTTGACCGTCTCCGGGATCACCTACGGCTCGGCGCGCTGGGCGAACCTCGGCTACTGGGTCGACGAGCAGTACGCCGGCCGCGGCATCGTTCCGACCGCGGTCGCGCTGGCAGCCGACCACTGCTGGTTCACCCTCGGGCTGCACCGGATCGAAGTGGCGATCCGCCCCGAGAACAAGGCGAGTCTGCGCGTCGTGGAGAAGCTCGGCTTCCGGTACGAAGGGGAGCGGCCGCGGTTCCTGCACATCGACGGCGACTGGCGCGACCATCGCATCTTCGCGTTGAACATCGAGGAAGTCGGGCCCGGTCTCGTATCGCGGTTACCCTGACTACGCTGCGTACTGTTCACATCAGTCACACGAGTCTTCTTGCGACACACCGTCTCACGTACCTCATCTGGCCCCCCGCGCGCCTTAGCGTCGTCGCATGGGGACGACAGGGCTGATCTATGTGGCGATCGTCGCCGCGTGGGCCGCATACCTCGTCCCCATGATTCTCAAGCGCGGCGACGAGGCACGGCGCCGCCCGGTGTCGTCGTCCGCCGATGCGCGCGTGCTCTCACGAGACCCGTCCCGGCCCCGGTACGTCGTACGTCCCGCAGGTGCCGTGGACGACAAGGGATCGGCCGAGGACCTGCCGCCACCGACGCGGTACGTCCCGAACCGAGCCCGCCGGGTGGCCGCCATGCGCCGCCGGCGGGTGCTGTCGATCCTGACCCTTTCGCTGTTGTCGGTCACCGCGCTGGCGGGTCTGCAGATGCTGCTGTGGTGGACCGTCGCGATCCCGGGTGCACTGATCGCCGGGTTCGTCGTACTCACCCGGATCCAGTTGCGACGGCAGGCGCGGACGCGTGCCCGGCTGGCCGCCAAACGGCGGGCGCAGGCCCAGGCGCGGCACGACCGCGGGCCGGCCGGTAAGCCGGCGCCCACTCCGTCTCCCGACCAGGAGCTGACCATCGAGGTCAAGCTGCCCGAGCCCCCGGTCGAGAAGCCCGCGCCTGCCGAGGGTCTGTGGGATCCGGTGCCGGTGACGCTGCCGACGTACGTCATGAAGGAGAAGGCGCCGGACCGCACCGTCCGCACCATCTCCCTGTCCGACGACGAGGTCTTCTCCTCCGCCCGCACCACCGACCCGGCCGACAGGCCCGCCCTCCCCGAGCCCGTCGAGAAGCCCGCCGAACCCGAGGTCAAGCGCGCGGTCGGAGACTGAAACCCACTCGACAACCTCGGTTTTAACCCGCGACCATAGGCGTGTTAGAGTTTCGCGGTCGCCAGGAAACCGGCGACCAACTCGGGGCTGTGGCGCAGTTGGTAGCGCGCTTCGTTCGCAACGAAGAGGCCAGGGGTTCGAATCCCCTCAGCTCCACGAAGTCGATGGGCGACTCGTGTCCGCGGAGAGCGCGGACCGGGTCGCCTTCGTCGTTTGTGCGGCGTCGCTCCGCTCGCCGCAAGCGGGGGCTCCGCCACCCGCACCCCCTTGCGCCTTCGCTGCGCTCGGCTCCGTGGCTGGGGCCGCGCGTTGGGAGGGCGCCTTCGCTGCGCTCGGCGGCTGTGGTGCCCGCCGCGGTGGGTGGGGTGCGCCTTCGCTGCGCTCGGTTGAGTGGGTGGGGTCGCGTGTTGGGGGACGCTTGGCTGGTAGTTGGGGAACTGGAGTCGCGCTAGTAGTCCGATGCCGGTGGAAATTGGCGGGCGTGGGGTGCGGTCGGCGTCTAGGGTCTGGGGATGGTTGGTGGGTGTGCGACGCGGGGGTCGTTGGTGGCGGATCTCAGGGGGTTGGGGGTTCGGGCCGGCGGGGTGGTGTTGATGCATTCTTCGTTGCGGAGTTTGGGGTTTGTGGCTGGGGGGCCTCAGGCTGTGGTGGAGGCGTTGTTGGAGGTGCTGGGGGCGGAGGGGACGTTGGTTGTTCCTACGCATACGCCGGACAACACGGATCCGGCGCATTGGGTCAGTCCCCCGGTGCCGGAGGCTTGGTGGTCGGTGATTCGGCAGGAGGCGCCGGGGTTTGATCCGGCGTTGACGCCTGCTGGGCGGGCGTTGGGGCGGCTGGCGGAGTTGGTGCGTACGTGGCCCGGGGCGCGGCGGAGTAGTCATCCGCAGGTTTCGTTCGCTGCCTTGGGGGCGCGGGCCGATGAAGTCGTCGAAGGACACCGCCTTGATGATGGGCTGGGGGAGTCCTCGCCGTTGGGTGCGGTGTATCGGTTGGACGGGTCAGTGCTGTTGCTCGGGTGCGGACACGAGCGCAACACGTCCATGCACTTGTCCGAGTGGCGCAGTCCGAAAGCGCCTCGGCACGTTGTCGGGTCCTCGTTGCGGCAGCCGGACGGGACTGCTGTGTGGCGGGAATGGGAGGACGTCGATGAGGACGAGGGTGACTTCGGTCAGATTGGGGAAGCGTTCGAGGCCGCGGGCGGGGCACGGGTCGGCATGGTTGGTGCGGCTACGGCACGGCTGATGTCGCAACGGGCAGTCGTCGACTTCGCGACGGACTGGATGTCGCAGTACCGATTCTGATTCCTACCTCGCGACCTGGACCTTCTGGCCGATGGGGATGCTGCTCAACGCGTAGCCGTACGCGGCGTCGCCGGCGCGCGGCATCTTGTCCTTGTCGAGGAGGTACAGGATGTTGTCACCGACCGGCCAGTACTGCCGGAGATGTTCTGGAGCACCGGTGTCGAGTTGGTAGACAGTGGCTTGCGAGTCGAGCCCGGTGCCGCGGGCGACGGTCCAGGTTCCTTCGTGGGTCTCGCGGTCGTTGCCGACGCCGACCCGGATGACAGAGATGAGGTACGTCGACGGTGCGCCGGTGGCCTCGTCGCGGTACAGGACGACGCCGAGCTTCACCCGCTGGCACTCGGCTGCAGGCGGGTCGTCGATCGCGCACGGCACGTGGTTCTCGAAGTCCGCGACGGCCGGATCGCCGCTCTGATTCGTCAATGGATACCAGGGGCCGAAGGTCTGCGGCGTCTCAGGTCCACGGCCGACAAGCGCGATCACCACGGCTGCGATCGCGGCGAGAGCGACCACGCCAACGCCGATCGACACCCTCGGATGCTTCCACAGCCGCCCGCCCACAGGCATGCCTCCAGATTACCCACCGCGGCACATCACCCCGCCACGTGTCAGGAGGTCAGTCGCGGGTCGTTGGTGCGGCGCATGAGGAGGGACTGGCCTACTTCGGTGGTGAAGCCCCAGCGGCGGTAGAAGGGGACGAGGTCCGGTTGGCAGACCAGTTCGAGGCTGCGGACGGTCTGCAATCGAGGGTGGTCGACGATGGTGCTCATCAGGGTGGCGCCGTGGCCGGAAGATCGGTGCTCCGGGGCTACGACCACGTCGAGGATCAGGGCGATGTGGGTGAAGTCGGTCAGGACCCGGGCGAAGCCGGTCAGGCGGTCCGACGGGGGATCGACGAGGGCCACGACGATGTCGGACTCGCGCAGGATGCGTTCGGTCTCCTCAGCCGTCCGGTCCGACATCCACCAGGCGGAGTGGAAGAGGGCCAGCAGTTCGGGGAGACGGTCGCTCTCGATCTCGTGCAGTACGTCGGCCATCGTCTCATTCTGCGACATCAACTAATCTTGACTCATTCCAGAAAAGGCGCAAGACTGCTCGACGTGCCGACGACCGACGAGCTCCAGCAACTGTTGCGGGGCGTGTCGTTGCGGGTGACCCGGCCGCGGGTGGCGGTGCTGACCGCGGTCTACGCGCATCCGCACTCCGACACGGACTCGATCATAGGGGCCGTGCGCAACGAACTGCCCGAGGTGTCGCACCAGGCGGTGTACGACTCGCTGCACACGTTGACGGCGGCGGGCCTGGTACGGCGGATCCAGCCGCTCGGGTCGGTCGCGCGGTACGAGTCGCGGGTGGGGGACAACCACCACCATGCCGTCTGCCGGTCGTGCGGGGCGATCGCCGACGTCGACTGTGCGGTCGGGCACGCGCCGTGCCTGACCGCGGCCGATGACCGCGGGTTCGTCATCGACGAGGCCGAGGTCATCTACTGGGGCCTGTGCGCCGACTGCTCGTCCACACGCAGTACCTGACTTCCTGTTGAAAACGTCCAGTCCTGGAAGGAATTCGATGTCCGAGAAGCATGAACCACTGCCCGGCGAAGGCAGTGAGGAGAGCCGCGGCGAAGACAACGCGCAGGCGGCCGGCGGCTGCCCGGTAGCGCACGGACAGGGCGCCCACCCGACCCGCGGCAACGCCAACCGCGGCTGGTGGCCGAACCAGCTGAACCTGAAGATCCTGGCCAAGAACCCGGCCGTCGCGAACCCGCTGGGCGGGGAGTTCGACTACGCCGCGGCATTCAAGACCCTCGACCTGCCCGCGGTGAAGGCGGACATCGCCGAGGTGCTGACCACCTCGCAGGACTGGTGGCCGGCCGACTTCGGGCACTACGGCCCGTTCATGATCCGGATGGCCTGGCACAGTGCCGGCACCTACCGGATCAGCGACGGCCGCGGCGGCGCCGGTGCGGGGCAGCAGCGGTTCGCGCCGCTGAACAGCTGGCCGGACAACGCGAACCTGGACAAGGCCCGCCGGCTGCTCTGGCCGGTGAAGAAGAAGTACGGCCAGGCGCTGTCCTGGGCCGACCTGATGATCCTGACCGGCAACGTCGCGCTCGAGACGATGGGCTTCAAGACCTTCGGGTACGCCGGTGGCCGCCCGGACGTGTGGGAGCCGGAGGACGACGTCTACTGGGGTCCGGAGACCACCTGGCTGGGCGACGAGCGCTACACCGGTGACCGCGACCTGGAGAAGCCGCTCGGCGCCGTACAGATGGGCCTCATCTACGTGAACCCGGAAGGCCCGAACGGCAACCCGGACCCGGTCGCCTCGGCGCGCGACATCCGGGAGACGTTCGGCCGGATGGCGATGAACGACGAGGAGACCGTCGCACTGATCGCTGGTGGTCACACCTTCGGCAAGACGCACGGTGCGGCCGACCCGGAGGAGTACGTCGGTTCGGAGCCGGAAGGCGCCCCGATCGACCACCAGGGTCTTGGCTGGCGGAACACGTACAACACCGGCAGGGGCCCGGACACCATCACCAGCGGCCTCGAGGTCACCTGGACCAGGACGCCGGCCCAGTGGGGCAACGACTTCTTCGAGATCCTGTTCGGCTACGAGTGGGAGCTGTCCAAGAGCCCGGCCGGTGCGAACCAGTGGGTGGCCAAGGACTCCGAGGAGATCATCCCGGACGCGTACGACGCGGCGAAGAAGCACAAGCCGACCATGCTGACCACCGACCTGGCGCTGCGGTTCGACCCGATCTACGAGCCGATCTCGCGTCGCTTCAAGGACAACCCCGACGAGTTCGCGGACGCGTTCGCGCGTGCCTGGTTCAAGCTGACCCACCGCGACATGGGCCCGATCGATCGGTACCTCGGCCCCGAGGTTCCGGCCGAGACGCTGATCTGGCAGGACCCGGTCCCGGCGGTCGACCACGAGCTCGTGGGTGCCGACGACGTCAACGCGCTGAAGGCGCAGATCGCGGCCTCGGGGCTGTCGGTGGCGCAGCTGGTCTCGACCGCGTGGGCGTCGGCGTCGAGCTTCCGCGGTAGCGACAAGCGCGGTGGCGCGAACGGTGCGCGCATCCGGCTGCAGCCGCAGAGCGGCTGGGAGGTCAACAACCCCGACCAGCTCGCGCAGGTACTGCGGACGCTCGAGGGCATCCAGGAGAGCTTCAACTCCGCGCAGACCGGCGGCAAGAAGATCTCGCTGGCCGACCTGATCGTGCTCGCCGGTGGTGTGGGCGTCGAGGTGGCCGCGAAGAGTGCGGGGCACGACGTCGCCGTACCCTTCACGCCGGGCCGGACGGACGCGTCGCTGGAGCAGACGGACGTCGACTCGTTCGCCGCGCTCGAGCCGGCCGCGGACGGCTTCCGCAACTACTACGGCAAGGGCAACCGGCTCCCGGCGGAGTACCTGCTGCTGGACAAGGCGAACCTGCTCACCCTGAGCGCGCCCGAGCTGACCGTCCTGGTCGGCGGCCTGCGCGTCCTCGGGGCGAACTACGACGGTTCGTCGTACGGCGTACTCACCGAGACTCCCGGTGCGCTGACCAACGACTTCTTCGCGAACCTGCTCGACCTGGGCACGCGGTGGACGTCGGTCGACGACAGCCAGGAGACGTTCGAGGCCACCGTCAACGGCGAGACCAAGTGGACCGGCACCCGGGCCGACCTCGTCTTCGGCTCGAACTCCGAGCTCCGCGCCGTCGCCGAGGTCTACGCCAGCGACGACGCCAAGGCGAAGTTCGTCCAGGACTTCGTCGCCGCCTGGACCAAGGTGATGGAACTCGACCGCTTCGACATCGCCTGATCCGCACCAGAACACCAAGACCGGCTCCCACCACGACGGTGGGAGCCGGTCTTTGTTCGTCCGGCTTTCACGCGCTGTGATCGGGGTGACCTGGCGTGAGCGGGGGTTCCTTGTGGGTGGGGTGGGGGCGTGTCAGGCTGGCGGGGGTGTTGTCCGGTGGAAGGGGTCTGTTGTGCGGTTTCATCATGATCGGGAGCCTGCGGGGGACCTGACGTTCAGTGATGTGTTTCTGGTGCCGAACCGGTCCGGTGTCACGTCCCGGCTGGACGTGGACCTGTCCACGAGTGACGGCAGCGGTACGTCGATCCCCGTCGTCGCGGCGAACATGACCGCGGTGTCGGGGCGGCGGATGGCGGAGACGATCGCGCGCTGTGGCGGGCTGGCGGTGATTCCGCAGGACATCCCGGTCGACGTGGTCGCCGAGGTGGTTGCCTGGATCAAGCAACGGCACACCGTGCACGACACCGCGCTGGTGCTGCCGCCGACCGGGACCGTGGGCGAGGCGCTCAACCTGTTGCCCAAGCGCGGTCATGGTGCGGTGATCGTGGTCGACGACGGCCGTCCGGTCGGCGTGGTGACCGAGGCCGACTGCGCGGGCGTGGACCGGTTCAGCCAGCTCGACGGGATCATGTCGCGCGAGTTGCTGACCCTGCCGGCCGGGATTGATGCGGAGGCGGCGTTCGACCAGTTGCACGACGGCCGGCACCGGCTCGCGCCTGTCGTAGATGCGAACGGCAACATCGTCGGCATCCTCACCCGCCAGCGGGCGCTCCGCGCCACCCTCTACCAGCCGGCCGTCGACGCGAACGGGAAGCTCCGGGTCGCGGCGGCCATCGGGATCAACGGCGACGCCGAGCAGAAGGCCAAGGCGTTGCTCGACGTCGGGATCGACGTACTGGTCATCGACACCGCACACGGTCACCAGGAGCGGATGCTCGAGGTCCTCGAGCAGGTCCGAGCCCTTGGGCCGGAGGTCCCGATCGTCGCTGGGAACGTCGTCACCGCCGAGGGCGTCAGCGATCTCGTCGCGGCCGGCGCGGACATCGTGAAGGTCGGCGTCGGACCGGGCGCGATGTGTACGACGCGGATGCAGACGGCCGTCGGTCGTCCGCAGTTCTCCGCCGTACTGGAGTGCTCGGAACGGGCCCGTGAACTTGGCAAGCACGTCTGGGCGGACGGCGGCGTACGGCATCCGCGCGATGTCGCGCTCGCGCTGGCCGCCGGGGCCTCCAGCGTGATGATCGGCTCCTGGTTCGCCGGGACGTACGAGTCGCCCGGCGATCCGCACCGCGACAGCGACGGCCGGATCTACAAGGAGAGCTTCGGAATGGCGTCGGCCCGCGCGGTCCGCTCCCGGACAGCCGACGACACGCCGTTCCAGCGGGCCCGGAAGGGCTTCTTCGGCGAGGGCATCTCGACCGCCAGGATGTACCTGGACCCCGAGCGGCCGAGCGTCGAGGACCTGCTCGACTCGATCGTGTCCGGCATCCGCAGCTCCTGCACGTACGTCGGCGCCGCCAACCTGGCCGAGTTCCACGAGCGCGCGGTCGTCGGCCTGCAGACGGCCGCCGGGTACGCCGAGGGCAAGCCCCTCGACACCAGCTGGTGACCGACGCACCGAGACCCGTCTCCCCGGCGGGCCGAACGGTGGATACTCGGTGACCTGACGTCAGTGCGATGTCCTGGGGTGGGTTGCAGATGCCAGTTGACGGGGAGGACAGGTCGCCGGGGGTCCTGAGGGTGGACGCGGAGACGGCGATCATCCTGCGGGAGGCGTACCACAAGATCGAGTCGCTCTACCGGGCGTCGCACTACGGCCTGTTCGACTACGTCCGCGCGGTGGCCGGGAAGATCGCCTCGGTCGACACCTTCTACGTGGGCTTCCTGCACGGGTCCAACCGGGTCCGGTACCCGTACGGCTACGACAGCGGACAGTACGACGATCCCGCCAGCCACATCTACGGGCCGAACGGGCAGACCGCGTGGCTGCTGCGTCAGCGTCAGACCTACCGCTTCGCCTACGACAACGGTGCCGTACTGCAGGCAGGTGTCCCGGCCGGCGACGTGTCCAAGCGGTCGGAGGATGCGGTGACCGTACCGATGTTCCGGCCCGGTCGCGACGGTGGAGCCGACGAGTTGTTCGGCATGATGTCGATGCACAGCTATCGCCCGAACAGCTACGACGACAACGCCGTACGGGCGTTTGAATGGCTCGCTGGAATGACTGCGCGGGTGCTCACCCGGGAGGCGGAGGACCGGGAGGCGCTGCGGCTGCTTCCGGCCGGGGCCGAGTCCCCGAACGTGCTCACCTCGGACTCGGTGATGGAGTACCTGTCGAACCGGATCGCCATCCTGAGAGCGCTTGCGCACGAGGCGATGGCGTCGACCGATGTCGCCGATCCCGCGCGGGACTCGCTCGGAAAACTGATCAAGGAGGCCGAGCAGACGCAGTCGGAGCTGATCGAGATGATGCTCGACGCGGACGACGGGCCCGAGCAACGGTTCGCGCTGCTGACTCCGACCCAGCAGAGTGTTGCGCTGCTCCTGGCCGAGGACCCCGGCAACACCCGGATCGCGACCGAGCTGGGCATCTCCGTCAACACGGTCAAGTCCCACCTCAGAACGATCCTGGGCAAGTACGAGCTGGCGAGCCGCGCCGAGGTGGCCGCCGACGTACGCCGGTATCTGGCCCGCTGACCAGGCCGGACGGCAAGTTTCCGGCCGAGGCGCGAGACTCGTAAACGACTACATCATCCCCGGGATGAGATTGAGGACACAACAACCTCATGCCGTGGGCGATAGGCAGGTCCTGACACGAGGTGGCACGGTGTAGTCAACGGGGGGAGGGAGAGGACGCCAGAAGAACTGCCGGGGGGTCGCCGATCTCACAGGGGGCTGCGGGATCGACAGACGCGGGGGCTCACAGGAATTGGCGTCCTGATCTGGTCGCGGGTGGTGAGGGGAGTTCGGCCGAGGCTTGGGAGGGCGACTCGGGAACTCGGACCCACACCACCCGCGACTTCTCTGCGTAATCGGCGTGCGCGGTGCTTGCGTGCGGTGAGAGAGTCGGGACGTGCCGACCACCGCGCCATCGGAACCCAGGGCCGTCGAGATCGCGTGTGACGAGTCCGGGTACGAGGGGGAGAAGCTCGTCGGCGGCGTGACCGACGTCTTCGCGCACGCGAGCGTGCGGCTGGACGAGCCGACCGCGGCGGCCTGCGTCGCCGAACTCCGGGCCCGGATCAAGTCGCCCGCGACCATGTACAAGGCCGGCCACCTGCTCCGGTCGAAGCACCGCGCGGTCCTGCTCTGGTTCCTCGGACCGGACGGCCCGCTGGAGGGCAACGCGCACGTGTTCCTGGTCGACAAGACCTACTTCCTCGTCTCCGGGCTGGTGGACTTCCTCGGCGCCCGGTCCGGGACGATCCGGTTCCTGTACGACGCCGGCCGTCGTACCGCGGAGGCGCGAGTCTTCCTGGAAGCGGCCAACGACTTCGTCCGGGCCGCCGACGAGTCGCCGATCCCGCGGCTGGATCCGTTGATGCCGGCGATCGTCCGGGCGGTCGAGTTCTGGACTGATGGCGGGCAAGAAGTCACGATCGCGCACGATCGGCAGACCACGTTGTCGGCCGAGCGGGTCGGCCGGTTGCAGGCGTCGACCGAGGGATTCGCCGCGCTGGAGCAGGTGGACTCTTTCACCGACCATCGCGTCCAGATCGCCGATTTCCTGGCCGGCATCACCCGCAAGATCGCCTCCGACCAGTTGCGGGGTGCCGACGATGCGGAGGTGAGTGCCCTGCTGGCGCCGTACCTGGACAAAACGTCGGTCTGGCCCGCCTGGGTCCGCCTGGCGGACTAGCACCTGGCAATATCCCGGCGGCGGCGTCATAGTCGAGTGATCGATTGAAGGGTCGACGTCGTGGAGGCAGACAAGTCCGCCCCGCTGAGGGTCGACGCGGAGACCGCGATCATCCTGCGCGAGGCATATCACAAGATCGAGGCGCTGTTCCGAGCCGATCACTACGGCCTGTACGACTACGTGCGGGTGGTGGCCGGCAAGGTCGCGCGGGTCGACGCGTTCTTCGTCGGTTTCCTCCAGGGCAGCAGCCGGGTCCGCTATCCCTACGGGCACGACGACGGCCGGTACGTCGACCCGGACACGCACAACTTCGGTCCGAACGGCCAGACCGCGTGGCTGCTGAAGCGGCGGCAGACGTACCGGTACGCCTACGACAACGGTGCCGCGCTGCATGCCGGCGTACCGATCGGTGATATCGGGCGGCGGTCCGAGGACGCGGTGACGGTGCCGATCTTCCGGCCGTCCAAGGATGGTCCGGACCAGTTGTTCGGGATGCTGTCGATGCAGAGCTACGAGCCGAACAGCTACGACGACAACGCCGTCCGTGCGTTCGAGTGGCTGGGCGGTGTGGTGGAGCGGGTGCTGACCCGCGAGGGCGAGGACCGGGAGGCGCTGCGGATGCTGCCGGCCGGTGACTCCGGTCCCAACCTGCTCACCTCCGACCACGTGATGGAGTACCTGACCCACCGGGTCGCGTCGATCCGCGAGATCGCGACCGAGGCGCTGAGCGAGTCCGAGCTGGCCGCGGCGGTCGAAGGCCATCTGCAGCGCATCGTCGACGCGACGGAGCACATCCAGTCCGAGTTGATCGAGATGCTGATGGACACCGACGAGGGTCCTGAGCGCCGGTTCACCAGCCTGACCAAGGCCCAGCAGAACGTCGCGGTCCTGCTCGTCGACGGCCTGGACAACGACCAGCTCGCGGCCGAGCTCGGGATCAGCCTGAACACGGTCAAGACCCACCTGAGCGCGATCCTGCGCAAGTACGGCATGGTCCATCGAGCCCAGGTCGCCGACGACGTCCGCAAGTACCTGGCGCGCTGACAGGTGGACGGCCAGGCCATCACAACGGGTTGTTCGCGGCAGTGCTCCGCGGGAGCCGAGCGCCGGCGCCCGATTGTGATGGCTTGGCGGTCCGTGCCGCGCTAGTAGGAGCGGGCGACAATCGCGGTCAGGCCGCTCTCGCTGTCCTCGGTCGGGAGCGTGCCGTCCGGGCGCTGCAGGCAGCGGACGGTGATGCCAGCCGTGGCCAGTCGGTCCTCGCCGTCTTCGCCGACCACGTCGTACGGCAGGCTGGCCCACCCGGTCGCGGCCGCCTCCAGGGCCTCGTCCACGGTGGAGACGGCCGTGGTCCGCGCGGTTTGGCGAGCGGCTGCCTCGGCCAGCAGGAGAGCCTGGTCCGCGTCCATCGCCGCGACCACGGTCGACGTGAGATCCGGCAGGCCGACAGTCTCCTTGCCGGATCCCCTCAGCCGACGTGCGACCGTCGCGACATTGCTGTCCAGGTCGCGAGGGCCGAGCTCGATGCGGACCGGGACGCCCTTCAGTTCCCAGTTCACCGCGCGCCGGCCGAACGGCTGATCGGTCCGATCGTCGACCTCGACGCGCAGACCGAACGCCGTCAGCTCGTCCGCGATCCCCCGAGCCGCCTCGAGCGTCTCCTCCCTGACCGCGAGTACGACGACCTGGGTCGGCGCGACGACCGGCGGCACGCGCAGGCCGGCGTCGTCACCGTGCACCATGATCATCCCGCCGACCATGCGTGTGGTGCTGCCCCAGGAGGTGGTCCAGGCGAGCTCACGCTGCCCGGCGCTCGACAGGAAGCCGATGTCGAAGGCACGGGCGAAGTTCTGGCCGAGTTCGTGGCACGTGCCCATCTGCAGGGCCTTGCCGTCACCGGTCATGGCTTCCAGGGTCATCGTGTTGACCGCCCCGGCGAACCGTTCCCGCCGTGTCTTCCGGCCGGGCACCACCGGGATCGCCAGCACGTTCACCATCACGTCGCGGTAGACGTCGTACAGGATCCTGGTGGCGAACGCGCGGGCGTCCTCGGCGGTCGCGTGCGCGGTGTGGCCCTCCTGCCACAGGAACTCCGTCGTCCGCAGGAACAACCGTGGCCGCAGCTCCCAACGAACCGCGTTGGCCCACTGGTTCAGCAGCAGCGGCAGGTCGCGATAGCTCTGGATCCACTTCGCCATGTACTCACCGATGACGGTCTCCGAGGTCGGACGGATCACCGCGGGCTCCTCGAGTTGCTTGCCTCCGGCATGCGTCACCACGGCGAGCTCGGGACTGAAGCCCTCCACGTGCTCGGCCTCACGGTGCAGGTAGCTCTCCGGGATCAGCAGGGGGAAGTACGCGTTGGCCGCTCCGGCCGCCTTGATCCGCTCGTCCAGTGTCGCCTGCAGCCGCTCCCAGATCCCGTACCCATACGGTCGGATGACCATGGTCCCCCGCACCGGCCCGTTCTCGGCGAGCTCGGCTTTGGCAATCACATCCTGGAACCATCGGGGAAAGTCCGTGGCCTGAGTGGCAAGCACGGATCGGGTTGCGGTCATGCCGGTCAGTGTAGGAAGGCGATCGCCGGAGCGGCCACGCATTAACAAGCAGCAACTCCCGGCGCCATGGTGGGCGCCGGGAGCTGCGAGAGACAACAGGACACCGTGACCGGGGCGGATGCTCGGTCCGCCCGGACGCGGACGTCAGAGCGAGCCGAGGGCGTCGTTCCAGGTCTTGGAGGGGCGCATGACGGCGGCGGCCTTGGCCGGGTCGGGCTGGTAGTAGCCGCCGAGGTCGACCGGGCTGCCCTGGACGGCGATCAGCTCGTCGACGATCGTCTGCTCGCTCGCCGTGAGCACCTCGGCCAGCGGGCCGAACGCCTTCGCGAGATCGGCATCGTCGGTCTGCTTGGCCAGCTCCTGGGCCCAGTACAGGGACAGGTAGAAGTGGCTGCCGCGGTTGTCGATGCCACCGACGCGACGGGTCGGCGACTTGTCCTCGTTCAGGAACGTCGCGGTGGCCCGGTCCAGGGTGTCGGCGAGGATCTGGGCGCGCGCGTTGCCGGTCGCCTGGGCCAGGTGCTCGAAGCTCGCGGCCAGCGCGAAGAACTCACCCAGGCTGTCCCAGCGCAGGTAGTTCTCCTTGACCAACTGCTGCACGTGCTTCGGTGCCGAGCCGCCGGCCCCGGTCTCGAACAGCCCGCCACCAGCCATCAGCGGCACGACCGACAGCATCTTCGCGCTGGTGCCCAGCTCGAGGATCGGGAACAGGTCGGTCAGGTAGTCGCGCAGTACGTTGCCGGTCACCGAGATGGTGTTCTCACCGCGGCGGATCCGCTCCAGCGAGAACCTGATCGCGTCGACCGGCGCGAGGATGCGCAGGTCCAGACCCTCGGTGTCGTGGTCGAACAGGTACTTCTGGACCTTGGAAATGATCTGAGCGTCGTGAGCGCGGGTCTCGTCCAGCCAGAACACCGCCGGGTCGCCGGTCGCCCGGGCCCGCGTGACGGCCAGCTTGACCCAGTCGCGGATCGGGGCGTCCTTGGTCTGGCAGGCGCGGAAGATGTCGCCGGCCGAGACGGTCTGCTCCAGTACGGCGTTGCCGGCCTCGTCGACGAGCCGGACGGTCCCGGTCGTCTGGATCTCGAAGGTCTTGTCGTGCGAGCCGTACTCCTCGGCCTTCTGCGCCATCAGGCCGACGTTCGGGACCGAGCCCATCGTGGACGGATCGAAGGCACCGTTGGCGCGGCAGTCGTCGAGCACGACCTGGTAGATCCCGGCGTAGCTGCTGTCCGGCAGCACCGCGAGCGTGTCGTGCTCCTGGCCGTCCGGTCCCCACATGTGGCCGGAGGTGCGGATCATGGCCGGCATCGACGCGTCGACGATGACGTCGGACGGGACGTGCAGGTTGGTGATGCCCTTGTCCGAGTCGACCATCGCCAGCGCCGGTCCGGCGGCCAGCTCGGCCTCGAACGACGCCTTGATCTCGGCGCCTTCGGGCAGCGACGCGATGCCGTTGAGGATGCCGCCGAGCCCGTCGTTCGGGGTCAGGCCGGCCTTGGCCAGTACGTCGCCGTACTGCGCGAACGTGTTCGGGAAGAAGGCGCGGACCACGTGGCCGAAGACGATCGGGTCGGAGACCTTCATCATCGTGGCCTTCAGGTGGATCGAGAACAGCACGTCGTCGGCCTTGGCCCGGGCGACCTGTGCGGTGAGGAACTCGCGCAGTGCGGCGACGTGCATCACCGACGCGTCGACGACCTCACTCGCCAGCACCGGCACCGACTCGCGCAGGACGGTCGTGGTGCCGTCGTCGCCGACCAGCTCGATCCGCAGCGAGCCGTCGGCCTCGATCACGGCCGACTTCTCGGTGGACCGGAAGTCGTCCTGGCCCATGGTGGCGACGTTGGTCTTGGAGTCCGCCGACCAGGCACCCATCCGGTGCGGGTGGGTCTTGGCGTAGTTCTTCACCGAGGCGGGGGCGCGGCGGTCCGAGTTGCCCTCGCGCAGCACCGGGTTCACCGCGGAGCCCTTGACCTTGTCGTAGCGGGCCTGGATCTCCCGCTCCGCGTCGGTCTTCGGCTCGTCCGGGTAGTCCGGCAGCGCGTAGCCCTGGGCCTGCAGTTCGGCGATCGCCGCCTTCAGCTGCGGGATCGAGGCCGAGACGTTCGGCAGCTTGATGATGTTGGCTTCCGGCGTCCGGGCCAGCTCGCCGAGCTCGGCCAGCGCGTCCGCGATCCGCTGGTCGTCCTTCAGGTACTCCGGAAAGAGGGCGATGATCCGGCCCGCCAGCGAGATGTCCCGGGTCTCCACCCCGACCCCGGCCTGCCCGGCGTACGCCTGGATCACCGGGAGGAACGAGTACGTGGCGAGCGCCGGAGCCTCGTCGGTGTGGGTGTAGATGATGGTCGAGTCGGTCACCACGTGCTCCACTTCAGGTCGGCAAGCTCCGCCCCCACCCTAATAGGCAGTCCGCCCCGCCCAGACCGGACGTGTCCATGCTCACGCTCCGTCGAGGTCGTCCGGGTGAGCGAGGGTGATCCCGGCCGCCGTGGTGACCGCGCTGGTGAAGGTCAGGGTGTCGATCGGGGAGGAGGCGGCCACGGTCGCGCCGGTCAGCGCGGTGAGGCCGCGGGCGGCGTCCCACGTGCAGTCGACGAAGACCGCCCCGGACGCCTTGACCTGGGAGAACTCCGCGCCGGTCAGGTCGCAGCCGCGGAACACGGCGCCGGTCAGGTCAGCGGAGACGAAGTCCGCGTTCTGCAGCCGGCAGTCGGAGAACTCCACCTTCACGAACTTCGCGAACCGGAACGAGCCGAAGTCGAGCACGCTGTCACGGATCGTGGCGTGCTGGATGCTCATCCCCGGCCCGGCGAACCCGGTCAGCCGGGACGAGTTGATCGCCACCCGGGTCAGGGCGGCATCCGACCAGCGGGCGTTCGCGACGTCACACTGGGACAGCTCCGCGTCGACCAGGATCAGCTTGTCCAGGTCCGACCCGGCCAGCTTGGCGCGGATCAGCCGGCAGCCGCTCAGCTCGAGATGCTCGGCGACGAGATCGCTCAGATCCACGTCCTCCAGGGACAGGTCGAGCAGCCTGGCCTCGTCCTCGATGTCCTCCGGCGTGGGCGAGGCGGACTCGAGCTGGGTGCGCAGCCGGGGCGCGGCGATCTTCATGGAGTGACCGTAGCCAGAGCCGTGGACAATTCAGTGCGAGCGCAGGTAGTGCGCTGCCGCGCCGATCAGCGCCGAGTGCTCGGTGTCCTCGGTGGGCGCGATGTCGAAGCCGAACACGTCCGCCACGATGTCGAAAGCCCCCGAGATCGAGCCGCCCAGCACGGTCTTCGTCGCCCCGAAGCGATCCAGCCAAGGGGTGAGTGCGGTCGCAAGATCACCGAAGGCTGTCAGCAGGGCGTCCTTCGCGGCGGCGTCACCGGCCCGCGCGTCCTCGGCGATCTCCTTGACCCCAGGTGCTTCGGTGCCTGTGCTTGCGAAGTACCTGCGCAGGATCGCCCGTCCGGAGATCGAGTCCTCCAGCGGCTTGCCGTCGTACTCCGTCTTGTAGAGCTCACCGCCGGGCGGGACGGTGCCGCCTTCGCGGACCACGTGGCCGTCGGCGAGGAACGCCGTACCGACGCCGGTGCCGATGGTGACGCCGACGCACCGCTCGACGCCGCGGACCTCGCCCGCGGTCCACTCGCCGACAGCGAACGCCTCGGCGTCGTTCATGAACATCAGCCGGTCCAGGGCGAGCTCAGCGCGCAGACTGTCGCCCAGGTTGTACCCGTACAGCTGGTCGAACTTGTCCTGGCCGCGATACCAGGCGACGCCGGTGGCGAAGTCGAACGGACCGGGCAGCGCCACCGCCAGACCGTTTGCCAGCGGCAACTTCCGGGCCGCCGCCGCCAACTGGGCGACGACCACCTCGGCCGCCTTCTGCGACGCGAGATTCGCTCGTTCCACCACGTTCACGAACCAGTCGTCCGGCGACACCACCGCCGCCGTCACGTGACTGCCCCCGATTTCCAGCACCGCTACGTCCATCCGGTCATCTTGACAGCAGCAGGGTGCGGCTGAGGGTCATGACGAGGAGTTGGACGCTCTGGCGCGGCTGCTGCCGGTGTACTTCAAAAACCTTCGAGGCGATCGATGCCAGCATCGCGGGAGCTGTCCGACGGGATCCCGGGCGCCGAACTGGTGGTACTGCGGGAGAGCGGCCATTTCGGCCACGTCGAGGAGCCGGCTGTGTTCCGGGACGCCGTACTGCGCTTCGTCGCTGCGCACTGAGGGAACCAGTCGGCAGCCCTGTCCGTAGAGTGTCTGGTACGAGTGACACTCGAGGGGATCGGGGATGCACGCCGAGAGCAGTGCGACACCCGTGGTCGCGGCGCTGAGCGTCGTGGTCGCGGTAGCCGGTCACGCGCTCGCGGGTGGAACCGTTGCCCTCCAATTGGCCTCGCCGCTACTAGCCCTGACTGCGGTCTGCTGGCTGCTGGGTGAGTACCTCGCCGGCGAACGCGCACTGTCCGTGGTCGTGCTCGCCGCGATCCAGCTGTTCGTCCACGTCACCCTGGACGCGGCCCACGAGCCGATGGCCATGCCGATGCACCACGGAGGCATGCCGCAGGGGATCGGCGGCAGTCTCGTCATGACTGCCGCGCACCTGACCGTCCTGCTCGCAGGCGTTCTCGCGATCACAGGGGCACAACGCTGGGTCCACCGAGTACTGCGGATCTTCGCGCGCTTCCTGCCGCGGCTGCCGATCCTGATTCCAGTCCGCCGGTACGCCGCCGTACTGCTCGTCGTACCGCCGTCACCGCGACTGGTTCAGCGGTGGCTCACCTCGAACGTCTCGCGGCGCGGACCGCCGGTCATCCGGGCGATCCCAGCGATGTCCTGACCGGCCGCATGCCTTCGCGGCCGGGTTGTCCCGTGTGACCGCGAAAGGTTCCCATGTCCAGAAAGTTCGCCCTGCGTGCTGTCGCGATCGTGGCGGCATCCACGCTTGTCCTGGCCGGCGCCGCCACCTCGGCGTCGGCCCACGTCACGGTGTCGTCGCCGGACGCCAAGCCCGGTGGGTACGCCAAGCTGGTGTTCCGCGTACCGACCGAGTCCGATACGGCCGCCACTACGAAGCTCGTTGTCTCGTTGCCCAAGGACCACCCGTTCGCCAGCGTCGGAGCGCAGGTGAAGCCCGGTTGGACGGTGGTGAAGACGACCGAGCAATTGCCCGCCCCGGTCAAGGTCGGCGACGTCACGCTGACCAAGGCGATTACCACCGTGACCTGGACTGCGACGGCCGGTGGGGTCCCGGCCGGCAACTTCGACGAGTTCTCCCTGTCCGTCGGGCGCATTCCGGACGGCGTCGACGCGCTGAGCTTCCCCGCAGTGCAGTCCTACAGCGATGGCGAGGTGGTCAAGTGGGACCAACTCGCCAAGGAGGGTGCTGACGAGCCGGAGCACCCGGCTCCGACGCTCGAGTTGGCCGCGCCGATCACGCCGGTCGCGGCAACGACCTCGGAGAGCGTGGACTCGTCGGATCCGCTGGCTCGCGTTCTCGGTGGCGCCGGCCTGCTGCTGGGCCTGATCGGCTTGGGCCTGGGACTCCGGGCCCGCAAGCCGGCTGGATCCGAGAAGGCATAGTCGTGCGCCGACTGATCGCAGTACTGGTGGCGTCGCTGCTCGCTCTGGTGGTTTCCACCGGGGTGGCGGCGGCGCACGCCAAGCTCGAGTCGATGACCCCGGCCGATGGTTCGTCCATGTCCGCACCGCCGACCAAAGTGGTGCTGACCTTCAGCGAGCCGATCGGCAGCAACGGCACGCAGGTGCAGGTCAAGTCGCCGTCCGGGACCAATGTGGCCACCGGCGACGTGCAGGTGATCGACAACACCGTGACCCAGCCGGTCGGCGCGATGGTCGACGCCGGCCGGTACCAGGTCGACGCCCGCGTGGTGTCGGCCGACGGTCACCCGATCACCGTCACCGGATCGTTCACCGTCACCCATGCCGGCCACCCGGCCACCCAACCGGGCGGTACGCCGACCGCCAGTCAGGACAGTGGCTCGAACACGGTCACGGTCGTGGCCCTGTGCCTGGTGATGCTGGTCGTGGTGGCGCTGGCGATCGTCATCGTGCGCCGCCGGCCTGCCTCGCAATGAGTTCGGCGAAACCGGCCGTCGCTGGTGGCATGGTTGCCGCCGGCATCGTGGTGATGGTCGTCGCCCTGCTCGCCGCCGGCGGTGCGCCGCAACCGTTGCCGGACGGTCTCATCGGTGCCGGAATGCCTTTGTCCTGGTCGGTTCCGGTACTGCGTTTCGTCGCAGATGCCGCCGCGGTGGCGACGGGCGGGGCGCTGGCAGCGGTCATACTGTTGCTTCCAGCAACTGATGGGAAACTGTCGCCGAAGGGTTTGCGGGCCTGCCAGGACGCGGCGATCGCAGCCGCGGTCTGGGCGGTGGCCAGTATCGGCGGGCTGATCACGACGGGCGCGGTGATCCTGGGGATCCCGTTGTCGCACCTTGCTGAGCATGCATCCGTGGCGGGGGAGCTCTTGCAGGTCAGGGCTCTTGCGGTGGCCGTCGTACTGACAGCGATTCTCGCAGTGGTCCTGAGTGGCTGCCGGACGGTCCGTGGCGCGCGGTTCGCGGCGGTGCTCACCGCAGCTGCACTGACCGGTCCGCTGCTCACTGGACACGGCGCGATCGAGCGAACGAATGTGTGGTCCGTCCTCGCGACCACCTCACTGGTCGTCCACGTCTTCGCTGCGACGGCGTGGATCGGCGGCCTGGGCGCCGTACTGCGGTATGCCCGGGATCAGCAGGCCGTCGAGCGGTTCAGCCGGCTCGCACTGGTCTGTGCGATCGCGATGGGCGTGACCGGGTTGCTGACCGCGGAGATCCACCTCGGAGGGCGGGACGACGGCTGGGCGCTGATCACGCAATGGGTCACCAGCGGGTACGGCGCTCTGGTGTTCGCGAAGACCGTGGCGTTCGCGATCCTGGTGCTGGTCGGGTGGTGGCATCGGCGGACGACGCTCCCGGAGTTGGCGGCCGGGGATCCGGCGGCGTTCCGGCGGTTGGCGGTTGTCGAGCTGCTGATCATGGCGGGGACCGTGGGCCTGGCCGTTGCCCTTTCGCGCACGCCGTGACTTGCTGACTCGGTGATATGTCAACAGATGTCCGTACACTGGGTGGATGACGGAACCACGGTGGCTGGATGCGCGTGAGGCGCGTCTGTGGGAGTCGTACCGTGACGCGCATCGCGAGCTGATGCGCGCCCTCGAGGCCCGGTTGATCGCGAACTCCGGGCTGTCCGGCGCAGACTACGCCCTGCTCCATCCGCTGTCCGTCGCGGAGGACGGCGTACTGCGCACCCGCGACCTGGGCAAGTCGGTCGGCTGGGAGCGCAGCCGGCTGTCGCACCAGGTCAGCCGGATGGAGAAGCGTGGCCTGGTCACCCGCGAGGAGTGCGAGTCGGACGCCCGCGGCTCGATGGTTCGGCTCACCGGCCTCGGCCGGAAGGCGATCGAGGCGGCCGCACCGGACCATGTCGACGCCGTCCGCAGCTACTTCTTCGATCACTTGAGTCCCGAGGAGCAAGGCCAGCTCGGCGTTCTCCTCGAGCGCGTTCTCACCGCGGTGCCTGCGAACCCGTGCGCGACACCGGACTGCGAGGAGTAGCTCACACCGGCGGTCCCAGCAGGTGAGAGCTCCGACCCTTGGGTTGACATGTCATCTCGATCGGCTATTTTGGTGATGCATCATCAAAGAGCCTCCGGGCCCCCTCTTCGTGAAGGAACAGTCATGCCCAAGATCGCGATCGTCCTCGGCAGCACGCGCCCGGGCCGCAACGGCGAAGCCGTGGCTCAGTGGGTGCTGGATCTCGCCAAGCAGCGCAGCGACGCGGAGTTCGAGCTGGTCGACATCGCCGACTACAAGCTGCCGCACCTGGACGAGGCCATGCCGCCGTCGATGGGCCAGTACAGCCAGCCGCACACGCACGCCTGGGCCGACAAGATCGCCTCCTTCGACGGGTTCGTCTTCGTCACCCCGGAGTACAACCACTCCACTTCCGGCGCGCTGAAGAACGCGATCGACTTCCTGTTCAAGGAGTGGAACGACAAGGCGGCCGGCTTCGTCAGCTACGGCGCGGTTGGCGGCGCCCGCGCGGTCGAGCACCTGCGTCTGGTGATGGGCGAGCTCAAGGTCGCCGACGTCCGCAACCAGGTCACGCTGTCGCTGGCCACCGACTTCAAGAACTACTCCGAGTTCACCCCGGCCGACTTCCACGAGCCCGAGGTCCACGCCATGCTCGACCAGGTGATCAGCTGGAGCAACGCCCTCGCCACTGTCCGAGCCTCCGCCGCCTGACCGTCCGCGTCTCTCGCCCGCCCCGGTGCTCTGCGCCGGGGCGGGCTTTCGGATTTTGGTGGTGACTCCCGGTATGCGGAAGTGACACGCCGTCACGGAGAGCAGTCGAAGGACGGGGTCGGAAGAATGATGGCGTCGGGTTCGGATGCGCGCTGGATTTGACAATCGTTTTCACTAACGTGAGGATGTGGCGCGTGTCCGATGCTCTGAACAGACGCGGGTTCCTGGGGCTGGCCGGTGCATCGGCACTGGCCGGACTGACCGGTTGCGGCGCCGATGGCGAGGCCGCGGCTCAACCGAAGAACGGCGGCCGGCTGCGGGCGGTGTACGCCGGTGGCGGTGCCAAGGAGGTCCTCGATCCGCACGTCCAGAGCCTGTTCGTGGACATCGCGCGGCACAAGGCGACGTACGAGAAGCTGGTCGAGCTGGGGCCCGATCTGAAGCCGGTGGGGCGGCTGGCCGAGAAGTGGGAGCACGACGGACAGGCGACGACTTGGCGGTTCAGCCTCCGGGATGCGACGTTCCATGACGGCGGCAAGCTGACCAGCGAGGACGTGCTCTACAGCCTCGCGCGGACCGCCGACCCGGCCGTGCCCGAGCGTGTCGCCCAGTCGTCGCTCGCGACCCTGGATCTGCGGCGCAGCCGGGCCGTCGATGCGCGCACGGTCGAGCTGAGGCTGACCGCGCCGAACGCGGAGTTCCCTGCCCTGCTGGCGGGAATCGGGACCCAGATCGTGCGGGACGGATTCAAGGATCCGGCGAAACCGGTCGGCACCGGCCCGTTCCGGTGCGTCTCGTTCGAGGCCGGCCGGTCGATGATCGCGAACCGGTACGACGACTACTGGGACGAGCCGGCCCGGATCGAGGAACTGCACATCCTCTCCGCCGACTCCGAGGCCCGGGCGAACGCCGTACAAGGCGGACAGGCGGAGTACGCGAACGACATGACCGCGACCTTCGCGCGGACCGTGTCAGCCGGGCGGACGGTGCGGATCGTGCCTGCCAAGGCCAGCACGCTGCAGGCGTTCGTCATGAAGGTGGATCAGCCGCCGTTCGACAACCCGGACGTGCGGATGGCGTTCAAGCTGCTCGCCGACCGGCAGCGGCTGGTCGACGTGGTGCTCGCCGGGCGGGGTGAGGTCGGCAACGACCTGTTCGGCAAGGGATATCAGTACTATCCGGCCGATCTGGCGCAGCGGGAGCGGGACGTCTCGGAGGCCAAGGCCCTGCTGAGGAAGGCCGGGATGGTGAACAAGGAGATCGAGTTCCTGACCGCGGATGCGTCCGCCGGGTTCGTCGAGTCGGCCACGCTGTTCGCGGAGCAGGTCGCCGAGGCCGGGGTGAAGCTCAAGGTGGTCCCGGGGAGTGCGCAGACGTATGCGAAGGACCTGCTCACGAAGGGTGTCATCGGCAACCATCGGTCCGGCGCGATGCCGATTCCGCAGTACGTCACGGATCGGCTGCTGAGTACGTCGCCGTTCAATGTGACGCATTGGCGCCGGCCTGCCTTCGATGCTGCGTTTGCGACTGCGCAGCGGCTGACGGACGAGGGTGCGCGGTCGGCGAAGTACGGCGAACTCCAGGGGACGCTGCGGGATGAGGGCGGCATTCTCGCGTGGGGGCTGCCGGATTATCTGGTTGCGGTGTCGGCGACGGTGCAGGGCGTGCAGGCGGTGCCGCCGAACACCCTGGACTCCGGCCGGTTCGACAAGGTGTGGCTGGCCTGAATGCAGTCGTACGCCGGACAGCGGGCTGTGCTCGCCGTCGTTCAGTTGGCTGTGCTCTCGGTGCTGGTGTTTGCGCTGACCGCCTTGCTGCCTGGGGATGCGGCGGACATGCGGTTCACCGAGACGTTGACGCCGGATCAGGTCTCGCGGCTGCGTGCTGAGCTCGGGCTCGATCAGCCTTTGGCGGAACGGTTTGCCGATTGGTTCGGCAACGTGCTGAGGGGCGATCTGGGTACGTCGTTGATCAGCGGGGGACCGGTGGTCGACATCGTGAAGAGCTCGGTGGGAGCGACGCTGGTGCTGACGCTGGCCACGCTCGCTGTTGTCGTACCGCTGGCTGTTGCCCTCGGCATCGTGATGGGAACGCGGGAGAACGGGCGGCTTGATCGGGCGATCACATCGGTGACGCTGGCGTTGAGTGCGATCCCGGACTTCGTGATCGCGGTGTTGCTGGTGGCGGGGTTCTCCCTGAAGCTCGGGTGGTTGCCGGCGACCTGGATCGGCGGGTCTCTGCTGGCTTCCCCGGGGTTGCTCGTCTTGCCGGTCGCGGTGCTACTTGGGCGCACGGTCTGCTTGTTGTCACGCCAGGTCCGTGCGGGGACGATCACGGCGCTGCACGCGGAGTACGTCGTACAGGCGCGGCGGCTCGGGGTTCCGCGACGGCGGTTGCTGTTGCGGCACGTGCTGCCGAACGCCGCGGTCCCCGGGGTGCAGGAGTTGGCGCGGACCGGCGACACGTTGCTGGGCGGGGTCCTCGTGGTGGAAGCAATCTTCGCAATCCCCGGCTTCGCCACCGCCCTGGTAGACGGCGTCGAAACCCGTGATGTCCCAGTAGTTCAGGGTCTGACCCTGGTCCTCGCTGTAGCAGCCTTGCTCCTCAACCTCGCCGCCGACCTGGTCTGCAACCGCCTGGTCCCTCGAACGGAACTACTCCGATGAACCACTCCCGCGATCGCCGGCTCGGCGCCCGGCCCAACCGGCCCGAGGCACCCGCCGCTCGGTGGCGTACGCGTGCCGGCGTCCT
This sequence comes from Kribbella sp. NPDC049227, assembly GCF_043197265.1. Taxonomy (NCBI): domain Bacteria; kingdom Bacillati; phylum Actinomycetota; class Actinomycetes; order Propionibacteriales; family Kribbellaceae; genus Kribbella; species Kribbella sp. NPDC049227. The sequence continues at coordinate 345,793 of NZ_JBICST010000001.1, read as the reverse complement.
CGGATGGTCGCGTGCGGTCGGTGGGCGGCGCGTGGCTTCTGGGAGAGATGGGGGCGTCGGGCGGGTCTCGGTCGTTGTGGCGGTGGGGTTGGTTGGGGTTCCTGTGGCGGTTGCGGTGTTCGGGCCTCTGGCGCGGGTTCGGGTGGAGGCGGGGTTGCCCTACACGTCGGAGGGGGTTTTGGGGACGGATGGGTTGGGGCGGGATGTGCTGCAACTCCTGCTGGTTGGTGGGCGGACAGCGCTGGGGATGGCGATCGGCGCGGTGGTGATCGCGTATGTGATCGGTGGGTTGATCGGGCTGGTGGCTGCGTCGACGCGGCACCGGTGGTTGGACGAAGGGTTGATCCGGCCGCTCGACGTACTGCTGCCATTGCCTTCGCTGCTCGTGATCAGCGTGGTCGCGGTCGGGTGGCGGGCGTCCGCACTGGCGATCACGCTGGCCGTTGCCCTGGTCAACGTTCCGACCGTTGCCCGGCTGGTGCGGGCGGCGGCGCTGGACGCTGCGAGCAGTCCGGTTGTCGAAGCCCTCCGCATGCAGCGCGAGTCCTGGTTCACCATTCACCTCGGGTACGTCGGACGCTCCGTCCTCGGACCGGTCGCCGCCGACCTCGGCACCCGCATCACGCTCGCCGTGTTCCTGGTTGCCTCGGTCAACTTCCTGGGTCTCGGTCTGAGTCCCACCGCTCCCGACTGGGCCGTCAGCATCTCCCGCAACCGCGAAGGTCTCCTCCTCCAACCGTGGTCGGTCCTGGCCCCCGCCCTCCTCCTGGTCTCGTTCACTCTCGGCTTCAACCTCCTCGCCGACCGTCTCCTCCACTACTCCCGCCACCCCACCGAGGCGACCCAATGACCACCCCATCCACCGACCTGCCGGGTGGGACCGGGCTGGGGGTGGTGGCGCGGGTCAGGGAGCTCGGGGCGTTTGCCGGGTCTGCCGTTCTGGTGGACGGGGTTTCGTTCGAGGTGGTGGTGGGGGAGGTCACGGCCTTGGTGGGGGCTTCGGGGTCGGGGAAGACCACTTCGGCGCTGGCGTTGTTGGGGGAGTTTGGGGAGGGGGTTCAGCTGGAGGGGAGGGTCGAGGTTGCTGGAGAGGTTGTTGTTGATGGCAACGGGGTGACGACGGCGGCTGCCCGGATCCGGGGGCGGGTGGTGGCGTACATGCCTCAGCATCCGGGGAGCGCGCTCAACCCGGCGCGGCGGATTGGTACGACGTTGCGGGAGCTCGAGGGGCTGCATCATCGTGGTGAATCGGTGGTCCCCGGAGCGCTCAGGGCGGCACAGTTGCCGGGGGATCGCGAGACATTGCGGCGGTTTCCGCATCAGTTCTCGGGTGGGCAGCGGCAGCGGGTCGCACTTGCACAGGCGTTGACGTGCCGCCCGAAGGTGCTGGTTCTGGACGAGCCGAGCACCGGCCTCGACTCGATCACCCGGCTGCAGTTGGTCCACGAGCTGAGGGAACTCGCCGCCGACGGGCTCGGGATCTTGTTGCTGAGTCACGATCTCGATCTGGTCCGCGCGCTCGCCACCCGCGTGGTGGTGCTGTCCGCCGGCCGGGTGATCGACTCCGGCGGTCCCGACGTACTCCCGGAAGCACCAGACCTCGGGCGATCGGGAACCACCAGCCTCGGGCATCCGTTGCTCCAGGCAATGAACCTGTCCGCGTCGCTGCGTCCCCGCGGCCGTGACCCCATCCTGCACGAGATCGACCTCGCCGTCCGCCCGGGCGCGTGCGTGGGCGTCGTCGGCCGTTCCGGCAGTGGCAAGACCACGTTGGCCCGCTGCCTGGCCGGCCTGCACGAGCGCTACGCCGGCCGGCTCCTCCTCGACGACGAGTCACTACCCGTCCTGCGCAAGCGATCACGCACCCAGAACCGCCGCATCCAGTACGTCTGGCAAGAGGTCCGCGGCTCGTTCGACGAACGCCGCCCGGTCGACCAGCAGGTCGCCCGGACAGCCCAACGCCTTCGCGGTCTCGACCCCGAGCAGGCCCACGCCGAAGCCGTCGCCACCCTGGCCCGCCTCGGCGTCTCCGCGATGACCGCGGCCCGTACGCCGAGCCGCCTCTCCGGTGGTGAGCTGCAACGAGCCGCGCTCGCCCGGGCCGTCCTCGCGCACCCCGACGTACTGATCTGCGACGAGATCACCACCGCGCTGGACGATCACGGTACGGCGCTCGTCGTCGATCTGCTGACGGAGCTGAAGGACCGCGGCACCGCGCTGATCTGGATCGGCCACGACCTCGGCCTGGTCGCGGCGGTCTCGGACCACGTCCTGGTGATCGACGCCGGTCGCGTGGTGGAGCAAGGACCATCCGCGACCGTGATGACCCAACCACACCACGAACTGACCCGGCGGCTGGTGAGGGCCGCCTCGATCGGTCACCCACAATCTCCGCCCGTGCTGACACTCGACACGAGGAGCGAACCGCGCCGATGACGCGACTGCACGACCACCTGGCGGAGGCGATCAAGGACCCGGATCCGATCCGCGTCGGGGATCACCTGATCTGCCTGCGGTTCGAGACGATGAAGGTGTACTCCGCGCTCGGCGCCGTACGGCACCTGCTGGAGACCGGCGCGGTCCGGCCCGGCGACACGCTGATCGACAGCTCGAGCGGGATCTACGCGCACGCGCTGGCGCTGGCCTGTCACCGGTACGGGATGAAGTGCCACATCGTCGGCTCGACCACCGTCGACCGGACGCTGAGGATCCAGCTGGAGATCCTCGGCGCGACCGTCGAGCAGGTGCCGTCGTCGAACAACCTGCAGCTCGACCAGAACCTCCGGGTCCGCCGGATCGGCGAGATCCTGCGCGACAACCCGTCGTACCACTGGATGCAGCAGTACCACGACGACATCCACTACCTCGGGTACGGCGCGGTGGCGGATCTCGTGGCCGAACTGGTGCCGGCCGGCCCGCTGTGTCTCGTCGGAGGGGTCGGGACCGGGGCGTCGACAGGCGCGATCGCGGAGTACCTGCGGGATCGCGGCCGGGACGTGAACCTGGTCGGCGTGCAGCCGTTCGGCAGCATCACCTTCGGCGCCGGGCACACCCAGGATCCGGAGATGATCATCGCGGGGATCGGCAGTTCGATCGAGTTCCGCAACGTCCGGCACGAGCTGTACGACCGGCTGCACTGGGTGTCGTTCGACTACGCGATGTCGGCCGCGGTGGACCTGCTGCGGACGTCCGGGGTGTTTGCCGGCCTGTCCGCGGGAGCGGCGTACCTCTCGGCGCTGTGGGAACACAACTGCGACAGCAGCCGCAAGCATGTGTTCCTGGCCGCCGACACCGGGACGCGGTACGTCGAGTCCGCGTTCGCCCGGCACGCCGATGCCCGGCCGATGGAGTCGATGCGGCCGCGCGAGGTCGACTCGCTGGACCAGCTCGCGGTGCCGTGGTCGGCGATGTCGTGGGACCGCCGCGAATCCGCCCGGACACGGCGCGAGGAGTTTCCATCTGCGACTCCGTCGCATTAGTCTCTGGTCTGACCGACGACCGAAAGGCTGGCCGATGACCGCTTCCGTGGCTGCGCTCACCTCCTCCGTCCTCGCCGGTTCATCGGGCCCGGATCCGTCGACGTTGTCCGTCACGAGCGCGTTCTGGTTGCATCACACGACGCGGCTGCCGGGAGCCGAGGTGACGTACCGGAACCACTACGTCCTGCTCCGCGTGGGCGAGGTGTTCGGTGCCTGCTCCTTCGAGGCGGGTGAGCTCGATCCGTCGTACTGCGCGGATGCGTCCGGGGTCTCGCTGGACGACTTGATCGCGGATGGTCCGTTGCCGGTGAGGATCGCGGCGCTGGACGCCTATCTCGCCTCGGTGGAGCCGCATCACTCGGCGTCCGGAGCCGAGGAGATCGTGCTCCCCGCCGGTACGCCGGACCTCCGCGCACGGGCCCGGGATGCGGCGGTGGCCGGGCTGCTCGACGTTCGACCGGGCTGGAAGGTCGCGTTGATCGGGGTGGTGAACCCACTGGTCGACGCGATCAGCGAGCGAGGTGGGATCTGCCTGCCCTGCGACTTCAACCTGCGCGAGACCGCATCCGGGCTGCCGGTTTCGCGGGACATGACCGAGGTCGTCGATGCCGCCGACGCCGTCGTGGCGACCGGGATGACCTTGTCCAACGGGAGTTTCGACGTACTCCTGGACCGTTGCCGCCAGCAATCGAAGCCGCTGGCGATCTACGCGCAGACCGGCAGCGCCGTGGTCCGCGCCTTCCTGGGCTCCGGAGTCACCGCCCTCTCCGCCGAGCCCTTCCCCTTCTCCCAGTTCAGCGCCCGCCCCACCACCCTCTACCGCTACCCCTCCAGGACGGACACATGAGCAGCCCCAGTCAGAACCCGGCGATCGCCGCACAGGTCGTCGGCGGGCGACCGGCAGACGTGCCAGGCGATCTGTGGATGGCGCGGCGGTTGTGGCCGTTCTTGGTGGCTTCGGCGGTGAGTCTGATTCCGTTCACGGTGTTCGGGATGTACCTGGTGCCGATCGCGGCCGCGGCTGATGGGGATGTGGCCGAGGTTGGAGGGTTGCGCGGCCTGGGTGGGTTGGCCGCGTTGGTGGTCGGGTTCTTGGTGGCGCCATTGATCGACCGGTTGGCGCGGGAGTTGGTGGCTGCGGGTGGGCTGGCATTGCTGGGGGTCTCGGCGGCACTTGGTGCTGTGGGCAACGTGTTTGCGCTGGCGGCGTTCTGTTTGCTGATCGGGGCATCCACCTCGATCCTGGCGCCGTCGATCGGTGCGGCCGCGGCTGATCGGTTCACGTCCCCGGTGGCGGCTGGGCGGGCCGCGACGCTCGTGTCCGCGACCACCTCGATGATGGCGATGCTGGCTGCGCCGGTTCTCGCCGTACCAGGGCTGCTGTGGGGCTGGCGGGGCAATCTGCTCGCCGCATCGGTCGTCTCGCTGGCGTTGTCGGCCGCGTTCTTCTGGCGTGGTCGCGGCCGGAAGGCACCGCTGCGGGCCGGCGGCAACGAGCGGCTGAGCTACCTCACGACGTACCGCGAGCTGGGCAGGATCCCCGGCGCCCTGCCGCTGCTCGTGGTCGCGATGCTGCGGACGGCTGCCTTCATGGGCTACCTGGCGTACCTCGCCGCCTTCTACGACGAGAAGTTCGACCTCGCCCCGGGCTGGTTCGCGCTCGTCTGGTCGCTGAGTGGCGCCTCGTTCTTCCTCGGCAACCTCCTGGCCGGCCGCTACATCGCGCTCGAACGTCCGTGGATCGGCCCGGAGAAGATGCTGCTCATCGGCCTCGGCGTCGCGCTGACCAGCGTCGCGCTCTTCTACTTCTCGCCGACGCTCCCGCTGACTCTCCTCCTGACCGCACTCCTCGGCGCCAGCCACGCGGCCGTCGCCGCCTGTGTCACCACTCTTCTGGTCCGCCGCAGTGGAGATCTCCGTGGCTCGGCCCTCAGCGTCAACGCCGCCGGGATGAGCCTCGGTACGTTCCTCGGTGCGGCCATCGGCGGTCTCGGCCTCGGGCTCGGCGGCTACCCGGGCACAGCGCTGGCTTTCTCCGCGATCACGCTGATCGCAGTCCTCTTCGCCGTCCGGGTACGCCGCGCACCGACCCTGACCTGACCCCCGGCCGTCAGCGAATCGATCCGGAAGATTCAGGCTCCGTTTCGGGCCTGTCTCGATATATCGTTCGGTCTTATGGAGAACCTGCCCGACCGCCAGAACCCGCATGCGCGCCTGCGCGCGTCCGACACCGATCGCGACCAGGTCGTCGACGTACTGCGGGAAGCCCTGATGTCGGGGCGGTTGTCTCAGGACGAGCATGCCGAGCGGCTGGAGCAGACGCTGCAGGCCAAGACCCTCGGCGAGCTGGAGCCGATCACCAGTGACCTGGTGATCCCGGGCGGGACGACGCCGCTGCCGACGTCGATGGCCCAGCCGGTCACGTCGAACAGCCCGGTCCCGATCGAGGAGCCGGCGAACCCGCAGGACAGCTTCGACACCATGCTGGCGATCTTCGGCGGCGGCGAGCGGACGGGCCGCTGGCGGGTGAAGCGCCGGACCAACGCGGTCGCGGTGTTCGGCGGGCACGACCTGGACATGACCGACGCGGTGTTCGAGGGCCGCGAGGTGACGATCTGGGCGTTCGCCGTGTTCGGCGGGATCGACATCACCGTCCCCGAGGGTGTCACCGTCCGCAACGAGGGCGTCGGCATCTTCGGCGGTTTCGGGGCCCGCGGGAGCGACGACCCGCACCCCGACGCACCCGTCGTCGTGGTCAAGGGCCTGGCCCTGTTCGGCGGCGTCGGCGGTCAGTCCTCAGCCAAACGCCACAAGAAGCGCTTCAAGAACCACGGCGAACTCGGCCACTGACCGCCCGCCGGACGGCGGAGCACCCGGTGGGGTCGGTCAGATCCAGGATTTGAACCACATTCGGCTGAGCCAGTCGGAGTGGGGGAGGACCTTGTCGGTGAGGATCGGCCAGATGTAGGCGAAGTTCAGCACGACCAGGACGACGAAGGCACCGACGACCGCGCTACCGATCAGGCGGCGTGGTGTCGCGTTGCCGAACGCCGATCTGGCCGGGCCGAGGATCTTGCCGAGCACCAAGGCCAGCGCCATCACGGTGAACGGGATCATCGTGACCGCGTAGAAGAAGAAGATCGGTCTGTCGTCGAACGCGAACCACGGCACCCAGCAGGTGACATAGCCGACGATCGGTATCCCGAATCTCCAGTCCCGCGAGCCTATCCACAGCACCAGGGCCGCGATCAGCGCCAGTGCTCCGCCCCACCACAGGATCGGCGTACCCAGGGCAGAGATCACCGACAGGCAGTTCTGGCCTGCAGGCGGGTTGCAGCCCGGCGTCCCCGGCTTGATGTCGTTGACCGCGTCGAACCCGATCGGGCGGGCGATGATCGGCCAGCCGGCCGGGTTCGAGGCGTACGGGTGGGTGGCGTTCTTGATGTAGTCGCCGGTGTGGAACGCGAGCACTTCCTCGTGGTAGTGCAGCAGCGATCTGAAGTCGTCCGGGACGATCTTCATCACCCCGGTCGCCGGATTCTTGGACGCGTAGTCGTGGTCGTAGGCGTTGTCGTGCAGCAGCCAGCCGGTCCAGGTCGCCAGATACGTGACGCCTGCGACCAGCACGATGCTGATGAACGCCGGGATGCCGTCGACCAGCACCGACTTGAGGAACGCGAGCCGTACGCCGAGCGCACGCCGGGCACCGTAGTCCCAGGCGAAAACGAGGATGCCGAAGCCGGCCAGCACCCACACCGCCGACCACTTGGTACCGAGCGCGAGGCCGAAGCAGACACCGGCCAGGATCCGCCAGGGCCGGAACAGCAGCCAGCGGCCGAGGCCACGGCGCTCGCCGTCGGCGACCGGGGTGTCGAGGGACTTCGCGTGCCGGCGCCGGGTCCAGTCCCGGTCGGCGACCAGGCAGGACACCGCGGCCACCAGCCAGAACGCCAGGAAGATGTCGAGCAGCGCGACCCGGGACATCACGAAGTGCAGGCCGTCGACCGCGAGCAGGATGCCCGCGATGCTGCCGATCAGGGTCGACCGGGTCATCCGCCGTACGGTCCGGATCACCAGCAGCACGGTCAGCGCGCCGAACAGGGCCGGCATGAAGCGCCAGCCGAACGTGTTCATCCCGAACAGCTGTTCACCGGCCGCGATCATCCACTTGCCGACCTCGGGGTGCACGGTCAGGCTCGGGGTGTCCTTGAAGACGTCCAGGTTGCCGGCCAGGATCGCCTTGTCCGCGGCGCCCTCCGGCTGGTCGATGAACTGCCGGGCGTACCCGAACTTCAGCAGGCTGAAGGCGTCCTTGGCGTAGTACGTCTCGTCGAAGACGAACTTCGCCGGGTCGCCGAGGTGCCAGAACCGGATGAACGCGGCCAGCGCGGTGATCGCCAGGGTCGCGATCCAGCCGCCCTCGAAATCGCGCGGCATCGGCGGGTACAGCCGTTCCTTGAGTGGTGGCAGCCGTCTCCCGAGCACGTCCCGCCCCAGCGTCTCCCGCCCGGCGGCAGCGTCCGCACGGCGCGCGGTTCCGTCCTCGATCACAGCAGTCACGCCCGCCATGGTACGGACGCGCCGGTCACACCGCCGCAAGGACTGTGCAGATCGACAGGACGTCTCGGCGGGAAAGCCCCCTCCTAAGCCGTCCTCAGGCGGAGGATCTGCCCCCTACAACCGGCACCTCCTGTCGAGATGCACGCGCCCTAGACTCAGCGGCATGACCGGGCGATTGGTGTTGGCAGGGACTCCCATCGGGGACGTGCTGGACGCCTCGCCGCGGCTGGGGCGGGTGCTGGGCGAGGCCGATGTGGTGGCCGCGGAGGACACGCGGCGGTTGCGGCGGCTGACGTCGGAGCTCGGGATCGTGGTCGCGGGCCGGGTGGTCAGCTACTTCGAGGGGAACGAGCGGGAGCGGACGCCAGAGTTGCTGGAGGCGCTGACGTCGGGCCAGACCGTCGTGGTCGTGACGGACGCGGGTATGCCGAGCGTCTCGGATCCCGGATACCGGCTGGTGACGGCCGCGATCGACGCCGGCGTCGAGGTGACCGCCGTACCAGGCCCGTCGGCAGTGCTGACCGCCCTGGCACTGTCCGGTCTCCCGGTGGACCGGTTCACCTTCGAGGGGTTCCTGCCGCGGAAACCCGGGGAGCGGGCCCGGCGGCTGGCCGACCTGGCGGACGAGCCGCGGACGATGGTGTTCTTCGAGGCGCCACACCGGCTGACCGCGTCCCTCGAGGCGATGGCGGAGGCCTTCGGGACGGATCGTCGTACGGCGGTCTGTCGGGAGCTCACCAAGACATATGAAGAGGTCAAGCGCGGCCCGCTCGACGAGCTCGTGACCTGGTCCAAGGACGGCGTCCGGGGCGAGATCACGGTCGTCGTGTCCGGCGCGGACCCGAACAAGGTCCTCACTCCGGCCGAGCTCGCCGCGGAGGTGGCCACCGACGAGGAGGCGGGTACGCCGCGCAAGCAGGCCATCTCGGACGTCGCCAAGCGCTTCAACGTCCCGAAACGGACCGTGTACGACGCCGTCCTGGCCGCCCGAGACCCCGGTAAATAGCCCTGGCGTTCGGCACTACCCTTTTCCTATGTCCGAGAAGGCCTATTACGTCACCACCCCGATCTACTACGTCACGGCACCGCCGCACATCGGCAGCGCCTACACGACGGTGGCCGGGGACGTCCTGACCCGTTGGCACGCCCAGCGTGGCGAGCAGAAGTGGTATCTGACCGGTACCGACGAGCACGGCGAGAAGGTGATGCGCAGCGCCGAGGCGCAGGGCATGTCCCCGCAGGCCTGGACGGACAAGCTGGTCGAGGAGTCCTGGAAGCCGGCCTGGGTCGACGTCGACATCGCGTACGACGACTTCATCCGGACCACCGAGCAGCGCCACACCGAGCGGGTCCGGGAGTTCTGGCAGAAGCTCTACGACAAGGGCGACGTCTACAAGGGCGAGTACGAGGGCCTGTACTGCGTCGGCTGCGAGGAGTTCAAGCTGCCGACGGACATCCGCACGGACTCCGACGGCACCCAGCGGTGCATGATCCACGGCACCGAGCTGGAGAAGGTCTCCGAGACCAACTACTTCTTCCGGCTCTCGGCGTACGCCGACAAGCTGCTGGAGCTGTACGAATCCCAGCCGGACTTCGTCGCTCCCGCCAGCGCTCGCAACGAGGTGATCGCGTTCGTCAAGCAGGGCCTGCAGGACCTCTCGATCACCCGGTCGACCTTCGACTGGGGCATCCCGGTGCCGTGGGACGAGGACCACGTCCTGTACGTCTGGATCGACGCGCTGCTGAACTACGTGACGGCGGCGGGCTACGGCACCGACCCGGAGCGGTTCGAGCGGTTGTGGCCGGTCGACGTACATCTGGTCGGGAAGGACATCCTCCGGTTCCACGCGGTGATCTGGCCGGCCATGCTGATGGCCGCGGAGGTCGCCGTACCGAAGCAGGTGTTCGCGCACGGGTGGCTGCTGGTCGGCGGCGAGAAGATGAGCAAGTCCAAGCTGACCGCGATCGCGCCGCACGAGATCACCGACCACTTCGGGTCGGACGCGTTCCGCTACTACTTCCTGCGGACGATCCAGTTCGGGTCGGACGGGTCGTTCTCCTGGGAGCACCTGAGCGCGGTCTATACCTCGGAGCTCGCCAACGGCCTGGGCAACCTGGCCAGCCGGATCGCGGCGATGGTCGGGAAGTACTTCGACGGTGCGCTGCCGGAGCCGACGGACCACGGACCGGCCGAGCAGGCGCTGGCCGACAAGCTCGCGCAGACCGTCGCGACCGCGGACAAGGCGATGGACACGCTCGCGTTCCAGGACGCCCTGGCCGCGATCAACGAGCTGGTCGGCGCGGTCAACGGTTACGTGACCGAGCAGGAGCCGTGGAAGGTCGCGAAGGACGAGACCCAGCGGGATCGCCTGGCAACGATCCTGTACTCCGCCGCCGAGGCGCTGCGGGCGGTCGCCGTACTGCACAACCCGACGATGCCGAAGTCGGCCGCGAAGCTGTGGACCCTGCTCGGTGCCGAGGAGAAGCTCGGCGCCCTCAAGGACCAGCGCGTCCAGGACGCCGGCACCTGGGGCCAGCTCCCGGCCGGCGCGGTGCTGACCAAGGGCGACCCGCTTTTCCCGCGGCTCGAAGAGGCCTAGGCCGTCGCGAGGTAGAGAGCAGCCGCCTGAGTCCGCGACGTCACGGCCAGCTTGGTGAGGATGTTGGCCACGTGGAACTTCACCGTGGACTCGCTGATGTGCAGGTCGTCCGCGATGGAGCGGTTGCGCAGTCCCTGGGCCAACCGCTCCAGCACCTCCAGTTCCCGGGTGCCGAGGGCGGCGAGCGAGTCCGAGGTGGTCGTGTGGGTCGGGGCAGTCTCGTGCGCGTGCAGGGTGATGCGGGCGGTCAGACCCCAGCCCGGGACCGCGTCGAGGTCGAGGTCGTCCGCGTGCAACCGAAGCCGTTCGGCCAGTTGACCCAGGTCAAGGACGTCCTCGAGCCGGCCGGGGCCGTCGTCGCGGACGGTGGCCTGGAGGTCCGTCCCGGTCCACCGCCAGCCGACGCGGATCCGTCGTACCCGGTCCTGGGTGAGCATCGCGAGGACCACCGAGCGTACGGCGACGCGGGCCCGATGAGCGACACCCGCGGGGATCAGCCGATCGTTGCCCGGGGCATCCAGCTCCAGGTCCACCGGCCCGTGCCGGAGCAACGCCCGCAGTGAGTCCGCGAGCCGCTCGAACGCCTTGCCCGAGGGCTCCTCGCCGCTCCACACCCGGTCCCGCTGGGTGTCCGTGCGCAGGTCGGCCAGTCCGTTGAGGGCCAGCTCGACTGTCATCGTCCGGGCCGAGGTGTCGTCGATCCGCTGGTTGCGCAGGACGCCGAGAAAGGTGGCGAGGGTGGTCGCGTGGGCTTCACCGAGCTCGGCCGCGAGATCGGCGCGTGCTTGCGCCACGGCCCGGTTCTGCGCGAGCGCGCCGGGCTCACGCTCGAGCGTGAGTCGATACATGTGCGCGGTGACGAGGTCCCACAGGGCTTGCAGGGTGCCGGCTTCCGCGGGCGTCTCGTCGTACCGGAGGAAGACGACCACCGATCCGCGAGGCGCCCGGTCGCTGGCGACGGCCAGGACGGGATGCGTCGAACCGGCGATCGGTACGACGCCCTGCCACGGATGACCGGCGGTGACGACGCCGAGCAGACCGGCCAGGTCGGCGCCGGTGATGGCTTCGGCCAGGGCAGGGTCGCCGTGCGTGGTGACAGGGGTGGAGGCGCACTGGGAGGCGAGCTGGGCGACCGCGCGATGTGGGATCAGCTCGGCGGTCGCGGCCGAGAGCCGGATCAACAGCTCGTCGGTCGGTCCGTCGATGATCTGCGCCGCCGCGGCCAGCACGTCGGCGGTGAGTGCCGTCTGCATGAGGTCAGGGTACGTCGGTTGATGCGTCCACCCGAGCCCGTCTTTCGGCCGGTGGACAACCGTCCGTTCGGCCAGTCGGGAATGCCGGCGGCGCGGGCATCCTTGATTGAACTATCAACCAATCGGTGGAGGCAGTGAGATGCAAGCGGTGGTCTTCGAGGAGTTCGGCGGTCCTGAGGTGCTCCGGACCGAGGAAGTGACCGAACCGCACGCCGGTCCCGGGCAGGCCCGGATCCGCGTCCACGCGGCCGGCGTGAACCCGATCGACTTCAAGGTCCGTCGCGGCTGGACCAAGGGCTTCATCGACGTGACGTTCCCGGCTACGCCGGGGATGGAGGTCGCCGGGGTCGTGGACGAGGTCTGCGAGGGCGCTGGGTTCGCCGTCGGCGACGAGGTCGTCGGCTGGTCCGCGACCGGGTCGTACGCCGAGTACGCGATCCTCGGCAACGCCGCTCCCAAGCCGGCCGGACTGAGCTGGGAGCAGGCGGTCGGACTGCCCGTCGCCGGTGAGACCGCGCAGCGCGTGCTCGACGAACTGCAGGTCAAGGACGGCGAGACCGTTCTCGTCCACGGTGCCGCCGGAGCGGTCGGCTCGATCGCCGTTCAGCTCGCCAAGGCCGCCGGCGCCACGGTCATCGGTACGGCGTCGCCCGCCAACCACGAGTTCCTCCGGTCACTCGGCGCCGTCCCGCTCGAGTACGGCGACGGCCTGGTCGACCGGGTCCGCGCGGCCGCGCCGCAGGGCGTCGACGCGGTCTTCGACACCGCAGGTCAGGGCGTCCTGCCGGACTCGATCGAGCTCCGTGGTGGCACCGAGCGGATCGTCACCATCGCCGACTTCGGCGCCGCGGAGCTGGGGGTCGCGGCGTCGATGGGAGCCACCAAGAGCCCCGAGGAGATCGCGGCCGATCTGACGAACCAGCTGGAGGCCGCCGCGGCCGGCGACCTCCGGGTCCGGATCGCCCAGACCTTCCCGCTCGCGGACGCCGCCAAGGCCCAGGAGCTCAGCGAATCCGGTCACGCTCGCGGGAAGGTCGTCGTCCTCCCGTAATCCGGACCTGCGGCACTCACCAACCTCGGCCGGCAGCTCGCCGCTGAGCGTGCGCAGGCACGTCCCGGTCGGGCAACGGCAGGTTGGTGAGTGCCGGCGGCGCGTCCGGCTGCTACTCCGGTCGCCGCCGACGGACCCGCCTTCTACAGTCGGGCGCATGACCAGCATCCTGTCCGCCGTGGCCTGGCCGTACGTGAACGGTCCCAGGCACATCGGCCATGTCTCCGGCTTCGGCGTTCCGTCCGATGTGTTCAGCTGGTACCAACGGATGGCTGGGAACGACGTACTGATGGTGTCCGGGACCGACGAGCACGGTACGCCGATCCTCGTCCAGGCGGAGCGGGAAGGGGTCACCCCGCGGGAGCTCGCCGATCGGTACAATCGGGTCATCGTCGAGGACCTGCAGGCGCTCGGGCTGTCGTACGACCTGTTCACCCGGACGACCACGCGCAACCACTACGCCGTGGCACAGGAGCTGTTCAGAACCGTTCACCGCAACGGATATCTCGTCCCGCGGACCGGGATGGGCGCCATCTCGCCGTCGACCGGCCGCACCCTGCCGGACCGCTACATCGAAGGCACCTGCCCGATCTGCGGGTACGACGGTGCGCGCGGCGACCAGTGCGACAACTGCGGCAACCAGTTGGACGCGATCGACCTGCGGAACCCGCGCAGCCGGATCAACGGTGAGACGCCGGTCTTCGTGGAGACCGAGCACATCTACCTGGATCTCCCGGCCCTGGCCGACGCGCTCGGAGCGTGGCTCCGCACCAGGACCGGCTGGCGGCCGAACGTCCTCAAGTTCGCGCTGAACCTGCTGGACGACGTACGCGCGCGGCCGATGACGCGGGACATCGACTGGGGCATCCCGGTGCCGCTGCCGGGCTGGGAGGACAACCCGAACAAGCGTCTGTACGTATGGTTCGACGCGGTCATCGGCTACCTCTCGGCGAGTATCGAGTGGGCCCGGCGGAGCGGCGATCCGGAGGCCTGGCGGAAGTGGTGGTCCGATCCGCAGGCGCTGTCGTACTACTTCATGGGCAAGGACAACATCACCTTCCACGCGCAGATCTGGCCGGCCGAACTGCTCGGCTACAACGCCTCACCCGGGCCGTACGGCGTCCTGAACCTGCCGACCGAGGTCGTGAGCAGCGAGTACCTGACCCAGGAAGGACGGAAGTTCTCGTCCTCGCGGTCGGTGGTGATCTATGTCCGCGATGTCCTGGAGCGGTACGGGCCGGACGCGTTGCGGTACTTCATCGCCGTCGCCGGGCCGGAGACGCACGACTCCGACTTCACCTGGTCGGAGTTCGTCCGCCGGAACAACGACGAACTGGTCGGCACCTGGGGCAACCTGGTGAATCGGACCGCGTCGATGATCTCGAAGAACTTCGGCGCGATCCCGGCGGCCGGGGAGCTGACCCCGGCCGATCGCGAACTGCTTGCCAGTAGCAAGGAAGCGTTCGGGACGGTCGGCGATCACCTCGGGCACCATCGGCTCCGGCTCGGCATCGGGGCAGCGATGAGGAACGCCGCGGACGCCAACCAGTACCTCTCCCAGCAGGCGCCCTGGAAGGAGTCCGACCAGGAGCGGAAGGCGACGATCCTGCATGTCGCCGCGCAGGTGGTGGCCGACAGCAACCGGCTGCTCGCGCCGTTCCTGCCGCACTCGGCGCAGAAGGTGCACGAGACGCTGGGCGGGACCGGGGTGTTCCAGCCGCAGCCGGAGGTTCGTGAGGTCGACGACCTCGACGGCGGGCCGTCGTACCCGATCATCACCGGCGACTACACCGCGCAACCACGCTGGGAATCGGAGCCCGTCGTACCGGGAACCGTGGTGCCCACGCCCACACCGGTCTTCGCGAAGCTGCCGCCGGAAGTGGTCGACGAGGAGCTGGCGCGACTCGGGTGACGTGTTTCTACAAGACCGTAAGGAGCGGCGGTCGTACGGTCGAAGCAGAAAGGAGCTGATGACAATGACCGGCTACCTGGCGACTGCCGAGACCGACATCGCGGCGACTCCTGCGCAGGTCTGGGAGGTGCTGACCGACCCGAAGCAACTGAAGCAGCTGTGGTTCGGTGCCGAGGTGGAAACGGACTGGCAGGTTGGCAGCCCGATCACCTGGACTGGTGAGTGGGAGGGCAAGCCGTACCAGGACAAGGGCGAGATCCTCGAGGTCGAGTCCGGCCGCTTGCTGAGGCTGACGCATTTCAGCCCGTTGACCGGACAGCCCGACGTACCCGAGAACTACCACACGCTCACCTATGAGCTGACCGGCGACGACGCGACCCACCTCAAGCTCACGCAGGACAACAACGCGAGCGAGGAGGAGGCCGAGCACTCCCAGGGCATGTGGGAGATGCTCGTGGCCAAGGTCAAGGAGGCGGCGGAAGGTCAGTAACCTGGGCCGTATGTCTGCTGATGGTGTGGAGGTCGACCGGCCGACCCGGGAACGCGCAGCGATCGGGGAGGACGGCCGGTCGCGCGACCGGCGCCGTCCGGCGCTGCCCGACCCGCTGCCGATGAGCGTGGTCGACGCGCACTGCCATCTCGACATCGCCGACGGCGAAGACGGCGCCTGGCTGAGCCCGGCCGAGGCGATCCGGATGGCGTCGTCCGTCGGCGTCACCCGGATCGTCCAGGTCGGCTGTGACCTGCCGGGCGCGGTCTGGGCGGTCGAGGCCGCGGAGCAGTACCCGAACCTGATCGCGGGCGTCGCCCTGCACCCCAACGAGGCGCCGAAGCTCAAGGCAGCAGGGGAGTTGGACAGCGCGCTGGCCGAGATCGAGCGGCTGGCGCAGACCTCGGACAAGGTCCGCGTGATCGGCGAGACCGGGCTGGACTACTTCCGCACCGGCGAGGACGGGCGGGCCGCGCAGCACGAGTCGTTCGCCGCGCACATCGAGATGGCGAAGCGGCTCGACAAAACGCTGATGATCCACGACCGCGACGCCCACGACGACATCCTGAAGATCCTGGACCACGAGGGCGTGCCGGACCGGCTGGTGATGCACTGCTTCTCCGGCGACACCGAGTTCGCCCGCAAGTGCGTCGAGCGGGGCGCGTTCCTGAGCTTCGCCGGCGTGGTGACGTTCAAGAACGCCCAGTCCCTGCGCGACGCGCTGGCGGTGACTCCGCTCGACCGCGTCCTGGTCGAGACCGACGCGCCGTACCTGACCCCGTCTCCGCATCGCGGCCAGCCGAACGCGTCGTACCTGATCCCGCACACGGCTCGGAAGATGGCCGGCGTACTGAACATCTCGGTCGCCGAACTGTGTGGTGCCCTGAGCGACAACGCCGACCGGGCCTTCGGCGGCTCGTGGTAGACGTCCTCACCGACGCCGACATCACGGCCCGGCTCCAGCCCGCCGCCGCGGTCGGCTGGATGCGCGAGGCGATCCTGGCCGCGCACGCGGGGCGATTGCACACTCCGCCGCGGGTCAGCACGGTCCTGGGTGACGGCCGGCTCGTGTTCACCACGGGGGCGCTGACGGGGGAGTGGTTCGGCTACCGGTCGTACGACTCGTTCGACACCGATCCCGGCAGCCAGGTGGTCGTGGTGCACGACTGGACCACCGGCGCCGTCCGAGCCATTGCTGTGGGCAACGAACTGGGCCCGCGACGGGTCGGTGCGATCGGTGGTGTCGCGGTCGACGCGCTGGCGAATCCGGACGCGACGACCCTCGGTCTGATCGGGACCGGCAGCCAGGCCTGGACCCAGCTCTGGGCGATCGCCACGGTCCGTCCGCTCTCGTCGGTCGCGATCTTCAGTCGTGATCCGGTACGCCGGAATGCCTTTGCAGCAAGGGTTTCCGCGGAGTTGGGACTGCCTGCGGTCGCGGTGGAGTCGGCGCGGGACGCGGTCGAGGGCAAGGACATCGTCGTACTCGCGACGAGCAGTCCGGTGCCCGTGATCGAGGCCGGCTGGATCGCGTCGGGTGCGTATGTGACGACCCTCGGACCCAAGCAGGTCGGGCGGGTCGAGTTCGGTCCCGACCTGGTCGCCCGGGCGGACGTCGCGGTGACGGACTCGATCGCGCAGACGTCGGCGTACGACCCGCCGTTCATCCTGGTCGGGAGCCCGCAGCACGATCGGCTGACCGGTCTTGGTGCGGTGCTCGCCGGGGACGCTCCGGGGAGGACGAGTGCCGAGCAGACGGTGATCTTCTGCTCGGTCGGGCTCGCGGGCACCGAGGCCTACCTGCTGGCGCGGCTGGTAGACAGTGCCCATGGAGTTCAGTGAGGTAGTGCGGCGGCGCCGGATGGTGCGGAACTTCGACCCCGACCGGCCGGTGCCGGCAGAGGTCCGGGAACGGATCCTGGAGAACGGTCTGCACGCCCCGTCCGGCGGTTTCAGCCAGGGGTGGGCGTTCCTGACCCTGGAGGGCGACGATCGGGAGCGGTACTGGGGAATCGCGGCCGCCGATCCCGACGAGAAGTATGTGGGATGGCTCACAGGATTGCGCCGGGCGCCGCTGCTGATCCTCGCCTTCGCCCACAAGGACGCGTACCTCGATCGGTACGCCGAAGCGGACAAGGGCTGGACCGACCGCGACGAGTCCCACTGGACGGCGCCGTACTGGTACGTCGACACCGGGATGGCGGTGCTGCTGATGCTGCAGACGGTCGTCGACGAAGGCCTGGGAGCCTGCTTTTTCGGGCCTCCGGCGGACAAGGTGGGCAAGTTGTACGACGAGTTCGGCGTACCGGCCGGGTTCGACCTGATCGGTCTGCTGGCGGTCGGCCACCGGGCCCCGGACAGGCGCTCCCCGTCGCTGAAACGAGGCCGCCGGAGCACGGCCGAAGTGGTGCATCGAGGGCACTGGGGCCATCACCTGGTGTAACTGGCCCATTACACTAATTTGCGACTCGCCGACGAGAGGATTGGCGCTTCCGGGACATCTTCGTTACTGTCTCGTGATGTTGGCCGGGATCGGGGAAGGTTCCGGGCAGCGCGCCCCTCGGCGATGACCGTGGACCCCGGGCCCTGAATTACCCGGAGCTTGCGGCCTTACGCCAGCGCTGTCCGACCCCGTGCCCGGGTGGCCCTACCTGGGAGCGTTAGTGCGTAAGTCCATCATCGCGGCCGTCGGTGCGACGGCTGCGTTCGCCGTTGCGGGCGGTTCCGTGGCGTATGCCGCGAAGAGCAAGACCGTGAGCCTCTCCGTCGACGGCCAGGTGCAGAAGGTGCACACCTTCGGTTCCACCGTGGCAGACGCCCTGAAGGCCGAGAAAGTTCAGATCGGCGAGCACGACGTCGTTGCCCCGTCGCCGGATTCGAAGTTGAAGGACGGCCAGGAGATCGCGGTGCAGTACGGCCGCCAGCTGATCGTCAACGCCGACGGCACCAAGAAGGCCTTCTGGACCACCGCCGACAGCGTGAACGAGGCGCTGGCCGACCTGGGTCTGCGGTACGACAGCGCCGCGGTGTTCTCCACCAGCCGGAGCGCGCCGATCGGGCGCCAGGGCCTGGAGCTCGTGGTCAAGACCCCGAAGACCGTGCAGATCGTGCGGCAGGGCAAGGTCGCGACCGTCAAGTCCATGGCATCGACCGTCGGTGAGGCTCTCACCGGCGCCAAGATCGCCTGGGACTCCGACGACCGGATCAGCCCGGCGGCGACCACCGCCCTCAAGCCCGGTGTGAACCGGGTCGGGTACGTGAAGGTCGACGTCAAGAGGGTCACCAAGACCCTGGCGATCGCGCACGGGACCGACCAGACCAAGTCGGCCACGATGCTCGAGGGCACCAAGAAGACCACCACGAAGGGGACCGACGGCTCGAAGGCGGTCACCTACGTGTTCACCTACCTGGACGGCAAGCTGTCGACCAGCAAGGTGCTCGCGACCAAGGTGGTCACCGCACCGGTCGACGAGAAGGTCCTCGTCGGCACCAAGGCCAAGCCCGAGGAGCCGACCACCGACACCGAGCCGCCCGCGAGCGGCAACACCGGTGCCTGGGACCGGATCGCCGAGTGTGAGTCCGGTGGCAACTGGTCGATCAACTCCGGCAACGGGTACTACGGCGGTCTGCAGTTCGACCACGGCACTTGGGTGGCCTACGGCGGCGATGCCTACGCCTCCAACGCCCACCTGGCGTCCAAGGCGCAGCAGATCGCGATCGCGGAGAAGGTCAAGGCCGACCGCGGTGGGTACGGCGCCTGGCCGGTGTGCGGCAAGCGAGCCTGACACACTGACGGGGTGACCTCGTCTGATTCATCCACTTCCGCCGGACCGAGACTCCTCGGTCCGGCGGAAGTGCGTTCACTGGCCGCCGCGCTGGGCGTCCGCCCGACCAAGCAGCGCGGCCAGAACTTCGTCATCGACCCGAACACGGTCCGCCGGATCGTCAGGGCCGCCGCGCTGACGGCCGGCGAGACGGTGCTCGAGGTCGGGCCGGGGCTCGGGTCGCTGACCCTGGCGCTCCTGGCCGAGGGGCACCCGGTCACCGCGGTCGAGATCGACCCGGTGCTCGCGTCCGCGTTGCCGTCGACGATCGCGACGTACGCCCCGGACCAGGCCGGTGACTTCACGGTGGTCGAGGCCGACGCGATGACGGTCGGCCCCGAGCAGATCGGGTCGCCGACGGCGTGTGTCGCCAATCTGCCGTACAACGTCGCCGTACCGGTGCTGCTGCATCTGCTCGAGGTCTCGCCGTCGCTGCGGCACGGGCTCGTGATGGTCCAGTCCGAGGTCGCCGACCGGCTCGCCGCCCCGCCCGGCTCGCGGACGTACGGCGTACCGTCCGCGAAGGCCGCCTGGTACGCCGAGGTCCGCCGGGCCGGCCCGGTCGGGCGGAACGTGTTCTGGCCGGCGCCCAACGTCGACTCCGGGCTGGTCGCCTTCGAGCGGCGGGAACCGCCGGTCACCAGTGCGAGCCGGCAGGAGGTGTTCGCGGTGATCGAGGCGGCGTTCTCGCAGCGGCGCAAGACCGTCCGCTCGGCGCTCGCGCGCTGGATGCCGGACCGCGGTCGCCTCGACCAGGTGTTCCGCGTCACAGGCATCGATCCGGGCCTGCGCGGCGAGATGCTCGGAATCACCGAGTTCGCGGCGCTCGCCGGTGCGGGTCGAGCCATCTGATGCCCCTAGGGCATGTCGCGGTCTCCCGCGCCTACTGCGCGGCACATGCCCTAGCCTGTCCGCGTGTCACCTTCTGCTGAGGTCACGGTGCGGTCGCCGGCCAAGATCAATCTCGGTCTGTCGGTCGGTCCGCCGCGCCCGGACGGATATCACCCCGTCGCCACGGTCTACCAGGCCGTTGCCCTGTACGACGATGTGACCGCGGTGGTGCGGGACGACGACGCGGCGGTCTCGGTCGAGGCGGTCGGTGACTTCGCGTCCGACGTACCGACCGACGAGACGAACCTCGCGGTCCGCGCGGCGCGGTTGCTGCAGGCGGAGTACGACGTCGAGGAAGGCGTCGCGCTGACGATCCGGAAGACCATCCCGGTCGCCGGTGGGATGGCCGGCGGATCCACTGACGCGGCAGCGACTCTGGTGGCGTGCAATCGGCTGTGGGGCCTGCAGTTGTCGCAGACCGAGTTGCAGAATCTCGCGGCCGAGCTCGGCAGCGACGTACCGTTCTGCCTGGTCGGCCACACCGCGCTCGGCCACGGCCGCGGCGAGCAGGTCACCGAGGTGATGTCGCGCGGTACGTTCCACTGGGTCTTCGCGATCGCCGAGGGTGGACTGTCGACGCCGGCCGTGTACGGCGAGCTGGACCGGCTGCGCCCGCTTCGCCGGGTCGAGTCTCCCGAGGTACGCCCCGAGCTCCTCACCGCCCTGCTCTCCGGCCGGCCCGACGCACTCGCAGTTGCCCTCAGCAATGACCTCCAGGCGGCCGCTCTCTCCCTCCGCCCCGAGCTGGGCGACACCCTCCAGTTCGGCCTTGACCAGGGCGCCCTCGCGGCCCAGGTCTCCGGCTCCGGTCCCACCTGCCTGTTCCTCGCCGCCGACAGCCGCAGCGCCGTCGACCTCGCCGTAGAACTCGCCGAGTCCGGCCTCTGCCGCATGGTCCGCCAAGCCGAAGCCCCCGTCCCCGGAGCCCGAATCCTCCCCGCCCCCGCCAACCGCTAGCCGACCTCCGGGGCCCGAGTACACTTAGCTAAGTGGACTAAGGAGGTTTGATGGGCGAGCCGGCAGCGCAATTCAACATCCACGAGGCGAAGACTCAGTTGTCGCGGATCATCGAGCGCGTCGAGCACGGCGAGGAGGTCATCATCAGCCGGGCGGGACGGCCGGTGGCCAAGGTCGTCCCACTGCCGACGACCGTACGGCGGGTGGGACGGGGATCTCTGGCCGGCCGGATCCACCGGGCGGACGACTGGGACTCTCACGAGACCAACGAGTCCATCGCCCGCGACTTCGGCCTGCTCTCGTGATCACCACCCCTGCCCGGCTGCTCCTGGACACGCATGTGCTGCTGTGGTGGCTCGAGGACAGCTCCGAGCTTTCTCATGGTGTGAAGGATCAGATCGATTCGGAGCTCGAGGTGTATGTCAGCGCCGCGACGATCTGGGAGCTGGCCATCAAAACCTCGCTGGGAAAGTTGCAGATCCCGGATGACCTGACAGAACTGATCGACGAGAGCGGGCTGAGCGAACTGCCTGTCCGATACCGGCATGCGGATGTCGCGGGTCGACTTCCCGCTGTGCATCGTGATCCGTTCGACCGCATGCTGATTGCGCAGGCTCTCGCCGAGCGGCTCACGTTGGTCACCCGGGACGAGCGCATTCAGCAGTACGACGTTCCGCTCCTCAAGGCCTGATTTCCTCAGCCTGTCAGGGAATCGGGTGGGGGTGGGGCCAGGGACGCGTCTACCTCTTCTATCACTGAGGTGCCGGTGGCGCCGTCGAGGCGGTGGTAGTGCTCGGTGAGGGTGAGGGTGCCGGCGGGGGTGTAGGCGGGGGTGCTGGTGACCTGGCCGGCGGTGACGGTGCCGTCGGTGGCGAGTTGGCAGTAGGTGGCGGTGATGACGCCGTCGTCGTCACACCTGCCGACGAGGCGGCCGAAGTACAGGCGGCCGCCGCCGAACTCGGCCCAGATCAGCTTGCCGTTCTGGTGGTAGCGGCCGGTCGGCGCGTCCGGCGGGTTGCCGAGCGGGCGGAAGATCCGGCCGTCGTAGTTCGGGACGTCCATGTCACCGCCCGATCAGGATCGACAGCAACTGATCGACTCCGGGCGCACTCGCGGCCAGCCCGGTCAGCGCCGCCCGGACCGCGAGCGCCGGATCGAACCCGCGCGGCCGCAACGCCGCCGCACCCCGCTTCACGTCCTCCTCGGCCAGTACGGCGGGCACCGGCGACGTCGTGCCCGCACCGTCGAGCAGCGGCCGCACGTACGCCTCGAACTCCCGGTACGACGCCACCGTGAAGTCACTGGCGTAGCGGTCGGGCCGGTCCCACGCGAGATACAGCCGCACGATGTCGACGTCCTCGTGGTGCAGGAAGTCGTTCGCCCAGATCGCGTGGTTCCGGCTGGTCGAGAACTTCGAGCCGTCCAGCGTGTAGAACTCGTTCACCTGCGCCCCGCCGATCGCCTCCGGCGGCACCCCGCAGGCCAGATAGACCGCGGGCCAGAACAGGGCGAAGTAGAACCCGTTGTCGATCCCGTTGAAGTGCCACAACGCGCCGACCTCGGACCAGGCCCGCGAGGTCTCCTCCAATCCCAGGGCCCCGGGTTGCAGCGACTGCGCGACGCCGTACACGGTGGACAACCCGACCTCGGCGTACACCTCCAGCCGCAGGCCCTCGTGCGGGCCGGTGCCTCTGAGTCCCCAGTTGGTCGGATACGCGATGGGTACGTCGGGCAGCCGGTGCTCGAGGTAGTGCGTGACGATCCGGCGGGCGCGGTCCGGGAGTTCGGCACGCAACCAGATCTCGATCAGTTCCTGGCGGTAGTCCTCCATCGACAGCACCGGGACGTTCGCCTGGAACGGTTTCGGTGCGCCACCGCAGCGGTTGCAGACCGGGTCCACGAGGTTCTCGGCCGAGGTGTAACCGCCGCAGCCCTCGCAGCCGCCACCCGCGGCCTCGGATCCACACCAGGCGCAGGTGCCGACGACGTACGACTGGTGCAGCGTGCGTCCGCAGTCCTCGCAGGCCAGCAACGTCAGCCTGCGCAGGGGGAACCGGCCGGCCTCGGTCAGGTCGGCGGCGAGGGTGGTGACGCCGTGCTGGTACGCCGTACTCTGCGGGTCGAGGAACACGTCGTACCGGATTCTGGCGGCATCCAGTGCTTCGACGATCTCGTCCCGGTAGGCGGCGGCCAGTTTCTCGACGTCGACGCCCTCCTTCTCGGCGCGGGTCAGCACCCAGTTCTGGTGGACGTCGAACCCGGCGGTCGTCACCACCCGCTCGCCGCGCGCCCGCGCCGCCCGGGCCGCGATGTCCGCGGCGAGGTACGGCCCGGACAGGTGCCCGACGTGCAGGGGCCCGTTGGCCGTGGCCGGCGGCACGACGACAACGGTCACACCGGTGGAGGTGATCATGCGGCGGCTCCTACCTCAGGGCGGCAGTGTGTGCGGCCGAGCCCCGATCACTCTCCTCACAGGGCCGGTCGCAGTCCGCGAGATTACTCCCCGGAGCCGTCGCCCGCCAGCCTGAAAACCCTTGAAAACAAGGGGATTTCAGACCGGCAGGCGAAGCGAACGTTTGACTACGGTGCCTGGAAGAAGCAGCAGCCCCCGGTCGCGCCCGTGGACATGCCGACCACGCCACCGTCGAGATCGCGCGATCCGCGGATCAGGAATCCGCCCAGGCCGCCGGCGACCAGGAAGGCTCCCCAGGTCAGCAACCACTGCTCGTCCCCGTCATCGGTCAGGAACGTCTCCGGCACCGGATGGATCCGGCGTTGCAGCACCCACGGGTTGCCCATAGCGCTGTCGAGCCGGTCGGCCCAGGTCGCCGCGTCGGTCTGCCAGCCGAGCAGTACGCCGTGCCCGCCGTGCAGCGCGGTCGGCTTGAGGACGAGCTCCTGCTGGTTGGCGATCGCGTGCTCCCGGAGATCCACCTGCCGTCCGTCGACGGTGACCTGACCGGCGCGGACCATTCGCGTCCACGGGAGGATGCGGTCGAGGACGGCGAGTTCGTCGGCCGGGTAGCGATCGCGGTACGCCTCGTCGGACAGCAGCGCGAGCGATCCCTTGCTGCCGTACAGCTCGGCGTCGAGCGGGGTGAAGATCGCGACGTGTCCGCGTTCGGCCGCCTGCAGGACAGGCTCGAGCATCTCGACCGCACCCGGCTTCAGCAGGTCCTCGATCATGAACAACCGGAACACCACGTCGATCGCCTGATCGCCGAGCCACACCCGGTCATCGCGGTACGTCAGCGCGTCCACCGGGCAGGGCAGCGCGTCGATCCCCATCGGCGCCAGCATCGCGGCACTCTTGTGCAATTGCCGCTCGAGGTCGGGATAGCTGTCCGGGAAGTCGGCGATCGCCATCACCGGCCGTACGCCGGTCGGCACCTTCGCCTCGGTCAGGATCGTCCGGACGACCTCCTCCATCGTCTCGGTGAAGGTGAGCCGGTGCTCGTCGGCGAACTCGGCGAAGAACGGCAGCTCCAGCAGCGCCCGGTTCAGCACCGGGTTGTCCACCCCGCCGACGGTGCTGCCCATGTTGATCTCGAGCAGATGGAAGCCCTGCTCGTCCTTGTACAGATCCGCGCGACCCATCCGGCTCGGGGCCGGCCCGCGACCGCGAACGACGGCCTCGGTCTGCGCCTCGGTCAGGCCGACCGCGCGGGCGAAGGCTCCCAGGTCGCCGTTGAACACGCGCTCCGGCAGCCGGGTCAGGGCAGAGTGCAGCAGATCCAGGTCGGTTGTCAGCCGGCCGTACTCGGCCGCGTCCAGGAAGGCCGGGCGGCTGAGGGACCGGCCGAGGAACGTGGTGGCGTCGAGCTTCGGGTCGACCGCCGCGCGGATCGCGCTCGGCGTGGGACCCCGGGTGATGGCGGCGGCGAGATAGTCGTCCGTCAGAGACATGAGAACTCCTTGTCCTCCCCAGCGGCCGCCCTGGAAGTCCCGTTCCGCGAAGTATGTAACGGGACCTGGGCGGCTGCGTGGGCGGCAGGTTAATCGGCGCCGATCGCCTTCTGAAAGGGCTGACGGGAAAATCGCTCGCGACGTACCGGGACCGGGGTTACCATCCAAGCGTTTGCCATCGAAGGTCCGAATGACCAGGACCAGTGACAGGAGACCGGGATGCGCCGCGCAGTGATCTACCTCGACAGGACTGATCACTTCGACGTATTCGCGAGGACCCTTGAACTCTCTGACGATGGGCATTGTGGCGCATGTCGACGCCGGTAAGACCAGCCTGACCGAGCGGCTGCTGTACGCCGCCGGTGTGATCGACCGGGTCGGCCGGGTCGATGCGGGCGACACCCAGACCGACTCGATGGACCTCGAGCGGAAGCGCGGCATCACCATCCGCTCGGCGGTGGTGGCGTTCGAGCTGGGCGACCTGAGTGTCAATCTGATCGACACCCCCGGCCACGCCGACTTCATCGCCGAGGTCGAGCGGGCGCTGTCCGTGCTGGACGGCGCCGTGCTGGTGATCTCGGCGGTCGAGGGTGTGCAGGTCCAGACCCGCCTGCTGATGCGGACACTGGCCCGGCTGCGCATCCCGACCTGCCTGTTCGTGAACAAGATCGACCGGGTCGGTGCCCGGTACGACGAGTTGCTCGCAGACATCGCGCGATTGCTGACGACCTCCGCCGTACCGATGGGATCGGTGCGGGACCTCGGTACGCGGGCGGCGCGGTTCTCGCCGTTCTCCCTGCAGAACAAGGGACTTGGCGAACTGCTTGCCGAGCGCAACGACGAGTTCCTGGCCAGGTATCTGGAGGACTCGTTGCCGGTGGACGCCTATGCGGTCGAGTTGCGGCGGCAGGTGGAGGCCGCGCAGGTTCATCCGGTGTACTTCGGGTCGGCGATGACCGGCGACGGGGTGCCGGAGTTGATCGAAGGCATTCGGTCGTGGTTGCCGCGGGCTACGGCTGATCCATCGGACGACCTGCGGGCACGAGTGTTCAAGGTCGAGCGGGGTGCGGCCGGGCAGAAGATCGCGTCGGCTCGGGTGTTCGCCGGTTCACTCTCGTCCCGGGCGTACGTCGACGTGCACCCCGCGGACGGGCCGTCGTACCAGGCTCGCCCGACGGCCGTGGACGTCTTCGAGCGCGGGTCGCGGCGGTCCGTCGAGCGAGCAGAGGCTGGGCAGATCGTGGCGTTGCGCGGGTTGAAGGAGGTCCGGATCGGCGATCAGCTCGGCGTACGGTCGTCCGGGATCGGGCAACTGTTCGCACCGCCGACGCTCGAGACCGTCGTCTCCGCCCGGGATCGGATGAGGCTCTTCCAGGCGCTGACCCAGCTGGCCGAGCAGGACCCGCTGATCCGCGTGCGCAAGGCGGACGACCTCACGGTCAGCCTGTACGGCGAGGTGCAGAAGGAGGTGATCGCCTCGTTGCTGGACACGGAGTACGGGCTGTCGGTCACCTTCAGCGAGACCAGGCCCATCCACATCGAACGGCTGGACGGCGTGGGAACGTCGTACCGGGAGATGGGTGCTGCCGGCAACCCTTGGACGGCGGGCGTCGGTTTCCGCGTCGCACCGATTGCCGAGGGCATCGATTACCGGATCGAGGTCGAACTCGGGGCGCTCCCGCGGGCGTTCCACACGGCGATCGAGGAGGCGGTCCGGAACACCCTGCAGCAGGGCTTGTCGGGTTGGGAGATTCCGAACTGCCGGATTGACCTCACCTACACCGACTACAGCAGCGCGGGCACGGTCGCCGCCGACTTCCGCCGCCTGGTCCCGCCGGTCCTGATGCAGGCCATCCACGAGGCCGGGACCACGGTGATGGAACCCATCAACCACTTCGAGCTCGACATCCCGGCCGACTCGATCTCCCGAGTCCTCGGCCACCTCGCCGAATCCCGCGGCCTGGTCGAACACACCGCCCTGCACTCCGAGCACGCCCACCTCGAAGGCACGATCCCGGCTGCCACCACCCACCCCTTCGAGTCCCACCTACCGGCCCTCACCCACGGCGAGGCTCTCCTCACCACCGCGTTCCACACCCACCACCCCGTCTCCACCCCAGCCCCGACCCGCCCCCGAACCGACGGAAACCCCTTGAACCACAACGAATACCTCGTCCACCTCAGCCGCCAATGACCGAACCCCTGCACGCGCCCAGACGAACCGGTGAATGCCCTCTGTTCGGAAACAAAGTTGCACGTGGGGGCGAAAATGCTCCGAAAAGCCTGGGGGCGGGCGAGACCCAAGGTGGCGGGGAGCTCCATCCTGGAAGCCGTCGTGCGGCCGGAGAACGTCGTACGCGAGCCGGTGAGAGCTGTTGTCGCGGGGATGGTGAGGGTACTTGTCGTCCCGGCCCGGCGTCGATGCGATCCTCGCCGCCGCCCGGGAACTCGTAGCCGACGACAGCTACCGAAGCCACCTCATCAAGTCCGAGAATCCCTGAACGGCTCGAGGGTGGTGTGGAGTTTGGTGAGGGTTTCGGGGGCCGGGCCGAAATGGGCCAGGACGCAGAGGTGTTCTCGGAGGTGGAGGAGGGGGAGGCGGTCCAGCCAGCCGGGGTTCAGGGGGTGGAGTTCTTGGTAGGCGTCGTAGAAGGGGGTGGGGATGTTGCCGCAGCCGTGGAGCATGGAGAGTTCGGCTTCGGGCCAGCCGTAGTAGACGGCCGGGTCGATCAGGGCAGGCGCCGGTAGGAGGTTGCCGTGCCAGAGGTCGCCGTGGAGGAGGGACGCGGGCTGGGGCGGGATCAGGTCCGGCAGGCGGTTGGCGAGGCGTTCCAGGCGGTGGCGGTCGTCGGGGGAGAGGGCGTTGGAGCAGTTGGGGACTTCTAGGTAGCGGAGCAGGCGGTGCTCGGCGAAGAAGGCGTGGCCGTCGTCGTTCCACGGATTGCGTTGCGGGAGGACGCCCAGGTAGTTGTCCTGGTGATAACCGAACTTGTCCGCGGTCTGCTGGTGCTGCACGGCCAGCCGACGGCCGGCATCACGCCAGAAGTCGTCAGAGTCCGCAGGCAGCGACGACGGCCCGAGGTCGGACAGAACGATGAACGTCGGCGTGACCCGCAGAACCTCCGGTACGACGAACGCCCCCGGCACGCCCAACGCCTCGAGCCCATCCGCCTCGAGCGCGTACAGATCGACCGGTACGTCGTCGTGTGTCTTCACGATCACCGACCGGCCCAGCGTCGTACTCACGCGATAGGTCTTGCTCGCGTACCCACCGTCCACCGGTGAGGCGCTCACGGCGTCGCCGAGGGAGAGTCCGTCGAGCCAGGCGGGATTCAGCACGTGGACGATCCTGGCACGTGCGCACCGTTCGGCTACCCTGGGGCGCGTTATGGCGGCACCTAACTTGGTCAATCTGGAAGCTGTTTCGAAGGGCTTCGGGACCCGGACACTGCTCGACTCGGTAAGTCTTGGCGTAGGCCGGGGCGAGCGCGTCGGCGTGGTCGGGCGCAACGGCGACGGTAAATCGACGTTGCTCCGGCTCCTGGCCCGGCGGGAGGAGCCCGACAGCGGCCGGATCACTCACAATCGCGACCTCCGGCTCGGGTATCTCGGTCAGAGTGACGACCTCGACCCGGAGCAGACCGTGCTGCACGCGGTGCTCGGTGATGTCGAGACCTACACCTGGGCCGCCGATCCACGGGCGCGGTCGGTGATGGAGCACTTGCTCGGCGGAGTGGACCACGGCGCGTTCGTCGGCACCCTGAGCGGTGGTGAACGCCGTCGCGCATCGCTGGCGAGGCTGCTGCTGACCGAGGTCGACCTGCTGATCCTGGACGAGCCGACCAACCACCTCGACATCGAGGCGGTCAACTGGCTGGCCGATCATGTGGTCGACCGAGCCGGTGCGCTGATCGTCGTCACCCACGACCGCTGGTTCCTCGACGCGGTGTGCACCGACACGTGGGAGGTGCAGGGCGGCCGTGTCACGTCGTACGACGGTGGGTACGCCGCCTACGTGCTCGCGAAGGCGGAACGCGCCCGGAGCGCCCAGGTCTCGGAGACGAAGCGGCAGAACCTGCTGAAGAAGGAACTCGCCTGGCTGCGGCGTGGTGCTCCGGCCCGGACCAGCAAGCCGAAGTTCCGGATCGACGCCGCGAACGCCCTGATCGAGAACGAGCCGCCGCCGCGCGACAAGCTGGCGCTGTCCCAGTTGGCGACCGCGCGCCTCGGCAAGGACGTGTTCGACGCCGAGGACGTGAGCCTCAGCTTCGGCGACCGGCTGATGTTCGACCACATCACGTTCCGCCTCGGACCGGCCGACCGGATCGGGCTGCTCGGACCGAACGGCGCCGGCAAGACGACGTTCCTGAGGCTGCTGACCGGTCAGCTCGCGCCGGACCACGGCCGGGTCAAGCAGGGCAAGACGGTGCGGACCGCCAACCTGTCGCAGAACCTCGAAGAGGTCGACGGTACGGCGACCGTCCTCGACCACATCACGGCGATCCGGCGTACGGCGGCCCTCGCGGGGCGGGGCGGCGAGCTCACGTCGTCACAACTGCTGGAGCGGTTCGGGTTCACCGGCGACAAGCTGACGACCCGGATCTCGGACTTGTCCGGTGGTGAACGGCGCCGCATGCAGTTGCTGCGCATCCTGCTCGACGAACCGAACGTTCTGATCCTCGACGAGCCGACCAACGACCTCGATGTCGAGACCCTCACCGTGCTCGAGGACTTCCTCGACAGCTGGCCGGGTGTCGTCGTCACCGTCACCCACGACCGGTACTTCCTCGAGCGCGTCAGCGACATGGTCTACGCGATCATGGGCGACGCCCGGGTCCGGCATCTGCCGCGCGGTGTCGACCAGTACATCGAGGAGCTCGCCGACCGAGGCCCTCGCCGTACGACGTACGCGTCCTCGGCATCCGAGCCCGTGGTGTCCAACGAATCGTCGCCGGCGGACGAGCCGGTCGTTGACGCGGCAGTGGCCCGTGCGGCGAAGAAGGAACTCAACCGGATCGAACGCCAGCTCGCGAAGCTCACCGAGGCGGAGACCAAGCTGCACGACCAGATCGCCACGCACGCGAGTGACTACGAGCGGCTGGCCGAGCTGGACACGGAGTTGCGCAAGCTGGCCGAGGAACGCGGCGAACTGGAAACCGCGTGGTTCGAGGCGGCCGAACGCGCCGAATGAGCGCGAATCCCGTGTGATTTTCAACCGCTGAATCGCGGCGTGAGCAAATCCTCCCGAGTCGCGGCGCGTCCTCCGATCCCCTGTTCTTCGGAGGGCGCGCCGCGCCTACCGGGTGAGCGGGCCCCGTGCCGGCCGGCGTTGTTCGGGCCCCGAGCCCCGGACACCGCGCGGCCACTTTCGGCGGACCACCTCTTGCCGCCGAAGTCACCGTATTCTTGACGTTTCGTGGTCGGTTGGACACCGACAGTGAGGACCCTAGTGCGCGTGATCACTCAGTGTCGATAGCCGTCCGCTACAGCAGTCTCTCGATCTCGTTGCAACTAGCAACGATCGGAACGCGGTGAAGTGACGGGTCGTCTTTTCGGATTATTCCGGCACAATTCCCGAGGGTTTCTCCGCGGCCGGAAAAAGTCACCCGTGAATGTATACAAACGGCACCGGTCAGTGCTTTTCCAGGTCGAACGGCCGGACCAGTTCGCGCAGTACGCGGGCGATCTTGGCCTGGTCGCGCTCGCTGATCGTGCCGAGCAGCGAGCGCTCGTGCGCGAGCAGATCGGCCATCGCGGCGTCCACCGCGTCGCGGCCGGTGGTGGTGAGCTGGACGAGCACGCCACGCCGGTCACCCGGGTCCGGAAGCCGCTCGACGAGTCCGCGGGCCGCGAGCCGGTCGACCCGGTTCGTCATGGTGCCGGAGGTGACCAGGGTTTCCTTGAGCAGCCGGCCCGGCGACAGCTGGTACGGCGCTCCCGCGCGACGAAGGGCGGCGAGTACGTCGAACTCCCACGACTCCAGGCCGTGGGTCTCGAAGGCCTGGCTGCGGGCGCGGTCCAGGTGCCGGGCCAGCCGGCTGACCCGCGACAGCACCTCCATCGGCGCGACGTCGAGGTCGGGGCGTTCCCTGCGCCAGGCCTCGATCAGCCGGTCGACCTCGTCATCCATGCTTCGAGATTACGTCATCAAGAGTCTTGACATCAAGACAAGTGGGAGGACTAGAGTATCTCGACATCAAGATAAATGCGTCAGAGAGGTGCTCGCCATGCGCACGTCACCGGTGTGGAATCCAGTGCAGTACGGCACGTACGCCGACGAACGCGGCCGGCCGTACGCGGATCTGGTCGGCCGGGTCCGGGCGGAGGACGTCCGCACGGTCGTCGATCTCGGCTGTGGTCCCGGCGGCCTGACCGTGACGCTGCGGGAGGTGTGGCCGGAGGCAACCATCGTCGGCGTCGACAACTCGCCGCAGATGCTCGAGGCGGCGCAGCAGTACGCCGACGACCGACTGACGTTCGAGCTCGGCGACGTACGCGAATGGTCCGCGCCGGAAGGTTCGATCGATGTGATCGTGACCAACGCGACGCTGCAGTGGATTCCGGAGCAGGTGGACCTGCTGCCCGGGTTCGTCAAGGCGCTGCGGCCGGGTGGGTGGCTGGCGATCCAGATCCCCGGCAACGGCAACGCCCCGTCGCACTCGATCCTGCGTGACCTCGCCGCCACCGAGCCGTACGCGCAGTACGCGAAGGACACGTCGCTACGCCCGGACGTTCCCGGTCCGGCGGAGTACATCGACGTGCTCAGTGCTGAAGGGTGTGTCGTCGATGCCTGGGAGACGACGTACTTCCACGTGCTGCAGGGCGACAACGCCGTACTCGAATGGGTGAAAGGGACCGGCGCGCGGCCGGTGCTGCAGTCGCTGCCAGATGACCTACGGGTGCGGTTCGAGGCGGAGTACGGCGCTCGGTTGGCGGAGGCGTACCCGCAGCGGGACTACGGGACTCTGTTGCCGTTCCGGCGGATCTTTGCCGTGGCTCAGAAGAAGGCGAGCTGAGGATGCGGCTTGATCACGTGCAGGTGTCCTGTCCGCCAGGCGGGGAGGACGTCGCGCGGGCCTTCTACCGGGACGCACTCGGGATGACCGAGGTGGAGAAGCCGGAGTTGCTGAAACCTCGGGGCGGCTGCTGGTTCAAGGAAGGTGCCGCGGAGGTGCACGTCGGCGTGGAGCAGGACTTCCGGCCGGCGAAGAAGGCGCACCCTGCGCTGGCCGTGGACGACTTGGATGCGCTGGCCGCCAAGCTCACCGGGCTCGGATATCCGGTGACGTGGGACAACGAGACGATCCCGGGCCGCCGGCGGTTCCACACCGCCGACGGCCACGGGAATCGGGTCGAGATCGTCTGACTACTCGGTTGCCAAGGCGCCGGCGGGAGCGACCTTGGCAGCCCGCCGGGCCGGCAGGACCGACGCGAGCAGGCCGGCGACCGCGGCGACCGCGGCGATCGCGACCAGCAGCGTGACGGGTACGGCGTACTCCACGCCGCCGTCGACGGTCTGGCCGCCCATCAGGGCGCTGGTCCCGGTCCAGCCGTAGATCAGGCCGAGGACGATGCCGAGCGCGGCCGCGACCAGTGCCATCAGCAACGACTCGACCGCGAGCATCCCGCGCAACTGGCGCCGGGTCAGACCCATGGCCCGGAGCAGGGCGTTCTCCCGGGTCCGTTCCAGCACCGACAGGCTGAGCGTGTTGCCCACACCGACGAGTGCGATCAGGACCGAGACCCCGAGCAGACCGATGCCGACGAGCAGCAGGACGTCGAAGATCTTCGTGTAGCTGGTCCGTTCGGCCAGACCGCCGCTGACGGACAGATCCTTGACCGTTGGGATCGACTGCTCCACCGAGTCGATCACCTGCGACCCGTCCGCCTTCGGGTCGGACGCCACCCAGAACCCGTTCACCGCGGCGTTCGGGACGAGCTTCGCCAGGTCGGCGGCCGTGATCGTCATCGGGTCCAGCCCGGTCGCGCCCTGTGCCGTGACGATCAGCTTGTGCTGACCGGAGACCAGCGTGATCGGTGTGCCGCTCTTGATGTCCAACCCGCTCATGGTCTGGTAGTCGAGCAGCGCCGTACCAGGCTTCAGCTGACCGGCCAGCGTCGGGTCGTGGATGACCGACCCGGCCCCGGCCTGGTCGATCCCGGTCACCGGCACCTGCTGATCGCCGGCCTTCAGTGTCACCTGGCTCACCGGGACCACCTGCGTGATGCCCTTGATGTCACGCAGTTGCTGCTCGGCACTGGCCGGCATCTTGTCGTTGTACGCCCGCACCACCAGGTCGACCGGGTACTGACTGTCCATCGACACGTCGAACGTCTTGCGCACCGACGCGATCCCGACACAGGTCAGGCTGATCAGGGTCACACCGATCAGCAGAGCCGAGGTGGTGGCCGCCGTACGCTTCGGGTTCCGGACCGCGTTGGCGACGGCGATCCGCGACGGTACGCCGGTACGCGCCGGCAATGCGCCGAGCACCCGGATCAGCGCCGGTACCAGGAGCGAACCGACCGCGAGAACGCCGAGGAACGACAGCACACCGCCGGCCACGCCGACGATCACCTGGCTACTCCCTGCCCCGACGGCCAGCAACAGGCCACCACCGGCGAGCAACAGGAAGCCGAGGACCAGTCGCACTACGCCGGCCTTCGACCCGGCGGCCGGAGCGGCCTCGGGACGAAGCGCTGCCAACGGCGCAACCCGGGTCGCCCGGCGAGCCGGTACGACGGCGGCCACGATGGTCGCCACGGTCCCGAGCAGCAGCGGCAGGAGCACCGACCACACGTCCAGGTGCAGCGGTACCGGCGGGATGCCCCAGTCGAACTCGCGGGCGAGCGCCAGCGCCAGCGCGGAGAGCGCGACCCCGAACACGACACCGATCGCGGACGCGACCACGCCGACCACGCTCGCCTCCGCGAGCACGGAGGAGAACACCTGCCGGCGGGACGCGCCGACGCAGCGCAGCAGCGCCATCTCCCGGGTGCGCTGGGCGATCACGATCGTGAAGGTGTTGCCGATCACCAGGCAGGCGACGAACAGCGCGATCACCGCGAACATGCCGAACACGCCGCCGAGGACATCGATGCCGTTCGTGAAGCCCTTCACCTGGTGGTCGATCCACTCCTCGCCGGTGTAGACCTTCAGATCCTGCGGGACGACGTTGCGGACGGCCGCGGCGAGCGCCTCCTGGTCCACGCCAGGCTTCGCCGCGATCGCGACCGCTCGAGTGAAGCCGTCCGGCTCGAAGATCTTCACCGCCGCCGGGGTGGCGACGGCATGCGCCTGGCCGACCGAGTTCGAGTCGTCCAGCAGGCCGACCACGGTGACGTCCCACGACTTGTTGTTCCACGAGTTGAGCCGGAGCTTCTGGCCGACCGAGACCTTGTGCTTCTCCGCCGGCTTGGCCGGGAGCGCGATCTCGTTCGTTGCGGTCGGCAACCGGCCGGACGACGTACCTGGCCCGGCGATCTTGGTGGTGTCGTACAGCGCGTCGACCTCGAGGGCCTCGTCCCGGACCAGCCCGGGGTACGACGCCTCGAGGTAGGCCGTCGTCATGGTCACCACCGACGCGGCCTGCGGCACCTTCTGGACCTTCGCGACGTCCGCCGCGGTGATCTCGGCGTTCTCCGGGTAGACCAGGGCGTCGACGCCGCGGTACTGCGCTCCGATCGTCGTGTCGACGCCGTGCGACGCCGACCCGTGCGCGGTCATCGCCAGGGTGCCGAAACCGACCCCCAGCACGATCGCCAGGCAGGCGGCGACCAGGCGGCCCAGGTGGGCGCGCAGCGAGGAGAGAATCGAACGTCGCACGTCAGGCCCCCAGCTGCCGCAGCGCGTCCAGCACGGTCTCCGGCTTCGGGTTGTGCAGCTCGCCCGCGAGCTTGCCGTCGGCAAGCATCACGACGCGGTCGGCGTACGACGCGGCGAGCGGGTCGTGGGTGACCATCACCACGGTCTGGCCGAACTCGCGGACCGAGCGGCGCAGGAACCCGAGCACCTCGGCGCCGGACCGCGAGTCGAGGTTGCCGGTCGGCTCATCGGCGAACACGACCTCCGGCCGCCCGACCAGCGCGCGAGCGACAGCGACGCGCTGCTGCTGGCCGCCGGACAGCTCCGACGGGCGGTGGGTGAGCCGGTCCTGCAGTCCGAGTACGTCGACCAGCGTGGTGAGCCACTGCTGGTCGGGCTTGCGGTTGCCCAACTCGAGCGGCAGCAGGATATTGTCCTTCGCCGACAGCATCGGCAGCAGGTTGAACGACTGGAACACGAAGCCGACCCGGTCCCGCCGGATCCTGGTCAGCTCGGCGTCCGGCAGCTGGGTCAGCTCGGTCTCGCCGAGCAGGACCTGGCCGCTGGTCGGGGTGTCGAGGCCGGCCAGGCAGTGCATCAACGTCGACTTGCCCGAGCCGGACGGACCCATGATCGCGGTGAACCGGCCGACGCCGAAGTCGACCGACACGCCGTCGAGCGCGGCGACCGCGGTGTCGCCCTGTCCGTACACCTTGCGCAACTCGTGCGCCCGGATCGCGGTCCGTGGCGTCCCGTCCTGCGGCAACCGCCCGACCGCAAGCTCACCGGTCTGCAAACTCATGTCACTCCTTGATTCAACCGAACCTGACGTTGGTCAAGAAGTTAGTGATTCCGCCGCCGCATCTCGTCGGACCGCAGACTGGAGTCGGAGTACTACCTGGGTATTACTTGGTCGGCCGGACCAGTCCCGTCTCGTAGCCCAGCACCACCAGGGCGACACGGTCACGCAGCCCGGTCTTGGCCAGGATCCGGCCGATATGGGTCTTGACCGTTGCCTCGGACAACGTGAACAGCTGGGCGATCTCGGTGTTCGACAGGCCGCGGGCGACCTCGAGCAGGACCTCGCGTTCCCGGGCGGTCAGCTCGGCCAGATCCGGCCGTTCGGTCCCGGCGTCGGGCAGCGCGCCGGCGAAGTGCTCCAGCAGCCGCTTCGTCGTACTGGGGGAGACCACGGCGTCACCGGAGTACACCTGGCGGATCGCCGACAGCAGGTCGGCCGGCGGCGTGTTCTTGAGCAGGAAGCCGGCCGCGCCGGCCTTGATCGCGGCGAACGCGTACTCGTCCAGGTCGAACGTGGTCAGCACGATCACCTTCGGTGCCTGCGGCAACGACTGGAGCCGCTGGGTGGCCTCCACGCCGTCCAGGCGGGGCATCCGGACGTCCATGAGTACGACGTCGCACGCGGTCACCTGGATCTTCTCCACCGCCTCGCCGCCGTCGCCGGCCTGGCCGACCACCCGCATGTCCGGCTGCGAGTCCACCAGCATGGTGAACCCGGCCCTGACGAGCTCCTGGTCGTCCACGAGGAAGACCCTGATCACGTCATCGATCACACCTCCACCTCGCTTCGCTCGGTTCCGGCGTGACCGATAAGAGTGCTGTACCTCTTGTTCACTCGCTGCGCTCGCTCACTGGTCGCCTCCAATGGGAAGGTGGTACGGGAGTTTTGCGATCACCTCGTAACCGCCGCCCGCCTTCGGTCCGGCGCTCACCGTACCGCCCGAGATCGAGGCGCGCTGCCGCATCCCGACCAGACCGTGCCCCGGGTCCGCGCTCGGCGCGACCCCGGCACCCCGGCCGTCGTCGGTGACCACCACGGTCAGCATCTCGCGCCCGAAGTCCAGCAGGACGGAGGTCCGCGCTCCCGGCCCGGCGTGTTTCAGCGTGTTGGTCAGGCCCTCCTGCACGATCCGGTACGCCGTCAGCCCCAGCAACGCCTCCAGGTCGCGCGGTTCGCCGGTCACCTGGTAGTCGACGGTGAGCCCGGCGTCGCGGACGTTGTCGATCAGCTCGGGCAGGGACGAGACTCCCGGTTGCGGGCGGGGCTGGTTCGGGTCGAGCTCGGGCTGCTCGTCCTGCTTGAGCAGGCCGAGCATCTTGCGCATCTCGGTCAGACTCGCCCGTCCGGTGTCGCCGATCGTGGCCAGTGCCTTCTTCGCCTGTTCCGGTGACTTGTCCGCGGCGTACAGTCCGCCGTCGGCCTGGACGATCATGATCGACAGACCGTGCGCGACCACGTCGTGGATCTCGCGCGCGATCCGGGTCCGCTCGTTGGACACGGCCAGCTTGGCCTCACGGTCGCGGTCGCGTTCCAACTGCTCCGCGCGTTCCTCGAGCTGGGCGACGTACAGGCCGCGGGTACGGCGCCGTTCGCCGAACGCCCAGACGCCGAAGACCAGCGCGCCGAGGGCAACCATCATGGTCACCTGCTGGCGCCAGTCGGAGTTCGTCCAGTACCGCGACGTCGCCATCAGGACGCCGAGGCCGCCGATTCCGAGCGCGATCCGGCTGTAGCGGACCTCGCCGTACACCGAGATCGTGTAGAGGGCGACGAGCAGGCCGACGTTGGCCGGCATCAGCTGGGCGCCGAACAGCCACTGCACCGAGGCAACCGCGGAGACGCCGAAGAAGACGAGCTCGGGATGAGTGCGGCGCCAGATCAGCGGCACGAGCATGCCGAAGCCGAGGATGCCTTCGAACCCGGACTGCGCGATCGACAGCAGTCCGAAGACCATGCACAGGCTGCCGGTCAGCAGCAGGTCGAACGCCTTGCTGCGGGCAGGCACGGGCCGCGCGGTCAGGA
This sequence comes from Kribbella sp. NPDC049227, assembly GCF_043197265.1. NCBI lineage: Bacteria > Bacillati > Actinomycetota > Actinomycetes > Propionibacteriales > Kribbellaceae > Kribbella > Kribbella sp. NPDC049227. The sequence goes on along the minus strand of NZ_JBICST010000001.1, from coordinate 308,241 downwards.
TCCCCGTCATGCGGGCCAGGGTACGGCGCCGCCCTCGCCCGGAGATCATGCCACGGGCGGATGTCGCCGTACCGCCGCAGACTGAGCCCCCCTCGGCGCCGCCCCCTGCCAACACGAGGGGATAACCCCGGGGGTTGTGCCTTCTCCCCTCCTATACGAGCAGAGAACCCACCATTCGAGGGGATCTCCCCTCGAATGCGCTTGGGCCGGGAGGGTTACTTGTGCGGGCGGGTCGACAGGGTCGGCTTGGCTTCGAGGCCGGACAGGCCGTTCCAGGCGAGGTTGACCAGGTGGGCGGCGACGTCCGGCTTCTTCGGGCGGCGGGCGTCGAGCCACCACTGGCCGGTGAGCGCGACCATGCCGACCAGCATCTGGGCGTACATCGGGGCGTTCTTCGGGTCCAGGCCGCGGCGCTTGAACTCCTCGGCCAGGATGTGCTCGACCCTGGTCGCGACGTCGCTGAGGATCGAGATGAACGAACCGGTGGACGACCCGACCGGCGAATCGCGGACCAGGATGCGGAAGCCGTCGGAGTTGTTCTCGATGTAGTCGAGCAGCGCGAGCGCGGCCTGCTCGACCAGCTCGTGCGCGCGGCCTGCCGTCAGCGACTGGGTGACACCGTCGAGCAGCGCCCGTACCTCGCGGTCCACGACCACGGCGTACAGGCCTTCCTTGCCGCCGAAGTGTTCGTAGACGACGGGCTTGGAGACCTCGGCGCGGGCCGCGATCTCCTCGACCGACGTCGCCTCGTACCCCTTCTGGGCGAACAGGCCACGGGCGATGGTGATGAGTTGTTCGCGACGCTCGGCACTCGTCATCCGGATCCGGCCGGACCGCCGCGGTTTGGGTTCCGTCACGTCGAGATCACGTCAGCATCATGCCGTACTTCGGTGTTGCCAGCGGGAGATTTACCGGTGGTGCCTCAGGCAGCCGCTTTCAGCGGGGTCTTGGCGTCGGCGTCGACACGGCGGGCTTCCAGGCGCTCGCGCACCGGCCAGCGGACGTCGCTGACCCAGCCCATCTTCTCGAAGAACCAGATGCAGCGCGCCGATGTGTCGAGTTGGCCCTTCAGTACGCCGTGCCGCGCGCAGGTCGGGTCCGAGTGGTGCAGGTTGTGCCACGACTCGCCCTGGCTCAGGATCGCCAGCCACCACACGTTGCCGGACTTGTCCCGGCTCTTGAACGGCCGGTCGCCGATCGTGTGGCAGATCGAGTTGATCGACCAGGTGACGTGGTGCAGCAGCGCGATCCGGACCAGGCTGGCCCAGAAGAACGCGGTCAGCGCGCCCTCGATCGACCAGGACCACAGACCGCCGATGACGGCCGGCGCGAGCAGCGAGACCGCGACCATCAGCGGGAAGAGGCGCGACACCTTGACGATGTCCTTGTCCTTCAGCAGATCCGGCGCGTACTGCCGCTGCGGGGTCTGCTCGGTGTCGAACAGCCAGCCGACATGGGCGTGCATGAAGCCCTTGGTGAGTGCGCGCACGCTGTTGCCGTACTTCCACGGGCTGTGCGGGTCGCCGTCACGGTCGGAGAACTTGTGGTGCTTGCGGTGGTCGGCCACCCAGCGGACCACCGGGCCCTCGATCGCCAGCGAGCCGGCGATGGCGAGCGCGTACTTCATCGGGCGGTTCGGCTTGAACGACTTGTGCGTGAACAGCCGGTGGAAACCGATCGAGATGCCGTGGCCGGCCACTGTGTAGAAGACCACCGCCAGGACCACGTCGCGCCAGCCCAGGAACCCGCCCCAGGCGATCGGTACGGCGGCCAGCACGGCCAGGAACGGGATGCCGATGAACAACGCCAGCGCAACCTGTTCCCAGGGTCGCTTCTGCTCACCCCCGAGCGTTCCGGTGTCGACGTCGAAATCGTCGGCCTGCTGGGCGCGGGTGGGCGCCTCCGGTGCGGCAACGGCGGGTGGAGTCATGTGTTCGATCCCTCGGATGGAGGACAGCTTACCTACGCTACCGTAACCTACGGACCCGTAGGTAAGGAACCCCTCAGCGTGTCGTCCACCCCACTCCATGGCAAACTGTCCCGGCGACCACGATCCCCCGTGGGGTAATCGGCAGCCCGCGAGACTTTGAATCTCGAAGACCAGGATCGAAACCTGGCGGGGGAGCAACAAGAACCCCCAGGTCAGAGCGCCTCTGACCTAGGGGTTCTGCCATGCAGAGACCGTTCTGGTGACAAGCGACTAAGTCAGAGGCGTCGTCGGACTCTGCGGTGACCGCGGGGGTGGTCTCATCAACCGCAGCGGCGAGGTGGCGAGCCGAGAGCATTTGCCTCCGGTGGGGGCCTCACGACTCCGGGATGACGGGTCCGATTCGGCCGGGACTTTGGTCGGCAGACGGGAAGGCATCGGGGGTGCTTGGAGCCTCGTCGCGGATGGGGACCGCGTCGCTAGCATCGCCCTGTGGCAGTGACAGCGTCTGGGGTGTTCCGGCGTACCGCGATCGAGCGGTCAGATCAACGGGTCTCTTGGGAGCGAACGGATCGGGCCTTCTTCTCGAGTGGGGCATGCCATGTGCTGGCCTGGACGTGCAGGGATTTCTATCCCGACAAGGGGATCGCCTTGGCGGCGGTGTACTTGGGTGACTTCGAGCATCCGCTTCACACGTACGCGAGGTGGGGCACGTGGGCGTTCGATGCGTCGGGTTGGAACCCTGAGTCCGAACTCCTGCGGGTCAACAGCGACTTCGAGGGTCTCCCCGTCCGTCAGGTGGAGACGATCAGAAGTGACCTTCGGGAGTTCTGTGAAGAGCACGTGCATCGACAACCACACCAGTACTGGGCAGATCCGACAGAACGCGCACGCGCCTATGTGGGCCGATACGACCCGCCCTGGCTCTAGGCACTCCCTCGTAGCGGGGACTATGGAGTCGCGTCGGAGTATGGCGGAAGGCACTGCACTCTGAGCCGGGGTTTTGCTCACAGGGTCGTACTCGGCCCGTGCACCCGGGGAATTCCGGTGCGTCGATGAACTGCGAGTCCTAGAGTGCGTGGGGTGGATCTTTCGCATCTCGGTACGCCGATCCGACCGATGATCCGGGTCCACGGCGGGTTCGCCAACCGGATGTACCGGCTCGACACCGACCAGGGCTCGTTCGCGGTGAAGGAGCTGAACCTCGTCGACCGCCGCTGGACCTACCGCGTCGAGGACGTGTTCAGGTTCGAGCGGGCGGCCTTCGCTGCCGGCGTACCGATGCCTGAGCCGATCTCGGTCAGCCACGACACGCTCGTCCACCGGTGGGTGGACGGAGAGAAGGTGCCCGAAGCACCGGTGTCGGCGGCGTACGCGTTCGAGATCGGTGAGATCCTCGCGCGCATCCACGCGCTGGACGTCGAGTGGACGGACGTGTCGCCCGAGGACCCGGCGTCACGGGACTGGCCCGAGCTCGCCAAGCGGGCGGCGGCGACCGAACAGCCGTGGGCCGACGAACTCGCCTCCCACGTCGAGACGTTCCTCGCGATTGCCCACTTCGTCGACACCTGCGAACGGCCAGGCCCCGTTGTACTGACCCACAAGGACATCCAACCGTGGAACCTGCTGGCTCGAGACGGTCGGCCGGTAGTGCTCGACTGGGAGCTCTCGGGGATGCTCGACCTGGCCGGTGAGCTCGGCTCGACCGCGCTGAGCCTCTCGAAGGGACCCGGCTTCGACACCATCGAGCCGACCATCTTCCGCTCAGTCCTCGACGGCTACGTCGCCGGTGGCGGAGCGCTGCCGCCGTCGGGTCCAAGCTGGTTCGTGTTCATGATCGGCGGCTGGCTGGGGCACACAAGATGGAACATCCTCCGCTGCCTCGCCGGCGTCGAGGCAAGCACCGGCCCCGACCTCGCACTCTCACACGAGTCCGTCCGCAACGGCCTACGCGGCCTCCCCGACCTATTCACCCGCCTCCCAGACCTCGAGCCCCTACTCCTGCAACGGTGACCCACCTCCATGCCGGGTGCGCGGCGTACCGCGCCCTCCACCTGACGCCGACCCCGGCAATCCCGCCACTGAACGCGAACCGGCCTCGCGGCAGGCCCCCTAGGATCGAACCCTGGCGAGGGAGCAACCATCCCGTATGCCTGACCTGCGGGTTTCTTGTACGACGACGGACTGTGGTTCAGCCCCGCGCGGAGGTACGCGCGCTCCTGCGTCGCCCGCCTGCGAATACACCGTGGGGTCGCACCCCGATGGATCGTCAGGACCCACGCCCGCGCTGGAACCATCCGCGCACGGATTTGACCCTGAACGCTACGTCTCGTAGGCACTTGCGATGTCCTGCCACAGCTCGGCCAGGACCTCTGTCCGCTCGGTCAACTGATCGAGGGACATCCAGGCGTCCTCCACGCCGCTATGGAAGCGTCGATAGGCCTCAGCATTGAACCCGTCGGCGGCGGTGGCGACGGCCCTTGCCTTCACGGCGAGCTGCGCGCGATCCGCGTTGTCGCGGACAGCCCTGAGGAACTGCATCTCCGCGCTCTCGTAGTCGTCTGAGAGAAGGTCCAGTTCGGACTTGGTCACCCCGGAATGCTAGAGGCAGACTCATGCCGCGATCCGCGCTCCCGACCGTCGGAGTTCGCCTGGCGAACGACTGTTGCGCGGGAAGCCGACGAGGACAAATCCCGTGCGGCTACGCATGAAGGTCCGCACAATGGGCGCATGTCACAGGAGTTCGTGCGGGATGGGGCGACGCCGACACCTGAGTTGGTGGCCGCGTGGCTGGCCCTGGACGACCTGCGTGCGGAGTCCGTTCCAATGTGGGCTGCCAACTGGCTCGTCCAGGGCTATGACGGTGCCGCGCTAGCGGAACTCGCAGGCCTCAGCGGACGCGACACTCGCGAGGTCCGAGACGTTCTCCCGGCCGCTCTGGCGGAGACCGGAGTTCGTCCGCTGTCCTCGAAGGACGCCGCCGTACGGGTGGCCTTCGACCACATCGCCAACCAGCATCTCAGTGGACGCACACGGTGGGCCTGGGTCGTCAACCAGGTCGTCGATGTCCTATACCGCGCCGGTGAGGAATGCGAGGCCTTCAGACAGCCACTGGGCGAGCTGTACGGGATCGACGATGAGGCCGGCGAGCCCTGGAGCAGGACCGACGATGAACTAGCCCGAATCGTGCGGCAGGCATGCCTCGACCAGACGGCAAGCCACCGACGCTAGCTCCACGCTCAGCGTCGGACAACGCAGGTAGCGCGGTAGACCGTGCTCGACGCCGGATCGGTGACCGTTGCGTTCCTCGGAAACAAAGGGGCTCCCAGCGACGCATAGTTTCCGGTGATCGGCGTACTCGCGTGCACCTGCGTCGTCTGGAGGGCGAGGTTGTGGTCGGTGGGTGGTGGTTGAATGCGGGGATGGGTGTGAGGGTTCGGGCGGTTGATCAGGGGCGGTGGGGGGACCTGGTTGAGGTGTTTGGGCCTAGTGGGGGGACGCGGGGGTGTTGGTGTATGTCTCGGCGGTTGCCGAGTTCGGTGGTTGCGGTGAATGGCGGTGCGGAGAATCGGGCTGCCATGGAAGGGTTTGTGCGGGCGGGGGAGCCGGTGGGGCTGATCGGGTACGTCGATGAGCGGCCGGCTGCTTGGTGTGCGGTTGCGCCGCGGACGGAGTACTACGCGATCGTCCACTCGCGGGCGTTGCCGATCGACGAGCCGGACGATGAGTCGATCTGGGCGATCAACTGCCTGTTCGTGAAGAGTGGGTATCGCGGGCGTGGTACGACGCTGCCGATGGTCGAGGCGGCCGTCGAATACGCTCGCAGTTCGGGCGCGCGGATGGTGGAGGCTTATCCGGTGAAGACCCTGCCTGGGGATCCTGGGCGCGGGATGCTGAGCACCTTTCTCGCTGCTGGGTTCACGGTGTACGGCGAGGAACGCACCCAGGCGAAACGCAACGTCGTCGTACGCCGAACTCTGTGAACGGCTGGATGAGCCAGCAGCCCGAGTGGCCGACGGTGGAAGAGTTGGCTGAGGCGGCGTACTGGGCTCGGCTTTATGGGCGCTGGGAGGCGATGGATCTGGCGGGGGTTGCCGGGTTCATGGAGGGGTTCGGGCGGCCGTGGTGGGTGGTCGGTGGGTGGGCTGTAGATGCGTTCACCGGAGTCGCCCGCCGGCATGACGATGTGGATGTCTCGATCTTTGCTTCTGATGTGCCTGCGCTTCGGGCGCATGTCGGGGACCGGTGGCATCTGTGGTGTCTTGCCGGGGAGGACATGCGGCCGCTGACTGATCGGCATCCGGAGGTGTTTCATCCGGCGAGTCAGATCTGGGTTCGCGAGCACGGTGATGCGCCCTGGGTGATCGACCTGCCGTTGACGCCGGATCGCGACGGTCTGTGGACGAACAAGTTCATCGCTGATCACGTTGCGCCGCTCGACGAGGTCACGTGGATTGCGGGCGATGGCATTCGGTACCTCAACCCCGAGATCGTTCTGCTGTTCAAGGCCCGAAAGCGGCGTACGAAGGATGAGCGCGATCTGGCGTGCGCCTGGCCGCTGCTCAGTGAGGACAAGCAGCTGTGGCTCCGGGACATGATCCGTCGTATCGACGACAACCACCCCTGGCTGCACCAACTCAGCCGCTGACCGGCCTCAGCTGTCGGCGGGGACGATGTCGGCGAGGATGGCAATGGTGGTTTCGATCGTGGCGACTTGGACTGGGTCGAGGTCTCCTTGGACGGTGATGCCGACCGGGTCTCCGGGGGAGTCGCAGGCCAGGAGGACGGTGAGCGTCTGGGTGCCGACGATGGGGTAGTCGTACCAGCGTTCGGGAGGGTCCCAGCTGGTTTGGGGGAGAGCGGTCTCGACGGCCATCCAGTCGAGGTCGTCGAACCGGTAGTCGACGCACGCCGAGATGTACTCCAGCGCCATGCGGACGTTGGCGGGCCAGACCCAACCACTGACCTTGTTCACCATGGCGGCAAGTATGCCGGGCTGCTCAGGGGGACTGGAGGAACTTGCGGATGTGGTTGGACCAGGTGGTTGGGTTTTCGAAGTGGCACATGTGGGCGGTGTTGGGGATGACGGCCAGGTGGCTGGTGGGGAGGGCGGTGTGGAGGCGGCGGGCGAGTTGGACGGGGAAGCCCATGTCTTGTTCGCCGTGGAGGATGAGGATGGGCTTGCCGGAGTCGCGGAGGATGCGTTCGGGGTCGCCGGGGCACCACGGGTGCATGTCGCCGCTGATGGCGCGTTCCTCGCTCCAGTCGCCGGTGTCGGAACCTAGGCTTTCCAGCAGTTCCAGGTACGCCGGCGCGAGGTCGAGGTCCCAAACGAAGACGGTGGAGTTCCGCAGCTTCCCGCCGGCGGCGTCCTCCGCTCGCTGGCGCCGTTGGTATTCCTCCCAGCCCGCCAGGTACTGCTCCGCATCGGTGTACGCCGTAGTCGACGCGAGGACAAGCCGCCGTACCTGCTCAGGATGCTTGTCCACGAACCGCATCGCCGCCCTGCCACCGGTGGAGAACCCCAGCAGGTCCACCTGCCCGAGGCCGAGCTTGTCGATCAGCCGATGCGTGTCCTGTACGACGTACTCCGGTTGAAGGTCCTCGTCGGGAAGGCCCCGGGTGCTCCGGCCGCAACCACGGAAGTCGAACAGTACGACGTGATGGTCGCGAGCCAGCGGTTCGAACCCGGGCACCAGGTAGCCGTGCCCGACATCCGGCCCGCCGTGCATCACCACCAACGACGGCTTGTCGCCACGCACGCCGAGCTCCCGCACGAACAACGTGACGTCCCCGACATCGACCAGCGCCCCGTCACCCATGTCACCGAGCATGCCAAACCTCAGGCCGGAGCGTCGCTCGTCGGTGCGTCAGATGGTCCCGTTCAGCCGCGTTGCCGCAGGCTGCGAGGGCGGCGTCGTACGCCGTCACCGCTTCCGCGCCATCAGCCCACCTTCCGTCGCCTGCAGGACAACTCTGTCACCACGATGACCCCCGCCACCCCTCGCAATCGACAACCGCGTCCCGTGAATACTGAGCCGGTGCATGCAGCATCGGGGCTGGCGAAAGCGACGTGGACGGACGCGGACTTCGAGGTGATGGGCTGGCACGACTGCCGCGTCCACGCCCTGAGCATCGGTGAACACGAGGACGGCGCGCTCCCGCCGGCCCGGGTGCTGCTCGACCTCGACTACATCGTGCGCTGGGTGGACCCGGCGTACGGGCAGCGGCACTTCAGCTTCTGGATCGCTCCGGCCACGCTGGTGTTCGACCGCGCGTGGGACGTGTCCGGCGAACTCGGGCCGCTGCACGAGTTGCTGGAGATCGACGCGCTCCACCGCCTCGCGTCACCCGACCGCGACCCGGCTCCGCTGTGGCACCTCGAGGGCCACAACTTCGACCTCCGCCTCCGCGCCGCGGGGTACACGCAATACTTGCGCATGCCGCCCCAGCACGTCGGTCAGCAGATCCTCACGGCGGTGGAGCGTGGTGGGCTCAGCTTCGCGGAGCGGTCGTTCGCTTGATGTGCGGTCAACCCGGCTTGGCCTGGACGAAGCCGAGTTCGTTGCCGTCGGGGTCTTTGATGGTGAACTTGCGGGTGCCGTAGGGGGTGTTCTGCAGGGGTTCGAGTACGTCGGTGTCCGGGCTCGTGCGTTCCCACCAGGCGTCGACGTCGTCGACCTCGAAGTTGAAGCGGGCACCTACGGCCGGTGCCGGGTCGTACCGGCCGAGGGCGAACTGCGTGGGGCCGAGAGTGAAGTGGGCGTACGTCGGGGCGTCGGGTGGCCAATGCCCTTGGGCCTGGACGCCGAGCAAATCCTCGTACCACGTGATCGCGCTGGGCAGATCGCGCACGTTCGCGCGGACATGCGTCAGACGAGGAACGTCACTGCCGGACACCTGTGTCCCCTTTCGCCGATCGAACGTGGACAGCATCACACCCGCCGCCGACAGTTCCAGAGCGTGACCTGCAGGGACGTGCTCGGGAGCCGGAACGCGTTCAGCACCAGGGCAATCCCGCGGGTGGGACCGTTCAGCCGATGACGCAGAAGATGGTGCCGTCGGGGGCGGCCAGTACGACGAAGTCCGCGTTCGGTGGGTAGGTCCAGTCCTCGACGCGGCGGGCGCCGAGGGCGATCAGGCGGTCGATCTCGGCCTCGACGGTGGAGGTGCTGCGGTCGACCCAGAGGTCCAGGTGGGTGCGGTCAGTCTCGTCGAGATGGAGTTCGGTAGGGCGGCCGCCTGGCGGGACTAGGAAGTCGGGGTTGCCAGGTGCGGCGCCGTACCCGAGGGCCTGGCGCCAGAACTCGGCCGCGGGGCCGATGTCGTTCACGTTGAGAACGATTGCTCCGAGAGTGAGTCCCATGCTTCGCTCCTGCTCATTCGCCGGTTCTGCCGTCGAGTGCTTCGCGGATCAGGTCGGCGTGGCCGTTGTGGCGGGCGTACTCGCCGACCAGTTTCTGCAGGTTCCAGCGCAGGCTCATGCCGCTCGCGGGTCCGATGTCGTCGAGTGAAGTGTGCCGCGCGATGAGTTCGTCGTGGGCCGTGCGTTCGCGTTCCCAGGCAGCCATCGACGCGTCCACCATCGAGGCGTCGACGTCGAAGTCCCACTCGGAGCCGTCGTCCGTGTACTGCCCCCAGACCCACTCCAGCTCCGCCTTCGGGCCGAGCGCCCAGACGCCGTACGCCCGCTCCATCTCCGCCATGTGCCGAACGATTCCGAGCAACGACAACGCCGACGGCACCACCGCCCGCGTCACCAGCTGCTGTGCGTCCAGCCCGTCACACTTGGCCCGCAACGCATCCCGATGAAACCCCAACCACCCCAGCAAGATCCCCCGCTCATCGCCGTCCCCCGGCTGCCCAACCCGCTCCATACCACCCCATCCTCCCCTACGAGGGTCAGTCGAGTACCTCGCAGCAGACCAGAGACCACCGATGGATCAGGTGTAACGGATGTGGCGGTGATCGCGTCTAGAGGGTTGGTGCCTGCGATTCGCGTGGGACGGGACATGAGGTGGAGGCCTTCTGGTGCGGGAGAACAATCGGGGGACGCGCAGGCTTGTGGCGGTTCTCGGGGTCGTTGCGTGCGTGTTCACAGGCAGCTCGATCGCCGCCCAAGCACAGCCGGTCGCCGCGCAGGCGGCGTTGCAGTGGACGGTGACTCCGACCGGGCGGCAGCCGGCGAACCTTGACGACATCGACAGCCGGGCGGGGGAGACCTGGGCGGTGGGTGGTGACCAGATCGACGGGTTCCAGGACCGGCGGCCGCTCGCGCTGCGCTGGGACGGCAAGCGCTGGAAGGCCACCGCACAGCCGGTGCGCACGAACGCGACGCTTCAGAGCGTGGCAGTGGCCGGCGCCAAGAACGTCTGGGCGGTCGGCGAGGACCGTGCCGATCCCGCGACCCCCAAGCCGCTGGTCATGCACTGGAACGGCACCCGCTGGCGCGTCGTACCGGGACCGCCCGTGCCGACCGGGTCGTTCGGCAGCGTCGCCATCGGTCCGAACGGCGCCGTCTGGGCGACGGGCTGGGCCAACGTCGATGGGAAGGAGCACGCGGTCGTCTACCGGTACTCCGGCGGATCGTGGCAGCCGCTGACGACAGGACTTGAGGGATCCATCAACGGCAACACCCTCGCCATCGTCTCCGCGAAGGACGCCTGGCTCGGGCTGAACGGCGGACTGGCGCACTTCGACGGCAAGCGGTGGACGCTGGTGGACGACGTACCGGCCGATGGCTCCCAGATCCCCACCGGCATCGCGGTGGCCGGGCCGAAGAACATCTGGCTCGTCGGCGTGGAGCATGTCGCCCAGGACCGTCCGTTGGTCCTGCACTACGACGGCGTCTCCTGGACCCGGGTGCCGGCCCCGACCGGATGGTCACAGCTGTACGACGTCGCACTGCGTGACAACCGCCCGGTCGCGGTGGGGGAGCGATTCGAGGAATCCGGCAACAGCATCTTCGCGAAGCCCTACGTGCTGGAGTACCGCGGTTCGAAGTTCGTCGAAGCACCGAGCCCGGGCGCCGCGTACGGCACCCTGACCGGAGCCGCCGCCGCCAACGGGCGGCTGTGGACGGCCGGCCTCACCAGCGCCACTCCGGACGCTCCGTTCTCGGCCTTCACCGCCTTCGCCCGCTGACCATGCCGTGAGACGAGTCACGTGATCCCGCACGGCCGCGCGGAGGCCGTGCGGGATCCGGTCTGAGGAGCAAGTACGCTTGCGCGGGCACAGTTTCGAGTGTCCGTGCCGATACTTGTTCCAGAAACTCGCAGGGAACTCGAGGAGAAGACCGCGTGACTTCCCAACGTCCCGCGGCGGTCGTCATCATGGCCGCCGGTCTGGGAACCAGGATGAAATCGGCGATCCCGAAGGTGTTGCACGAGATCGGCGGGCGCAGTCTCGTCGGGCACGCGGTGGTCACCGCCCGTGCACTCGACCCCGAACACCTGGTGGTCGTGGTCGGGAGCGGCCGGGAGCTGGTCGAGGCTCATCTCCAGGAGATCGACCCCGGAGCCCGGACCGCCGTCCAGGAGCAGCAGCTCGGCACCGGTGACGCGGTTCGCGCCGGGCTGACCGCCGTACCGGCCGACTTCGACGGCTCGGTCGTCGTCACGTCAGGCGACGTACCGCTGCTGGAGGCGGAGACGCTCCAGGAGCTGATCGCCGAGCACGACAGGCAGGGGAACGCGATCACCGTGCTGACCGCGCGGGTGCCGGACCCGACCGGGTACGGGCGGATCATCCCGGGAGACGACGGCACCGTCGCCGGGATCGTCGAGCACAAGGACGCGACGCCCCAGCAGCGGCAGATCGACGAGATCAACGCCGGCATCTACGCCTTCGACGCGGCCACGCTGCGTGATGGGCTGAGCTGGCTGACCACCGACAACGCGCAGGGCGAGCTGTACCTGACCGACGTCCTGGCCATCGCGAAGAGTGACGGCAAGCGGGTCGGCGCGTACGCGACCGACGACGCGATGCAGACCGAGGGCGTGAACGACCGCGTCCAGCTGGCCACGCTGCGGGCCGAGCTCAACCGCCGGAACCTCGACAAGCTGATGCGCGCCGGCGTGACGGTCGTCGACCCGAACACCACCTGGGTCGACCAGACGGTCCGGATCGAGCGCGACGCCACCCTGCTGCCGAACACGCAGCTGCACGGCGCGACCACGGTCGGGTCCGGTACGACGATCGGCCCGGACACGACGCTGACCGACGTACAGATCGGTGCCGGCGCCACGATCATCCGCGCGCACGGGTCGAGCTCGGTGATCGGCGACGGCGCGAACGTCGGACCGTTCGCCTACCTCCGCCCCGGCACCAGGCTGGGTGTGAAGGCCAAGATCGGTACGTTCGTCGAGACCAAGAACAGCACCATCGGCGACGGCGCCAAGGTGCCGCACCTGTCGTACGCCGGAGACGCGACGATCGGTGAGGGCGCGAACATCGGCGCCGGCACGATCTTCGCCAACTACGACGGCGTGGCGAAGCACCCGACGCACGTCGGCAAGCACTCGTTCATCGGCAGCAACTCGGTGCTGGTCGCGCCGCGGACCATCGCCGACGGCGCGTACCTGGCCGCCGGTACGGCGCTGACCGAGGACGTCGGCCCGGGCGAGATCGCGGTCGCGCGCGGACGGCAGCGCAACATCAAGGGCTGGGTCGCGCGTAAGCGGGCCGGCACCAAGACGGCGAAGGCGGCCGAAGAAGCGCTGTCGGCCGATGCCGGACAGGCACCGGCGGATCACGCGGCGCTGAGCGACACTGGCGAGAAGAAGTAACGGGAGGCCGGGCCATGAGCGGGATGAAGCGAACCACCGAGAAGAACCTGATGGTGTTCTCCGGCCGGGCCCATCCCGGTCTGGCCGAGGAGGTCGTCGAGCAGCTCGGCACCGGCCTGGTCCCGACCGCGGCGTACGACTTCGCCAACGGCGAGATCTACGTCCGGTTCGAGGAGTCGGTCCGGGGCAGCGACGCGTTCGTGATCCAGAGCCACACCTCGCCGATCAACGAGTGGATCATGGAGCAGCTGATCATGGTCGACGCGCTGAAGCGGGCGTCGGCCAAGCGGATCACCGTGGTGCTGCCGTTCTACGGGTACGCCCGGCAGGACAAGAAGCACCGCGGCCGCGAACCGATCTCGGCCCGGCTGATGGCCGACCTGTTCAGGACCGCCGGCGCGGACCGGCTGATCTGCGTCGACCTGCACACCTCGCAGATCCAGGGCTTCTTCGACGGCCCGGTGGACCATCTGATGGCGCTGCCGATCCTGAGCGAGTACGTCCGGACCAAGTACGGCGACCAGCAGCTGGCCGTGGTGTCGCCGGACGCCGGCCGGATCAAGGTGGCCGAGCAGTGGTCGGCCCGGCTGAACAACGCGCCGCTGGCCTTCATCCACAAGACCCGCGACATCGAGCGGCCGAACGAGACGGTCGCGAACCGGGTCGTCGGTGAGGTCAAGAACCGGGTCTGCATCCTGGTTGACGACATGATCGACACCGCCGGCACCATCACCAAGGCCGCCGACGCGCTGTACGCCGAGGGCGCCGCAGGCGTGGTGATCGCCGCGACGCACGCGATCCTGTCCGGCCCGGCGGTGGACCGGCTGAAGAACTGCCAGGCCAGCGAGGTGATCGTCACCAACACGCTGCCGATCGCCGAGGACCGCCGCTTCGACAAGCTCACCGAACTGTCGATCGCGCCGCTGATCAGCCGAGCCATCCGCGAGGTTTTCGAGGACGGCTCGGTGACCAGCCTCTTCGACGGCCGCGCCTGACCCGTCGGACGTCGTAGCCAATCGGACGCCCGACGCTCAGGCCGCATGCCCCGTCAGGCGTTGATCCGGCGACCGGTCAGCTTCCCGGTGCCGGTCTCCACCACCTGCGTCTCGCTGTTCGGCGCGAACACGGTGAATCGGTACGTCGCCGACAGCTTGCCGTGAGACACCGATCCGCGGAGCCGTACCCGGACCGTCGGGCCGACCGAGTCCGGTCCCTGCTCGCCGGGGAACCCGGTCCAGAAGGTCGCCTGGAACCACTTGCCGTGCTTCGACCACGTCCCGGTGAACGGCGGTCCGGCCGGGCTGATGTCGTGCGACACGATCACAGCACCCGCGGCGAAGCTCAGGATCAGCCTGATCTTGTCGGTCGAGCCGTCGTCCTGCCGGCGGCACATCCAGCTGCCGGACAGTCCGTTGTCGTCTGCCATGGCCGGCGTGGCAGTCGCCAGCCCTGCGATCGCCACACCACCCGCGGCGATGCCTGCACCCCTCAGCGCCTGGCGGCGCCCCATTGCGTTCTCGCTCATTGGAGTCCCCTCCCCAGAGATCCGCTGTTCTTCCACGCTGCACCTGGTCGCAGCCCGGGGCAACGGTTCGGACCCCACTACGACGAGGCGTAGCATCCCGCCTCCGGACGGTCAGGCCTGACGCCATGCGTAGTACGCCGTTCCGAGTGATGCGGCGGTCATCGGCAGCGCGGTGAGCAGGCCGGCGATGCCGTTGCCGGGTACGACGAACGTCGCGATGATCGTCAGCCACAGCACCGGAATCCAGCGGGGTACGGCGTGGGAGCGCCAGAGGCCGACCGCCTGGATGACGGTGCCGAGAGCAACGAGTAGGGCGCCGGGGATCATCACGCCGAACAGGTGGGCGGAGTCGTCGTTGATCCGCTCGATGACGCTCGCGTCGACGCCGGATGCGGTGGCGAAGTAGTACGCCGCTGCCCAGCCGGCGCCTCCGACGGCGTACAGAGCGGTGCCGATCCACATCACCACGGCACCCGTGGTCGCCCAGGCGGCTCCGCGGCGGCGCACGAGGAGCGTCGTCAGCAGCGCCTGAGCGGGCACGTTGATCACCAGTGCACCGCTGAGAACCACCAGCAAGCCCCACCACAGATCGCGGACCGGCTGGATGTCGCTGTAGGCGTACGTGTCGCCGCCCGCGGCCGGTTCCGGCCAGAGCAGCCCGCCCGGAACCGCTGCGAGAGCGGTGATCGCCAGGAGCAAGGCAACGATTCCGACCCGGCGCCGGACGACGGGATCGGCAACGGTGGGAGGTGGTGCGGTTCGGGTCGTCATGGTGTTCCTCCGTGTGGTGAGCTGACGCCCTCAGGAAACGCCGGGCGGGCGCGGTGACACATCGGAGCGGGCACGGAGCCGGATCTCCGTGCTGGCGCGGAGCCTCGACGGCGGGTTGCGGCCTTACCCTGACGACATGCGGTGGCCACGATGGGTCGCGCTCGGTACCTTCCTGCTCGTCCTGACGATGGTCGCGGGGAGCATCTGGCTGCTGATCGCGTACCGCACCGGTCCGCACACGGTCCGGAACTTCGTCGGTCTGGCCGCGATCGGGACCGCGATCGCCGTCCTCGGGCTCGCGGTCAGCCGGCGTGAGCCGGTCAACCCGGTCGGGGCGATCCTCGGCTGGATGGGTGCGATCACGGTCTTCCTGACGGCACGCGACGTCTACTACAACGCCGTGGTCCACGATCCCGGTCGGCTGCCGTTGGACAGTCGGGTCGTGGCCTGGCTCGAGGAGAGCGGCTGGTGGCTGCTGGTCGCGGTTGCTTGCCTGTTGCTCTACTTCCCGACCGGTCAGCTGGTGAGCCGCCGGTGGATGCCGGTCGCGCCAGCCCTGCTGCTACTCGGTGTGGCACAACAGGTTCTCGGTGTCTTCGCCGCGGAACCCTTCCTGCCGCCTCTGCAGGACCTGCCTCGGCCGTACGAACCGCTGTCCGGAGTACTGCGGATCGTCAGCGACGTGGTGTTCTTCGGCTTCCTTGCCGTGTGCCTGGCCGCGGCGGTCGCGGTGCTGATCCGGGCCCGCCGGTCGACCGGCAAGGAGCGTGCGCAGCTCAAGTGGCTGTCACTCGCCGGACTGGCCGCTGTGCTCTACCCGGTGGTCTGCGGAGCCGAGATCGTCGTCACCGGACACACCGGCATCGTCGCGACCGTCTTCGGCATCATCGCGCTGGTGAGCCTCCCGGCGTCTGTCGCGGTGGCGATGCTCCGGCACGACCTGTACGACGTCGACCGGGTGCTGGCAGACACCGTCACGTACGGGATCGTCATGGTGGTCCTGCTGGGCACCTATGCCGTCGCCGCCGTATCGCTTGGGCTCGTGCTGGGTCGGGACTCGGCCGTGGTGGCTGCGGCTGCCACTGCGCTGTGTGCGTTGGTCCTTTCTCCACTGCGCTCTCGCCTGCAGCGCTCGGTGGACCGGCGGCTCTATCCGCCGCGTCGCGCTGCCCTGCTGGCGATCGAGGACCTGCAGCGGCGGATTCACACCGAGCAGGCGCAGCCGGAGGAGCTGGAGTCCGCACTGCGCACCGCACTGCGCGATCCGGCGCTACGGGTGGGCTTGCTCGTCCCAGGTGCGTCCGGCTTCGTCGATGCGGCCGGTACGCCGGTCAGCGGACCACAGCTGGTTCCGGTGACGCTGGGTGGCGCACAGATCGGCGTACTGGCGTCTGATGCGACCAGTCCCGCCGTACTGAAGGCTGTGGCGGCTGGGGCAGCCAGCCTGGTCGAGGTGACGCGGCTGCGGGCCGAGCTGGCTGGTGCGTTGCGTGAGGTCGCGGCGAGCCGGGCCCGGCTCGTGCAGGCGGGGGATGCCGAGCGGCGGCGGCTCGAGCGGGATCTGCACGACGGGGCACAGCAGCGGCTGGTGTCGCTGGGCATGGCCCTGCGGCTCGCGCAGCGCCATCTGGACGACGGATCGGTCGATGTCGACGGACTGCTCGATCAGGGCGTCGCGGAGCTGACCACTGCGGTCGCCGAGCTGCGGCAGATCGCGCACGGGCTGCGTCCGGGGAGCCTCGACGACGGATTGCACGCGGCGTTGAGCGCGATCACGCAGTCGCTGCCGATCCCGGTCCGCCTGCAGATCCCGCCCGATCTGCCCGAGGAGTTGGCGACCACGGCGTACTTCGTCGCGGCGGAGGCGGTGACGAACGCCGCGAAGTACGCGAACGCGACATCGATCGCGGTCCACGTGGCGCGGTCGACGGGTGAGGTGCGGGTGAGGATCGAGGACAACGGGTGTGGGGGAGCGGCGCCTCGGCCGGGATCGGGCCTGAGTGGGCTGCTCGATCGGGTCGCGGCCGTGGGTGGGTCGCTGGAGCTGCGGAGTCCGGTCGGCAGCGGTACGACGGTTGAGGCGGTGCTGCCATGCGGATCGTGATCGGGGAGGACTCGGCGTTGTTCCGCGAGGGGCTGGCGCGGTTGCTGGCCGACGCCGGGCACGAGATCGCCGGTCTGGCCGTGGACGCACCCAGCCTGCTGACCACAGTCGCCGAGACGACGCCGGACCTCGCGGTGATCGACGTCCGGATGCCGCCGGACCACACCGACGACGGCGCCCGCGCCGCCCGGCGGCTCCGGATGCAGAACCCCGAGCTGGGCATTGTGCTGCTGTCCCAACACGTCGAGACCCGGCACTCGGTCGAGCTCGTCGCGACAGGTCGCTTCGGCTACCTGCTGAAGGACCGTGTGCTCGCGGTGGACCAGTTCCTCGACGCGCTGGACCGAGTCGCGTCCGGCGGATCGGCGCTCGACCCCGAGGTGGTTGCCCGGTTGATCGGGCGCCAGCGCGCCGACGATCGGCTGGCGCCGTTGACCCCGCGTGAGCGCGAGGTGCTCGCGTTGATGGCCGAGGGGTGCACCAACGTCGGCATCGGTCGCCGCCTGTTCCTGACCGAGCGGACCGTCGAGACGCACATCGGCAGCATCATGGCGAAGCTCGGGCTGATCACCAACGACGAACAGCACCGGCGGGTGCTCGCCGTACTGGCCTATCTTGGTGGGCACTGACCGCTCTCCCAGAGGACTGGCCCATGCGAATCGCTGTCTTCCATCCCGGTGCGATGGGCTCGAAGCTCGCGGCCCAACTGGTCGCCGCCGGGCATGAGGTGCACTGGGTGCCGGACGGACGGAGCGAGGCTTCCGCTGCGCGCGCCGCGGAAGCCGGCCTGATCGGTACGCCGTTCGCCGAGGCGGTGCGTGAGGCCGACGCGGTGCTGTGCTCGTGCGCTCCCCAAGGCGCGGTGGACATCGCCAAGCAGGTCGGCAGGGCGGGCTTCGGCGGCCTGTACATCGAGGCGAACCCGCTGTCCCCGATGTCGTTGCGTGAGGCGCAGTCCGCCGTACCGGAGGCGACGTTCGTGGACGCCGGGGTGGTCGGCCCACCGCCGACCGGTGGACCGAGTCCGACACATCTGATGCTGTCCGGCGCTGCAGCTGATCAAGCCGCCGGGCTGTGGGCCGGCACTGCGGTCACCGCGATGGTGGTCGGTGCGGAGCCGGGTGCGGCCAGCGCGGCCAAGTCGTCGTACGCCCTCTACAACAAAGGCAAGGCAGCGCTCGCGGTGCTGGCCTTCCAGTTGGCCGAGAAGCACGGTGTCACGGAGGCGTTGACTGCGCAGCAGGTCCGCGCGGACGCGGGATCGCTCAAGGATCCCGGGCTGCCGGAGCAGTTGCGGAGCGTCGCCTGGCGCTGGGGACCCGAGTTCGACGAACTCGCTGCCACGCTGGACGCCGCCGGCCTCGAAGGCGACGCGGCCCGCGCCCTCCGCCAGGTGTGGACGAAGCTCACTTGAGGGTTCGGAAAAGGGTCACGGGGAGTGGTGGCGGAGCCGGAGCAAAGTGCCTGGGGGAACGGATTTCCCGTCTGGGCGGAGTGGTGGGTAGACTGTTTTGGTTGCCTCGGCGAGGGACGCCCCCCCGAGAACTGTTGGGCGCGGCTCCGTGATCGACGCGGTGGTTCGTTGCCTGACGCCTTCTCCGGGGTCACAAAGCGCCCGCTGAGGCCGCAGCCGAGTTCCACCTAGTCAACTGATCACCGCAACGCATTTGAGGAGTTCATCTCGTGGCCGAGGTCAAGATCCAAGCCGAAGCGCGCACGGAGTTCGGCAAGGGTGCTGCCCGCCGAATCCGCCGGGACAACAAGGTTCCCGCCGTCCTGTACGGCCACGGCAGTGACCCGGTGCACATCACGCTGCCCGGTCACGACACCATGCTGGCCCTGAAGACCGCCAACGCCCTGCTGCTGATCGAGGTCGCCGGTGGCGAGAGCCACCTGGCGCTGCCGAAGCAGGTTCAGCGCGACCCGATCAAGGGCTTCATCGAGCACGTCGACCTGGTCATGGTCCGGCGCGGTGAGAAGGTCCAGGTCGACATCGCCGTTCACCTCGAGGGCGAGGCCGTCAGCGACACGCTGGTCGTGCTGGAGCAGCCGAGCGTGCTGGTCGAGGCCGAGGCGACCCACATCCCCGACGGGGTCACCGTCTCCATCGAGGGCCTCGACGTCGGCGCCCAGATCCACGCCTCCGACCTGCCGCTGCCGGCTGGTACGACGCTGGCGATCGAGCCCGACACCCTGGTCGTGAACATCACCCAGGCGCAGACCGCCGAGCAGGTCGACGCCGAGCTGGCCGACGCCGAGGCCGAGGCCGGCATCGAGCGGGACGAGCCGGACGCCCCGGCCGAAGAGCCGGTCGCCGCTGCCGCGGAGTAATCTCCAGCACAGCACACAGCGACATCAGGAGGGCCGGGATCCGTGGCGGACGACGTGTGGTTGGTCGTCGGACTGGGGAATCCCGGCCCTTCCTATGCGCGCACCCGGCACAACATCGGTCACCTGGTGGCCGACGAGCTGGCCGCTCGGACCGGCGGCAAGTGGAAGCAGCACAAGCAGGTCAAGTCCGAGGTGATCGAGACCCGGATCAGCGGGATCCGGACCGTGCTGGCCAGGCCCCGCTCGTACATGAACGAGTCCGGTGGGCCGGTGTCCGGGCTGCTGAAGTTCTTCAAGGTCGAGCCCGCCAACCTGGTCGTGGTCCACGACGAGCTGGACATCGACTTCGGCGTACTGCGCTGCAAGTTCGGCGGCGGGGACAACGGGCACAACGGGCTGAAGTCGATCCGGAAATCGCTTGGCACCGGTGAGTACTATCGAGTCCGGTTCGGTGTGGGTCGTCCGCCGGGCCGGCAGAACCCCGCCGACTTCGTCCTGAACGAGTTCTCCTCGACCGAACGCAAGGACCTCCCCTTCGCGGTCGACCGGACCGCGGACGCGGTCGAGTCGCTGCTCACCGACGGCCTCGATGTCACCCAAGGGAAGTACAACTCGTGAAGCTCAGCGGTCTGGTCGACACCCTGATCACCGATCCGGTGGTGGCCCAGGCCGTTCGTGATGCCCGGAGTTCCACGCAGCCTGACGGCGTCACGACCCTTGACCTGAGCGCACCGGGGCCGATCCGCCCGGTCCTGCTGGCCGCGATCGCGTCGGAGCAGAAGGGCGCCGATCGCCCGGTGCTCGCGGTCACCGCGACGTTCCGCGAGGCCGAGGAGCTCACCGAGGCCCTGCAGTGCCTGGTCGAGCCCGGCACGGTCGCCTACTACCCGGCCTGGGAGACCCTCCCGCACGAGCGGCTCTCGCCCCGGTCCGACACGGTCGGTCGTCGGCTCGCCGTACTGCGCCGGCTGGCGCACCCGGATCCGTCGGACGAGACCACCAGGCCCATCAAGATCCTGGTCGCGCCGGTGCGGTCGGTGCTGCAGCCGCAGGTGGCCGGCCTGGCCGACCTCAAGCCGGTGCAGTTGCACGTCGGCGACACGGTCGAGCTCGAGGACGTCGTCGAGCAGCTGGCCGGGGCGGCGTACCACCGGGTGGACCTGGTCGAGCGGCGCGGCGAGTTCGCGGTCCGCGGCGGCATCATCGACGTGTTCCCGCCGACCGAGGAGCACCCGCTGCGGGTCGACTTCTTCGGCGACGACATCGAGGAGATCCGGTACTTCGCGGTCGCCGACCAGCGGTCGCTGGAGATCGCCGAGCACGGTCTGTGGGCTCCCCCGTGCCGTGAGTTGCTGCTGACCGACGAGGTTCGCGCCCGGGCCGCCGTACTGGCGAAGGAGCACCCGGAGCTGGCCGAGCTGTTCGAGAAGCTGGCCGAAGGACATGCCGTCGAGGGCATGGAGTCGCTGGCGCCCGTGCTGGTCGACGAGATGGAGTTGCTGGTCGACCTGATGCCGGCCGGGACGCACGTCGTGGTCAGCGACCCGGAGCGAGTGCGGGCCCGGGCGCACGACCTGGTCGCGACCAGCCAGGAGTTCCTGGAGGCGTCGTGGGCGGCCGCTGCCGGTGGTGGCGAGGCCCCGATCGACCTGGGCGCGGCGGCGTACATGGCGCTCGGCGACGTCCGGGAGCATGCGCTGGGCAAGGGCTTGGCCTGGTGGAGCCTGTCGCCGTTCGCGGCGGCCCCGACCGACGCGCCGGAGCTGCGCGACTCGATGGGCGAGCGGATCTCGTTCGACATCGACCCGGACGCCGGCGCGGTCCGCAGCCGGGTGATCGCGGCGCACGAGGTCGACCCGTACCGCGGTGAGACGGCGGCCGCGGTCGAGGACGTCCGTGGATGGTTGCGCGACGGCTGGCGCGTCGTCTGCGTCACCGAGGGCCACGGCCCCGCGCAGCGCCTGGCCGAGGTCTTCTCCGAGGCCGAGCTGCCGGCTCGCGCGGTCGAGGGCATCGACGAGATCCCGGCGCCGGGGGTCGTCCTGATCTCGCAGGGCCAGCTGGAGCACGGATTCATTGCCGAGGGCATCAAGTTCGCCGTACTCACCGAGAACGACCTGGCCGGTCAGCGCTCGGCGGCCGAACGGCGTTCGCAGCAACGGATGCCGTCGCGCCGGAAGAAGACGATCGATCCGCTGGAGCTGCAGCCCGGCGACTACGTCGTGCACGAGCAGCACGGCGTCGGCCGGTACGTCGAGATGATGCAGCGGACCGTCGGCACCGGAGCGCAGCGGGCCACCCGCGAGTACGTCGTGATCGAGTTCGCGCCGAGCAAGCGCGGCCAGCCCGGCGACCGGCTGTACGTGCCGACCGACCAGCTAGACCAGGTCACCCGGTACGTCGGCGGCGAGCAGCCGTCCCTGGACAAGATGGGCGGCGGCGACTGGGCCAAGCGCAAGGGCCGTGCGCGCAAGGCGGTAAGGCAGATCGCCGGCGAGCTGATCAAGCTGTACGCCGCCCGGCAGGCGACCAAGGGCCACGCGTTCGCCAAGGACACCCCGTGGCAGCGCGAGCTCGAGGACGCGTTCCCGTTCGTGGAGACGCCGGACCAGCTGGCCACGATCGACGACGTGAAGCACGACATGGAACGCATCACGCCGATGGACCGGATCGTGTGTGGCGACGTCGGTTACGGCAAGACCGAGATCGCCGTACGTGCTGCCTTCAAGGCGGTGCAGGACGGCAAGCAGGTCGCCGTACTGGTTCCGACGACGCTGCTGGTGCAGCAGCACTACGCGACCTTCGCCGAGCGGTACGCCGCCTTCCCGGTCAACGTGGCGCCGCTGTCGCGGTTCCAGACCGACAAGGAGGCCAAGGCCGCGATGGACGGGCTGGCCGACGGGACCATCGACGTCGTGATCGGCACGCACCGGCTGCTGTCCGGTGAGGTGCAGTTCAAGGACCTCGGGCTCGTCGTCGTCGACGAGGAGCAGCGGTTCGGCGTCGAGCACAAGGAACAGCTGAAGCGGCTGCGGACCGCGGTCGACGTCCTGACGATGTCCGCGACGCCGATCCCGCGGACCCTGGAGATGTCGATCACCGGCATCCGGGAGATGTCCACGATCGCGACGCCGCCGGAGGAGCGGCACCCGGTGCTGACCTTCGTCGGCGCGTACGAAGAGGGCCAGGTGACCGCCGCGATCCGGCGCGAGCTGCTCCGCGAGGGCCAGGTCTTCGTCGTCCACAACCGGGTCAACACGATCGAGAAGGCGGCCGCCCGGATCCGCCAGCTGGTCCCCGAGGCCCGCGTTTCGGTGGCCCACGGCCAGATGAACGAGCACACGCTCGAGAACGTGATCCAGGGCTTCTGGGAGAAACAGTCCGACGTCATCGTCTGTACGACGATCGTCGAGTCCGGCATCGACATCTCGAACGCGAACACGATGATCGTGGAGCGGTCCGACCTGCTCGGCCTGTCCCAGCTGCACCAGCTCCGCGGCCGGGTCGGCCGTGGCCGGGAACGCGCGTACGCGTACTTCTTCTTCCCGCCGGAGAAGCCGCTGACCGAGACCGCGCACGACCGGCTGGCCACGATCGCGCAGCACGCCGATCTGGGCGGTGGCATGGCGGTCGCGATGAAGGACCTGGAGATCCGCGGCGCCGGCAACCTGCTCGGCGGCGAGCAGTCCGGGCACATCGCCGACGTCGGCTTCGATCTGTACGTCCGGCTGGTCGGCGAGGCGGTCGCGGAGTACCGCGGCGACACCCAGGTCGAGGAGCCCGAGGTCAAGATCGAGCTGCCGATCGACGCGCATCTGCCGCACGACTACATCCCGTCGCAGCGGCTGCGGCTGGAGATGTACCAGCGGCTGGCCGCGGTCCGCGACGACGAGGGCATCGCCGAGCTGGTCGAGGAGCTGCACGACCGGTACGGCGACATCCCGCAGCCGGTGCTGAACCTGATCGAGGTGGCGAAGTTCCGCAACCACGCCCGCCGGGCGGGGCTGCACGACGTCACCCTGCAGGGGAATCTGATCCGGTTCGGACCGGTCGAGCTGCCCGATTCGAAGGTGCTGCGGCTGAACAGGCTGTACCCGAAGAGTCTGGTGAAGCCGCAACTGCGTACGATCCTGGTGCCGAGACCTGCCACCCGGCCGGTCGCCGGTCAGCCGCTCCGTGACCAGGAGTTGCTGCAGTGGTGCACCCGGTTGATCGATGACGTGATCGCCGAACCGATCGGGGTGCCGGCGTGAACCTGGACGGAAGACACGAGGAGATTCGGTGAGCACATCTCGACGGCTTGGGGCGATCGGTGTGGCAGCGGCCATGGTGCTGCTGGCCGGCGGCTGCGCGGCGGGAACGCACCCGGGCGCGGCGGCCGTGGTCGGCGGGACCGAGATCAGCGTCGGCGACGTCGACGAGACCTCGCGCGCGGTCACCAATGCTCTCGGCCAGGACTTCACTGCCGGCGTCACGCTGAGCGAGATGGTCAACTCGGTGCTGGTGTCCAAGGTCAGCGAAGAGAAGTCGATCTCGGTCAGTGACGCGGAGACCGCCCAGGCCGCGAAGCTGGTGGTCGGCGACGAGGCGGCGTTCCAGAAGTTCCAGGCGAATCCGGTCTCGCGCGACTTCCTGAACGGTGTCGCCAAGGCGGCGGTCGCGACCATCAAGCTCGGCGGCGGCTCCGGCGTGAACGACCCGCAGGCGCAGCAGAAGCAGCAGGACGGCATGGCGGTCGTCAAGGACGCGTCGAAGAACATCGACGTCAGCATCGCGCCGCGGTTCGGCCAGTGGACCGACGGCGCCATCGACGGCAAGATCTCCGGCTCGCTGTCGGAGGAGTCCGACCAGGCCAAGGCCACGCGCGAGGCCCAGGAACAGCAGCAGCAACAGCAGCAGGGACAGGGCTGAGGCTCCCGCATGACCACTGGTGGGATCAAGGTGGTCCTCACCAGCCCTAGGGTGGCGCCGGGCCTGCTGACTCGTGCCGCCTGGCAGGTGCTGGGCGATGCCGACGAGATCGGCGCCTCGGGTGGTCCCTCACGCCCTGATGTCCAGGCAGTGGTCGGCTCTGGACTGGTCGTCACCCAGGTCGAGGGCGGGTTCACCGAGGCCTGGACCTGGCTGTCGGCCGCGGCCGCCTCGGGCCGTCAGGTCGCGTGGCTCGTCGGTGAGGACGGCGAACCCGGTCTGCTCCGCGTGGTCGCCGACCAGGTCAGCCGGGAGCCGCGGCCGCCGTTCGACGTGGAGATCCTGCACGGCTCGTACGACGTACCGGGCGCGCGACTCATCGACCTCGTCCGCGTCATGGACCGCCTGCGCCGCAACTGCCCGTGGGACCAGGAGCAGACCCACGAGACCCTGGCGAAGTACCTCCTCGAGGAAACCTACGAAACCCTCGAAGCCATCGACACCGGCGACCGCCCCCATCTGCGCGAAGAACTGGGCGACCTGTTGTTACAGGTAGCCTTCCATTCCCGCATCGCCGAGGAAGACAGCTCCGACGACGGATTCTCCATCGACGACGTCTCCGGCGACATCGTCGAGAAACTCGTCCGCCGGCACCCGCACGTCTTCGGCACGGTGGATGCGGCCGACGCCGCCGCCGTCGAGGCCAACTGGGAAACCATCAAGGCCGCAGAGAAGCAGCGTTCCTCCGTCCTGGAAGGAATCCCGCTCGCCCTCCCGGCCCTGGCCCTGGCCGACAAGGTCCTCGGCCGTGCCGCCAAGGTTCTTCCGGACGTGAAGACGGCCGAGCCCGTTGATGAGGCGGATCGCCTCGGACAAGAGCTTCTGGAGCTGGTCCGTGAAGCTCGCAGCCTGGGGATCGACGCCGAACAGGCATTGCGCAGCACCGTTCACGACCTGGCCGGCGAGATCCGCGAGGTCGAATCCACCGACTGAAAACCCGGTGCGGCGCAGGTGCGTGGCTGACAGGGTGGGCCGGTGGACGTCGCTGGGGTGCTGTTGGAGCGTTGGGATCTGAAACCGACGCAGGTGGAGGTGCTCACCGGTGGGATGAACTCCGCTGTGTGGCTGGCTGCGGCGGATGGCTGGCGGGTGGTGGTGAAGTCCGTGGACGTGGGGGATGGCGCTTTCGTGCCTGGGCTTGAACTCGCGGCGCGGTTGGGGGATGCGGGGGTGGCTACTGGGCGGCCTGTCGTGAGTTCGGCGGGACGGGTGGCCGAACTGGTCGAGGACCGGCAGGTCGGGGTGCTGGAGTTTGTTGACGGGCGGCCGCTGGTGGGGAGTGTTGAGGATCAGCGTGCGGTCGGCGAGTTGCTCGGGCGGGTGCACAGTGTGTCGGCGACGCCGCCGGGGGAGTTGGCGGATTGGCTTCACCTGCTGACGCAGTTCGACGAGTACCTGGATCTGGAAGCGTGGATCCGGCCGGCGGTTCAGGGCGCGATAGAGGGTGTGCAGGCACTCGACGGCCTGTCCTGGGCCGGGTTGCACGGGGATCCGGCCGCTGAGGCGTTCCTGCGGCAGCCCGACGGTGAGGTCGCGTTGATCGACTGGGGTGGCGCTATGCATGGGCCAGTCCTGTACGACGTGGCGTCGGCGGTCATGTACGCCGGTACTCCGGACCACGTCGTACCGGCGTACCTCGAGCAGCGGCCGGAGTCCGCCCACGAGGTCGAGACCGGCCTCACAGCCTTCCTCCGGCTCAGATGGGCGGTCCAGGCCGGGTACTTCGCCTGGCGGTGCTCGACCGACGTCCGCACCGGCATCGCCGACCCAGCCGAGAACCGCAAGGGCCTCGCCGACGCCCGCCGCGCTTTCGCCTCCGAGGAGCACTGACTGTGGAACGACAGGTTGGCTGGGCAGGGCAGCCGGAGGACATCGCTTGCGTGGGTCCGGACGGCAATTTCAAACTGCGGGCCGGGGCGATCGTGCGCGATCGCGACCGGATCCTGTTGTGTGCGGTCGATGACCTCGACGGCTGGTTCCTGCCGGGTGGGAAGGTCGCGTACGGCGAGACCGCGGCGGCCGCGGCGGTCCGCGAACTCCGCGAGGAGATGCAGCTCGAGCTGACTGCCGGTGAGCTCCGGCTCGTCACCGAGGACATGCTGACCCTGAACGGCACGCTGCATCAGGAGGTCTGCTTCTACTACGAGTTCGCCTGGCCCGACGGCCTCTCGCCGGACGCGGCGCAGGACACCCTGGAGCTCGCGCACAGTTTCCGCTGGGTACGCCGCGCGGACCTGGGCGGCGTGGATCTCCTGCCGCCACAGATCCGGGACTGCCTGATGGAGGACGCGACCGAGCTCCGCCACCTGGCCATCGATCGCAGGAGCTCAGACGTCTAGTGCCCTGCGTCGGAGATCCCTTGGCGATTGCGGCGCCCAGGCACGCACCTCGCGGCGTTGGAGAAGCATCCACGATGCTCCGCATCGAGGACGCTTCTCCGCCTTGCGATGCACGCACCTGGACACCGCAATCGCTCAAGCGATCTCCGACGCAGGGCACTAGGTCCCGCAGGATCGCGGTTTCGGTGGCCGCCCAGTTCCTGAACAGGTAGCGGTGAGCCACCACGGGCTCTATGGCCGCGATCACGTCGGGCTTGTCGTCGACGAAGTGGGTGATGGCGAGGTCGGCGCAGTGGATCGCCTTCTGTGGCCGGCGGAGGCAGAACCGAACGTTGCCGTCGGCAAGCCCGGTCCGCTCGAAGAAGCGGTGATGACGCAACCATTCCAGCGACCGCTGCTGCACTCGCGGCCCGCACTTCGAGACCAGCCAGGCCTCGTCGAACAGTGGCACCAGCCGTGCGATCGCCTCGAACGCACCCGGTACGGCGGGCGTCCGCAGCATCGCCGCGGTGTCGCCGGAGAAGAACGAGGTGTCCCCGGATCCCGACGATCCGTCGATGATCACCCGTCCGATATCAATCCCCAATCTCTTCATGTGTCAAGGCTCGCCTTTCACAGCACTTCAGCAGAACTAGCGATCGGCGCAGCAGCTATAGTTTCTGTCAATGGCTCTGGTGGCGGAGGATCTCGCAGCGTTCGCGGTGTTCGCGCGACACCGCAACTTCACCCGCGCAGCGGAAGAGCTGCACGTCAGCCAGCCTGCACTCCACACCCGCATCCGCAAACTCGAGCGCAGCCTCGGCCACTCCCTGTACGTCAAGCAAGGCCGGCTGCTGCACCTGACCGACATCGGGGATCGCCTGGCTGCGTTCGCGAACGACACCCGCGACCGGGCGGCCGACTTCCTCGTCACGCTCGACGCGGCCGCGCCGAGGCCGCTGGTCCTGATCGCGGGATCGGGCACCTACCTCTACCTGCTCGGCGATCCGATCCGGCGAATCCTTGCCAAAGGCCACGAGCTGCAGCTGCGCACCGGCGATGCGGCTACCACCCTGGCTGCGGTCCGGGAGGGGTCCGCCGACGTGGGAGTCACCGCGCTCACGGTCCCGCCCGACGACCTTGACTGCGACCTGCTCCAGCAGTTTCCACAGACCCTGATCACCCGGTCCGACCACCGCCTGGCCGGCCGGAGGAGCGTCCGGTTGAAGGATCTGCAGGACGAGACGCTCGTCGTACCGCCCAAGGACCGGCCGCACCGGCAGCAGTTGGAGCGGAGCATGCTCGACCAGGGGCTGCGGTGGTCCGTGGCGGTCGAGGCGGAAGGATGGGAACTGCTGGTCCACTTCGTGCGTCTCGGGATAGGACCGGCCGTCGTCAACGGTTCGGTCCGTACGACGGGCGCCGTCCGGAAGATCCCGGTCAAGGATCTGCCACCGGTGCGGTACTACGTCGTCACGCGACCCGACCGGAGCGAAAGGGTGGACGAACTGAAGCGGATGCTGTCGTGAGCAGAGACAGCCGGATGGTCTCACGGCTGCTCAGGCACACAGCGGGTGAGCGCGGCCTCACGATGAGTGCGGACGGCTGGGCGGCAATCGCCGACGTACTGGAACTGCTCGCGATGGACCGCGAGCGGCTGGACACTGCAGTCCGGGACAACGACAAACAGCGGTTGCAGGTCGACGGAGACCGGGTCCGGGCTTGTCAGGGGCACTCACGCGCGGGGATGCCGGTGACACGTGAAGCCTTGGAGAAGAGTTGGGAACGCGTGCACCCCGACGACCTGCTCTGGCACGGGACCAACCGCCAAGCGCTGACCGCGATCCAGCGCGAGGGCCTCAAGCCGGGACGACGTACGCACGTCCATCTCGCGCCGTCCAAGGACAGCCACGTCGGACGTCGGACGAGCGTAGAAGTCTTGCTGGCCGTGGATCCGGGCAATCTGGCGGTCTATCGGGCGCCCAACGGAGTGTTACTGACGCGGGAGGTACCTCCGGATGCGATCGTAGGGGCCGATGCGGTCCACTGGCCTCGCTGGTCTGGCGGCTAGGCTCAGGACGATTCGTCATCGAGAACTTGGGAGTCAATGTGGCCACCATCGAGGCCGTCGGCGCCCGCGAGATCCTCGACTCGCGCGGCAACCCCACTGTCGAGGTCGAGGTTCTGCTCGACGACGACACCGTCGCCCGGGCGGCCGTCCCGTCGGGCGCGTCCACCGGCCAGTTCGAGGCCGTCGAACTGCGTGACGGCGACAAGGCCCGGTACGGCGGCAAGGGCGTCCTGAAGGCCGTCACGGCCATCCTGGAGGACATCGACAAGGAGATCGTCGGGTACGACGTCCACGAGCAGCGGCTGATCGACCACGCGCTGCTGGACCTCGACGGCACCCCGAACAAGGCCAAGCTCGGCGCGAACGCCATCCTCGGCGTCAGCCTCGCGGTGGCCAAGGCGGCCGCGGACAGCGCCGGCCTGCCGCTGTTCCGCTACGTCGGCGGCCCGAACGCGCACGTCCTACCGGTGCCGATGATGAACATCCTGAACGGCGGCGCGCACGCGGACAGCAACGTCGACGTCCAGGAGTTCATGATCGCGCCGATCGGCGCGGCCACCTACGGCGAGGCGCTGATGCAGGGCGCGACCGTCTACCACGCGCTGAAGGCGGTGCTGAAGGAGCGCGGCCTGTCCACCGGCCTCGGCGACGAGGGCGGCTTCGCGCCGAACCTGGCCAGCAACCGCGAGGCCCTCGACCTGATCGCGGTCGCGGTGGAGAAGACCGGTCTGCAGCTCGGCAAGGACATCGCGCTGGCGATGGACGTGGCCGCGAGCGAGTTCCACACCGACGGCGTGTACGCGTTCGAGGGTGGCAAGAAGTCGGCCGACGAGATGATCGCGTACTACGCCGACCTGGTCGCGTCGTACCCGATCGTGTCGATCGAGGACCCGCTGAACGAGGAGGACTGGGACGGCTGGAAGGCCATCACCACCGAGCTCGGCACCAAGACCCAGCTGGTCGGCGACGACCTGTTCGTCACCAACGTCGAGCGGCTGCAGCGCGGCATCAGCGAGAAGGCGGCGAACAGCCTGCTGGTCAAGGTGAACCAGATCGGTTCGCTGACCGAGACCCTGGACGCGGTCGACCTGGCCCACCGCAGCGGCTTCACCTGCATGATGAGCCACCGCTCCGGCGAGACCGAGGACACCACCATCGCCGACCTCGCGGTCGCGACGAACTGTGGCCAGATCAAGTCCGGTGCCCCGGCCCGGTCCGACCGCACCGCGAAGTACAA
Source organism: Kribbella sp. NPDC049227 (assembly GCF_043197265.1). Classification (NCBI taxonomy): domain Bacteria; kingdom Bacillati; phylum Actinomycetota; class Actinomycetes; order Propionibacteriales; family Kribbellaceae; genus Kribbella; species Kribbella sp. NPDC049227. The sequence continues at coordinate 278,199 of NZ_JBICST010000001.1, read as the reverse complement.
CCAGCTGCTGCGGATCGAGGAGGAGCTGGACGACGCCGCGGCGTACGCCGGTCGCTCCGCCTTCCCGCGGTACCAGGGCTGACCCAGGAGGAGTCGAGACAGCATGCCGTCCCGTCGGGAATCCGGTGCACGACCCGGCTCGCGTCCGTCGAGCCGTACCCAGTCGCGTCCACCGGCCCGGCGGGGCGACCAGCCCAAGCGCCGTACGACGGGGACGGCCGCCGGACCGGCCCGGACCCGGGGCTCCCGCAACCTGACCGGCCGGGCGGCCGTCGTACTGCTGGTGCTGGGTGCGCTGATCGTGTCGTACGCGCAGAGCCTGCGGGTGTGGTTCGACCAGCACCAGCAGATCACCGCGCTGCAGCAGGAGATCCGGGACCGGGAGAAGCGGGTCGGCGAGCTGAACGACGAGATCGCCCGCTGGAACGACGACGCCTATGTGAAGGCGCAGGCGCGGCAGCGGCTCGGCTGGGTGATGCCGGGCGAGGTCGGCTACCGGGTGATCGGCGCGGACGGGAAACCGGTCGGTGCGCCGCCGGAGCCCAGCACGCCGGCGGACGGTACGGCGGACGCGCAGAAGCCGACCTGGTACACGAAGCTCTGGGGGAGTGTCGAAGGCGCCGGCAAACCGCCCGCGCCGCCGGGGGCGAGCCCGGCCAAACCCACCCCGAAGCCGATCATCACACCCTCTCCCAAGGCGACCCGGTGAGCGTCGGCCCGGAGGACATCGAGGCGGTCAGCAAGCAGTTGGGCCGGACCGCCCGTGGCATCCGCTCGATCGCGCACCGCTGCAGTTGCGGCCTGCCCGACGTCGTCGAGACCGAGCCGCGGCTGCCGGACGGTACGCCGTTCCCGACCACGTACTACGTGACCTGCCCGCGACTGGCGTCGGCGATCGGGACGCTCGAGGCCGAGGGCATGATGAAGGAAATGACCGACCGGCTCGGCACCGACGCGGACCTGGCGGCGAAGTATCAGGCCGCTCATGAGTCCTACCTCGCCCATCGCGAGTCCATCGAGCATGTCGAGGAGATCGCCGGTATCACCGCCGGTGGCATGCCGACGCGGGTCAAATGCCTCCACGTTCTCGTCGGCCACTCCCTGGCCGCAGGCCCCGGTGTGAACCCCCTCGGCGACGAGGCCCTGGCCGCCCTGGACGACTGGGGCCGCAGAGGTCCCTGTGTTTGACCGGGTCGCCGCCGTTGACTGCGGGACCAACTCTCTCCGTCTGCTGATCGCGGATGTTGTGGACGGTGAGCTGAAGCAGATCGATCGGCGGATGACGATCGTGCGGCTCGGGCAGGGCGTGGATGCGACCGGGGCGTTCGCGCCGGAGGCCTTGGAGCGGGTGTTCGAGGCCTCCGACGAGTACGCCGCCGTGATTCGAGCCGCCGGAGCTTCGCGGACGCGGTTCGTGGCGACCTCGGCTGCGCGGGATGTGAGCAACCGGGACAAGTTCTTCGCCGGGATCTCGGAACGCTTCGGCGTCGAGCCGGAGATCATCTCAGGTGCCGAGGAGGCCGAGCTCAGCTTCCGCGGAGCGACCGGTGGTCTGACTGCTCTGGCCGTACCCGGGCCGTACCTCGTCGCGGACATCGGCGGCGGATCCACCGAACTCGTCCTGGGCGACGCGAACGGCGTGATCGCCGCCGAGTCGCTCGACATGGGCTCGGTCCGGATGACCGAGCGGCACCTCGTCTCCGACCCGGCGACGGCCGCCGAACTGGCCGCCGCCACCCACGACGTCGACGCACTCCTGGCCTCGACCGCCGTCCCGATCACTGCGGCACGCGCCCTGATCGGGACCGCCGGCACGGTCACCACCGTCGCCGCGGTCGCGTCCAAGCTGACCGAGTACGACGCCGAGCGGATCCATCACTTGCGGATCCCGGGTTCACTGCTCCGCGAGACGACGTACTGGCTGATGCGGTCGACACGGGCCGAGCGGAGCAGCGTCCCGGTGATCCACCCCGGGCGGGTGGACGTCATCGGCGCCGGCGCGCTCATCCTGCAGCGCCTGTACGACCAGATGGCCGTCGGCGAGGTGATCGTCTCCGAGCACGACATCCTCGACGGCGTCGCCCTCTCGATCGGTTAGTCGGCCGCGCGGGCGCGGACACCGTCCAGGGCGATCCTGAGCACGCGCTCGCGCTGCTCGTCGTCGACGAACCCGGCGGCGGTCAGGCCGCTGATCATCCGGAGCAGGTCGTCGAAGGACACGTCCTTGCGCGCCTCGCCGGCCTCCTGGGCCCGCTCGAACAGCGGCGTGCCGGCGGCGTACATCGCATCCCGCGCCTCACTGAACTCCGCGGCCTCCCGGTTCAGCGACTCGTGGATCGCGCGCTTCGTCGCGGCGTACTCCACGAAGCGACGGACCCAGGTGGCCAGCGCCTCCCACGGCGGGAGGTCAGCGGCATCCTCCGCGGCGAGGCACAACTCCTCGATCTCACCCAGGTACACAGCCCGCAGCAGATCCTGGCGGGTGGGGAAGTTGCGGTACAGCGTGCCGATCCCGACACCGGCCTGTCGCGCGATGTCCTCCAGCGACGCCTCGGTGCCCTTGGTGGAGAACGCGTCCCGGGCAGCGGCGAGCAGCGCGTCGAAGTTCCGTCGCGCGTCGGCCCGCTGCGGCCGTCGTACGTCGACCCGCAGGGCTGGCCTGGTCTCACTCACCATCCGATCACCCTATCCATCGTGCGCCATACCTGTAGCCATACCTGTAGCGATGCTTGTTGCAAGCGGAGGCATCCCTCCGCTATAGTGGAGGCATACCTCGACTTTACCAGGCCGGGGGATTCCCGCGCCGCGGGTGCGGCGCGCTCACACCCTTTCGAAGGACTTCTGCATGCCTGGAAATATGTCCTCACCACGAGTGACGCTGGCTGTGCTGGCGTCGGTCGTGGCCGCTTTCTCGATGCTGCAGTCGCTGGTGAGCCCGGCACTGCCCGTCATCCAGCACGACCTGCACACCACCCCGAGCACGGTCACCTGGGTCTTCACCGCGCTCTTGCTGTCCGTCTCCGTCGCGACGCCGCTGCTCGGCCGGATCGGCGACATGACCGGCAAGGAGCGCACTCTGCTCGGCGCGCTGATCGCGCTGGCGGTCGGCTGTCTGATCGCCGCGCTCGCCCCGAACATCGGCGTACTGATCGCGGCCCGGGTCGTCCAGGGCGTCGGCGGCGCGGTGTTCCCGCTGTCGTTCGGCATCATCCGGGACGAGTTCCCCAGCGAGCGCGTGCCGTCGGTGGTCGGCGTGGTCTCCGCGATCATCGCGGCCGGCGGCGGGCTCGGAATCGTGCTGGCCGGCCCGATCGTCGAGGCGCTCGGTTGGCGCTGGCTGTTCTGGATCCCGCTGATCGTGATCGCCCTCGCGTCGGTGCTTGTACGTCGCTATGTCCCCGAGTCGCCTGTCCGTGTGCCCGGCCGGATCGACTGGCTGGCCGCCGCGTTCCTGTCCGGTTGGCTGATCGCTCTCCTGCTGCCGCTGAGTGCTGGGCGGTCGTGGGGCTGGGGTTCGCCGCAGACGATCGTGCTGTTCGCGACTGCCGTCGTACTGCTGGCCGGCTGGATCACCGTTGAGCTTCGGTCGCGGAACCCGCTGATCGACATGCGGATGATGCGGCTGCCGGCGGTCTGGACGACCAACCTGGTCGCGCTGCTGTTCGGTGCGGCGATGTTCGCGGTCTACGCGTTCGTGCCGCAGTTCATGCAGATCCCGAAGGCCGCGGGCTTCGGGTTCGGCTCGAGCGTGACGCAGGCGGGTCTCCTGATGCTGCCGATGCTGGTCACGATGGCCGTCACCGGGTCGCTCAGTGGTCCCATCACGCCGTACTTCGGTGTGAAGTCCCAGGTGGTCTGGGGATCTGCGCTGATCCTGGTGGCCTCGATCGCGTTCGCCGAGTTCCACGATGCGCCTTGGCAGGTCGCGCTCTGGACCGCGGTGTTCGGCATCGGCCTCGGGATGGCCTATGCGTCGATGACGAGCCTGATCGTGCAGAACGTGCCGCGCGAGCAAACGGGAGCGGCGACCGGCATGAACGCCAACATCCGCACCATCGGTGGCTCGATCGGCACTGCCCTGGCCAGCTCCATCATCACCGGCCACACCCAACCCTCCGGCCTGCCCACCGAAGCAGGCTTCACCGACACCTTCCTCCTCCTGGCCGCCTTCGCCGCAGCCGCCGTCCTCCTGGCCCTGGCCATCCCCACCCACCGCCGTACCCTCCGCCACTCACCCGAACCCATCCTCGAAGAGGTCGCAAGCTGACCCACTCCACTCGACCCAACCGGCCCACGCGGGACACCTCGCGTGGGCCGTGGCCGGATGCGGGCGAGGACTAGCCTGTGCTGATGAAGCTTCCGCACCCGTTGACCGGGGAGTTGTTCGACAGCCCGGTTCCGCCGGGGACCGGGTGGCCGGAGGATCCCGCCGTACGTCGTACTCCGGTTGCGCGGGATGCGGACGAGGTGGTCGCGCTGACCGAGACGCGGGACCTGCGGGAGTTGGAGGCACGGGTCTCGATGTGCCGGGCTTGTCCGCGACTCGTGGAGTGGCGGGAAGAAGTTGCTGTCAGCAAGCGAAAGTCCTTCGCCGGCGAGCCGTACTGGGGCCGGCCGATCCCCGGCTGGGGTGTGGCCGAGCCGCGGATCCTGATCGTCGGCCTCGCGCCCGCGGCGAACGGCGGCAACCGCACCGGTCGCGTCTTCACCGGCGACCGCTCCGGCGACTGGCTGTTCGCCGCGCTCCACCGCGTCGGCCTCGCCAACCAGGCGACCAGCGAACACGCCGGCGACGGTCTCCACCTGATCGGCACTCGCATGATCGCCGCCGTCCGCTGCGCGCCACCCGCCAACAAACCGACGCCGGAAGAACGCGACAACTGTGCGCCCTGGTACCGCCGGGAGCTCGAGTTGGTCCTCCCGGCCACCCAGGCCATCGTCTGCTTGGGCAAGTTCGGGTACGACGCCCTCCTCAACGGCCTGGCCGCCCTGGGCGCCACCATCCCCAAGCCCCGTCCCAAGTTCGGCCACGCCGTAGAACACCAGCTACGAACCCCTCATGGCGAGGTCACCGTCCTGGGTTGCTTCCACCCCAGCCAGCAGAACACCTTCACCGGTCGCCTGACCGAAGCCATGCTCGACGCCGTACTCAACCGCGCCCGCACCATCGCCGGCATCTGACCGGTTCTACACTCGCGACGTGGACTTGGACGATTACCAGAAGGCTGCGCTCCGTACGGCTGCTCCCCGTGAGAAGAAGAACGAGTTCCTGCATCTCGTGCTCGGCTTGGTCGGGGAGTCTGGTGAAATCGCCGAGAAGGTCAAGAAGATCATCCGTGACCATGACAGCGACCTGTCGACGGTGGACGTCGAGGATCTGACCAAAGAACTCGGCGATGTCATGTGGTACGTAGCTGTGCTTGCCGACTACTTCGACATTCCGCTGAGTGAAGTCGGCGAGAAGAACATCGAGAAACTCGCCAGCCGTCAGAAGCGCTCCGTGCTGGGCGGCAGCGGCGACAACCGCTGAACCTACTGGAGAACGAACGTGTTCAGCGGTTACGGATCGCGTCAGCCGCAGATGGCTTTGTCGAGGAAGGTGTCGACCGCGGCGTCGGGGTTGGTTTTGAAGGTGGGGGTGACGGCGATGGTGACCTGGTGCCGGCCGTCGCGGCTCGAGAACGACCAGGACTGGTAGGACAGGGCGTCGCCGTCGTTGCCGTAGAGACGGATGCCGCAGGTGGTGTCTCGCCAGGCGAGGCCGAGGCCGTAGGCCCTGGTCTCGGTGCCTGCGGTCTTCATCTCGTCGAAGAGGTGGCGTGGCAGCAGCCGACCGTCGAGGAGTGCGGTGAAGAAGCGGTTGAGGTCGGCTGTCGTCGAGATCAGTTCGCCGCCGGCGCCGAACAGTGACGGGTTCATCTCGGTGAAGTCGACGAGCTCCATGTCGTTCTCGCCGCGCTGCACCGGAAGATAGCCGTGCGGGTGCGGCCCGCGGATCCGGGGCGACGTACCCGGCATCTCGGTGTCCTTCAACCGCAGCGGCTTGATGATCCGGCGTTCGACCTCGTCGGCGTACGAGTGGCCCGTCGCCTTGCGGATGATCTCGCCGAGCAGCGTGTAGTTGGTGTTCGAGTACGAGAAGGCCGAGCCGGGCGGGTCGACCTGCGGCGGCTGCGCGACCGCGCGCTGGATCAGCTCGCTCGCGCTCCAGGTCCGCCATCGATAGTCCAGGAACTCCGGACTCGGCGGCAGCGTCAAGGTCAGCCGGTAGTCGAACACCCCGCTGGTGTGGTTGAGCAGTTGCCGCACGGTGATCCCGTCGCCACCCGGTACGACGCCAGGCAGCCACGACTCGACCGTGTCGTCCAGCCGCAGTGACCCCTCGTCGACCAGCTGCAGTACGACGGTCGCGACGAACGTCTTCGTGATGCTCCCAGCCCGGAAGCGGCTGCTGACCGGAACCTCCCGCGTCGTCCCCAGCTCGGTCGCACCGCTACTTCCACGCCACACGTGGTGCCCATCGCGCACCTCCGCAACCGCCCCGACCGCGACAGCATCCACAACGTCGTCCAGCTGCTTCTGCAGCCCCGTCCGATCCCGTTCCGCCGGCGCGGCAACAGCAGCGGCAGGCACCGCAACCATCGCCGACACAGTCGTCACAGCCACCAACGCCTGAAGTGCGCGCCTCATCCCCAGCCTCCCAGTTCGGCAATCCGTGCCCGCCACCCTTCCGGACCGGCGCATGCCGAAGCACCCGGGAACACCCCCGAATCCGTGCGGGTCGGCCCTGGTTCTAGGCGGGCTCGTCGTCCGGGAACGCACCTAGTTGCTTGAGGACTTCCAGCATGTCCACCACGACGTCGGCCTCCACCATCACGCCGTTCGCGAACCGATTCATGCTGGTCCCGACGAACCGCACCCGCCGACCGGTCGCGGGTACGCCGAGCCACTCGCCCTGGTGCGTGCCGTGATAGACGAAATGGCTCGCCATCCGGTCACCCTCGACCACCCGGCTCACCACGATGCCCGCATAGTCGGGGAAGGCGCTGCGGATCTCGCCGATGCCCGCCCGGAAGTCCGCCGCCAGCGCCGGCCCCATCAGGGTGTCGAAGGCGCCGAGATCACCGGCCGCGATCGCGTCGGTGATCGCATCGTCGATCCGCACCATCTCTTCGCGATCCATGCCTGCTCCCACCCTGCCGCGATTCATCTGCTGTGAAGCTAGGACGCATCCCGCACCCCGGCAAGGCCGAACACCACCTGGTACTGACAGACGCAGAGCTCTTGCGGTTCTGTGACGGGTGGCGTGAGGGCTCGGCGTACGGCCCGGATGGCGTCACCATGAGGGGATGAGAGGTCGCTCGGACGAGGGATGTTCCGGTGCGTGAGATCACTCTGCAGAGGGTTTGTGAAAGTTTTCACGAGCAGATAACCTGAAGTAGACATTAAGTCGGACGACCACTCAGGGAGAGTGAGCCGCATGACAGCCCAGGTGCCGCACATCCTCGTCGTCGGAGGCGGTTACGTCGGGATGTACACCGCGTACGGCCTGCGCCGCGCGGCCAGGAAAGGCCGGATCCGGGTCACGGTGGTGGACCCGCGGTCGGTGATGACGTACCAGCCGTTCCTGCCGGAGGCGGCAGCCGGCTCGGTGGAACCGCGGCACGTGGTGGTGCCGCTACGCAAGACCCTCAAGGGCTGCCGGGTGGTGACCGGCCGGGTCACCGGGATCGACCACGCGAACAAGGTCGCCAAGGTGATGCCTGAGGAGGGACCGGAGTACGAGCTGGCCTACGACCAGGTCGTGGTCGCGCTCGGCTCGATCGCCCGGACGCTGCCGATCCCCGGGCTGGCCGAGGAGGCGACCGGGTTCAAGAACGTCGAGGAAGCGATCGCGCTGCGCAACAAGGTGTTGGACCGGCTGGACGTCGCGTCGTCCCAGCCCGACCCGGCGCTGCGCAAGTCCGCGCTGACCTTCGTCTTCGTCGGCGGTGGGTACGCCGGTGTCGAGGCGTTCGCTGAGCTGGAGGACATGGCTCGCTACGCCACCCGGTACTACGACAACATCAAGCCCGAGGACATGCGCTGGGTGCTGGTCGAGGCGACCGGCCGGATCCTGCCCGAGGTGGGCCCGGACCTGGGCAAGTACACGGTCGACCAGCTGCGCAAGCGCAAGATGGACATCAAGCTGGAGACCCGGCTGGAGTCCTGCGAGAAGGGTCACGTGATCCTCAGTGACGGCGACGAGTTCGACGCCGACACGATCGTCTGGACCGCCGGCGTGAAGGCGAACCCGGCGCTGGCCGGCACCGACTTCCCGCTGGACGACAGGGGCCGGGTCAAGTGCCTGCCCAACCTGCGGATCGAGGGCGTTGACGACGCCTGGTCGGCCGGCGACAACGCCGCCGTACCTGACCTGACCTCGGAGACCGGGGCGTACTGCGCACCGAACGCGCAGCACGCGGTCCGCCAGGCGAACCGGCTCGCCGCGAACATCCTCCGGGTGGTCGACGGACAGCCGCCGCAGGACTACAAGCACAAGTACGTCGGTTCGGTCGCGAGCCTCGGCCTGCACAAGGGCGTCGCGCAGCTGTACGGCGTGAAGGTCAAGGGCTGGCCGGCCTGGTTCCTGCACCGGACCTACCACGTGTCCCGCGTTCCCACCTTCAACCGGAAGGCCCGCGTCGTCCTCGACTGGACGCTGGCGCTGTTCTTCCGCCGCGAGGTGATCTCGCTCGGCAGCCTCCAGATGCCCAACGAGGAGTTCCGCCGCGCGACCCGGTCCTGATCAGTCGTGCAGTAGACCGGCGTCGTGGACCAGGAGCGCGATCTGGACCCGGTTGTTCAGGTCGAGCTTGGTCAGGATCCGCGAGACGTGGGTCTTCACGGTCGGCACGCTCAGATAGAGCGTCGCGCTGATCTCGGCGTTGGACTTGCCCTCGCCGACCGCAACGGCGATCTCGCGTTCGCGGTCGTTCAGGTCGGCGAGACGGTCCATCGCCTTGGCCTTGCGCTGGTCCTGGCCGGACGCCGCCACCCGGGTGATCAGTCGTTTCGTGACGGCCGGTGACAACACCGGTTGCCCACCGGCCACCCTGCGTACCGAATCGACGATCTCGGCCGGCGGGGTGTCCTTGAGTACGAACCCGGCCGCCCCGGCGCGGAGCGCGCGCAGTACGTGCTCGTCCGCGTCGAACGTGGTCAGGATGACGATCTCGGGCGCGCCCGGGCGGCGTCGTACCGCTTCCGTCGCGGTCAGGCCGTCGGTGCCTGGCATCCGGATGTCCATCAGTACGACGTCCGGAGCCAGCCGATCGATCAGGCCCTGTACGCCGCTGCCGTCGCTGGCCTCACCGACCACGCGGATGTCGGGAGCGCCGCCGAGCATCAGCTTCAGCCCGGCACGCAGCAGCGGATCATCGTCGACAATGAGGACCCGGATCGTCATGCCGGCCACGGTAACCAGGCGAAGAGGCGGAACTCGCCATCGGGGGTGCGGCCGTGCTCGAGCCGTCCGTCGACCAGCGCCGCCCGTTCGGTCAGTCCGATCAAACCCTGTCCATCTCCTCGTCTCCGGTGCGGCGCGGGGTTGCGCACCTCCACCGACAGACCGTTGCCGGGGGCACCGGTCACGGTGATCGTCAGCTTCTCGCCTGGCGCGTGCCTCATCGCGTTGGTGAGGCCTTCCTGGACGATCCGGTACGCCGTACGTCCGACGTGGTCAGGCAACGCGCCGGGAGCGTTCAGGGTGAGGTCGATGGGGACTCCCGCCGTACGGGATGCCTCGACCAACTGGGGGAGATCGGCGAACGTCGGCTGCGGGAGCTCTCCGACGGGTGCCCGCAGTACGCCGATCACCTCGCGGAGGTCCTGCAATGCCTGATGAGCGCTGGCCCGGATGATCTCGGCGGCTCCGGCGACCTCTTCGGTGGACGCGTCGGGGCGATAGGCGAGAGCGCCCGCGTGCACGCTCAGGAGCGACAGTCGATGGCCCAGTACGTCGTGCATCTCGCGGGCGATCTCTTCACGGGCACGCATCTGGCCCTGCTCGGCCTGCAGCTTGGCGACGGTCTCGGCGCGATCGGCCCGGTCGCGAAGTGTCTGGAGCAGCTGGCGGCGGGACCGGATGTATAGACCCCAGCCGGCGACGGCGACGTAGATCGACGTGGCGGCGATGACGATCGCGGCGTCGTCGTTCTGGTTCTTGACCTGGATGTAGGCGAACAGGGAGATCGAGTTCACCGCGAACACCAGCAGTGTGGCTCGCCACGGCTTGTACACGGCGACCGACAGGATCAGGATCAGCGTCGCAGCGCTGGCTGTGTCGGAGAAGACCGAGATCACCGCCGCGACCAGCGCCAGTTGAACCGGCCAGCGCCTGCGGAACCACAGGGTCAGGCACAGCGCCATCCCCGCGTAGAAGTCCACCGCCAGCAGGGTGGAGCTGACCCCTTCCTTCTGACTCTGGTCGTACAGGACCAGGCCGAGCAGGACCGCGATGACGAAGACGATGCTGTCCACGATCCAGTCGCGCGTACTGCGGCGATGGTTCGCGGACTCGGCCATGACACGAATGTAGCGGTGCGTAAGCGTACTCCGGGCCGAGGACGGTTGTCCGGATACCGAAGTCGGTGTGATCGCCTACTTAGGTCGGCGGTAGGTTGCCGGGCATGAGTCAGCTCGCCGTCACCGTCATCGGCCCGGACCGCCCGGGCATCATCGCGGACGTCACCGAGGCCCTCGTCGGTACCGGGGTCAACCTCGAGGACTCCACCATGACGCTGCTGCGCGGCCACTTCGCCATGATGATCGTGTGCTCGGGACCGTTCGACGAGGTCAAGTCCGCGCTCGAGCCGCTGCGAGGCGAGCTGGTGATCACAGTGCGCGTCATGGGACCCGAACACGAGCACGCACCGATCGGGCCGTCGTACCTGCTGAGCGTGCACGGCGCGGACCGCCCGGGGATCGTCGCGGCGGTGACCCGGATGATCGCGTCCGCCGGTGGGACGATCACGGACCTGGCGACGCGGCTCAGCGGGGAGCTGTACGTACTGACTGCGGAGGTCGAGATCCCGCCGACCGCCGAGCTGGCATGGCTCGACCGGGCGCTGGAGATCACCGCGGAGGAGCTCGGGGTCGGCGTCACACTACGGCCCGCGGAGAGCGACGACCTGTGAGCGTGGCACACCTCAACCAGACCCTCGCCAGCTGGAGCCCCGCCCAGCTCGGGATCACCGGCGACGTTCTGGAGGTGGTACGAGCGCCTCACCCGGTCCTCGCCACCGAAGGCGCGACCGTGGACCCGCTCGACCCCGTGATGGTCGCTCTTGCCGCCGATCTGGTCGCAACCATGCGGGTATCGCCCGGCTGTGTCGGGCTGGCGGCTCCGCAGGTCGGGATCGCGGCGCAGATGTTCGCGCTGGACGTGACCGGGCATCCCAAGACGCGGACCTGCCACGGTGTCTTCGTGCTGTCCAACGCGGTCGTGGTCGAGTCCAGCCGCCAGGAGAAGGGCCGCGAGGGCTGCATGTCCGTCCCCGACTTCACCGGCGACGTCAGGCGCGCCACCAGGCTGACCGTCACCGGCGTCCTCCCCGGTACGACGGACCACGTCACGATCTCCACCGACGCCTTCGAGGCCCGCGCCCTCCAGCACGAGATCGACCACTGCAACGGCCAACTCTTCCTCGACCGAGTCGCCGGCGCCCACGCCGTCTACCCGCGAAAGGTCTACCAGTAACTTGTAACCTCAGTCCCACGCCCTGGCCCGGGTGGCGGAACGGCAGACGCAGCGAGCTTAAACCTCGCGGCCTTCACAGGCATACGGGTTCGAATCCCGTCCCGGGCACTGCGGTTCCGAGCAGCGGCGCGCTCAGCCCGCTCCCACCCACCCCCGGCTTGTCGCCGGTGCATCCCCTTCCGGCCGTCGCCGGGTCCTGCCGGCTCTGGCCGGCAATCTGCGGGCTACCGCCCACGACTTCCGGGCTACCGCCCGATTCCGCGCGCTACCGCGCGACCACCCGCCTCCATCTCTCGCCGCCTCCTACTCAGCGAGCCACCCGTGGCAGCGCGGCCACACAGCTCGCCCAACACGCCCAAGGGTCTCAATCCAGCCCCGGACACTTGCGGTGAGCCGCCAACCAACTCCCGACAGGCATAAGCCTGGCGACCACCCGGGACGCCAGCCAACGCGCACGCACATGCCGAGTTCAGGATGTTGCTGACGCGCCCCAACACCGTTCACCCCTGCCATCCTTGGGCCGTATGAGGACGCACGGCTGGCCATATCCCTTTCGGCAACGACCATGGGATGAGATCAACGCCTTCCTTGGCGACATGGCAGACCGGCATGCGGAGTTCCGACATATGTCAGACATAGTCAAGAGCGTCCTCGCCTCGGATCAGACCGGGGCCTTGGCGGCGTGCACGTCGATGCACGACCTGATCGTGGTGCCGACACCACTCCCTGAGCCGCCGTACGGCCTGGTTGCGGTGCGGGCCCCGGGCTCGATCCACCAGCCAGCCATGGGCTTCGTGCGCATCGAACACCTCTCGACGACGGGCCACAACGATGTCATCGACAAGCCAGTAGCTGATGCGGTTCCGCTGTTTTGGCGATTCCTGCTCGAGAAGTTCGGTGTTGATCCTGGTCGCGAACCAACACACTGACATGCTGCTGATGGCGCGCAGGTGTTGGTCGTGCGATGGATAGAGGGCCGACATGTAGCACGTCGGTTAGTCCTCGAACCCGCGGAGTACGCCGTCCTCATCGACTGCCGCGGCGAACTCCTGCCAGTCCATGTTGGCGATGTTCAGGTTGTTCTCGATGGCCCATAGCTCCGACGGCAGCGTCCGGAACGGCGGCTCGCTGCTGCTTTCTCCAAGCGCCACCACCAGGATTGGGTGCTCTGCCGATCCGAGGGCCACGCTGTCTGCGAATGAACAGCACCGAGGCGCCAGTGTCACTGACCGGAACCGCGGCCTGTATGGCCTGCCAGTCGGCGCCGTCGAATGCTGGATCGCTCACCGTTTCGATGTAGGCCCGGAAACCATCTTCGTTCTCCCGCTGCGCTTCGTCGCTCAGGTGTTGCCATGCGGTGTCACTAGCGAAGTCGGTGCGAACAAGCAGCGAGGAGTCCGTTCTTGGCAGGGTAGGCATGGACAGATCCTCGCAGCGTCGGCGCTCGGACGCACTCATGTGCCGCAGACAGTAAGGCGTGGTCATGCCGATGAGCGGTCGTTGGCTGGCCGACTTCTGGGTGGGCACAATTGGCGAGTGCCTAACCTTGACTTCTACGCCGTCGACGACGATCACAAAGCGGTGCTCGACGCAGTGTTCAGGCTCGACTTCCGAGTGTTCGAGGCGTACTCCGACGAAGGCATGGAACTGCGGGAGTTCGCAGGCCCGGGTGAAGTCCCGTTATCAGCGCAGCGCCTGGGTTCGCATCTCATGCTGTTCGCTGCGGACTCTGGTCCGGCACCGGTGATCGACCGGATCGAGCTGCGTCCTCACCTGGGGGCCCCTGCATCCTTCCGATTCTCGTGCCGGGGGTGGGGCCTGATCCAACTCCTGCTCGAAGGGCTCGTCAAGGACGGCCGGCTTGCAAGCTGCCACACGAACCACAACACCCAGAAGCGCGCGCAGAAGTGGGCGGATGCCTACCCGAAGCTCGGAACGCCCGACGACTGGGACTGGGCTGCGGTAACCCGGGCCTCAGGCCGGCTGAATCGCGCCATTCGATCGATCGCGGTGGACAAGGTGGGGTCACATCCAATCCTCCCGCAGGCGGCGAACGCCATCAGTCGCCTCCATCTCGCCTACGAATACGGCAGCATGCTCCGAGCCGAGGCTCCTCCAGACATCGCCAGGTGACAACTCGGAACGACCGGATCTGCCGCAGATAGTGAAGGCGTGGACCTGCTGGTATGACGATCGTCTCTCCCAGACCCTCCGCCCGTTCATTCGCGTGCCGTTGGTGGACCGCGGTCTTCGACGATGGCATGCCCAGGGAAGGGCATGATGGCTGCATGCCCGATTTCATGTGGCTCCCGGCCAATCAAGCATCGACAGAGGACGTCGAGGCGGTCTTCGCCACGGGCGGAGCCCACAAGTGCCGTTGCCAAGCGCTGAAGGTGCCCGGCTGGATCTGGCGGGACACGACCCAGGAGCAGAGGGATGCCGCGCTGCTGGAGCAGACCGCCTGCGGTACCACCGGACCGACGTCGGGGCTGGTCGGGTACGTCGACGGCGAGGCGGCCGGCTGGGTCGCGGTCGAGCCGCGGGAGAACTACCCGAGGCTGTGGAGCCGGAAGCAGGCGTGGATGCGGATGGACCCCGAGCTTGAGGGCGTCTGGTCAGTCACGTGCTTCGTCGTGCGCAAGGGCCGGCGTCAGTCGGGGCTGACCTACGAGCTCGCCGCCGCCACCGTCGAGTACGGCGAGCAGGTCGGCGCCCGGGTCCTGGAGGGGTACCCGATCGAGCCGCCGCCGGGCAAGACCGTGATCTGGGACGAGGCGTCGGTCGGGCTGGTGCAGGTCTTCCTCGAGGCTGGTTACGAGGTGGTGGCTTCGCCCACCCTGCGGCGGCGTGTGGTGCGGCGACGACTGGGCAACCATCCATGACCGTCGCCCGACGAAGGGACCATGTGGCTCGGACGTGCCGCAGATGGCGTGCGCTGCGGCAACCGGATCTGCCGCAGAGCGGTCGACGTCCGCACTGTTTCCTGAGACTCTTCATCCCGTGTTCGATGCCCCCAGGTTCTGCTATCACCCCGACCCAGTGGGGACAGGGTCCGCGGTGCGATCAGACGAGGCGTGTGACGTCTGCAATCGGCCAGCCGGCCTCAAGTACACGGGGCCTGTCTATGGGCGTCGACCGGAGGTCCTTTGCCTGCGGTGTATTGCGGACGGCACGGCCGCCGTCAGTCTCGGGTTGCCGGACGGCAGCCAAGCTGAGTTCACCGATGTTGGCTGGGGCGTGCCCGACGACGTGCCGAAGGCTGTCCTCGAAGAGATCTCGCAGCGGACACCCGGCTTCATCGGCTGGCAGCAGGAACACTGGCTCTATCACTGCGCCGATGCCGCAGCATTCCTGGGACGTGTCGGCTGGGACGATGTCAGACACCTGCCAGATGCACTCGCCTCCCTGCGGGCCGAGCTCGCCCAATTGGGCGTGGATGCATCCGCTGCCGACGAACAAGTCGCCGCAATGCATCGCGACGGCGATCTGACCGGCTACCTGTTCCGATGCCTCCACTGCGGCACCCACCTGGCCTACTCAGACGCCAGCTAGACGCACGGATCTGCCGCGTTCCGCGCGCTCTGCGATGTGCGTGCGGGTGAGCCTGACGATCGACACACTGTCGCCATGGCTCCGAATGATCCGGACCGGCTGGGCCGAACCTCCCTGCACTCCGCAGCAGTAGATGGTCCCGTCGACCAGGTCAAAAACCTCCTGGCGAGCGGCGCGAACGTCGCGGCGACGGACAGGCAAGGGTTCACTCCGCTGCACTTCACATGTCAGCAGTACCGCGCTTAGGTCGTTGAGGTGCTGCTGGATGCCGGTGCGCCGGTCCGAGCCGGCGCCCGCCAGGGCGCATCCTTGGAGGAGAAGTGTTGTCGATTGCGGCTGACACGAGCTGCGATGCGCGATCCTGGAGCTGACAGCCCGTCTGGTATCCGCGAAGTACCCTTGGCCGATGTTCTCGCCTCAAGGCCCGTCTCTGCGTGAACTGGCGATCCAGGCGCTGTCCTCGGTCGAGCGCGGCTACGATCTGCTCGCTCCGAAGTTCGACCACACGCCTTTTCGCACCCCCGAGGGCATCCTTGACGCGGCCGCCGACGCGCTGCGTCCGCTCGGGCCGTTCGGCCGAGGACTGGACGTGTGCTGTGGCACTGGTGCGGGCATGCGGGTCCTGCAATCCCTGTGCCAAGGACGGATCACGGGCGTCGACTTCAGCACTGGCATGCTCGCGCAGGCGCGCAGTGCGCACCCGGACGCCGAGTGGGTACGCGCCGACGTCCGGGCTCTGCCCTTCGCCGAGGCCTTCGACCTGGCGGTCAGCTTCGGAGCGCTCGGGCACCTCCTGCCCGCCGAACGGCCCGCGCTGTTCGCCGGGGTGTACCGCGCGCTACGGCCCGGCGGGCTCTTCGCCTTCCCGATCGGCGCGCCGCCACCCATCACCTCGGGCTGGTACTGGACGCTGCTCGGATTCGATCTGGCGATGCGGGTCCGCAATGCAGTGTGGCGTCCCCGGTTCGTCATGTACTACCGCACATGCCCGCAGCACGCGGTCAGCAACGACCTGACAGCGGCCGGATTCATCGTGACGACGGTCCCCTTGGCGGCTCTCGGCCGACGCGAGGACGGCAGCCCGCGGTACCGGCTTGTCCTCGCGCGCAGAACCAGCACGCCCTGACTGATACGCACGCCGCAGAAGCTCAGCGCCGCAACTCGTCATGCGGGGGCACGATCTGCGGCATGTCAGTGCATTGGTTCAGGCATGATCGCCACATGGATCCTTCGCTCCCACGAGTGCAACTTGAGCTCTGGCGAGCCGACGCCATCGTCCTGTTCGACTGGCTCAAGACCGCCGATTTGGTGACGTATCGCGGATCTAGTGGTGGATCACAAAGGTGCCGGGTTCTCGTGGCGTTGGTGTCTAGCTACGGCTCGTACTTGAGTTAGTCCTCTAGTTCGCCCTGCCAGCCGCTGGATCAGTTCACCGGTGTAGTGGTCACGTGCAACCCACAGGTCGGGCGGGCCATCTGTCGAATCGTCGGCGTCGGCGATGAACATGTCGAAGACGTAGACGTTGGTACGCCGATACTCGGCGAGACGCTCTTCAACCAGCGCCTCCAGGCCCGCGGGCCACTGACGATCACCTGAGGTCGATTCGGCATGGCCAGATGCTGGTCCGAGCGCTGTACTCAGCGGCGATCGCGCATCACGCTCAGCGGCATGAGCGGACGTTTCGACGCCTTCGGGGGCTAGAGTCACGTCGTGGCGCTATGGGGACCGATCCGGCCGATCATGGTTGGCGGTCTACTCGCGGTCGGCTTCTTGGATGAGCACCGCGTCATCGTTGGCAGCCATGACGGCCTTGGCGTCTTCGAGGCGATCAGCGGAGTCCGACTCGACCGTGTCAGGGACCCCGACGGCGACTATGGCTGGTACAGAGAGTCCCCGCCATCGGCCGTGTACGCCGACGCCGACGGTGAGCATCGAGTTCCGGTCGCGGGGCTATGGGGTGGCGATCTCCCAAACACCACGAAGGACGGGTGGACATACCGGCGTGTGTTGACCGGAGCCGGCCTGGTCGGTCCCGACGGCACCGAGATCGCGATCGCTGACGACGAGGAATTCCGAGCGTGTGGTTTCTCTCCTGAAGGGCATGTCTTCGTCTTCGCGACGTCGCCAAACCTTTATCTCGCCGCCCGATCAATGCCTGATCTGCGCTGAGCTCGGCAGGGTCGCATCTTCACTATCTGCGGCATGTACGTGCGTCCTCGCTTATGGGCTGGAGCGGTCGAGTTGCGGCGGCCAGGTCTCCACACGCCGCGAGTCGTGCTGATCCTCAACTCGGGCTGGGCGCGGAACCCCGTCCAGGCCTTTCCGCCTCCAGCTGTCGTCGTGCGGTCTCTTGCTACCGCGCACGCCAGTGCATCAGGTAGAGCCGCCGGTGGTGATATCCGCTCCAGGACTGATCAGTGTCTCCGACCTGTAGATGAAGCTCGACGCTCGGCATTGGGTCGACGATTGGATCCATTGCCAACTCCAGATCATCAACCAGTTCCTGCATGTCCTCGCGAGTGTCGGCGTCATCGGTGCTTACGCAAGCATGCAGGATCACCCGCTCGTAGCCGGCCTCGACCGCCAGTCCTCGAACAGCGGTACCGATTCGGCCCTGGGAGGCTTGGAGCGCCTGCAGGAGGACACCGTTCTCCCACTCGATTCGGGGCCCGTAGTCCGGTCCATAGGTAGTCTCGGGCGGCTCATCACGCATGGCCGCATCCTCCCGTGACGTTGGTGAGTAGCGCTACCCGGCGCCAGCGCACTCAATTCGGCATGTGCGTGCGTTGGCTGGTGTCCCAGGTGGTCGCCAGGCTTATCGCCTGTCGCGAGTTGGTTGGCGGATCACCGCAAGTGTCCGGGGCTGGATTAAGACCCTTGGGCCTGTTGGGCGTGTTGGGCAAGCTGTGTGGCCGCGCTGCCACGGGTGGGCTCGCTGAGTAGGAGACGGCGAGAGGTGGAGGCGGGTGGTCGCGCGGCAGCGCGCGGAAGCAGGCGCTAGCCCGGCAAGGATGCACGACGACAAAGTCGGGCGGAGCGGTCATAGGAGGAGTGCTTGCGTAGCACGCGTGGGGCTGAGCGCGCCCCCTCGGAACCACAGTGCCCGGGACGGGGTTCGAACTGCAACAGATGCAACCACTGACGTTTCGGTTGCCGCGCAGTGCGACGTCCGATTCATCGGCGTCGGCGGGCTGCTCTCGAAGCCAGCTCTTGCCTTATGAGGATAGACAGCAGACCTCCCAGCGAGATCAGGCCGACACCGAGACATGCTGCGGCCCATCCTCGGTACTTGTCACGGTTGGCGACGAGTCGTTGGGCGTCGGCTTCAGCGACCGCTGTGCGAGAGTTGTCTGGAAGGTAGAGGATTCTGAGTGGGGGTGCATACCGGGTTCCCGGGTTGGGGCTCTGGCGCTCTTCGTTGCGCGGGATCGGGGTGTCCAGATCGATCCACGACAGCGTGGTTTGGATGCTCTGCTGATCGGCAGACTTGAATTCGACCTGGACTTCCCTGAGGTGAGGATCTCCTTTTCCGACCTGAACGTCCAGAGTCACAGAGTCCGCGACGGCTGGGAGACCCGAGCCCAGGAAGCCCTGTCCGGTCTCGGCTCGAAGAGTCAGTTCGGTCACCGCGATCGCTCCGTAGACAGTGCACACCGCGGCAGTGATTCCGAGCCACGACATCGGTCGTCGCACGAACTCTCTCCAATGCACGCGCAATGATCACACGCCGTTGACGGTGACGTGTCAGGCGCGCGGTCAGTCCTCCCGCCACGGCCCTGTGTTCTCCGTCAACCAGACGCGACGCTCATCCGCCACGTGGTCTGCGACAGTGGACGCACGAATCGCGGCATGCGCGTGCGTTTCAGGTGGGCTCTTCGCGGGTCGCGTGCTCCCACACCTGCTCAAACTCCGCCTGGGTGATCTCCATGCCGGCAAACTCGGGATCGCCTAGGTCGATCGGTGGGTTCATCGGCCAGTCTGTTTCCGTGGTCGCCTCAGTAGTCCCGTCCGCTCGCACCTCCACCTGCCGCAGACGCCGTCCAGTCTCGTCGTGCTCGGTGAACCACTGGCCAGGGTCGACGGCGGGGTCAGCGAATCGCAGATACACGCGTTCCCTCCCCAACAATTGTCCGTAGGAGGGGTCGCGTCGCTGCTCAGCCCGTTGTTGCGCCAATTGCGCCAGCGGACCGGCAGCAGCCTGTGCGACGTCGAATTCCTCGAGGTCCCAAGACTCGACTCTCCGTCTAGTGTCGGGGTCCTCAATTACCTCGACCTCGGCGAAGGTGTCCGTGATGTCGCTGGCCGACTCGGCGCGGATCCACCACCAGAGAGCACCCATGCCGTAGTCGTGGCAGACGAGATATCGGATGGACGCAACCGCATCCTCGCACGATCAAAGTGCCGTCCGTTTCGGTCAGGCGACGGTCAATCGGACAGCCCGCTGATCGGCGTGACCGCGGCCCTTCCCTCAACGCGGCATAAGCCTCAGAGCGCGCCGTCGTACGAGTCTGGATCGTCGAAGCGGTTCGGCTCGCGCTCCCGGTGAGGTCCCATGAAGACGCGATGACCGACGAGCCAGTCGTACGACTTCCACTCGATGGTCCGGCGAGCAGCGTCCTGATGACCAACGCAGAAGTGCAGCCGGCCACCCAGAGCCACGACACCGCGACGCCAGAGAACGCCCGGCAGCAGGTCCGGGAGGCGACTACGGGTAACCCAGCGTGGTGCGAGTCGTGGGCCCCTGTCTGTTCGCACGATCCGCCACCAGGCCACGGTGCGATTCTCGCAGACGGCACGCTCATCGTCAGACGAGCTCACGTCGCGGCAGATGCGGACGGCGAATGTACCCAGGACCGCGGGATCAGGTGGGGCTGTCGAAGAAGCCAGCTGTGTCGTAGTTCGCGATCATCCCGGCCAGCTCTCTGGGTGACCGTCCTGACGCGTTGACGTGATCTGGATCGGGCGCCGGCGCTCACGAGGCGCCGGAGCGTCGAGTTCCCGTTCCCAGATCGCAGCCTCCACGCTAAGCGCAGCGGCCACCGCCGAGTCTTCAGTTGTTCTCACAAGCACTGCATGATCAAGCGGTGGCCGCCTCGCGTCACACAGCCACGCCGATCCCAGATCCCATACCAGGAAGGCGAATCAGCCTAGGCGACGATCCACGGCTGTAGTACTAGGCGGCCGAGGCGCGTTGCATGGCTCTGGGCAGTTCCCAGAAGCCGTGCTTGTGCCCGTCGTCACGGCGCTCGCTCGACGAAGCCGTCATCCCGTCGCCGCGCCGACCATCGCCTCCATGAGATCGGCAGCCTCTTCGTTCGTGAGCGATCCCTCCCGGACGAGCGAGTGCCATGTCACGAACGAGATCGCGTGGCCGACGGCTGCCGCTGTGCGCACGCGCACACGACCGCGCTCGCGGCGTCCCTTCATCAGTGAACGAGCGATGTGGCTGAAGTATCGGAGAAACGCCTCGCGGGCCGCCGGCGGGACAGCATCGATATCGCGGATGCCTGCCGAGAGCATCGCCTCCGTTTCCTCGTACCACCGATACAGTTCGCGCACCGCGACGCGAAAGCGCTCCTTGGGTGAGGCGATGCCGGCCCACGACGTGGGGTCGGGCATGGGATGCCGCTCGTAGTAGTGGGCGTTGCACGCCTCGAAGAGCGCCTGGAGCTCGGGGAAATGGTTGTACACCGTGGCACGCTGCACGCCCGCGCGCTCGGCGATGGCCTTGATGGTCGTCTTCGCGGGGCCGAGCGTTTCGTGGAGCTCGACCGTCGCTTCGATGATTCGTTGCCGGGTCTCGGCTTCGGTGAGCGCACGCTTCGTCTTCCGGTAGGGGCGTGGCGACGCGATGTTCGCTGAACACATGTGTTAGCCAATCTTGACAGGGCGCTGTGCTGCTGCTTCATTGTACAGAGGTGTCATCCAAATGGAGGTGCGGCATGAGTGCAGCGACTGCAGCGGCCACGACCGTGAAGGTTGTCCAGCCCGGTGAGGGTCGGCGCGGCGGATTGATGCCCGGCGTCGGGGTGATCTTCAAGATCGACGGTGCCGACTCCGGTGGAGCCCTCGCGGTCGTCGAACACCCCTTCGACGTCGGCGGACTCGTCCCGCCCCACGTCCACCACCGCGAGGATGAGATCTCCATCGTGCTCGAGGGCGACATCGGCTTCCGGTCCGAGGACAAGGAGATCGTGCTCGGTCCAGGCGGATACATCGTGAAGCCGCGCGGCGAGGTCCACGCGATGTGGAACGCCGGGCCGACGCCGGCACGCATGATCGAGATCATCTCGCCTGCCGGACTCGAAGAGCTCTTCCGGACGGTCGTCGACCTGACCGAGCGCGGCGACGCAGAGATGTCGAAGATCGTCGAGCTCGCGACCCGCTACGAGGTCCCAATCGCGGAACCCGAATGGTTCGCGGACGTCATCGAGCGCTACCAGCTCTCCATACCGACGCCTTAGTCCGGGGCCGCCTGGATGCAAGCCAGGCGGCCACACCCGTTCGCGAAGGACGACTCGCTTCGACTGGAACGCGATCACGATCGACGGCTGTAGTACTAGATGGCCTAGTCCTTGGTCATCGTCGTTCGAGCCAGACGGCGGCGCTAGCGAACTCGTAGCCGATCACATCCAAGTCCGCGTAGTGCCGTATCGAACACCGATGCGGAAGGGGCTCTGCAGAGCCGACGGCAAGCCAGACGGGGAAGCAGGCTGCATTACGTGTAGTCCGCGTAGGCGAGCCCAAGCCCGCAATGGCGACAGCGGAAGAGGTAACCCGTCAGGTCTCCGTCAGCACTAAGGTTCCGCATCGCCGGATTGTCCAAGCCTCCGTCCGAGCGGAGCGACTCCACCGCGCCGGGCAACGCTGACACCTCTTCCCAGCCAGCTCGACCGAGGAACTCCGCGCCGTCGGCGCAGTGGAACATCCAGCGTTCCTGCTGCCATCCCGCGAAGCCCGGAGTCCGACACACGATCTCCTCCAATACCGCCGCCGGTACGTCGCTCGGCGCGCCATCCGCCGTCGTGAAGTCCGCATCGAACTGATCGGCGGCGCTCCCATCAGCAATGCACCACGGACAGAGGAACTCGACTTCGTCGACGGCGTACACCGGGCCGGCGTACACGAACCCGCGAGCCTTGCCACATCGCTCGCACACCTCAGAAGATTCAGCGACAGACCCTGTGGCGACAGGGTCGGGGTGGTACGGGAACTGCGGTAGCTCGTCGCTCATGCCGGAAGCATCGTGGATCGGCGGACGTTGGCACAACCAGCCCGACGGCGAGGCGCCACGTCCCCTTCATGCCGCGATACCTACTTTCGGCTGTCGCGGATCCATCTGGCGGACGAGTCGATTGAGAGGCCACCGTGGTCGGCCTGTTGGCATAGGTTAGTCGGCTGATGCGTGGGATTGGGGTCTTGTGATGCTTGGTCGGCAGCCGAGTCCGTGGGGCTCGCCGGAGGTGTTTCACTCCCTTGTACGTCGGTCCGGCCTGACGGTTGGGTCGTTGACCGCGGCGAGCGCGTGGTCGGTGTTCGGCGCGTTCGGCAAGATCGAGTTCGATGTCCCGCGGGAGGCGGATTCCGACGGACTTCTTTATCAGTTCGGGACCTATGACTTCGCCGGCGCGCCACGCTTTCATTTCGATCTCACCAGGCAGTTCGGCTTGCGTGATTCCGACGAGTATCTGCAGTTCCACTGCGACGTCCAGTATCTGCCATCGCCGGCGCTCGAAGCACTGGGATCACACACGGAATGGTGGTTCCCCGGCGACGGCAGACAGTTGCCGGAGTGGGTCGCCGCGGTGAACCAGCGTCCGGAATGGTCAGTTCTGGAGTCGATGCATCCCACGGCGGTCGAGGTCTACTGCGACGAGACGTGACGTGGCCGGTCGCGTGCCTCAGGCATGCGGGTTCGAATCCTGTCTCGGGCACTGTGGTTTGAGGAGGGTGTGGTCAGGCGTGCGGGTGCTCTGCAGGTCGGGCCCTCGTGGCGGGTAGGACGCCGTTTTTGGGGGATGGTCGGTTCAGGGCAGGTTGGGGTGTTTGGGTGGGGTGATTGATGGGGGTGCCTGGGTTAGCAATGGTGGCATCTGCTCGATGGTGAGGTTGACGAGTTCAGTGCAGTTTGGGTGTGCGCATTCGCAATCGAAGGTGTAGACCGCGTTGTGCTTGGTGTGGCCTGATTGGAGTCTTTCGGTTGCTTGTTTGGCTAGTTGGTGATTGCTGATGCGAATCAGGGACTGCCGGTCTTTGGTGGTGCGGGCTGCGGGGGAGGATTCCAGGGTTGCGCCGAACTTCCGCTCGACTGCGGTGAGTGTTTGCTCGACCGTCTGGCCATCGACCACGATGACGGTTGCGGTGGTTCCCTCGAGTTGGGTCTGCACGAGGTTCCGTCCCCAGACGTAGTCTTTGTGTACGCCGCCTGGATGCCGGTGTTCCAGTCTTGCGAGTTGTTCCTCTCGGGAAGGCATCAGCCACACTGCGTTCTCGGCAACTCCTGCCATTGCGGGAGTTACGAATGCGCCTTCGACAACAACCGATGTGTCCACAGGCAGTGCGTGGATGTCTTCCAGGATCATCGGCCTGCGGTCGAAGTCTCCTGGGCCGGTGTCCATGACATGAAGCCCGGCTGCGGCCGCGCGCTGCTCATGAGTGAATGCATGCGCATCTACGCTGTACCAGAGAAATCCGTGCTTTCTCGCGAGTAGGCGACTCACCGTGGTCTTGCCCGCCGCCGCCGGACCACCTATCCAGAATATCCCCGCGTCTTTACTCATATGAGGAAAGTCTAACCGCGGCGCTACCCGGGATACTGCTGATATGCGACCACTCCTCGTCCTCACCGGCGGTCCGGCCGTCGGGAAGAGTTCGGCAGCGCGCCTCCTGGCTCAATCGCGTCCGCGAGCGGCCGTCATTGACGTCGACGACGTACGCCAGATGGTCGTCAGTGGTCACGCAGCCCCATGGGACGGGGGAGACGGACGACGCCAGCAGCGCCTGGGTGTGGAGAACGCGTGCAGCCTGGCTCGCAACTTCGTGGCGCAGGACATCGAGGTGGTGATGGCGGATGTGATTACTCCCGACACGATGCCGCTGTACCGGCAGTGGCTCCCGAACGCCGTTGTCATCCGCCTGCAGGTCACTATGGATGAAGCCCGGCGACGAGCGATGAGCCGCACGCAGTACCTCACGGCCGAGGAGTTCGAGACCTTGCACCTGGAAGACCTGCGGCACCCTCCACCCGCGGATCATCATCTTGATGTCACCGGCCACGACATCAACCAGCAGGTTGCGGCGATCGCGGCGCTCTGGAAACTGTCAGTGGGTGCTGGCTGAGTGGTTCAACAGTCCGAAGTGGCGCAGGGTGCGCTCAGCCACCTCATGCGGCTCGAGCGTGCTCGTGTCTATGACCAACTCGTCCAGATCCGCGGCCTCGAGGCGGGCGGCGATCTCATCGCAGCGCTCCAGGTGCCACTCCAACGCCGAACGCTGGCTCGCGCTGTAGCGGCCCCGCAGTCGTTTCCTGATGATGCCGGCATCGGCGGTGAGACGAACCATGCGAACTCGGCACTCGACTGCGGCTGCGTAGCGCTCTCGATCAGCCGCGGTCGAGATCACCCCACACATGACCAACTGGCGCGGGCCGACAGACCGATAGCACTTCCAGACTTCGGCGATGTTGTGAGCCTCGATCAGAGCATTGTCCGGATCGGCAGGTGGCCAGGAGCGATGGAACCAGTCGACGTCCATCAGGCTGAAGGGCCTGCCTGCTTTCGCGAGCAGATCCCCGACATGGTCAAGGGTTGATGATTTGCCGACTCCATATCCACCGTTCAGAAAGATTGCGTAGTCGGACTGCGTCACGGTGATCCCGGCTCCTACTTGCAGGCGGCGGCTAGTTGGTCGAGGAGGCCGGCTCGGTCGTGCAGGATTCGGTGGCCGTCTGGCCCCAGTGTTGTCGGCGGATCAGGTCGCCTCTCGCCCATGAGCCGGCGAGCAGAAGGCCGCGAACATCGTCATGCAGCTCCGTGAACTCCACGAACCGGTTGATGACCGCATCGACCTCGACGGGCCTCGCATCGCTCACCACGGGACGAGTATTTCAGGAAGTTACTCGGACTCGCCTTCTAGGGCCAGGCGGTAGCCGCTGGGGGTTTGGAGGAGGAGGCGGCGGTATTTCCAGGTGGGGGTGGGTTCGTTGACTTCCAGTTCGTATTGGAGGCCGGCTGCTTTGCAGCGGTCAGCGGCGGCGTCGATGTCGGAGACGGCGATCTGCCAGGTGAGGACGCTGGGTGGGTCGTTGTCGCCGGTCGCCTGCTGGATGCCGAAGTGGATCGTGTCGGTGCCGAAGGCGATGAAGTCCGGGTACTCCTCGCCTTCGTAGATGACCGGTAGTCCGAGCTTCTCGTAGAACTCCCGTTCGGCGGCGAGATCGGACACGTTCAGTACGGGCGCCAGTCGGGTGAACAGCGGATCGGCGGACATGGGCTCAGTCTCCAGTGAGCAGGCGGTAGACGGACACGTGGCTGGGCGAGTCGGCCGTGAAGGCAGAGCCGGACCAGTCGGCGTGGCGGGATTCGAGGGTGAAGCCGGCGAGCTGGGCCATCAGGTCGAGTTCGGCCGGCCAGATGTAGCGGTGTGGGGTCCGGTAGAGCTCGGCCTGGGTGCTGCCTGCGGTGAAGTGGAAGTGGTGGGAAACGACGTGCTGCTTCAGTACGTCGTACGTGTCGAGGAGGATGTAGCCGGACTCGGCGACGCCGACCGTGGCGGGCGTTCCGGGTGGCAGACGGCGGAGCTCGGGGACCCACAGTTCGATCACGAAGTGACCACCAGGGGTGAGGTGGCGGGCGGCGTTGCGGAAGCAGGCGACCTGCTCCTCCTGGGTCAGCAGGTTCGAGATCGTGTTGAAGACGAGGTAGACGAGCGTGAACTCACCCGGCGCCCGTACGGCGGACATGTCGCCGGCGACGACCGGGATTGTCTCCTCATCGGCCTTGGTCCGCAGCTGCTCGACCATCGCCGTGGACAGCTCGATCCCACTCACCGGTACGCCGCGCTCCGCCAGCGGAATGGCGACCCGGCCGGTGCCGACAGCGAACTCCAGCGCCCGTCCATCACCCGCTAGCTCGGCCAGCCGATCCACCGTCGGCCCGAGCACGGAATCGGCGAACATCCCCGTCCCAGGGGTGTCGTACCGCCGTGCGGTATCCGCGTTCCACAACTGGTTCTGATGCGATTCCTTCGACCACCGCATCACGTCCTCCCCGCCGTCCTCCCCGACCTTCGTGAAGCCGAGCCGGTCGTACAGGCGCCGAGCGTCCGGGTTGTTCCGCTCGACCTGCAGCTCCAGCGGTACGCCGCGAGCCCCCGCCTCGGCCTGCAGTTCCGCGATGATCGACGTACCGATGCCGCGGTTCTGCACCGACGGATGGAGCTGGATCCCGTTCAGCTCAACGGCTTCCGGCGTACGGCTCACCCGCAGCCGGCCCGCGGAACGGCCGTCGACCTCGACCACGGACAAAGCCGACGGGCCCTCGGCCTGCTCGACGGACCACCCGGCGAATCCGGCCCGCCACGCAGCCTCGTCGAAATCCGCCGGCAAGCGCCCTTGCGCCCGAGTCGCCTCGAGGACAACGTCGGTCAGGAACTCAAAATCTGCCGGTGTGGCCGGCCGGATCCGATACGCCATGGCAACCCAACCTAGGTCCGGCGCCTCCGATCGGCCACCGGATTTCATCGGACTCTGATAGACGTCTGTGAGAAGTGTTGATCGGGCGGGGTACGGCGAGCATCAATAGAGGTGTGGAGAGTTACCGCAATCCCGTGCTGGCGGCCTCGCTGCTCGCACCACCTGCTGTCTGCGCACTGCTGACGCCGTTCCGCGACAGCTTCGACAACGCCAACGCCGCACTGTTGCTGGCGGTGGTGATCGTGGCGGTCGCCGCGTTCGGAATCCGGCTGGCCGGCGTACTGGCCGCGGTGTCGAGCGCGGTGTGGTTCGACTTCTTCCTGACCGTGCCGTACAACACGTTCACCATCGACAGTCGCGACGACGTCGAGACCACGATCCTGCTGGTCCTGATCGGTGTCGTCGTCAGCGAGATCGCGATCTGGGGCCGTCGGCAACAAGCCCGGGCGTCGCGGCACCGCGGCTACCTCGACGGTGTGATCACGACCTCCCAGGCTGTTGCGAGTGGCGGGTCCGCCGACGATTTGATCGACCACGTGCGGGCGGAACTGACCGCAGTACTGGGGATCGACGGAGCGAAGTTCGTTGCCGGGGACAAGCAGACGTCGGCGCCACAGCTGAACGCCGACGGGACGGTGACCCGCGGCGGACATGTGCTGAAGGTCGAGCGGGACGGCCTGCCGACCAACTCCGAGATCGAGCTGTCCGTCCACCACGCCGGCGCGACCCGCGGCCGCTTCCTCCTCACCGCCGCCGCCCGGATCGCCCGCCCCGATCTCGAGCAGCGCCTCGTCGCGGTGGCCCTGGCCGACCAGGTCGGCGCCGCCCTCTCCACCCAGGAACCCCTCCACCCGCACCTCTGATCGGCCTGCGGGAGCACCACGTCCCGGGTGGCCACCGGCAAAGCGTCGTACCTGCCCATACAGGTACGACGCCGAGCCGCGTCTGGGCCGGGTCCTGCCGGCGGAGCGGGTTGGGTGGTTGCTGGCGGGGTTTTCGGGGGTTGCATCGGGGAGCGATTGAGTTGTGCAACCGTTTGCCAGGTGGGGATTTCGGTTGGGGAACAGACGAGTGATTCTCAGATGTTGTTAAGGGTGGGACCGTAGTATCTCGCTACGGCCCCGGATGTGGGTCACCAGGAGGATTGACAGACATGCAGAGCAGTAACCCGGTCCTGAACCGGTCGAGTGCGTTCGCGCCTGGCCAAGGCCAGGCCTATCCCGGGGCAGCTCCGTACGGTCAGCCGGGTCCCTACCAGCAGCCGGGCCAGTACGGCGGTCCCGGCATGCCGCCCCAGCAGTACCAAGGCGCGCCGGCCGACAGCCGCCCCATGACGATGGACGACGTGATCGTCCGGACCGCCGCCACCTTGGGTGTCGTCTCGATCGTCGCCGCTATTTCCTGGAACGTCATCCCGGTCAGCGTGGTCACCCCGGCGTTCCTGGCCGGTGCCCTGGTCGCGTTCGCGCTGGCGATGGTGCTGTCCTTCTCGCGCCGGGTCAACCCGGTGCTGGTGATGCTGTACGCCGCGGCCGAGGGTGTGTTCCTCGGGATCGGCAGCAAGTTCATCGCGAACTGGGTCGGCGACTCCGGCATCATCGTGCAGGCGGTGCTGGCCACGCTCGTGACGGCCGCGCTGACGTTGGCGACGTACAAGTACTTCCAGATCAAGGTCACGCCGCGGTTCACCAAGATGGTGATCCTGGCGACGATGGGCTTCGCCGGCGTACTCGTCATCAACCTGATCGCGAGCCTGTTCGGCTTCAACTCCGGGATCGGCGGCTTCGGCGCGATGGGCCTGCTGTTCGCCGCGATCGGTGCCGGGCTGGCGGTCTTCAACCTGATCCTCGACTTCGACATGATCGAGCAGGGTGTTCGCCACGGCGCCCCGCAGAGCGAGGCCTGGCGGGCCGCGTTCGGTCTGACCGTCACCCTGGTCTGGCTGTACTGGAACCTGCTGCGCATCCTCGCGATCCTGCGCGGCGGCGACTGACCCCACACTCACCACGACATCCGAAGGGCCGGGCCAGGTGGACCGGCCCTTCGGCCTTTCTCGGGCAGTTCGCGGATCCGGACGGGAATCGTCCGGATGTGGTCCTAGTCTGAGGCCATGACCCAGGAACGAGTGACCGCCACCGAGTTCCAGCAAGCCGACGGAGTCGGTGACTGGCGGGTGGTCGATGGTGCGGCGAGTGCTTGGTACGACGCGCCCTCGCTGAGCGTGGGTGCGGCGCTGGCCGCCCGGATCGCGGGTCTGACGGGCGGTGACGGTCTCCCGGATGTGGATCTGCGCGCCAGTGGTGTGCGGGTGCGGATCGGCGGCCCGTCGGCGGATCTGACCGGGGCAGACGTGGAGTTGGCCAGTGTGGTTTCGGCGGCGGCTCGCGAGCTGGGCCTGGCGGCGGATCCGGCGGCGTTGCAGGTCATGCGGCTGGTGATCGATGCCGCGAACACACCGTCGGTGAAGGACTTCTGGCAGACCATGCTGGCTTATGAGCCGGCCGGTGCCGACAGTCTCCGGGATCCCCTGCGGCGTGATCCGGCCGTGTCGATCCGCGGGCTGGATGAGCCACGGCCGCTGCGCAACCGGATCCACGTCGACGTCGGCCGGGACCCCGCCGCGGTGGATGCGGTCAAGGCGGCTCTCGGTCAGGAGCCGTTCGGCGCCTACGAGCTCACGCTCGCCGACAATGAGGGCAACGAGGCCGACCTGGTCGCCGGGGGTGAGCTCTCGACGGAGACCACCGACTGGCTGGCGAACTTCGGCGCGATGACGTTCTACCCGACCACATCGACCGAGCAGGCGGTCGCTCTGGCGACGGCGGTCGCCCAGCTGGCGGACGACGGTGGTGTGCCGGTCCTGGTCGACGTACGCCCGGACGGCGTCACGATCGACAGCGGAAAGGATCAGTGGGAGGACGACGAGGACGCACCTCTGCCCGCGTTCGTGGACCTGGCCGCTGGGGTCCAGAAGGCAGCGGGTGAGTTAGGACTCTCCGCCGATCCCACGCGCCTGCGTTTCGTCCAGCTCGGCTTCGACGCGGTCGACGTACCAGCAGTCCGCGCGTTCTGGACTGCCCTGCTCGGCTACCAGCACGACCCCCGGCTGTTCCTGACCGACATCTACGACCCGCGCCGACTCAACCCGGTCCTGTTCTTCCAGCAACTGGACCCGGCCGACGAGCCCCGCCACCACCAGCGCAACCGCCTCCACCTAGAGCTGGCGGTCCCCCAAGACCAAGTCCAACACCGCGTCACCGCGGCCCTCTCGACCGGCGGCCGCCTCATCTCCCGAACCCCGAACCACCACCGGCTAGCAGACCCCGACGGCAACGAGGTGGCCGTCATCGCCGACCTCTGACCGAGAACTCCCCCGGAACGGCGAAGACCCGCCCTTCCACCTGAAAGGGCAGGTCTTGTGAGGTTCTCCTTCGGGGGTCAGCTCATTCGCCGGTGCGCCCGGACCAGGTCGTACTCGTGAACGATGGCGGTTGCGTGCCCGTGGGCGAGGGCGTACTCGCTGGAGAGCCATCTCACTCGGTCATCGAAGCGCAGGAACGACGGTCCGTCGTTCATCAGCTGGAACCACTCGGTCATCTCACGTCCGGTGCACCTGGGCACCCTCTCCACCAGACGCTGATGCGTCTCCTCGGAGTGGCTCAAGCCCATCTTCGCCTCCCGTCATCGGGGTACCGCGTAGTTATCGACTGTGCACCACGAGGACACCCGCAGGCAAGACTTCCGCCATGAATGTCCCCGCTCAGCGGACGCACGAAATCGTCCCAAGCCTCTTCCAGGGCGGGGTGTTGAGCACGTGTCGCGGCAAGACCGTTCGGCTCGTCACGGACGTGGCGGGTGACGCGGCCCTAGCTTCCGACCGGTACGGCGTCTGTCGTCTCGCTGGTGTCCTCGTCGACCCGGTCGACCTCGGCCTTCGGGTGGCGGCGGCGGTGGCGCAAGGAGGCCCAGGGACCCCGCGGGCCGCGCTCCCGCCCGGCGACCTCGGTCGCGGCGACTTCGGTGCCGGCCGTCCGAGCGGCCTGGACGGCGGCCTCCGCGATCGGCAGGATCGCCTCGCCCCGGAACGGCTCCGGATGCACGAACGACTCCGGCCCGACCCCCACCGCGGCCGCCACCGACGGCAGCAGCGCGGCGGACGCGGCGGCGTACCCGGTGGCCGAGGGGTGGAAGTTGTCCCGGCCCCACATCGACGGGTTGGTCCGGAACACCTCGCCGAGCAGGGAGCCCAAAGACACAGTCCGGCCGCCTGCCTCGACCACTGCGATGGTCTGAGCGGCGGCCAGCCGGTGACTCCAGGACCGGGCGACCTGCCGCAGCGGCGGCATGATCGTCCGGACCACACCCAGGTCGGGGCAGGTGCCCACCACCACCTCACAGTTCGCGGCCCGCAACCTGCGGACCGCGGCCGACAGCAGCCGGACCGACGTCGAGGGTGGCATCTTCGCCTTCACGTCGTTCACGCCGATCAGGATGACCGCGACATGCGGCCCGGCCTGCAGGGCGGTGTCCACCTGCCCGGCGAGGTCGGTCGACTTCGCTCCGGTCTTCGCCGCGTCGACCAGCCGAACCGGCCGTTTGGCCAGTTCGGAGAGTCCGGAGGCGAGCATCACCCCGGGCGTCTCGTCCGGCGACTCGGTGCCGTACCCGGCCGCACTGGAGTCGCCGAGCATGGCGAAGGTGATCGGTCGTCCTGGATACCGGCCGTACAGGCCGTCGCCCGGAGTGGGGTAATAACGCATCGGCCCGATCACGCGCTTCGCGTACTCGGCCTCAGCGGTCAGTACGCCGTACACGGTGGCACCGATGAGTCCGAGTCCCCCGCCCCCGAAGGCTGCGGCCTGGGCCAGTCGCTTCGCGGCCCGGGCTCTTGTCATACCTCCAGGATTACACGCTGTGACAGACAAGCAAGTGAAATACGGCAAAGACGCGCCCGACTTCGTCCGGCCGGATGAGCACTACAGTTAGGACGTGCGCTACGCGAACTCACTCCTGGACCTGGTCGGCAACACCCCACTCGTGAAGCTGGGGAGTACGACCGACGGCGCCAAGCCGCTGGTGCTGGCGAAGGTCGAATACTTCAACCCCGGTGGCTCGGTGAAGGACCGGATCGCGGTCCGGATGATCGAGGCCGCGGAAGCCTCCGGCGAGCTGAAGCCGGGTGGCACGATCGTGGAGCCGACGTCCGGCAACACCGGGGTCGGGCTGGCCATGGTCGCCCAGCAGAAGGGTTACAAGTGCGTCTTCGTCTGCCCGGACAAGGTGAGTGAGGACAAGCGCAACGTCCTGAAGGCGTACGGCGCCGAGGTCGTGGTCTGCCCGACCGCGGTGGCGCCGGAGCACCCGGACTCGTACTACAACGTCTCCGACCGCCTGGTCCGCGAGATCGAGGGTGCCTGGAAGCCGAACCAGTACGCCAACCAGAACAATCCCCGCTCCCATTACGAGACCACCGGTCCGGAGTTGTGGGAGCAGACCGAGGGCAGGATCACCCACTTCGTCGCGGGCGTCGGCACCGGCGGCACGATCAGCGGCACCGGCAAGTACCTGAAGGAGGTCTCCGGCGGCCGGGTGCAGATCATCGGCGCGGACCCGGAGGGCTCGGTGTACTCCGGTGGCACCGGCCGGCCGTACCTGGTCGAGGGTGTCGGCGAGGACTTCTGGCCGGAGACGTACGACCGGGACATCTGCGACCGGGTGATCGAGGTCTCGGACGCGGACTCGTTCGCGTTGACCCGGCGGCTGGCCCGCGAGGAGGCCATGCTGGTCGGCGGCTCCGCGGGTATGGCCGCGGCGGCCGCGATCCGGCTCGCGCACGAACTCGACGATCCCGAAGCTGTCGTCGTGGTCCTGCTGCCGGACGGCGGCCGCGGCTACCTGACGAAGGTGTTCAACGACGACTGGCTGGCGCAGTACGGGTTCCTCGCGCACACCCGGCAGGGCGTCACGCTCGGTGAGATCCTGGCCCGCAAGGACGGCGGCCTGCCGCCGATGGTGCACACGCACCCGCACGAGACGATCGCCGAGGCGGTCGAGATCCTGCGCGAGTACGGCGTCTCGCAGATGCCGGTGGTCCGGGCGGAGCCACCGGTGATGGCGGCCGAGGTCGCCGGGGCGGTGTCGGAGCGGACGCTGATGGACGCCCTGTACTCCGGCAAGGCCCGGCTGGCCGACATGGTCGAGCTGCACATGGATCCCGCGCTGCCGTCCCTGGGCGCCGGCGAACCGGTCACCCGGGCGGTCCAGTTGCTCGAGGACCGCGACGCTCTGATGGTGCTGGACGACGGCAAACCGGTGGGCGTCCTGACCCGTCAGGACCTCCTGGTCCACCTGTCCGCCGGCTGACCTCCGCGCGGGGTGACCGCGCGGGCTGACTCCCCGGTGGGGGGAGACTTATCGGTCTACGACCGAGGGCACGATGGCGAGCAGGACCGTGACCACGATGCCGATCACGATCGCCGCCGCTCCGGCAATCTGAAGAATTTCCATACCTCAAGAATCCTTCACCGGGGCCGCTCGGACATCGGCCCTCGGACCGGTCTTGCCTTCATCCCAAGGTCGTACGCCGGGGCCTGCCGACTCCTACTTCGGGAGTGCGGGTAAACCCCTAATGGACAAGGACGAAGTCGGCCGGATCGAGCCGCCGGGTGCGGCGCCAGTACGACACCGTGAACTCCGGCCAGATCGTCGAGTTGCGCCCGGCCGCGTCCAGGTACCAACTGCTGCAGCCGGACTGCCAGACCGTGTCGCCGAGCTCACCCTGGATCCCGCCGACGAACCGCTCCTGCGCCTCCTCGCGGACCTCGACGTACGACGCTCCGCGGCGGCGGAGCAGGTGCAGGGCCTGCATGACGTAGCGGACCTGGGCCTCGATCATGAACACCATCGAGGAGTGACCGAGCAGCGTGTTCGGGCCGGCCAGGAGGAACAGGTTCGGGTAGCCGGCGACGGTGATGCCGAGGTGCGCGCCGATCCCCTCGCGCTTCCAGTGGTCGGCCAGGTCGATGCCGTCCTTGCCCAGGATCGGCATCCGGGTCAGGTTCGCCGACACGTCGAACCCGGTGCCGAGCACGATCGTGTCGCACGGCCGCTCGATCCCGTCGGCGGTGACCACGCCGGTCGGCGTGACCCGGGTGATCGGGGTGGTGACGAGGTCCACGTTCGGGCGGGCGAGGGCCGGGTAGTAGTCGTTCGAGATCAGGATCCGTTTGCAGCCGATCTGGTAGTCGGGCGTGAGCCGGACCCGCAGATCGGGATCCGGCACCTGCTTGCGCAGGTGCCGTTTCGCCTGTAATTCAAGGCCTTTCATCAACTTCGGGTTGCCCGCGAAGCCGGCGCCGCGGCCCTCGAGGCCCCAGTAGATGACGTTGCGGATCGCTCGCTGGCCGGCCGGGAACCGTTCGTGCAGGCGGCGTTCCATCGGTCCGATCGCGCGGTCCGGCTTCGGTGTGATCCATGGCGCGGTCCGCTGGAACACGTCGAGGTGAGCTACCTCTTCCGCGATCCGCGGCACGAACTGGATCGCGGACGCGCCGGTCCCGATCACCGCGACGTCGCGGCCGCGCAGGTCGTGCCCGTGATCCCATTGCGCCGAGTGGAACGTCGTACCGGCGAAGGAATCGAGGCCGGGGAGGTCCGGCCGCTTGGGTTCGTGCAGGCTGCCGACGCCGGTCACCAGGGCCTGGGTCTCGATGGTCTCGTCGCCGTTCACGGTCACGGTCCACTGCCCGGTGGCCTCGTCGAACGCGGCCTCGGTCACCTCGGCGCCGTACCGGATCTTCGGCGTGATGCCGTACTTGACCGCGCAGTGCCGGAGGTAGCCGAGGATCTCGTCCCAGGGCGCGAACATGCGGGTCCAGTGCGGATTCTGCTCGAACGAGAACGAGTAGAGGTACGACGGGATGTCGCACGCGCAGCCGGGATAGGTGTTGTCTCGCCAGGTGCCGCCGAGTTCGGCGGCCTTCTCGAGGATGACGAAGTCCTCGCACCCGGCCTGCCGCAGTTTGATCCCCATACACAGCCCGGCGAACCCGGCCCCGATGATCACGACCTCCGTCATACCGACGAAGGTTACCGGCCGGTCACTCCGCTGGGAATGGCTGCTTCAGCCGGTGCAGGATCTCGCCGGCGTTCGGGATGACCAAGGTCCCGGGGTCGTTCTCGAGGGCGGCCAGGTCGACGCTCGCCGGATCGAGGTAGCCGAGGTTGGCGCCGCGGACGACGTCCTCCGGGATGCCGGTGGCCAGCGTGACCTGGACGCGGAGGTGCTCGCCGGTCGCCGGGTCCCAGGTGCCGGCGCCGCGGAGGTGGGTCGAGTGGGCGAGCACACCCCAGTGCAGGTCGCGGAACTTCTCCCACTGGCCGATGAAGTAGTCGCGGCAGTGGTACCCGATCTCCTCGATCTCCGGGTGCATCGCGGCCAGCCGGGTCACGTGCGGCGCGTGCAGGATGACCTCGCCGCCGTCGGCGACGATCGGCTCGACCTTGTAGAAGCCCTTCGCCGCGGTCCAGATGTCGGCGTACTTCGCCGGCATCATCGAGACCACCCGCCGGACCGGCTGATCCAGATAGCGGATGTGGGTCTGGGCGGAGATCTCGGCCGCCGCGCGCCACGAGGAGGCGGTGTCGCCGAAGGCGATCGCGTGCAGGGAGTCCGTGCCGGACTGCGCGACCACGGACAGCGCGAGCTTCTCCGCCGGGATCAGCGACGCGGCCTCGTCGATCAGCGCCCGCACCGGCGTGATGCCCGGCGTACCGATGATGTTCGCGCTGGTGATGAGGGCGCCGAGCCAGTGCGACAGGTCGATCACCTCCTGGCCGGCCACACCGGGGAAGAAGTACTTGTTGCCGCCGGAGAAGCCGACCACCTCGTGCGGGAACACCGGGCCGACGACCAGCGCGACGTCGTGCTCGACCACGGCCCGGTTGAGTTTGACCGGGACCTCGTCGCGCAGCATCTCGTCGGAGATCTCGCCGACCCGGTCCGCGCTGATCGTGCCGAGATCGACGAACGTGTCCGGCTTCCACCACTCGTGATTCAGTACGCCGTCGTACTCGCCGCCGAGGTGGTCGCGGAGCTGGTCCGGGGTCATCTCCGCATGCGTGCCCAGGGCAACCAAGGTGGTGAGCTTGCTGACCCGGCCGTCGAGGGCCTGGTGGACCGCCTTCATCAGCAACGGGAGCGGGCAGCTCCGGGTGGCGTCCGGGACGATCACGCAGACACTGCGCCCGTCCAGCCCGGCACCGGCCAACGAGTCGCCGACGAAGCTCATCACCTCGTCGTCGGTCAGGACCTGGCCCACTCCACCGATCACCGCCGCTGTGCTCACACCCCGACCTTACCGACCCTAGGGCACGTCTCTCGACTCCCTGCGTGCTGCGCGGCACTCGGCGGGCACATCGCGGCGTTGGAGGACGAGGCACGGAGAACCCCACTCCGAGCCTCGCCCTCCGCCTTGCGCTGCACTCCGCCGAGCACCTGCTCGCTACTGCAGGGAATCGAGAGACGTGCCCTTGACACCCGGGTTCAGCCGTTGACCGGTTGGTGGCGGCGTTGCACGATCGGGGTGGCACCTGGGGGAGCGGGAGCTAGTGCAAGGGGGAAATCAGCATGTCCGACACGATCGAACGGCCGCCGGGGGCGCGACCCGAGGGATTCGGGGGAGTGGTCCTGCGGTCCGGGGACGCGGCGTACGACGACGCCCGGACGGTGTTCAACGCGATGATCGACAAGCGGCCGGCGATGATCGCGCAGTGTGAGTCCGCGGCCGACGTCCAGGCGGCGGTCCGGTACGGCGTCGGCCGGGACCTGGAGATCGCGGTCCGCGGCGGCGGTCACGGCGTGGCCGGGACGGCGGTCACCGAGGGCGGCCTGGTCGTCGACCTGCGCCGGCTGAACGACGTACAGATCGACCCGGAGGCGCGGCTCGCGCGAGTGGGCGGCGGCGCGACCTGGGGTGACTTCGACCGGGCCTGCCGGCCGTACTGGCTGGCGACGACGGGCGGCCGGGTGTCGACGACCGGTGTCGCCGGGCTCACCCTCGGTGGCGGATCGGGGTGGCTGGAACGCAAGTTCGGCCTGGCCTGCGACGCGCTGGTGTCGGTCGAACTGGTGACCGCCGACGGACGGTTGATCATCGCGGACGAGACGAAGAACACCGAGCTGTTCTGGGCCTTGCACGGCGGCGGCGGGAACTTCGGGGTCGCGACGTCGATGACGTTCAAGCTCCAGCCGTTGCCGGCGGTCACCCTCGCGATGATGCTGTGGCCCGCCGACGCGGGCCCGGCGGTGATCCGCGCGTACCGGGATCTCCTCGAGCAGGGGGCGCCGGAGGAGCTCGGTGGCGGGGCGATCTATCTGACCGGGCCGCCCGAGGACTTCGTGCCGCAACACCTGCAGGGCAAGCTCGTCGTCGCGGTGGGCGCGGTCTACGCCGGCGGCGAGGCGGAGCTGCGGGACACGCTCGCGCCGCTGTTCGCGCTGGCGCCGGAGGGGCAGCTGGTCGCGGAGATGCCGTACGACGCGGTGCAGTCGGCGCTCGACGATCCGCCAGGGTTCCGCAACTACTGGTCGGCCGAGCACCTGTCGTCGCTGCCTGATCCGGCGATCCAGGCCTTCTGCGATCGGGTGGTGGACATGCCGTCGCCGTCACCGTCGCAGCAGTTGCTCGTGCCGTGGGGCGGTGAGGTACTGCGGGCCGCGGACAAGTGGCCGCTGCCGCACCGCGAGGCCGCCTGGGTGGCACATCCGTTCGGGCTGTGGGCGGAACCGGCGGACGACGCGCGCGGGATCCGCTGGGCGCGGGATCTGTGCGCCGACCTGAAGGAGTGGGCGACCGGGTATGTGTACCTGAACTTCATCGGCAACGAGGGGCAGAACCGGGTGATCGCCGGATTCGGTGAGGCGAACTACCAGCGGCTGTCCCGGGTGAAGTGCGAGTACGACCCCGAGAACGTCTTCCACCTGAACCAGAACATCGAGCCGGGCTGGCCGGGCTAGACCTTCACCGGATCGCGCTGCCGGGACCATTGGAGGTGTACGACGGCGGCGTACGTGAGTGCGGCCAGCGGGGCTGCCCACAGGCGGAAGAACGGTAGCTGGCCGGTGACCGCGGTCGCGGTGAAGATCACGCCGAAGAGGGTCGCGCCCGTGACGGTGCCTCGCCGCCGGCTCTCGAGCGCCGTACTGGGCAATGGACCCATATGCCGATCGAGGGCGGTGCAGAGCGCGCTCAGTCCGGCGATCGTGGTGACGACGAACAGGACCCCGCCGACGATCTCGCCGAGCACAATCGCGACCGCGTTGAAGAACACCAGCACAGCGACGGCGAGGAGTACGTCCAACGCTCCGAAGGTCAACTGGTTGCGCCTGCGTCGCCGCAGCTCGACCCCCTCCGCAGGCCGGGTCGGACCCGGCTCGCCGGACAACCGCTTGATCGTCAGCACGAGACCGGTCACCAGGACGACAAGGATCAGTACGCCGAGAACGGACAGCACCGTCGATCGAGTCGTCGACATGTACTGGCGTACGTCGCCGCCACCGAAGTCACAGGTGGCCGACGGCGGGAACCAGGACGTGTGCACCTCGATCGTGCTGTCCGGGCTGCCGCCGTGGAGCTTCTTCGCACACGCCTCACCCGGATCGAACCAGCTCGGCATCGCCGTCGACACCGCGATCGCCCACCCCAGCCCGCACACGAGCCCCAACCCCGACAACAATCCCGCCTGCCGCCTCAGCCACTGCACGCGCCCACCCTCTCATCCGGCCCGCAATGGTTGACGCTTGCCGGAGCGCGTGGGTTCACTGCAAGGAAGGGGAGGGGATCATGAGCGAACGGGACGAGTTTCTGGACTGGGTGGGGACGCAGCTCCGGGAGGCGGAAGTTGCCATCCACAACGGTGATTCCGGGCCGCGGCGGGCGATCTGGTCGGTGCGCGATCCGGTGACCGTGTTCGGTGCCTGGATGACGGGAACGACCGCGACCACGGCGGAGGAGATCTTCGGGCGCCTGGAGAAGAACTTCACCGACTGTACGTCGTACACCTTCGAACTGATCTCAGCTGACGTCAGCGGGGACGTCGGGTACACGATCGGCTACGAACACACCAGCGCGAGTTGGCAGGGGGAGCCGCGCCAGTACACGCTGCGCGTGACCCAGCTCTACCGCCGCGAAGCCGGCGCCTGGAAGGTCTTCCATCGGCACGCGGACGCGCTGGAGGCCTAGCTCGTGCAGTCGCGGAGGTAGTCGGTGGTGGAGCGCGGCGTGATGCCCCGGCTGCGCAACGGTTCGTCGTCCCAGGGTGCGTCGTGCAGGTCCTGGAGCAGGCCGACACCCAACGCCGACGCCATCCCGTCGTTGGTGCGGCTGAGGATGCGGACCATCACGCGGACGACGGGCCGCGGCATGTGCTGCACCTTCAGGCGCCGGCCGGTGAACTGCTCGGCGATTGCGACTGCTTCGTTCCGGCTGAGCGCCTCCGGTCCGCCGAACTCGATCAGCTCGGGCGGATCGGGCTCGACCGCCACAGCCGCGACGAGAGCCGCGACGTCGTCGGTGCTCACCCAGCGCTGCTTGGCGTCGCCCTTCCCGATCGTCGACACCTTGCCGGTGGCGATGTCGAAGCGGCCCGGTGGTGCCAGATGAATCTCGTGGAAGGCATCCGGCCGCACGATGACGGCCCGCATACTCGAGGCCTTCAGTCGCTGTTCGACAGCCAGCTTGGCACGCTCGATCGGTAGACCGAGACCCGCCTCGACACCGGCGTACGAAACATAGACGAACCGCTCCACACCGGCCGCTTGGGCCGCGTCGACCAGGGCAACCATCCCCACCTCGTCGACTTCGTGCAGCGACGGTCCAGGTACGCGCGCCAACAGCCGAGCAATCGCAGTCGCGGTGGCGACAACCGTGCTGACGCCCTCACACGCCTTCCGCAGACTCGCGCTGTCCGTGAGATCCCCCCGAACCACCTTCGCCCCAGCCTCTTCCAGCCGACTTCCATCCGACTGCGGCCGCACCAGGCACACCACCTCCTGCCCGGCCTTGACCAGCAGCCGAGCAACCCGCCCACCCAACTCACCCGTCCCACCCACGACCAGCAACATCAACCCACCCCCTACCTCGAAGGTGACCCCCAACCCCCACCCACACAACCCCTCAACCCGAGATCACGGAGGTTGTGGTCGGCAACCAGGCGCTAGGTCGACTCGAGGATGGCGAGGTCGCGTTCGGCGTACAGGCGGTGTTGCCATTCCTCGTTGAGGAGCAGCAGGAGGATCTCGCGGATGGGGTAGTTGTCGGGCGGCGGCCAGCCGGGCCCGGGGACGGGGGTGGTGTCGGCGTTCAGGGCGTCCTCGGTGAGGCCGTCGACGTACCGGCGTACGACGGCCATCCGGTCCCGGCGCAACTCCAGGACTTCCTCGAGGGACGGGCGTACGTCGCGATCCCGCGGAACGCCGGGTGTTTCGGCCATCTCGTCGAACGGCAGATCCAGCGGATGCCACGGCGCGGGGTTACCCAGGATCACCCGGCAGATCCACGCATCCGTGGCGAACGCGAGGTGCCGCAGCGTCTGGATGAACGACCATTCCCCGTCCACGCTCTCGTGCAGCAACTCGGGCGGCAGCTTCCGCGCCCGCTCCTCCGTCCCGTCCCACAGCCGCTCGACCACATCCCACGCCTCCCGGAACCCGGGTACGTCGGTCGGCCGCATCTTCGCGCGATCGGGGTACCGCCGGTCCAGCTCGGCGGACACATAGGCCTCAACCTCGACACCGTTGATCACCAGACCCTCGATGTCACCGTCGATCCGCACCTGGCCGAGATCCATCCCGCGCATCACCGCGCCACGCAGCTTCACCCGCTCGAACCGGGCGCCGCGCAGATCAGCATCCCGAACCAAGACACCCTGCAAATCAGCCCGCTCGATCGCATCGACGTTTTCCATATCTTCACGCTAGAACACATTCCGGACACCCCCCTTCCGGAACCTCAATAAACGCAGCAATCCGGCCGGACATCTCGCGAGGTCTGGCCGCGTCTGATCGGCCGGGTTAGATTGCGAGCAGCGTGGGACCTGGGGGACTGGTCGATCCGCTTCGTGGGGGAGCTATGAGTGTTTTCCGTCATCATCCCTACCGTCGTCGTGGCGCCGTCGGCGTTGCCGTTGTGCTCGCCCTGGTCGCCGGGCAGCAGGCACCGGCGAGCGCCGTACCGAACGACGAGCACTACGCCAAGCAGTTGGTCAAGAAAGTCGACGGCAAGAACGTCAAGAAGCACCTCGACGCGTTGCAGGCGATCGCCAACACCTCCGGCGGGACCCGTGCGGCCGGGACCAAGGGCTACGACCTCTCGGTTGCGTACGTCGCACTCCGGCTCGGGGCCGTGGGGTACAAGGTCAAACTCGATCCGGCCAACTTCGTCGAGAGCTGGACGGAGAACAGCCCGCCGACGCTCGCGGTGACCGGCGGTCAGACGTACGTACCGAACGATCAGTTCTTCACCTTCCAGCCGTCGCCGTCCGGTGACGTGACGGCGCAGATCCAGGCCGTGGACCTGGTCCTGCCGCCGACACCCACCCCGACCTCGACGAGTGGATGCGAGACGTCGGACTTCGCCGGCTTCGTGGCCGGCCGGATCGCGCTGGTCCAGCGCGGCACGTGTCCGTTCATCACCAAGGTGCAGAACGCTCGCGACGCCGGAGCCAGCGCGATCATCGTCTTCAACGAGGGCCAGCCGGGCCGGACGGATGCGGGACCGCTCGACCTCGGTGAGTGGCGACTCGAGATCCCGATGGTGTACGCCGACTTCTCCATCGGCACCGAGCTGGCCGCGAATCCGAGCGCGGTCGTTCATCTGAAGGTCGACGCGAACCTGCAACTCGGCACCGACTACAACGTGATCGCCGAAACCAAGAAGGGCGATCCGGACAACGTGGTCATGGTCGGCGCTCACCTCGACAGCGTGCCGGAAGGCCCAGGGATCAACGACAACGGCTCCGGTGCGGCCGCGATCCTGGAGACCGCGCTGCAACTCGCCAAGGTCCCGGTGAAGAACAAGGTCCGGTTCGCGTTCTGGGCCGCCGAGGAGCTCGGGCTGCTCGGGTCCGACCAGTACGTCGCGAAGCTGTCCGCGGCGGATCGGGAACGGATCCGGCTGTACCTCAACTTCGACATGATCGCCTCGCCGAACTTCGCCTACAAGCTGTACGACGGCGACGACTCCGACGCGACCGGCGCACCGGCCGGACCGCCTGGCTCGGACCAGATCGAGCAGCGGCTGGAGACGTTCTTCGACAGCCGCGGCCTCGGTCACGTCGGCACCGACTTCGACGGTCGCTCCGACTACGGCCCGTTCATCGCGGCAGGCATCCCCGCCGGCGGCATCTTCACCGGCGCCGAAGGCGAGAAGACACCTGAGGAAGCAAACCTGTTCGGCGGTACGCCGGGCGTCGCGTACGACGTCTGCTACCACCAGGCCTGCGACACCCTCACCAACGTGAACGCGACCGCCCTGGACGTCAACTCCGACGCCATCGCCGACTCCACCGCCCGCTACGCCTTCAACCTCACCACCATCCCCGACTAACCCCAGCCGCGTCTCCACCCCGCCCCCGATGCGGGGTGGAGACGCACCCCTTCACGGGTCAGACCAGTGACTTGGTGAACATCAGGGTGGCGTCGTCGTCCAGTCGGACAGTGTTGCCTGGGGCAACTGGTTGGTTGCCGTACATGAGGCCTTGGCCGTCGGGGAGGTAGCCGCGGCGGACGTACATGCGCTGGGCT
The DNA here is from genome assembly GCF_043197265.1 of Kribbella sp. NPDC049227. Lineage (NCBI taxonomy): Bacteria > Bacillati > Actinomycetota > Actinomycetes > Propionibacteriales > Kribbellaceae > Kribbella > Kribbella sp. NPDC049227. Next base: position 235,413 of record NZ_JBICST010000001.1, on the reverse strand, counting down.
TGGCCATAGTCGGCGTACAGACCGACGCCGATCCCGACCACCGCCGACCGTTGTGCCACCAAAGCCTCGGCCGCGTCCATCAACCCGCTGCCGATCCCGCGGCGCCGGTACGGCGGCAGCACATTGAAGTCCTGGATCTCCGGCAGCCCGTCGAAGTACGCCGACTCCCACCGCACCGTCACATAGCCGACGAACTCACCGTCGACAGTCGCCACCAACACATCCCGCACCCCGGCGGCCTGCTCAGCCAAATACTTCTCATACTGCTCAACCGGCTTGTCCCACCCGATGGCCGTGAACGCCCCCGAAATAACCACCGGATCCCCATCCCGCAAAACCCGGATCGCATACCCGCCACCCACCACATCCCCTTCCGTCTGCATGCCTGGGAATGTAACCGCAGAACCGCCACCCGGTCGCTGGGTTTTCGCGCACAACCAGCTCCCGGGTGGCGGACCTGTCAGCGGGATGCTCGGGCGGCTTGTTCTATGACTTTGGTGATGGGGCTGGGCTTGGAGATCAGGCCCAGATGGCCGGCTTTGATCTTGGTGATCTTGGCGTTGGCTCGGGTGGCCATGGCGAGCTGGGCGTCGGGGGTGATGATGAGGTCTCCGGTGCCGAGGACGTACCAGGACGGGATGGTCAGGTACGCCGGCGTACCTGACGGTGTGTTTCCGGCGCTCAACGTCAACGGTCGCTGGGACGGGTAGAGGTTCTCGGCCTCGTGCTGTGGGACGCCGGACGCGAACGACGTCAGGAAGGTCTCGCGCTTGAGGTAGAGGTCGACGTCACCGGCGGGCGCGCCCGGGTAGGGGACGAAGTCGAAGACAGTGGTGGGGTCGACGTTCAGTGCGGAGTCCTCGCCGGCCAGCGGGAAGATCGTTTCACCCGCAGCGGGTGCGAACGCGTCGACGTACACCAGTGCCTTGACGTTCGAGTTGCCCGTCGCCGCGTTGGTGATGACGGCGCCGCCGTACGAGTGACCGACCAGGACGACGGGTCCGGACAACGTGGACAGGAAGCTTCTGATGGTTGCGGCGTCGGTGGTGAGGTTGCGCAGCGGGTTCGGTGGCACGCGGACGGTGTAGCCGTCGTTCAGGAGACGGCTGGTGACCTTGGACCAGCTGGATCCGTCGGCCCAGGCACCATGGACCAGCACGATGGTGGGTTTCGGGCCACCGGGATGTGACGCCGCCGCAGGCGTTATCGCGGTCAGCACCAGACCCAGGACGGCCGTGAGCACGGTCAGCACACGGAAGAGCGGTGATCGGTTCCTGTTCATCGACAGGTCCTTTCGTCAGGCGACTGTCGCCGGGAGGGCGCGCGAGCATGACGAAGTCAGTTGATGAGTGTGGTGGTGCGGGGGCAGAGCGCTAGGACTGGAAGAACTCCAGCAGGTCGGCGTTGACCACGTCGGCGTGGGTGGTCGGCAAGCCGTGGGGGAGGTCCTTGTACGTCTTCAGGATCCCGTTCTTCAGCAGCTCCGCGGACCGCGGGCCTGCTGCGACGTACGGAACGATCTGGTCATCCTCACTGTGGACCACCAGCACCGGGATGCCGATCTGCTTCAGGTCCTCGGTGAAGTCGGTCTGGGAGAACGCGACGATGCCGTCGTAGTGCGCCTTGGCCCCGCCCATCATGCCCTGGCGCCACCAGTTCTGGATGACCGCCTCGGATGCCTCCGCGCCGGGCCGGTTGTACCCGTAGAACGGTCCGGACGGCAGCGCGCGGTAGAACTCCGAGCGGTTCGCCGCCAGCTGGGCCTGCAGGTCGTCGAAGACCTCCTTGGGCAGGCCGTCCGGGTTGGCGTCGGTCTTCACCATCAGTGGCGGTACCGCGCAGAGCAGTGCGGCCTTGGCGGCCCGGGTCTCACCGTGCCGGGCGAGGTAGTGCGTGACCTCGCCGCCGCCGGTCGAGTGGCCGACGTGGAGGCAGTCGTGCAGGTCGAGATGCTCGACGACCGCGGCGAGGTCGTCGGCGTAGTGGTCCATGTCGTGGCCGTCGCCGGTCTGCGTCGACCGGCCGTGACCGCGGCGGTCATGGGCGACGACGCGGTACCCCTGCTGCAGGAAGAACAGCATCTGGTTGTCCCAGTCGTCGGCCGACAGCGGCCAACCGTGACTGAAGACGATCGGCTGACCGCTGCCCCAGTCCTTGTAGAAGATCTCGGTGCCGTCGCTGGTCGTGATCATTCCCACTGTGGTGCCCCCTCAAAGTGCGTGACGAAGTTGTCCCCGGCCACGAACGGCACGCGGGACCAGGAGCCCGGTACCGAATCGTCGTCAGCCCGAAACCCTTTGTCAGCAACGGGTTTGGTGACCTCACCACCCCCACGCCACCCTAGCCCCCGACAGCCGATCTGAGGAGCCCCCAAGTAGCGGACACCCCCTGGCCGCTACGGCTCCTAGGGTCGAAGCATGACGACGAACGAGCAGGTTCTGACTGGTGAGCGGGCCGACATTCTCGACTTCCTTGCCAAGCATCGGTACTTCCTTCGGCACACCGCGGAAGGGCTCACGGACGAGCAGGCGAACACTCGCAGTACGGTCAGCGCGTTGACCGTCGGCGGGCTGATCAAGCACGTCACCGCGGTCGAGCGGATGTGGACCGGCTTCGCCCAGACGGGTCCAGACCAGCAGGCGCCCGAGCAGACCGAGTACACCCCGGAAGCGATCGCCGAGTGGGAGAACCAGTTCCGGCTCACCGAGGGCGAGACGCTGGCCGGCGTGCTGGCGGAGTACGAGAAGGTCGCCGCCGCGACCGACGACCTGGTCCGCACTCTCGACCTCGACGTCGCCTACGAGCTCCCGGCCGCGCCGTGGCAGCCACCGGGCGTGTTCTGGACGGTACGTCGGGTCTTCCTGCACATCACCGCCGAGACCGCGCAGCACGCCGGCCACGCCGACATCATCCGCGAAACGATCGACGGCCAGAAGACCATGGGCTGATCCGCTGGTTCAGTGGTCCAGCGTGTGCAGGTCCTTGACGCTCTCGTCGATCAGGCGCGCCGACGGTCCGAGCCTGGCGCCTATCCCTTGGGGTGCGGTCCTGGCGTCCACGGGGGATGTCGTGGTGTCGACGCGGACAGCCGGAACACTGTCCGCGGGCGGGTCGCCGAACGAGACCGGTGACAGCACAACTGTCCCCTCGACGGTCAAAAGCCTCACTCCGAGCAGCCGGGCGACCAGCGAGGTGTGTACGACGGCCCCGCCGGCCAGGGTGCTAGTTCGGGCTGGTCTCATCCAGATAGCTGTCGAGCCCGTCACTCCCGGTTCGGGAAGGCTTGCCGCGTTGACGGCGAGCCTCGTCGAGCCGCTGCGACGCCCGCTGGAGCGCCTCGACCATCTGAACATAGCGTTCACGTCCCGCCTTGGCCCCGAGCACGTACCCCACGCCGAACACCGCCGCGGTGCGCAGCTTCATTTCTTGTCCTTCTGCCGCCGCGAGGAGACCACGGCGCTGGCCGCGCTCACACCGATCGCTGCTGCGGCGGCGGCGAGGCCGTTGCGCACAGCGCCGCGGCGCATCGCGTTCGTCGTGCCGGTCGCGATCTGCTCGACCATCCGCTCGGTCCGGCTCTTCCTGTGCAACAGTCCCATGATCGTCTCCACTCCTGGTTATCGCCGCTTGGTTCCGGTCGAGCGTTTCAGGGCGGTCACCAGTTCGGTCTTGCTCATCGCCGACCTGCCCTTGACCTCCTCGGCCGTGGCTAGGTTCAGCAGGTCCGTCTTGGTCATCTCGTTGAGGTCGGCAGCGCTGCTATTCCCACCGCCGTTGCGCTTGCGCTGTGCGGCCGCTCGAGACCGGACCTGTTCGGCCTCGCGGACCCGTTCGTCGGCGTGCTTGGCCTCGCGATCGGCGTCCGCGGCAAGCTGCGCGGCCTGTCGGTGTGCCTCCTCGGCCGCAGCCTTCGTCGCCTCGGTGGCCTCGTCCGCCAGCCGCCTGGCCTCTGCCAGGCTGGCGGTCGCGTCGGCCATCGCCTGCTTGGCCTTCGACTGTGCCGCCTCGGCCTCCTCGCGGGCCTTCGCGACCCGGTCGTCCGCCTCCGCCTGCGCCCGCTGCACGACGCGGTCAGCGTCTGCCTGTGCCGAGGCCCGAGCCCGCTCCACTCGCGCATCGGCCTCGCGGCGTGCCTCGGCGACCTTGTCGCTGACCTCTTGTGTCTGCTCCCGCTCGACGTCGCGCACGTACGCCCGGCACCGTTCGGCGACCTGACGCGCCTCGTCGCTGCGCGCCTTCGCCTCCTCGGCCTCGCGTACCGCGTCGTCCTCGGCCTGCTTGGCCTCGTCGGCCGCGGCTCTGGCTCGCTGGAGGCGCAGTTCGATCGAGTCGCCCACGGGCAGTACATCCATGACGGATGCACCTGCGTGGCGAGCGATGTCCACCAGGCCGCTTCCAGCCGCATGAGTCGCGCTGCCGGCGGCATCCTTCGTCGCATCCAAAGGCGTCAACGCCTTCGACAGCAGCCAGGACGCGTTCTGCGGGAGGTCCTTGACCCCGTTGCCCCAGGCCTTCGCCAACCTGCCTGCGGTGCCTGTTCCGGCCATGTCGCTGCCTCCCTGATGTCGAATCACCTATCAGGCCCCCAGCCACTCGGCAGGTACCCGGCGACCTGCGATGCAAACTCATGCAGCGACACCGAAATCACTCGATACGGATGATGCCGTCGGACGTGGCGGCGGCGAGGGTGGTGCGAAGTCCATCGCCAACCCGGAGGGATCCGCCATGGGGACCACGCTTCCGGCCTTCACGCCGCTCGAGGACAGCCTGTGGCTGACGCTGTGCTGCCGCGCACTCGACAACCGCAGACCGACCCCGATCCTCGGCGATGCCATGGCCGACCAGATCGTCCGTACGTCCGGCTACGACTACGAGCGGCTCAAGATCGACACCAACCTGCTCCTGAACGCGACCATCCGGGCGAAGAAGATGGACGAGGTGGCGTCGAGGTTCATCGACCGTCACCCCGATGCCGTCGGCCTCGACCTGGGCGCCGGCCTCGACACCCGCCGGGAACGGCTCGCCCCGCCGGACACCGTCGAGTGGTACGACGTCGACTTCCCCGAGGTCGTCACCGCACGCCGGGAGTTGATCCCGGAGCGTCCGCACTCCCACAACATCGCCGCCGACGTGACCGACAAGGGCTGGCTGGACGCCGTACCCTCCGACAAGCCGGCGATCATCGTGGCCGACGGTCTGTTCGGGTTCCTCAGCCAGGACGAGGTGACAGGTCTCCTGGAGCGGCTGGTCGAGCACTTCCCGAGCGGCAACCTGGTCTTCAACAGCTACACCAAGTTCGCCGTCTGGGCGGCCCGGCACTCGCGCGGCACCAAGACGGTCGCGGACCTGATCAAGTTCCCCGGTGTCGACGACCCGCGCGACTTCGAGCGCTGGAACCCGAAGCTGCAACTGATCAAGGAGATCCTGATCAGCCGCGAACCCGAGGTCGCGCAGTTCCCGTCCGTCCTCCGCCTCTACTACCGAGCCCAGGCCCGCAGTACGGCGTGGTCCCGGAAGGGAACCATCGTCCTGCACTACCGGTTCTGACCGAGCCAGGTCCTGGACACGGCCGTGACGAGCACTGGACGGTTAGGGTAGCCTCACCTGTGTGATTGTCTGCCACTGTGAGGTCGTCAGCGACCGCGACGTCGTCGAGAGCATCGACCGCGGCGCTCGCACGCTCGCGCAGGTCTGCGGGTCGACCGGGGCGGGACGGAACTGTGGCGGCTGTGTCTTCTCGTTGAAGCGGTTGTTGTGCCAGCATGGGAGGTCGGTCTCGGCAGCCTCAATCACGGAGGTGGCAGGTGCAGCCGGTTAACCCACGCGTCGTCGTACTGCTCAACGAGGCGCTCACCCTCGAGCTGACGGTCATCAACGGATACTTCCTCGAGGCCAGGATGCTCGACAACTGGGGATTCGGGCGGCTCGGCAAGGCCTTCTACGACCTGTCGATCGACGAGATGAAGGACGCCGATGCGCTGATCAGCCGCATCCTGCTGTTCGACGGCCACCCGAATCTGCAGAAGCTCGGCGCTGTGGCGGTCGGTGAGGACGCCCAGGAGATGCTCCGGCTGGGCCTCGAGGGCGAGCTCGTCGCGGTGGCGCAGTTCAACGCCGCCGCGAAGGAGTGCCACGACCTCGGCGACCACGGCACCGCAGCGGTGTTCGAGGAGATGGTCCGCGACGAGGAGACGCACGTGGACTGGTTCGAGTCCCAACTCGACGCGATCGAACGCGTCGGCGTCCAGCAGTACCTCGCCCAGCAGATCGAGCCCGGCAAATCACCCGGCTGACACCTGACCGCATGACCACTACGGCCACGCGTTACCTGTACCTCGTCAGGCATGCCGAGGCGGTGCCGGATCAGAGTGGGTTGACAGAGAAGGGCCGTCGTCAGGCCGTGTTGCTCGGACAGCGACTGAAGGACGTCCCATTCTCGTCTCTTCATCACAGTCCGCTTCCCCGGGCAGCCCAAACCGCGCGCCTGGTCCAGCAGGAGCTCCAGAACGACGTTCTGCTGGAGGATTCGGAAGCAGCCGGAGACTATGTCCCCTATGTGCCGACGCGGGACGAGCTGCCGGCGGACTCGGCTGACTTCCTGCTGCGCTTCCTCCAGCAGTTCACGGCCGAGGAGCTCGAAAGCGGAGCCGAGCTGGCGCGCGCGGCCCTCGAGCAGTTCACCGGGCCGGTGGACGGCAACGACGAACAACACCAGCTGCTGATCACCCACAACTTCGTGGTCGGCTGGCTGGTTCGACACACCATGGACTCGCCGAAGTGGCGGTGGCTCGCTCTCAACCACTGCAACGCGGCACTGACTGTCCTCCGGTTCGCGCCCGGCCGCCCGTCCTCGGTCCTGGTCTACAACGACATGCGACATCTGCCTGCCGACCTGCGCTGGACCGGCTTCCCCGCAGAGCCGCACATCTGAAGGCCCTCGGTGCCACCGCCTCCAAAGGCGGGGCAACCGAGGGCTCTTCATCCGGGGTCAGCGCTGGACCAGGGCCTTCACGAGCCGGTCGGGCATTGAGGCGAACGGGGAGTGGCTGGACGGCAGGGTGCGGACCACGAACTTGTTCCGGGGTGTCGCCGCGTCGGCCTCGCGGATCATCCGGTCCTGCAACGCCGGCGGGACGGTGTGGTCCTCGGTGGTCCGGATGAACAGACGCGGGACCTTGCCCCAGCGCTGCGCGCTGCCCCGGGCGTCCTCGATCCCCACCCGCACGGGGAGATCCGGGTTGAAGGCGACGGCGAACCTGAGGTAGTCGTCGGTGGTCAGGTCGTTGTACAGCGCCTGCCGGCCGCGTTCGACGTACTCCGGATCGCCGTTGCGCGGGTTGATCCGCACCGCACCGGTGGCCACCGGATCCGCGACGACGATCGCACCGGAGATCCCGGTCTGGTTCTCCGGGAGTTGGCTGTAGTCGTTGGCGGAGGCGAAGTTCACCGGCACATAGGCACTCAGGTACACCAGCCGCCGCAGCAGGTGCGGGACGGCCTCTGCCACGCGGGTGATCGTCAGGCCGCCCATGCTGTGACCGACCAGGGTGACCTTGCCGTGTTCGGCCATCTTCTCGACCTGGTCGGTGACAGCCTTCACGTAGTCCGCGAGGCCGATGTTCGCGATCGGTGACGGCTCGGTCGCGAACGCGGCGAAGTCGTTGCTGAGGTACGACTGCGGGTAGGCGGCGTTGAGCCCGCTGCCGGGAAGGTCGATGGCGAAGGCTCGGTGACCCATCGCGGTGAGGCGTTCGGCGACGTCGTTCCAGTGCGCCGAGGAATGCCAGGCCCCGTGCACGAAGAGGAAGTTCTGCTGGTCGTCGGTGGCGGCTGCCGGTGTGGCCGTGCCTGCGGCACCCGCGAGCGCGACGCCCGTACCGGCGATGAAGGTTCGTCTGTTCATGATCTTGGTCCGTTCTTTCAGTAGGAATTGCAGGGAGGTCAGAACTCCCAGCGGGCGTACTCCGGGCGGCGGCTCTTCATGTCCTCGAAGAGGAGCACCATGCGGTCCAGGCACCAGGCCTTCGCGCACTGCACGATCACGAGACCGGCGACGGCGGCGATCAGGCCCGGCGGCCCCAGTACGACGAGCCCGTAGGTCAGGAGCGCCATACCGAAGACCTGGAATCCGTAGGTGACGTTGGGTGTCCGGGACAGCCGGAACTGGTCCGGGATCTCGACGGAGTTCCGGTCGGCCCAGATGCGCTCGCCGAACATCGCCTTGGACGTCCAGTGGCGCGTCGACGACGGAGCCGGGAACAACACCGGGTTGACGACCATGAAGACCAGCGACAGCCCGATGAGGATCAGCGACCACCAGCCGATCCAGTCCCGGCTCCAGACCGAGATCGCGAGTAGCGGCAGGACAGCGAACCGGGTCCAGACGCTGACCGGATTCGCGTGCCGCATCCAGTTGCCGCCTTCGAGGCCGAACATCCGCGCGAGCCTGGTCTCGCGAGTGGGTGTGGCCGAGTGTGTGCTCATCAGTACCTCCAGGGGGTCGGTGCTTTCGAGACGCAGACTGCGCCGAGGCGCTGCCACCGGATTCCCCTCGCGGGGCCGTTCACTGCCGCGGGGCTGCCGTCGCGCTGCCGTGGCGGCGGCATTGACGAGGCGGCGGGTCCGAGGCAGCGTGAAATGCCGGGGGTGAGATGCCGTGAGGGTGAAGCTGCTCGGCTCGATCGAGGTCGAGGACGCCGACGGGAAGGCCGTCGCGGTCGCCGGGACCAAGCAGCGCGCAGTGCTCGCCATCCTGGCGCTGAACGCGGCTCGGCCGGTGCCGGTCGAGACGCTGGTCGACGCTGTCTGGGGGACCGAGCCGGGCTCGGATGCGCGCAACACGCTGCAGCACCAGGTGTCACGCCTGCGCAAGGCGGTCGGCCGGGAGACGATCACCAGTCAGGGGCCGACGTACGTGCTGGACATCTCGCCGGAGGACGTCGACGCCGTCCGGTTCGAGCGGCTCGCCACCGAGGGACGGGCCGAGCTGCGGCTGGGTGACATCCAGTCGGCCTGCGCCGTTCTCCGCCGGGCCGAACAGCTGTGGCGTGGTCCCGCGTTGACGGAGTTCGACGGAGATTGGGCCCGCGCCGACGCGGTCCGCCTCGAACAGTTGCGGCTGAACGTGCTCGAAGACCGGATCGACGCCGATCTACGGCTCGGCCACCACCGCGAGGTCGTTGGCGAGCTCGAGTCGTCGGTGCGGGAGCACCCGTACTGGGAGACACTCTGGGCGCACCTGACGGTCGCGCTCTACCGCTGCGGGCGGCAGGCCGACGCGCTGGCGGCGCTGCAGCGGGCCCGGTCCTTGCTGGCCGAGGACCTCGGTATCGACCTCGGGCCCGAGCTGCGTGACCTGGAGGCAGCGGTACTGCGGCACGACCCGGCGCTGAACTGGTCGCCTCTGGACGGCTCACCTGCTCGAGCCGGGCCGGCCGGCCAGGGCAACCTGCCGATCCCGCTCACGAGCTTCGTCGGACGAGAAGCCCAGCTGACGCAGGTACGGCGCGCAGTCGGCGAACATCGCCTGGTCACACTGACCGGCGCGGCCGGATCCGGCAAGACGCGCCTCGCGATCGAGGCCGCGTCGGCCAGCGGTGACGACTTCGCCGACGGAGTGTGGATGGTCGAGCTGGAGCCGCTCGCCGATGCGACCGCCGTACCGCAGGCCGTCGCCTCCGCACTTGCCGGCGGTGCCGCCGGGCGGCTGTCGCCCAGCGCGGACGACGGACCCGCGTCGGCCGGAGCCGGCCTGCTCGAATACCTGCGCCCTCGCCAGTTGCTGCTGGTCCTGGACAACTGTGAGCATCTCCTCCCGGGCGTCACCGAGTGGGCGCAGCTGGTGTTGTCGGCTTGTCCACGGCTCCACGTGCTGGCCACGAGCCGCGAACCGCTCGGCATCGTGGGCGAGATCCACTGGCTCGTGCCGCCGCTGGCCGCAACGGAAGCGGTCCGGCTGTTCGAGGAGCGAGCGCAGCGGGTGAGCACCTTCGAGCTCACAGCGGACAACGCGGCCGAGGTTGCAGATCTTTGCCGGCACCTCGACGGGCTCCCGCTCGCGATCGAGCTGGCCGCGGCCCGGACCAAAGCCCTGCCGGTGACCTACATCGCCGCCGAGCTCGGCAACCGCTTCACGCTGCTCGTTTCTCCCGGCCGGATGTCGCCGGCGCGCCATCATTCGCTCCGGGCCACGATCGACTGGAGCTACGACCTGCTGGACGACCGGGAGCGGACCCTGTTCGGCCTGCTCTCGGTCTTCGAGGGCGGCTGCTCGATCGAGGCCGCGATGGCGCTGGCCCGGGTCGGCGGCATCGACCCGGCCGGAACCCTGGATCTGCTCACGCAGCTCGTCGACAAGTCACTCGTCGTGCCTGAAGGAGCAGGACAGCTGAGCGGGCGCTACGGCATGCTCGAGACCCTTCGCGAGTACGGCCGCGAACGGCTCCAGGAGACCGGTCTGCTGGCGGACGCGAGCCGGACGCAGCGCAACTACTTCGTCGCTCTGGCCGAAGACGCCGAGGCCGGCCTGACGTCGAAGGACTACCGGACCTGGCAGCTCCGGCTGGAGTCGGAGTTCGGCAACCTCCAGGCAGCCCAGCGAACGGCTGTCTCCAGCGGGACGTTCGAGGACTCCCTGCGGATCGCCTGCGCCCTGTGGTGGTTCTGGTCGAGCAGTGACCGCCATGCCGTCGGACGTGAGTGGATCGATGCCGCGCTGCGTGGATCAGGTGGTCAGGTGCGCCCCTTGCTGCGTGTCCGCGCGTTGACCGTGAGCTCCTACCTGGCCGGGCAGCAGTTCGATCTGGAGTACGCCGTCGCCGCCGGCGAGCAGGCCCTCGCCCTCGCCAGGGAGTCCGCTGACGCGTGGACCATCGCCTGGTCCCAGCAGTCGATCGGGCTGGCGCTCGAGGTCGCGGGCGATCACCAGCGAGCCGCTGTTCTTCTCGCCGAAGCCCGGGCCGTGATGGATGCGATGGGAGAGCATTGGTACGTCGCTGCGAACGACCTGGTCACCTGCGTTCGAGCACTTCGCTCCGGCGAGCAGGACGACCTCGACAAGGCGAGTCACGAAGTACTCAGCCGGGCTGCCCTGATCGGTTACGAACCGTTCCGCTGCTGGGCGTACCTGATGTGCAGCCGGGTCGCGGAGCTCCGGGGCCAGACCGCGACAGCTCGGGCAGAGGCCGAACGAGCCGTCCTCGCGGCCCGTCGTACCCAGCTCAACCACTATGTGTCGTTCGCGCTGGTCCAGGTCGGCCGGACCGCTTTGCTGGACAGCGATCAGGCCGCGGCCGAAGGCGCTTACCGCGAAGCGCTGATGACAGCCGAGGCAGCCGGAGCAGGCTGGTTCGCGGCCCTCGCCCGCGTCGGCCTCGCCACCGCCCTCCGCTCGAAGGGCGACGACGAAGCGGCATCCCACACCCTCCAGCAGGTCCTCACCTGGGCCGAACACGCCAACACCCACGCCCGCCAGTTCTTCTACCTGGCCTTGGCCGGAGACCCACACACCCTGGCCACCAAGGCCCTGAACCAGCAGTGACCTGGTCTAGGTAGACCAGGTCACCACGTCAGCCCTTGTCAGGCCGGGAACGGTACGCCGGTGTTGCTGTGGCAGCGGTAGCCGTTGGGGTTCTTGTAGTCGGACAGGTACTGCTGGTGGTAGCCCTCGGCGTAGTAGAAGGTGGTGGCGGGGGCGATCTCGGTGGTGATGTCGCCGTAGCCGAGGGGCTTGATGACGGGGGCGTAGAGGTCGCGGGTGCGCTCGGCCTCGGCACGCTGGGCGTCGGTGGTGTAGTAGATCGCGGAACGGTACTGGGAGCCGAGGTCGTTGCCCTGGCGCATGCCCTGTGTCGGGTCGTGGGTCTCCCAGAAGACCTTCAGCAGGTCGGTGAAGGTGGTCTTGGTGGGGTCGTAGACGACTCGCACGGCCTCGGTGTGGCCGGTGCGTCCGGTGCAGACCTCCTCGTACGTCGGGTTCGGGGTGTAACCACCCGCGTAGCCGACGGCCGTGGTGTAGACCCCGGGCTGCTGCCAGAAGATCTCCTCGGTGCCCCAGAAACATCCGGTGCCGAACCAGACCTCCTCGAACCCCTCAGGGGCAGCAGCGGTCTGCGGCGTACCGAGCACGATGTTGTCCGCCGGTACGGCGAATCCGGGCTCCGGCCGGCCGGGCAGTGCGGCCTCGGGCTCGACCAGGGCTGTGTTGCGCTTGAAGAACGACATTCTCACGCCTCTCGCAGAAGTACTCTCATGATCCTTCAACGCCAGGGGTAAGGCGAACCTTCCCCACACCCCTTACGGCGAGATGACGTCAGGCGATCATGGCCGCCGAACGCCGGGCCGGCGCCCCGCCCGTGGTCAGCGACGCGTACGACGCGGCCAACTGACCGACCCCATCACGCAGCGCATCCGTGTCGAGCGTGAACGGCAACCGGATGAACGACTCCAACCCACCATCCGGCGAGAACCGCGAACCGGACACCAGCAGTACGCCGTTGCGCTGCGCGACCCCGACCAGACTCGACCCAACAGGCTCGGGCAACTCACACCACAGCGACAACCCACCACCCGGCACCCGGAACCGCCACGACGGCAACTCCGAAGCCACCGCCGACGCCAACGCATCCCGCCGCCGCGCGAGCTCCGCCCGCCGCTCCGGCAGAATCGCCGACCGCTGCCGCAGCAACCCGGCGACGACCAACTGCTCGAGCACCGGCGCCCCCAGATCCATCGACGCCCGCGCGTCCAGGATCCGCGCGACCAGCGCCTCCGGCACCCGCATCCACCCGATCCGCAGCCCGCCCCAGAACGACTTGCTCACCGACCCGACGGTGATCACGCCCTCGGGGTCGTACGACGCGAACGGCGGCGGCATCTCCTGGCCGTCCAGCGACAGCTCGAACAACGTCTCGTCCACGATCGCCGTCGTCCGGCTGCGGGCGAACGCGATCGCCAGCCGCTGCCGGTCGGCGGCCGGCATCAACCAGCCGGTCGGGTTCTGGAAGTCCACGACCATCCAGGCGGCCCGCGGCGCCGTCTGCCTGATCGTTGCCTCCAGCAAGGGAAGGTCCCAGCCGCCGGGGCTCATCGGCACCGCCACCACCCGGCAGCCGCTGCGCCGGATCGCGTCGACGGAGTTCGGATGCGTCGGACTCTCGGTCAGCACCCGGTCGCCGAACTGCGTGATCGCCCGGATCGCGATCGACGTCGCCGCCAGCGCACCGGCGGTCACGATGATCTGGTCCGCCGTCGTCGGCAACCCGCGCTCCGCATAGGCCGCCGCAATCTCCGAGCGCAGCACCGGCAGGCCCTGCGGGTGGTACCCGGGCGTCGCCAGATGCACCGGCAGGTCCCCGGCAGCCTCCGCCACCGCCGTACTGATCCCCGGTACGGCGGACGGCGCCGCGCAGGTGAAGTCGTAGAGCCCGTCCGTATCGATCCCAGGCGCGTGGTGCCGCCCGAGTTCAGGCGCGACCTTGGACGGGAGGGCGGTCACACTGCCCGACCCGCGGCGACTCATCAGATAGCCGCTGTCGCGCAACTCGCGGTACGCCGAGGCGACCGTCGTACGGCTCACCCCGAGGGCTTCGGTCAACTCGCGCTCGCTCGGGAGCCGTGAGCCAGGGATGATCCGGCCGTCCGCGATCAGCAACCGGAGCCGGTCGGCCAGCACCCGGTACGCCGGGCCGGAGTCGTCGGCCCAGGACCCGAGCAGGCCGGCGAGCGTACTGGCGGGGAGATATTGCCGCTGCATGCAGTCCACTATTGCGCAATTGGCTATCGATCACCAGGCCAGTTGCTCCGCAAACTGGAGAAGTGACCGCCACTTCCCCCGCACCGCCGCGCCAACTGGCGCCCCTGAACCCCATCCAGCAGCTGAAGGCAGGCCACCTGCCCCGGCGCCTGGTCCAGTTGTACGTCGGCCTCACCCTGTACGGCGCCTCGATGGGCCTGATGATCCAGGGCAATCTCGGCCTGGATCCGTGGGACGTGTTCCACTCCGGCATCACCAAGCACCTGCCGCTGAGCTTCGGCACCGTGGTGATCGCGATGAGCTTCGTCGTACTGCTGGCCTGGATCCCGCTGCGGCAGTGGCCCGGGCTCGGCACGATCAGCAACGCGATCGTGATCGGCCTGGTGACGGACCTGACTCTGGCGACGGTCGACCGGCCGGACGCGCTCTGGCTCCGGATCGTGTTCATGCTCGCGGGTGTCGTGGTGAACGCGCTGGCCGGCGCGCTCTACATCGGCGCGCAGTTCGGCCCCGGGCCCCGCGACGGCCTGATGACCGGCCTGGTCCGTCGTACCGGCCTCAGCGTCCGCCTCGTCCGGACCACGATCGAGCTGACCGTGCTCGTCATCGGCTTCCTGCTCGGCGGCGTGATCGGCGTCGGCACCGTCGTCTACGCCCTGTCGATCGGCCCTCTCGTCCACGTCCTCCTGCCGATCTTCACGGTCCGGCTGAAGACCGAGGTGCCCTAGGGGCTTAGCGCTCCAGGTGGGTTCTGAGGGCGTTGAGGCGGTGGTCCCAGTCGCGGGTGAGTGCGGCGAGGAACTGCTGGGCCAGTTGCATCGGGGCGGGCCGGAGGCCGTAGCGGACCCGGCGGCGTTCGCCGTGCTCGGCGGTGACGAGGCCCGCCTCGGCCAGGAGTGCGAGGTGCTTGGCGATCGCCTGCCGGGTGATCGGCAGGCGATCCGCCAGGTCCGTCGCGGTTGAAGGCCCGTTCGCCGCGAGTACGGCGAGTACGCCGCGCCGCCGCGGATCCGCCAAGGCCACGAACACCTGCTCCGCCACCGCCTCGACCTGGTCTGTGGCGGGCATGGCAGGTCAGGCGGCGTCGAGGTAGTCGACGAGTTCGCCGAGTTCGGACGCCCAGCCTTCGGTGTTGGCGCCGAACGCCTTGGCGTACTCGCCGTCCGGCAGTTGCGCGAAGCCCGACTCGACGACAGTCAGCCGGGTGCCGGCGTCGACCGGCTCCAGCGTGAACTCGACGTACGTACGGCGTTCGTCCTCGGCCGGCAGGCCGTAGATGTGCCAGGTGAAGCCGAACGTGGTCGGCTCGTCGACCCGCTCGATCCGCATCTCGGCCCGGTCGCCGCTGGTCCACGTCATCTCCGCGGCTCCGCCCGGCCGCAGGTCGATCTTCGCCTGGTGGCCGAACCAGGTGCCGAGACCCTCGGCCGTGGTCAGCGCCGCCCACACCTTCGCCGGCGGGTGGGCGAGCTCGACGGTCCGCTCGATCTGGTCAGGAAATCCCATCTCAATCCTCCTGGTGAATAGCAACTCTCTGGTTGCGATCCAACATATGGCAACCTGTTGGTTGCGTCAAGAGTCTCGGCGCCGGACGGCCGGTGCGGGACGGAGCAGACCAGGCCGTACGCTGGTCCGGTGAACACGGACCACCACTACGGCTTCGAGACGCTCGCCATCCACGCCGGGAACGAGCCCGACCCCACCACCGGTTCGGTGGTGCCGCCGATCTACGCGACCAGCACCTACAAGCAGGACGGCGTCGGCGGGCTGCGCAACGGCTACGAGTACTCCCGGTCGGCGAACCCGACCCGGACCGCGCTGGAGGAGTGTCTGGCCGCGATCGAGGCGGGCAACCGCGGCTTCGCGTTCGCCAGCGGCCTGGCCGCGGAGGACACGCTGATCCGCTCGCTCTGCGTCCCGGGCGACCACATGGTGTTCCCCGACGACGCGTACGGCGGCACGTTCCGGCTGTTCTCCAAGGTGCTGGGCAACTGGGGTGTCGAGATGACGCCGGTCGCGGTCACCCACCCGGAGGCGATCCGGGCTGCGATCCGCCCGGGCAAGACCAAGATCGTCTGGCTCGAGACGCCGACGAACCCACTGCTGAACGTCGCCGACATCGCCATCGTCGCCCAGATCGCGCACGACGCCGGTGCCCTGCTGGTGGTCGACAACACCTTCGCCACGCCGTACCTGCAGCAGCCGCTGGAGCTCGGCGCGGACGTCGTCGTGCACTCGACCACGAAGTACATGGGCGGTCACTCCGACGTCGTCGGCGGTGGGCTGATCGTCCGCGACGCCGGGCTGGCCGACAAGATCGCCTTCCACCAGAACGCGATCGGAGCGGTCGCCGGCCCGTTCGACGCCTGGCTGGTGCTGCGCGGGATCAAGACCCTCGGCGTGCGGATGGACCGGCACAGCGACAACGCCGAGAAGGTCGTCGAGTTCCTGCAGCGGCACAAGGCCGTCAGCCAGGTGCTGTACCCGGGCATCGACGGCCACCCCGGCCACGAGACCGCCGCCAAGCAGATGAAGCGGTACGGCGGCATCGTGTCCTTCCGGGTCACCGGAGGAGAGCAGCACGCGCTGGACATCTGCAACAAGGCCGAGGTCTTCACCCTGGGCGAGTCGCTCGGCGGTGTCGAGTCGCTGATCGAGCACCCCGGCAAGATGACCCACGCCTCGGTCGCCGGTACGCCGCTCGAGGTGCCGGCCGACCTGATCCGGCTCAGCGTCGGGATCGAGACGATCGACGACCTGCTGCTGGACCTCGACCGCGCGATGGCGTAGTTGGCGGGCCTGTTGGTGGCCGTCGACTTCGGGTCGACGTTCACGAAGGCGATCGCGGTGGACTCCGGCTCGGGCGACCTGGTCGCCCGGGCCGAACACCGGACCACGATCGACACGGACGTGATGGACGGCTGGCACGCCTGCCGGAACGCCTTGCTGGACGTCGATCGCGGCGTCGATCGCGCCGAGGTGCTGGCCTGTTCGAGTGCGGGCGGCGGTCTCCGGATCGGTGTCGTCGGCAACGAAGAGCTGGTCACCGCGGAAGCCGGCCGGCGGGTCGCGCTGTCCAGCGGAGGCCGAGTGGTTGCCGTGGTCAACGGCGGGCTCACGGCAACTTCCCTGAAGGAGCTGCGCAAGGACCGCCCGGACGTGGTCCTGCTGCTCGGCGGCACGGACGGTGGCAACGCGGCAGTACTGCGCAACGCTGCCGAGGTGCTGGCCAGGTACAAGTGGCGTCGACCGGTCGTTGTCGCAGGCAACATTGATGCGCGGGCCGGGATCGGCGAGACCCTTGCGGCTGCCGGTGTACCACACGTCCTGGCGGACAACGTCGTACCCGAGATCGGAGTGTTCGCGCCGGACAGTGCGCGGGCCGCGATCCGGGAGATGTTCCTCGCCCATGTGATCGGCGGGAAGAACCTGTCCCGGGACCCGGCGTTCGCGCGGATGGTCCGCGCCGCCACGCCGGACGTCGTACTGCGCGGAGTCGAGGTGCTGGCCGGGTTGCACGGCGATGTCGCGGTCGTGGACATCGGTGGTGCGACCACGGACGTGCACTCGGTGATCGAGCTCGACCCGGAGGACGCGAACCTCGGGCGCGAGGTGGTCGCGACGCACCCCGTGACGCGCACGGTCGAGGGCGACCTCGGCATGCGCTGGAGCGCGGTCCCAGTAGTCGCCGCCGGCGTCGAGTCCGGTCTCATCCCGGACGATGACCTCCTCAGTACGGCGGCCGCTCGCCGGCACGCGGATCCGTCGTACCTCCCCGACAGCGAGCGAGAGGCGTCGTACGACGAGTTGCTCGCGAGGGTTGCGGCGACGGTGGCGTTGCGGCGGCACGCGGGTCGCCAGCGGATTGTCTTCGGGCCGGGCGGTCGGGTGATCGAGCGGTCGGGCAAGGACCTGCGCGAGGTGGACCTGCTTGTCGGGTCCGGAGGAGTGCTGCGGCACAACGGGCCGGATATCGCCGCGCGGATCCTGGGCTCCGTCGGGGTGAACGCACAGGAGGAAGGCTGGCTCGTCCCGGAACGCGCCGAGGTCTGCGTCGACAAGGACTACGTCCTCGCCGGCGTCGGCCTGCTCGCCGACCGCGCCCCAGCCGCAGCCGAAGGGCTCGCGGCGCACATTCATGGAACGGTCCGCACCGGGCACTAGTCTCAGCACCAAGCGCGTGAGCTGCGGAGGTGGCATGAGCGAGTCGGGGCGGGGCGACGAGACCGAGGTGCCGGACGTCGGGCGGGACCACAAGAGTCCGGTGGCTGACAACGAGGTGCTCGACGAGGCCAGCGCGACGGTGGTGGCCGACGATCACCAGATCGCGTCGTCCAGCCGGGGGAGCGTGGACACAGGCGTCACTCCGGGGATGCAGATCGCCAGTGCCTGGGCCTGGCGGTTCCTGGTGATCGTCGCGGCCGTGCTGGTGATCGCGTACGGGATGCGCTATCTGTCCGAGGTGGTCGTCCCGGTCACGGTCGGCGTACTGCTGACGGCTCTGCTGGTGCCGGTGACGGACGGCCTGCAGCGGCTCCGCATTCCCCGCGGTCCCGCGGCGGGCATCACCGTCCTGGCGACCATCATCCTCGTCGCCGGACTGCTGACCCTGGTCGGGACGCAGATCGCCGGCCAGTTCGAGAGTCTGTCCACACAGGTCGGCGAAGGTGTGCAGAAACTGCGCGACCTGGCCCGGATCAACTTCGGGCTGAGTGACCGCGACATCACCGACGCCTTCAAGCGATTGCAGGACGAGATCACGTCCGGTGGTGCTCTCGGTCAGCGGGCGGCCGAGGTCGGTACGACGGCGACGCATGTCGTGGCCGGCCTGTTCATCGCGCTGTTCTGCCTGTTCTTCTTCCTCTACCAGGGCGAGCGGATCTGGGCGTGGCTGATCCGGTTGTTCCCGCGGCAGGCGCGCGAGAAGGCCGACTCGTCCGGGCGGAAGGCGTGGGTCTCGCTCACGGCGTTCGTCCGGGCCACCATCATCGTCGCGGCGGTCGACGCGATCGGGATCTCACTGGGCGCGGCGATCCTCGGTCTGCCGCTGGTGAGCGCGATCGGCATCCTGGTGTTCGTCGGCGCGTTCATCCCGGTCGTCGGCGCGCTGATCAGCGGCGGGGTCGCCGTACTGGTCGCGCTGGTCGCCAAGGGACCGATCATCGCGATCATCATGCTGGCCGTGGTGATCGGCGTCCAGCAGCTCGAAGCGCATGTGCTGCAGCCGTTCCTGCTCGGCCGCGCGGTCAGCGTCCACCCGCTCGCCATCATCTTGTCGATCGCCACCGGCGTGGTCATCGCCGGGATCGTCGGCGCGCTGATCGCCGTACCGACGGCCGCCGTACTGAACGCGATCGTCAACCACCTGGCCGGCAACGACGTCGATCCGGAACCACCGCGACCGTTGCCGCGCAGATACCTCTTCCGGGAGAGACCCGCGGCGGAGTCAGCGGAAGGGGAGGGCTAGGCGCCCCGTCCCGTCGTCATCGAGGGCGTTCAGGGCGGTGACGAGTTTGCGTTCCTCGTAGGTGAAGTGGGTCTCCATCAGGGCGGCCACGGTGTCGAGCTCCCGCTTCCGCTCGGCCGGATCGAGTTCGGCGAGTTTCTCCAACCGCTGCAGGGCTTCCGCGATGATCAGGTGATCACGGGCCAGCTCCTCGAGCACCGGGCGAAGGTCGGGGTACTCCTCCGCGAGCACCAGGAACGCGCCGTCGTCCTCACCGGTGTGATGACGGGTGAGCGCCCCGCAGAACGCGAGACAGTGGGCCAGGAGATCCCTGCCGTCCGGTGCCGTCTGTTCCCGCAGTACGTCGATCTGGTCGCGGAGTTGATCGTGGAAGGCGACGAGCTGGTTTCCGAATCCTTGCAGGCGTGACATCACCGCAAGCCTAACGTGCGACGACCGGCCGCCCTCGGGAGAGGACGGCCGGTCGTTCGGTTGGTGCGGAGGGTCAGTGCATCGCGGCGGCCCCGGAGGCCTCCATCGAGCCTTCCTCGCCCTCGCCTTCCGGCTTCGGTCCATCGTCGGAGCGGCCGGCCAGCCGCTGCTCCGGGGTGATGATCGCCAGGACCAGTGCGATCGCCAGGAACGGCAGGGAGACCAGGAACACGTCGCCCATCGCGTCGACCAGACCGTGCAGGGCCCAGCCCTTCATCGGCTCCTTCAGGCCGTGCAGCGCCTGGACGCTGTTGGCCGCCTTGGCGAGCCCGTCGACCACGGTCTGGGTCGCGTTCGGAACGATGTCGCCCAGGTGCTCCTTGAGCCGGCTGGTCAGCACCGCGCCGTACACCGCGGTACCGATCGCGCCACCCATCGAGCGGAAGAAGGTCATCGTCGAGGTCGCGCTGCCCATGTGCTTGCGGGGCACGCTGTTCTGCGCGGCGGTGACGGTGATCTGCATCGACAGACCCAGACCGGCGCCCATGATGAACATGTAGATCGCCAGGTGCCAGTACGGCGTACCCAGGCTCAGCGTGGACAGCAGCAGCATCGCGCCACCGACCAGGACCGCGGAGATCATCGGGTAGACCTTGTAGCGCCCGGTCTTGCTCATCAGCTGACCGCTCGGGATCGACGCGGAGAAGATACCGACGATCATCGGCAGCAGCGCCAGGCCGGACCGGGTCGGCGACATGTCCTTGACCGCCTGCAGGTACAGCGGCAGGAAGATCAGCGCACCGAACATCGCGAACCCGAGCAGGAACGCGTACCCGGCGTACCCGGAGAAGATCCGGCCCTTGAACAGGTCCATCGGGATGATCGGCTCGGACACCCGCAGCTCGACCAGCACGAAGGTGACGGCCAGTACGACGGACGCGGCCAGCAGGGCGATCGTGGTTCCGGTGCCCCAGCCGTTGGTCGGGCCGCTCCAGGAGACGGCCAGCAGCAGCGAGGTGACGGCTCCGGTGACCACCGCGGCACCGAGGTAGTCGATCTTGTGTGAACGCTTCACGTGCGGCAGCCGGAGGACGGCGCCGACGATGCCCAGGGCAACGAGTCCGATCGGCAGGTTGATCCAGAAGATCCAGCGCCAGCCGGGACCGTCGGTGAGCAGACCGCCGAGCAGCGGGCCGGCCACGGACGACAGGCCGAAGACGGCACCGAAGTACCCCATGTACTTACCGCGCTCGCGCGGCGGGATCACGTCGCCGATGGTGGCGAAGGCCAGTGACATCAGGCCACCGGCGCCAAGACCCTGGACGGCCCGGAAGCCGATCAGCATCTCGATGTTCTGCGACAGCGCGGCCAGCACGGAGCCGGCCAGGAAGGTGACGATCGCCGCGATGAACAGCGGGCGACGGCCGTACAGGTCGGAGATCTTGCCCCACAGGGGCGTGGAGGCGGTCGAGGTCAGCAGGTACGCCGTGACCACCCAGGACAGCTTGTCCAGGCTGTTGAACTCGCTGACGATCTGCGGCAGCGCGGTTCCGACGATGCTCTGGTCGAGCGCCGCCAGGAACATGCCGGCCATCAGGCCGCCGAGGACGACGAGGATTTGTTTGTGGGACAGGTATCCCGGAGTTTCAGGCGCAGCGCCGCCGGTGGTGGCGGGCTCGGTGGTGCTCATGTGGTGCTCCCCAGCTTCTTGTCGGTGTTCTCGCGAGCAGCAGGGTCGCCGCTGGTCGCGAAGTCTTGGGTACGGCGCTCTGCCGCGGGTGTCGGGCGTAGCCGCGGGGCAACAGCGGCCCAGCCCTTGTCTGCCCAGCTCTTCTCGATGGCCGGGTCGGTCAGGCTCGCGACTCCGTCGGCGAACCGTGTCATCAGGCGCTCGAAGGTCAGGACGTCGTCTTCGGACCAGCCGTCCATGGCCGCGCTCAGCAGCTCCATCCGGCGTCGGGCGCCGGCGTCCCACTCCTCGATGCCCTTCTCGGTCAGCTCGACCCGGAAGGCGCGGCCGTCGTCGGGGTCGGGGGAGCGGCGGACCAGGCCCAGCTGCTCCAGCGACCGCACATGGCGGCTCGCGGTCGAGGCGTCCAGCTCCATCCGGTTGGCCAGGTCGGACAGGCGCAGCGCTCCGCTGCACCGCAGTACGAACAGCACCAGGTGGACGCTGTGGTCGATCGTGTCCCCGGGCTGCTTGGCCTTCAGCCGCCGGCCGATCCTGGTAAACGCGTGCAGCACGCCCTCGATCGGGGTCTGCGGAGAGTACGCGTCGTTTACTTGCATGCTGCAAGCATATACATGCTTGCGTGATACACGCAAATGAGTTTCCAAGGTTCTTGAGTGAGCTGCCACTCACTTACTTACAGTTTTCAGCTGGTCACTGTTCGTGGCAGACGAGAATCGGTACACGATCTAGTGACGGCGGACGGGTGCGTTCTGTGACGCAGGGTGGGTCTAGGACCCCGGTGGTTGGTCGGTCTGGCACCCTGGCCTGCCCCTCTCACCGCAACGAGGCTGGCTCGGGAGACATTCCTGCGAGCTGCTGGGGGACGCGTGACGGCGATCGACGACCGGTCGGTGGACAGCAAGGCGACGACGAGGCGCCGGCTGCTGGAGTTCGGAGCGGTCTGTATCGCCCTGACCTGGTTGCCCTGGGCGGTCCTGGGCGTGCTGGGCGCGAACCTCGACAAGGGCGGCGGGATGCTCGTCTTCGTCCTGGCGGCGTCCGGGCCGTCGCTGGCCGCCTTGGGGATGTGGCTGTGGCGGCGTGAGAAGCAGCGGCTGATGACGTGGTCGTGGCGGTGGCCGCTCGCCGCCGTACTGCTCGGTGCACTTCCGCCACTGGCGGCGTCAGCGCTGACCGGACACCTCGCCGCGTTTCCCGACCATGCCGCCGACGTGATTGCCGGCGCCGGCGGACCACTCGGGGCGCTGGCCTACACGTTCCTGGCCGGACCGGTCTCGGAAGAGTTCGGCTGGCGGGGCTATGTGCAGCCCCGGCTGCGCAGGTATCACGGGCAGTTGGCCACCACCGCGGTCCTGGGCGCGGCGTGGGGGCTCTGGCACGTGCCGCTGTACTTCCTGAACGGCACCGGTCAGCATGACGACGGGCTGTTCACCCAGCAGGGACTGACCTTCTTCCTGGGGCTGTTCCCGCTGACCTACGTGATGCTGTTCGTCACCGAACGCCTCCGTGGCGGCGTACCGGCGGCGATCCTCGTGCACGCGGCGTGGAACCTCAGCGAGGAGCTGATCCCTCCGCTCGGCAACGGTGTCTGGGTGGAACTTCTGGTCGTGACCGCCACGGCCGCCGCGGTCGGCTGGTACTGGCGACGCGCTCCCGCGGCGCCGTCGTACTGAGGATCCTGCGATCCTGGACGCCGATTCGGCGAGCGACAGGAGAGAACCAGGATGGCGCAGGTAGCAGTGGTGACCGGTGGTGGTTCGGGGCTCGGGCGCGAGATGGCGCTGGCGCTCGCGGCGGCTGGGTTCGAGGTGACTGTCACCGGGCGGACCGAGGAGAAGCTGCGCGAGACCGCTGCCCTGTCGGCTGAGGGGAGAGTGCGGACCGCGGTGCTGGATGTCGCCGATGGCGGGGCGGTGCGTGCGCTCTTCGGTGAGCTCGAGCGGATCGACGTACTGGTCAACAACGCGGGGACCGGCGCGCCGGCGGCTGGGGTGGAGGATCTGGCCGAGGAGGACTGGCGGCGGGTGGTGGACACCAACCTGACCGGGTCGTTCCTGTGTGCGCAGGCGGCGTTCGCGTTGATGCTGCGGCAGGACCCGAAGGGTGGACGGATCATCAACAACGGCTCGATCTCGGCGCATGTCCCGCGGCCGCAGGGGATCGCGTACACGGCCAGCAAGCACGCTGTCACCGGTTTGACGAAGGGCCTCGAGCTGGAAGGCCGTGCGCACGGGATCACGGCCTGCCAGATCGACATCGGGAACGCCGCGACCCCGATGACCGAGCGGATGGGGCAGGGCGTGCTGCAGCCGGACGGGTCGATCGCGGTCGAGCCGACGTTCGATCCGAAGATCGTGGCGGACTTCGTGGTCCGGATCGCCCAGCTCCCGACGTCGGTCGCCGTACCGCACCTGACAGTGATGGCCGCGGGCATGCCGTACGTCGGCCGCGGTTGACCTCCAGTCGTGTTGAGGTTCTAGCGTCGATGGATGGAACCGCCCGAAACGACAAGAAACTGTCGGCCGGCCCGTCTAGGGTCGGGACCGTGAGTGAGCAGCGGGAGTCCCTGGTCCATGTCCGTGGACTGCGGAAGTCGTACGGCGACTTCGAGGCGGTCAAGGGCATCGACCTGGATGTGTGGCGCGGGGAGGCGTTCGGGTTCCTCGGGCCGAACGGCGCGGGCAAGTCGTCGACGATGCGGATGATCGGCGCGGTCTCCCCGACCAGCGGCGGCACCCTGCGGATCCTCGGCATGGACCCGGCCACCGACGGCCCGTCGATCCGGGCCCGGCTCGGCGTGTGCCCGCAGGACGACACCCTCGACACCGAGCTGTCCGTCCGGGAGAACCTGACCATCTACGGCCGGTACTTCGGTCTGAGCCGGGCGGAGTGCCGTAGTCGCGCGGACGAGTTGCTCGAGTTCGTCTCGCTCACCGAGAAGGCGGACGTCAAGGTCGACGAGCTCTCCGGCGGGATGAAGCGGCGGCTGACGATCGCGCGCTCGCTGGTGAGCAACCCCGACCTCCTGCTGCTCGACGAGCCGACGACCGGGCTCGACCCACAGGCCCGGCATCTGTTGTGGGACAAGTTGTTCCGGCTGAAGCAGGCCGGCGTGACGCTGATCATCACCACGCACTACATGGACGAGGCCGAGCAGCTCTGCGACCGGCTGGTCGTGATGGACGGCGGTCTGATCGCGGCCGAGGGGTCGCCGGCCGACCTGATCCGGGACTACTCGACGCGTGAGGTGACCGAGCTGCGGTTCGGGCCCGAGGTCATGTCGTCCGACCACGACGCCCTGGCAGGGAAGGTCGAGGACCTGGCCCAGCGCATCGAGGTGCTGCCGGACCGCCTGCTGCTCTACACCGACGACGGCGAGCACGCGGTCGCGGCGGTGCACGAGCGCGGTCTGCAGCCGGCCTCGGTCCTGGTCCGGCGCTCGACCCTCGAGGACGTGTTCCTCCGGCTCACCGGCCGGACGTTGGTGGATTAGGGCATGTCTCCCAACTCCCCGCCTACTGTGCGGCACTCGGCACGGCACCTCACCGCACGTGAGCAAAGGCCACGATGCTCCGCATCGAGACCTTCGCTCCCGCACGCCGATGCACCGCACCGAGCACCTGCTCGCTACGGCGCGGAGTTAGGAGACACGCCCTGATGGCGCTCGCACTGGAGAACGGCCGTCGCCAGTTCGACTACTGGCTGACCGTCTACAAGCGGACCTGGAAGGGCACGCTGATCAGCAGCTTCCTGCTGCCACTGCTCTATCTGGCCGCGATGGGGATCGGCCTCGGCTCCTTCGTCGACCGGAACGGGACGGGTGCGCTCGGTGGCGTGAGCTACCTGCAGTTCATCGCGCCCGGGTTGCTGGCCGCCACCGCGTTGCAGGTGGCTGTCGGCGAAGCGACGTACCCGGTGATGAGTGGACTGAAGTGGCAGAAGTTCTTCCACTCGATGATCGCGACGCCGCTGCGGCCGGTGGACGTGGTCGGCGGTCAGCTCGGCTTCATCGCCTTTCGGGTGGGCAGCACGTGTGCGGTCTTCCTGGCGGTGATCGCGGTGTTCGGCGGACTGGAGTCGCCGCTCGGTGTGCTTGCGCTGCCGGTGGCGTTGCTGGTCGGGATGGCTGCCGCGGCGCCGGTCGCGGCGGTGGCGTCGAGGCTGGAGAACGACTCCGGCTTCGCGATGATCTTCCGCTTCGGGGTGATCCCGGCGTTCCTGTTCTCCGGTGCGTTCTTCCCGGTCTCGCAGTTGCCGAACTGGATCGAGTGGCTCGCGTACCTCAGCCCGCTGTGGCACGGCGTGGCCCTGTCCCGTGATCTGGCGATGGGCACGATCAACCCGCCGCTCGCGCTACTCAACGTCGTCTACCTGCTCACCTGGTTCGCGGTCGGCACGTGGTTCGCCGTCCGCGGCTTCACCAAGAGGCTGGTGGGCTGATGACGACCCTCACCGCCCGGGTCGTCCCGGTCCCGGCCCGCGTCCTCGGCGGCGGCCGCGGCCGGCACATCGTGGAGCGCAACTTCCTCCTCTACCGCCGGTCCTGGATCGTCTTCCTGTCCGGCTTCTTCGAGCCGCTGTTCTACCTGCTCTCCATCGGCATCGGCGTCGCGCAACTGGTCGGCGACTTCACGCTGTCCGACGGCACCACGATCGGGTACGCCGCCTTCGTCGCGCCGGCGATGCTGGCCAGTTCGGCGATGAACGGTGCGATCTTCGACTCGACGTACAACATCTTCTTCCGGATGAAGTACGCGAAGCTCTACGACTCGATGCTGGCGACGCCGCTGCGACCGTGGGACATCGCGACCGGCGAGGTGACCTGGGCGTTGCTGCGTGGTGCCTGCTACTCGGCGATGTTCATCGCGGTGATGCTGGGGATGGGCCTGATCACGTCGTGGTGGGCGCTGCTCGCGCTGCCCGCCTCGGTCCTGATCGCGTTCGCGTTCGCCGGCGCGGGGATGGCGCTGACGACGTTCATGCGCAGCTGGCAGGACTTCGAGTTCGTCCAGCTCGCGGCGATGCCGATGTTCCTGTTCTCGGCCACCTTCTATCCGGTCGAGACGTACCCGGAGGCCATCCGCTGGCTGGTCGAGATCACCCCGCTCTACCAGGGCGTCGTGCTCGAACGCGCGCTCACCACCGGCACGGTCGGCTGGTTCCTCCTCGTCCACGCCCTCTACCTCGCCGCCATGGGCACGATCGGCATGTACATAGCCTCCCAACGCCTCGGCAAGCTCCTGCTCAAGTAGCTCGACGTACCCGATCGGGAACTCTGTGGAACCAACCGGGTTTACATCGGCGTCCGATTGGCATGATCCGGCGGGTGAGGAATCCGATCGGGGTGTTGCGGCGGAGCCAGCAGGTGCGGTCCCAGTTGAAGGCGCCACGGGAGCGCTTGCCGGGTGGCAGCCGCCGATGGATCCGGTCGTCGATGGAGTGGATGATCACCGAGTTCGGCCGCGACGTTGTGCTGCGGCCGATCGTGCTGCCCACCGACCTCATCCCGGCCGGGTACGACGGCAGCCGGCCGGCCGCGGAGGAGTTGTGCCGGCTGGTCGGCGAGCGGATGGATCTTCGGCCGGACCAGTGCGCCCTCAGCTTCGAACTCGTCGGTGACGGCATCCGGCGGCCGGCGTACCGCAGGTCGGCAGCGGTGGTGAAGGAACCGTCCGGACGGTGGATCCGCGGCGCCGAGCGCAACCAGATCCAGCTCTCGCCGACGCTGGCCGCGGACCCGGTCGCGCTGATCGCGATCTTCGCCCATGAAGCCGGGCACGAACTGCTGCTCGGCAGCAGCCGGATCTCGGTGGCGCGCCGGCCCGACCACGAACCGCTCACCGATCTACTCACCGTGTTCTACGGACTCGGGATCTTCACCGCGAACGCGGCGTACGAGCGACGGCCGCGACCGAACGGGCGGGGCAAGCAGCCGCTGGCGCGCGGGTACCTCCGTGAAGCCGCGTTGTCCGAGGCGCTCGCGTACTACGCCTTGCTGCGCGGAGAGCGTCGTCCGACGTGGGACCGGCACCTCGATCCGCCGGTCCGCCGCGGTATGCGCAACCAGTTGGCCGTGCTGCACCGATGACTACCGCGCAAGGATCCGACGGAGCCACCAGACGCCGCCGCGGAGCATCGACTCCTTGCTCGGTCCGGACAGGTGATACGGCAGGTGCGCGTAGGTCATGACCTGGTGGAGTGCCCCCAGCTCTTCGGCCAGCTCGAGCGCACGACGCAGGTCCGCGGGCGAGGCGTACGACTCCCACTCGGCCAGATAGGCATCCTTCAGCCGCGGATCCGCCGACAGCGGCGACCGTTGCTCGAAGAACGTCACGAGGTCCAGGAACGGATGGGACACAGCGGCGTCCGTCCAGTCGAAGGCCAACACCCGGCCGTCCCGGACAGCGAGGTTCCGCGGATGCAGATCACCGTGCAGCAGAGTCTCCGGTACGCCGATCGCCGCGAGCTCGGTGATTGCCTCACGCAACTGTTCCGCTCGTCTCGGCAGCAGCGCGCGTTCCGCGGGTTCGAGCCGATCGGTGGCGGGGGTCGGCCCGAGCAACCGATCGATCTCTGCCTCGAGTACGGCGAGCCGGCGGTCGACACAGCTGAACTCCAGCAGCCGATCCGGCTGATCCGCATAGCTGCGCTGCAACCTGGCATGCCCGCGCAGTGCGTCGATCCACAGCGGAACGTCCGGATAGTCGGCCAACGGGGGTCCGAGGTCCGGCAGCAACATCCACGCCCGCTTCTCGTCCACGGCCAGGGGCGCAGGCACCTCACCGGGCCGCTCCTCGGAGAGCTGCTTCAACAACATCGGCTCGTGCGCGAACAACAACGGCAGCGCATCCGCCCGCGCCGGCCGGATGGTGCTGGAGTGCGCAAGTGCCTTGAAGTACACGTCTCCCTGCGCCGTCGGGATACGCAGTACGTTCGACAGCCCCCACGAGCGCACATGGGACCACGGACCCGTCCGCGCGAGCTGTTCGTCGATCCACGGCAGCGCTTCGTCGTACCAGCCCGGCCCGGTCCACGCCGGCGTCACGGGGGAGTCCGCCGGCAGGGCGAGGTGTTCGCGCGCGGCCACGACCGCCGGATCGTCGAGGTCATCCACCCACCGGGCATCCGCCGGAACCGTGCCGGTGGAGAGCATGAGGTAGGTGGTCGGCTCTTCGTCGAGGCAGGTGAGGACGACGGCCTCGATCGACAGCTGCTCGCGCAGCGCCCGGATCGCAGCCTGCACGTCCGGGAACCAGAACTTCTCGGCGACCTCCACCTGCGGCAGACCGGCAGGCAGCACGAGGACCGCCTCGTCCGACGGGCGAACCACGACAGCCGTGACCTTCATGAGCCGCAGCGTATGTGGCGGGTGCAAGTGGTTTAGCTGCGTAGGGTTAGGACGTGATCGATGCCAAGGACATCGTGCGAGCGGCAGACCTGTTGCATGACGTGGTCGCGCCGACGCCCCTGGAGTACTCGCGCTGGCTGAGTGAACTGGTCGGCGGCGACGTGTTCCTGAAGTGCGAGAACCTGCAGCGCACAGGGTCGTTCAAGCTGCGCGGCGCTTACGTGCGGATGGCGAGGCTGTCCAAGGCCGAGCGGGCGCGCGGTGTGGTCGCGGCGAGCGCGGGCAACCACGCCCAGGGCGTCGCACTCGCGGCCCAACTGCTCGGCATCAGGGCGACCGTGTTCATGCCGCACGGCGCACCGATCCCGAAGGAGAAGGCGACCCGCGCGTACGGCGCGGAGATCCGCTTCGTCGGCACGTCGATCGACGACTGCCTGCGGGCGGCGCACGCGTTCGCGGCCGAGACCGGAGCGGTGCTGATCCACCCGTTCGACCACCCTGACATCGTCGCCGGGCAGGCCACCGCCGGGCTGGAGATCGTCGAGCAGTGCCCGCAGGTCCGGACGATCGTCGTACCGACCGGTGGTGGCGGCCTGATCGCCGGGATCGCGTCGGCGATGCAACGCGACGGGGCGCCGATCGAGGTCGTCGGCGTGCAGGCCGCGGGCGCGGCGGCGTACCCGCCCTCACTGGCAGCCGGCGAGCCGGTCCAGCTGGCGGAGATGGCGACGATGGCGGACGGGATCGCGGTCGGACTGCCGGGCAAGGTCCCGTTCGAGGCGGTGCAGCAGTACGTCGGAGAGATGCTCACGGTCGGCGAGGACTCGTTGTCCAAGGCCCTTTTGCTGCTGCTGGAGCGGGCGAAGCTCGTGGTCGAACCGGCCGGTGCCGCCGCGGTGGCCGCCGTACTGGACGAGCCGGAGCGGTTCAAGCCGCCGGTCGTTGCGGTGCTGTCCGGCGGCAACATCGACCCGCTGCTGCTGATGCGTGTCATCCGGCACGGCATGGCCGCGGCCGGGCGGTACCTGTCGCTGCGAGTGCGGATCCCGGACACGCCCGGCGGGCTGGCCACACTGCTGACGCAACTGGCCGGGATGGACGCCAACCTCATCGAGGTACTGCACGAGCGCATCTCGGAGACGCTGAACCTGGACGAGGTCGAGGTGGCACTGCAACTCGAACTGCGGGGTGAGGACCACCGCGACCGCGTCCTGGCCGGTCTGACCGGCAACGGCTACACGTACACGCTCAACTGACCTGCGGCCGGACGTGGGCGAGCAGGCTGACCAGCATCTTGCCGGGCTCCTCCCACGGCAGCATGTGTGACGAGCGCTCGAACCAGACGGCCTGCTTGTACGGCGCCTTGACGGCCTCGATCCACTCGGCGGTCGGCGCACTCGGCGTCGTGTAGTCGTGCCGCCCGAGGAACATGACCACCGGGATCGGGAACTCGGTCACCCCGGTGAAGTCGACCTCCAGCAACTCGTCCAGCACCCGGCCGAGGGTGAACATGTTGCCCTCGCCAATGGTTTCCCCCTCGTCGAGGGTGTACTCCGGCGACAGCAGCGCCGCCTGGAAGAAGTACGTCGAGTCGCTCCGGTACGCCGTCAGGCCGCCGCGGTACTGCGCCCATTCGCGGGCGATGATGATCCGGTCCCGGGTCACCGGCTCGTCACCGGGGTACGGCGCGATCGACTCGAGCTGCTCGAGGGCCTCGGTGTGGTTGTGTTCGCGGGCCTGCTCGACGGCGTACTCGAACGAGAGCCGCTCGTTGGTCCGGGAGTTGATGAACTGGCCGATCCCGACGTACGCGTGGAACAGGTCGGGCCGGGCGAGGGCGGCGTGCGTCGCGATCACGGTGCCCCAGCTGTGACCCATCAGGATCACCTTGTCGACGCCGTACCGCTCCCGGATCTGCTCGGTGAGCTCGATCGCGTCGGCGACGTACTGCTGGATCTTCAGCGTGTCCGCGATGGTGTCCGGATCGACCGTACGAAAGGTCCGGCCGGCGCCGCGCTGGTCGTAGGTGACGACCGTGAAGTACTCCTCGATCGGCCGCTGGAACTGCCACATCACCGGCGACAGCGGCGACGCGGGTCCACCGTGCACGAACAGGATGACCGGGTTCGACCGGTCCTGACCACGGGCGTAGACCCAGTGGTCGATGCCTCCGGCCCGGAGCTGGTACGTCTCCTGGATGCCGTCGGGCGCGACGATGCGGTTCAGGTCCTCGATGACTTCCCGAGCTTCCTCGGCGGTCAGGAGCGGTTCGTCAGTCATTCACCGATGGTAGGGGGCTCACAGCTCTTCACCAGCGGTGCGTGCAGCCGCTCGGCGAGCACCCGGCGCTGGGTCGGCTCAGCCTCTGCCTGAAGGTGCAGACCGTCGTCGGTGAGCCGGACATTGACCGCGCGCCGGTCCTCGGGGCACATGTGCCGCTCGACCAAGCCGGCGGTCTCCAGCCGGCCGATCACCCGGGACAGTGCGCTCTGGCTGAGATGGACCGACTTCGCGATCGTCTGCACCTTGGCGGAGTGCTCGGGCAGCTCGGCGAGACGCTCGAGCACCTCGTACTCACTCATACCGAGCGAGTGGCCGGCCTGCAGAGCCCGATCGAGGGCGCAGGTCAGGTCGGCGTGGCGAGCGAGCAGCTCGCGCCATTCCCTCACATCTGCACTGACATCGGCGCGGGTCTCACCAGGACCTGCGCTGACCTTCGTGGCGGCCATGGAGGCGACCATAGCATGCACGCGCATTCAATGCAAACGCATTTAATGCCTAGACATTAGATGCACACGCATGGAATAGTCTCTCCTCGTGACACAGACAACGCACACCACATCACCGGCCCGGATGACTTGGGACGCGCGCCTGTGGGGCGCCCTCCTGGTGGTCTGCGGCGTGATCTTCCTCGACGGCCTGGACGTGTCCATGGTCGGTATGTCCCTGCCGTCCATCGGCGCCGACTTGGGCGTCTCCCTCTCTTCTCTGCAGTGGGTCGTGACCGGCTACGTGCTCGGGTACGGCGGCCTGCTGCTGCTCGGCGGCCGGACCGCCGACCTGCTCGGCCGGCGCCGCGTCTTCCTGATCGCGCTGGCCGTGTTCGCCGCGGTCTCGATGCTGAGCTCGCTGGCCACGAACCCCGAACTGCTCATCGCCGCGCGGTTCGTCAAGGGCGTCGCCGCCGCGTTCACCGCGCCGGCCGCGCTCTCCATCATCACCACGACCTTCCACGAGGGCCCGGACCGTAACCGTGCCCTCAGCATCTTCACCACCTGCGCCGCCAGCGGCTTCTCGATGGGCCTGATCCTCGGCGGCGCGCTGACCGAGGTCGGCTGGCGCTGGACCTTCCTGATGCCCGGCCCGGTCGCCCTGATCGTGCTGCTGTTCGCGATCAAGCTGATCCCGAACAGCCCGCGCGACAACGCTTCCGGCGGGTACGACGTCCCCGGAGCGATCACCGTTACCGGCGGCATGCTGTCCCTGGTGTACGCCGTCGTCGGCGCGGAGCACGCCGGTTGGGTGTCGGTGCAGACCTTCGGGATGTTCGCGCTCGCGATCGTCCTGCTGGCCGGCTTCGTCGCGATCGAACTCCGGTCGAAGCACCCGCTGGTCCGGCTCGGCATCCTCCGCAACGCCTCGCTCCGGCGGGCGAACCTGGCCATCCTGACCGTCTTCGGCGCGTACGTCGCCTTCCAGTTGATCGGCACCATGTACCTGCAGAACCTGCTCGGCTGGTCGTCGTTCCAGACCGCGCTGGCCTTCCTGCCCGCCGGTCTGCTGGTCGCCACGCTGTCTCCGAACGCGGGCAAGCTGGCCGACCGGCTCGGCACCGAGACGATGATCATCGCGTCGATGGCGCTGTTCGTCGTCGGGTACGCCCTGTCGCTGCGGATCGGTCCGGAGTCGGCGTACTTCTCGACCGTGTTCCCGACGATCATGCTGCTCGGTCTCGGGTTCGCGATCGGGTTCCCGGCCCTGAACATCCAGGCCGTGTCCGGGGTCCCGGACCACGAGCAGGGGTTGGCGTCCGGGCTGTTCAACACCTCCAACCAGGTCGGTGGCGCAGTGGTCCTCGCGATCGTGACCGCGGTGATCAGCAGCAGGTCGGACGGCGTGACCACGTCGGCCGGGATGCTGTCGGCGTACAAGCCGGGTCTGGCTGTGGTGACGGGGATCGCGGCGCTCGGACTGGTGGTGGCCCTGACTGGTCTGCGTGGTCTGCGCAGCCGGCGGGCCGCTGAGGAGGCCGAGGCTGCCGAGTTGGCCGCCGTACAGGACGAACTGGCCGCGGAGGAGATGACCCCGGCCGCGTGACAACAACCAGCCCTGTGTGGGCTGTGCACATATGAGAAACCCAGCTGGTGCGGGTCGCGGGCTACTCCCCGGGATCCGCACCGCTGTGTTCGGAGTGGATTCCGGGCGATCCCGGATTGGTTTCGACCCACGGGGATGCTGGACTGGGGGCATGAGCAACCAGAGCGATTACGACCGGCGGGTCAAGGACGTCCTCGACCGGGTCGCCAAAGGCCACCTCTCACCTGAGGAAGCCACCACCCTGATCGCCGCCATTCAGGCCCCGACGACCACCGAGGCTGACAAGCCGGCGCCAACGCCTCCGGTTGCCGAAGACTCGACCAAGGACGCGCCGTCCACTGATTGGCCGGCCGCGGAGGACCTCCCGTCCACCTCGGTCTGGGCCGATGTGGTGGACGCCCCGGACGCCGCCGACACGGCGGCACCCCAGGGCGCCGCGAATGGTGGCGAGGCCGGCGCGACGCCGGGCGGGCGGCATGCTGCCGCCGGGAACGGCGTGCAGGACAGCGTGGTCGACGAAGCTCCCGCCGAGAGCCCTGCGACTTCTGAGAACTCCGGTACCGACGAGATCGAAGAGGTTGAAGAGGTCCAGGAGGAGCACAGCAACGTGCCGATGCCGGCGGGGGTCCAGCGGGTGACGGTGCGGGCGATCGGGCGCCGGGTGCGGTTGATCGGCGAGCCGGCCGTCAACGGCGTCGCGGTGGACGGCCCGCACGTGATCAAGCGTGACGGCGACACCCTCGCGATCAGCAGCGAAGGCGACATGGGCGTCTCGATCGACGGGTTCAGCATGCTGCGCAACCCGACCGACCTGAAGTCGCACGTGAACGGCCTCGCCAAGGAACTGTCCATCCGGGTCAACCCCGGCCTCCAGGTCG
The DNA here is from genome assembly GCF_043197265.1 of Kribbella sp. NPDC049227. NCBI lineage: Bacteria > Bacillati > Actinomycetota > Actinomycetes > Propionibacteriales > Kribbellaceae > Kribbella > Kribbella sp. NPDC049227. Next base: position 201,546 of record NZ_JBICST010000001.1, on the reverse strand, counting down.
AGGTCGAGGTGACGGGCGGCAGCGTGCACGCCGAGCGCCTGCCCGGGCTGAGCCGGGTCCGCGTCACGGCCGGTACGGCGAAGGTCTCGGACGTGGACGGCCCGATCGACCTGCTCGTCCAGGCCGGTTCGGCCAACCTGGACGCCCAGCTCACCAAGGGCCGGTCCCGCGTCCGGGTCGAATCCGGCACCGCGAACGTCGCGCTGCGCCGCGGCTCCGACGTTCGCGTCCACACTGAGGCCCAGCTCGGCCGGGTCACCTGGACCGGCGCGGTCTCCGGCCAGTCCAAGGACGTGGAGATCGGCCGCGGCCGCGCCGCCCTCGACGTCGAGGTCCTCGTCGGCACCGCTCAGATTGCCTCCGACTGATCGACCTGTTGCGTGGCCGGGACGGTGCGCAAGGTGCGGAACGGTGAGAAATAGAGGAACGCGTTGCCGGCCAGGGCCGCCAGGCCGGCGACCCACAAGGTCGCGTGCAAGCCGAACGCCGTACCGAGCGCACCGCCCAGCAGGCTGCCGAGCGGAGCTGCGCCCCAGCTGACGAAGCTCATGGTGGCGCTGACTCGTCCCTGCAGTTCTGGTAGGCAGACGCGCTGCCGGGTGCTCACCTGCAGGATGTAGCAGACGATGATGCAGAAGCCGGCGAGCAGCATCGACACGACGTACCAGCTCACCAGCCAGCCCGGTGCGGTCAGCGCCTGGAGGGTGAACGCGACACCGATGCCCGTCGACGACAGGAGCAACGTGCGGGCGTCGCCGTACCTGTTGCTGATCTTCTCGGTCACGCCTGACGCCACGATCGCCCCGCCGAGGCCGATCATGCTCAGTACGCCGATGGTGCCCGGCTGCAGGTGAACCTCGCGGACCAGGTAGACGATCATGATCGCGCCGGCGGCTGCCTGGAACAGCATGGTCGTCGCCGTGTTGAGCGCCATCGGCCGCAGCAGCGGGTGGCTGAAGACGTACCGCATCCCCTCCGCGATCTCCCGCTTGAGGTTCGGCCGGTCCGCCTTGGCCGGCTGTGCTTCCGGCGTACGGATCGAGCGAAGCCACAGCGCGGACCACAGGAAGCTCAGGGCGTCCACGCCGATCGTGACTGCCGCACCGAGCCATTGCACGAGTACGCCGCCCGCGCCCGCGCCTATCACTGCGCCGACGGAGTGGTTGGCCGCCAGCTTGGCGTTGCCGGGCAGCAGCTGGTCAGGATCCAGCAGCCGAGGCGGGTAGGAGCTGTGTGCCACGTCGAAGAGCACCGTGAGGACGCCGGTCAGCACCAGTACGACGTACAGCTGCGTGAGACTCAGTACGCCGAACCAGGCGGCGACCGGGATCGTCGCGAAGAGCAGTGCGCGCCCCAGATCGGCGTACACGAGCACCGGGAGACACCGGATCCGGTCGACCCAGGCACCGGCGAACAGCCCGAGTAGCAGCCAGGCTGCCGTCTCGCAGGTCCTCAGGAGCGAGACCTGGAGGGTGGACGCGTCGAGGGTGAGAACGGCGAGCAGGGGGATCGCGATCATGCTCAGGCGGCTGCCGAGCTGACTGAGCAGATCAGCGATCCACAACCGCCGGAAATCGGGGTGTCTGAGGATGCTCTGGGAGGTCATGCCGCGACGCTAGGCCGAGACTTGAGTCCTGTCGACTCAACTATCAACAAAGTTGAGTCTCGGCGACTCAACCTGAGTCTGAAATAGATCGGCAAGAAAAGTGTCGAAAGTGTCGATGCGGTCGGTCAGGATGGTGGCCTGCGTCACATCCAGAAGGGGGATCGACGGAATGGCTGCTGTCGAGGCGACCGGCCTCGTGAAGACTTTCAGGACCAGGAAGGACACAGTCAAGGCGCTCGACGGGATCGACCTCGAGGTTCCCGAAGGGACGGTGCTCGGCCTGCTCGGGCCGAACGGGGCGGGCAAGACCACGGCGGTCCGCGTGCTGACCACACTGCTGAAGCCCGACCAGGGCACGGCCCGCGTGCTCGGCCACGACGTGGTGAAGGAGGCAGACCGCGTCCGCTCACTGGTCGGACTCTCCGGACAGTACGCCGCCGTCGACGAACTGCTGACCGGCCGGGAGAACCTGTGGATGTTCGGCCGGCTGTACCAGTTGCGCAGTCAGCAGGCGAAGCAACGGGCCGAGGAACTGCTCGACATCTTCGACCTCACCGACGCCGCGGACCGGACACTGAAGACCTACTCGGGTGGCATGCGCCGCCGGCTCGACCTGGCCGGCTCGCTGATCGCCCACCCGCGGGTGCTGTTCCTCGACGAGCCGACGACCGGGCTCGACCCGCGCAGCCGGATCGACCTGTGGCAGATCATCCGCGACCGGGTCCGTGAAGGCGTCACGATCCTGCTCACGACGCAGTACCTCGAAGAGGCCGACGAGCTCGCGGACAGCATCGTGGTCGTCGACCACGGTTCGGTGATCGCCCGCGGTACGGCGGACGAGCTCAAGGCGAAGGTGGGCGGTGAGCGGATCGAGGTCGTCGTTCACGACCCGGCGGAGACCACCCGGGCGCTCGAGTTGCTGATCGGTTCGCTCGACATCACCGAGCCGGACTCCACCACGAAGGACGAGCATGCGCGCCGGATCACCATGCCGGCGCCGGGCGGGTCGAGCGCGCTGGTCGAGGTGATCCGGACCCTCGACGCGGGTGGCATCCGGATCGCCGACATCGGGCTGCGGCGGCCGACGCTGGACGACGTGTTCCTCACCCTGACGGGACATGAGGCCGAGCAGAAGAAGGAGGTGGACTCATGAGTGCGGCGGACATCGACGAGCCGGCCAAGGCGAATCCGCTCGGCCGGGCGTTCTCCGATGCCGGCATCCTGGCGTGGCGGACGCTCAAGCGGATCCCGCGGACGCCGGACATGCTGATCTACGCGACGATCCAGCCGATCATGTTCGTGCTGCTGTTCGCGTACGTGTTCGGCAACGCGATCCCGATCCCCGGCTTCCCGGGTCCGCGAGCGTACCGGGAGTTCCTGATGGCCGGGATCTTCGCGCAGACGATGGCATTCGCGGTCGCGTCGGCGAGTGTCGGGCTGGCCGACGACATGTCGAAAGGCCTGATCGACCGGTTCCGGTCGCTGCCGATGGCGCGGTCCGGCGTGATCGCCGGGCGGGTGGTCGGCGACGTCGTGTTCAACGCGTTCGTGATGCTGGTGATGGTGATCTGCGGCTTCGTCGTCGGCTGGCGCTGGCACCACGGTTTCGGTCAGGCGCTGGCGGCGTTCGGGATCCTGCTGTTGTTCGCGTTCGCGATGCTCTGGGTCGGTGCGCTCATCGGTCTGTCCGTCGGCAGTCCCGAGGTGGCGGCGTCGGCAGGGCTGATCTGGCTGTTCCCGCTGACCTTCCTGTCCAACGCCTTCGTTCCGACGCCGAACCTGCCCAGCGGCCTGCAGCCGGTCGCCGAGTGGAACCCGATCTCCTCCATCGTCGCCGCTTGCCGCCACCTGTTCGGCAACCCGTCACCCTTCGCCAGTCCCGACGGCTTCCCCGCGCAGCACCCGGTCTGGCTGTCCCTGATCTGGTGCGCGGTGATCATCGCCGTCTTCGCGCCCCTCGCCGTCCGGAAGTACCGCAGCGCCACCAGCCATTGAGTCATCGAGCTGTTGAGTCATTGACATGGCTTATACAGCGTGCAAATAATTCGAACTGTGTTAAAGGAACGGGGGAACTGGCGGGAGGCGCGGCGGGAGAACGCCCGCGCCTCGGTGCTCGCGGCCGCGTGGGAGCTGGTCCGCGAGGAAGGGCTGGCCGCGTTGTCCCTGCGCGAGCTGGCCCGCCGGGCCGGGATCACCACACCCACCGTCTACGCGTACTTCGAGTCCAAGAACGCGATCCTGGACGCGATGTTCGCGCAGGCCGCGCAGGCCTTCCTCGACCTGAAGGCCACGCTGCCGGTGACGGACCAGCCGGCCGAGGACCTGCTGACCGAGGCGCGCGCCTTCATCACGTTCTGCGTGTCCGACATTCCCCGCTACCAGTTGCTGTTCCAGCACTCGGTCCCTGGCTTCAAGCCGTCGCCCGAGTCGTACGAGCTCGCCGTCGCCGCCCTGGAGAGGACCCGCGAGCTCCTCGCACGCAACGGCGTGCACGATCAACGTCAGCTCGACATCCTGACCGCCATCACCACCGGTCTGGTCGACCAGCAGGTCTCCAACGACCCTGGCGGCGACCGGTGGAGCGGCCTCGTCGACGACGTCATCCGGATGTTCCTGGCTCAGTACTCGAGCGGGGAGTCCGTGTAATCCCGAGGGGGAATCATGTCCACTGTCACCCAGCCCAGGCTGCATCATCTGGCCCTGACCGTGACCGACCTGGAGTCGAGCGTCCAGTGGTACGGCGAAGTGTTCGGCGTCCACCCGGTGCTCGACGTACCGCATCAAGGTGGCGTCGGGCGCATCCTCGCCGATGCGGATCATCAGCTGATGATCGCCCTGCACCGCCACGACACCAACGACGGCGGCCTGTGCAAGGAGACGACGACCGGTCTCGATCACGCCGGCTTCGCGGTCGAGTCCCGCGACGACCTGATCCAGTGGCAGGACCATCTCGAGGCCCACGGTGTGGTCCGCGCCGACACCGCCGACAAGCCACTCACCCAGTCCCCGATCGCGGACGAGCCCTATGCCTCGGTCCTCGTCTTCCGCGACCAGGACAACATCCAGCTGGAACTCTTCGCCCCGACCGTGCACTGAATTGGCGAGCGCCCCGGTGGACTCCACCGGGGCGCTCGAGGCGGGTGGAGATCAGCCGGTGAAAGGTTCGGCGGCGACGATCTCGACGGTGACGTCCTTGCCGTTCGGGGCCTCGTAGCTGGCCTTGTCGCCCTTCTTCTTGCCCAGGATCGCCGAGCCCAGCGGGGACTGCGGCGAGTACACGTCGATGTCGACCGACGCGTCCAGGGCGAGCAGTTCGCGGGAGCCGAGCAGGAACGTCTCGACGTCGTCGTCACCGGCGAACTTGATCGACACCTTCATCCCGGGCTCGACCTTGCCGCCGGCCTTCGGGGTCTCGCCGACCCGGGCACGGCGGAGCATGTCCTCGAGCTGCCGGATCCGGGCCTCGATCTTGCCCTGCTCGTCCTTGGCGGCGTGGTACCCGCCGTTCTCCTTCAGGTCGCCCTCGTCGCGGGCGTCGCTGATGCGCTGCGTGATCTCGGCACGGGCGGGGCCCTTGAGGTGCTCGAGCTCCGACTTCAGCTGGTCGTAACCCTCCTGCGTCAGCCAGACAACGCTGTCCTCATCGATCCTCTGCGTCACGGGCTGCTCCTTGTGTCGGTGGGATGGGCAGGAAAAGCTGCTGGCCGCCGTCGTCGACGGCGACCAATCCACTGAGCGTAGCAAGATCCGGCGGAGAACCCCACAGTTCTGCGAGGGCTCAAACGCGGGGAAACCGTTTGCTTGGTGGTTCTTCCCACATCCCGGCGAACTGACCGGTAATCGGTTGCCGGACGGCTGTCCGGAGGTCAGTGCGGCCGGTGCGAGTCGGCGGTCGTGCAGCCGATCAGTACCACCGAGGTTGCGGAGCGTTGCGTAGTCAGCGTCGCGGGCACGGTCTGGTGCCTGGGGGAGTCGGCCGGGATGGTCAGCGTGAGTTCGCCGACGATGGAGAAGTCGGCCGACTTGGCCTGCAGCCGGCAGTTCGCCTCCACCGACTTGGTCCGGTCCACCTGGATGGTCGCCTTCGCGCTGGTCGCCGACGTCACCTCGAACCCCAGCAACCGCGACGTCACCGGAGGATTCGACCCGACGATCGCCGCCCACGCCAACCACGCCAGCCCGGCCGCGGCCACCACGGCCACCACCCCGATGATCAACGGCCGCCGGGACCGCCGCCCCCGCCCGTACCGCGCATCGAGGTCGGCTGCCGAACTCCCATCCCCGCTCCCGCCTGAGCTCGGCGCGAATGCGGCCGGCCCGGTCGCTGCCTGGTTGCTCGCCGCTGCGGCCGAGGTGTTGTTGTTCAGAGCCTCGGTGGCTTCGGGTGGCGTTGAGGGGGTGGTCGGCGTGGGGTCCGTCAAGGGATGTCCAGAGGGGGTCGGTCGTGGGTTTGGTCCGGGGTTGGAGGACCATTGTGTCTTGTGAGTGAAGATCTTCGGTTGTTGCATGTGCACGCGCACCCAGATGACGAGTCCAGCAAGGGGGCCGCTTCGACCGCCCGGTACGTGGCCGAGGGCGTCGAGGTCATGGTGGCCACGTGCACCGGTGGGGAACGCGGGTCGATCCTGAACCCGAAGATGGACCGGCCGGAGGTGCTGGCCAACATCACCGAGATCCGCCGCAAGGAAATGGACACGGCCCGCGAGATCCTCGGCATCGAGCAGACCTGGCTCGGCTGGGTGGACTCCGGATTCCCGGAGGGCGACCCGCTGCCGCCACTGCCGGAGGGCTGCTTCGCCGCGCTCAAGGTCGAGGACGCCGCGGCCCCGCTGGTGAAGCTGATCCGCGAGTTCCGTCCGCAGGTCGTCACGACGTACGACGAGAACGGCGGCTACCCGCACCCGGACCACGTGATGTGCCACCAGATCACGGTGGCCGCGTTCGAGGCGGCGGGGGACAAGGACGCGTACCCCGAACTCGGCGAGCCGTGGCAGCCGCTGAAGCTGTACTACCACCACACGTTCCACCGCGAGCGGATGAAGGCCCTGCACGACGCGATGGTGGCCCGCGGCCTGGAGTCGCCGTACGCCGAGCGGCTGAAGGACTGGAAGCCGGACCCGGAGAACGAGCGCCGGATCACCACCCGGGTGGAGTGCGCCGAGTACTTCGAGGTCCGGGACAAGGCGCTGCTCGCGCACGCCACCCAGATCGACCCGGACGGCGGCTGGTTCACCGTGCCGCTGGAGGTGCACCAGGCGGCCTGGCCGACCGAGGACTTCGAGCTGGCGCGGAGCGTGGTCGAGTCCGAACTCCCCGAGGACGATCTGTTCGCGGGGCTGCGCTGACGGCGGGGCGCGACAGTGAGAGACTGGTGGCGTGACAGTGATGACCTTCCTTCCGGCGGCCGAGATCGACCCGAACTCGGTGCGCCCCGGCTGGGTCGCGCTGCTGATCGTGCTCGCTCTCGGTGCCGCCACGGTGCTGCTGTGGCGCAACATGGGCAAGCAGTTGAAGAAGATCGACTTCGACGGCGATGGTGCGGACGCCCCAGCACCGTCCGACGGCCCAGCGAGTACGGACAGCTCAGCGGCCCCGGCCGGCGATGCCGAGCCGACGGGTACGACGGATACGACGCCGACCCAGAGTGACGCCAAGGAACACACAAAGCACTGATCCTGCGCCATCTCGTGACACCGTTATCACGAGATGGTGTCGTGCGTGCGCCGCCCACTGATGTCGCCCCTATAGTGAGCGCGTGTTCAATCGTGCCGCTGCCGAGTTCGCTCTGTGACCGCGACCCGCGCCGCCCGGCACCGGATGCCCGGACGGCTGGTAGCGGGTGGTCTGACGGCCGTGATCGTCGCCTCGGTGGCGCTCGCCATCGGCCTGTTCGCGGCCGGCAGTGAACCGCAGGACACGGGTGGCATCGGCGGACCGTCGGTGTTCGTCGGCTGGCTGCTGCCGCTGTTCCGGCTGATCTCGATCTTCGCGACCGTCGGCTGCGCGGGTGCGCTGCTGGCCGCGGTGGTGCTGCTGCGGATCGAGGGCGGTCCGCTCGGAGTGCAGGGCCGCCGGGCCGTGCGGGACGCCAGCAACGCGGCGATCATCTGGGCGGCCTGTGCGTTCGCCGGTGCGATCGTCACCGCGTCCATTCTGCTCGACACCCCGGTGAACCTGCTCCGCCTCCGGCTGGACGACGCCCTCGGCGTACCGGAGGTCAAGGCGCTGCTGATCACCGGCATCCTGGTCGTCGCGCTGGCGATCGGCATCCGCCGCGTGCAGACGTCGTCGGCGGCCGGCCTCGGCGTCCTCGTTGCGATCGCGGCCCTTGTCCCGACCGCCCTGACGGCGTACCCGCGGAACGAGTCGTACGTCGTCGTCGCCGGCGCGGCCCTCGTCGTCCACGTCATCGCCGCGACCACCTGGGTCGGCGGACTGGCCGGCCTGGTTCGCTACGGACGGGCGAGTCGCACCGGCCTCCCGATCGTGCTCGAGCGGTTCAACGAGGTCGCGTCGATCTCGTCGGTCGCCGTACTGCTGAGCGGCCTGCTGAGCGCCGCCGGCCGGCTGGCCGCGAAGGGCGGCGGCTGGGGGTCGATCCCCGACGCGCTCACTTCGGACGCGTACGGCGCTCTCCTGCTGGCGAAGATCGCCGCGTTCCTGATCCTGATCGTCGCGGCCTGGCTGCACCGTCGCCGGGCGATCGGTGACCTGGTTGACGGAGGCAACCCGTTCTGGCGGATCGTCGGCTTCGAACTCTTCGTCATGGCTCTCACGCTGGGCCTGTCCGTCGCCCTGTCACAGACCGCCTGACCACGGCGCGGCACGCAGGTCGGCGGTCGTACGGCGTTCGCGGTCCTGGGGCCGGTCCTCGGCGGCGCGGCCGATCGCGATCATCGACACGATGTGCCAGCCGGCACCCGGGGAGAGGTCGGCGGTCAGCGCGTCGAGGTCGAAGGCGCGGAACTGCCTGCAGGCAAGGCCCATCGCGTGCGCCTGCAAGGTCAGGTGGGCCACTGACTGGCCCAGGTCGTAGTCCGCGAAGTCGGAGTACGCCCAGTCCGTGTCCTCGACGAACCGGTGCGCCATCGTCACGACGAGAAGACCCGCACTCGGCGCCCAACGCCCCGAACTGGCCGCGAGATGGCGCACGATCCGCTTGTGCTCCGGCTCGTCGCGCCGCGCGGTGAAGTAGGCCCAGGGCTGCGAGTTGCCGGCCGAGGGCGCCCAGCGCGCCGCCTCGAGCAGTACGTCGACGTCGTCCTCGGTGACAGTGCACCCGGGATCGAACCGCAGGGGACTGAAGCGCGACGCGAGCAACGGATGAACGGCCATGCCAGGTTCAAGTCCCGGCCGGCGCGGTCCATTCCGTGCGCGGGCGGCCGGTCCACACCGGCCGCCCGCGCACCGTTCACTTCAGGCCGAACGCCCGGACGACGGTCTGGCTGATACCGCCGCCGTTGCGTTGCCGGGCGGTCACCCGAACCGAGACCTGGCTCGCCTCGGCCGGCGCTCGCAACCGCGCCTGCCAGATCCCTTCGTGCTCCTTCAGATCCTCGCGTCGCCAGGACACACCGTCGTCGTAGGAGACCTCCAGCTGTACAGCGGTGACCGCGTCCGCACGGGCGCTGCTGCCGACGACGACGGGCTTGACGGAGAAGGTCGAGGTGCGCTTCGCCTGGCCTGCGGCGTCCACCTCTGCCACATAGTCGAGCTGCGCGAGCGGAAGCGCCTGGTCCTCGACCTCGCCGGAGGTGAACGTCCACTCGGTATGGGTGGTGGTCGAGTACGGCGTCAGGTCGGGATTCCCCGCGGTGTCGGCCACGAGCCGGTACGGGAGTTTCTCCGGCGCCAGGCCGCCCACGCCGAACTCCGGTCGTGGCCCGTTCTGCGCCAGCAGCCGGTCTCCCTGGTAGAGCGCGAAGCTGCGGGTCATCATGGCGTCTCCGCTGTGTGCGGATCCTCCGTCGCCGAACCCGGCGATCATGCCGCCCATCCCGCTGCCGACCCGGTGCGGGACCTCGAAGCCGAGCATCCGGGGCCGGACGATCGGGCCGAACCACCGCTCGTTCCGCACGCTGCGCGGCTGGTAGCTCACCACGTCGGTGAAGGTCTGCCAGCCGTCGACGGACCCGTACTGCTGCCACTTGACGCCGGCCGAGACCCAGTCCGTCCGGTGCCCCGTGACCGGTTGACGGGGGAACCTCGGAACACGGATCATCCCGAAACCGGCGTACGGATAGTCGGCCGGCCAGTATTCGTACGCGGGACTGTCCTCACGGCTCTCCAGGACCGGGCGTCCGCCCGGAGCCGCGAAGTCGTTCTCGATCCGGGCGAGGCTGCCCGGATCGGTCGCCGCGGACGGATCGTTCGGCACGCTTCCGTCGTGGTAGTCGACCAGGTCGTACAGGTACGCCGGCTTCGGATGCGCCTCGACGGTGAGCTCGGTCCGGCCCGGGCCCGCCATCCTCCTGATCAGTGCTTCGCCGTCGTCGAGGGTGAGTGCGGCGGTCGGGATCGGACCGGCAGTCTTGCCGTCCGGGGCGCCGTACCAGTCGCTCTTGCGGCCGTCGCCGTCGTTGACCACCAGGAGCATCGCCGCACCGGCCGCGTGCGCGGCGGCGGCCTGGTCGGTCGCGGCCACCGCGGAGTCGCTCCGAACGACCGCGGCCTTGCCCCGGACGGACAGGCCCTGGTACTCGGCCGGCGTCCCCGTACCGGCGAACACTGCCGGGACGTGGGTCTTGCCGTCCTGGAACGAGGCAGACCCGGGCTGCACCAGCGGCGTGTCGTCGAGTCTCCCGCCGCCGTACGTGATCCGCAGCGGAGTCTGCTCGGCCCGGAACCGGGTGGTGAAGACGAAGCTGCCCTGCTTGACCTTGTTCCCGGTCGGCAGCGTCCACAGGCTGTCGTAGGCAGGCGGCGGCATCAGGATCTGGTGCAGAGCCTGCCGGTCGTCGGGTGTCGGCTGCGCCGAGGTGAACGAGCGGAAGATGTCGATCCTGCTGGTGGTGACCGCCGTCGGCAGCGGAGTCGCAACCTTGATCTCCCGGCTGCGAGACGCGTCCAGGACGACGTCGCGAGCCTTCGTCAGGATGACTTCCGGGGCGGTCAGGACCGCCAGACCGATCGAGTGTGGGCCGTGCCGGCCGGCGACGTCCAGCGTGGAGACGATCGTGTAGGAACCAGGCGCCCAGCGGCTCGTGAGCTTGCCGTCAGGCACCCACAACACGGTGGTCTTCCCGTCGGCGCCGGTGATCTCGACCTCGCCGCTGACCGGTGTGCCGGACCGGTCCTTCAGGTGGACAGTCAGGTCGTGCTTCTCCGGCTCGACGGACATTCCCACGGCCGTGTGCACCGTGCCGGTCGCCGAACGCGCCGTCACCTGTGCTCCGTACTGGCCCGGCGGCAGACCCCGCGGGTCCGCCGTGACACCGACCGCGGCCGTGCCGTGCGCAGGGACCACGACCTGATCGGCCGCGACCGAGAAGACCCCGGTGCGTGAGGCGCCGTGGTCGACCGACAAGTGCAGCGTGATCGGGCTGTCCGCGATGTTGCGGTAGGTCACCTGGCGCTTGACCGGGGTGCGGTCGGGTCGTGGGCTCCAGGCAATCCGTCCGGCATCCACCGATCCGGTGGCGACGATCTGGTCCTGGAGGTAGGCGGTGCCGACGTCCAAGCGCCCGGCGCCGGCTTGGTAGGGGGTGTATGCGGGGGTCACCGCGCTGGAACTCATCAGCGCGTCCTTGAGTTGCTGTCCGGTCCATTCGGGGTGCTTCTGCGCCAGCAGCACTGCCGCACCGGCCACATGCGGCGTCGCCATCGAGGTGCCGCTCTCCAATCGGTAGTAGCCCTCGGCCCCGTCGTCCATGTACTGGGAACGCGCGGCCAGGACGTCCACTCCGGGTGCGGTCAGATCGGGCTTGAGGCCGTCGTCGATCATCCTGGGGCCGATGCTGGAGAACGAGGCGAGCTGGTCGGACGTGTCCACCGCGCCGACGGTCAGGGCGGCATCCGCCGTACCGGGCGCGGTGATGGTGTACGGACTGTCCCCCTCGTTGCCTGCAGCAACGACGAACAGGGCGCCGGTCTCGGCGCTGAGCCGGTTGACCGCCTGACTGACTGGATCGTCCTGCGTGTGCCAGGTCGACGTACCCAGGCTCATGCTGATCACCTTGGCGTGCTCGGTCCGCGCCGCCCACTCCATCCCGGCGATGACGCCCGAGATCGGGCCGGACCCGTGGTCGTCGAGCACCTTGCCGACCACCAGGTCGGCGCTGGGAGCGACCCCGCGCTCCTTCCCGTCCGAAGCGGCGCCGGTGCCGGCGACGGTGGACGCGGTGTGCGTTCCATGGCCGTCGCGGTCGACCACGTCCACGCCGGGGATGAAACTGCGGGTCGCCACGATGCGCGGAGCCAGGTCCGGATGGCCGGTGTCGACACCGGTGTCCAGCACCGCGACGCGGACGCCGGCGCCGGACGCCCCTGCCTGCCAGGCCTTCGGGGCGCCGACCTGCGCCGTGGTGTCGGCGAGCTGCGCCTTCGCCTTCACATCCAGCCAGATCTTGTCGATACCGGCCGCGAACGACGATTCGCCGGCCACGGACCGGGACCGGCGGGAGTTCGTCTCGCCGGTGCTGGTGACGGCCGACCAGAACGTGGTGGCCTCCGACCGCCGGGCGTGAACGGCCGAACCTCCGACGGACGGAAGGTCCCGTGCGAGGTTCGCCCCGGGCAGCGCTCCGGCGGCGAAGCTCTGCCCCCGGGCGGAATCGTCCGGCCGGCGGATGACGATCAGGGGGAGTGCGTCGGTCCGGGCGTCGTCGTAGCCCTGCGCCACCAGGTCGGTGATGTTGAAGAGCTGCTTGTCGAGCCGGCCGGTCGCCACGTACGGCATGGCCTCGTCGGGCAGGACGAAGGTGTCGCCCGCCTCGACGGTGACCCGGACCGCTCCGGTCGACCGCGGCGCGCGCTCGACGGATTGCACCGAGACTGTCCCGTCCGGTCCCGATTCAGCGGTGACCTTGTCGCCCGTGATCAGGGTCACTTCGAGCGGCGCGCCGCGGGAGGCCGCCGGGGCGCCTGCGGCGGGTGGTGGGGGCTCGGCGCCGGCCGGCGAAGGCGCCGTCACGCCGGTGACGAGAAGTAGGAATGCGGCGACCGACAGTAGGTGCGGTCGAGCAGAAGAACGTCGCACGTTTCCTCCGGAGGGCCTCAGGTAGGCGCATCTGATCATTCCGGTGGAGCCCGTGCAATCGATTTCGTCCATTGCCCGGCTGCCGGTCCGATTGTGCCCCGAAGACGTCCGATTCTGCCCCGAAGAGGACCGTGCGGGGCGGGCGACTGCAGGAACGCCTGGGCGCCACCCGCGCGGCGGCCCGGCCGGGCATGGAAGGTAGCGTGGCGTTTCAGGGTTCTGCCAACCCCGTGCATCGTCAGGTCGGTCCGGGACAGGAGGTGTCGAGATGGCGAACCGGTTGGCGCGTACCACCAGCCCCTATCTGCTCCAGCACGCGGAGAATCCGGTGGACTGGTGGGAATGGAGCCTTGAAGCGTTCGCGGAGGCGCGGGAGTGCGACGTACCGGTCTTCCTGTCGGTCGGGTACTCCGCTTGCCACTGGTGTCATGTGATGGCGCACGAGTCGTTCGAGGACGAGGCGACGGCGGCGTACCTGAACGAGCACTTCGTCAGCATCAAGGTGGATCGCGAGGAACGCCCCGACGTGGACGCGATCTACATGTCGGCGACGGTGGCGATGGTCGGGCAGGGCGGCTGGCCGATGTCGGTGTTCCTGACCCCGGACGCCGAGCCGTTCTTCTGCGGCACGTACTTCCCGAAGGACACTCGCGGTGGGATGGCGTCGTTCCGTCAGGTGCTCGAGTCGCTGGTCGACGCGTGGCGGACCAAGCGCGATCAGATCGACGAGATCGGCCGCCGAGTGGTCGGGCAACTGGGCGCCCGGCAGCACGCGGCCGAGGGTGCGATCGACACCGCGACGCTGGACCATGCGGCCGAACTGCTGAAGACCGACTTCGACCCGGCCGACGCCGGCTTCGGCGGCGCGCCGAAGTTCCCGCCGTCGATGGTCCTCGACTTCCTGCTCCGCCACCATCGCCGTACCGGCTCGGCCGACGCGCTCGAGATGGTCGCGAAGACGTGCGACCGGATGGCCCGGGGCGGCATGTACGACCAGCTGGCCGGCGGGTTCGCGCGCTACTCGGTCGACCGCCAGTGGATCGTTCCGCACTTCGAGAAGATGCTCTACGACAACGCGCTGCTGCTCGACGTCTACACCCATTGGTGGGCGGTGAGCGCCGACCCGCTGGCCCGGCGGATCGCCGAGGAGACCGCCGACTTCCTCCTCACCGAGCTCCGGACCGAGGAGGGCGGCTTCGCCTCCGCTCTCGACGCCGACACCGAAGGTGTGGAGGGCAAGTACTACGTCTGGACGCCGGAGCAGTTGCACGAGGCACTGACCGAGGACGACGCCCGCTGGGTCATCGACCTCTGCGATGTCAGCGGGACCTTCGAGCACGGGTCTTCCGTCCTCCAGCTTCGCCAGGACCCCGACGACTCCGACCGCTGGCAGCGGATCCGGACGATCCTGCGCGAGGCCCGCGCGCAGCGCACCTACCCCGGCCGCGACGACAAGGTAGTTGCCGCGTGGAACGGTCTCGCCATCACAGCCCTCACCAGAGCCGGTGTGATCCTGGACCGCCCCGAGTACGTCGAAGCCGCCACCCGGGCGGCCAGATTGGTCCGGGACGTGCATTTCGACGATGCGACCGGACGCCTCCACCGCACCTCTCGGGATGGGATTGTCGGGACGGCCCACGGTGTCCTCGAGGACTACACGGCGTACGCGCAGGCTTGTCTGGTGCTGTTCGGTGCCAGCGGCGACATCGAGTGGTACGACACCGCACAACGCCTGCTGGACAGGACGATCGAGCAGTTCGTTGCGGACGGCTCCTATTTCGACACGGCGGCCGATGCCGACCAGCTGGTCTGGCGTCCGCAGGACCCGACCGACAACGCCAGCCCGGCCGGCGTGAGTCTGGCCGCCGAGGCGTTCACGACGATGGCCAGCATGACCGGATCGGTCCGGTATGAGACGACGGCCGCCGAGGCTCTGAAGGCCTCGGCCACCATCGCCGCCCGCGCACCGCGGTTCGCCGGCCGTGCCCTTGCGGTGGCCGAGACGACTGCCGCCGGTCCGCTCGAGATCGCCATCGCGGGCCGCTCGCCCGAGTTGGTCCGGACCGCGTTCGCGGCCGCGCCCTGGGGTACGGCGATCGTCCACGGCGACCCGGGTCTCGCCGTACCGCTGATGGAGGGTCGCACGTTGATCCACGAGCAGCCCGCGGCGTACGTCTGTCAGAAATTCACCTGCCGGCTCCCGGTCGTGTTGCCGGAAGACCTTCGCCGCGAGTTCCGCCCGGTGAACTGACAACGACGGCGGTGCGGGTTTTCCCTGTCGTTTCGGAAGAATCCCTTGACTCCGGGCCCGCTGGGGACGAGAGTCCTCCCTCAGTCGGATGTAACAGAACTCGCACGTCTTGACACACAGTGTCACAACTGAGGCAGTGGCACTGCTGCGCCAACGCATCCGGCGTCCCCAACTGAATTCGGTCGCTGCGCCCAAACAGCGACCACACCGTGAGGAGATGTTGTCTTGAAACGACTGACATCAGCAGGGGCGGTGGCCATCGTCGCGACAGCGGGTCTTGCGACGGCGTTCACCGGCTCGACCGCGGGGGCCGCGAATCGCGCGGCTCCGCTTCCGGCGTCCGGCTTCAACCAGCCGGCCGCCGTCCAGGCCGAACAGGCGCAGACCGCGCAGACGGCCGCAGCCCTCGGACTCGCCGGTGGTGAGGTGCTCAAGGTCCGCGACGTGGTCAAGGACGCCGACGGCACCGAGTACGTCCGCTACGACCGGACCTTCAACGGCCTGAAGGTCGTCGGCGGTGACCTGATCGTCAAGCGCAAGGGTGAGGCGATCGGCCAGGTCACCTACAACCTCGGCGCCAAGTCCGTCGGTGTCGCGACCAAGCCGACTCTGTCCCAGTCGGCCGCGCTCACCAAGGGCGCCCAGGCGGCCAAGTTCAAGGCCACCGGCAACAAGGGTGCGCTGGTCGTGTTCGTCACGCCGGCCAAGCCCGTGCTCGCCTACGAGGTCGTCACCACCGGTGTGAAGCCGGACCAGACCCCGTCGGTGCTGCACTCGTTCATCGACGCCAAGTCCGGCGCCCTGCTGGCCCAGGACGACGAGATCAAGACAGGTACCGGAAACTCGATGTACTCCGGCACCGTCAGCATCGGCACGTCGGGCAGCTTCACGATGAGCGACCCGAGCCGCGGTGGCAACTTCACCACCGACCTCAACGGTGCGACCTCCGGCAACGGCACGACGTTCACCGACCCCGACGACACCTGGGGCAACGGCTCGACGTCCAGCCGCCAGACCGCCGGTGTCGACGCGCACTACGGTGCGCAGCTGACCTGGGACTACTACAAGAACGTCCACGGCCGCAACGGCATCTTCAACAACGGCCAGGGCGCCCGGTCCCGGGTGCACTACGGCAACGCGTACGTGAACGCGTTCTGGGACGGCACCCAGATGACGTACGGCGACGGTCAGGGCAACGCCCGTCCGCTGACCGCGATCGACGTGGCCGGACACGAGATGAGCCACGGTGTCACCGAGGCGACCGCCAACCTGAACTACTTCGGTGACGCGGGTGGCCTGAACGAGTCCACCTCGGACATCTTCGGCACCATGGTCGAGTTCTCCGCCAACAACTCCTCCGACCCGGGTGACTACCTGATCGGCGAGAAGATCAACATCAACGGCAACGGCACGCCGCTGCGCTACATGGACAAGCCGTCGAAGGACGGGGCCAGCTACGACTGCTGGAGCAGCTCGGTCGGCAACGCCGACCCGCACTACTCGTCCGGCCCGCTGAACCACTGGTTCTACCTGGCCTCCGAGGGCACCGGCAGCAAGGTCATCGGTGGCGTGACGCACAGCAGCACCGCCTGCAACGGCGCGACCATCACCGGTGTCGGCCGCGACGTGGCCTCCAAGGTCTGGTACCGCACCCTGAGCACCAAGCTCAGCTCGGGCAGCACCTACAAGGATGCTCGTGAGGGTGCGATCACCTCGGCCAAGGAGCTGTACGGCGCCGACTCCGCGCAGTGCAAGGGCATCGAGGCGGCCTTCAGCGGCATCTCCGTCCCGGCCGGCGCGGCCGCCTGTGGTGGTGGCACCGAGCCGCCGCCCACCGGCGACAACCTGCTGCTGAACCCGGGCTTCGAGTCCGGTGCGGTGAACTGGACCGGCACCGCCGGCCCGATCACCAACAACACCGGGCGTCCGGCTCGCACCGGCAGCTGGAAGCTCTGGCTGCAGGGCAACGGCCGCGCCACCACCGAGAACGTCGGCCAGTCGGTCGCGATCCCGGCTTCGGCGACGGCGGCGTCGCTCTCGTTCTGGATCCGGATCGACACCGCGGAGACGACGACCTCGACGGTGTACGACACGGCGAAGGTACAGATCGTCGACGGTGGCACGACCACCACGCTGGCGACGTACTCGAACCTGAACAAGAACACGTCGTACGTGCAGAAGACGTTCAATGTGACGCAGTACAAGGGAAAGACCGTCACGGTGAAGTTCGTCGGCCAGGAGGACTCCTCCCTGCAGACCAGCTTCGTCATCGACGACACGTCGCTGACCGCGAGCTGACCGTCTCGCGGTGATCCCGTCCGGGGCGCGCGGCCTTCCGCCCAGGCTCGCGCGCCCCGGATTTCCTTTCGCTCGCCCCGGCTGAAGGAGATCCACCATGCGTACCTTCCTGTACTCCGGACTCGGCACCGTCCTCGTGGCCGGTGTAGTGTTTGCCCCAGGCAACATCGCCACCGCGGCCGGGTCGCCGGACATCTCCGTCACCAACGCCAAGGCCCATCTCGACCAGTTCCAGTCGATCGCGACCGGCAACGGCGGCAACCGCGCCGCCGGCCGCCCCGGCTACAAGGCGTCGGCCGACTGGGTGAAGTCCAAGCTCGACGCGGCCGGCTACACCACGACTCTGCAGTCCTTCGCGACCTCGGCCGGTACGTCGTACAACGTGATCGCCGAATGGCCCCACGGCGACGCGAACCACGTCGTCATGGCCGGCTCCCACCTGGACAGCGTCAGCGCCGGTCCGGGGATCAACGACAACGGCTCCGGCAGCGCCGGCGTACTCGAAACCGCCCTCGCTTACGCTGCCAGCGGCCAGACCCCCAGGAACCGTTTGAGGTTCGGCTTCTGGGGTGCCGAGGAACTCGGGCTGGTCGGCTCGAAGTACTACGTGAACAATCTGCCCGCCGCGGAACGCGACAAGATCGAGCTGTACCTGAACTTCGACATGATCGCGTCGCCGAACCCGGGCTACTTCGTGTACGACGACAATCCCGCGGGCAACGGCGCCCGCGACGATCTCGTCGCGTACTTCACCCAACAGAATGTCCAGACCGAGTTCATCGACGTCCAGGGCCGGTCCGACCACGCGGCGTTCCGGTCGCTCGGCATCCCGACCGCCGGTACGTTCGCCGGCGCCGAGGAGACCAAGACGTCAGCCCAGGCAGCGAAGTGGGGTGGTACGGCAGGGCAGGCGTTCGACCGCTGCTACCACCGGTCCTGCGACACCATCAGCAACCTGGACCTGACCTCGCTGGACCGCCAGATCGATGCCATCGGCCACATGATCTGGACCTACACCCAGAAGGACTACACCGACGGTCCGCCATCCGGCGGCACCAACCTGATCCTCAACCCGGGCTTCGAATCCGGTGCGGTGAACTGGACCGGCACCACCGGTGTGATCACCAACAACTCCGGGCGTCCAGCCCACGGTGGGTCGTACAAGGCCTGGCTGCAAGGCAACGGCCGAGCCACCACCGAGAACGTCGGTCAGTCTGTCGCGATCCCGCCTTCGGCGACGGCGGCGTCGCTGTCGTTGTGGATCCGGATCGACACCGCGGAGACGACGTCCTCGACGGTCTATGACACGGTCAAGGTTCAGGTCGTCGACGGTGGTGCGACCACCACGCTGGCGACGTACTCCAACCTGAACAAGAACACGTCGTACGTGCAGAAGACGCTCGATGTGACGCAGTACAAGGGAAAGACGGTCACGGTGAGGTTCGTCGGCCAGGAGGACTCCTCGCTGCAGACGAGCTTCGTCATCGACGACACGTCGCTGACCGTGAGCTGACAGCCCCCGTCCGGGGCGCGTGGCCTCCGCCCAGGCTCGCGCGCCCCGGACTCCCCGTTAGACCGGCTTGCAGAGTTTGCCCGGTGGGATGGTGGCCTGGGTGAGCAGCTGGTTCACCGACTCCGACATCGGCTTGAGCTGCGGGTCCTCGATGCGGGCCGTCTTCCCGTTCGCGGTGACCGCGAGGATCATGTCGTCGGGGTGCCGGGTGGTCGGCTTGGTAGGAGTGAGACTGGCCCAGTCGACCTGTTGCGCGGCGGTCTGGATGGTCGTCAGCAAGGTGGCGTCCAGCTTGCACCGGACCGTCTCCTTGCCGCGCGACGTCACCGTGGCGACGCCGTCGGTCCCGATGACCACCTTGTCGTCGAAGCCGGCGAAACCGCCGCTCCGGCTGACCGTGATCGGCAGGGCCGACCCGACGGGGGTCGACTGGGTCACCGACGGCGTACTGCTGGACGGAGAGGACGGCGTACCGCCCGCGTCGTTACCGGCTTCGGCGCCGCACCCGGCCAGCACGAGACCCGCGATCGTGCTGACCGTGGCGACCGCTGCATAGCTCCTGAGGTTCCTCACGCACCATGGATACCTCTAGGTGGGCGGTTCGTTGCAGCTGTGACACGACCGAGATGTTCTTGTTAGACCACCTGCGACACCAGGTCGACCAGCACGCGGGTCAGTCGGACGCGGTCCTCGAACATCGTGAGCGTCGCTTCGTCGGCGGTCTTTGTGATCTGCTCCAGCGGCAGTGCGGTGAACGTCGCACGGGCGCACAGTGAGCCGAGGTAGCCGTACAGCACCTGCTCCTCGGTCACCTGCATCCCATCCTCGGCCAGGCCCTTCAGGAACGCCTTGAAGATCACGTTGTGCACTGCCGGCAACGCCTCGGGCGACAGCTCACCGGCATGGGCGAGCCCGACCAGCAGTTGACCCAGGTCGAAGCCGACCGCCTGTGGGCAGTCGAACCCCCAGTCGATCACGACGAACTCGTCCGGACTGCCCTGTGGGACCAGCAGATTCTGCGGACTGGCGTCCCCGTGCTGGTAGCACTGGGGCAGCGCGTCGAGCGCGTCCAGTACGGCGGGCAAGCGCTCACCCAGGTCGAGCAGGTCGTCACGCAGACGGTGGTCGCCCAGATGGCAGACCGCCGCGGCCAGCAGCGGGTCCCGCCACGTCTGCGGGTCGGCGATGGTCGGCAGGGCGGTCATCATCACGCGGCCGCCGGTGTAGTACCGCAGCCCGATGCCGGGGGTGGTGATGTCGTCGCGGGGGAGCAGTGGCTCGACCAGATGCGGCTGACGACGGGCGGAGAGGCGCCCGAGCAGGTACGCCGCCCGCTCGAACCGCTCCATCGGCCAGGGACCCGGCTCCTGGATGACATTCTCCATCCAGAGGGTGCCGCGATCGTCGTCGTACAGATCGATGCGGTACGCCGTGGCCAGCCGCAGGCCGTCCGGGAGCACGTCGGCGATGCCACTGCGGTGGACGGCGATCTCCAGTTGCCACGGCAGGTTCTGGACGAACGCGGCGCGGAACTGTTCGGGTACCGAGTCGATGTACACCCAGTGCCGGACGGACTGGAGTTTCTTGATGAAGCAGGACCAGTCGACCGTGTCGCCGCCGGCCGTGGTCGCCGTACCGAAGAGCCGGAACAGGGCCTCGGTGCTTGGAGTGCCGATCGGGTAGTCGACCGGCTCGACCCGGACCTCGCCGGGCCGGGCCGCCGGGTCCCCGGTGACGGTCCGGACCAGATCGGTCAGGTCGTCGTCACACAGGGCGTCGCGGCCCAGTGGTTCCAGAGTGGTGATCATGCGTCCCCCCAATGCAGTCTGCCGCCCATCCTCCGCCCGCGCCTTCTGCCAGTCTTCAGAGGCAGCACGGAAAGAAGTAAAGCAGCCTTACTACCGAGATAGTAAAGTTGCCTTATGACTTCCGTCAACGGACTTTCGGGCACACCCACCGACCCGGTCGGGTCCGATCACATCGCCGGGTTGATCGGACTCGTGTTGGCGCGATTACGGGCAGAGATCCTGGCCGACTCCGAGCAGGCATTCCCCGGGCTACGGGTGTCGCACTACCGGCTGCTCGAGATGATCCCGCCGGATGGCGGCCGGATCACCGATCTGGCCGAGGCTGCCGGGATGACGAAGCAGGGCCTCGGGCAGCACGTCGACTACCTGCAGCGGCTGGGGTTCACCGAGTCCGACCGGCTGCGCG
The DNA here is from genome assembly GCF_043197265.1 of Kribbella sp. NPDC049227. Lineage (NCBI taxonomy): Bacteria > Bacillati > Actinomycetota > Actinomycetes > Propionibacteriales > Kribbellaceae > Kribbella > Kribbella sp. NPDC049227. The sequence continues at coordinate 180,467 of NZ_JBICST010000001.1, read as the reverse complement.
GCGACCGCCGGGTCCGGCTGGTACGCCGTACGCCGCGTGGTGACGACGCGGTCGAGTTCAGCCGGGCCGCGATCGCCCGCGTGGAAGAGTTGTGGGAACAGCAGTTGGGCCGCGAACGGTACGACGTACTGCGCGAAACCCTGAGGGACCTGGGACGTTAGCCGACCTGGTACGTCGCGATGCTGACGGCGATGTAGTGGCAGATGAACGCGGCCACGGTGAACGCGTGGAAGATCTCGTGGAAGCCGAACCACAGCGGTGACGGGTTCGGCCGCTTGGTGCCGTAAATGACCGCGCCGATCGAGTAGAGCCCACCGCCGACCGCGATCAGCGTGACCACCGCCGCGCCGCCCTGGTGGTAGATGTCGCCCATCCAGAAGATCGCCACCCAGCCGAGAGCGAGGTAGATCGGCGTGTAGAGCCAGCGCGGTGCGCTCACCCAGAAGATCCGGAACAGGATGCCGAGCAGCGCCCCACCCCACACCAGGCCGAGCATCAGCAGCCGGTTGTCGCCGTGCAGCAGGACCATCCCGAGCGGGGTGTAGGTGCCGGCGATCAGCAGGAAGATGTTGCTGTGGTCGAGCCGGCGCAGGATCGCCTCACCGGTCGGGCCCCAGTAGAACCGGTGGTACAGCGCGGAGATGCCGAACAGCAGCATCGCGCCCATCGTGTAGACCGCGGCGGCCCAGCGGGCGCTGGCGCCCGGGGCGAGGCAGATCAGCACGATGCCGGCGGCGGTCGCGAACGGGAAGGTGCCGGCGTGCAGCCAGCCGCGAAGCTTGGGCTTCAGCGGTGCGAGTCGTCCGGACAGCCGGTGACCGACTTCCTGGGGCTGGGCGCTGGTAGCGGTCATCGCCGTCCTTTCGAGGGGTGCCGGGCGGTTCAGTACCTACGCAACCGTAACTTACGGGACCGTAGGTTCCAACGGCCATAAGCATGAAATGTAGGCGACATCACCCGTTGGCACACCGCCACCCGCGTGTCCGACGCACGAACTTCGGCGAAAGTTCGACCTTCCCGGCAGCTTTCTCCGAGCCGCTCCGCGCCCTCTCAACAGCGGCCGATCTGGGCTAGCCTCGTGACCGAGAGTCTTCGAGGAGAGCACCTGCCCATGCGGACACCTGGCAAGCAAAAGCTGCGCGACGCGGTGTACGGACTGTACGAACGCCGGCTGGTCCGATCGCTGTCGCCGGACCGGATCCCGCGGCACATCGGCGTCATCATCGACGGCAACCGGCGCTGGGCCCGGGCCGTCGGCGACCCGGTGTCGCGCGGTCACGAGGCCGGGGCGAACAAGATCGTCGAGTTCCTCGACTGGTGCGACGACGTCGGCGTCAAGGTGGTCACCGTCTGGATGCTGTCCACCGACAACCTGAGCCGGCCGAGCGACGAGCTGGAGCCGCTGCTGCGGATCATCGAGCAGACCGTTGACGAGCTGACAGCGATCGGCCGTTGGCGGATCCACCCGGTCGGCGCGCTCGACCTGCTGCCCGGCGCCACCGCCGAGACGCTCAAGGCGGCTGAGACGGCCACGCACGGAGTCGACGGGATGCTCGTCAACGTCGCGGTCGGGTACGGCGGCCGCCGCGAGCTGGCCGATGCGGTCCGGTCGCTCCTGCTGGAGGAAGCCGCGCAGGGCATCTCCATCGAGGAACTGGCCGAGCGCGTCGACGTCGAGCACATCGCGCGGCACCTGTACACGAAGGGCCAGCCGGACCCGGACCTGGTCATCCGGACGTCAGGCGAGCAGCGGCTCGGCGGCTTCCTGCTCTGGCAGAGCGCGCTGAGCGAGTTCTACTTCTGTGAAGCCCTGTGGCCGGACTTCCGGCACGTCGACTTCCTGCGGGCGATCCGGAGCTACGCACAACGGGAGCGCCGCTTCGGGACGTGACCCCGCGTCCGCAGCGTGCACACGTCGTACGTCGTCGCAGGTAGTAGGCGTACGTCGCCGTACCCAGAGCGGCTCCCCAGACCACCCAGAGGATCCCGGGACCGTTGAGGGCCCAGTTGTCGCCGTCCAAGGGGAGCTGGGTGTTCATCAAACCGGCCGGGACGAGTACAACGGCCACCACCGAGGCCGGGATGATCGCGAGGAGTGGTGGGACGCGGTTGCCCGCCATGAACCAGATCCAGCGCGGATAGACCTCGCCCCAGCGGTGCACCAGCCCGTGGGTCAGGATGCCGCCGCCGACGCCCATCACAGCCAGGCCGAGGCCCATCGCCAGCATGCCGGGCGTGTCGGCCATCATCCGGTGGAACTCGTCGCTGATCCCCACCGGCCAGCCGAAGAACCACGCCACCCGGGTGAACTCGTACGGCAGGTTGGCAACCACCGCGACGGTGACCGCGATGCGACCCCAGCGAAGGGCTTCCCGCGGTGTCGTCCAGGCCGGATCGGGGCGATCGCTGCGACCGCAGGAAACACAGGCGCCCCGGCTGCGGCGGTGGTACGCGATCGCGGTGGCCGCCCACAGCAGACCACCGACGAACACGATGATCAGGTTCACCCTGTGCCAATAGAGGATGTCGCCCACGCCGCCCTGTTCACCCGGTACGCCGGTGAACGCGAAGACGACCAGTGCGGGGGCGAGGGCAACCATCGCGATCAGTGTGTAGTCAGGGATCACCACCGCGAGCCCGACGGCCAGTACGGCGGCGATTGCCTGGAGCACCCAACCTCGGGCCGGGCGTCTGGTCATCACGATTGCCAGCACAGCGCCACCGAGGCCGACGGCCGCCATGACCGGGGCGACGACGTGGGCGGGCGTGCCTTCCAGGATCGAGGCGGTTGCACGATCATCGGTCACTTTCGCGAACGGATAGCCGGTTCCGCCGAAGGCCCAGTAGACGCCCAGAACGCCGTACGTCAGGGACCACAGAGCCGTCGCGTACCCGGTCCACACCGGCCAGTTCTTCCGCATGTGACGAGACTGTCGCGGGGGGTCGCGGACCGGATCACTCCGCAGGGTGAACGACCTCCCCCGCCTGGGGGGAAGAAGTAACACGCCGTTAACCCCGTGGCCGGGCGTGTCGGAATGCGGGGTTTGCGCCGCCGACCTACGCTCCTTAGTGACGGTCGGAGGGGAAGCCGGCTGTCCGGGAGGCCCGATCAGCTTGAGAATCGTTCGCCAGCCGGTTGCCCCATGAGGGGCAGAACGGAGTGCCCGAGACCTCGCGTCTCGATCTCACTGGTTCCCGTCGTCGCTCGTGCAGCGCGGCGGGTGGGGTCTGCACCAGACCCCGGGGTCAGTTCCCGGTCCATCACCTAACACTGGTGGGCCGGGCGTGGTGCACGTCGCGGCCCGAGAGGACGTGCGACATGGCTGCCACCCACGCCAAGGCGTCAAGTACCTCATCCACACCGGCCCAGCGCACCTTCGTGCTGGACACCTCGGTGCTGCTGTCCGACCCGCACGCGATGCTGCGGTTCGACGAGCACGAGGTGGTCGTCCCGGTGGTCGTCGTCACCGAATTGGAGGCCAAACGGCATCACCCGGAACTCGGCTACTTCGCTCGCACCGCGCTGCGGCTGCTCGACGAGCTCCGGATCCAGTACGGACGTCTGGACGCGCCCCTGCCAGTGGGGGAGAAGGGTGGAACCCTCCGGGTCGAACTGAACCACACCGATCCGGAGAGCCTGCCGGCCGGTTTCCGGCTCGGCGACAACGACAGCCGCATCCTGGCCGTGGCCTGCAACTTCAAGTCCGAGGGCAGGGACGTCACGCTGGTCTCGAAGGACCTGCCGATGCGGGTCAAGGCGTCGGCCTGTGGCCTGATGGCCGAGGAGTACCGGGCCGAGCTGACGCTGGAGTCCGGCTGGACCGGGATGAGCGAGCTCGAGGTCGAGACCCACGTCGTCGACGACCTGTACGAGAACGGCGTACTGGAGCTGCCGCAGGCCGGCGAGTTCCCGACCCACACCGGGTTGGTGCTGCTGTCCGAGCGGGGCAGTGCGCTCGGCCGGGTGATGCCGGACAAGCGGGTCCGGCTGGTCCGCGGTGACCGGGAGGCGTTCGGGATCCGCGGTCGGTCGGCCGAGCAGCGGGTCGCGCTCGACCTGCTGCTGGACCCCGACGTCGGGATCATCTCGCTCGGCGGCCGCGCCGGCACCGGCAAGTCCGCACTCGCGCTCTGCGCCGGCCTCGAGGCGGTGATGGAACGGCGGCAGCACAAGAAGGTGGTCGTCTTCCGGCCGCTGTTCGCGGTCGGCGGCCAGGAGCTCGGCTACCTGCCCGGCTCGGAGTCGGAGAAGATGCAGCCGTGGGCGCAGGCCGTGTACGACACGCTCGGCGCGCTGACCAGCAGTGACGTGATCGACGAGGTGATCGACCGCGGCATGCTCGAGGTGCTGCCGCTGACCCACATCCGCGGCCGCTCGCTGCACGACGCGTTCGTGATCGTCGACGAGGCCCAGTCGCTGGAGCGCAACGTGCTGCTGACGGTGCTCTCGCGGGTCGGTGCGAACTCGCGGGTGGTGCTCACCCACGACGTCGCTCAGCGCGACAACCTGCGGGTCGGCCGGCACGACGGAGTGGTCGCGGTGGTCGAGCAACTGAAGGGGCACCCGCTGTTCGCCCACGTCACCCTGACCCGCTCGGAGCGGTCGCCGATCGCCGCCCTGGTCACCGAGATGCTGGACGATCTGCAGCTGTAAGGAGCGTTTCTACTTTTAGGTAATCTCTGTCTGTAAAGCACGCGTAAGACTTGCGCGTGCACGGTGCGGTCGCCCGTCGGGCGGCCGCACCGTTGTCTGTGACCTGCTTGTGATCACGGTCGGTTTACGCCAGAGTATGTTCCTGTTGCCAGCCGACGGGGGTCGGGTTTCTCGGAAGGACAGATGAAAGCGAAGCGCTCCGTCGCGGTTCTCTCAGTGACTGGAATCGTCGTCGTCTCCGTTGTCGCCGGTATCGACCTCTTCAGCTCCCCCGGGAGCAGCGTCGCCTCGGAACAGGTGTCCGGCCGGGCCGAGATGGCCGTGCTGAACAGCGAGAAGGCCCACGCGGTGAAGACCCCCTCGCCCAAGGGACTGTCCCCCGAGGAGCAGGCCCAGGAGGTCATCCGGCTGCGCAACCAGATCGAGGCCGTCGAGGCCCAGCGCAAGGCGACCCAGGACAAGGCCGCCATGGTCCGCGCGGCCAAGAACGCAGCCCTGAAGCGGTACAAGGCGCTACAGGAGAAGGACAACGACTCGCGCGAGGAGCGGGCCAGCCGCGACGCCGAGCGGAAGAAGCTCGAGGGCACGCCCAAGGAGGTCGCGATGAACCTCCTGCCCGACCACGGCTGGGGCGAGAGCCAGTTCAGCTGCCTCGAGAAGCTGTGGAACAAGGAGTCCCGCTGGCGGGTCGACGCCGACAACCCGACCTCCTCGGCGTACGGCATCCCGCAGGCGCTGCCCGGCAACCGGATGGCGGCGTACGGCTCGGACTGGCGGACCAACCCGGTCACCCAGATCAAGTGGGGCCTGGACTACATCGAGGACGCGTACGGCTCCCCGTGCTCGGCCTGGGGCCACTCGCAGGCCAAGGGCTGGTACTGAGCCCGATCCGTGGTGTTTCCGTGCTGATCGCGGAGGCGCGTACGGGCGTCTGACCGGCAGGCTTCGAGGAGTAGGAACCATCCTCTCTTCGAAGGAGTCATCATGGCACTCGTCATCTCGGGCATCTCGATGTCGCTGGACGGCTACATCACCGGTCCGGACGTGACCAGGGAACACCAGCTCGGCGTCGGCGGCGACATCCTGCACCGCTGGCTGTGGGAACCGTTCCCGGAGGACACCGCGGTTCTCGACGGCATGGTCGCCTCGGCCGGAGCGATCCTGATGGGCCGGCGGTCCTACGACCTGGCCGAGGGTGACGGAGGCTGGGGCGACGGTGGTCCGGCCGGGCAGCTGCCGTGCTTCGTGCTCACCCACAACCCGCCCGCTGCCGAGACCGTGCGGGCGCCGGAGGTGTTCACGTTCGTCAGTGAGGGCATCGAGGCGGCGGTCAAGGCGGCCAAGGACGCGGCCGGCGACGGGGTCGTCGGGGTGCACGGTGCGAGCGCGGCGCAGCAGTGCCTGGCCGCCGGACTGCTCGACGAGATCCAGATTCACCTGGTGCCGGTTCTGCTGCAGTCGGGGACCCCGCTGTTCGAGAACCTCGGCGGCCGGCAGTACCAGCTGGAGCGGACCGACGTCGTACCGTCGGGCAACGCGACGCACCTACGGTTCAAGGTGCACTACTGAGGCCTGGCAGGATGTCGGCGTGCCGGAGATCGCGCGGGGGAGCAGTGAACGGGGCGAGCTGGTCCTGCGGCGGCGTGACGACGACGGAGCCCTCGAGCTGCGGGTGAACGGCGTGTTCGTGATGGACGACCGTGAGACCTCCAGCGAGGAGCTGCTCGCGTCCGCCGCCCTGGCCTCGGTACGACGTCCTGATCGCGTCCTGGTCGGTGGTCTCGGGCTCGGCTACACCGTCCGTGCCTTGCTGACCGACGACCGGCTCGGTGAGGTCGTGGTCGCGGAGATCGAGCCGGACCTGGTGGCGTGGATGCGGTCGGGACTGGTGCCGTCGGTGCTGGACGATCCGCGGGTGTCCGTGGTCGTCGGCGACGTACGTGCGGTCGTTGCCGCGTCGTCCGATGCGTCGCTCGACGGGATCCTGCTGGATGTGGACAACGGCCCGGACTTCCTTGTCTACAACGAGAACTCGGCCATCTACGCGTCGCCGTTCCTGACCGTCTGCCGGTCGAAGCTGCGGACTGGCGGCGTACTGACGGTCTGGTCCTCGTCGGCGTCGGACGCGTTGGAGACCGCGGTCACGGCGGTCTTCGGGGCGTGTGCGGTCACGGCCGTCCCGGTGACTTTGCAGGGGCGAGCGGAGACGTACTACGTGTACCAGGGTTCGTTATCCACAGTTTGACAATCGGTCGTCGGCGACTGCGTGGAGCGACGTACTCTGCTGGTATGGGTGACAATGCGGAATTCAGGATCGAGCACGACACGATGGGCGAGGTCAAGGTGCCTCGGGACGCGTTGTGGCGGGCGCAGACCCAGCGTGCGGTGGAGAACTTCCCGATCTCCGGCCGGCCGCTGGCGCCGGCGCTCATCCATGCGCTCGCCCAGATCAAGGCCTCGGCGGCGGTGGTGAACGCCGAGCTCGGCGTACTGGACAGCGAGCGATCGGCCGCGATCGTGGCCGCCGCGGACCAAGTGACCGGCGGTGAGTACGACGCGGAGTTCCCGATCGACGTGTTCCAGACCGGCTCCGGGACGTCGACGAACATGAATGTGAACGAGGTGCTGGCCACGCTCGCGACCCGTGCCCTCGGCACCGACGTACATCCGAACGACCACGTGAACGCGTCGCAGTCGAGCAACGACACATTCCCGTCCTCGATCCACGTCGCCGCGACCGCGGGCGTCGTCGAGGAGCTGCTGCCGGCGCTGGAGCACCTGGCGGAATCCCTGTCCCGTAAGGGATCCGAGTTCGGCGAGGTGGTCAAGTCCGGGCGCACCCACCTGATGGACGCGACACCGGTGACGCTCGGGCAGGAGTTCAACGGGTACGCGCAGCAGGTGCGGCGCGGTGCGGAGCGGGTGCGTGCGACGCTGCCGCGGGTCGCCGAGCTTCCACTGGGCGGCACGGCGGTCGGGACCGGGATCAACACACCACCAGGGTTTGCGGCCAAGGTGATCACGGAGCTGAACCGGCGTACCGGTCTGGAGTTGCGCGAGGCCGACGACCACTTCGAGGCGCAGGGTGCGCGCGACGGTCTGGTCGAGTTGTCGGGGCAGCTGAAGACGATCGCGGTCAGCCTGACCAAGATCTGCAACGACCTGCGCTGGATGGGATCCGGGCCGCGCGCCGGGCTCGGCGAGATCGCCCTGCCGGACCTGCAACCGGGCTCGAGCATCATGCCGGGCAAGGTGAACCCGGTGATCTGCGAGGCGACGCTGATGGTCGCCGCCCAGGTGATCGGCAACGACACCACGATCACCGTGGCCGGTGCCGGCGGCAACTTCGAGCTGAACGTGATGCTGCCGGTGATCGCCCGCAACCTGCTCGAGTCGATCACCCTGCTGGCGAACAGTTCCCGGCTGCTGGCCGACCGTTGCGTCGACGGCATCACCGCGAACGTCGACCACGCCCGTGCGCTGGCCGAGTCGTCGCCGTCGATCGTGACGCCGCTGAACCGCTACATCGGCTACGAGAACGCCGCCGCGGTCGCGAAGAGCGCGCTCAAACAGGGCAAGACCATCCGCGAGGTCGTGATCGAGAACGGGCACGTCGAGAAGGGCGATCTGACCGAGGAGCAGTTGGACGCGGCCCTCGACGTACTGTCCATGACCCGGCCGGCCCAGCCGTGACGGCAGCCGCGGCGCAGGCGCGCTTCTGGCAGCCGGGGACCACGATCGAGTGGGTGTACGAGGGGATCGGACAGCACGCGGACAAGCCGAACGTCCGGCCGATGACCGTGGTGCGTGACGACGAGGACGGCCTGGTGGCCTGGCTCGCCCCGGGCACGCCGCTGATCAAGCCGGTGCTGGTGGACGGCCGCGAGACCAGGCACGCCGGTCCGGTCGCGATGTTCACCGAGGACCGGGTGCTGAAGCTCGACGTCTGGCGCGGGACGGGGATCCTCAAGGTGCTGCCGCCGGGCAAGCCGTGGTCGGTGTGGCACTTCTGGGCCGAGGACGGCAGCTTCCGCGGCTGGTACGTGAACCTCGAGGCCCCGCACGTGCGCGACGCGGCGGCGCGCCGGACCAGCACGGTCGACCACGTCCTTGACCTGTGGATCCGGCCGGACCGCACGATCGACTGGAAAGACGAGGACGAACTGGAGGGTGCGGTCACCGCGGGGCGCTTCACGGCGGCCGAGGCTGAGCGGATCATCGCCGACGCCCACGCGGCCGTCCGTGACATCGAGTCCTGGACGTCGCCATTCTCGGACGGCTGGCAGACGTGGACCGCCCCACCGGACTGGCGGCTGCCGACGGCGCCGACATCACATCAGCCGGTCCTGATCGCCGAAGAGCTGCACACTTGAGCGCGAAGGCGCTGCTCCTCGCCGGCGGTGGGGGAGTTGGCAAGACCACGGTCGCTCAGGCGATTGCCCGCCTCCTGACGGCCGATCGTCACCCGACCGCCGTCGTCGACCTGGACGCCGTGGGCCAGTTCGGCCCGCCGCCCCAGGCACCGGCCGCGGCACTGGATTCGGCACCGGATGCGGCGTCGGGTACAGCGTCGGATTTGGGGCTCCGGTTTCATGACCGGCTCAAGGCGCGCAACCTTGCGGCCGTCTGGCCCACCTACCGCGACGCAGGCGCCCGCTTCCTGATCGTGAGCGGGCATGTCGAGACCGCCGAGCTCAAAGCGGCGTACATGGAGGCGCTCGCCGACTGCGACGTACGGATCGTCAGGGTGGTGACTCCGCCGGACCTCGTGGCGGCGCGGACCCGGTCGACCCGTGGACCCGGCTGGGACCTGCAGGCCGCGCTGGCTGAGGCGGCAGCCCACCAGCCGATCGAGGACTTCACGGTCACCAACGACGGCTCCCCCGCGGAGACCGCGGCCGAGATCCTCGGCAAGGCCGGCTGGTCCATCGGTTGACCGCTCACAACGGGTGCATCACGAGCGGTTCCATCTGCCGGGTTCGGACTTACCTTGGAATCATGTACACCATCGAACTGGAAACCGAGGAGCTGCAGCTACTGCGATCCGCCCTCGGGTGCTACCTCCAGGCCTTCGGGCACAACGAAGCCGACCTCGTGCGAGCCGCCAGGGCCGTCCTGGTGAAGCTCCCCGAGCCGGTCGAAAGCCAGGCCAGCTGAGGTCAGCGCTGCTCCGGTTCCAGTACGGCGACCGGTATCGTGCGCTTGGCCTTGGTCGCGTACCGACCGATGCCTGGGTCCTCGCGCAGGATGACGTCGGTCCACGCGGTCTGCCGCTCCACCCCGGTCAACTCCCGCGGACGCATCCGGACGTGCTTCGCGCCGATCTGCACGTTGGTCACCTCGACCGCGCGCAGGTTGCAGAACCAGTCCGGATCCTGCCGGGAGCCCGACCCGGTTCCCCACACCAGTAGCCCGTCCGGCGCCTCCAGGTACCGCACGCAGGTCGAGTGCGGTACTCCGGTCCGCCGGCCGGGCGTGGTCAGCATCAGGACGTGCACGTCCTTGCTCCCACTCGCCATCCGCCCATCGAGCGTGCGATACATCCACACCCCGATCCGATTCCCCATCCGCAGCATCCGCCGACCCATCACGACCACCCCCGCTCCCGAGGGTCCGGCGATCCCCCGCCGACGTCAAGCACCCCTGCGACCCGCGGACCGCCAGGCCATCACAATCGCCGCAACCACGTGACGCTCACGCTCAGCCGCGCCGGCGAGAGCCAGTTGTGATGGCCTGCAGGTTCAGCTTCTCGGGCGGACGGTCAGGGGGACCGGCTTGCGCGTGTCCGTGAAGAAGTCGTTGCCCTTGTCGTCCACCACCACGAACGCCGGGAAGTCCTCGACCTCGATCTTCCAGACGGCTTCCATCCCGAGCTCGGCGTACTCGATCACATCCACCGACTTGATGCAGTCCTGCGCGAGCCGGGCCGCCGGACCACCGATCGACCCGAGATAGAACCCGCCGTGCTCCTTGCACGCCTGCGTCACCTTGGCCGAGCGGTTGCCCTTGGCAAGCATCACGAACGATCCACCGGCGGCCTGGAACTGATCGACGTACGCATCCATCCGACCCGCCGTGGTCGGCCCGAAGGACCCGGACGCGTACCCCTCCGGAGTCTTCGCCGGACCCGCGTAGTACACGGCGTGGTCGCGCAGGTACTGCGGCATCGGCTCGCCCGCGTCCAGCCGCTCCTTGATCTTGGCGTGCGCGATGTCCCGCGCGACGACCAACGGGCCGCTCAGCGACAGCCGGGTCTTCACGGGCAGTTTGGTCAGCTCCGCGCGAATCTCGCTCATCGGCCGGTTCAGGTCGATCCGGACCACCTCGATGTCGTCGGCGAGGTGCTCGTCGGTGGTGTCCGGCAGGAACCGCGCCGGGTCCCGCTCGAGCTGCTCGAGGAACACACCCTCCGGCGTGATCTTCGCAAGCGCCTGCCGGTCCGCCGAGCACGACACCGCGATCGCGACCGGGCAGGACGCGCCGTGCCGCGGCAGCCGGATCACCCGCACGTCGTGGCAGAAGTACTTGCCGCCGAACTGCGCGCCGATCCCGAACTCCTGCGTGAGCTTGAAGACCTCCTCCTCCAGCTCCAGGTCGCGGAACCCGTGCCCCACCGGCGATCCCGAGGTCGGCAACGAGTCGAGGTAGTGCGCGGAGGCGTACTTCGCGGTCTTCAACGCGTACTCCGCCGAGGTGCCGCCGACCACGATCGCCAGGTGGTACGGCGGGCAGGCCGCCGTACCGAGGGAGCGGATCTTCTCGTCCAGGAACTTCATCATCCCGTCCGGGTTGAGCACCGCCTTGGTCTCCTGAAACAGGAACGACTTGTTCGCCGAGCCGCCGCCCTTGGCCATGAACAGGAACTTGTACGCCGGGTCGCCGTGGTCCGGGGTCGAGTACAGCTCGACCTGGGCCGGCAGGTTGGAACCGGTGTTCTTCTCCTCCCACATGGTCAGCGGGGCCATCTGCGAGTAGCGCAGGTTCAGCTTGGTGTACGCGTCGTACACCCCGCGGCTGATCCACTCCTCGTCGGCCGCGCCGGTGAGCACGCCCTCGGACTTCTTGCCCATCACGATCGCGGTCCCGGTGTCCTGGCACATCGGCAGTACGCCGCCGGCCGAGATGTTCGCGTTCTTCAGCAAATCGAGTGCGACGAACCGGTCGTTCCCCGACGCCTCCGGGTCGTCGATGATCCGGCGCAGCTGCTCCAGGTGCGCGGTCCGCAGGTAGTGCGAGATGTCGTGCATCGCCTCCGCGGTCAGCGCCCGCAGTACGTCGGGCTCGATCCGCAGGAACGTCCGGTCGCCGGCCGTGAACGTGCTGACACCTTCGGTCGTCAGCAGCCGGTACTCCGTGTCGTCGGCGCCCAGGGGCAACAGATCGGAGTAGTTGAAGTCGGCGGACACCGGCGTACCTCCATGGCATGTGGTCTGGATGAGCCAACTTTATCCGGCGGACTCAGGGACGGGATCAGGGGTGAATCGGGGATGATTCCCGTCGGCGGGCGGTGCTGTCCGCGCGTATCGTGCTGCCGTGGCCCAGGATGAGGTTCCTCAGGACAACCGACCGCAGGACTCGGTGCCCGCGCAGCCCGCGCCGGTGACGGGTGACGAGCTCGCGCTGCGGCGCCGGGTCTCCGACCTCGAGCGGGAGGAGGTCGCCGACGTACTGCGCGATGCCGCGGGCGAGGGCCGGTTGTCGTACGCCGAGCTCGAGGAGCGGCTGGAGCAGCTGTACGCCTCCAAGACGTACGGCGAACTGGTCGAGATCACCGCGGACCTGCCGAACGGCCCGCGCGTCCCGGGTGCGTCGGAGGTGCCGGCCGTGAGCCCGCACTACGGCGGGGCGATGGTCGAGGCCGGCCCGGTGATCAACGTGTTCATGTCGGAGACCAAGCGCACCGGCAACTGGCTGGTCCCGCAGCGCCAGGAGATCAACGCCGTCCTCGGCGACGTCACCCTGGACTACACCGAAGCCCAGCTCCCGGCCGCCGAGGTCTTCGTCGAGGTGAAGTCGATCCTGGCCGACGTGAAGATCCGCGTCCCGCGCAACGCGATCGTCCACCTGGACAGCAACCCCATCCTCGGCTCGATCTCCGAACAGGAGTCCGCCCTCTCCGCCGCCGACCCCACCACGCCCGCCACCCCCACCACCTTCCACATCCGCGGCACCGCCATCCTCGGCGAAATAAAAATCAAACGAGGCCCCCGCCTCACCAAACGCCTCGGCCTGAGCTAGCTAGGCGGTTGCTCGCCAGCGGCCGGCGGTTCGGTGGATGGTGATGGGGTGGGCGAAGGTTCGGGTGATCAGGGGAGTGGTGAGGACGTCTTCGGCGGGGCCGGCGGTGAGGAGGCGGCCTTCGCGGAGGAGGGCTGCGTGGGTGGTGGAGGTCGGGAGTTCCTCGAGGTGATGGGTGACGAGGATCGACGCCAGGTGGGGATGCGAGGCGTGGACCTGGTCGAGGGTTTCGAGGAGTTGTTCGCGGGCGGCGACGTCGAGACCCGTCGTCGGTTCGTCCAGGAGCAGTAAGCGCGGGTCGGAGATCAGCGCACGGGCGATCAGCGCGCGACCGCGTTCACCCTGGGACAGGTTGGTCCAGGACGCGTCGAGGTGCGTACCGATCCCGAGCAGCTCGACCAGTTCCGCGGCCCGGGCGTCCTGGTCCGGCGTCGGCTCCCAGCGTGGCATCAGCTCGATCGTCCCGGTCAGACCGGTGAGGACGACCTGCCGGATCGTCAGCGGCGACCGCAGCGGATGACGTGGGTTCACGTGCCCGATCGACTCGCGCAGGGTCCGGATGTCGACCGCGCCGAGGCGACGGCCGAGGATCTCGACCGTGCCCCGGGTCGGGTGGGTGATGGCGCCGCAGAGGTTCAGCAGGGTGCTCTTGCCCGCGCCGTTCGGCCCGAGCAGCGCCCAACGTTCCCCCTCGCCGACGGTCAAGGACACCTCGCCGAGCAGCAGTTTGCCGTCCCGGACGAAGTCGACGTCCTTCAGTTCGAGCACCCGAAAACCTCCTCGTAAAGACCCTTCAACTCCACCGCACTCGCTTCCCGGCCGGTCTCGTCGGTGTGCCGCTGCACGTGCCGGGCGAACTCGGCCTCTTCCGTCGCGCTCATCCGCACGCCGTACGACGACTCCAGCACATGCGCGATCCCGCCCTTCCCCGACTGGCTGTTCACCCGGACGACGGCCTCGTACCCGCGCCCGACGTCCGCCGGGTCGATCGGCAGATACGGCACATCCCACGCCAGTTCCGACGCCGGTACGCCGACCTCCGCGGCCCGCCGGTGATGTTCGGCGAACCCCTTGCGGATCGCATCCTGGTGGGTCCCGGAGAACGCCGTGTAAACGAGCTCACCGACGTACGGATGCCGCGGGTGGATCGGCATCCGGGTGCAGTACTCGACCGTCTCCCGGATCCGGTCGATGGCGGAGAAGTCGACCATCGGGTCGACGCCCTGCGCGTGCAGGTTCAGTGCGAGCGTCGCGATGTCGACGTTCCCGGTGCGTTCGCCGTTGCCGAAGATGCAGCCCTCGACCCGCTGCGCACCGGCGAGTACGGCGAGCTCCGCGCAGGCGATGCCGGTACCGCGGTCGTTGTGCGGGTGCACCGACAGGATCACGCTGTCGCGCCGCGGCAGGTTCTTGTCCATGTACTCGATCTGGTCGGCGTACACGTTCGGCGTCGCGGCCTCGACCGTGGCCGGCAGGTTGAGGATCACCGGCCGCTGCGGCGTCGCGTCCCACCGCTTGGTCAGCTGGTCGGACAGCTCGAGGATGTAGTCCGGCTCGGTCAGGTTGTACACCTCCGGTGAGAACTGGAACCGCACGTTCTCCTGCCCTCCCGCGAGCCTGAGGATGTCCTCGGCCCCGGCATAGATGAGCGACGCCAGTTCCTCCCGGGTACGACGCAGTACGACGTCCCGCCACACCGGCGCGGTCGCGGCGTACATGTGGATGACGACCTGGCCGCGCATCCCGGCGATCGACTCGACGGTCCGCTCGATCAGCTCGGGCCGGGCCGGAGTGAAGACGACGATCGTGACGTCCGGCGGGACCAGGTCGCTCGTGGCCAGCAGCCGGACGAAGTCGAAGTCGGTCTGCGAGGCGGACGGGTAGCCGACCTCGACCTCTTTGTAGCCCATGGCAACCATCAGCTCGAAGAAGCGGCGCTTGCGCTCGGGGTCCATCGGATCTGCCAGCGCCTGGTTGCCGTCGCGCAGATCGACCGGCACCCACAGCGGTGCGGTGGTGATCCGGCGGTCCGGCCACTCACGGTCGATCGGGGCGACCGGGACCTTGGCGAAGATGTCGCGATAGCGGTGGCTGGGCATGGGGGAGTGCTGCTGGCGGTTCCAGTCCATGGTGGGTCCTTCGGCTCGTGCGGGAGGCGGGACCGGCAGGCGAGAGCACTCCACGGAGGGGGTGCCGGTCGAATCAGCTCCCGCCGTGGCGGCCAAGAAGGAGGCGGCCCGCAAGCAGGAGGTTCGAGGACATGCGGACCACGCTAACCCGAAACCAACTCCTCAGACAAGCTGAGAACTTCCGACCCTGGCGAGCCCTACACTGAGCGGCATGATCCGCCGTCACCCACTGGCCGAGCAGGCCGCCGAGGAGCTGCTCCGCCGGATCGGCAGCGGCGAGTGGGCGCTCGGCCAGAAGCTGCCGGGCGAGACCACGCTGGCCGCGCAGCTCGGCGTGGGCCGGTCGACGATCCGTGAGGCGGTCCGGGAACTGGCCGGCCGCCGGGTGCTGGAGAGCCGGCAGGGCGCCGGTGTGTTCGTGATCGCGCACCAGGCCTCGGAGGACTGGGACAAGGTCCTCCGCCGCGCCGACATCACCGACGTCCTGGAGGGCCGGCTCGCGATCGAGACCGAGGCGGCGCGGCTGGCGGCGTCCCGTCGTACGCCGGCCGACCTCAAGGCGTTCCGCTACACGCTCGCCGACCGGAAGCGGGCGTCGGAGAACTCACCGGACGACTGGTACGTCGAGGCCGACCTGGCGTTCCATCGAGCCGTGATCACGGCCGCGCACAACGCCGTACTGACGGAGCTGTTCGACACGTTCGTGCCGCGGATCCGGCGGGCGATGATCGACATGCTGCGGATGGATGATCAGCACCGGCATCGGCATGACCAGGCCGCCCACGTGGCGATCGCCGACGCGATCCGCGACCGCGACCCGGACCTTGCGGCCGCCCGGTCCCGCGAACACCTCAGCGCGGTCCGGAGCTCGGTGTCCTAGGAGCGGTGCTGGTCGTGGAGTGATCGCAGCCAGGGCGTGAGGGCGTCGAGATCCTCGACGTTGTCCTGCGGGATGCTGATCGGTCGAGTACGCCGGTCAGCCGGGCGGATCTGCACCGCCCGGACTCCCGGCAGACCGGCCGGATCGTCGATGCTCGTGATCCCGGACCAGCGCAGGCTGCGGCCACGGCTGATGCCGTCGGCGTCGACCTTGACGACCGGGCGGTTCGTGATCAGTTGCCACAGCGTGAGCCCGGTGCCGTAGACGAACGCGGCGAGCGCGGTCAGCCGCAGTACGCCGAGCGCCCCGGACATCTCGCCCGCGCGGATGTGGTCGACGTTCGTCCACGCCGACAGCACCATCAGCAGACCGAATCCGGCCAGCCGGATCGTGAGCCGTCCGCGGCGTGGCGGGAAGACCACGCTGCCTTTGGACTCCAGTTCGGACGTCCAGGTCTCGGCGGACACGTCAGGATCCCCACTTCGCCGTGTGTTCCGCGGCGGTCGGCGGGTCGGCGCCGTGCCGGGTGCAGGTGATCGCGGCCGCCTTCACCGCATAGTCGACGACCTCGCGCAGATCCTCGGCCGTCAGCCCGGACAGCCGCGTCGCGCCGAGCAGCCCGCGGGCGTTCAGTCCGGCGATGAGCGCCGACATGAGCGAGTCGCCCGCGCCGACGGTGTCGACCACCTCGATGGCCGGCGCCGGCACCTCGACGCGCCCGTCCCGGCTGATCCCGATCGCGCCGTCGCCGCCGAGGGTGATCACCACGCACTGGGTCCGCTCGGCGCTCAGCAACTCGGCGGCGATCTCGTCCGGTGACGCTCCGGGCCGGAAGAACCTGCAGTCCTCGTCGCTCAGCTTCACCAGGTCGGACCACGCGGCCAGCTTCCGGATGGCGGCCCACGCCGGTACCGGATCCGGGGTGATCGTCGGCCGGGCGTTCGGGTCCAGCGTCACCGTGACCGGCTGATCGGCGACCGAAACCAGGAACTCGCGGATCGCTGCGGCGCCAGGCTCGAGCATGGTCGCGATCGAACCGGTGTGGATCGCCGGGCACCCCCGCGGCCGCGACAGCGCCGGCGGATCCCAGGTGATGTCGAACTGGTACGACGCGACTCCGGCCGGATCGAGGGTGGCGGTCGCAGTACTCGTCCGGAAACTCGGGTCCACCGAACCAGGCGCGAGCTGGACGCCGTTCCCGAACAGGTGCGCCCCGAGCTGGTCGCCGTACGGATCGGTCCCGAACCTCGCCACCAACTCGGTCGGCACCCCGAGCCGAGCCAACCCAACCGCCACATTCGCCGCAAAACCCCCCGGCGTCGCAGTGCTCTTGCCGTTGCCATTGCCGTTCCGACTACGCGGCGCAGGAACCACGATGTCCACGAGAGCCTCACCGATGACAAGGACGGGTGCGGTCACGGGGCCTCCCGGCCTGGACTGAGGAGCGGAGGGAGCGAAGCGACTGGAGTGACGAGGGAAGGGCGGGAGTCAAAGCCCCGTGACCACGCCGGTGCCGGAGGCCCGGCCAAAAGTACCGTCATCGGGCGTGGTCGAAGTCGATGGCTGAGTAGGCGCGGAGCTTGGAGAGTTGGTGGACGCTCTCGATGCTGCGGATGGTGCCGCTGCGGGAGCGCATCACCAGCGAGTGGGTGCGGGCGGTGGACCGGCCGTACCGGACGCCGCGCAGCAACTCGCCTTCCGTGATTCCGGTGGCGACGAAGAAGCAGTCGTCGCCGCTGACCAGGTCGTCGGTGTCGAGCACCCGATCGAGGTCATGGCCGGCGTCGATCGCCTTCTGCCGTTCCTCGTCGTCCTTCGGCCAGAGCCGGCCCTGGATCAGCCCGCCCAGGCACTTCATCGCACACGCGGCGATGATGCCCTCCGGCGTACCGCCGATGCCGATCAGCATGTCCAGACCGGTGTCCGGCCGAGCCGCCTCGACCGCGCCCGCGACATCGCCGTCGCTGATGAACTTGATCCGCGCACCGGCCGCCCGGATCTGCGTCGCCAGTTCCTCATGCCGCGACCGGTCCAGAACGACGACCGTCACGTCGTCGACCGTGGAGCCCTTCGCCTTCGCCACCCGGCGGATGTTCTCCGCGACCGGCAGCCGGATGTCGACCACGTCGGCCGCCTCCGGGCCGACCACGAGCTTCTCCATGTAGAACACCGCGGACGGGTCGTACATCGAGTTCCGCGCGGACACCGCCATCACCGCGATGCCGTTGGCCATGCCCTTCGCCACCAGCGTCGTACCGTCGACCGGATCGACCGCGACATCGCACTCCGGGCCGTCGCCGGAACCGACCTGCTCGCCGTTGTAGAGCATCGGGGTGTTGTCCTTCTCGCCCTCGCCGATCACCACCACGCCGTTCATCCCGACCGTGCCGATCAGGGTGCGCATCGCGTTCACCGCCGCGCCGTCGGCGCCGTTCTTGTCGCCACGCCCGACCCAGCGGCCCGCCGCCATCGCCGCGGCCTCGGTGACCCGGACCAGTTCGAGGGCGAGGTTGCGGTCAGGCGCGTGCGCCTCGACCTCCAGATGGGCAGGTGGCGTGGTCGGGTCGCTCATGCCAACGGATGGTAGCCAACGCGGTCTCCGGCCGTTTCGGCGAGATGGGACACTCATGCCATGAGTTCGACAGGTCAGGATGCTTCCAGCGAGGCGGAGGCGCGGGAGAAGGCCCGCGCGCGGGCCGAGGCGATCGCTTACCGGGAGCAGAACCAGAAGGATCGGGCCAAGGCGCGCACGCTGACGAACATGGTCTGGGCGCTGCTGGCCTGCTTCATCGTGGTCGCGTTCCTGATGATCGTCACCTGGCGGCCGAAGCACGAGCAGGTCAAGGCGGTCGAGTACACAGCTCAGCTGGAGGACGCGAAGAAGATCGTCCCCTGGGTCCGCGGCCCGGAGCCGATGCCGTCCGGCTGGACCGCGACCAGCGTGGAATTCCGCACCCCGGAGCAGGCTCCGATCACCTGGCACCTCGGCGTCGTCACGAACGAGAAGAAGTACGTCGGCCTCGAGCAGTCCAATGTCACCGGCGGAAAATACCAGTCCGACGAACTCGGCCGGACCTCCGACGACGGTACGTCGACCCTCGGCGGCGTCACCTGGCAACGCAAGGTGCTGCTCGACCGCAAAGAGGAGAACGCCTTGGTCCTGGTCGGTTCCGGAGCCACCACGATCGTGACCGGGAATGCCGGATATCCGGCCCTTGAAGCGTTTGCTTCGGCCTTGCGCTGACCGTTTTCGCACGCTTTCCTGACCACTTTCCGGACGCTCGTTGACACATCTGCTTGGTTCGGGTTTCCATCGTTTTTCGGCTGTTACACGCTCGGGGAAGAGTGCGAAGGAGCCCTCACGTGGTTGCGCCCTCCCGGGCGGGGAGTTGATGCGCCGATGTTCGTCACGGGACTCCTGCTTGCCGCCGACAGTTCCCCGCACCTCGGCGTACCCAGGCAATTACTCGCTTATCACGGCGACACGCTGCTCGGCGCGACTCTGGACGTCGCCCGGAACTGCGGTTTCGACCAGCTGATCGTCACGCTGGGCAGTGCCGCGGACCAGATCCGCGACCGGGTCGACCTGGACGGTGCGCGGGTGGTGGACTCACCGCACGCGGACACCGGCAGTTCGTCGATCGTGCCCGCCCTGGATGCGGTCGATCGCCGGACCGACGGCATCGTGGTGATGCTCGGGGACCAGCCGGGTGTGACCTCGGCCACCGTGTGGTCGCTGGTCGCCGAGGTCGCCGGGCCGGCCACCCCGATCGGCGTCAGCCGGTACGACAACGGCCACGGGCACCCGTGCTGGTTCGGCCGGGAGTTGTTCGGAGAGCTGCGGCAACTGCGCAGCGACGACGACCTGTGGGACCTGATCGAGGGCGGCCGCTACCCCCTCACCCAGGTCGATGCCATCGGCAACATTCCGGCGCGGGCCGGGACCTGGGACGACTACCGCCGCCTGGTCTCCGCCCACACGCCGGCCCTCGGTGCGTTCACCCCCGGCGCCTTCGAGGACACCCCGATCGACGACGCGCACCCCGTCCCACTCCCGACCCGCCCCCGCCGACGCCGCCGTACCGCTCCGTAGCGCTAGTCCGCCCCGACCAGCCGCAGCCCGACCACGCCGCCGACGATCAGGGCGATGCAGGCCAGGCGGGCCGGGGTGACCGGCTCGTCGAACAGCACGATGCCCAACGTGACCACGCCGATCGAGCCGAGCCCGGTCCACACCGCGTACGCCGTACCGACCGGGAGGCGGTCGAGCGTCCTGGCCAGCAGAACGACGGAGATCACGCCGAAGACGAGTACGCCGACCGTCGGCCACAGCCGACTGAATCCGTCGCTCGGCTTCAGGCTGAGGGCGAACGCGATCTCGAACGCGGCCGCCGCGAGGAGTACCAACCACGCCATCAGGCCGCCAGCGCTCCTCCGCGCAGATGCCGCTGCGTGACGGTCGCGACTCGCGCGCCGAGAGCCGCCGCGGTCCGCAGATCGGTCGCCGGCGGCGCCTTCTCGGCCGAGAGATCCGCGTCGGACTGCGCCATCGCCCCCAGCCAGCTGCCGAGCCGGTTGAGATCCTCGATGCTCGCGGTCGACTCCGCCCAGCCCGGGTAGACATCGAGTCCGACCCAGATCATCCCGTGCTGCGCGGCGAACACGGCCAGGTCGACCAGGCTGTTCAGCTTGTCGCCGGACATCGCCTTCGAGTTGGTGAACCCGGCGGCGATCTTGTCCCGCCAGCCCAGGTCGGCCGCCCAGATCTTCACGCTGGCCTCCGCGAACGCCTTGAAAACAGCGCTGGGGCTGCCGAAGTACGTCGGGGCGCCGAAGATGATCGCATCCGCGGCGGCGAGCCGGTCCCAGATGTCGTCGGTCAGCTCATCCAGCAGAACCAGGTCTGTCACGGTGCCGGGCACCGACGCGGCGCCGGCGGCGACCGCCTCGGCCTGCTTCGCGGTATGGCCGTACCCGGAGTGATACGCGATCGCGATCCGGGCGGACGTGTTGCTCATGCTTCCTCCAGAGACTTTAGCGGACTACAGTCCGTCTTATGAACGACAGTACCGGACCGCGGTCCGCTTTACAACGGAAGCTGCCGGTCGTCGGGGAGCCGCGCCCGGAACGCGCCGACGCCCGCCGCAACCGGCTCCGGGTACTCGAGGCGGCCGATCGGCTGTTCACCGAGCAGGGCGTGAAGAACGTGTCGCTGGACGCGATCGCGGCGGCGGCAGGTGTCGGCAAGGGGACGGTCTTCCGCCGCTTCGGCGACCGCGCCGGCCTGGCGGTCGCGCTGCTCGACGAACGCGAGCAGGAGTTGCAGGCGAAGATCCTGAGCGGCCCGCCGCCGCTCGGCCCGGGCGCGGCGCCGGTCCTCCGGGTGATCGCCTTCCTCGACGCGTACCTCGACCTGCTGGACCGTCACGTCGAGCTCTTCCTGGACAGCGAGAACGCCTCGGACGGCGCTCGCTACCGAATCGGCTCCTACAACCTCTGGCGCCAGCACCTGGCCCTGCTGATCGAGGAAGCCAGCCCCGACCTCGACGCCGACTACACGGCCCACCTGGTCCTGGCTCCGCTGGCCGCCGACCTGCACAAATCCCTCCGCGACCAGGGCTTCGACCTCGCACGCATCAAGTCCGGGCTTCATACCGCAACGACCAGCCTGCTGGGCGCGGTCAGCGGCGTTTGAATCGGCCCGTGATCGTCACGATGCCGGTGGCGTTCCGGGTGAGCTGTCCGGCCCATTCGAGGGCGTCGTCCGGCGTCGGCCGGCGGGGTTTGTAGGCGTTGGCGAACGACCAGTAATGCTTGCGTTCCTCGCGTGGTTCCTCGGTGAGTTCCGCGACCGCCAACCTGGGCGGAATCGACTGGTGGGACAGGAACTCCCGCCATGGCGGGCGTTGCATCCTGAGGTACCGCAGTCCGGTGAGCTATGCCCGGACAGGTCGATGGTGTCGGTGCCGAGGTCGAGTACCTCGACAGGCGTCGCGAGCCAGGTCACCGGCGAGCGAGCGACAGCCTGATCTCCGGCAGATCGTTCAACGACGAGTACGTACGGTCGGTCGTCTCGGTGAACCCGTAGCGCGCGTAGAAGCGACGGGCCCGAATGTTTGCCTCAAGCACCCATAGCCAGACGTCCGTGCAGCCGTGGTCGCGGAGATCGGCCACTGCCGCATCAGTCAGGGCTCGCCCGGCGCCGGTGCCCCAGTGATCCGGGTGGACGAACAGCGCGTAGAGCTCGCCCGTGCCGGGCGGGGCTTCGCGATCGCGCTCGGGACCGACTCCGGCGTACCCGGCGATCTGTTCGCCGATCGAGGCGACGTACAGGCGGGAGCGGCCGGCGGCGATGCTCTCGGACCAGGACGCGGCGATGGCCGCGGAGTCCATCGCGTCGAGGAAGTCCTGCGGGACGAGGCCGGTGAAGGCGGCGCGCCAGCTGGCAACCCGAGCCTCCGCGGCCCCCAGCAGATCCTCTTCTCGCGCCGCTCGCACGACCGGTCTGCTCAGTTGGACTTCTCCTCGTGGGCGGCTTGGGCTTTGGCCAGGCGTTCGCGCGCGCCGTCCAGCCAGCGTTGGCAGGTGGCGGCCAGTTCTTCGCCGCGTTCCCAGAGCGCGAGGGACTCCTCGAGGCTGGTGCCGCCGGCTTCGAGTTTGCGGACCACCTCGACCAGCTCTTCCCGGGCCTGCTCGTACGTCATGTCGGGACGGTCGCCGCTCACGTGTTCTCCTCGGACTTGACTTCGACTGCGAATCGGCCGTCGGTGACCCGCGCCTGCAGCAGATCTCCAGGCGCCACCTGCGCCACTTCCCGGACCGCGGTCCCGTCGGCCAACTGGAGCACCGAGTACCCGCGCTCCAGCGTCGCCTTCGGGGACAGCGCCCGTACGCTCGCCAGCCTGTGGGTGATGTCGTCACTCGCCCGATCCAGCCGATGCGTCAGCGTCCGCCGGCTCCGCTCGATCAGCGCCGCGACCTCGTCGGACCGCCTTTGCAGGTCCGTCACCGGCGCCGCGAGCGACGGCCGGCTCCGAATCGCGGCCAGCGCGTGCATCTCCCGATCGAGCCATGAAGTGACTGCCCGCAGCCCGCGCTCGCGCAGCTGCCGAACACCGTCGAGCTCCTCGCGTACGTCGGGAACGATCCGCTTCGCCGCGTCCGTCGGGGTCGAGGCGCGCAGATCGGCAACCAGGTCGAGCAGCGGCGAGTCCGGCTCGTGCCCGATCGCGCTCACGATCGGCGTCCGCGCCTGCGACACGGCGCGGATCAGTCCCTCATCCGAGAACGGCAGCAGATCCTCCAGCGACCCGCCGCCGCGCGCGATCACGATCACCTCGACCGACTCGTCCCCGTCCAGCTTCCGCAGCGCGGTCATCACCTCTCCGGCCGCCGCCGGCCCCTGCACCGACGCGTACTCGATCCGGAACGCCACCGCCGGCCACCGCCGCTTCGCGTTCTCCAGTACGTCGCGCTCCGCCGCGGAATCGCGACCACAGATCAGCCCGATCGTGTGCGGCAGGAACGGCAGCTTC
This sequence comes from Kribbella sp. NPDC049227, assembly GCF_043197265.1. NCBI lineage: Bacteria > Bacillati > Actinomycetota > Actinomycetes > Propionibacteriales > Kribbellaceae > Kribbella > Kribbella sp. NPDC049227. The sequence goes on along the minus strand of NZ_JBICST010000001.1, from coordinate 157,031 downwards.
TTCTTCCGGTACGCCGCGAACAGTCCCTCGGCCGCGAGCAGCTGTTTGAGCCGCTCGATCCGGGCCAGCAGTTCGCCGATGCCGACGTGCCGGATCTCGTTCACCGCCAGCGCGAGCGTGCCGCGGCGGGCGAAGAAGTTCGGCTTCGCGTTCACCACTACGCGGGATCCGTCCGTCACCGGCGGATCGACCGCCTCGAACACCCGCCGGTTGCAGGTGAAGCGCAGCGAGATGTCCGCGTCGGTGTCGCGCAGAGTGCCGAACACCGTCGTCGTACCGCGCCCGATCGACACGTCGGTCAGCTGGCCCTCGACCCACACCGCACCGAGCTGGTTGATCCAGCTGGCGATCCCGTTCGCGATCGTGCGAACGGCCGCAGGCGCATCCGGTGAGGTCTCCAAAGCCACCCCCAGACCCTACGACCCTCCGCCGACAAACCCCCGCACGCCGCCTCACCCGGGCGTGGAGACCACCTGCGAGATCACCTTCTCGACCTGCTGCAAAGCTTGACCCATGCGTCCCTTGCTTCTGCTCGATTTCGACGGTCCGCTGAATCCGTACCGGGGCGCCGGAGATTCCGCCTGGATACGTGCGGCACGAGATCGTCGAGGGGGAGAGGACCTGGGTGGTGCGCATCAACCCGCAGCACGGGGTGGAGCTGAACGCGCTCGCCGGCACCTTCGACCTCGTCTGGGCCACCAGCTGGGAACACGGCGCCAACCGCCTGCTGTCCCCGTTGCTCGGCCTGCCGAGCGATCTCCCGACGATCCTCTGGCCGGACCGTACGCCGGTACCCCGCGGATCGTGGAAGACGCCGTACGTCGCGGACTGGGTGGGGGATCGCCCGTTCGTCTGGATCGACGACGATGTGGACTCCGACGACGAGAGGTTCTTCCACCGCGACCACCAGTTGGTGCATCAGGTGGATCCGCGAACCGGGATGACGGCAACGGATTTCGCGGCGATCCGCGCCTGGGCCGACGGAAAATCCTTTGCGGGCAAAGCGATTCCACCGCATCCTTGAGGCATTGGAACACCTCCCACGGGGGAGCCGTCCGGACAGGGCGGACGGCTCCTCGACTTGTCTTCGTGACACTGTTCACACAAATCCGGTCGGCTCCGGCCGCGCTGACGGCGGCCCGTACCATGGGGGACGTGACTGCCCAGCCTGACAACACTCAGCCGACGACCGCCGTGCGGACGAAGCGGGTGCTGCTCGCTGCCCCGCGCGGGTACTGCGCCGGTGTGGATCGGGCGGTCGTGGCGGTGGAGAAGGCGCTCGACCTCTACGGGCCGCCGGTCTACGTGCGCAAGGAGATCGTGCACAACAAGCACGTCGTGCACACCCTGCAGTCGCGCGGTGCGATCTTCGTCGACGAGACCGACGAGGTGCCCGAGGGCGAGACGGTGATCTTCTCCGCACACGGCGTCGCCCCGGTGGTGCACCAGGAAGCGGCCGCGCGGCAACTGAAGACGATCGACGCGACCTGCCCGCTGGTCACCAAGGTGCACCACGAGGCCAAGCGTTTCGCCGCGACTGACTACGACATCCTGCTCATCGGCCACGAAGGCCACGAGGAGGTCATCGGCACCAGCGGTGAGGCGCCGGAGCACGTCCACCTCGTCGACGGCCCGGGCGACGTACCGAACGTGACTGTCCGCGACCCCGAGAAGGTCGTCTGGCTGTCCCAGACCACACTGTCCGTCGACGAGACCATGGAGACGGTCCGCCGGCTGCGCGAGCGGTTCCCGAAGCTGCAGGACCCGCCGAGCGACGACATCTGCTACGCGACCCAGAACCGCCAGGCCGCGGTGAAGAAACTCGCCGCGGAGGCCGACCTGATGATCGTGGTCGGCTCCCGCAACTCGTCGAACTCGGTGCGCCTGGTCGAGGTAGCTGTCGAGCACGGCGCCAAGGCCGGCTACCTGGTCGACTACGCCGACGAGATCGACGAGGCGTGGCTCGAGGGTGTCGACTCGGTCGGAGTCAGCAGCGGCGCGAGCGTGCCGGAGGTGCTGGTCCGCGATGTCCTGCGCTGGCTGGCGGAGCGCGGGTACGCCGACGTCCAAGAGGTCACCACGGCCGAGGAGAGCCTGACTTTCGCTCTGCCTCGTGAGCTCCGCAGTGACCTCAAGGCCGCCGGCCTTCCCACGACCGGTACGTCCGACCACGCCTGGACTATCTGATCACCAGCTTGATGGTCTTGACGGTGTCCTCGATGCTGCAATACCGCACGGTGTAGCGGAAGGTGTACGTGCCCGGCTTGGTGTAGGTGTGCGTTTCGGCCGTGTACGTCTCGGATCCGGTCTTCCGCGTCTTCGCCCCGTCACAGCTCATCGAGCCGCCGTCTGAGCCGCCCTGTTCGCCATCGCCCCAGTAGTACTGCGTTCCGCCGGACAGGTTGAGGAACGACGTGCCGGCCGGCAGGTCCTTGCCCTCCACAGTCGGTACGAGCACGGTTCCGGAGACCGTCACTCGCATGGTGACGGTCCGGCCGTTGACGACCGGCTTCAGCTTGACGTCGGCCGAGAGTGGCGGCCGGGCCGGCGGCGTAATCGTCGTCCCGGTCCCTTGGGTGTGCCCTGTCGTCGCCTCGCTCGTGGTTCCCGTGGTGCCCCCGGTCTTCGTGCTCCCCGTCGGGCCTACCGTGTGCGACACGGCCGGCGGTGGTGAGGTCGTCGTCGGTGACGTGGTCGGCGGGCCGGTCACGATCGTTGTCGGTGCGCTCGGGGTGTTGGTCACCGGTGGGGCGCTGTCGATGTCGGTGAGGTTGCCTGCGGCAACGGCAATCGCGACCACCGCGGCCGCGGCCAGCGTGACCACACCGGCGGTACGACGTCGCCGTACCGTCCGGATCCTCGCGGCCACCGCTTGACTCGGCACCGCGGTCGGCGGGGGCGGGTCGGCCACCAGTTGCTCGAACCTGTCCTTGAGATCGTCGGTCATGGATCAGCCCTCCTTCTGGGCCGGAGCGGCAACGGCGGCGACCAGGTGGTGTTCGCGGAGCTTGGCGAGTCCGCGGGAGACGTTGGATTTCACGGTGCCGATCGAGCAGCCCAGGATCTGGGCGATCTCGGACTCCGGCAGGTCCTCGAAATAGCGCAGTACCAAAGTGGCTCGGGTCCGGCGTGGCAGGGTCGCCAGCGCGCGGAGCAACAGGTCGCGGTCGTCGACCGTGCCGTACTCCGACGGAGCGTGTGTCTCGGGCAACCGATCGGTCGGCGTCTCGCCCCTCCATCGGCGCCGCCACCACTGGGTGCTGGTGTTCACCATCACCGTGCGCGTGTAGCTCTCCATCGCCATACCGCTGCGCAGCGAGTTGCGGTGGAACCACACCTTCGTCAGCGAGGTCTGGACCAGATCCTCGGCCAGATGCCACTCACCCGTCAGCAGGTACCCGAACCGTTGCAGTGCGGTGAAGCGCCCGTCGACGAACTCGGCGAACTCCGTGTCCCGTCCTGGATCCATCCCAACCCCCAGCGTTTCCCGTATCGGTCAGAAGTGTGATGACCGGGTGGGATCAAAAGGTTGAGTCGCGATCGGCCGGGTGCGAAGTTGTGATCTGTCACGCCGAAGCGTCGTACTTCTCCTGGGCCTGGGTGATGGCGGGCACGTGCTCCTCGGCCCAGTTGCTGACCGCCGTGATCGGCTCGATGAGGGACTCGCCCATCGGGGTCAGGGCGTAGACGACGCGGGGCGGGACCTCGGCGAAGATCTCGCGCGTGACCAGGCCGTCGCGCTCCAGCCGGCGCAGGGTCTGCGTCAGCACCTTGGGCGCGACCTGGCCGACCCCGTCGCGCAGTTCGGTGAACCGGCGCGGCCCGTCCTTCAGCCGCAGTACGACGAGCGCCGTCCACTTGTCGCCGATCCGGTCCAGAATCACCCGGGTCGCGCAGTTGGGGTCGAAGAGATCGCCCCGCTCCCAGGTCTGGCCATTAGTAACCATGAGGTACTTATAGCACGTTGAAGTGCTCAGTAACCAATCGATACTATTGGAGAACAAGTTGAGTTTTCATCCAGATCGAAGGGAATCGCCAGTATGAATATCGCGGTCTACGGTGCGAGTGGCATGGTCGGCAGCCGGATCGCCGCCGAGGCGGTCAGTCGCGGCCACGAGGTCACCGGCATCACCCGCTCCGGTGGTGAGCTTCCGGCCGGCGTCCAGGCGGTGCAGGGGAGCGCCAACGATGTGGCCCTGGCGAAGCAGTTCACGGCTGATGCCGACGTGCTCGTCGCCGCGCTGGGCCCGAGCCGCACGGGCGGCGACCACCAGGACTACTTGGATGCCATCGACAACCTGATCGCGGCCGTCAGCGGTACGGCGACCCGCCTGCTGACGATCGGCGGCGCCGGCGGTCTGGAGATCAACGGCAGCCGGGTCGTGGACGGTCCGGACTTCCCGGCCGAGTACAAGGGCGAGTCGCTCACGGTCGCCCAGGCGCTCGACGCGCTGCGCGCCACCGGCGAGGACGTCAACTGGACGATGCTGGCCCCGGCCTTCGTGATCGCGCCCGGCGAGCGGACCGGCACGTTCCGGCTCGGTCTCGACGAGCCGGTCGGTGACCACATCTCGGCCGAGGATTTCGCGGTCGCGGCGGTCGACGAGCTCGAACGGCCGGCCCACAACCGCCGGCGCTTCACCCTCGGCTACTGATTGCCGAGCGGCTTGCCCAGGTAGCCGCGGGCGATCATCGTCACCCAGGCGTAGACGGCGTCCTCCGCGGGTGCCAGTGGGCCGGGCCGGAAGTGCGGCGACTCGGCTCCGCGCTGGACCGACTCACACGCGGCCCAGTCCTCGCGATTCGTCACGTCCCAGAACTCCACGGCGTACGACGGATCCTGCACTTCGGCCGGAAAGTACCACGAGCACTCGATCGCGGTCAGGCCCGGGGCGCGTGGCTCGAGGCGGTGCGTCATCACGTAGTCCGGATGGAGCGAGATCAGCAGGTTGGGGAACAGCCCCAGGTAGTTCACCCGGCGTGGATCCACGCCGGGCAAGGCGATCCCTCGTGAGCGTCCGTCGAGCGACATGGTCTCGACTCCGGGGCGCAGATCCATCAGTCCGCCGACCCAGGCACCGGGGAGGTTCCAGTTGTCGCCGGAGTTCGGCGGTGACACCTTGCACAGCTCGGGGTGGATCAGCGGGCAGTGGTAGCACTCGTGGTAGTTCTCGACGATCGTCTTCCAGTTCGACGCGACGTCGTACTGGTGCCGTGCCTTCAACTGGAGCGACTCGGGCGCGTACGGCGCGACGAGGTCCGTGAGTCCGCCGAGGTGCTCGCCGAACGGTTCGGCCGTGGCGGTCGCGTTCACGAACAGCCAGCCGTGCCACACCTCCGCGGGCAGCTCGACGAGGTTGTACGGCGTGGGGTCGAAGGCGTCGCCCATCCGGGGTGCGGCCTTGACCGCGCCGTCGAGTTCGTACGACCAGCCGTGGTACGGACAGACCACGGACCGCCGTTCGCTGGTCTCGTCGTTCTGGAGCACTTCGTGCCCGCGATGCCTGCAGGTGTTGGCGAATGCCCGCGGTCGTTCGCCGAAGGTCAGCACCACCGAGATGTCACCGACGGTGGTCGCGCGGTGTGTCGTATCGGTGGACAACTCGTCGACCCGGCCGAGGCAGCTCCAGCTGCCGGCGAAGAAATGCCGGCGTTCCCAGGCCAGGACGGCGGGATCCGTGTAGGCCTCGCGCGGCAGCATGACCGACTCGCCATGCGGTCGCAGCGAGGCTTCCAGCGCGCGGAGATCGACGGGAGCATTCGCCATTCGCCCACTATCCGGTGACGGCGGGCCGGAAGTCGAGCGCTACCGCGTGGCGGCGAGGTACTGGCCGAGGACGTAGTCCCAGCCGGTGTCGTAGCCGGCGCGGGCGCGGACGCCGTCGGCGCGGCGCTCCCAGCCGGAGTGCACCAGCGCGAGCTCGGTGCCGTCGTCCACCGGAGTGAAGGTGATGGTCACCTGGCCGGCCTCCTCCGGATCGCCGCCCGGATGCCAGCTGAAGCTGAGGGAGGTGGGCGGATCCCAGTCCGAGATCGTGCCCCAGGTCGCGAGCTCTCCGTCGTCGCCGTACTCGATGATCCGGCCGCCGACGAAGCTCTCGACCCGGAGGGCGCGGGCGTCTTGGGCGCCGACCGAGTGCGACACCATCGGCCACCACGCGGAGATCTCGGCGGTGAACACCTCGAACGCGCGCTCGGTGCCGACCGGCACGACGATCTTCTTCACCAACGGCGCCAAGCCTTGGTCAATGTTCATCCCGCTCCTCCTCGGTCCGCCGGATGTGGTCGGCGTACGCCTCCAGTGCGTCGCCCCAGAACTGGTCGAGCCAGTCCCGGAGCTCGTCGAGACCTGCGCGGTGGATGCGGTAGATGTTGCGCGTCCCGCGCGATTCGTGGCGCACCAGCCCGACCGCCCCGAGCACCTTGAGGTGCTGCGAGATCGCCGGCCGGCTGACGGGCACCTGCCCGGCCAGCGTGCTGACCGAGCAGGGCCCGCCGCGTCGCAGTGTCTCCAGGATCACCCGTCGGGTCGGGTCGCCGAGTGCATCCAGCACCGGTCCCGCCGCCTCGAGTGATCCGTAAGTCCCCACGAACGGTAAGTTGCCACTAACCAAAGCCGAAGTCAAGCCCTTGGCGGATCAGTTGAAGGGGTCGAGGATCAGGCTCGCCTGCCGCGGGTCGCCGTCGTGGACGAGCGCCTCGTGGTTGCCGACGTCGTCGAAGGCGAAGCCGTACGCCTTCCCGTCCACCATCTGCGCGTGGATGTTCCGGGCGTACTGGTTGGTGACGGAGTCGAGGTAGAAACTGCTGTTGTTCGGGTCCGGCTGGTTCGGGTTCACCAGCAGGGTCGAGCGGTTGTAGCCGGCGCACAGCGTCCGTGAGATCGGCCCGCGGACCTGGTCGTTCGGTGCGTCGAGCAACTTGAAGCAACCGAAGATGCTGGCTGAGTCGGGTTTCTGGAACGACGTGACGACCGCGCCCGAACTGTTGGTGAAGTTCATGACGTTGCCGGACACGCGCCCGAAGTACTTGAGGTTCGGCTGGTCGCCGAAGGGCGTGACCGTCAGGGTCTCGTTGGTGTACTTCGCCCAGACCCGGTTCACGTAGTCGTCCATCGCGTTCGCCGGGAGGGGGCCGGTCTCGACGCCGTACAGGGGTGAGAGCGCTCGGAGTACCGACCCGTCCGGGGCTGTCTGGATCAGGTTGCCCCACCCGCCGGACTGACCGCGGAGTGCGTTGTAGAAGCCGTTGTATCCGCCGGATTTCAGGTGCCCAGTGGTCTTGGTGCTGCCGTCGGGGAGTTGTACGGCGACGGCGTACGGGGCCGAGAACATGTCGACCTGGGTGCTGTTGATCCACAGGCCCGAGTCGTTGAGCGTGTACTCCGACCAGTTGAACAGGATGTTCCGGTTCGGATCGCTCGGATTCTGTACGGCGGGCTGGACCAGGCCGCCGGTGGTCAGTTTGAAGACCAGTTTCTGGCCGTAGGAGAAGTACACCCGGCCGGAGAACTTCGGCATCTGGATGGTCGTCGACTGGCCGTTGGATGGGCCAACGATCGACGCGTCCGGTGCCGGCGTCGGCGGGTTGCCGCCGACCGGCCAGGCGTGGAAGTTGCCGGAGGCATCGGCCCAGCCCTGCTGCCCGGTGGCCAGGTTCGTGCCCAGGTTGTAGATGTAGACCGCGTCACCGCGGCCCGAGTTGTTGGTGATCTTCAGTGGGATGGTGGCCGGAACCGCTTGGGCGGGCTGGTCGATGACGGCCGTCAGCACGCCGGCCACGGTCGCCGCGGCCGCGGCGAGTGCCAGCAGTCGGTGTCTGATGCGCACAGATCCTCCTCAGGTCAGTCCCGTTCGAGAAGGCGAGGCACCGGCCGGCCGAGCTGTCGCGCTACCAGGCCGCAACAGCGCCCGAACCGGCGCTCAGGTCCGGACGGCGAGGGACGGTAGACCGCCGAAGGACCAGGTGAGAGCGCTCTCATCGTTGCGTATTCCCACCCCCGGCTGTCAACAGTCCGCTCCTGTCGGCTTTCCGACAGGGTTGATGCAACTCGATGGTTGCTATAAAGTAGCAACCGATCAGTTGCTACTGGATGGAGTTTCCCTGATGAACACCACCTCGCCGCACCGGTTCAGCGCCCGGCAACGCGTGATCCTGCTCGTCCTGCTCGGGGCCGGCTTCATGCTGTCGGTCGACTTCTCGATCCTCAATGTGGCTCTGCCGCAGGCCGGCGCGGGCGTCGGTCTGGGCGCGGAGGGTCTGCCGTGGATTACCTCGGCGTTCGCGCTGCCCGCGGCCGGGTGCATGCTGCTGTTCGGTCGGCTGGCGGACTTCTTCGGCCGCCGCAGGCTGTTCCTGTCCGGGATGGCGCTGCTGGCTGCGGCGTCCGTTCTCGGAGGTCTGGCGAATCACGCCGAGGTCATGCTGACTGCTCGGGCGCTGCAGGGGGTGGCGACCGCGATGGCGATGCCCGCGACGATGGCTCTGCTCACGACGACGTTCTCTGAGGCTTCCGTCCGGGCGCGGGTCCTCGGTCTGCGGGGCGCGCTGCTCTCGGCCGGTTTCGCTGTCGGCGCGTTGGTCGGGGGTGCGCTGGTCAGCCTGCTCGGTTGGCGCGCGGCGTTCTTCATCAACGTGCCGGCCGTCGTGATCGTCCTCCTGGTTGCACCGTTCGTGATCGACGAGAGCAAGGCGCCGGAGCGGGTGAAGCTGGATGTGCCTGGAGCCATGACGGTGACCGGTGGTCTGCTGGCCGTCGTCTATGCAGTGATCGAGCGGAGCCTGCCGGCGGGACTGGTCGGCGTACTACTGCTGATCGCGTTCGGGCTGATCGAACGGCGGTCGGCCGCGCCACTCGTCCCGATCCGGATCCTGACCCGGCCTTCGGTGGCCTGGGGCAACTATGCCGGGCTGGTGATCGGGGCGATGGAGCCGGCGATGATCGTGCTGACCACGCTGTATGTGCAGCACGTACTGGGGTTGTCGCCGTTCCAGACCGGCCTGGTCTTCGGCATCCCGGGTGTCGCCTCGGTGGCTGCGGGCGTGGTCGCCGGTCGTGTCATCGGACGCATCGGATATCGGAAGGTCCTGACGGTGGGTCTGGCCGTCCAGGGGTTGGCGACGCTTCCGATCGTGTTCCTCGGGACGCAGACCTGGGTCGCGCTGGTGATTCTGGTCCCGGCGTTGTTCGTCGGCTTCTTCGGGCATGTGGGTGCGATCGTCGCGTTCACGGTGACCGCGACGTCCGATGTGAGCGACGAGGACCAGGGGCTGGCTACCGGGCTGAGCTCGATGACCGGCGAGGTCGCCGTCACGATGGGTACGCCGGCGTTGTTCGCGATCGCCGCCACGCAGGCGACGCTGGTGAATGGCCACCGGTTGGCACTGAGTGCGGACGTCGCCTTCACTCTCGTCAGCGCGCTGCTGATCTGGATCGGCCTCCGCACCCGCAAGCCCGCCACCGCGCCTCACCCGTCGCCCGCCCAGACCCCCACAAACCACTCAACCAAGTCACCTTGCCCAGCCACCGCAACCCCCTGACCCGATGACTGCACCCGCCCCGACCCGGCCGCGGATCGGGGCGGGTCAGGCGCAACCCGGCGACCCTCACTGCCCCCCGCCGCGATCCGGCCTTGGATCGGGGCGGGTAGGGCGCAGGGCGGTGATTGCGCCCGCCGCCGATCGGCCTCGGGGAGGCGCAACCCGGTGACCCGGTGACTGTGCCCACCGCGATCCGGCCTGGATTGCGGTGGGGTCAGCCGGCCTGGGTGGGGGGCCAGCGGCGGGTGGAGTCGCGATCCTCCAGGGCGAGGAACTCTGGGGCCGTCAGCGGCCGGACCGAGGCTTCGATGGACTCCATCGCCGTGAGCTCGGCTTCGGTGACGTGGAGGTCGCGGAGTTTGCGGGCGGTGATGAAGACCCGGCGTTCGAACGACCCGACGGTCCCGTTGTAGGCCTCGACTGCGGAGGTGAGGGACCGCCCGACCCGTCCGAAGTGCTCGCCCATCGTGCTGAGGCGCTCGTACAGCTCGCGCCCGAGCTCGAAGACCTGTTGCGCCGACTCGGTCAGCGCCGACTGATTCCAGGCGTACGCCGCAGCCCGCAACGTCGCGATCAGCGTTGTCGGCGTCGCCAGGATCACCCGGCGCTCAGCGGCGTACTCGAGCAAGGATGGCTCGACGTCTAGCGCCGCGGACAGGAACGACTCCCCAGGCACGAAGAGGATGACGAACTCCGGTGACGGCGACAGCCGCGTCCAGTACGCCTTCGCCGCCAGTTGATCGACATGCGTCCGCAGGTGCCGGGCATGTGCGCGCAACCGTTCCTCACGGAACTCGGCGTCGTCCGACTCGGCCGCCTCCAGGAACGCGGCCAGCGGCACCTTCGAGTCGACGACCAGATTCTTGCCCTCGGCAAGCCGTACGACGAGGTCGGGCCGCAGTACGCCGTCCTCGCCGACCGTCGTGGCCTGTTCGGTGAAGTCGCAGTGCGCCACCATGCCGGCCAGCTCGACGGTCCGGCGCAGATGCAGCTCACCCCAGCGGCCACGCACCTGCGGCTTGCGCAAGGCGGTCGACAACGAGGCTGTCTCGCGCCGCAACGCTTCACCACTCATCCGCACTTCGTTGACCTGTTGATGCAGCTGGCTCTGCCACGCGGCCCGGCCTTGCTCGAGCTGATTCAGCTGCACGTGCAGGCGATCCAGAGCCTCCTTCACCACAGCCTGGCCACCCATCTGCTGTCCGACCGTGGTCCGCTCCTGCGTCAGCTCGACAACCCGATCCTCCGCCGCGTCCCGCTCAGCCGTCACCCGCGCAAGCTGGGCCCCATCCCGCCCCCGCACCCAGAGCACGCCGAACACAGCCCCCAGCAGCAACCCGACCGCCAGGAACAGCAACACCAGCAACACCGTCGTACCCGTCATGTCACCGATAGTGCCCAACCCCACCGACACTTTCCGCCAACGCGCGGCCGAGTGCCGGGAAAATGCCGGAAGAGTGCCGACTCGGGGCCGTGTGCGGGCGCTGGTGGGTCGGCAGGCTGAGGGTCAGCAGTTCATGGCGGGGAAGGTGTAGCCCTGGGATTTGAGGATCGGGAGGACTTTGTCGAGGGCGGCGACTGTTTGGGAGCGGTCGCCGCCGCCGTCGTGGAGGAGGATGATGTTGCGGCGGTGGGCGTGGTTGAGGATGTTGTGGACGATCGTGTTCGTGCCCGGGCGGGCCCAGTCGCGGGGGTCGACGTCCCACAGCACCTGGATCATGCCGGCCGCCTTGATGTCCGCGCGGACCTTCGGGTTCGACGCACCGAACGGCGGGCGGTAGCAGGTGGACTTCGGTCCGTCGAAGATCTCGTGCCGGCGCTTGGCGGCGGGAAGAGCGGTGAGTTGCGGATGAGTGATCGAGTGGCTGCCGATGGTGTTGCCTGCGGCAAGCACCTGCTCACGCAGACCTGGGTGCGCGGCCTGCATGGAGCCGAGCTCGAAGAAGGTTGCGTGCGCGCCGTGCTTGGCCAGGATCTGCAGGATCCGCGGCGTCCAGAGCGGGTCCGGCCCGTCGTCGAAGCTCAGGAACAGGACCTTCTTGTTGCCTGTGGCAAGCGCTGCGGTCGGGTCCGGGGCCGGCGTGTGGCGCGTGGTCGGCGGAGCGTTGACGATCGGTGTCTGTGTCGGCGTCACGGTCGGTGTGGCCGAGGTCTGTGTGGTCGCGACAGCGGGCTTGGGCGCTCGCGAATGACCGAGCGCCAAGGCCAGCAACGATCCGACCACGACAGCCAACGCCACACCGGTCGCGACGAAAGCGGCGAACTTCCGGGACATGATGCTCCCTCACAGATCAGGCGGATTTCCCCAGTTGCTCCCCCGAAGGAGCCTCACACCGGGGAAGACGCCCTACCGTGAGCTCTGGTTGGCATCCCCATGTTGCGGTGCGATCTCAGCCGCCGTGATGTTCTCCGTGAGGTCGGCCGGTTCGACGTTCGTTGCCTCCGGCGTCGAGACGGTGGCCGGAGTGCCACGGTGATAGAGGCGGCCTTCGAGCGACTTGACGCTCGCGACGAGAACGAAGCTCATGCTGACGAGCAGAGCCCACGCACCGAACTTGGCCGGGTGGACGAGGCGCCACACGTCGACCTGGTCGGGGTAGTTCCATGCGTCCAGGAAGGTGCCGAAGTTCTCCGCGATCCAGAGGAAGAAGCCGATCAGGCCGAACGACACCGCCAGCGGCATGCGATAGCGACGTGAGCCGACCGTGAAGAAGACCCAGGTACGACGCAGGACCACGATGAGGGCGAGCGCGATCGGGATCCGGAGATCGACGATCCAGTGATGGGTGAAGAAGTTCGCATAGATCAGTACTGCGAGGACAGTGGTGGGCACGGGGCGGTAGCTGCTGACGCGCAGGTCGAACCGGCGCCACGCCTGACAGATGTAGCTGCCGACGGCGGCGTACATGAACCCGGCGAACAGCGGTACTCCGGCGAACTTCGTGACCGCGTCGCCCGGGTACTGCCACGACCCGACCTGCACCTTGAACAGTTCGAGACCGAGCCCCACGAGGTGGAACGCGAAGATCACCGCGACCTCGCGCCACGTCTCCAGCCCGACCACCCAGAACAGGAAGGTGAGACCGAGGCAGTACGCGAGCAGGGCGTCGTACCGGTCGATCGGGAGGTCGACGTACTTCGAGACGCCCAGGCCGGCGAACAGGCAGATCGGGAACAGGCAGGAGACGACCTCGAGCCACCCGAAGTGCAGGAATTGCAGGCATCCGGACACGAAGCGTGATCGATGGCCCTGGCGATCTCTCCAACTGGTCACAGAGTGGAGACGCGGCTTGCCCCCGGCTGGTTCGGACGGCTACATGAATCGGAAAGGAGGGGAGGTGCCGCGATGGATCCGAAGGTGGTCTACGAGACGGACCGGCTCGTGGTGCGTGACTGGGCGGACACGGACGAGGACAGGGTGTTCGACATCTACCGGCGCTGGGAAGTGTCGCGCTGGCTCGGCGCCGATCCACGGGTGATGACCGACCGCGACTCGGCCGCCCGGGTGATCAAGCGCTGGAACGAGCGCAACCAGGATCCGGTGTACGGCGTCTGGGCGGTGGAGGAGCGGTCGACCGGCACGGTCGCGGGGACTGTCCTACTCGTGCCGCTGCCCGATCCGTCCGACGGCACCGCGAGCAAGGGGGAAGTCGAGGTCGGCTGGCACTTCCATCCGGACGCGTGGGGGCGCGGTCTCGCGACGGAGTCGGCGGGCGGTGCGATCGCGCGAGGCTTCAAGGCGGGGCTCGATCAGATCCACGCGGTCGTTCGCCCGGACAACACGGCGTCGCTGGCAGTGTGCCGCCGCCTTGGCATGCGTTCGATCGGCCGTACCAGCCGCTGGTACGCCGCTGAGCTCGAGGCGTTCCTGATCTGAATTGGGGTACGACGGGGTTCCCCGCGTACCCTTGACGCCCGTGGCACTCACCATCGGAATCGTCGGGCTCCCCAATGCGGGCAAGTCCACCCTGTTCAACGCGCTGACCAAGAACAACGTGCTCGCCGCGAACTACCCGTTCGCGACCATCGAGCCGAACGTGGGCGTGGTCGGCGTACCGGACGCGCGGCTCGGCAAGCTGGCCGAGCTGTACAACTCCGCCAAGGTGATCCCCGCCACCGTGCAGTTCGTCGACATCGCCGGCATCGTCCGCGGCGCGTCGGAGGGTGAGGGGCTGGGCAACAAGTTCCTCAGCCACATCCGCGAGTCGGACGCGATCTGCCAGGTCACCCGGGTGTTCCGCGACGACGACGTCACCCACGTCGACGGCAAGGTCTCGCCTGCCGACGACATCTCCACCATCCAGACCGAGCTGATCCTGGCCGACCTGCAGACCGTCGAGAAGGCGATCCCGCGGCTGGAGAAGGAAGCCCGGCTGAAGAAGGAGAGCGCGATCGTGCTCGAGGCGGTCCGGGCCGCCCAGAAGCACCTCGAGGCGGGTACGCCGATCATCGCCTCCGACGTGGATCGCGACGCGATCCGCGAACTGATGCTGATGACAGCCAAGCCGTACCTGTTCGTCTTCAACTGCGACGCGGACGAGTTGGCCGACGAGGCGCTGAAGCAGCAGATGCGTGATCTGGTGGCGCCGGCGGAGGCGATCTTCCTGGACGCGAAGTTCGAGGCGGAGCTGGTCGAGCTCGGCGACGAGGACGAGGCGCGGGAGATGCTCGCGGAGATGGGCATCGACGAACCGGGTCTGGACGTGCTGGCCCGGGTCGGGTTCGACACCCTCGGCCTGCAGACGTACCTCACTGCCGGTCCGAAGGAAGCCCGCGCCTGGACCATCAAGCGCGGCGCCACCGCCCCGGAGGCGGCCGGCGTCATCCACACCGACTTCCAGCGCGGCTTCATCAAGGCCGAGATCGTCTCCTACGACGACCTGATGGAAGCTGGCACCATGACCGCGGCCCGAGCCGCCGGCAAGGTCCGCATGGAAGGCAAGGACTACACCATGCAAGACGGCGACGTAGTCGAATTCCGCTTCAACGTATAACAGCCCCTTCGGGGGAGTGGGGTGGGACGGCGACGTAGTCGAATTCCGCTTCAACGTGTAATCAGCCCCTGCGGGGCGGGCGTGGGGGACGTGGTCGTTCGTGGTGAGGGTCGCGGGTTACAGCTTCATGATTGGTACCGCGCAGGACTGACCGCGGAAATGTGGTCGCGGGGGAGGCGCGGGGCGGGTTAGCGTCGCGGGATGGTTGATGCTTTGTTCGGGGTGCCTCGGTTGGTGGCTGTGTATGACGCGCTGGATGCGGGCCGGGAGGATCTCGGGCATTACGCCGCGATGGTGGGCGAGTTCGGGGTACGGCGGGTGCTGGATGTGGGCTGTGGGACCGGGGAACTGACCTGCTTGCTGGCGGGGCAGGGGATTGAAGTGGTCGGGGTCGACCCGGCCGAGGCCTCGCTGGAAGTTGCTAAGGGCAAGAAATTCGCCGATCGGGTGCGGTGGATCCATGGGGACGCGACGACGTTGCCGCCGCTGGAGGTTGACCTCGCGGTGATGACGGGGAACGTGGCGCAGGTGTTCTTGACCGATGAGGAGTGGGCGGCGACGCTGGGCGGCGTACGCGAGGCTCTGCGGCCGGGTGGGCGGTTCGTGTTCGAGACGCGGGATCCGGCGCGGCGGGCCTGGGAGGAGTGGACCCGGGAGCACACGCACCAGGTGGTGACGGTCGAGGGCGTGGACACGGTGGAGAGCTGGACCGATCTCCTTGCCGTCGAGCTGCCGTACGTCTCGTTCCGGGGCACCTATGTGTTCGAGTCCGACGGTGCGGTGCTCACGTCGGATTCGACCTTGTGGTTCCGGGAGCGGGACGAGCTCGAGGCGTCGCTGACGGCCGCCGGGTTCAGCGTCGACGAGGTCCGCGAGGCGCCGGATCGGCCGGGCAAGGAGTTCGTGTTCGTGACTACGAGGCAGTGAGCAGGGCCGTCAGTGTGTGATGGGCGGTGCGGGACATGACCGGGTTGGTCTCGACGTAGTACCAGAGACACCCGATGGCCTGGGCGAACGACCAGCCCATCCCGCGACGCCACTCGTCGTCATCACTGCCGAGGGCAGCCCGGAACGCGGCCCGGGCCGGCGCATCCAGCAGGTTCCAGGCGGGCTGCAGGTCGATGGCGGGATCGGCGACGGTGAAGGTGCCGACGTCGATCACGCCGGCCAGGCGCCCGTCGATCGCCAGCAGGTTGCCCGGCATCAGGTCGCGGTGTGCCCAGACATCGGGTTCGGTGCGGGCCGCGGTGCGGAGATCGGCCCACAGCCGGCCGAGCGCGTCCACGTCGATCATCCCGCGAGAGCGCTGCAGCCCATCGGCGACGTACTCGTCCTGGCTGGTCAGTACGCCGCCGCGCCACGTGCCAGTGAACTCACGCCCGTCGGTCGGGACGGCGCGCAGCGCGAGCACGAAGCGCGCCAGATCCTCGCCGAACGCGGTCGAGCCGGCGACGTCGGCGTCGTACGCGATCGTGCCGTTGAGCCAGGTGTAGATCGCCCACGGCAGCGGGTAGCCCTCGGCGGGTTCGCCGATCAGGACCGGTTCCGGCGTCGGGTACGGCGAGATGGCGTGCAGGCGACGGGCGGCATCGGCCTCGTCGTCGAGTTCCTTGCGCGTCGCCGCCGGGTCGCCTGGCTGGATCGGGAAGCGCGCGACCAGCCCGTCGCCGATCCGGAACAACGCATTGACCGTGCCGTGCGAAGGGACCGCCCGGATCGGCAGGCCACTCCACTCCGGGTGCTGCGACTCGATCAGCCGCGCCACGAGGTCGGTCGTCACGTCGAGTTGTCCAGGATGCATTGACACGCCCAGCAGTATCCGGGAGTCCGCCAAGGGCCGCACATCAATAAGCCGTCAGACCAGCAGGGCCGGTGCGACTCGGGCGGATCCGATGCCGCGATCGGGTTTGCCGAGGCGGAAACGGACCTTCCCCTTCAGCACCGTGCCCGACTCGGCCTGCCCGTCGACCAACTCCTCGCCGGGAAACAGGGTGAACGTCCACCGTTCGTTGTGCTCACAGTCCGGCGGTACGGCGCCACGCTGCAAGACCCGCGCTCCCCACACCTGCCGCGTCATCCACTGCCGAGTGTCCTGCCCGAGTACGACGAAGTCCTCGGAGCCCACCACGTCGTTGTAGCTGCCGAGCGACGGCCCGTAGAGCCCGACCACGCTCACAACGAGTTGCCACGCGCGCCCGGAAGGCAGCGCGACCCCGGCGGGGAGACGCTCATCGAGCACATCAGGTGCGCTGACAGGGGCGGCACGCACCTCCGGTGGCATCGGTCGGCGGGTGTCCAGCGACTCCACCTCGGGCACGAGCAGTACGCCGTACTGCACCTCGTCGGCGAAGCGCGCCGAGCGGAAGTGCTCGGTCAGGGCCGTCGTGGCCTGCTCGGCTCGTCGCCATTCGTCTGTGGAGAACTCGTCCAGGAGGTACTCGCGGGTGATCGCCGGCAGACCGCGTTCTGCAACGAGTCGGACGATCGGCGGGCACGCAGACCAGCCGCTGGTGAGCAGTCGGTCGAGCTCCGCAGCGAGCCAGGTCATCAGTGGGTGGCGAGAGGGCGGGCTTTGTCGGTGGCCAGGCGGATGGCGAAGGCGGCGAGGGCGGTGCCGGTGAGGTAGCGGTGGATGCGCATCCAGGTGGGGCGGCGGGTGAGGAAGACGGCGACCGAACTGGCGGTGACGACGAAGATCGCGTTCACCCCGACGCCGACCGCGGTCTGGATCAGGCCGAGGATCATGCTCTGGGTGCCGACATGGCCGCGCGCCGGGTCGAGGAACTGCGGCAGCACGGAGATGTAGAGGATCGCGATCTTCGGGTTCAGCAGGCAGGTGAGCAGACCCATGCCGAACAGCTTCCGCGGCCGGTCGGGCTCCAACTCCTGGGTCGCGAAGACGGAGTTGCCGCCGGGGCGGAACGCGTTCCAGGCGAGCCAGAGCAGGTACGCCGCGCCCGCGAGCTTCAGGGTCACGTAGATCTCCGGGACCAGGGCGAACAGGGTGGCCAGGCCGACGCTTGCCGCCAGCAAATACACCCCGAAGCCGACGCCCACGCCGGCCAGCGAGATCAGCCCGGCGCGGCGGCTCTGGGCGATCGATCGCGAGACCAGATAGATCATGTTCGGCCCTGGCGTGACGACCAGGCCCAGCTCGACCAACGCGATCCCGAGCATCGCCTCACTACTGACCAGCACGTGCATCCCCTTTTCCTCGTCTCGCTCAAGAAGCTAACAGCGAGCGACGACAGTCCGCGGGGGTTTCCTCAGAGTGAGACCGCGGGGTACCTTGCCCGGGTGGGCGACCAGACGTGCATGCGCTGCGGCGAGCAGGTGGAGTCCAGCCGCGACGACTACGAGGTGTTCGAGCGGATGCACTGGGACTGCTTCCACTACGCCTACGAACACGACCTCAACGGTGAGGTCTCCGAGTCCGAGGACTGCGGTCAGCCTGGCTGCCCGTCCGCGGTGAGCGAAGGGTGACGTGACGCGGGCGACAGGCCCGGCGGGAGTGCTGTGACGGTAATCCCCTCGCGGGTGTCGTCACAGTTGGTTAGCGTGGGGTGTGTACGCCTGACGGTTTGTGAAGGAGACGGTATGAGCGACAAGTCCAGCGAGCCGGCGGACGATCTGCAGAAGAAGTTCCGGGAGGCGCTCGAGAAGAAGAACGCCCACAACAACGCGCACCCGGGGTCCGGGACGCGGCGTGAGGGCGTCGGCGAGGCGCACAACGACAAGCAGAGGCGCCAATTCCGGCGCAAGTCCGGCAGCTGATACGCCAACTGTCCATCCATCCGCCTGAGCCCCGGGTTGCCGCCCGGGGCTCGACCTTTTACCGGCTGGTGGCGGCCGGTCGGGAGTCGAGGAGAGTGGCCAGCCGGCCCATCTCGGGCTCCCAGCCCATCCGGTGGTTCGCCGCGTCCTCGTCGGTGGCGAAGCCGCTGTGGATGAGCAGCATCCGAGTGCCGTCGGCGACCTCGGTCAGCTCGACCTCCACCCGGGTCGGCTCGTCCTCGGTGCCGTCCCACTTCCAGCTGAACGCCAGCCGGTGCGGCGGCTCGACCTCGAGGTACGTGCCGCGGACGACATGCGGTCCCATCTCGACCACGTAGTCACCCCCGACCCGTACGTCGGCCTGCACCTTCAACTCCAGGTCAGGGTTCGGGCAGTACCACTGCGTCAGCAGCTCCACCCGGGTCCAGGCGTCGTACACCCTCCCGATAGTTGCCGGCAGCACCCTGTCGATCCGGATGTCAGGTCCCATCCCCGCCTCCTCGCAGCAGTTCTTCCAGTCGGTCGACCGTGCTGTGCCAGTACGCCGTCAGGTCGCCGAGCCACTGCTCGACCTCCGTGAACGCCTCCGGCCGGATCGTGCACACCACGGTCCGGCCGACCTTGCGCCGGCTCACCAGGCCCGCGTCGACCAGCACTCCGACGTGCTTGGTCATCGCGGGCAAGGTGATCCGGTGCGGCTCCGCGAGCTCCCCCATGGTCGCGTCGCCCCGGCTCAGCCGGCTCACGATCGCCAGCCGGGTCGGGTCCGCGAGCGCACCGAAGGTCGTCGTCAGCACGCAGATACTTCACCAACTGGTGAACTGTTTGTCAAGGGCGAGCGGTCAGGGCCGAACCTCGAAGACCAGGTTGAACGGCGTCTGCGCGACCGTGCGGAACCTGGTGAACCCGGCCGCGGTGGTGACGTCCTGGATCCGGGCCGGGCCGGCCTGGGTACCGAGGGCCAGTCCGACCGGTTGCGAGAGGGACGCCGGCGTACATAGCAGCGTGGAGAAGCCGTAGTACGCACGTCCGACCGGGTTCAGGTTGTCCTCGACCTTGTCGCCGGCCATTGGCTCCACCAACATCCAGGTGCCGTCGGGTGCCAGCGCCTCCCGCACATGACGGGCCGCACCGACCGGGTCGCCCATGTCGTGCAACGCGTCGAAGGTCGTGACGAGGTCGTAGCCGGACCCGCTGAATCCGGCGGCGGGAGCCACCTCGAAGGACACCCGCTCGCCGAGGCCGGCCTCGGCCGCGCGTAGCCGGGCGGTCTCGATCGACTCCTGGTGGTAGTCCGAACCGACGAACGTCGAGTGCGGGAACGCGTTCGCCATCAGGATCGTGGACGCGCCGTGCCCGCAGCCGATGTCGGCCACCGTCGCCCCGCGCTCCAGCTTCGCCACCACGCCGTCCAGCGCGGGCAGCCAACTGGTCAGCAGGTTCGCGTTGTACGACGGCCGGAAGAACCGCTCGCAGCCGACATGGACGTCCGAGGTGCGCTCGTGCCAGCCGATACCCGCGCCGCTGCGAGCCGCCTCGATCATCTCCGTGGTGTGCTGCACCGTGCCCAGCGCGATCTGGAAGAAGCCCGGCAGGTACGCCGGACTCTCCGGGTCCGTCATCGCCACGGCCTGCTCCGGCGGCAGTGTGTACCGGCCGCTGTCCGGGTCGTACTCGACGAAGCCGCCGGCTGCCTGCGCGTTGAGCCACTCCCGCGCGTATCGCTCGCTGGTGCTGGTCCGCTCGGCCAGCTCGCTCGGCGTCGTCGGACCGTGGTCGGCGAGTGCCTGGTAGTAGCCGAGCCGGTCGCCCATCACGACCAGCGCCGCGTTCAGCGTCGCCCCCACCTCGTCCACCGCCCGGAAGACGAACCCCATCAGCTTGTCGCTGTCGATTGCAACAGTCATTTGCTTGTGCCCCCTTAGGTTGTACGGCGAACCTAGGTAGCGCGTCCCGGCCATCGCATCAGGTGGGGCACCTGGTGCACACTGCCAAACATGCTCATCGGGCGGGAGGCGGAGCGCCGGGTGATCGAGCAACTGGTCGCGGGGGCGCGGGTCGGCACCGCCGGAGTGCTGCTCGTCACCGGCGAACCCGGCATCGGCAAGACAACCCTCCTGGACGAAGCTGCCGCGACGGCCCGGGGACTGCGGATCCTGCGGGCTCGCGGTACCGAGGCCGAACGCGAACTCCCGTTCGGCGCCCTGCTCCAATTGCTCCGGCCCGCACTCGCCGGCATCGATCGCATCCCCGGCCCGCAGCGGTCGGCGCTGGCCTCCGCGCTGGCACTCGGGCCGGCCACCACAGCTGATCGGTTCGCCGTCGGAGCGGCAACGCTCAGCCTGATCTGCCGGTACGCCGAAGAGGCGCCGCTGGCCCTGATCGTCGACGACGCACATCTGCTGGACCGGCCGTCCGCGGAGGCGCTGCTGTTCGCGGCGCGGCGGTTGGTCGCCGATCCGATCGTGCTGCTGATCGCCGCCCGCGCGCAGGAGCAGCATCCACTCGCCGAGGCGGATCTTCCGATGCTCCACCTTGCCGGCGTTCCGCTCGAGGCCGCCCAGGCGATCTTGCGCGGCCTGCCGAGCGAGCTGGTCGAGCAACTGCACAGCACGGTGGCGGGCAACCCGCTGGCACTGCTCGAGCTCGCCGCCGACCAGGACCACCTCCACCGCATGCCGCCGGGTGCGCCTCTCCCGGTGCCGGAGCTGATCGCAGAAGCCTTTACCACAAGGGCAAACCGGCTCAGCTCGGACGCACGTACTGCGCTGCTGGTGGCCGCACTGGATGACAGCGAACTCGGTGCGGTCTCGAAAGCCTGCCAGGAGCTCGGTGTGGACGTCGCAGCATTGCAGGAGGCCGAGACGGCTGCGCTGGTCGCCATCCGCGACGGCGAGGTCCAGTTCCGGCATCCGCTGGTGCGTTCGGCGATCTACGCCAGTGCGGGGCCGGCAGAGCGTCGTACTGCGCACCGGGCGGTCGCTCGGGTCACGGGGGACGCGGACAAACGGGCCTGGCACCTGTCCGAGGCTGTGCTGGGCACCGATGACCAGGTAGCAGCCGGGTTGGATGCCGCGGCCGAACATGCCGCCGGTCGTGGTGCGCATGCCGTCGCGGCCACGGCCTACGAGCGCGCAGCACGCCTGTCCGAGGGACTGCATGACCGGGCAGTCAGACTCGTCGCGGCGGGAGAGGCGGCCTGGTCGGCCGGACTGGCAGACCGGGCAGACTCCTTGCTCGACGACGCGTTGGCACTCCAGCCACCATTGCAGGTCCGGATAGGGGCGCAGGAGGTTCGCGGCGACATCGCGGTCAAGTGTGGATCCCCGAGCCGGGCCCGCGACATCCTCGCCGCCGCGGCGGCCGAGTGTGAGGACCCGGCTGTGGCGATCGGACTGCTCGCCGACGCGGTCGGTGCCTGCCTCCGGATGTGCGACGCGGCGGCAGGCCTGGAGCTGGCGCACCACATCGACCGCTTGCTCCCCAGCGTCGAGCGGCCCGGTCCACGCATCATGGGCATGCTCGCCAGTGGCGTCGCCAAGGTCCTCGCTGGGCAAGGAGGAACGAGCCAGATCCGGGCCGCGGTCGCGATGGCGCCGTCGGTCGAGCTGGATCGGGATCGACGGCGGCAGGTGTGGATGGTCCTCGCCGCGCTGTTCCTCCGAGAGAGTGGCACCGGTCGGGGGCTGCTGCAGCAGGCCATGCTGGAACGGCGGGAGCAGGTCGCTCTCGGCACGCTCCCCGGTCTGCTGTTCGTGCTGGCCCGTGACGATGCGACGACCGACCGTTGGACCGACGCGATGGCGGCGTACGACGAGGGGATCCGGCTGTCCCGCGAGACCGGACAGATGACGGAGCTGGCGATGAATCTGGCCGGACTGGCCTGGTTGTCGTCGCACCAAGGTCGTGCCGAGGGTCAGGACCTCGCCATCGAGTGCTTGCGGATCTGTGCGGAGCGGGAGATCCACCTCGGCACGCTGTGGTCGCTGTTCGCGCTGGGAGACCTGGAGCTGGGCCGTGGCGCTCCGGCTCTGGCGCTGCCGCAGTACGAGCGGTTGGTCGACGTACTGGCTGCCAACGGTCTCAAGGATCCTGACCTGTCTCCGGCACCGGAGCTGGCGGAGGTCTATCGACGGCTGGGCCGGACTGAGGACGCTGAGCGCGTGGCGCAGGAGCACACCGTCCTGGCGGAGGCGAAGGGACAGCCGTGGTCGCTGGCGCGGGCGGCCAGGGCACGCGGTGTGGTCGGAGAGAACGAGCAGGACTTCAGGCAAGCGCTCGCTTGGCACGCGGAGACCCTCGATGTGTTCGAGGCGGCTCGGACGCGACTGGCGTACGGCGCGTGGCTGCGGCGTGCGAGACGGCGGGTGGATGCGCGGGCGCAGCTCAGGCTCGCCGTGGAGGCGTTCGACGCACTGGGCGCGGCGGGATGGGCTGACCAGGCCGCGACGGAGCTGAAGGCGACCGGGGAGACCGCGCGACGCAGAGTGCCGAGCACTGCGGACGAGTTGACGCCGCAGGAGCGGCAGATCGCGTTGCTACTGGCCGACGGGCAGAGCATCAGGGAGGCGGCGGCCAGGCTGTTCCTCAGCCCCAAGACCGTCGAGTACCACCTCCGCAAGGTCTACGCGAAGCTCGGCATCCATTCCCGCACCGAGCTCGCGGAGCAGCTGAAGTCCGGTCCGTTCCGAACGTAGGCTGATGCGTGTGACGCAGCCGTTCATCGTGAGCAGTGGGATCGCCCGCCACCAAGGGTTCGCCGAACTGGCGGCCAAGGGCCCGTTGACGCATCTGATGCTCTTCACCGGCGTTCCCGTCTGGCTGATCACCGGGTACGCCGAGACCCGGGCGCTGCTCGCGCATCCGGACGTCGTGCGATCGCCGATGGACGGTCCGCACCGCGACCAGATCACGGCCGAACTGGTGAACGCGACCGAGCAGCACATGCTGGTCGTCAACCCGCCTGACCACACCCGGCTGCGCAAGCTCGTCACCGCGGCGTTCACCCGCCGGCGGATCGAGGGCCTGGAGCCACGGATCCGCGAGATCGCGGCCGGCCTGCTCGACGAGATGGCCGCGGCCGGTGACGGAGTGGACCTGGTCGACGCGTACAGCTACCCGCTGCCGATCACCGTGATCTGCGAGCTGATCGGCATCCCGATGCGCGACCGCGAGGAGTTCCGCCGCTGGTCGTCGGTCGCGGTGAACGCGACAGTGCACACACCGGATGAGTACATCGAGGCGGCCGGGGCGCTGGTCGGATTCATCCGCGGCCTGATCGAGGAGAAGCGCGAGGCACCGGCCGACGACCTGCTGTCGGCCCTGATCGAGGCCAGCGACGGCGGCGACCGGCTGAGCGAGGACGAGCTCACCTCGATGATCTTCCTGCTCCTGGCAGCAGGCCACGAGACGACGGTGAACATGATCACCAACGGTGTGCACGCGCTGCTGCGGCACCCGGACCAACTCGCCCTGCTGAAGGCCGAGCCCGAGCGTCTGCCGGCCGCCGTCGAGGAGATCCTCCGGTACGACGGCCCGCTGCAGGCCGCGATCCCGTACGTCGCGCAGGCGCCGATCGAGATCGCCGGATCACGGATCGAGGCGGGCGAGGTGATCGTGTTCGCCCTGCTGCCCGCCAATCGCGACGGCCGGAAGACGGACCGCCCGGACGAGTTGGACATCACCCGACCGGAGAATGCCCATCTCGCGTTCGGGCACGGCATCCACCACTGCCTCGGTGCACCGCTGGCGCGGCTGGAGGGCCGGATCGCGCTGGGAATGCTGTTCGACCGCTTCCCGGACCTGCGCCTGGCCGCACCGGAACAGGATCCGGACCGCGCCGCCAGCCTGCTGATGAACGGCATCCGCGAACTGCCCGTACTGCTCCGACCACACCCGGCCGCCGGCGCTGAACATCCGGTGAACCGGGCCTGAATCACACGCTTGGGATTGTGGTGGGTTTGGTCAGAGATGGCATCCTTACCCGGGTGACAGAGTTGATGGAGGTCGTGCGGCACCTGCTCGGCGTTGCAATGGCCTCACATTGGCTTCTGCTGATCCTTTTCGTGGCCGCCGCGGTCGACGCGGTTTTCCCGGTGGTTCCCAGCGAGGGCCTCGTGGTCACGGCCGGTATGGCCGCCGCGGCCGGGCACCAGAACCTGCTGCTCGTGATCGTGCTGGCGATGCTCGGATCGGTGATCGGAGAGTCCGCCTGCTACTTCATGGGCCGCGGCTCCGGGCCGATGCTGCACCGCTGGATGAAGCGCCAGGCCCGCAGACAGGCGCTGTACGACAAAGTCTCGGCCGCGCTGCACTCCCGCGGCGGGCTGATCCTGATGACGGTGCGCTACATCCCCGGAGCGCGGATGGTCGCGACCCTCACCGCGGGCGCGACCAGGTACTCGTTCCGCAAGTTCATCATCTTCACCATCGCCGGCGTGACGGTCGCCTACACGTACGTCGCTCTGCTCGGCTACCTCGGTGGCGACGCCTTCGCGCACGACTCGCTGAAGGCGCTCGCGTTCAGCCTCAGCCTGGCCTTCGTGATCGGCCTGGTGATCGAGACTTCGCGCCGGATCGCGGTCAAGCGCCGCGCAGCCAAGGTCACAGCCGGCTAACGATCGTCCCCCGGGTTTCCGCGCGAGTGCGTGTCCCGGGCCAACGTTCCCGCCCGGGCGTGCGTCAGTAGGGGGGTGGTGAGGCCTGGGGCGAACCTCCTCGGCGCCGCAGCGGTCATGGCGGCGTTGCTGGCCGGATGTGCGGATGTCCCACTCGAGGGCGCGCCGTCGCCGAGCGATCCCACCCAGAGACCCACCGCGCCGACGAAGACACCGTCGGCCACCCCGAAGCCAACTGCGAAGCCCACGCCGACGCCCACGAAGACGGCCGGGCGCAATCTCGCGGACGCGGCCCCGGTGACCAGGTTGTTCCCGGCCCGGCTCCGTGACGGCAAGCCGCCGCTGTTCGTGGTGGTCTCGTTCGACGGCGCCGGCGATCTCGCGCTCTGGTCGCACTGGCGGGCGGTGGCCAAGCAGGTCAACGCCCGGATGACGTTCTTCCTGTCCGGCCCGTACCTCTACCCGGGATCACATCGCACCGACTACAAGCCGCCGTACCGCAAGCCCGGCGCTTCCGACATCGGCTGGGGTGATACGGCCAGTGTGCTCGGCCGGACGACGGTGCTGCGGCAGGCGATCGCGGAGGGGCACGAGATCGGGACGCACGGGAACGGTCACTTCTGTGGGGCGACCGGGGTCGGTCGCTGGACGACGGCGCAGTGGACCGCCGAGCTGAACGCGTTCGACCGGATGGTGCGGACCGGACCGTCGCTGGCCGCCGGGAAGCCCCTCGTACCGCCGTTCGACCCGGCCACGGTCAAGGGGATGCGGACACCGTGTCTCGAGGGCAACCGGCCGGCGTACCGGCTCGCGATGGCGCAGCGCGGCATGCTGTACGACGCCTCCGCGCCCGGGTACATCGCCTGGCCGAAGAGGGTGAACGGCGTCTGGGACTTCCCGCTGGAGTCGGTCACGCTGGCCGGGACCAGCAAGAAGACGCTGACAATGGACTACAACCTCTGGTTCAGCCAGACCGGTGCGAAGAAGGCGCCGGTCGCCCAGGCGCCCGCCTACCGGGCACAGGTGCTCGCCACCTACCGCCAGGCTCTGGCGCAGTCACGGGCGAACGGCAATCCGCCGCTGTTCCTCGGCAACCACTTCAACCGGTGGAACAACAGCGTCTACTCCGATGCGCTGACCACCTTCGTCCAGGAGACCTGCATGCAGCCCGACGTCCGCTGCGTCAGCAACCGCGAGCTGGTCGGCTGGCTGACGAGGTACGGCGTACCGAAATCGTCCTGAGACGGCTCAGAGACGGAGGTAGCCGAACGCGCTCTGCCAGGTGCCACCGGCCTTGATCCGGCTGACCACCAGCCGCTGCAGCGAGGTGTCCTGCGGCAGCTCGTCCAGCGTGTCGGTGCCATGGTGGCGGAAGGTGAAGAAGATCGCGCTGTCCTGGGCGTCGGTCGGCTTGCCGTACGGCGTGAACCGGCGGCCGAACCGGACCATGTTCGAGTCCGGGGCCAGGTTGTCCAGCAGGTACGGATCGATCAGCCACGACCACAGGATCGCGGTCTTCACCGGGTACTGCGGGAAGTACCGCGGGAAGAACTCACGCGCCTGCGCGAAGCTGTCGTCGACCGCCTCCGGTGTCAGCGGACCCCACTCCGGGATGTGCACGTTGAGCACCCACTCACCGGGCTCGGTGCCCGGGACCGGGTTGTCCGCCGGGACCTGGTACAGCTGGAACTGCAGCCGCCCGAGCGCGTAGATCTGCCCGGCCCAGTGGATCCGCAGCCACCAGTGCGTCTCCATGCCGTAGCTGCCGAAGGTCCGGCGATGGACCTTGAGCTGCTGACCGAGATCCGAGAGGGTCGCCCAGCTGATCTCGTCGCTGATCCCCAGCTCGGAATGGAAGCGCCGGATGTCCGGCACGGTCTGGAGCAACGCCTGGACCGTGTTCCGCGGATCCTCGGGCATCTGCAGCTCCGGCTCGTCCTCGAACTTGCCGATCGCGGCGCGCAGTTGCTGGGCCAGTGTGTCGACCGCCTCGCGGTCCGGAACGAACGCTTCGGTGGCCTCGCGGTCCTCGTCGCTGAATCCGAGCAGGCGGTACTCGTCGACTGTTGTCACTCGGCAACCGTATCCGATTCCGATGGAGCCAGAGACTTACGATCTAACCCGTGGTCACCTATCAGCGGTTCGCACCGCCGGCGGACCTGCGCGATCTGCTCGAGCATGTCTGGCTGGTCGAGTCACCGCCGCTGGCCTCGCTGCGGCAGGACATCCTGATCCCGAACGGCCGTCCCGGCCTCGCGATCGCCCTCGCCGAAGCGGGGACCCGGCACGACCCGCTGACGCTCACCGAGTGGCCCAACACCGCGTCGGTGTTCGGGATCATGACCCGCCCACAGGTGATCGGCCAGACCGGTACGTCGAGCTATGCGGGGGTGGAGTTCAAGCCGTGGGGGATGGCTGCGCTCGGCCGTGACGACCGGCTGGTGGACGGCGTACTGCAGTTCTCCGACTGGGTCGGCGACAGTACGACGGCTGCCCTGGTCGAGGAGCTGCGTGGAGAGCCGTTCGGCCCGACCCGCGCGGACCGGCTAGCTGCTTTCCTGAGGCCCCGGTTGACCGAGGTACCTTCTCTGCCGCTGGTCGAGCAGGCGGTCGGCGTGATCGACGAGGCTCATGGCCGGACGACCGTCGCGGACGTCGCCGCTGCCACTGGAACGTCGTACAGCACGCTCTATCGGGTGTTCACGCGCAGCCTCGGGATCGGGCCGAAGCAGTACGCCGAGATCATCCGGTACTACCACTTCGCCGGCGGGTTGATCGGAGGAGACGCGGCCGCGACGCTCTCGGCGCTGCACGGGTACTACGACCAGGCGCACGCGGCTCGCGACTTCAAGCGGTACACGGGGGTCAGCGCGAGCGCGTTCCGCGCGGTGCAGAACGGGATCGCCGCGCTCATGCATGGAAGATCCGTCCAAGACGGCGCGCGGCCCGGCGGGTGAGGATCGGATCCGAACCGACCGGAAAGGATCCGCCATGGGACGCATCGTCCACGTCGAACTCGTCGCCACCGACCACGACCGGGCCGCCGAGTTCTACACCAAGGTGTTCGGCTGGCAGGTGACGCCGGCGCCGGTGCCCGAGGGCTATCTGCTCGCGCAGACCGGCGCGGGGGAGGGGATCGACGGCGCGATCATGAGCAGCCGCTACCAGGAGCAGCCCACGATCGCGTGGATCGAGGTCGACGACCTCGAGGCGACGCTGGACGCCGCCCGCGGTGCGGGCGGCAGCCCGGAGGGCGAGATCCAGGAACTGCCCGGTGTCGGCCGGCTCTGCTACCTGCGCGACACCGAGGGAGTTCTGGTCGGCCTGCGTCAGCGTTCTTCCGCCAACCCCAGATAGAGGATGTTCGGGTCGGACGGGTTGAAGGCCACCGACGGGATGCCGTCGTTGCGGTTGTGCTGTTTGGACAGCTCGCCGGTGGACGGGCGGAAGCGGTACAGGTCGGCGCCGAAGCCGGCGAACGACGTGCCGTAGCTGAAGTAGAGCAGATCCGGGTCGGCCGGGCTGCCCCACATCCGGTTGCCGTTGATCGGCGTCGCGCGACTCTGGTCCAGCACCTCGCGGAACTTCAGCCCGCCGTCCGCCGACTCCCAGATGAACCGCGTCGCACGGTCCCGGTCGTACCCCTCGACCCAGACCTTCGACGGGTCGGCCGGCGACATCGCCAGGCTGAACGCGTTCACCCGCTCCACCGGCCGCGACCGGGTCCAGCTGCGGCCGCCGTCGAACGTGACGTAGACGCCGTCCGACATCACGCCGACGACGACGTGGTCGGGGTTCCGCGGATCGATCACCGCGTCGTACGCGAAGAGATTCCGCGCCGGCAGTACGCCGGTCCACGCCCAGGTGACGCCGTCGTCGTACGAGTCGTAGAGCTGGCCGTCGCCCGCGACGACGCGCAGTCGGCCGGGCTCGGAGGACAACGCGGCCAGTCCGTCGCCGTTCACCGGTCCCTGGACCGTGGTGACCGCGCCGCCTTTCACCCGGTGGATCGGCTGGTCGTTCACGCTGTAGATGTACGCCGTGTCGCCCGGGCCCGGCTGGACGTCGTACGTACTGAGGTCGCCGGGCGTCTTGTCGAGTAGTTGCCAGCTGCAACCAGCGTCGCTGGACCGCTGGATGAGGTGCTGGCCGATGGTGATCAGGGTGTTCGGTTCCTGCAGCGCGGCGACCTTCGCGTACGTGACCGGGCGCAGTTTGCCCGTCGTCGGCGCGAGCACCTTGCCGTCGGACTCGGTGATCGTCACCGATCCGTCGCCGTACACGGTGTCGCAGTGTGGGCGGTTCCAGGACCACCCCGGCGTGGTGAAGGAGGCGTCGGCGGGCAGGGCCGATCCGAGGGAGGTCAGGAGGAGGGCGGCGGTTCCGAGGGCGAGGCGGCGTGAGGTCATGCCCTCATGTGTAAGTGCCTGCCGCGGTGCTGAGCCAGGGGTCCCGCCTGACCGAGAACCGCCATGACGTAAAGCGGTCAGCCCGCCGCGGTGTCGATGTGCCGGGCCAGCACCAGGTCGTCCTCGGTGATGCCGCCGGCCTCGTGGCTGCTGACCCGAAAGGTGACCGTGGTGTAGCGGATGTCGATGTCCGGGTGGTGGTTCATCGACTCGGCCAGCTGCGCGACCGTCGCGACCAGCCGGATGCCGTCCAGGAACGCTTCCTTCGTCACGCTGCGGACCAGCTCGTTGTCCACGACCTTCCACTGCGGCAGGTGGTCGCGGATCGCGAGATCGATCTGGTCGTCGGTCAGCAGCTCAGCCATGCCGTCACTCTAGACCCATCAGCACACGGCGCGGCGCCTCGATCCCCTTCGCCGCTGTGAGTCCATCCGCCCGGAGAGCGCGTACTAGGTGCGGACACGGGTGGCGGTGCAGAAGGCGAGGAGGGCGAGGAGCGCGCCGGCGGTGATGATGGCGCCGAAGACCCAGGGTTGCGGGTCAGCGGAGTTCAGTGCGAGGAGGGTGCCGCTGACTGCCAGGCCGGCCGCGATGCTCATCGTGCTCGCCATCTGGGCGGCGCTGCTGTTGCGACCCGAGTTGTTCTGATCCGACAGGTCCAGCGTGAGCACCGACAGACTCGACGTGCTCAGGCCCATCCCGACCCCGGCTGCTGTCCAGCCGATCAGGCCGATCCAGGGGGTCGCGTCGGTCCAGACCAGCAGGGACGTGATCCCCAGTCCGACCGTCATGAACGCGAGCCCGGCCCGCAGTACGTTCACCCGCTGGATGCCATGCTCCCGACCCTGCAGCCACGACCCGAACGCCCAGCTCACCCCGGTGATCGACAGCGTCACGCCGGCCTTCGACGGGCTGAAGTCGTGGAGCAGCGTGAGCAGCAGCGGCAGGTACGCGCTCACTACGGTGAACCCCGCCCCGCCGAGAGCGCGGACCGCGACCACCGCCGGGAAGCCGCGCCGTACGACGAACGTCCCCTTCGGCATCACCCGAACGGCGGCCAGCCCGAGCACCACCAATGCCACCGGGATCGCGATGCCGCAGATCACCGGGTGCGCCTCCAAGTGGTCACCGGCCAGCGTCATCGAGAACAGCGCGACCGACGCGGCGAGCGCCCAGGGGAGCGCGGCCCGCCAAGCCTCCAGCTCGGCCGCATCCTCGGCACTGCGCTCCGGCGCGGGCGTCCGCAGCGACATGCGCATCGCGGGGCCGAGCAGCATCCAGCTCGGCACCAGCAGTACGACGGCACCCAGGAACACCCATCGCCACCCGAACTGCTCGGTCACCAGACCGGTCAGCACCGGACCGAGAACCGACGGCAGGATCCACATCGCCGCGAACAACGAGAACATCCGCGGCCGCAGTACGGCGGGCAGCGCGCGGGCGACCAGCACCATCAGCGAGACGTCCAGCAGTCCCTCGGCCAGGCCACTGAGGAGCCGGCCGGCGACGACCATCGGCATCCCCGTCGCGGTGCCGACGAGCAACTGCGCAAGGGTGAAGGCGATCGCGCCGGTGCGCAGTGTCGGGATCGGGCCGCGCCGGTCGGACCACAGCCCGGCGATCGCGAGCGAGATCAGGTAGCTCGCGTTCGGTGCGGCGTTCGCCAGCCCGAAGCTGCCGAGTGCGTCGAACTCCCGGACCATCGTGGGCAACGCCGTACCGACCGCGCGGTTCTCGAACGCGCCGAGAGTGACGAGTCCGATCACTCCCAGCACGAGCGGTAGGTGGCGGCCGCTGAAGAGGCGCTCACGGGTCACGGGGTCGCTGCCGGTGGAGGCGGTCGCAGTCATGACCGCAATGCTCAAGGTTCAAGCGCACTTGAGGTCAAGCGGCTTCAGGTACGACGGCCGTCCGGGAGCCGGAAGACCAGCACCAGGACGCGCAGTACGAGCACCGCGCTGATCACCAGCAGGTTGTAGCCGAACAGCTGGAACAGGCTCATCGACGCGGTCACCTTCGGTCCGCCCGGCGTACCCAGCAACAGCACCGCCATCAGGCCCGCGGTGGCGCCGAGGATCACGAGCAGGGTCTGATGCAACAGGCCGGTGATGTGCCGCCGGTCCCGGTCATCGGCGAACAGCCGTACGTTGAGCCCCAGCCGCCCGCTCTCCGCTGCCGCCGCGATCCGGTCGATCCGCCGCGGCAACCGGCGCAACATCGGCAGCAACGAGGCGAGTTCCTCGCTCGCCGTACGACGCAACGCCTCTGGCGCAAGGCGATCGGTGACATGGGCGGCGGCGAACTGGCGGGACGCGGCAACGAGGTCGAAGCCCGGGGAGATCCGCGAGATGGTGCCCTCGATCGTCGCCAGCGCCCGGAAGACCGCGGCCACCTCCGGCGGTACACCGAGGTCGTGCGTGGTGATGATCGCGAACAGATCGTTGAACATGGCAGGCCCGAGCGACACCCCGGCAGCGAGGTGGCGGGTCATGAACTGGCCGACGGCGCGCTCCAGGCTGCGCTCGTCGATCACGTCCGGGCGGTAGACGATCTCCAGCAGTGCGTCGGTCGCGGCGACCGCGTCACCGTGGTCGATCGCGAGCAGGAACCGCTGCAGCGCCTCGCGGGTGGCCGGATCCAGCCGGCCGACCGAGCCGAGGTCGAGCATGCCGATCCGGCCGTCGGTCAGGAGCAGGAAGTTGCCCGGATGCGGGTCGGCGTGGAAGACCCCGTCGATCGCGACCTGGCCGAGCAGGCAGTCGAACAGCACCCGGCCCAGCCGGGCCGCATCCAGGCCGCGCTCGGCGATCGCCGTCGCGGCGCCGCCCAGGCCGATGCCGTCCAGCCGCTGCATGGTCAGGACCCGATGGGTCGACTGCTGCGGGTAGAGCTCGGGCACGACCAGTTCGTTGGTGGAGGCAACTGATTGGCCGCCCGCGACCGCGGTCATGTTGCCGGCCTCGACGGTGAAGTCGAGCTCCTCGCGCATCGCCTCGGCGAACCCGTCGGCGAGGGCGCGGACGCCCATCGACCGGCCCCAGTCGGTGTTCCGCTCGAGCAACCGGGCGAGCCTGCGGACGATGTCGAGGTCCCGCTCGACGATCGAGTCGATACCGGGGCGCTGGACCTTCACGACCACCCGCGGACCGTCGGGCGTGCGCAGCCGGGCGGTGTGGACCTGGGCGACCGAGGCGGCCGCGAGTGGTTCGGTGTCGAAGTCGGCGTACACCTGGTGGGGTGGGGCTCCGAGCTCTTCGGTGATGACCTGCTCGATCTGCGGCCAGGGGGTGGGAGAGGCCTGGTCCTGCAGGCGACTCAGCTCGGTGGCGACCGAGGGCGGGATGACATCGCTCCGGGTGGACAGCACCTGACCAAGCTTGACGAAGGTGACGCCGGCCTCGTCCAGGGCGAGCCGCAGCGATCGGGCCAGCTCCGCCTGGCCGGCGGCGTTCTCCCGGCCGGGGCGGCGCCGGCCACGCAGGTACGGCCCGAGGCCGTGCCGGATCGCGATCCGGAGGATCTGCAGGTAGCGCCGGGTCCGGGCGATCCGGCCGGTCAGATCCCGCCGCAGATCCCGGAGCCGCGGCAATGAACCGGTCGGCACCAGCGCCTCGGACAGGACGAGGAACACCAGCCCGGCCAGCATCGAACACACCGCGGTCAGGGCCAGGAACGCCACCGCGACGCCGTTCGAGCCCTCGAACGGTCCCGGACCGACCAGGGCGTTGGCGATCGGACTGAACACCGTCAGTGTGAGCGCGGCGCCCAGCGCCATCCGGAGCAGGCCGAAGCGCACCCCGAGCAACCGCTGCGCGACCGGCACGAAGATCACCATGAAGATGGCGAGGCTGAACACCCCTGCGACCACGACATCCATGTGCGGAACCCTAGGTGTTCAGGGGCTCGGTGGACCTCACCCACGCGAGGGACCCGGTCCCTCGTCAGTCCCTGGACGACTCCCGGACCACCAGTTCCGGTACGAAGCTGATCTCGCGATGCGGTGTCGCCGGGTCGTCAGCGCGCTCGAACAGCAGCTTGGCGGCCGACGTCCCGATCTCGTACGCCGGTTGCCGTACGGTCGTCAGCGGTACGACGGCCAGTTGCGCGTCGCTGATGTCGTCGTACCCGACGATCGCGATGTCGCCGGGGACCGACCAGCCCCGGCGGATCAGCGTGTTGACGATCGCGATCGCGATCAGGTCGTTGCCGCACAGGACGGCCGTCGGCCGCGGCCGCATCGCCATGATCTCGTCGGCCAGCTCGCTGCGCTCGCGTACGCTCCGGCCGGTTGCGTCGACGCGGTGCAGCAGGGCATGGTCCAGGCCGCGTTCGTCGAGGGCGGCGAGCGCGCCCTGGTAGCGCGCCTGTACGACGAGCTCACCACCCGGCCCACCGGCGTACAGGACCTGCCGGTGCCCGAGGTCCAGTACGTGCCGCATCGCGAGCTTGCCGCCGAGGTGGTGGTCGAAGGTGACCCGCGACGTACTCAGCGCCATCTCCTCACCGCCGACCACGACGATCGGTGTCCCGACCGCCTCGAGATCGCCGAGGTCCGGTGGCATCGAGGCGGTGGCGGAGATGACCAGGCCGCCGACCCGCATCTCCGCCAGCCGGCGGATGTACAGCGACTGCCGCTCCGGGTCGCCGGCGGTGTCGCAGTAGACCAGTACGTCGCCGCGGCCGCGGGCCGCATCCTCGACGCCGCGGGCGATCTCGGTGAAGAACGGGTTACCCGCGTCCGGTACCAGTAGACCGACCGTGTGCGTGCGGTTGCCGCGCAGTGTGCGGACCGCGCGGTTCGGGACGTACCGGGTCACCTCGATCGCCCGCTCGATCCGGGTCCTGGTGTCCGGGGAGACCGTCCTGGTGCCATTGAGATAGTTCGACACGGTTCCGAGCGAGACGCCGGCGAGCGCCGCCACGTCCTTGATCGTCACGCTTCTCGCCACTACCACCCCGAACGTCGGCCGGCCCGGAAACAGCCCATCCTAACGACCGAACACCTCCAGGATCATCTCTAGGAAGGCGTAGCGGTGGTGGGTGTCGGGCAGCAGCGCCGACCCTTCGGTCCACTCGTTCCAGGCGTTGACCGTGACGATCGGTGCCGGCGGCCGATGCCGCTGCAGGAAGTCCTTCGCCGCCAGCAGCCCGTCCCGGAAGTCCGCGGGAGTCGAGTCCCACACCGGCGTCCACGGATATCCGCCGCGATCGAAGGGCGCCGCCTGATCGGTGCGCGGCGACGCGTCCCACCCGACGGTCACGTTCGGGTAGAACGGCACGTCGAGCTCCGCGGCGAACTTCTCGTACTCCGCGAAGGCCGCCTCCCGCATCGGTCCGATGTTGGCCACGGGGAAGTCGAAGTCGCGTGCGTCGGCGTGATGCACCCAGACGTACGACGTCGCGGAGGCGAAGCCCAGCTCGCGGATCAGCCGCTGCGGGTCGTCCACGGTGATGGCCTCCGGCAGGACGGCGATCCCCCAGACGACGGCGTCGAAGTGCACCCCCGGATGACCGGCACGCTTGGCCTCCTGGTCGAACCATCGCAACGCGTCGACGGCCGCTTCCACCCCGCCGAGGCCGCAGATCAGATTGCCGAGCTCGTAGATCGAGAACCACGGCCTGCCTGCGACGGTCAGGTAGTTGGGCCGCGAGAAGTAGTTGTCGATGACGTGCCGGCCGAGCTTCTCGAACGCCGCCCGGTCGATCGCGCCCTGCTTGAGCTTGCGCGGCGTGCCCTGCGCGGGATCGGCGTGCGGGAAGATGTCGAGCAGTTCGTGGTTGGCCCACATCAGTGCGAACTGCACGTCGTCGCTGTTCGCCGCGGACAGCAGCCCCTCGTCCAGGGCCGCCTGCAGGTAGGGCCCGTCGTCGTACCAGTAGTAGTCGACCAGGAAGCCGTCGACGCCGTACCGCGTGGCGAGGTCGATCTGCGCCTCGGCCGCCGCGGGTGTGGCCTCGTCGGCGTACCCCTGGAGCGGGATCCGCGGCTGGCGGTGGCCCTCGAACCGCGGTGTCGCGGCGCGGAGCAGCTGCCACTCGTCCCAGTCCGCGCCGAACCAGCGGGCGTTGCGCCGGTCGCGGTGCCAGCCGGGGAAGTAGTAGGCGAGGACCTTCGGCCGTTCCATCGATCACGCTCCTGTCCTTGAAATATTTCAACATCGAGCCTAGATCGAGGCTTCGAAGGCTGTCCAGAATCGGTGTCCGGGATCGGACAGCCCTGGTGGCGAGGCCTTGACGACCATCAGGCCCGTCCTTACGCTCCGGTGTTGAAACATTTCAACAGTCACTCCTCCAGATCCAAGGAGAGCCCATGCGCCCGCGACGTTCCCTGCTGGCCCTCGGCGCCCTCGCCGCGACCCTTGTCGTGACCGCCTGCTCGGCGGGCGACCAGCCGGACGGGTCCTCGGACGCCGCCGGTACGACGGCGTCCACGGCGACCCACACCGCGGCGGAGATCGCGGCGGCCACCGGGACCTACAAGGTCCAGCCGCTGTTCGCCGTGCCGAAGACGCTGCCGAAGAAGTACCGGCTCGCCTTCCTCAACCCCGGCCTGAGTTACCCGTACTTCGCCACCTGGTCGGACGGGATGAAGGCCGCGGCCAAGTACTACGGGGTCGAGCTCGACCAGGCCGACCTGAACTTCAAGTACGACACCCAGCTCGACCAGTACAAGCAGCTGGCCGTGAAGATGCCGGACGTCGCCGGCTCGCAGCCGATGAACGACGCCACCTACAACCAGGCCCGCCAGGACAAGGTGAAGCTGGTCCTGATCGACGGGTCGTTCAAGGACCTGCCGCACTTCGGCGTCGACGACCAGCAGGTCGGCACGCTGGCTGTCGACACGATGACGGCGGCCGCGAAGGCCAAGATGGCCGGCGCCTGGAAGGGGAAGAACGTCCTGGTCGCCGGGCTCACGTCGGCGAACTGCGGACCGTGCGACGCCCGGGTGAAGGCCGCGTTCGCGCGCGCCGAGTCCGCGTTGGGCATCCCGGCCGCGAACACCAAGATGCTCACCCCACAGGGCCAGGACCCGACGACTTCGGCCGGGTCGACCTTCAACGACTTCCTCACCGCGCACCCGAACGACGCCGTCCTGGTCGTCTCCTACGGCGACGAGCCGGTGATCGGCGCGGTCAACGCGGCCAAGGCGGCCAACCGCGACGCCGACATCCTTGCCGTCAGCAACGGTGGTGACAGTGCCGCCCGGCTGGCGCTCCGCGATCGCAGCAACGCGGGCATCCTGGTCGCCGCGATCGACTACCAGCCGTACGCCGAGGGCTGGAACTGGGTCGAGGCCGCGATCGCGACCGCGATGGGCAAGCCGTTCGGGGAGTTCCGGGTCGACCGCGTCCTGACGGCGGCGAACGTCGACCAGTTCTACCCCGAAGACAGCAAGCGATGACCGATGTCCTGGGGGTCCTGAATCCGCGGCGCCTGCTCCGGCCGGCTCCCACACCCGAGCCCGGCCGGGCCGGGCGGCGCCGGCTGTCCGACCGGTTCCTGGACCTCGGCATCTACGTCGCGCTGATCGTCCTCGTCGTCTACTTCTCGCAGGCCTCGCCGTACTTCCTGACCCAGCGCAACCTGCTCAACGTGGGCGCCGCGGTGGCGGTCACCGGGGTACTGGCGGCGGGGATGACCATCGCCCTGATCGCCGGCCAGCTCGACCTCACTGTCGGTGCGAACATCGCGCTCACCAGCGTCGTCGTGTCACTGGCGATCGAGAGCCTGGGCTGGAGTACGCCGGCTGCCGTCCTGCTCGGACTGGCCGTCGGAGTGGGTATCGGGCTGGCGAACAGCGTGCTCGTCGTCGGCGTCGGCATCAACTCGATCATCGCGACTTTGGCGATGGGGATCGTGCTGCGCGGAGTCGCCCTGATCAGCACCGGTGGTCAGACCAAGCCGCTGACCAACCTTGCCCTGCCCGACGCCCTGCAGTTGCGACCGCTCGGTGTGCCCACGACGGTGTGGATCCTGGCGGCGGTGTTCGTGGTCAGCTGGGTGATGCTGACGTTCACGCCGGTGGGCTGGCACATCTACGGTGTCGGAGGCAACCCGAGCGCCGCGCTGCGCGCCGGTATCCGGACCAAGTGGTTGTACGCCGGGGTGTTCGTCACGACCGGCGTCCTCGCGGCCGTCGGCGGCATCATCACCACCGGGACGTCGAGCAGCGGTGGTCCGAACTACGCGAACGGTGCGGAATTCGACGTACTCACGGCAGTCCTGCTCGGTGGCATCGGGCTCGCCGGTGGATCCGGGCGGATCCAGCGCACTCTCGCCGGCGTCCTGGTGATCGGCGTACTCAACAACGGGCTGACGTTGCTGTCGGTCAGCTCGTACTACCAGCAGCTCGCCCGGGGAGCGGTCTTCGTGCTCGCCGTCGTCCTGGGTGCGATCGGCGAACGGCGGAGGGCCCGATGACCGCAGCAGTGTTGACCGCCGACGGCGTCGGCAAGCTGTTCGGCCATGTCCGTGCCTTGCAGGACGTGTCGTTCGACCTGCACGCCGGGGAGGTGCTCGCGGTGGTGGGCGACAACGGCGCCGGCAAGAGCACGCTGATCAAGATCCTCTCCGGCGTCTACGACCTGACCGAGGGACAGTTGCGGGTTCGCGACCAGCCGGTGGCGTTCGGCAAGCCCGCGGATGCGGCAGCGGCCGGAATCGCGACCGTGTACCAGGATCTCGCCCTGGTCGACACCCGGGACGTGGCCCAGAACCTGTTCCTGGGCAGGGAGTTCCGGCGTGGTCCGTTCGTCGACCGGCGACGGATCTACCGCGAGGCCGAGCGGATCCTGGCCGGGCTGACGATCCAGCTCCCGTCCGTCCGGGTGCCGGTCTACCTGCTGTCCGGCGGGCAGCGGCAGGCCGTCGCGATCGCCCGCGTCCTGACCGGTGGCGCCGGCATCGTGATCATGGACGAGCCGACCGCCGCGCTCGGCGTCCAGGAGTCCGAGCGGGTCCTGCGGCTCGTCCGCGACCTGCGCGACGCGGGCAAGGCGGTCATCCTGATCAGCCACAACCTCCAGCAGGTGTGGCAGACCGCTGACCGGATTCTGGTCATGCACCTGGGCCGGGTCGCCGGCATCCGCCGCCGTGCGGACAGCACGGTCGAGGAGATCGTCAAGCTGATCGTGTACGGCGACCCGGACGAAGCCTCTGTTTCCGCCGAACTGGAAGGGATCTGACATGCCGTCGAAGCTCGTCCGGGTGTTGGCTCTACTCATGATCGTCTCACTGGGTGCCGTCGGGCTGGTTCCCGCCGCCGCCGCCGGTCCGCGACCCGCGTCGTACACGGTCGAGACCTGGCGCTCGGTCGAGATCGGGCTGACGGCCAAGGCGACGTACCCCGATCCGTTCGCCGACGTGCAGGTGACCGCGACGTTCCGTGGACCGCGTGGACAGGTGGTCACGCGGCCGGCGTTCTGGGACGGCGGCTCGTCCTGGAAGGTCCGCTTCGCGCCACCGGCAGTCGGGGTGTGGACGATGCGCACTTCCTCGACCGATGCCGGACTCGACGGAGTCGTTGCCTCCGTCCGGGCCGTTCCCTACCAGGGGAGTCTCGAGATCTACCAGCACGGCTTCCTGAAGCCGAGTGCGGACGGGCACTATCTGCAGCACGCCGACGGTACGCCGTTCTTCTACCTCGGCGACACGCACTGGATCCTGCCGCACGAGCGCTTCGACACCTCCAACGCGCCGGGCGTCGACTCACAGTTCAAGTACGTCGTGGACAAGCGCGTCGGGCAGGGTTTCACCGTCTTCCAGTCCGAGCCGATCTGGCAGCCGCACGGCGGAAGCCACACCAGGCCGGACGAAGAACCCGCCGCCGATCTCACCAACGGTCTGACCGGTGACGACCTGGCGGGATTCGCGGAGATGGACAAGAAGTTCGCCTACATCGCGGACGCCGGGCTCGTGCATGCGAACGCGATGGTCGCCTGGGCCGCTCAGCCGCACGACAACCCGGGCGTGATGACGCCGGACTACATGGCCGCGGTCGCGCGCTACTGGGACGCGCGGTACGGCGCGTACCCGGTGATCTGGACCGTGGCGCAGGAGATCGACAACGACTTCTACGGCGTGTACGCCGGTGACGCGATGGCGCCGTGGACGGCCGCGATCAAGGCCCTCGACGCCGCCGACGCGTACGACCAGCCGCTGATGCCGCACCAGGAGAACTCCGACCAGACCAGCGTCACGAACTCCCGCTTCGCGACCGAACCCTGGCATGACGGCTTCGCCGCCCAGTTGCAGTACAGCGACGGCTGGAACCTCGGGAAGGTCGCCGAGTACTGGGCGTCCGGCAAACCGAGCCTCGCCTACGAGACGCCGTACGAGGATTTCTGGACCGACAGCAGGCATGCGCTGAGTGCGCTCTACAAGGCTTACCTGCTGGGTCTTCGGGGCTACGGGTACGGTGTCGCCGGCGTCTGGAACGACGTGTACTCCGCCCCGGGCGAGCCGATCGACGCGGGCACCGACTACGAGATGCCCGCGCGCTACCAGTGGTGGTACACGGGGGCGAATCGTCAGACCGCTGACCAGCTCACGCACGGCGTGCAGTTCTTCCGTGGCCTGAACTGGTGGAAGCTCACGCCCAGGTTCGGCGACGCGGCGTGGTCCGACTTCGGTGCGAACGGCGACAACGTGCTGGCCAGCGACGAGAACAGGTCCTACGTGGCGCTGTTCACCAGCACCGGTACGACGACAGGCACGATCCGCAAGCTCGATCCCGACCACTACTACACGGCGGCGTGGTTCAACCCACGCACCGGGCAACGCACGCCCATCAGCACCAGGGTGGAAGCTGCCGGCGGCAGTTGGAGTGTCCCGGCGAGGCCGACCGCAGAGGACTGGGTGCTGACCGTCGACCGCG
The DNA here is from genome assembly GCF_043197265.1 of Kribbella sp. NPDC049227. NCBI lineage: Bacteria > Bacillati > Actinomycetota > Actinomycetes > Propionibacteriales > Kribbellaceae > Kribbella > Kribbella sp. NPDC049227. The sequence goes on along the minus strand of NZ_JBICST010000001.1, from coordinate 116,821 downwards.
GTGCGCCGATCGGCAACGCACCCCGGCAACCCGTTGCCGACCCGGCCGGCGGCGCCTACCAAGGTGTGCAGCCGGTGCGCCTGTCGACGTCGACCGGGAATGCCACCATCCACTACACGACGGACGGCACGACGCCCACGCCGTCGAGTCCCGTCTACAGCGATCCGGTGCGGATCGCCGACCCGATGGATGTGCAACTGCGAGCCATCACGACCCGCTCAGGTCAGACGAGTACGCCGATGACGGCCACGTACCGCCAGCAGTTGCCGGACCTGACCACGGCGGCCACGCTCCCGGCAAATGTTGCTGACCGCAACCGAAGTACGGGCTGGGCAGGCAGTTCACTCGAGGCGGTGTTCCGCGGTGAGACCGCCTTGGACACGGTGATCGTCACCGGGTCCGGACAGGCGTCCTACCAGGTCGACTACTGGGACGGGCAGACGTGGCAGACGGCGGCGTCGGGTTCCGGGCCGATCGGAGGCGCTGGTGCCGGCACCGTCCTGACGTTCCCGCGAATCTCCACGACGAAGGTCCGGTTCGTGGCCTCGTCCGCGGTGACGGTCACCGAGCTGGGGCTGTACCGGCACCCGTTGACCGACGCACCGGATCTCACGGCGGGCGGGAGCTACTCGGCGAGCTCCAGCTGGGACGCCGGCCAGGTCGCGGCCAAGGCCTTCGACAACGACCCAGGCACGAACTGGCAGGCCTGCGACGGGTGCTGGGCCGGTCAGTGGCTGGCGGTCGACTTCGGCCGGAGTACGACGTTCAACGCGGTCGCCGTGTCGGAGTACGGCAACCGCACAACGACGTACCGGATCGAGTACTGGGACGGTACGGCGTGGCAGACGGCGTACTCGGGCACCGGAGGGTTCGGGCAGCAGGGGGAGACGACGACCGTGACGTTCCCCGATGTCACCGGTAGCAAGGCACGCATCCTGTACCTCAGCGGCACCGGGAACGCGCCGATCGTCTACCAGTTGTCGATCTACCGGCAGTGACAGCACAAGGCCCCCGGAACCTGAGTGGTTCCGGGGGCCTCGTGTGCGTGATCAGGCCGGGCGGCGGCGGATCTTGTTGCCGAGCCAGACGATCGGGTCGTACTTGCGGTCGGCGACGCGCTCCTTCATCGGGATCAGCGCGTTGTCGGTGATCTTGATGTGCTCGGGGCACACCTCGGTGCAGCACTTGGTGATGTTGCAGAAGCCCAGGCCGTGCTGCTCCTGGGCCGCGTGCTGCCGGTCGGCGGCGTCGAGCGGGTGCATGTCCAGCTCGGCGATCCGCATCAGGAACCGCGGCCCGGAGAAGCTCTCCTTGTTCTCCTCGTGGTCGCGGATCACGTGACAGGTGTCCTGGCACAGGAAGCACTCGATGCACTTGCGGAACTCCTGCGAGCGCTCCACATCGACCTGCTGCATCCGGTAGTCGCCCGGCTTCACGTCCGCCGGCGGCTTGAAGGCCGGGATCTCCCGGGCCTTCTGGTAGTTGAACGACACGTCGGTGACGAGGTCGCGGATCACCGGGAAGGTGCGCATCGGCGTCACCGTGACGACCTCGTCCTCGGCGAACGTGTTCATCCGGCACATGCACATCAGCTTCGGCATGCCGTTGATCTCGGCGCTGCAGGAGCCGCACTTGCCGGCCTTGCAGTTCCACCGCACCGCCATGTCCGGCGTCTGGGTCGCCTGCAGCCGGTGGATGACGTCGAGGACGACCTCGCCCTCGTTCACCTCGACCTCGTAGTCCTTCAGCTCGCCGCCGTCGGAGTCCCCGCGCCAGACGCGGAATTTGCCTGTGTAACTCATTTGGCCGGCAGCTCCTCATCCGTCAGGTACTTCTTCAGCTCGTCGAGCTCGAACAGTTCGAGCAGGTCCTCGCGCATCGGGATCTGCTGCTCCTCGGTCACGTTCACGCCGCCGTCGGCATCGAGTGCGCAGACCAGCAGCTTCTTGCGCCACTCGGCGTTCATGCCCGGGTAGTCGTCGCGGGTGTGACCGCCGCGGGACTCCTGCCGCCGCAACGCGGCCTTGGCCACGCACTCGGACACCGTCAGCATGTTGCGCAGGTCGAGCGCCAGGTGCCAGCCGGGGTTGAACTGGCGGTGGCCCTCCACCGTCATCTTCGCGATCCGGCCGCGGAACTCGGCCAGCCGGCCGAGCGCCTGCTCCATCTCCTCTTCCTTGCGGATGATGCCGACCAGGTCGTTCATCGACTGCTGCAGTTCCTGGTGGATCGAGTACGGGTTCTCGCCGCCCTCGAGCTCGAACGGTGCCAGCGCCTCGGCCGCCGCGGCGTCGATGTCCGCCTCGTCGATCTTCGGCCGCTCCTGCAGCGAGTCGACGTACACCGCCGCACCCATGCCCGCGCGCCGCCCGAAGACGAGCAGGTCGGACAGCGAGTTGCCGCCCAGCCGGTTCGACCCGTGCATGCCACCGGCGACCTCACCGGCCGCGAACAGGCCCGGTACGACGGACGACGCGGTGTCCGGGTCGACCTCGACGCCACCCATCACGTAGTGACAGGTCGGACCGACCTCCATCGGCTCCGCGGTGATGTCGACGTCGGCCAGCTCCTTGAACTGGTGGTGCATCGACGGCAGCCGGCGAGTGATCTCCTCGGCCGGGAGCCGCGACGACACGTCCAGGAAGACACCGCCGTGCGGCGTACCGCGGCCGGCCTTGACCTCGGAGTTGATCGCCCGGGCGACCTCGTCGCGCGGCAGCAGTTCCGGTGGGCGCCGGTTGTTGTCCGGGTCCTTGTACCAGCGGTCCGCCTCGTCCTCGGTCTCCGCGTACTGCGCCCGGAACACGTCGGGCACGTACTCGAACATGAACCGCTTGCCCTCGGAGTTCTTCAGGACGCCGCCGTCACCGCGCACCGACTCGGTGACCAGGATCCCCTTCACCGACGGCGGCCAGACCATGCCGGTCGGGTGGAACTGGATGAACTCCATGTTGATCAGCGTCGCGCCGGCCCGCATCGCCAGCGCGTGCCCGTCACCGGTGTACTCCCAGGAGTTCGAGGTGACCTTGAAGGACTTGCCGACACCGCCGGTCGCCAGCACCACCGCGGGCGCGTCGAACAGGATGAACCGGCCGGACTCGCGCCAGTAGCCGAAGGCACCGGAGATCGCGTCCCCGTCCTTCAGCAACTCGGTGACGGTGCACTCGGCGTACACCTTGAGGTTGGCCTCGTAGTCGCCGGTGGCCTCGAAGTCCTCCTGCTGCAGCGAGACGATCTTCTGCTGCAGGGTGCGGATCAGCTCCAGACCGGTGCGGTCGCCGACGTGCGCGAGCCGCGGGTAGGTGTGGCCGCCGAAGTTGCGCTGGCTGATCCGGCCGTCCGGTGTACGGTCGAACAGCGCGCCGTACGTCTCCAGTTCCCAGACCCGGTCGGGGGCTTCCTGCGCGTGCAGTTCGGCCATCCGCCAGTTGTTCAGGAACTTGCCGCCGCGCATCGTGTCGCGGTAGTGGACCTGCCAGTTGTCGTTGGAGTTCGCGTTGCCCATCGCCGCCGCGCAGCCGCCCTCGGCCATCACGGTGTGCGCCTTGCCGAACAGCGACTTGCACACGATCGCGGTGCGCTTGCCCTGCTCGCGGGCCTCGATCGCCGCGCGCAGACCGGCGCCGCCGGCCCCGATCACGACGACGTCGTAGGTGTGTCGTTCCAGCTCAGTCATGAAGTCTTCAGATCCCGTGGGTCAGTTGATGAAGCGCAGATCGGAGAACCAGTCGGCCGACAGTCCCATGATGTAGGCATCGGTGAGGATCACGGTGAACAGCGACGCCATCGCGAACGTGCCGTGCTTCGGGTTCAGCTTGGACACGAAGGTCCAGTACCGGTAGCGCAGCGGATGCTTGGAGAAGTTCTTCAGCCGGCCGCCGACGATGTGCCGGCAGGCGTGGCAGGACAACGTGTACAGCCACAGCATCACCAGGTTGACCCAGATGATCAGGGTGCCAAGGCCGATGCCGAAACCACCGTCCTTGCCGTGGAAGGCCTGGATGCCGTCGTAGACGTTGAGCAGACCGAAGACCAGTGCGCCGTAGAAGAAGTAGCGGTGCAGGTTCAGCGCGACCAGCGGGAACTTGGTCTCACCGGTGTAGCTCTTGTGCGGCTCCGGGACCGCGCAGGCGGCCGGCGCGAAGAACAGCGACCGGTAGCCCGCCTTGCGGTAGTAGTAACAGGTGCCGCGGAAGCCGGCCAGCACCACGAAGGTGATGAGGCTCAACGGCAGCCAGCGCGGGAATCCGCCGAACCAGGTGCCGAGGTGGCTGGAGCCTTCGACACACGAGCTGCTCAGGCAGGGCGAGTACAGCGGGGTGAGGTAGTGGAAATCGTCGACCCAGTACCACTTGCCCATGAAGATCCGGATCGTCGCATAGACGATGAAGAAGAGCAGGATCACACCGATCCGCAGCGGTGCCAGCCACCAGCGGTCTGTTCTTGCGGTCTTGAGCCCGATCTGTGCGCGACCGGGGGCGTCTACTCCCGTCGCCATCAGGGAGCGTGCCTGTCGGGCGCGCCGAAGCCTTCGTGCTCCGCGTCTGTCCACATGGACGCGTCATACTCCACGTCGGGAATCTCCTCGAGTTCCTCCGGAACGGGTCCGGGTCTGTGACGGGGGTCGGGAGGGCCGAGCTCAGCCAAGTCGTCGTTCAGCCGGGCCACATCCGACACCAACCGGCGGATGCCGAGAGTGTCACCGTACTCCTGACTGAGTTTGCCGACGGACGTGTGTAGTGCCTCGAGCGCGCGGACGACTGCGGCAACGCCGCTGTTGCCTTCACCCATGCCGACTCCAGTAGTTGTCTTGTGGCTGTCAGTATGGGCACACTTTGCCTCTGCGGGGCTCCCAACGGAAGACCCCTCGGTACGGCGTGTTTCCAGTTAGGGTTACCTCAGTTGCCGACCGCCGTCGGGTGGAGTAATGGAGCGAATCCGGCCTTCAGTACAACGAGATTCGCCGGCGGGGTGAGCACCTCCACCTCACGCAGTCCGGGCGGCCGGCGGGCCTCGCCGTACCCGTCCCAGGACCAGGGCAGCACGTGGTGGCCGAGCACGAGCGCCGGGCGGCCGTCGTAGCGGATCATCGCTCCGTCAGGGAGTTCGCCGAGATCCTGGACGGTGGTGCGTTGTCGCCGGGTCCGTGGCTCGACGCGTTCGAGATGCAGTTGGGCGTCCATCGCCGCGGCGCGCGGGCGCTCGTCGAGACCGCGGCCGGTCGCCCAGGCGCCGGCGTACAGCAGGAAGTCCCTGCGGCGGCAGTAATGACAGGGTCGATGGCCGGCCGCGAGCGCGACCGCCTCGTCGAAGAAGAACAGCGCGGTCCAGCGCCCCGGCGGCATCGGATCGCGCCGAACCCCCTTCCAGTCAAGGACGCAGCAGATCCAGGCCTTCGAGCGCCAGCGCGTCGTCCCGAGGCGGCGGTCGGGGCTGTGCAGCGTGCCGCGGTTGCCCATCAGCAGGCCGCGGCCGGCGTCGGCCACGATCTCCTGCGTCGGCAAAACCCTGTTCTGCAACGGCATGCAGGTCATCCTGCCGGAGGCGGGGGACAGTTTTCCTTGCATGTCTGGCAGAGTCGCCCCGTGCAGATCGTGGTAGGAGTCGCCGTCGTCAGGGACGGCCGGGTGCTGGCGGCGTACCGGCCCGGTCCCGACGGTGGCTGGGAGTTCCCGGGCGGGAAGGTCGAGCCGGGGGAGACCGAGGAGCAGGCGGCGGTCCGGGAGATCCGTGAGGAGCTCGACCTGGAGATCAAGGTCGGCGAGTCGCTCGGGCCGGCGGTGGACATCTCCGAGCGCTACCGCCTGCACGTCTACAGGGCGTCGATCGTTGCCGGCGACCCGGTGCTGCGCGAGCACGCCGAGCTCCGGTGGTTCGTCCCGGCCGACCTGGACGAGGCGGACTGGCTGATCCCGGACCGGCCGTTCGTCGGGCGGCTCCGCGAACTGCTCTGAGTGGCAGACATCACACCCTCACCCGGCCAGCTCGGGCCCGTCGGACGCGCCAGTCGCGGTTTGTATGGGTCAACTGTATGGGTTGTACCTGGTGAGCGGTCTGGACCGGCCGGAGAATCGTGACCGTTACTTACCGGGGAGGAGTACAGGCATGTCGGTGTACCAGTCCGTTCCCGCGGTACGGCGGGAGGACATCGCGCCGGAGCTCGTCTGCGAGGTGTACGAGCTGGGATCGCGGCGTCGTACCCCCGCGGCGGTGAAGGAGCTGACCAGTCGCCAGGTGGCGATCGGCCGGATGATGTCCACCGGTGCCAAGGACGCGGCGATCGCACGGGAACTCGGCCTCTCGCTGCGGACCGTCCGGGCCGAGATCAGCGCGCTGATCGCCGGTCTCGGTGCCAGGTCCCGCTTCCAGGCCGGCTGTCTGCTCGTCCGCCGGTTCGGCTGATCCCTTCCCCGGGCTTCGGGTCCGGGGAAGACCGGCGCTGCGGACCGGCTGACCACCCTTTCAGCCGCTGACCCCCCTGTATGCAGCGCCGGACCCGTCGCGGCCCGGCGATGCCCGGGCCTCAACCAGGCGCAGCGCCCGGGCCGCGACCAAGGTCGTCGCCGGGCCGCGACGACCCGGCCGGCGAGGCACGAAAGCTGTCGGCGGGCCGACGTAGGCTTTCGGCATGAGTGAGCTACCTGACCGCCGGCTGCTGCTGGTGCACGCCCACCCGGACGACGAGACCATCAACAACGGCGTGACGATGGCCCGTTATGTGGCCGAGGGAGCCGCCGTCACGCTGATCACCTGCACGCTCGGTGAAGAGGGTGAGGTGCTCGTCCCGGACCTCGAACACCTGGCCGCCGACCAGACCGATCAGCTCGGTGAGCACCGGATCGGCGAGCTCGCCGCCGCGATGGCCGAGCTCGGCGTCACCGACCACCGCTGGCTCGGCAGCGCCGGGAAGTACCGCGACACCGGGATGATCTACAACGACGAAGGCAACGCCGCCGTCCCGCTGGAGACCCGCAAGGACAGCTTCTGGCAGGCCGACCTGCTCGCCGCGGCCGACGACCTGGTCCCGGTCATCCGCGAGGTCCGCCCGCAGGTCCTGGTGACGTACGACGAGTACGGGAACTACGGTCACCCCGACCACATCAAGGCCCATCGCGTCGCGACGTACGCCGCTGCCCTGGCGGCCGCCCCGTCGTACCGGGAGGACCTCGGCGAGGCATGGGACATCGCGAAGATCTACTGGATCGCGATGGCGGAGTCGCGGATGCGCGAGAGCCTGCGCCGGCTGCGCGAGGCCGGTGACACGACGACGTTCGAGGGCATGGATCCGGAGGGCCCGATGGGTCCGCCGATCACGCCGGACCGGCTGATCGACTGCGTGATCGACGGCGACGAGTTCCTGGATCGCAAGATGAATGCGATGAAGGCGCACGCCACCCAGATCACCGTCGACGGGCCGTTCTTCGCACTCTCCAACAACAACGGCAGTCAGATCTGGGCCTCGGAGTCGTACCGCCTGGTCAAGGGCACCGCGGCGCCCGGCCCGGACGGCCTCGAGCACGACCTGTTCGCGGGGTTGTAGGACGGACCGCGCGGGCGTGACCGTTCCCACACGCTCGGTTGAGGCGTCAACCTTCCTGCGGGCATAGTCTGCAATGGTGTCCTCGTCGGAGCCCAGTGGGAGTGTCGCGCCCGCCGACTTCCGTGCTGCGCTCGGCCGGTTCGCCTCCGGCATCACGATCATGAGCACGCTCCAGGACGGCGTCGCGCACGCGATGACGGCGAACGCGTTCACGTCCCTCTCGCTCGACCCGCCACTGGTGCTGGTCTGTGTCGACAAGGGTGTCCGGATGCACGCCGCCGTACTCGACTGTGGCTACTGGGCCGTCTCGGTGCTTGCCGGCGACCAGCAGCCGATCGCGGACCGGTTCGCCCGCTCCGGCCGGGATCTGTACAGCCAGTTCGACGGGATCACGACGTCGGCCGGCCCGAAGACCGGCTGCGCGGTGCTGGAGGGGGCTCTGTCCTGGCTCGAGTGCCGGACCTGGGCGACGTACGACGGCGGCGACCACACCATCGTGGTCGGTGAGGTGCTGAGCCTCGGCCTGGGTGAGCCGGCCGATCCGAGCGCGCTGATCTACCACGCGAGTCACTACCGGAAACTGCCCGGAGCCTGAGCGTTATCGCGCACGTCGCGCGGGTACGGGCAAGCCGGGGGCATGTCGGGCACGCCGGGCCAGGGCGGGCCCGCCCCGGCGGCAGAAGAGGCCTCATCCGTCCCGTAAGATGTGCCCTCGTGTCCCGAGCGGACGCGGCCTGTACACGGTTTGAGTGGAGGACTCTGTCCGGTGGGGAAGAAGCAGCTAGCGGGGATCATCGCCGCTGCTGGGCTCGGCGTGATCGTCGTGGGCTACGGCGCGGCGTTCGCGTTCGCGGGCGACAAGATTCCCGGTGACACCACGGTGCTCGGCATTCCGGTCGGCGGGATGTCCGAGGGCGCTGCCAAGGCCAAGCTCGAGGCCGGGCTGAAGGACCGCCTGGCCCAGCCGATGCTCCTCAAGGCGGGTCAGTCGAAGTTCGAGGTGAAGCCGGCCGACGCCGGCCTCAGCCTGAACCTGGACGCCACCGTCGACGCCGCGGGGGCGGGCCGCAGCCTGGCCCCCGGCCGTATCTGGCATGCCCTGACCGGCGGTGACGCGGTCGACCCGGTGGTCACCGCGGACGACGCGAAGCTGAAGGCGGCTGTCGACAAGCTCGCCACCCAGGTGAACCGTCCGGCCACCGAAGGCACCATCACCTTCAAGGAAGCCACGCCGGTCCAGCACGCACCCGCCGAGGGTCTCCAGTTGGACAACGCGAAGGCTACCGACGCACTCGTCGCCGCCTACCCGGCCGGTGACGCCCCCGCCGACCTTCCGGTCAACGTGACCAGGCCGCAGGCCGGCACCGACGCGATGGACAAGGCCTTGAAGGACTTCGCCGAACCGGCCATGGCCGGCCCGGTCCGGCTGACGGTCGGCGACAAGTCGGCCGAGCTCCAGCCGAAGGAGTTCGGGCCCGCGCTGACGGTGACCGTCAAGGACGGTGACGCCACGCCGGCGCTGAACACGAAGATGCTCGAGTCGCTGTTCCAGGAGCGGTTCAAGACGCTGGAGACGCTGCCCAAGGACGCCACGGTCCAGATCGTCGGGACCACGCCGAAGGTCGTCCCGGCCGTCGACGGCATGGTGGTCGACCGGGCCAAGGTCGGACCGGCGATCATCGCGGTGCTGCCGAAGCCGCCAGGGGAGCGGCGGGCCGCGGTCGGGCTGACCCACACCAAGGCGAAGGTGACCACCGAGGCCGCTGCCGCACTCGGGATCAAGGAAGTGATGGGGGAGTTCACCACCAGCTTCCCGCACGCGCCGTACCGGAACGTGAACATCGGCACCGCGGCGGCCAAGATCAACGGCACGCTGGTGAAGCCGGGCGACACGTTCAGCCTGAACAAGATCGTCGGCGAGCGGACCAAGGAGAACGGCTTCACCGAGGGCAACATCATCAGCGGCGGCAAGTTCGTGCTCGACCTCGGCGGTGGCGTGTCGCAGTCGGCGACGACCACCTTCAACGCGGCGTTCTTCGCCGGGCTGAAGGACGTCGAGCACAAGGCGCACAGCGTCTACATCAGCCGCTACCCGATCGGCCGCGAAGCGACCGTGGCCTGGCCGGCGGTCGACATGAGGTTCCTCAACGACTCCGGCCACGGGGTGCTGGTGCAGACGATCTTCAAGGCGTCGACGCCGGGCAGTGCGGGCAGCATCACGGTGAAGATCTGGGGCACCAAGGTCTGGGACATCACCGCGGGCCAGTCGGGCAAGCGGAACCCGCGCGCACCGAAGGTGGTCTACAACCCCGATCCCAAGTGCCGGCCGCAGGCGCCGACGGCCGGGTTCGACATCACGATCTTCCGGTACTTCGCGAAGAACGGCGTACGGCAGAAGACGGAGTCGTTCACCACGAAGTACAACGCGGCCGACGACATCCGCTGTGGTCCGAAGCCGGGCACCACGCCGCCACCGCCCGGCACCAGTACGCCGCCGGGCCTGAACAAGCCCGCCCAGGGCGCCACCACCCGCCCACCCAACTGATCCGGCACCCGCCCGCCCACCCGGCCCACGCCGTGCGGCACCCGGCCCGCGGCGTGCGGCACCCGGCCCGCCGACGCGCCACGACCCCGCCCCGGCGCATTCGAGGGGATGTCCCTCTGACTTGTGGGTTCTCTGTTCGTATGCGGAGGGAGAACCCACAAGTCGGAGGGTTATCCCCTGCAGCGGGCCTCGGGGGGTTATCCCCTGCAGCGAACACGGGGCGATCGCGTACGGCGGGTGCTGGGGGCCGGGGTCAGCCCCGGTGGATCTTGTGGAGTTCGGTGGCTACCTGGTGGAAGAGGTCCTCGCCGATGACGGCGCCTTCGCGACGGACCTGACCGGGGTCGATGCGCAGGACACGGTCCAGACGGACCTCGCTGTTGCGGCCTTCCTTGTCCCAGGCGCCGCTGCCGATGTCCAGCCAGATCCGGCCCCAGCGCGCCTCGTCGGCGGCGTCCCGGTCGTGGTCCTTGCTGGTCAGGATCAGCGCCAGCAGCCACGGCCCGTCCGAGCCGACCACCAGCACAGGCCGGTCCTTGCCGCGGTGGTGGTCCTCCTCGAACGGCACCCAGGTCCAGACGATCTCACCCGGGTCAGCCACTCCGTCGTCCGGGTGCGGCGTGTACTCCACGTGCACCGTTCCCTCGAAGTCCCCCGCGTACTCCGGCCGCTCAGCCACGTGATCTGCCCTGTGATCCGACATGGCACCCGAGAGTATCCCCCTCACATCACACCGGCCTCACACCGTTCCACCGGCGTGGAAAACACCATGCAAGACACGAAGACGGTCAATCGGGCCGCGATCCTTGCCGTCCTGCTCACCGGGCAGTTCATGGCGAACATCGACACCGCGGTCGCGAACATCGCCGGCCCGTCCATCGGCGCCGATCTGCGGGCCTCGGAAGGCGCGGTCGGACTGGTCGTGTCCGGGTACGTCGTAGCGTTCGCAGTCCTGCTCATCACCGGTGCCCGGCTCGGTTCGTCTCTCGGCTACCGGCGGACGTTCCTCCTCGGTCTGCTGGTGTTCACGGCTGCCTCGCTGGCCTGTGGTCTCGCGCCCGAGATCGCGTCTCTCGTCGTCGCCCGCTTCGTCCAGGGCGCGGGCGCCGCGCTGATGGTCCCGCAGGTCCTCAGCGGCATCCAGTTGCACTTCCACGGCCGGGACCGGCTGAAGGCGCTGGGCTACTTCTCGATCGCCCTGTCCGGCGGGGCTGTCCTCGGACAGATCCTCGGCGGCGTACTCATCGCGGCCGACCTGTTCGGCACCAGTTGGCGCCCGATCTTCCTCGTCAACATCCCCATCGGCCTGGCTCTCCTGGTCGCCGGCCGCCGCCTGCTCCCCGCTGACCCGACGACCGACCGCGATCCCGTCGACCTGGTCGGCGTACTCACCCTGTCCGCCACCGTCCTGCTCGTGATCGTCCCGCTCCTGCTGGGTTCTGAGCGCGGCTGGCCGACGTGGTCCTGGCTGTGCCTCCTGCTGAGCCTGCCAGCCCTGGCCTTCTTCGAGTACGCCGAACGCCGGGCAGCCGCACGCGGTGGTCGTCCCCTGATCGCGAGGCAAGTGCTCCGCAACCCGTCCGTCCGGGCCGGCATGCTCGCCCATGGCTGCACGACCGGCACGTACTTCGCTCTGCTCTTCGTCCTCGCCCTCTACCTCCAGGACGGTCTGCACAAGGGGCCGGCGTACTCGGGGTTCGCGATGGTCGTCTGGGTCGCGGCGTTCGGGCTGGCCGGGCCGATCATCCCGCGGCTGCGCAGAGGAGTGCGGTGGATGCCTGTCATCGGCTGTCTGGTCCTCGCGGCCGGATACGTCTCGGTCCTGGCCTATCTGCAGCTCGGTGGCCGTACCGGACCGCTGCTTTTCGCACTGCTCGGAGTCGGCGGCCTCGGGCTCGGCATCAGCGCCAACACTCTGATCGGCGCGATCACCTCGAGCATGTCCCCGCAGTACGCGGCTGACCTGTCCGGCGTGGTCGCCACCAACGCACAGCTGTCCGGCGCTCTCGGGGTCGCTCTGGCCGGTTCTGCCTACGCAGCGCTCGCCTCGAACCCCAGTACTGCGCTCAGCGTCGTACTGGCCGGGTTCGTCGTGCTGACGCTGGTCGGGGCGGCTGCGGCTCAGCGCTTGGTCAGATAGCGGTAGCGGTACGCCTCCGCGTAGCCGAGCCTGCGGTAGGTGACCATGGCGGCCGTGTTCTCTTCCACGACCTCCAGATAGGTACGGCGGCCGCCCAGTGGCCCGGACCACCTGGCCAGGCCCTGGACGAGCGCCGTCCCCAGGCCACGGCGGCGGTACGACGGGTCCACCCGGACGGCATCGACACCGAGCCAGTGCCCCGTCATGGACCCCCGCCCAACGGCCACTGTGCGGCCGTCCAGGGTGATCGAGGCGAACACAGCCTTCGGCGCACCCTCCATCACGGCCGGGGCTGCCTCGGGCACCGGTCCGTCGAAGGCGGCGGCGTACCACTCGTTGCTGGGGTGTTCCGCGAGCAGTACGTCGTACTGCGGGGTGGCGTTCACGTGGTCCAGGGTGGTGTGCAGGACGAAGGTGTCCGACTGCTCCGGGCGGGCGTCGATCCGCCCCTGGGCAAGGAATTCGGCCGCTTCCGGGCTGCCGACGCGGACCAGCGCCAGCGGGGGCAGGCCGCGCTCGTCGTAGAAAGCTTCAGCGTGCTTGAGCGCGTCGGCGACCGGCATGCCGGGATTCCCGGCCGGGAGCAGCGAGTTGCCCCGGCCGGTCCAGCCCGAAGATGCCCGCAGCAACCACTGGCCGACGTACGCCGTCTCGGCCGCGGGCCGGCCCAGAGCCGTGGTCAGGAAGAGCTGTTCGACGTCCACCGGCCGCAGCGGCATCTCCGGGATCCGTTTGGCCGCCGCCACGTCGGCGCTGCCGATCTGGTGCAGACTGCTGTCCGCGTGCCGTACGACCAGGCCGGAGGGGTCCCAGGACTGCAGTACGCCGATCACGTCGGTCAGTCCGCCCGGAATCCGGTGCCGGACCACGACACGGTGGCCGATATCACGGACACTGAAGCCTGACACGATGCGGACTCCTGGCAGAGTGGGCGAAGTACTACCGTGATACTAGAGACCCTGCACCAAACACAGCACCAAGCACAGCATCACCGCATCGCAGCACCCCAGATCAGCGCTGCGCTTGCCTGCCATAGGAGGAGTAGCAGTGACCTACGTCATCGCGCAGCCGTGTGTTGACCTGAAGGACCTCGCCTGCGTCGAAGAATGCCCCGTCGACTGCATCTACGAGGGCAACCGGATGCTGTACATCCACCCCGACGAATGCGTCGACTGCGGAGCGTGCGAGCCGGTCTGCCCTGTGGAGGCGATCTACTACGAAGACGACACCCCGGAGCAGTGGAAGGACTACTACACCGCGAACGTCGACTTCTTCAACGACCTGGGTTCCCCCGGCGGCGCCTCCAAGATGGGCAAGATCGACAAGGATCACCCCTTCATCGAGGCCCTGCCCCCGCAGGAACACGACGAGTAAGAGCGAAAAAGCCAAGGCGGGGGTGTAGGAGTCGAGGCTCTGCCCCCGCAGGAACACGACGAGTAAGAGCGAAAAAGCCAAGGCGGGGGTGTAGGAGCCGAGGCCCTGCCCCGCAGGAACACGACGAGTAATCGTCTGATGACAGTTTGAGGCGGGGCGTCCGGTTGGGTGCCTCGCCTTACTGCTCCTGGACGTCTACGTGGACGTGGTCCAGGTGGCGGAGGATGGCTGGGTCGCCGGAGCGTTCGGGCGGGGTGTAGTCGCGCCACCCACTGTCCGACCGTCCCCCGGCCGTCCAGATCTTGTCGCTGAAGATGACCGTCTTGATCTTCAGCAGGTCCGCCCGCGCCACCAGGTACTGCGCCATCGCCCAGCCCTTGGTCGTGTTCGACTTCGAGATCGGCCGGACGAACACATCCACCGCCCGGCCGTCGTAGTGCGCCGACCCGACCATGTGCCCGGACTGCACCCCACCCGGCGCATACCCACCGGTCGACAGCGTCCCGAACGTCTCGAGCAGATCCGTGCGTACGGCGTCCGCCCGCGGCGTCAGCCCGTTGCGGCCGACCACCTCCTGCTTCACCGAGTCGGTGTTCACCGTGCAGGCGAACACGCTCTTCGACTGCCCGGTCAGCGCCGAGGCAAGCACCCGGGCATCCGCTTCGTGATCCGCATAGGCGTTCGGGAACGCGCTGCGCTGGACCCGGTCGGCCGCCACTGTCACCGCGAGCGTCTGGTAGTTCTTCACCTTCACCAGCGCGTCGTAGAACTTCCCGGCCGCGTAGTGCGGGTCACGCACCTGCTTCGCCGTACCCCAGCCCTGTGACGGCCGCTGCTGGAACAGCCCCAGCGAGTCCCGGTCCCCATGCGCCAGATTCCGCAGACCGGACTCCTGGTACGCCGTCGCCAACGCGATGGTCGCCGCCCGCGCCGGCAGTCCCCGGCGTACGGCGACCCCCGCGATGATCGCGGCCGACTCAGCCTGCTCGAGGTCGAGCTCGACGGTGGTCCCGTTGACCGTGGCCGTGCACTGTTCCTTGGGCGGCAGCAACGGCCCGATCCCCTTGTCCCCGACCCACCTGACCGTCAACCCGATGGCCAGCGCAAGCACACCGACAGCGCCCACGGCCACCAGGGCACCACGCTTCATCGGCATACCGCTCCCAACGTGTGGGGGCGGTGGTCGGGTTCCGGGTGGTCGGTCACGAAGTGGTTGACGTGCGGGACGTGTGGTTGGTTGGCGTCCCGCGCGCGTTGGTGCTCACCCGTCACGCGTTGGCGTGCAGGGCTTCGTTGAGCGTGATGCCCTCACCCTTGCGCGGCCGCGCCTCGACGGCACCGGTGACCGAGTTGCGCATGTACAGCAGTCCGGGCTGCCCGGACAGGTCGCGCGCCTTCACCACGCTGCCGTCGGGCAGGGTCACCTTGGTGCCGGCGGTCACGTACAGCCCGGCCTCGACCACGCAGTCGTCGCCGAGCGAGATGCCGGTGCCGCCGTTCGCACCGAGCAGGCAGCGCTTGCCGATCGACACCACCTGGGTGCCGCCGCCGGACAGGGTGCCCATGATCGACGAACCGGCGCCGATGTCGCTGCCGTCGTCGACCACCACACCGGCCACGATCCGGCCCTCGACCATCGACGTACCGAGCGTGCCGGCGTTGAAGTTCACGAAGCCCTCGTGCATCACCGTGGTCCCGGAGGCCAGGTGGGCACCGAGCCGGACCCGGTCGGCGTCGCCGATCCGAACGCCGCTCGGTACGACGTAGTCCGTCATCCGCGGGAACTTGTCGACGCTCGCCACACTCAGGTGCTGGCCGGCCGCGCGGGCCCGCAGCCGCACCTGCTCGATGTTCTCGACCGGGACCGGGCCGAGCGACGTCCACGCGTTGTTCGGCAGCGCGGCGAAGATGCCGTCCAGGTTGAGGCCGTGCGGGCGGACCAGCCGGTGCGACAGCAGGTGCAGCCGCAGGTACGCGTCCGCGGTGCCCGCAGGCGCCTGGTCCAGGGTGATCTCGGCCGACACGACCTCACGCCGTACCTGCCGGATCTCGTCGTTGCCCTCGGCAGCGATCAGCTCGGCCGGCGCCTTGGTGTCGTCCGGCTGTGAGCCGAGCTCGGGCGCCGGGTACCAGACGTCCAGGACGGTCCCGTCGGCGGAAACGGTGGCGAGGCCGAAGCCCCAGGCGTGCGTGGCGTTCTCGGTCATGCCCACAAGCCTGCCAGACGCCCCACGCCGCGGTGGAGGCCGGTGCACCGGTGGCTGTGGTCACATGGACGGATGCAGACGGCATCCGCGGTGACCTTCGACACCGATCTCGGCTCCGACGTCGATGACGTCCTCGCCCTGGCGACGATCCTCGGCTCACCCGAACTCGATCTCACGGCCGTCACCACCGTCTACGGCGACACCCTGTTGCGGGCTCGGATGGCCGCACGGGTGGCCACGGTCGCGGGTCGCACCATCGATCCGATCGTGCCTGGCCGGACCGAAACCCGCTCCGGCCGGCCGGTCTGGTGGGCCGGTCACGAAGGCGCGCTCCTTCCGGACCTGGCCCGTGAGACCGTGGCCACCAACACCGACCCGATCGCGGTGCTCGCCGCCTCGCCGACTGTCGTCGCGGTCGGGCCGTTGACCAACGTGGCGGAGGCCGTCGAGCGGCCCGGGCACCAGATCGAGCAGTTGTGCGTGATGGGCGGCGACTTCTTGTCGGCCGATGCCGAGCACAACATCAAGTGCGACGTCGACGCGGCCGCGGTCGTGTTCGCCAGCGGAGTGCCGGCGACGGTCATCGGGATCGACCAGACGTCGCGGCTGCGGCTGGGTGGCGCTGTCGTCGCCGAGTTCGAAGCAGCGGGACCGCTCGGGCAGCTGCTTGGTGCGGAGATGCGGCAGTTCTGGAGTTTCTCCGCGTCCGACTCCAACGTCCCGCACGACCCGGCCGCGGTGCTGATGCTGACCGATCCGGACCTGTTCACCTTCGCGACCGGCCGGATCGAGGTCGACGAGGCCGGGATCACCCCGTTCACGCCCGGCGACGGGCCGCACCGGATCGTCGCCGATCTCGACGCCGAGGCGGTCGCCCAGCGCATCGTGGACCGGATCCTCGTCGCGTGTGCGGGCAGCCCGACCTGAGCCCGGCCCCGGCTGGGAAATTCGGCGGCGGCTGATCGAGCGGCCGTGATCTACTGGCGTGATGCTTCCGGCGTGGCTCTCGCATGTTGACGGACCGGTACTGCGGGCTACGGAGGCTCCGTCGGTCGGAGCGTTGCGCGGGGAGTTGCTGCGGCAGTGGGGATCGTCGGAAGTATGGCGGTTGTCGTACGGACTGCGCAGCGTGATCGTGAAGCGGGGTACGGACAGTCAGTCTGGTGAGGGAACGGCGTACGAGCGGTTCGTCATCCCCTTGGGGCTGCCGGCACCGGAGCTGA
This sequence comes from Kribbella sp. NPDC049227, assembly GCF_043197265.1. NCBI lineage: Bacteria > Bacillati > Actinomycetota > Actinomycetes > Propionibacteriales > Kribbellaceae > Kribbella > Kribbella sp. NPDC049227. The sequence continues at coordinate 99,792 of NZ_JBICST010000001.1, read as the reverse complement.
TCCACGCCGAGGACGGCATGCTCGTGCTCGCGGACGTGGGCCGGGTGACGCTGGAGCAGGAGCCGTCGGCGGAGGGGTTCCTGGCTGCGGCCGAGTTGGTGGCCGAGATTCGCTCCCGGGTTGTCTCCGGGCCGAGCGGGTTCCCGCCGGAGCGGGTCAAGGAGTTGGCCGACCGCATCGACCGGATCTCGTTCGACGTCGGGCCGTTGACCGAGGCTCTCGCCGCACTGCACCGGGACGCACCGTTGGCCGTCGTCCATGGTGATTTCGTGCCGAAGAACCTTGTCAGCGACGGCACCCGGTGGACCGCGGTCGACTGGCCGCTGACGTACGTCGCGCCGTACCTCAGCGACCTGTACACCCTGGTCCGCGACGCGACCGCACTCGGCCACGACCGCGGTCCGATCGTTGCCCACTACGTCGAGACGGCCGGCGCGGATCCGTTCCTGGTCGACCGCCAACTCCTCGCCGGCGGCGCCTGCTTCTGCCTTCTCGCACTGGACTTCGTCGTCGCCGAGGGCCGGCGCACGATCCCGGAATCCGGCACCTGGATCGCCCCGCTCCTGGCCGAGCTCGAGGATCTGATGGACCAGCTGTCGTGAGGCTGCTCGTCCTCGGCGGGACGAAGAACCTCGGCCGTCATGTCGTCGAGGCCGCCCTGCGCGACGGTCACGACGTGACGCTGTTCAACCGTGGCGTGACCAACCCTGAGCTGTTCCCCGAGGTACGACGCTTGGTCGGTGAGCGGGCCGCGCCGGACGTGCTGGCGACGGGGGAGTGGGACGGTGTCATCGACATGTCCGGCTTCCTGCTTCCACAGGTCCGGCTGAGTGCGGACCTGCTCCGGGATCGTGTCGGCCACTACACCTACATGTCGTCGATCGCCGTCTACGCCAGCAAGGTGATGCCGGGGATGGACGAGTCGGCTCCACTGCTGGACTGGCCGGACGGTGCACCCGAGGACGAGTTCACGATGGACATCTACGGCCCGTCGAAGGTGCGCTGCGAGTCGTTGCTGTCGGCCACCTTCGGCGCGCGGACCGCGGCAGTTCGGTCCGGTTTCGTGGTCGGTCCGTACAACCCGGACTTCGGCAACTGGGGCTCCGCGCTCGCCCATGGCAACCGGATGGAGTGCGCCGCCCGACGCTCGCAGCCGGTTCAGTACGTCGACGCCCGCGACCTGGCCGACTTCCTGCTCCGACTCACGACCGAGCGCGTGAGTGGTCCGTTCAACGCGGTCGGGCCGACTCGGACGATGGTGGAGCTGGCCGACGCCTGGCGTTCCGTCGTACCCGATGCTGCTCCGGTGGACTGGTCGCCGGCGGTGGACCGGTTCCACCTGCCGCACGACGGGAGCAACGACGGGACGTTCCGGCTCGACAATCGGCGGGCCCTGGCGGCGGGACTCCGGCTGCGGGCGGATGCGGAGATCGCACGTGACTACGTGGCTTGGGTCCAGGATGGGAACGTCCCGCCTCCGCCGCCGCACTGATCCGTAGCATTGCCTCCCGTGATCATCGAGACAGGTGGAGGGCCGGTCGGCCCGACCAGCCCGAGCGGCGCCGGCTTCAGCAGTGTCGACGCGACCCGCTACTCCGGTACGACGGGAGGCCGTCAGGAAGCGGCGCTTCAGACGGTGGGTGGCCTACTGCAGGTCGGAGACCGGCTGCGGTACAAGATCTATCCCGAGCTCGACGAGATGCTCAGCTACTCGGCGACGTACGCGGCGGTGGACCTGGTCTTCGCCGACGGCACTCGGCTGTCCGGTCTCGGCGCCACGGACCAGTACGGGATGCCGCTCGATGCGGCTGGCCAGGGCGCGGCCAAGATCCTCTACGCGAACCAGTGGAACGACGTACAGGTCGACCTCTCGCCGGCGGCCGGGAAGACCGTCGACCGGGTGCTGCTCGTGGTCGACGCTCCTTCAGAGACTTTCGAGGGTTGGGTCGACGATGTCGAGATCGGGCCGGCGCCGGCCCGGCTGGACGGCACGGACCTGGCCGCGTACGTCGACACCCGGCGCGGCACCAACGCCAGCCACGACTTCTCCCGCGGCAACACGCTGCCGATCACCGCTTGGCCGAACGGCTTCAACTTCCTCACGCCGGTGACCGACGCCTCGACCCACCGCTGGCCGTACGAGTACCACCGCGCGAACAACGCCGGCAACCGGCCGGAGCTGCAGGGCCTGTCGTTCTCACACCAGCCCAGCCCGTGGATGGGTGACCGGGACCAGCTGACGATCATGCCTGTGGCCGCGGCCGAGCCGCTCGGCGATCCGGCCGAACGCGCCGCCGCCTTCAGCCACGACGACGAGATCGCCCGGCCGGACCTGTACTCGGTCCGGCTTGCGAACGGCGTACTGGCCGAGCTGGCGCCGACCGATCACGGGGCGATCTTCCGGTTCGGCTTCCCGGGCGACGCGGCCGGCCGGCATCTCGTGTTCGACACCATCGACGAGAACGGCGCCTTCAGCTTCGACGGGACCGCGCTGACCGGCTGGGTCGACAACGGGTCGGAGTTCGGCCGGACCCGGATGTACTGCTACGGGGTCTTCTCCTCAGCGCCCGAGGGTTTCGGGCCGGCTGTCGGTGGCCGGGACAACGCTCGCGCGGTGACGTTCTCAGGGGTGGAGGAGGTGACGCTGCGGATCGCTACGTCGTTCATCGGCGTCGACCAGGCGCGCCACAACCTGTCCCTCGAGCTCGAGGGACGATCCTTCGAGGACATCCGGCAGGCCGCGAACCAGGCCTGGAACGAGCGGCTCGCGGTGATCCGGCCGGACGACGCGACCGAGCCGCAGCTACGCACGGTCTACGGCAACCTCTACCGACTCAACCTCTACCCGAACAGCCAGTTCGAGAACGCCGGAAGCGTTGACGAACCGGACTACCGCTACGCCAGCCCGGTCACCGCGCCCGAGGGCGATCGTGCGGTGGTGAAGCCCGGGAAGATCTACGTCAACAGTGGGTTCTGGGACACCTATCGGACCGCGTGGCCGGCGTACGCGTTCCTCTACCCGTCGCTGGCGGCCGAGTTCGTCGACGGGTTCGTGCAGCAGTACCGCGACGGTGGCTGGATCGCACGCTGGTCGTCGCCGGGCTACGCGGACTGCATGACCGGGACCAGCTCCGACGTGTCGTTCGCGGATGCCTATCTGAAGGGCGTCGAGCTGCCGGATCCGTTGGCGACGTACGACGCCGGCCTCCGCAATGCCACCGTCGGGCCGGAGGCGACCGAGGTCGGGCGGAAGGGCGTGGAGACCGGGTTCTTCACCGGATACGTGAGCACCGACACCGAGGAGAGCGTGTCCTGGTCGCTCGAGGCGTACCTGAACGACTTCGGCCTCGCCGAGATGGCCGCCCGTCTCGCCGATGATCCCGCGGTTGCTGCCGCTCGCCGCGCTCACCTCGCGGAGGAAGCGGGGTACCTGCGCCGGCGATCACTGAACTACGTCCTGCTCTTCGACGACGCCGTCAACTTCTTCCAGGGCCGGCGGCCGGACGGTACGTTCGCGAAGACGCCCGAAGAGTTCGACCCGTGCGAGTGGGGCGGTGACTTCACCGAGACCGACGGGTGGAACTTCGCCTTCCACGTCGCTCACGACCCACGCGGCCTCGCGAACCTGTACGGCGGCCCGCGCGGACTGGAGGCGAAGCTCGACGAGTTCTTCGCCACCCCGGAACTCGCGGTGAAGAAGGGCACCTACTCGATCGTCATCCACGAGATGCTCGAAGCCCAGGCCGTCCGGATGGGCCAGTTCGGCTTCAGCAACCAGCCGGCCCACCACATCGCCTGGATGTACAACTACGCCGGCGCACCCCACAAGACGCAGGCCATCGTCCGCGAGGTCCTCGACCGTCTTTACGTCGGCGAACAGATCGGCCAGGGCTACCCAGGCGACGAGGACAACGGCGAGATGTCCGCGTGGTACCTGTTCGCTGCCCTGGGCATCTATCCGCTCCGCGTCGGCGCCCCCGAATACGCGATCGGCTCGCCGCTCTTCTCCCGCACCGTCGTCACCCCGCTGGGCGGCAAGCCCATCGTCATCACGGCATCGGGTGCGCAACACCCTTACGTCCAAGAGCTCCTGGTCGACGGCAAACAGTTGCCTACCGCATCAATCGGGGACGCCGAACTCCGCGCCGCCCACCACATCGAGTTCACCCTCGGCCCCGACCCGTCCGACTGGGCAACCCTGGCCACCCCACCCTCCATCACCCAGGACGACGCCATCCCCACCCCGCTCGTCGACCTGATCCCGCACGACCCCGGCAACCCCCTCTTCGACAACACCTCCACCACGGAGGTCACCTTCGACACCCCAACCCCCACCATCCACTGGTCCCTCCCTTCCCCAGCCACGGCGTCCTTCTACACCCTCACCTCCGGCACCGGCGGCACCCCCACCGCCTGGCACCTGGAAGCCTCCACCGACAACACCACCTGGATCCACCTGGACACCCGAACCAACCAGTCCTTCCCCTGGCCCCGCCAAACCCGCCCCTTCAAAATCCCCACCCCAGCCCCCTACCAGCACTACCGCCTAACCATCACCACCTCCACCAGCACCCCAACCCTCAGCCAACTCGAACTCCTCCACTAACCCCAGCCCAGCCACCGCACCACACCGAAAGGACCCCGCTTCGCGGCGACTGCCTATTGGCCGCCCCCGGCGGCGCACGCCGACCGCGACCGCGCACCCCACGTGATCGGCGCGACAACTCACCGACGTCGCCGGCCTACCTCCGAACCTCCGCCCGGGGCGGCGGCACCCGCGGACCGCGACCGCATGGAAAGGACACCGCTTCGCGACGACTGACTGTTGGCCGCCTCCGGCGGCGCGCGCCGACCGGGACTCCGCACCCACGTGATCGGCGCGACAACCCGCCGACGTCGCCGGCCTGCCACCGAACCTCGCCCGACCCGCCGTCCCATCCGCGCCGGGCGTCTGCCCGGGTCTATCCGTACCGAAGGACGGGTAGTAGTTGCCGCCTGGCGCCCCGGCCCGACCTGGCGCCGCCCGCGTGAGCCGGCTGCAGGCGACTACTACCCGTCTTTCGGTACGCCGGCAGCCGTTGGCTGGAGACACATGATCGGCGGGGGTGGGTTGTCGCCTCGTCCAGGCCGGGCCCCGGCCGGGTCTGCCCGTACCGAAGGACGGGTAGTAGTTGCCGCCTGGCACGCCGGCGCGACCTGGCGCCGCCTGCGTGAGCAGGCTGCAGCCGACTACTACCCGTCCTTCGGTACGCCAGCAGCCGTTGACCGGAGGCACTTGATTGGCGGGATCGAGCAGCCTCCCGGATATCCCCGACAGTTGCCCGCCCCGCCGATCACCTAACCCGTGTCACGATCAGCGCCGGCCACCGGAGGCGGCAACAGGACCGTCGCCGCCAAGCGGTGTCCGATCTGCGTCCTCGGATGACCTAGTAGTCGGTGGGAGGGTGGTGGTCGGTGGACAGTTCCGCACGCCGCCGGAGGCGGCCGACAGCTTGGTCGCCGCGGATCGGTGTCCGATGTGTGTTCTTCGGATGACCTTGTAGTCGGTGGGAGGGCGGTGGTCGGTGGACAGTTCCGTGCGCCGCCGGAGGCGGGCTACAGGGCAGTCGCCGCGGAGCGGTGTGCTTTCCGGCTAGGTGTTTGTGTCAGCGTTTCTTGGTTCGGGGGGCTGAGGTGGCTCGGATGTGGAGTTCGGTGCGGAGGGTGACGGTGGAGGGTGGGCGGCCGGGGGAGGCGGTGCGGTCCTTCAGCAGAAGGCCCGCGGTTCGGCCTAGCTCGTACGTCGGCTGGGCGACCGTGGTCAGGCTGGGTACGACGAGGTCCGCCCACGGGATGTCGTCGAAGCCGACCACCGCGATGTCGGCCGGAGCGCGGAGGCCCTTCTTTGCCAGGCATTCCAGCGCACCGACCGTCATCAGGTTGTTGGTGACGAACAGCGCCTCGGGCGGCTCGGCCAGTTCGAGGAGACTCTCCATCGCCGCATACCCACCGGCCTCGCGGAAGTCCGCGTGCCGGACGAGGTCCTTGTTGTAGCGGATCCCACCAGCCCGCAACGCCGACCGATAGCCGGCCAGCCGATCCATGGCCGTGCTGACCTTCCGTGGACCCGTGATGCACGCGATGCGTTGATACCCACCGTCGATCAAGTGTTTGACGCCCTCGTGCGCGCCGTGCTCGTTGTCGACCAGCACGGTGTCCGCCTCGACGCCGTCGACGCGGCGGTCGATCAGTACCAGCGGGATCTTCGCTTCCGCGAGTTGCTGCACGCCCTCGGCCGTCGACGTCGGGGAGATGACGACACCGGCCATCTGGTCGGTCAGCACCGCCGAGGCGTATGCCGCCTCCTTGGCCGGGTCCTCGTCGGAGTTGCACAGTACGACGTGGTACCCCTCGGTCTGCGCGACGTCCTCCAGACCACGGACCAACGACGTGAAGAACGGGTTCTCGATGTCGGAGATGACCACGGCCCACAGGTTCGTACTGGACTTGCGCAGGTTGCGGGCGACGCCGTTCGGGCGGTAGCCGAGCTCGGCCACCGCGGCCCGGACCTTCTCGGACAACTGCGGATCCACGTTGCGACGGCCGCTCAGCACCCGCGAGACAGTGGCCGGGGACACGCCTGATCTACGCGCGACGTCGTAGATCGTCGTCATGCCCGCTCCCCGCTGGAGATCCGAAGGTCGTCTGGATCGCACTCTAACCCCGATCCGACAGAAAGGATCTCATGTGGGCGGCGGTCCGACGCCAGATGTCGCGCCGTCGAGGAGAGCCACCGCGGCCGCGCGGTCCGGAGCGGAGTCCGCGGCGCCGTTCACGGTGGTGGAGAGGGCACCGGCAGCGTTGGCCAGACGTACGGCGTCGATCAGCTCGGCACCGCCGGCCAGAGACGCGGCCAGCGAACCGCAGAAGGCGTCCCCAGCACCGACCGTGTCGACGGTCGCGACCCGGTGCGCCTCGACTCGTTCCTCGAAATCCCGCGCCCGATCCAGAACGTAGGCCCCGCGCGACCCCAGCGTCACGACACACCCGCGCAGGTCCCACTCCTCGGCCAGCTTCCGCGCGATCGCGGGCACCTGCGATTCGTCGTCGCAGTTCAGCCCGGTCAGCGCGGCCGCCTCCACCTCGTTCGGTACCAGGATGTCGACGTACGACGCCAGCGTCGGATCGACCGGGCCGACGGGGGCCGGGGTGAGGATCGTGGTGACGTCCGCGGTCGAGGCGAGCCGGAGGGCAGCGTGGCTCGCCTCGACCGGGAGTTCGAGCTGGACGCTGAGGACCTTACTGGCGGTAAGTACGCCGGCTGCCGCCTCGACGTCGGCCGCGGTGATCGCGGCGTTGGCCCGGGACACGATGATGATCGAGTTGCCACCGTCCGGCAGTACGAGCGGCAGACCGACGCCCGTACCGAGCGACGGATGACGGACCACCCACGCGGTGTCGACGCCGTCGGACTCGAGCAGTTCGAGGAACTCCTCGCCGTACCGGTCCTCGCCGATGGTGCCGACGATCGCGGTCCGGGCGCCCATCCGCGCGGCCGCGATGGCCTGGTTCACGCCCTTGCCGCCGAGGAACTCCGCGAAGCCGGTCCCGTGCAAGGTTTCGCCTGGCAACGGTCGCCGTTCGGCCGAAGCGACCAGGTCCTTCATGAACGAGCCGAGCACGCAGACGTCGTACGAACTCATGCCTCGTCCCCCAGCAGACGCTTGCCGAGGGCACCTGATGGATGGAACCGGGCGAAGTCGTGGTGACTGAACTCCCGCAGTACGACGAGGGCACAGGCGAGCGCGTCACCCATCGCGAGCGAAGCTGTGGTCGATGCGGTCGGCGCGAGGTTCAGCGGATCCGCCTCCTTCAGCACCATCGTGTCCAGCGTGTACGTCGCCAGCCGGGCCAGCGTCGACTCCTCGTTGCCGGTCATCGCGATCACCGGGATCTCCCGGTCGCGCAGCATCCGGGCGAACGCGCACACCTCGGCGGTCTCACCGGAGGCGGACAGGGCGAGGACCAGATCGCGGGTCGTCACCGCACCGGAGTCGCCGTGCAGCGCGTCGCCGGAGTGGATGAAGGTAGCCGGCGTTCCGGTGCTGGCGAGTGTGGCGGCGATCTTGCGGCCGACCAGCCCGGACTTGCCGAGGCCGGTCACCACCAGGTGACCTTCGCAGCCGGCGACGGCGGTCAGGACGTCGAGGAAGACCCCGTCCAGCCGGTCCGCCAACGCGGACACCGCCGCGGCCTCGGTCTCGATCGCGTTCCGCGCCGCTTCCAACCCCCGTGCCACCAGGTCCCTGGACAGCTCGTCGGCCGTGCGGTGGGCGGTCGCACGGTTCGGCACAACTGGCATCCCAGCGCCTCTCATGTCAGAAATCGATTTCCGAAGAGTAGGCAGCCCGATCCGGCAGTGTCAACGTCTGCACCGAGGTCGAAACCCTCACGTGCACGAGGAAATCGGCCGGGTTGATCACATCGTCACCGGTTCGGGCCTTGACCGGCCAGGTCGTCACTCGTAGATTGCGAGAAATCGATTGCCAATCCTCGGTCGTTCGAGAGCACACCCCCTGGAGCACCTGATGGCCGCAACACCCTTCCCTGCCAGGCAGCTCAGCCGCCGCTCGATCCTGCGCGGCGGACTCGGCGCCGTCGCCGCGTCGGCGGCCGGCGTACCGCTGCTGTCCGCCTGCGGTGGCGACGACTCCGGCGGCAACGCCAAGGAGATGTCGTTCTGGAACTTCTACGGCCCGTCCGACGACCAAGGCCCACAGAGCAAGTGGTTCGTCGACACCGTCGCGGAGTGGAACAAGAACAACGACGTCAAGGTCAAGCTGCGCTACATCCCCGGCAAGGACTACCTGAACGGGACCACCCTGCAGACCGCGTTCCAGTCGGGGCAGGGACCGGACATCTTCCTGATCAGCCCCGGTGACTTCCTGCGCTACTACAACGGCGGCGTACTGCAGGACCTCGGCTCGGCGTTGTCCGACGAGTCGAAGGCCGACTACCTGCCCGGCCTGCTCGAGGCGCGCAGCGTCGACGGCAAGGTCTACGGCCTGCCGATGGAGATCGAGCCGCTGGCGATGTACTACAGCGAGACCGCGTTCGAGAAGGCCGGCTTGTCCGAGGCGGACCTGCCGAAGACCTGGGACCAGACCATCGCGGTCGCGGAGAAGCTGACCGGCAAGGACCGGTACGGCGTGATGTTCGAGACGCTGCCCGGCTACTACCAGAACTTCACCTGGTACCCGTTCCTCTGGCAGGGCGACGGTACGCCGATCAAGGACGGCAAGGTCGCGTTCGACTCGCCGGCCGCCGTCCAGGCACTGAAGTTCTGGCAGGACACCATCCAGCACAAGGTGGCCCCGCGCAAGGCGCTCGGCGACGGCGGCGGCGACGTCGTGTCCAACCTCGGCTCCGGCGCGGCCGCGATGCAGCAGAGCGGCATCTGGGCGGTCGCGGACATGCGCGCGAAGGCCAAGACCTTCAAGTACGGCATCATCCCGCACCCGACCCCGGACGGCGGCAAGCCGGCCACCGACCTCGGCGGCTGGGCGTTCGTGGCCAACTCCAAGGGCGCGAACCCGGAGGCCGCGGCGAAGTTCATCGCCTGGGCGCTCGGCTCGACCGATGCCGCCGGCATCGAACGCCAGCGGCAGTGGAACACCGTGGTGAAGACCAACCTGCCGCCGCGCAAGTCGGTGCAGCAGGCCGCGGACGCCAAGGGTGCGTTCGCCGACGGCGCGCTGAAGAAGTTCGTCAGCGAGATCGCGCCGACCGGCAAGCCGGAGCCGCGCTTCCCACCGGAGGTGTACCAGCCGATCGCGGACGCGATCCAGGCCTGCCAGTTGAACGCGGCCGACCCCGCCAAGGCGGCGGCTGACGCGGCGGCCAAGATCGACACCTTCCTGAAGACCTACCAGGGCGCGCCGATCAGCTGATGGTGACCACGACAGCTCCTCCCACCACCGCGCGGAAGAAGGCCCAGGCTCCCAAAGCCAAGGCCGGGATGACGCGGAAACGGCGCGAGGCACTGGCGGCGTACGCCTTCCTCGCGCCGGACACCATCGGCCTGCTGATCTTCGTCGCACTGCCGATGGTGCTCGCGTTCGGCGTCGCGTTCTTCAAGGTCGACGGCTTCGGCAACTACCAGTACGTCGGTCTGGCCAACTACAAGTTGATGGCCGGCGACGACCAGCTCTGGGCGTCGCTGAAGGTCACCGCGATCTACGTCGTCACCTTCGTGCCGATCGCGTTCGTGGTGAGCTTCGCGCTGGCCATGCTGGTCCGCAACCACTTCAAGGGCATCGGCTGGGTCCGCTCGGCGTTCTTCCTGCCGAACGTGGTCAGCCTGGTCGTGGTCGGCCTGATCTGGCAGTTCCTGCTGGTCGACAAGCGCGGCGCGCTGTCCAAGCTGCTCGCGCCGTTCGGCCTCGGCGACGTGTCCTTCCTCGGTACGCCGTCACTCGCGCTCGGCACCTATGTGGTGATCAGTGTCTGGTTCCTGATGGGATATCAGATGCTGGTCTTCCTGGCCGGGTTGAAAGACGTACCGAAGGAGCTCGAGGACGCCGCGCAGATCGACGGCGCGAGCTCGTGGCAACGGTTCCGCTACGTGATCTGGCCGCTGCTCCGCCCGACCAGCTTCTTCGTCGTGGTCAACTCGACGATCGGCGCGGTCACCGGTCTGCAGGCGTTCGACCTGGTCTTCGTTCTCACCAAGGGCGGCCCGGCCCGCGCCACCAGCACGGTCGTGCTCTACATCTACGAGCAGGCCTTCACCTTCAACAACATGGGGTACGCCGCCGCGCTGACCACCGTGGTCGTCGCGATCCTGGTGATCTGCACCGGCCTGATGTTCGGCTTCACCCGAGGAGGCCGCTTCGATGAGGATTAGATTCCTGCCCATCCTGGCGCACGTGCTGGCGATCATCGCCGTACTGCCGTTGCTGTGGATCGCGATCAGCGCGCTCAAGCCGGCCGAGGACGTGTTCAACTTCGGCTGGCCGACCACCTGGACGCTGGACAATCTGCAGTACGTCCTGCTGAAGATCCCGATGCCGCGGTTCATGCTGAACAGTGCGATCGTGGCGGTGGTCGTCACTGTGGTCGCGTTGTTCTTCCACTCGATGGCGGCGTACGCGCTGGCCCGGCTGCGGTTCCCGGGGCGCGGGATCATCTTCTCCGGCATCATGTCGACGCTGCTGGTGTCGCTGCCGGTGATCCTGGTGCCGCTGTTCCTGGTGGCCAAGCAACTCGGGCTGCTGGACAGCTACGCCGGCCTGATCGTGCCCAGCATCTTCCATGCCTTCGGCATCTTCCTGCTCCGGCAGTACTACCTGAACATCCCGCGGGAGCTGGAGGAGGCGGCCGACCTGGACGGCTGCGGCTACTGGCGGCGGTACTGGAGCGTCATCCTGCCGCTGAGCCGCCCGGTGCTCGCGTCGCTGTCGGTGCTGTTCTTCCTGGCCAACTGGAACGCGTTCCTGTGGCCGCTGACCATCACCAGGAACCCGGACCTGCGGGTGATCCAGCTCGGTGTGTCCGGGATGCAGGGGCAGTACGCCTCGGCCTGGAACCTCATTCTCGCGGCCGCGGTGATCGCGGCCATCCCGACGGTCGTGGTGTTCGTCGCGGGCCAGAAACGCCTGGTCGACGCGATGAAGACGACCGGCCTCAAGTAAAGGAACGCTCATGAAGCGTGGGGCTCTGCTTGCTGTCCTGCCGCTGGTCTTCGGAACGGCGACACTGCTCACCCAGTCCTCCGACTCGCCGCCGGTTGCCGCCACGTCGACCACTGTCGGCACGGCACAGGTGGAGTCGAAGGGGACACCCAGCCCGAGCGACGGCGACCTGTGGCCGTCCTGCTGGGCCGGCAACGACAAGCTGTACGCCGCCAACGGCGACGGCAAGGGCTTCAGCCTGGACCAGGACTTCGCCGACATCGCGGTCAGCGAGATCAACGGAACGCCGGGGAACTTGTCCGGGGCAACGATCTCCAAGGGCGACCAGGTCGGATCGATCTGGAGCGGGGCCGGGTACAACCGCAAACCCACCGGGATGGTGTGCGTCGGGGACACGATGTACCTGGCTGTCCAGGACCTTGCGCTGGACTTCAACGACGTACCGGCCGCGACGATCCTGAAGTCGACCGACCACGGGCGGACCTGGACGTGGGACAAGAGCAAGCCGATGTTCTCCGACCATGTGTTCACGACGATCTGGTTCGCGGACTTCGGTAAGGGCGGTGCGCTTGCGCCGGACGGGTACGTCTACGCGTACGGGCTGGACGGGAACTGGCGGGATTCGTTCGACGACACGGTGGCGGATCCGCAGAGCGTGTTCCTGGCGCGGGTACCTCGCGGGAACGTCCAGGATCGCGGGGCGTGGAAGTTCTACACCGGGTCCGGATGGTCGGCGAAGATCGCGGACCGCAAGCCGGTGCTGACCGACCAGCGGCGGCTGTACGCACAGACGTACGGGACGAACGCGTCGAACCTGAGTGTGATCAGCCAGGGCGGGGTCACATACCTGGCTCAGCAGAAGCGGTACGTGTACACGTCCTGGACGGAGTACACCTTCGAGTTCTACGAGTCGCCGACGCCGTGGGGTCCGTGGAAGCACTTCATGAGCAAGGACTTCGGCGGGTATCCGTGGTCGACCTCGAAGTACGGCGGGTACGGCGTGACCATCCCGTCGAAGTTCGTGCAGCCGGACGGTAGGACGATGTACATCCAGGCGAACGTCTGCCCGTGCGGTGGCGGCGGGATCGGGACGTCGGTCTACAACTTCAACCTGCGCAAGCTCGTCTTGACGCCGTCGTCTGATGCGCCGGCTGACAATCTGCCCGGACCTGAGAACCTGGCGGCGCCGTCTTCGGGTGCCGTCGCGATCTCCAAGTCGACGCAGTCCGGGAGTCTGGCGCTGATGAGCGACGGTGCGACGACCGGGAGCGAGACCGACTTCGACGACGAGGTGAAGGGTGCGTCGTGGTGGGGCTACGAGTGGCCGTCTCGCCACAAGGTGAACAATGTGTCGTTCACCTCGGGTGCGGTGTCGGCGCAAGGTGGGTTCTTCACGGGTCGGCCGCGGGTGCAGGTTCGTCAGAACGGTCAATGGGTCGAGGTCGGTGCGCAGACTGTGTCACCGGCGTACCCGGGTGACGTCTCGGCCGGTGCGAACACGACGTACACGATCACGTTCCCTGTGCAGGAGACCGATGGTGTGCGGGTGATCGGACTGCCGGGCGGGACGCGGAGCTTCACGTCCGTGTCGGAGTTGGCGGTCAGGTACGTCGCTCAACTCGCGGATGGTGGCTTCGAGGGGACCGGCGGTGGGAAGCCGGCGTGGCTGTTCGAGGGTACGGCGGCCAACGGTGTCGACCGTGGACTCGGCTTCGCCCACTCTGGCGCGAACAACGGCTGGATCCGCTGCACCTGCACCGGGTGGAGCGCCCTGTACCAAACCATCCCCGTCACCCCGGGCGCCACCTACACCTTCGGCTCCTGGATCAACGCCTCCGCCAACCTGCCCGCCGGCCAAGGCCGCTTCGGCGTCCGCAACGGCACTCAGGACCTGGCCTCCAGCACCTTCGGGGCAGGCACCGGCTACGTCCACCTCGAGGTGACGGTCAAGGTCCCAGCCGGAGTCCACGAACTCACCGTGTACTCCGGCTTCACCGGCCCCAACCTCGACACCTGGATCCAGGTGGACGACTTCACCGTGGAGTGAGAGAGCGGATCTCCAGCGCATCACAATCGCATCGAGCGGGCCGGCACACGCCTGACAGGTCGGCGTCGCGGGCGATTGATGTGTGCTGGAGGTCCGCCTCTTACGGCCAGGGCAGCAAGTCGGGGGTTGCGCCGTCGACGGGGGTGGCGGGGGTGCGGCCCGCGTACCAGGCGGTGAGGGCTTGGAGTTCGCCGGTGAGGGTTCTGGGTTCGCCGGCGCCGGACTGCCAGGTGGGGCCTGCGGTGGGGACCAGGATGAGGGTGATGTCTTCGGGAGTGCGAGGGCGGAGGAACTCCAGGAGGTGCAGGCAGAAGGTGCTCGGCCAGTCGGCTGGGGTGATGGCCAGGCCTAGGTCTGTGGTGTGGATGAGGAGCTCGCGCCAGGTGGTGTTGAGGGCGGCGGCCAGGTTGCTGGTGCGGTGGGTGATCGGGCGCTGCCAGTCGTCGGGTGTGAGTTTGCCGAAGGCGGTGAGCAGGCCGGTGGTTGCCGAGTTGAGGTGGGACTCGAGCTCGGCGGCGGGGCGGTTGGCGCCGGCCTCGATGGCGGCGTCCCGGGCTGGGCGGCCGCCGTCGTAGAACTCGACGAGCCGACCCTGGAGGGCTTCCTCCACCTGCCTCGTCATCGCCTCGGAGAAGTTCGCGATGTGGGTGATCACGTGACCGCGGGACCAGCCGGGCAGGACCGACGCGCCGCGGGCCGTTTCGTCGTCGAGATCCGTCACCAACGCGGTCAGTTGCGCGGCTGCCGTGTTGACGTCGTTCAGGGCCACAAGCGCTCCTTGGTCCAGGGAAGAGTCGGGTCGTCGAGCCGGTAGCGAAGGCGGAGGTGGCGACGGTCCGGATCGGCCTGCCAGAACTCCACCTCGTCGGCTCGCAGCGTGTAGAGAGTCCAGTTCGGCGCGACCAGCCCCGGCTCGGCCGTCAGCCGCTCGGCCTGCACAGCGATCGCAGCGTCGACCTCGGCGGAATCCTCGAGTACGGCGCTCTGCCGCCCAGCCAGCGCTGCCGCCCGCGAACCGACCGGTCGGGCGAGGAAGTCACGCGCGGACTCCTCCGGATCGGCGGCCTCGACCGTCCCCAGCACGCGGACCTGGCGCCCGAGCGGGATCCAGTAGAACGTCAGAGCGGCGTACGGCGATCCCGCGAGATCCTCGCCCTTCTGGCTGGTCGACGACGAGGCGAACTGCCATCCGTCCTCGGTGACGTCCTTCAGGATCAGGACCCGTCCGTTCGGACGCCCGTCGGCGCGCACCGTCGACAGCGTCGCGGCACACGGCTCCGGGATCTGCTGGTCGACCGCGGCCAGCAGCCACTCGACGAACAGCGGATGCGGTGTCTCCGGCGTCAGCGCCGGATCGAACGCCGGCGGAGTCCCGGTCAACGTCGGGACGGCGCGCAGTCTGGTGCGGAGGTCGGTCATCGAATGCCTAACGGTAGGTGCGGCCTGTCACGTTAGTGACCCTAGAGCAGCAACTCACATGGCAGCAACCCGATATCCCATTAGACTGCGACCGTGAGCACGCTGGCTTTCGCTCTCGCGGCGACGATTCGGCACGACGGCAACGGCGGTGTCGCGGACCTTCTCGCGACGCCCGCCGACACCGCCACCTGGGTCGAGCAGCACGAGGATCTCGTCGCGGACGTGCTCGGCCGCCCGTTCGAGGGCGCCGACGACGCGCAAGACGAACTCGTGCGCATCCGCGGCGCCATCCGAGCACTCTTCGCCCGCGCGGTCGCGCCGCGCCCCGCGAGTACGGCGGATGCGGATCGGCTGATCGATGCCGGGGCGGCACTGCGCATGGTGAACCGCGCCGCCGACCGGCTCGGGACCACCCGGTTGGACTGGCCCGCAGACGGCGTACCGGTCACCAAGTGGGCCGGGCGGACCGACGACCCGGTCGCGCTTCTGGTCGGCGCGGTCGGCCGTTCCGCGATCGACTTCCTGGCCGGCCCGGACCGCGTCCGGCTCCGTGCCTGCCCGGCGGCGCGCTGTGTGAAGTACTTCCTGCAGGACGATCCGCGCCAGACCTGGTGCTCCCCGTCCTGCGGCAACCGCGAGCGCGTGAACCGCCATTACCGCCGGCAGCACGGCCGATAGCCTGTGGGCCATGACCGTCGCACGTTTCAAAGACCTGTGTATCGACGTGACGTGCCCGAGCGCGATGACGGCGTTCTGGGGGAACATCCTGGGGCTGACCTCGCCGGCCGACAACCCGAACGTGCTGGTCGGCGACGTACCGGAGAAGACCATCTGGATCAACAAGGTGGACGAGCCGCGGACGGTGAAGCAGCGCGTCCACCTGGACGTCGCGACCGGCGCGATCGCGGACCTCGAGCGGCAGGGCGCGACGATCCAGGTGCCGGCCAGTGACGAGCAGCAGTGGACCGTGATGGAGGACCCGGAGGGCGGCGAGTTCTGCGGATTCGTGCGCACCACCGTCCCGGCGTACAAGGTGCTGGAGCTCATCGTCGACGCGGCCGACCCCGAGGCGCAGGCGCGCTGGTGGCATGGAGTGGTCGGTGGTGACTTCGGCAGTAGGCCGGGTACGCCGTACAACTGGCTGGAGAACGTGCCGGGGCTGCCGTTCCCGTACTGGGTCTTCGTGCCGGTGCCGGAGCCGAAGACGGTGAAGAACCGGGTGCACTGGGACGTCACCGCGCCCGCACTGCAGCCGGTGCTCGACGCGGGTGCGACACTGCTGCGGCCCAAGGACGACGAGATCGGCTGGGCCGTCTGCGCCGACCCCGAAGGCAACGAGTTCTGCGTGTTCGTACCCCCGGCGGAGGACGTTTGATGAACAAGCTCGACCTGACCATGCCCGGCCCGGAGCTGACCGAGGCGCTGGTCAACATCTCCTCGGTCAGTGGGACCGAGGAGGCGCTCGCGGACGAGGTCGAGGCGGCGCTGTCGGCGTACGCCCATCTGAAGGTGTTCCGGCACGGCAACACCGTGGTCGCGCGCACCGATCTCGGCCGGGACGAGCGGATCGTCATCGCCGGGCACCTCGACACCGTGCCGCTGAACGACAACCTCCCGGCCCGGCGCGCCGACGGCCTGATCCACGGGCTCGGCGCCTGCGACATGAAGGGCGGGGTCGCGGTCGGACTCCGGCTCGCCGCCACGCTGGCCGAGCCGAACCGCGACGTCACGTACGTCTTCTACGACTGTGAAGAGGTCGAGGCCGAGCGGAACGGCCTGTTCAAGCTGACCCGGTCGAACCCGGAGCTCCTCGAGGGTGTGTTCGCGGTGGTGATGGAGCCGTCGAACGCGGTCGTCGAGGCGGGCTGTCAGGGCACGATGCGGATCGAGGTCACCACCCGCGGCGAGCGGGCGCACTCGGCCCGGTCCTGGATGGGGAAGAACGCGATCCACGCCGCGGGCGAGATCCTCGCGCGACTGGCGGCGTACGAGCCGCGGCGGGTGCCGATCGACGGCCTGGAGTACCGCGAGGGCCTGAACGCGGTCGCGATCCGCGGTGGTGTCGCGGGCAACGTCGTACCGGATCTGTGCACGGTGGAGATCAACTACCGGTTCGCGCCGAGCCGGTCGGAGGCGGAGGCGGAGGCGCATCTCCGGGAGGTGTTCGACGGGTTCGAGCTCGCCGTCACCGACTCCGCGCCGGGCGGGCTGCCCGGGCTGGAGCGGCCGGCCGCGGCGGCGTTCCTGCAGGTGGTCGGGGGTGAGCCGAAGCCGAAGTTCGGGTGGACCGACGTGGCTCGGTTCACGCTGCTCGGCGTACCGGCGGTGAACTACGGGCCGGGCGACCCGCTGTACGCGCACAAGCAGGACGAGTTCGTGCCGGAGGCCGAGATCGAGCTGTGTGAACAAAGGTTGAGGACTTGGTTGACGGAGCCCGCGTCGCCAGGCTGGTAAATACCTGACGACCTAACCTGGGGGTATGGCAGAACCCTCGATCCACCCCGACCGCCCGCCCGGCCACCAGCAGCGCGGGCCGGTGGTGATGCGCCGCAACCAGGTGCAGCAATCCACGTCGGAGCAGCGCCTGCTGGACAGCCGCGGCCCGTCCGACTGGGTGCACACCGACCCGTGGCGGGTCCTGCGGATCCAGTCGGAGTTCATCGAGGGCTTCGGCATGCTCGCCGAGCTCGGCGCCGCGATCAGCGTGTTCGGTTCGGCCCGGACCAAGCCGAACGACCCGATGTACGCCGCCGCCGAGGAGTTCGGGCGGAAGCTGGTCGGCGCCGGTTACGCCGTGATCACCGGTGGTGGACCCGGTGTGATGGAGGCGGCGAACAAGGGCGCCTCCGAGGCCGGCGGCGTGTCGGTCGGGCTCGGCATCGAGCTGCCCTTCGAGAACGGCCTGAACGAGTGGGTCGACATCGGGATGAACTTCCGCTACTTCTTCACCCGCAAGACCATGTTCGTGAAGTACGCGCAGGGGTTCGTGGTGATGCCGGGCGGGTTCGGCACGCTGGACGAGCTGTTCGAGGCGCTCACGCTGGCCCAGACCCGGAAGGTCACGTCCTTCCCGGTCGTCCTGTTCGGTACGTCGTACTGGGGTGGGCTGGCGGACTGGCTGCGGGACACGATGCTCGTGGACGGGAAGATCTCCGCGGCCGACCTGGAGATGTTCACCATCACCGACGACGTGGACGAGGCGATCAGCTACATCGTCAAGGCCGGTGAAGGGGCCGACGCCGCCGCTGAGGAGGCCGCGGCCGCCGCTGCCCGGGACGTGGCCGAGGCGAACAACCCGGAGGCCCGCGAGCGTCGCGAGGCGCACCGGCTCGGCTCGGACGGGAGCTGATCCGGCCCGTGAGGCACGTCCGAAACCCTGCCGATTGTGCGGGTGACTGGATCGGCATGGCACGATCGGACCCGTGATGTGGTTCTTCGGGCTGATCGTGGTGCTGTTGATCGGGGCTGTCGCAGTGGTGGCCTCGGGTCGTTGGGGTGCCATGAGTACGGCGTACGACGATCGGCCCGACATGACCGTGCCGGCGCGGCAGGCGCTGAGCTCGGCCGACATCGAGTCGGCCCGGTTCGCGGTCGGGCTGCGCGGCTACCGGATGGACGAGGTGGACACGCTGCTCGAGCGGGTCGCGAAGGAGGTCGCCGAGCGCGACCGCCGGATCGCCGACCTCGAGCGTGCCGTCGCGCCGATCGTGGAGGCGCCGGACGGGGCGGGATTCACGTCCCGGTCCCGGTACAGCGCGACCGACTTCGACGACACCGGGGCGCAGAAGCCGATCATGGTCGGTGGCGACTTCCCGGAGTCGGACACCTCGGAGCAGCCCTCGGTCACGGCTGAGCAGCCTGTCGTGACGTCGGAGCAGGCCGAGCAGCCCAGCGTGTCGCCGGAGCAGGCGGCCGCCGGAGGCCAGCCTGGGCAGACCGGATCCACCTCGCAGACGCCCGGCGACGCTCAGACGCCTGGCGGCGCTCAGATCGCGGGCGGCGCTCAATCCGCCGGTGGCGCTCAGATCGCGGGCGGTGCGCAGACTGCCGGTGGCGTGCAGCCCTCGGCAGGGGTGCAGCCTGCTGCGGCTCAGGGCGTGTCGCCGGCCGCCTATCTTCCGCCCCTGACTCTGCAGCAGCCCGTCGCTGCCGACGAGCCTGTGACTGCCGAGCAGCCTGTCACCACCGAGCAGACGGCTGGGGAGCGGTCCGCCGCTTCCCACGCGGCTGCGGCGGACGAGTACGAGCGTCTCCAAGCCGAGGCCCGCGCACTCCTCGAAGCCCAGTCCCAGCCCGGACCACCCCGGCGTACTCCGGCCGAGCGTCAGCCTGCCCCTCAGCAGTCGACGCCGCCTCGCCAGTCGGAGACACGGGCTCCCGAGCCGCAGCAGCCCGAGTCCGCGTCGTACGAGCCCGAGGGTGAGGCGTGGTACCAGCGGCCTGCTCCCGAGCAGCCGCCCGCGGCTGACAGCTCGCAGGGCCAGCAACGGTCGGTGCCGGCGGCCGGGCCGCAGCCCGCTCCGACGCCACACTGGGTGCTGCCCGATCCAGCGCCTCAGCACGAGGAGCCGGCGCCGCCTGATCAGGGTGCTTACCAGCGGCCGAGCTGATGAACCCCGACGGGAACTGCCACGCGGAAGCGTCGGTCTATCTGTCGTTGAGTCCGCAAGCAGCCTGGGATGCCGCGATCGACTGGGAACGCCAGTCGCGATGGATGCTGCTGACCCGCGTCTGGGCGACCGAGCACGACGGCGTTGGTGTCGGCGGTGGGATCGCGGCGCGCACTTCTGTCGGTGGCTTGGGGTTCACTGACGACATGGTCATCACACACTGGGATCCGCCGCGCGAGTGCACGGTGAAACACCTCGGCACCGTCGTCGCCGGCACCGGGACCTTCTCGATCGTTCCTACCGGTGTCGGGAGCACCTTCACGTGGGCGGAGGACGTCGTACCGCCGTTGGGGAGGGTCGGTCGGATGGGGTGGCCGGTGGTGCGGCCGGCGTTCGAGGTGCTGATGCGGATCTCGTTGCGGCGGTTGGTGCGCGAGGTCGCGCGATGACGGTGATCGGGCCGGACGGGCAGCCGCGATGCGGGTGGGCGACCTCAGCGCCGGAGTACATCGAGTACCACGACAACGAGTGGGGCAAGGAGATCCGCGACGACCGGGGACTGTTCGAGCGGATGACGCTGGAAGGGTTCCAGTCCGGGCTGTCGTGGATCACGATCCTGCGCAAGCGGGAGAACTTCCGGGCCGCGTTCGCACACTTCGACCCAGAGGTGATCGCGAAGTACGGCACCGACGACTTCGACCGGTTGATGGCCGATCCCGGGATAGTCCGGAATCGCCTGAAGATCAACGCGACGATCTCCAACGCACGTGCGTTGCTGGAGTTGGACGACGGCGAGTTCACTGAGCTGCTGTGGTCGTTCCAGCCCGTCGATCGGCCGGTGCCGAAGACGTTGGGCGATGTGCCGGCCACGACGCCGGAGTCCGTCGCGATGTCGAAAGCCCTGAAGAAAAAGGGGTTCGTGTTCGTCGGCCCGACGACGGCGTACGCACTGATGCAGGCCAGCGGCATCGTGAACGACCACCTGTCGACCTGCATCGCCCGTTGATCCTCCCCTGGCACGGCGACCCGAAACCAGATCGTGTGCAGTCGTTCTGGGCTGAACCAAGCAAGACTCAACAGCTTTGTGCGGCGCTGACTGGTGCTCGATGCACGTGCAGCTGCATGCGTACTTTGCGGCATGCAGGTGGCGCGTGCAAGGGCACGATTGCCCGGAAACGCCTGTGGTGGAAGGGATCTGGGCCAATTTGAAAGACAAACGGCTGAACGAGTTGTGCTCCGGGCACTGAACGTGATGAGGTGATTCCGGGCTCCCCGACTGTCAGGTGGTTGTCCGGCCGTGACTCGCCCGGCCGGAACGCGGCCGGGGAGCCCACCAAACTTTTCACCCCCCCCGCGCGCGACACCCCCTCAGCGGCGCAACGCGTTGGGCACACCAACAAACCGCCGCCAGAAGACACCCGACCAAAAGACCCTCGAGTCGTGGATGTCTGCAGCGAATCGCCCGCCGTGTGCACAGCGATCCACGACTCGGCGGCCGCAGCGTCGCCTGCGCGCTGATTCGTTGAGCGGGCCGTCGGGAGGTCGTCGAGTCGTGGATGTTTGCGGGGAGTCGGCCGCCGGGGGTGCAGCGATCCACGACTCGGGAGCCGCAGCGTCGCCTGCGCGCTGATTTCGTCGGGCGGACCGTCGGGAGGTCGTCGAGTCGTGGATGTTTGTGGGGAATCGGCCGCCGGGTGTGCGGCGATCCACGACTTGGCAGCCGTGGGCAGGTACGTCGGCTGCCGGAGGCGGGCTAGTGGCCGGTGAAGGTTGGTTTTTGTTTGGCTACGAAGGAGGCGACGGCGTTGTGGTGGTCTTCGGTGTCGCCGGTTTGTTGCATCTTGCCCGCTTCGTACACCAGAGACTCGGCCAGTGTGTGAGTGGCCGAGTAGCCAAGTGACTGTCGCACAGCGCCGTACGCAACGGTCGGTCCCTGAGCGAGCTTGGTGGCGAGCTCCGCAGTGGCGGACGTGAGATCGGCGGCGGGCACGACCGACGTGGCCAAACCGAGGTCGAGGGCTTCGGTGGCGGGGATTGTCCGAGGGAAGTACAGCAACTCCACTGCCTTGGCGTGCCCGATCAGACGAGGCAGCGTCCACGAGATGCCGGTGTCGCAAGACAGGGCGATGCCGGTGAAGGCGAGGTTGAAGCCGGCCGTGTCAGCAACAACCCGGAAATCGCACGCGAACGCCATCGACGCGCCGGCGCCGGCCGCGACTCCGTTCACGGACGCGATCACCGGCTTCGGCATCTCGGCGAGGGCGAGGGCGATCGGGGCGTAGTGGTCCGGCACCGTGCTCCACAGTGCGGCCGTGTCGTTCGCCTCGAGGAGACCGATGTGTTCCTTCAGATCCTGGCCGACGCAGAACGCCCGTCCGGTCCCGGTGAGCACGACGACGCGTACGGCGTTGTCCTCGGCGGCGGCCTGGACGGTGTCGCGGAGCAGGACCTTGGTCGGCGTGTCGAGCGAGTTCATCGCATCGGGCCGGTTCAGGGTGATGGTGGCTACGCCGTCGGCGACGGTGTAGGTGACGGAGTCACTCATCGTGGTCAGCTCCTTGACAATCGGTGAGGAATTTCAGTGCAGTGTCAGGCAGTCGTCGACGAAACGCCCGGCCGCGGGGCCCAGTCGTTCGGCATGGAAATCGAAGTACGCTGCGGCCCGCGTTCCGGCCCAGTCGTCGGGCAACAGTTCGCCCGGCAGGCCCGGGTCGAGGAACAGGAACTTGCGCCATTCGTGCACCAGTTCCGACCGTACGGCGAACGCCTGCTCGTCGGTGGTGTCGTCGCCCGCACTCTCCACCAGGGCCTTCGCCTCGATCAGCCAGGCGTCGTACGACGCGCCGAGCTCGTCCAGTTTCCAGACCCGGCGGGCGAACTCGACGGCACCGGCGTCGACGGGTGCGCGGAACCGATCCGCGGCGATCCCTTCCACACCGAGGATCTGGTCCACCTCGGCGTCGTTGCGCAGGCCGACCCAGGCGCCGTCGGACAGCGGAGCCCAACCCAGGAAGGCGAGTTGGCTCGCGAGTTGGTCCCGGCGGCGCGCGTTCGGGACCTCGCGGAGGATGCCGAGATGCCAGTGCTGATCCCAGCCGGACGAGCCGTTCGTACCGGCCGGACCGCTGCCGTCAGGGCTGGTGCGGTAGATCCGGGCGGCCGCGTCGTCGAGACGGCGACGCGCCCGGGACGTCAGTGCGTACCCGGGTTGTCCGTCGATCCGGACCGGCTCCAGCCAGCCCTGCCGGACCATCCGCGACACGGCGGTGCGCACCGCCGGCGGATGGACGCCCAGCGGCGCGAGCAGCCGGACCAGCGCGGCGACCGGGGCCCGTGCGCCGCGGGCGCGCAGGTGGTCGCCGTACAGGTCGAAAAGCGCTGAACGGGCGTGCACAAGAGTTGAGTCTGCCGTATGGTGCACGGCTCTGGCCTGAGATCGGGGATAATGGTTGCGATACACACTGCGATACGCGCCGACGGCGCATCACCGCAACGGCGCCGGCGACGGTTCCCCGCGCGGTGTCGTCGCTCAACACCGACACTGGGAAGGGGTGCGCGCATGGCGGCGATGAAGCCGCGGACGGGCGATGGTCCGCTCGAGGTCACCAAGGAGGGCCGCGGGATCGTGATGCGGGTTCCGCTCGAGGGCGGCGGCCGGCTAGTCGTCGAGCTGAACGCCGACGAAGCGACCGAACTCGGCAACGCGCTCAAGGCCGTCGTCGGCTGAGCGGATCCCTCGAGGTGCCTTCCGTACCTCTGCCAATTCATCGACCCCGGTGGGTGCCTTTTCGGGCACCGGCCGGGGTCGTTACGGTTGGCCCCGGACAATGCAGTCCCCACATTTGATCAAAACCAGTGAGGTCCTCCTAGTGGCTCGCCGCAGCAACACGTTCACCTTCCCGACTCTTCCGGCCGTGTCCTGGCAGCCCGGTCTGCCGGTGCACGGCGCCCCGACCTGGGTGATCGTGGTCGGCGAGGGCGGTCTGCCCGCTGCCGCCAAAGAGGCGGGCGAGCGGCTCGGAGTCGATCTCGACCGCCTGTACGAGGTACAGCAGGCGACCGGCTTCAGCCCGACCGCCGGGGCGACCGCGAGCTATCCGCTGCTGACCGGCGAGGTGACCGAGGTGCTGCTGGTGGGCGCCGGTGACGGGAGCGCCAAGGACCTGCGACACGCCGGGGCCGCGATCGCGAGATTCGGCCGCGGCAAGGACGAGCTCACCGCGGTCGTTGCCGAGGGCATCGACGATGCGACGCTGCAGGCCGTCGCGGAGGGCGTCGTACTCGGATCGTTCGCTTACACCCAGAAGACGGTCGACACGGGCAAGCCGGTGGTCGGCCGGGTGACGCTGACCGACGGATCGGCGTCGGAGCGGCAGGCGGTGCTCGACCGCGGCATCGTGCTCGGGCGGACCGGTTGGGTGGCGCGGCAGTTCGCGATCACCCCGTCGAACGAGAAGGACCCGGCCTGGATGGCCGCGCGCGCCACCGAACTGGCCGCGTCGTCCGGTCTCGAGGTCACAGTCTGGGACGAGAAGCAATTGGCCGCCGACGGGTTCGGCGGCATCCTCGCGGTCGGCAAGGGGTCGACCCGGCCGCCGCGGTTCATCCGGCTCGACTACGTGCCGGCCGGCGCGACCAAGAAGACGCCGTACGTCGTCCTGGTCGGCAAGGGCATCACCTACGACACCGGCGGCCTGTCGCTGAAGCCGCGCGAGGGCATGGTGTCGATGAAGCGGGACATGACCGGCGGCGGTTCGGTGATGGCGACCATGTCGGCGCTGCGCGAGCTCGGCGCGAACGTCCGGGTCACCGGCCTGATCTGCTCCGCGGAGAACATGCCGTCCGGTACGGCGTACCGCCCGGACGACGTGATCCGGCACTACGGCGGCCGCACCACCGAGGTGAAGAACACCGACGCCGAGGGCCGGCTGGTGATGGCCGACGGCCTCGCCTACGCGGTCAAGGAACTGAAGCCGGACGCGATCGTCGACATCGCCACACTGACCGGCGCGATCAAGGTGTCGCTCGGCTCGATGCTGTACGGCGGTCTGTTCGCGACCGACGACGCGCTCGCGGACAACCTCGCCGACGCCGGCCGCGTGTCGGGTGAGGAGCTGTGGCGGATGCCGCTGGCCGAGCAGTACCAGGAGCTCATCTCGACGCCGATCGCCGACTCGGTGAACAGCTCGAAGGGCCCGGGCTCGATCACCGCGGCCCTGTTCCTGAAGGCGTTCACGGGCGACATCCCGTGGGCCCACCTGGACCTGTCGTCGATCGCGGAGTCCCCGGCCGACCGCTTCGAGTACTCCGTCGGCGCAACCGGAGCCGGCGCCCGCCTCCTCACCACCTGGCTGACCTCCGAAACCCCAACCTCCGGCATCGGCTGACCGCCCGCCCAACCTCCGGCATCGCGTGACTGTTGTCAGTCGGCGATCGTGTTGAGGTCGGTGATTGCGTCGGTGGGGAGGACGAGGTCTCGGGCGGCGATGTTCTCGCGGAGGTGGGTGAGCGAGGACGTGCCGGGGATGACGATGCTGGTGGTGGAGCGCTGCAGGAGCCAGGCCAGGGCGACCTGCTGAGGTGAGGCGTTCAGGCGGGTGGCGACCTTTGCGAGGGTCTCGGACTGCAGCGGGCTGAAGCCGCCGAGCGGGAAGAACGACGCGAACGCGATGTTCTCGTCGGCACAGAAGTCGACCACGTCGTCGTCATCGCGCCGGACCAGGTTGTAGAGGTTCTGCACGGTGACGACCGGGGCGATGGACTGCGCCTCGCGGATCTGCGTGATGGTGACGCCGCTCAGCCCGAGGTGCCGGATCAGGCCCTCCTGCTGCAGTTCGGCGAGGGCCGTGAACTCGGCGGCGATCGATTCCTCGCTGCCTCCGTCGTGCGCGGGGGTGCGCAGGTTGACCACGTCGAGGATGTCGAGGCTGAGATGCTCGAGGTTCTCGTGGACCGCGGCCTTCAGGTCGTCAGGCTCCCGGGCCGGGAGCCAGCTGCCGTCGTCGCCGCGGCGGGCGCCGACCTTGGTGACGAGGTGCAGGCCGGCCGGGTACGGGTGCAGGGCTTCCTTGATGATCTCGTTGACCACGACCGGGCCGTAGAAGTCGCTGGTGTCGATGTGCGTGACGCCCAGGTCGACGGCTTCCCGCAGTACGGCGATCGCCTGGTCGCGGTCCTTCGGCGGCCCGAAGACCCCTGGACCGGCGAGCTGCATGGCGCCGTACCCCATCCGGGTGATGGTGAGGTCGTCGGCGAGGGTGATGGTTGAGTTCGTCATGTTTTCCACTGTTCCTCGGGGTCGGCCAAGCAGGGAGTGTCCCGCTGTTCCTGGGAGTGACAGGACCCAGTCACCGGGCGTCCGCTCCGACTACCGTGGACGACATGGACAGTACGAACGCGCTGGGTGAGTATCTCCGAGCCCGGCGCGAACAGGTCCGGCCGGAGGACGTCGGGCTCCGGCGGGTCGGCCTGCGGCGGGTGCCGGGATTGCGGCGCGAGGAGGTCGCGATGCTTGCCGGCATCAGCTCGGACTACTACCTGCGGCTGGAGCAGGGCCGCGACCGGCACCCGTCGGTGCAGGTGCTCGAGGCCTTGGCCGACGTACTGCGATTGGACGCCGACGCCACGGCGTACCTGGTCGGGCTCGTCCAGGAGCAGCCGCGGGCTGTCCCGAAGCGGCAACGACCCAGGACCGAGCCCGTGCCGGAGAGCATCCGCGAACTGATCGACGGCTGGCCGAACAACCCGGCGTACGTGCAGAACAAGTACACGGACGTGCTCGCGGTGAATGCTCTGGGCGCGGCGCTGACCCCGAACTACGCGGTCGGCGTCAACCTGCTCACCGCAGTCCTGCTCGACCCCGCGGAGCAGGCACTGCGGCGAGACTGGGACGAGCTCACCGAGGAGGGCGTCGCCGTACTGCGGTCCGAGCTCGGGTCGGCGGTCGACGATCCCCGGCTGGTCGAGCTCGTCGGCGAACTGTCGGTGCGCAGCGAGCGGTTCCGCCAGCTGTGGGCACGGCACGACGTCCGCCCGCGCCGCGGCCGGCTGAGTCTCCTGACTCATCCGGACGTCGGAGACCTGGAGCTGAAGTCCGACAAGCTCACCATCGGCGGGACCGACGGTATGACGCTGGTCGTCTTCCACGCCGTACCCGGAAGCCGGAGCGTCGAGTCGCTCGCCCTGCTCGGCAGCCTCGTCGCGTCCAGCGACAAGATCGATGAGACCACCGAGCAGCGCGATCAGACACCTAGGCCTAGCGACTGAAGGCGCGGACGATCTGCGGGTACGCCGCCAGCGCCGTCCCCACGTGGTCGACCGCGCCCATCGAATGGACGGTGACCTTCGCGCCGCGAGCCCGCAGCGAGGTGGCACAGACATCCGCGTTGGCGGCCACCACGTCGGTGTCCTTCGTCCCGTTGTAGAAGTGCACGGGCACGCGCGGGGTCCAGTCGTGGCAGATCTGGTCGGCTGCCTGCAGCGCGCGCAGGTAGCGACCGGTCGGGTGCTTCAGCCGCTCGATGAACGCCGGCGTGAACAGCTTCTCCGGGGAATCGGGGAGTCCGGCAACGATCTCCTCGTCCGGGTGCGTCCCGTCGAACAGGCCCTCGACCGTGCTCGCGTACGGCTCCTGGAACGCCTCCCGCGGGTCGTCGTACAGGCCGACGGTCCGGTTCCACGCCGTGGTGAAGTAGGCCAGGTAGAACGCGGCGGTTGCGGGGGCCAGCCCACCGTTGAACGCGGCCGGCAGCTCGGTCCCTTGCAGGTCGTACGGCCCGGCCACGGCCTGCAGAGCGCCGAGGCGGAACGTCGAGACCTCACCCCGGCTGAGCGCCCGTCCGAGGGCGACAGAGGCCCGGCCGCCCTGGGAGAAGCCGGTGACGAGTACGTCGCGCTTGAGGAGGACTCCGTGCCTCAGCGCGAACGTGCGGGCCGCCAGGAGCAGATCCGCGGACGCGCTCGTCTCGGTCCTGGTGTCGATGTACGGATGCTCGCCCGGTCCGAGCCCGAGACCGAGGTAGTCGGGCGCGACCCCGACCAGACCCTGGCCGGCGAAGAGCGCGGTGACGAGCCGGTCGGTCGACTCTTCGGACACGGAGGCCGCGTAGGCCTTCGTCGCGGTCGTGCCGTGCAGGTACTCCGCGACGGCCAGCGCGCCGTGGCGGCCGTCGGGCAGGACGACGAGACCGCTCGCGGTGGTGGGCCGGCCGTTGGGGTCGACGGTCCGATAGATCAACCGGTACGCCGTGACGTCGTGCTTGGCCGCCGGCGTACCGACGAAGGCCGTCCCGGCCGCGGCTGCGTCTAGCTGGGCCGCGGTCAGCCGGGCGACCGGGACGGCCGAGACGAGCGCACCACGCGGGGCATGGACGCTGGTGACGGCGGCTTCCGAGAGCGTCGGCTGGGTGACAGCGGCGTACGCCGAGATCGGGGCCGCGAGCAGCGCGGCCGTGGCGAGAGTGGCGGCAGCGGTCTTGGTAATCCGTGAAGTCATGCCTCCAGCCAACCGCCGGGCCGAGCGTGCGGCGAGGGTGCTCGGCCCCGGGCTGGAGGTGGACTTTCGCCTACCCGAGCAGGCTGGTGTACAGCTGCACGGTCCGGTCCGCGACGGCGTCCCAGCCGAACTGGGAGACGGCCCGCTCGCGGCCCGCCTTGCCCATCGTGGCCGCCTTGGCCGGGTTGTCGACCAGGTCGTTGATCCCTGCGGCCAGGTCGCGCTCGAACGCGTCGATGTCGTTCTCGTCGTACCGGACCAGGGTGCCGGTGACGCCGTCGTCGACCACCTCGGGGATGCCGCCGACCGCACTGGCCACGACGGCGGTCTCACATGCCATCGCCTCCAGGTTGACGATGCCGAGCGGCTCGTAGACCGACGGGCAGCAGAACGCGAGCGCGTGGGTCAGCACCTGCCGGACCTCGTCGCGCGGGAGCATCTCGGAGACCACGAACACGCCGTCCCGGGCCGCCTTGAGGTCGTCGATCAGGGCATCCGTCTCGGCCTTCAGCTCGACCGTGTCGGCCGCGCCGGCGAGCAGCACCAACTGCACCGACGGGTCCAGCCGCAGCCCGGCCCGGAGCAGGTGCGGGACGCCCTTCTGCCGGGTGATCCGGCCGACGAACGTCACGTACGGCCGGCTCAGGTCGATGCCGAGCCGCTCCAGCACGTTGGTCGACGGATCCGGCCGGTAGAAGTCGGCGTCGATCCCGTTCGAGATCACGTGCACCTTGGCCGGGTCGATCGCCGGGTAGCAGTCCAGTACGTCGTCCCGCATGCCGTTGCTCACCGCGACCACGGCGTCGGCCGCCTCGTACGCCGTACGCTCGGCCCAGCTGGACAGGCGGTAGCCGCCACCGAGCTGCTCGGCCTTCCACGGGCGGCGCGGCTCCAGCGAGTGAGCGGTCACCACGTGGGGTACGCCGTACAGGAGTTTGGCCCAGTGGCCGGCCATGTTCGCGTACCAGGTGTGGGAGTGCACGAGCTGGGAGTCGCCGACCGCGGCCGTCATGGTCAGGTCGGTGGACAGGATGCGCAGCGCCGCGTTCGCCTGCGGGATGCGTGCGTCGTCCTCGGAGTGTGCGGTCGCGCCGAGGCGTGGCTCGCCCATGCAGTGCACTTCCACGTCGAGCAGCCGGCGCAACTCGCGGACCAAGAAGTCCACGTGCACCCCCGCCCCGCCGTACACATCCGGAGGATACTCACGCGTCAGGATGGCGACCTTCATGCGTCCGAGGCTAGGTCATCACGCGACGTGTGTCGGTACCCAGAACCGCAGCTTTCCGTGTCGTTCGTCTTCCAATTCGCCCCCGGCCGCCTGGATCACCTTGCGTGAGCCGACGTTGTCCAGGTCGCAGGTGACCAGCACCGGGTCGATGCCGAGACCGGCGGCGATCGGCAGGGACTGGGTCAGCATCCGGGTCGCGTGACCGTGACGCCGCGCCGAGGGCCGTACGCCGTAGGTGATGTGGCCGCCGAGCTCGATCAGGACCGGGGTCAGGTCGTGGCGG
Source organism: Kribbella sp. NPDC049227 (assembly GCF_043197265.1). Lineage (NCBI taxonomy): Bacteria > Bacillati > Actinomycetota > Actinomycetes > Propionibacteriales > Kribbellaceae > Kribbella > Kribbella sp. NPDC049227. Next base: position 70,039 of record NZ_JBICST010000001.1, on the reverse strand, counting down.
ATCGACAGCCGGCCGAGCCACTCCTCGCCGTCGACGAACCAGAGCACGGTCTGGTGGACCAGGTCCGGCCGCAGTTCGGTGGCCGGATCCGCCTCGATCCGGATCAGCTCGACCATCCGGGCGAACTCGTCCGGATCCGCGGCCTGCTCGCGGCTCCACTCCTCCTCGTCGCCGCTGATCGCCCGTGCACCCATCCACCGCTCGTCCTCCGGGCCGAACTCGTCCCAGGCGGCGAGGAACGAGCGGTGAACGGCAACCGTAGGTTCGATGAGGGTTGGCATCTCCCCAGTGTCGCGACACTCGCAAGCGCTTATGCCCGGGGGCTCCCGGAGCTAAGGCCATGTACACCCCTCCTGCACAGCGCGATCGGGCACTCGGTGGGCACCTCGCGGCACCGGAGAGCCGACCACGATGCTCCGCATCGAGGTCACCTCTCCGGCACCCCGATGCACTCCACCGAGCACCCACTCGCACTGCACATGAGGGGTGCACATGACCTAAGGTGCGGACATGGCAAAGGCGCCCAGAGTTCTCGGAATCGTGCTGGCCGGTGGCGAGGGCAAGCGGTTGATGCCGCTGACGGCGGACCGGGCCAAACCGGCCGTGCCGTTCGGGGGCAGTTATCGCCTGATCGACTTCGTGCTGTCCAACCTGGTCAACGCCGGGATCCGGAACCTGTTCGTGCTGACGCAGTACAAGTCGCACTCGCTGGACCGGCACGTGACGGTCACCTGGCGGATGTCCACCCTGCTGGGGAACTTCGTCAGCTGCGTGCCCGCCCAGCAGCGGCTCGGCCCGCAGTGGTACCAGGGCAGCGCGGACGCGATCTACCAGTCGATGAACCTGATCGACGACTTCCAGCCCGACGTCATCGTGGTGTTCGGCGCCGACCACGTGTACCGGATGGATGCGGCCCAGATGGTCGCCGCGCATCTGGAGCGTGGGAACGGCGTCACCGTGGCCGGGATCCGGGTGCCGCGGGCCGGGGCGAGCGAGTTCGGCGTGATCAAGACCGGCGCGGACGGACAGAGCATCGAGGAGTTCCTGGAGAAGCCGGCCGACCCGCCGGGACTGCCCGACTCGCCGGACGAGACGTTCGCCTCGATGGGCAACTACGTGTTCACCGCCGACGTCCTGGTCGAGGCGCTCCGCAAGGACGCCGCGAACCCGGCCTCCCGGCACGACATGGGCGGCGACATCGTCCCGATGATGGTTGCCGAGGGCAAGGCCGGGGTCTACGACTTCCGCGACAACGACGTACCCGGCGCGCTCGACCGGGACCGCTCGTACTGGCGTGACGTCGGCTCGCTGGACTCCTACCACGAGGCCCACATGGATCTGGTCTCGATCCAGCCGGTGTTCAACCTCTACAACTCCGACTGGCCGATCTTCACCTCGCACCCGCAACTGCCGGGCGCGAAGTTCACCGACGACGCGACCGTCGGCGAGTCGATCGTCTGCCAGGGCTCGATCGTGACCGGTGCGACCGTGGAGACCTCGGTGCTCGGCTCCAACGTGATCGTCAGTGCCGGCGCCTACATCGAGCGCGCGGTGATCATGGACAACTGCAAGATCGGCGCCGGGGCCCGGCTGGTCAACGTGATCCTGGACAAGAACGTGGTCGTCCCGGAAGGCGTCGAGATCGGTGTCGACCCCGATCATGACCGGGAACGCGGCTTCACCGTCTCCAAGGGCGGCATCACCGTGCTCGGCAAGGGCCAGGTGATCGACCCACCGGCCGACAAGCCCGCCCAGGCAGACGACTCGGCAGGCGACTCGGCGGAGCCCGCGACGGATGAGGTCGCCGAGGCGTGAGCGCGGAGGCTGAGGCGCTGGAACTCGATGCCGCGGACCCCGGGCACCGCGATCTGTTCGACGTACCGCCGGCGCAGGGTGGTCAGTACCCGGACGTGGCGTACTTCGCCGGGAACTCGCTCGGGCTGCGGCCGCGCGCGACCCGGACCGAGCTGCTCGAGGACCTCGACGCGTGGGCGTCGCTGGGTGTGGAGGGACACCTCGACGCCGACCGGCCGTGGCTGCCGTACCACCGGCTCCTGACCGGACCGGCGTCCCGGCTGGTGGGTGCGCTGCCGAACGAGACCGTGGTGATGAACTCACTCACGGTCAACCTGCACCTGCTGATGGTTTCGTTCTACCGCCCGACCCGCGCGCGGCACCGGATCGTGATCGAGGACTCCGCCTTCCCCTCCGACAGCTACGCCGTACGGTCCCAAGCCCGCTTCCACGGGTACGACGCCGACGACGCGATCATCCGCCTGCGGCCACGCCCGGGCGAGGAGTGCCTGCGTACGGCGGACGTCGTCGAGCAGCTGGGCGGCGACGTGGCCCTGGTGCTGCTGGGCGGGGTGAACTACCTGACCGGCGAGCTGATGGACATTCCGACGATCACCAAGGCCGGACATGCGGCCGGGGCGATCGTCGGGTGGGATCTGGCGCACGCGGCGGGGAACGTGCCGCTGGCGCTGCACGAGTGGGGCGTGGACTTCGCCGCCTGGTGTTCGTACAAGTACCTCAACTCCGGGCCGGGTGCGCTCGCCGGTGCGTTCGTGCACGAGCGCCACCTGGGCGGCGGCCGGCCGCGGTTCGAGGGTTGGTGGAGCACCGAGGCGTCGACCCGGTTCGAGATGGCGCCGGAGTCGCGACCACCCGCGTCCGCGGATGCGTGGCAGGTGTCGAACCCGCCGATCTTCTCGATGAGCCCGGTGCGTACGTCGCTGGAGATCTTCGACAAGATCGGTATCGGTGTGTTGCGCGAACGCAGTCTGCGGTTGACGTCGTACCTGGAGAGGCAATTGAGCGAGGTCATGATCGAGCGGCCGGTGCGGGTCATCACGCCGACGGATCCACAGCGGCGCGGGGCGCAGTTGTCACTGCGGATCGGTGGTGCGCAGCGCGCGGGTGCGCTGGCGAAGCGGTTGCGGTTCGAGTACGGCGTGATCGCGGACTCGCGGGAGCCCGACGTACTGCGCTTGGCGCCGGTGCCGCTGTACTCGACGTACCACGACTGCTGGCGGGCGGCGACGGCTCTGGCCGAGGCGGTGCCGGCATGAAGGTCGCGATCGTCGGGGCCGGCCTGACCGGGAGTCTCCTGGCCTGTTTCCTTGCCCGGCGCGGGTTGTCGGTGACGCTGTACGAGCGGCGGCCGGACCCACGCGTCGGTCAGGCCGAGCGCGGCCGGTCCATCAACCTCGCGATCTCCGAGCGCGGGCTGGATGCGCTGCGGCGAATCGGCCTGGTCGACCAGGTGATGGCGGACGCGCTGCCGATGAAGGGCCGGATGATCCACCCGGTCTCCGGGCCGCTGGACTTCCAGGCGTACTCGGCCGGCGGTCACCGGGCGATCAACTCGATCAGCCGTGGTGCACTGAACAACGCGCTGCTGACGGCGGCCGCGGAGGCTCCGGGCGTGTCGGTCGAGTTCGAGCATCGGCTGGTCGAGCTCGAGTCGCAGGCCGGGCGGATGGTGTTCGCGACGCCGTCGGGGAAGGTCTCGGCCGAGGCCGACGTGGTGCTCGGTGCGGACGGTGCCGGGTCCGCGGTGCGTGAGCAGTTGCTTGCCGAGGGCATCGTTGCCGAGGACGTCGACTTCCTCGACTACGGCTACAAGGAACTGTCGATCCCTGCCGTCGACGGTGAGTTCGCGCTCGACCCCGGTGCGCTGCACATCTGGCCACGAGGTACGTCGATGATGATCGCGCTGCCGAATCCGGATCGGTCCTTCACCTGCACGCTGTTCTGGCCGGCCGGATCGTTCGACGCGCTGACCTCCGAGGTCGACATCGAGGACCACTTCAGGACATCGTACCCGGATCTGTTGCCGTTGGCACCGGATCTGGTCGGCGACTACCTGCACAACCCGGTCGGCGTGCTCGGGACCGTGCACACGCTGCCCTGGCAGGCGCACGGGCGGACCGCGCTGCTCGGCGACGCGGCGCACGCGATCGTGCCGTTCTACGGCCAGGGCGCGAACTGTGCCTTCGAGGACGTGGTCGAGCTGGACCGGTGCCTCGACGACACCGCCGGGTCGTGGGCCCGCGCGCTGCCGCTGTTCGAGGCGCGGCGCCGGGAGAACACCGAGGCGATCGCGGAGATGGCGCTCGGCAACTTCGTCGAGATGCGGGACAAGGTCGCGTCGCCCGTGTTCCGCCTCACCAAGCGCATCGAGCACGCCCTGGAACGCCTGCTCCCCGGCACGTACGTGTCCCGCTACGAGCTCGTCTCGTTCTCCACCACGCCGTACGCCGAAGTCCGGCAACGCGTTCATCGGCAGCACCAGGTGCTCGGGCTGGGCGCCGTGGCCGCGGCCGGCGTACTGCTCGGGATCGCGCGGAGGAGGAGACGGCGATGAGTCTGTGGACGCCGGAACTGCTGACCGGGCAACCCAAGTCGGTGGGGTTGCTGCGGAACTTCGTCGACGGCGAGTTCGTGGAGAGCGGCTCGACGTTCGCGAAGGTGAGCCCGGTGACGGGTGAGCAGATCTTCGACGTCTGCGAGGCGGACGAGTCGGCTGTGGACGCGGCGGTGCAGGCGGCCCGTGCGGCGCTGACGGGACCCTGGGGACGTCTCAGCGAGCAGGAACGGGCGGTGGTACTTCGCCGTGTCGCCGACGGACTCGAGCGGCGGTTCGAGGACCTCGTCGCGGCCGAGGTGGGTGATACCGGGAAGTCGATCAGCCAGGCCCGCACGCTCGACATCCCGCGCGGTGCGGCGAACTTCCGTGCGTTCGCCGACTTCGCGACCACGGCTGCCACCGAGTCGTACACGACCGTGCTGCCGGATGGCCGGCGGGCGCTGAACTACGCGGTCCGCAAACCCGTCGGCGTGGTGGCGATCGTCGTACCGTGGAACCTGCCGCTGCTCCTGCTCACCTGGAAGGTCGCGCCGGCGCTTGCCTGCGGCAACGCTGTGGTGGTGAAGCCGTCCGAGGAGACACCGGCCTCGGCGACGGTTCTGGCCGAGGTGATGGCGGAGGCCGGCGTACCGCCTGGGGTCTTCAATCTTGTGCACGGCTTCGGCCCGTCGTCGGCGGGGGAGTACCTCACCCGGCATCCCGGTGTGGACGCGATCACCTTCACCGGCGAGTCGGCGACCGGTACGGCGATCGCCAAGGTGGCCGCGGACCGGGTGAAGTCGGTGTCCTTCGAGCTCGGCGGCAAGAACGCCGGCCTGGTCTTCGCGGACGCAGACCTGGACGCCGCGGTCGAGGGGTCGGTGCGGTCCGTCTTCACCAACGGCGGCCAGGTCTGCCTGTGCACCGAGCGGCTGTACGTCGAGCGCCCGATCTTCGCCGAGTTCTGCTCTCGTCTGGCGCAACGAGCATCCGAGCTGACCTACGGCTGGCCGGCCGACGAGGCCACCATGAACATGCCGCTGATCTCGAAACAGCACCGCGACAAGGTGCTCTCGTACTACGACCTGGCCCGATCCGAAGGAGCCGAGGTGCTGACCGGTGGCGGCGTACCGTCGTTCGGCGACGCCCGCGACGGTGGTTGCTACGTGCAACCGACCGTGGTGACCGGCCTGTCGCAGGACGCCCGCGCCGCCACCGAGGAGATCTTCGGCCCGATCTGCCACATCGCCCCGTTCGACACCGAGGACGAGGCCTACGCGCTGGCCAACGACAGCGACTACGGCCTGGCCGCCACCGTCTGGACCCGCGACGTCGGCCGCGCCCACCGTGCCGGCCCGGCGCTCGACGTCGGCATCGTCTGGATCAACACGTGGTTCCTCCGCGACCTCCGTACGCCGTTCGGCGGCATGAAGCTGTCCGGCGTCGGCCGCGAAGGCGGCACGCACTCACTGGCCTTCTACTCCGAGCCCACCAACGTCTGCATCGAGCTGACCTGACCTCAGGACGTCGAGGACGGGCGCGACCTTGTCCGCGCCGATGAACTCGCCCAACTCGGTCAGCTCCTCCCCGATCTGGCGGAGCAGATCCGCCGGCAGGTCGTTCGCCAGCGCGCCTTCCACGTAGTTGATCGCGTCGCGCTGCTCTCCGAGCGCGGTCAGGAAGGTGGGTTGGCGGACCAGCCGGCGCAGATCCGGGCGCGGCAGGTCCGCCTCATCGTCCAGTGACGAAAGCGCCGACTCGAGCAATGCTGCCGCGTCGTCGTCGCGGCCTTGGCCGAGACGGATCAGCGCCTGCCGGTACAGCCCCCAGCCGTTCTTCGGATTGAGTTCGGCGCCACGCTCGAAATCCGCCAGCGCGGCGGCCGTCTTGCCCATCGCCTGATAGGTCTCGCCCCGCCCGATCCAGGCGGTCGCCGTCCGCGGAAGCCGGTCGATCGCCTGGGCGAAGTCGTGCAAGGCCGCCGAGTGGTCGCCGATCACGCGGAGGAAGAACTGGCCGCGGTAGATCAGGGCCCAGCCTTGGTTGCGGGGGATCGTCACCCCGCGGTCGTGGTCGGCGCGGGCCGCGTCGAGGTTCCCGAGCCGCTCGTGCACTCTGGCGCGCCGCGAGAGCGCCACGGCGTTCCGCCGGGCGACGTCGACGGCACGATCCAGGTCCGCCAGTGCCTGCGTGTACCGGCCTTCCAGTTCTGCGATCTGCGCCCGTGAAACCAGCGCCGAACCCAGAGTGGGATCGAGCTCGATGGCCCGATCGAGGTCGGCCAAGGCCCCGTCGAGATCACCGTGATCCAGCCGGATGGACCCACGCTGGTCGAACGCCAGCGCGGACAACGGGTCGAGTTCGAGGGAGCGCTCGGCGTCCGCGACGGCGCCGTCGTACTGGCCCGCGGCGGCTCTCATCCCGGCCCGGATCCCGAAGGTCGGACCACGGGTCGGATCGAGCTCGAGCACCCGGTCGAGGTCCGCGAGTCCCTGGGAGCGACGGCCCGACCGGTCGTACACCAGCGCCCGCGTCGTGAGCGCCGACAGATCGTCGGGGCTCAGCTCGAGGGCACGGTCGAGATCCCGCAGCGCGTCGTCGTACCGGCGTGCGCTGAGATGCAGGTCGGCTCGCGCGCGCAGCAGGACCGGGTTGTCCGGGTCGGACCGGATCCTGGCGGTGAAGTCGGCCACCCCTCGCGACAGCTCGCCGGAGCGTTCGTAGACCCGGGCCCTGAGCGTGAACGACCACCGATCGCCCGGATCCGCCGCGATCGCCCGGTCGAGATCTGCCAGTGCGTCGGCGTACTGCCCCAGGGACAGGAGGATATCGGCCCGGTCGTCGAGCGCCGAGGCGTACTGCGGGTCGAGTTCGACGGCCTTGTCGAGGTCGGCCAGCGCCTCGCGCGCCATCCGCTGATCGCGCCAGAGCCGGGCCCGCGACAGCAGGACCCAGGTGTCTGTCGGCGCCAGGGCGTGCGCATGATCCAGGTCTGTCTTCGCCTCGGCGAAGCGTCGCAGGTCCCGGTAGATCGAGCTCCTGACCGTGAGGTAGTAGGCATCGTGCGGGCGTAGTTCGATCACGCGATCGATGTCCTCGAGGGCGGCGTCGTACTTGCGGAGGCGCCGGCTGATCGAGCTCCGGGACGAGTAGGCCCCCGCGTAGTCGGGGGCGATCCGGATGGCCTCGGCCAGGTCCTCGAAGGCCTTGTCGTAGTCGCCGAGATCGGCGTGGATCCGTCCGCGCGGGCCGACGATCCAGCTGCGGCCGGGCAGCAGGGCGTCCGCACGGTCGAGGTCCCGCAGGGCGGCCTCGTAGTCCTTCAGACGCTCGTGCAGCCGGCTGCGTTCGGTCAGTGCGCCCGCTCGGTGGTAGGTGCTCAGCAGCGGATCCAGGGCGAGGCCGTCGAGGAGGAGCAGTTCGTCGCTCGTCGATCCCTGCAGCAGGCTCGTCAGCTGCTCGCCGCGGGAGCGGATCTCGTCGGTGTCGGAGTCATGGCCGGCCTGGGCGATCATCTGGGCCCACTTGGCCGTGCTGTCGCTGGTCCGGCCGTAGGCGTCGATCAGGCCTTGCAGTGCGTTCGGCAGCTCGGGCACGCCGCCCGCACACAGCTCGTGGTACGTGGACTCGAGCTTCAGCTCGCGCCAGCGGGCGTCCCGCCAGCGCTTCGTGGGCTCGAGATCGAGCTCTGTCAGCCGCTCGCGGTAGTGGTCGACCAACGCCCGCTGGCGTTCGGTCCAGTCGGAGAGGGAGGCGCGCCGCAGCGAGCGGAGCATCGGCGTACGGACGACGTCGTGGTAGCGGTAGCCGTCGGCGTGGGCGGAGACGAAGGGGAGGCGACGCAGCGAATCGAGGTCGACGGTCGTTCCGGCGGCCACCTCGAGGATGTCGCGGTCGAGCCGGCGCGGGATCGCGCCGGCCAGGATGGCCGCCTGCCGGTCCTTGTCCGGCTCCTCCCGGAGAAAGCGATCGACGGCGGTCTCGGCGTGATCCGTCGTTCCGGCGGTGCCGCGAGCCGCTGATTCCGCCAGCAGGGCGACGAGAATCGGCAGACAGCCGGAGAGCCGGAGGATCACGTCCACGGTGCCGGGATCGACGATCCGCTGGGTGGCGAGGAGCTCGCGCGCTTCCGCCTCCGTGAACACCTGCAGCTCGATGTCGACGCGGAGGTTCCGCAGGCCGGCCCACTGGTTCGGGTCGAGTGGATGCTGACCGGACACCGTCACCACGATGTCGGCCGGCAACCTGCCGCAGGTGCCGCGCAGCAGGTCCAGCAACCAGCCGTTGAGGGCGCGGCCGGTCTGCTCGAAGGTGTCGATGAACAGCGCGATCTGCCGGCGCTGGCCGATCTTGCGGAGATCGGCGACGAACGCCGTACTGAGCGCTTCGACCGGTGCCAGCAGCAGCTCGAGATCGTCGTGCCGAGTGATCTTGCCGACCAGGTAGGCACGGTACTGGTCGACCCGCGACGCTGCCTCGCTCTCGTCGATCGCACCGGCCAGCACACCGGCGATGGGGATCTCGCCGGCCGCACGGATCCCGAGCCGGACCGCCGCCCGGGTCAGCACCGACGAGATCCCGGACGGGGCGCCAGGATCGGAGTCGACGCTGTGACGCAGTTTGCGGTACTGCCTCAGCCTGCTGTCGAAACCGCGGCAGGCGGACCCGGAGTCGGCCAGACCGCGGGCGAGCTGCTCGATCGCGGACAGTACGTCGAACGCCTCGTCGACGTACGCGGTGGCACACTTCCGCTTGGTCGCGGCGGCCTGCCAGCGCTGGACGAGCGACGTCTTGCCGACGCCGGCATCGCCGTACAGGCTGACGACGAAGCGGCGGCGGGGATCGTTGGGCCGCAGCGCCAGGTTCTGCTCGAACAGCTGGAGCGGCTCGGTGCGCCCGACGAACGTGCCGGCGTCCCGGGACTCCAGGATGTCTTGCAGCGAGAAGTCCTCGTCGGTCACCCGTTCGATCGTAGTGGAGGGCGGGGTGAGCGGCCACGCGACGCCGGTGCGGCAGGTACTTGGCGGATGGTGGGTGGTGGGCAAGGATGCTGACATGGCCGACGCGACGGTGGTGGCGGGGAAGGCGGTGCCGCGGGGGCGGTTCCCGCACGTGAAGGTGAGCGGCGGGTTCGCGTTCGTGTCGGGGACCTCCAGCCGGTTGCCGGACAACACCATCGCCGGTGCCTCGGTCGACGAACTCGGCACGGTGTCGCTGGACATCAGGGTGCAGACCCGGGCGGTGCTGGAGAACATCCGGGACATCCTGGCGGCGGTCGGCGCCGGACTCGACGACCTGGTGAGCGTGACGACGTACCTGGTGTCGATGAACGACTTCGGGGGTTACAACGAGGTGTATGGCGAATTCTTCGACGAGTCCGGGCCGGCCCGGACGACCGTCGCAGTCCATCAGTTGCCGCATCCCCAGCTGCTGATCGAGATCCAGGCCGTAGCGGCGATCCCGCAAGGTGCGAAGGAGTAGGGCATGGCGAATCTGGAGTCGACGAACTTCCCGCGGTGGATCGAGGAGAACAAACATCTGCTGAAGCCGCCGGTCGGCAACAAGCAGATGTTCCCGACCGGGGACGACTTCATCACGATGGTGGTCGGCGGTCCGAACCAGCGCACCGACTTCCACGTGGACCCGTACGAGGAGTTCTTCTACCAGATCAAGGGCGAGCTCCGGGTCAATGTCGTCACCGACGACGGCCCCGCCACTGTTGAGGTGAACGCGGGAGAGATGTGGGTGCTGCCGCGGAACATGCCGCACTCGCCGCAGCGCGGGCCGGACTCGATCGGACTGGTGATCGAGCGGGTCCGGGAGCCGGGCACGCTGGAGAAGTTCCGCTGGTACTGCGCCAACTGCAACGGGATCGTGCACGAGGTCGAGCTCCAGGTGACCGACATCGTGGCCGACCTGCCACCGGTGTTCAAGGCCTTCTACGACAGCGAGGACGCGCGCACCTGCCCGAACTGCGGCACGGTGCACCCGGGCAAGGCCTGATGACCGTCGATGTCCACACGCATCTGGTCCCGAAGGGCTGGCCGGATCTCTCGGTAGCGTGCGGCGGCGAGGGCTGGCCGTGGCTGCGGATCGACTCCGAGCGGGCCGCGATGATCATGGTCGGCTCGACGGAGTTCCGCCCGATCGGTCCACAGGCGTGGGATCCCGCCGTACGCCGTACCGACATGGATGCCGACGGCATCGATCTGCAGGTGGTCTCGCCGACGCCGGTGTTCTTCGGCTATGACCGGCCCGCCGGCCAGGCCGTCAAGCTGGCCCGGATCTTCAACGACCTGACCCTGGAGACGCTCGCCGGGGACAGCCGCTTCGTCCCGTTCTGCCAGGTGCCGTTGCAGGATCCGGACGTCGCCTGCGCCGAGGTCGACCGGTGCCGGGCCGCCGGTCACGCCGGTGTAGAGATCGGCAACCATGTCGGCGACAAGGATCTCGACGACGCCGGGATCGTTGCCTTTCTCAAGCACTGCGCGGAGACCGGGATGCCGGTCCTGGTGCATCCGTGGGACATGCCGGGCGGTCCGCGGCTGGATCGCTGGATGGCCCGCTGGCTGACCGGGATGCCGGCCGAGACGCATCTGTCCGTCCTGGCGATGATCCTCGGCGGGGCCTTCGACGCGTTGCCGCCGTCGCTGCGGATCTGTTTCGCCCACGGCGGCGGGAGTTTCGCGTTCTGGCTGGGGCGGCTGGAGAACGCCTGGCACCGGCGCGGTGACATCGTGCGTGGTTGCTCCGAGCACCCACCCTCTCACTACCTGGATCGGTTCGTGGTCGACACGGTGGTGTTCGAATCAGCGCCTTTGCGGCTACTTGTCGATACCTTGGGGGAAGATCGGGTACTGGTCGGCAGTGACTATCCGTATCCACTGGGCGAGCGGCCGGTCGGGGAGGTGGTACGGAAAGCCGGTTTCCTGTCCGCGGACCAGCGGCACAAGCTGCTGTCCACGAACGCTCTGCACTTTCTCGGGAGGTCAGAGCAGCTTCGGGAGGTCTGATGAGTGAAGACCGATCGGTTCTGACCCGCGCGGCCCGTGAGCCCGACGAGGAGCTCCGGTACGGCGACCACGCGGACCAGGTGATCGACTACTGGCATGCCAAGGAGTACCGGCCGCTGGTCGTGTTCGTGCACGGTGGCTTCTGGCGGCCGGAGTACGACCGGAAACACGCCCGCCCGCTCGGTGAGGCCCTCTCCGACCTCGGCTGGCCGGTGCTGTCACTGGAGTACCGTCGCGAGCCCGGTGACCCCGATGCGAGTACGTCGGACGTCCGTGCGGCGATCGAGTCGCTGCCGGACCTGGTCGACGTCCACGCCGGCTACGTGCTGGTCGGCCACTCGGCGGGCGGTCAGCTTGCGTTGTGGGCAGCCTCGACGCTGAACCCGGTCCGGCTCCGCGGTGTGGTCGCGCTGGCCCCGGTCGCCGACCTCCTGATGGCCGACCGGCTCGGCCTGGACAAGGGCGCCGTAGAGGACTTCATCGGCACCGGCGTACGCAACGACCTCGACCCGGTGCACCTGCCCGCCGCGATCGCCCCGATCAGCATCGTCCACGGCACGGCCGACATCCGCGTCCCGATCACCGTCACCGAGTCCTACTTCACCGCGCACCCCACCGCCCGCCTCAACCGCGTCGAAGGCGCCGGCCACTACGACCTGATAGACCCCCAAAGCCCCCACTGGCACGAACTCACCGCAGAACTGACCCGCCTCACCGGTTGAAAGCCTTCAGCCTGAATCCGTGGACACCAGTTGGGTGCCGAGGGCACCGGTAGCGCGATCTTTGCCTGCTGGCGGGTTCTAGCGCGCTATCGGCTGGATAACCTGCCAGCGGGAGCGCATCACTGCCGGTTTGCGCCGCGTGGTGCTTAGCTCAGGCGCTTGGCGGCGCTGAGGAGGCCTTCGGAGGTGGGGAGGAGGGCTGAGACCAGGTTGTCGTCGTCGCGGACGGCTCGGATCAGGTCGCGCAGGGCGTTGGTGTCGGGGTCGCGGTGGGCGGGGTCGGCGACTCGGCCGCCGGCGAGGATGCCGGCGAAGACGACCAGGCCGCCGGGGCGGAGCAGGCGCAGCGCCTCGTGCAGGTACGCCGTGTTCTCGCGCCGGTCCGCATCGCAGAAGACCAGGTCGTAGTGCCCGTCGGTGAGCCGGGTGACCACGTCGAGCCCGGAGCCCGCGATCAGGCGGAACCGGTTCGACGGGACGCCGGCGTCCAGGAACGTCTTGCGGGCGAGCCGCTGGTTCTCGGCGTCGATGTCGACCGTGGTGAGCGTGCCGTCCGCGCGCATCCCGCGCAGCAGGGCCAGCCCGGAGACGCCGGTGCCGGTGCCGATCTCGACCACTGCCTTGGCGCTCACGCCGGCCGCGAGCATGCTGAGCGCGGCCGCGGCACCGGGACCGATCGCGGCGATGCCGCTGTCCTCGGCACTCACCCGCGCACCGGTGACGACTTCGTCCTCACCGGTGTAGTCCTCGGCGTATGCCCAGGACGTGGGGTCGATGCCGGTGGCGATGATGCCCTCCCAAGGTTCTGCCGCTGCGCTACTCATGCTGAGTCAGAAGCCTAGCGGCACGAGGGCCGCATTCCGTGTCTCCCGCGCTGGGACTGCGCACTCTTGCTCATAACTTTGCCACTTGAGTCATATATGATCGACCTCGGCAGACATGAGCCACCCACGGAGGGAGGTACGGCGCGATGAGGGTCCTAGGAACGGATGACGTCGATGCCGGCTTCCTTGAACACGGCCAGCTGGCTCTCGTCGGCCTGGGCGTCGGTGACGAGGGTGTCGATCTCGCTCAGCTCGCAGATCCGCGCGAACGCGCGCTGGCCGAGCTTGGAGGAGTCGGCGACCACGACGACCTTGGCGGCCCGGCTGACGATCAGCTGGTTGATGTTCGCCTCGCCCTCGTGGTGGGCGGTGGCGCCGGTCTCGTCGATCCCGTCGACACCGATGAAGGCGATGTCCAGGGACAGGTCGGCCAGGATCCGGTGCGACAGCGGCCCGATCATCTCGTACGACTGCGGCCGGGCCACGCCGCCGGTGAGCACCATCTTGACGTGCGGCCGGACGATCAGCTCGTTGGCGATGTTCAGCGCGTTGGTGACGAGGGTGAACGCGGGCTCGCCATGCTCGGCGGACAGCTCCGGCCGGGTCGCCAGCGTGCGGGCCACCTCGGAGATCGTGGTGCCGCCGTTCATCCCGATCACCATGCCGCGGCGGACCAAAGTGGCCGCGGCTTGCGCGATCCGCTGCTTCTCGGACGCGAAACGCGCAGTCTTGTAGCGCAGCGGGAGGTCGTACGACACCGCGTTGGCCACCGCGCCACCGCGGGTCCGGGTGAGGAGTTGCTGCTTACCGAGGTGGTCCAGATCGCGCCTGATCGTGGCTGCCGAGACGTGCAACTGCTCGGCGAGCTCGTCGACGTCGATGGCGCCCTTCTCGGCGAGCGACTCGAGCAAGGTGTTGAGGCGTTCATAACGCTTCACCCGGGGCTCCTCCTTCACACAATCGGTCAGCCGGGTGGCGGCTGGTTGGCACCATTCGATCACGTTCGAGCAGTTTCGACCATGACAAGTGCGGAGACGACATGACCCAGACGCCATTTGTGAGCACTGAGATCGCCACTCAACCTGACCTCTGGTGGCAGGTTTCGACCGGTTTCGCGCAGTACGGCGGCGCGTTGCCGAAGGCCGGTCAGCGGGTCGCCGCGGTCGGCTGCGGCACGTCCTGGTTCATGGCGATGGCGTACGCCGCCCTGCGCGAGGACCTCGGCCAGGGGGAGACCGACGCGTTCGCCGGATCGGAGTTCCCGGCCGGCCGGACGTACGACGCTGTGGTCGTGATCAGCCGGTCCGGTACGACGACCGAGGTGCTCGACCTGATCCGGACGACGGACCTCCCCACGATCGCGATCACCGCCACTCCGGACTCGCCGATCGTCGAACTGGCCGACCACACGATCATGCTGGACTTCGCCGACGAGCAGTCCGTCGTCCAGACCCGCTTCGCGACCACCACGCTGGCGCTGCTGCGGGCGTCACTGGGTCAGGACCTCGAGCAGGCGGCCGCGGACGCGGAGACGGCGCTGACCGTGAACGTGGACGAGTTGGCCAAGCTGGAGCAGCTCACGTACGTCGGCACCCGGTGGACCGTCGGCCTGGCGCACGAGGCGGCGCTGAAGCAGCGTGAGGCCGCGTCCGCGTGGACCGAGGCGTACCCGGCGATGGACTACCGGCACGGTCCGATCGCGATCGCGCAGCCGGGCCGCGGCGTCTGGATCTTCGGGGAGTCGCCGGCCGGTCTGCTCGACAACGTCACTGCCACCGGTGCGACCGTCGTGCACCACGCGGACCTGGACCCGATGGCGTCGCTGGTCGTGGCGCAGCGCGTCGCGGTCGCCAAGGCACTGGCTCTGGGCCTCAACCCGGACCAGCCGCGCAGTCTGACCCGGTCCGTCATCCTCGACTGAGCACAGGCTCCTTGGTCCGGACGCCTGCCACGCGACCCAAGACCGCGGCGGCGACCAGTCCGATGGCTACGACGAGCAGGGCCTTGTGAGTGCCGATCGCCGGCACCAGTAGGCCGCCCGCAGCCTGCCCGAGCGCGGCAGTGCCCACGCGCAGGCTGGCTGCGGTCGTGCTGACCCTGCCCTGCAGTGACTGAGGGCTGTACTGCTGACGGGCCGCGAACATCGCCGGCATGGTCGGCCCCTGCAGCAGTCCGGCGACAGCCGCCAGCAGCAGAAGTACGGCGAAGGACCCAGCCAGCGGCCACGTCAGCATGGCCAGCCCGTACGCCGCAACGGACACCATCACGACGTACTCCGGACGCCAACGGGTCTGGAGTCGTCCGAGTAGTAGAGCCGTGGTGACGCTGCCGAGCTCCAGTGCAGTCCACAGATAGCCCGCAGCGGACTTCGGCATGCCGAGCGACTCCATGTGAAGCGGCAGGGTGATCAGCAGGATGCCCATCACGCCCAGCAGCAACGTGGTCGTGACCGTGGACGCCCGTAGCCGCGGTGTGCGCGCCAGATGGGCCAGTCCGCCAATGACCGAGGCCATGAACGGTTCGCCGTCGGTCACCGCACGGGGGAGCGCCGGCAGCCGCGTGATGGCGACGATGCTCAGCGTCGCAGCCAGTGCGATGACCAGTACGGCGGTCTCCACCGAGAACACTGCCGAGATGGTCGCTGCGGTCGCCGGACCGGTGATCGTGGCCGCTCCGAAGCTCGCGGCCTCCAACGAGTTGGCGCGGGCCAACCGCTCCGGCGGGACGAGGCTCGGCAGCATGCTCGTGAACCCACCGCTCACCATCGGCAGCGTCGCCCCGGCGACAGCCGCGAGCACCGGAGTGACCCAGTGCGCACTGTGGCCGACCACGCCGAGAAGGGTCAGCATGACCACACCGAGCACGGCCTGGTTGAGCGCCAGCGCGGAGCGACGGTACGGCGTCCGGTCGAGCCAGGCACCGAGCAGTGGGCCGGTGACAACGGCCGGCAAGGCGTAGGCGGCCCCGGTGAGACCTGCGAGCGCAGGACTGTCGGTGCGCTCCAACACGAGGAGCACCAGCGTGAACACGACCATTTCGTCAGCGAGCCTGGCGAGGGTCGCGGCAAGGTAGTAGCTGGGCACGCCGACCTCCTGTAACGCAATATCTTCGGTTACGCGTTACGCTAGCAAATACGTTACGAGAAGGAGAAGTGGTGGAGATTCAGACGCCGGACCGGCTGATCCGGCTCGCGGTCGATCTGGTCAACACGCGCACTCGCGACCCGGAGCGGCTCAACGAGCCGGACGATGTCCGCACCTTCCTGCTGGAGCATGGTGAGTCGGACCCGATCACGCTGGACGACGGTGATCTGGAGGCGGTGCGGGCTGTCCGCGAGCGGATCCGGCCGGTGTTCCACGCCGACCCGGCCGAGGCGGCCCGCATCCTCAACGAGTTGCTCGCGGAGTACGCCGTACGCCCGTATCTGTCCGACCACGACGGGTCGCCGTGGCACCTGCATGTGGCCGAGCCGGAGGCGACGTGGGCCGAGTGGCTCGCCGCCTCGACCGCGCTGGGGCTGGCCGGGTTCGCGGCCGGGTATGGGTTCGGTGCGATCGACTCGTGCGCGGCGCCGGACTGCGAGCGCGTCTTCGTGAACCCGGCCGAGCGCAGACCGCGCCGGTTCTGCTCGCCTACCTGCTCCAGTCGCACCCGCGTCGCGTCGTACCGGGCCCGCCGGGCCGTCGCCGGGGAGGCCTAGGATCGAGGCAGGATCCGGACCGGAGGAGTGCGAGTTGAGTCATACCGTGGTGGCGGAACTGGTGGCCAATGTGCTGAAAGTCACCGCCCGGGCCGGGGACACGGTGGGGCCGGAGGACACCCTCGTCATCCTGGAGTCGATGAAGATGGAGATCCCGGTGCTGGCCGAGGTGGCCGGGACCGTCGTCGAGCTGAAGGTCGCCGAGGGCGAAGTCGTCCGCGACGGGGACCCGATCGCCGTGATCGAGGAGAACTGATTCAACCGAAATGGCCGCTGATACGTCTTCCTTGGTGAGGGCACCGGCCGGGAACTTCCGGCCGGGGCACCGCGTTGAGCCGTCGTACGAGCAACTCAGGGTCCGACCCGGGTCTTCCCCACGTGCGCAGAGGACGGTGAACGCGGCACCATGGCCTTCACGCTTATTGCCGAGAGGACCCTGGGAGGCGTTGCGGTGAAGCCGGCTGACACCTCTGTGGTGCCTGTCCCGGAGGCGGTTGAGGACGCGCTGCCGTCGTGGGACGAGATCGTCCGCGCGCATTCGGCCCGGGTCTACCGGCTCGCGTACCGGCTGACCGGCAACAAGCACGACGCCGAGGACCTGACCCAGGAGGTCTTCGTCCGGGTCTTCCGCTCGCTGTCGTCGTACACGCCGGGCACCTTCGAGGGCTGGCTGTACCGGATCACCACGAACCTGTTCCTGGACGGCGCCCGCCGCAAGCAGCGGATCCGCTTCGACGGCTTGCCCGAGGACGCGCACGACCGGCTCCCGGCCAAGGGCGAGGGCCCGGCCGAGAAGCTCGACTCGGACCTGTTCGACCACGACGTGCAGGACGCACTGGACGCGCTGCCGGAGGACTTCCGCGCGGCCGTGGTGCTGTGCGACATCGAGGGCATGACGTACGACGAGATCGCCGACGTACTGGATGTGAAGCTCGGGACGGTCCGCAGCCGGATTCACCGCGGCCGCTCCATGCTGCGCAAGCACCTGGAGCACCGCGCCCCGCGCTCTGGTCAGTCCCGGATCGGTGGTCCGCCCGCGGACGGACCGTTCAGCACCGGAGGTGAGCACCGGTGACGCTGCAGCACCCGATGGACAAGCTGAGTGCCGTCGTCGACGGTGAACTCGACCACGACTCCCGTGACAAGGTGCTGAGCCACCTGGTCAGCTGTGACACCTGCCGCGCGGAGGTCGACGCGCAGCGCCGGCTCAAGGCCCGGATGGCGGCCCAGGAGTTGCCGGAGCCGTCCACCGACCTGATGCAGCGCTTGATGGGCGTCTCGTCGTTCGCGATGGAGCCGCGCGAGGAGGTCCGCCCGGTGCTCACACCGGCCGTGTCGCTCTTCCCGCAGCGGTCCGCGTTCCCGGCGGGTCGCAGTGGCTCCACCGGCCCCGCGCCCCGGACCACTCGCTCCCGGCGGCGTACCGGCGTACTGACCGCTGCAAGCTCCGCCGCCGCGGTGGCCTCACTACTCGGTACGGCGTTCGTCGTCGGAGACCCGGCCCGGTCGGAGCAGCCACCCGCGCTGCAGCCACCGGTCGCGAGCTTCTCCTCCGACCACGCCAGCACGACGAGCGGAGCGCCGTTCGCGGACCCGGTCGCGCTGCTGAACTCCTACAACGGGGCTGGGTACGCGGGGCTGAGCCCGACGCTGCAGCCGGTGGCCCTGGCAGGACGCTGACCTGTGAGCCTCTCCCGGCTCGCCGTACTGGTCAGCACCGCACTGATCGGCTTCGGCCTGCCCATGCCCGCCGCTGCGGTGACTGTCGCGTCCCGTGAGGACTCACCGACGGCCGTCAGCTGGCTCGAGCGCGCCGCCGCGGCGCCGAACCGGGTCTCGTTCCACGGCACCCAGATCATCACCTCCTGGGGGCCGCAGGGCGCCAGCTCCACCATGCTCGACATCGTGCACGCGGCCTCGCAGGGCTCCGAGATCACTGTGGTCGGCTCCGAGGCATCTCCCGGCGCCAAGGCGTTCGTCCAGCGCACCACGAACGCTGGTGCGGTCGACGGTGGGCCGCTGGCGTTGCTGCAGGCGACGTACACGCTCGTCTACAAGTGCTGCACGGTCACGATCGGCCGGGCGGCTGTCCTGGTCGAGGCACTGCGGGACGACCAGACGCTCGCTGCGCGGTTCTGGATCGACAAGACGACCGGACTGCTGCTGCAGCGGCAGCTGTTCAGCGTGGACGGGAAGACGATGGTCCGGGCCACGGTGTTCACCGCGTTGGAGATCGAGGACTCGGAGTTCCTCGCGCACCTGCCGCCGATGGCGCCCAGCGGAGTCGAGTCGATGGGCCTGGGAACGGTCGACAACCTGCGCTCCGAGGGCTGGGTCTGCGCGCCCGAGCTGCCCGCGTCGCTCAAGCTGTACGACGTCCACCAGGACACCGGCAACGGGTCGCTGCAGTTCTCGTACTCCGACGGACTGTTCAACCTCTCGCTCTTCGAGCAACGCGGCGCGCTCGACCCGGCGGCTGTGGCCGGTTTCAGCGCCACTGACACCCCCGGCGTCTACCAGCGCTACGGGATGCCGTCGTACGTCGTCTGGTCCTCCGGCGGGATCGTCTACACGCTGATCGGTGACCTGCCGCCGGACATGCTCGGCCAGGTGGTCCGGGCCTTCCCGCACGACGTCCCGGTGAAGCTGACCGCGATCCAGCGGATGGGTGCCGGGCTGGCGAAAATCGCAACCTGGCTCACTCCGATGGGTGCGCTTTCGCCGAAGCTGGGATAATCGAATCTGGAAGTCTCTTCCGGCAACTCCGGGAGAGGGCCTCCGACCGACGACCACGACACGTGAGGCGGCCACCGTGACCAGCGACGACGCCGAACCGACAGTTCCGACCCCCCGCGATCCATCGGCGCCGGAGCCCACCCGGATCATCCCGACGGCCGCGCCTGCTTCGGCAGAGCCGACCGCCGACGGTCCGCCGTTGTCGGCGCTGGTGCCGCCTGCGGCCGGGTCGGGCAGCATGCCGTTGCCGCCTCCCGGGAGCGATGCGTCGTACCGGCAGAACGGTGGTCGTTCGGTGACACAACGCAGCTTCGGGCGGCCCGCCGCCGAGGAGCCCAGCTTCCGGCCGGTGTACCAGGGGCAGGCCTGGCCGACCCAGCGTCCGGCGTACCAGCCGACGTACACGCCGCCTCCGCCGATCGACTGGCACCAGCAGCAGGCCCGCGCGTACACCCCGGCGCCGCCGCCCAAGACCAACCGGGTCGTCGCGATCGCCGCGGCCGTCGCCCTGGTCATCGGCGTGATCGCGGGCGCCGGCGCCGCCGTCACCGTCGTCGCCCTCGACGGCAACACCAGTCCGGTCGCCGAGCAGCCCACCCCGCCGGTCGGCACCGGCGCGGACCCGAAGATCCGCAGCGGGTCGGTTTCCGCCGTCGCCGCGACGCTGCTGCCGAGCGTCGTGCAGTTGCGGGTCGAGGGCGCGGACGACTCGAACGCGACCGGCTCCGGATTCGTGATCGACAACGTCGGCCACATCCTGACGAACAACCATGTCGTCGCCGCCGCGGCCAACGGCGGCTCGATCCAGGTCGTCGCCGAGAACGGGAAGCCTGCGACCGCGCGGCTCGTCGGCCGCTCCCCGGCGTACGACCTCGCCATCGTCCAGGTGGCCGGTCTGAAGGCGCCGTCGGTGCAGTTCGGCCGCTCCGACCTGGCCATCGTCGGTCAGGACGTGGTCGCGATCGGCTCGCCGCTCGGGCTGGCCGGCACGGTCACCTCGGGCATCATCTCGGCCAAGAACCGCCCGGTCACCACCTCCGGCGAGGCCGCCGACCCGGAGTCGTACATCAACGCGCTGCAGACCGACGCGGCGATCAACCCGGGCAACTCCGGCGGCCCGCTGGTCGACATGAACGCGCGGGTGATCGGCGTGAACTCCGCGATCGCCACGGTGCGCGGCACGCAGGAGGGCCAGAGCGGCAACATCGGGCTCGGGTTCGCGATCCCGATCGACCAGGCCCGGCGGACCGCTCAGCAGTTGATCGCCAACGGCCGGGCGTCGTACCCGGTGATCGGCGCGCAGGTGGACATGCAGTTCGAGGGTGGCGCGCGGGTGAGCCTGGTCAACCCGGGGTCTCCGGCCGCGCGGGCCGGATTACGGGTCGGTGACGTGATCACCTCGATCAACAACCAGGTCGTCGACACCGCCGAAGCACTGATCGTCGCGATTCGCACCCACCAGCCCGGTGAGAGCGTGAGGCTGGCGTACGAGCGCAGTGGGCGGGAGCGGCAGGCGACGGTCGCGTTGGCCGGCCAGATCGGCTGACCCGGCAGGCGGTGTCACCGTACGGCGGCTACCCTGGACGCCGTCGGAAACGACGTACAGAGAGGTGGGGACATGTTCGGCATCGGGCCACTCGAGCTGGTGGTGATCGCGATCGTCGCCGTGCTCGTCTTCGGCCCGGATCGGCTGCCGGAGTTCGCCCGCACCGCGGGCCGGTTGCTGCGTCAGGTCCGCCAGATGGTCAGCAACGCCCAGAACGATCTGCGCAACGAGCTCGGCCCGGAGTTCGCCGACCTCGAGCTCCAGGATCTGAACCCGAAGAACTTCGTCCGCAAGCACCTGCTCGAAGGCTCCGACGACTTCGACGACGAGAAGCCGACGAGCACCCCGGACTTCATGGACTCCGCCCCGGACCGCCTCCCGGCCGGCCAGAAGGCACCCTTCGACCCCGAGTCGACCTGAGCTCTACCCGGCCAGGTCACCGGCCATCAGGTCGTAGCTGACCAGGTCGTCCTGGCGGGTCGCGACGCGGAAGCCTTCGCGTTCCGTGCCTGCGTGGCGGAAGCCGGCTGATTCGGCGACCCGGCGAGCGGGGGTGTTGGTGGCGGCGGTCCGGATCAGCAGCCGGTGACCGTTGTGGCCGTCGGGGGAGAAGAACCACTCGGCGACGCGATGGATCGCCTCTGCCATCAAGCCGCGGCCTTGGGCGTCGGCGTGCGCCCAGAAGCCCAGCTCACCGGCGCCGTCGTCGTTCAGATTGAAGAGCGTGAGGTTGCCGAGCCCCAGGTCGGTCTTGGCATCGGCCAGGCACCAGTTGTAGCGGTGACCGGAGGCGGCTTGTTCGTCGAGGCTCTTGAGCCAGTAGCGCGCGTCCTCGGCGGTGAAGGGCTGAGGGATGAACGGCAGGAAGTGGGCCGTCGCCTCATTGGTCCGGGCCGCGGTGATGCGGGGGATCTCGTCCTCGCGCCAGGCACGCAGGAGTAGCCGCGGAGACTTGAGCACCGGGGCGACGTACCAGGGCCGACGCGGTGTGCGGGGGTCGGTCGGGCCGATCCAGCCGGTCCAGGTGTCAACGTGCCGACCGCCTTCTTCGACCATGCCTGGCACGATGTCGCCGATCCGGAAGCCGGTGGCCCACGCGACTCGGCGCGAGGGCCAGTTCCCGACGCGCGCCCACCAATGGACGACACGGAACCCGCAGGTGGTGAAGCCGAACTCCAGCAGCAGCCGTACGGCGCGACTCGCCAGACCGGAGCCCCGAGCCCACTCGGACAGGCCGTAGTGCACCCGGGCGTTGCCGTCCATATCAGGCTGCAACGAGGCAGTACCGGCGTACCGGCCCTGATACTCGACGACGAACACAAGCCGCTCGCGCGTCGTCCACGCCTCGGTGATGCCGAAGCCGATCCACCGCCGCGCGTCCTCGTCGGTGAAGCCCCGGCCGGGATCCTCGCGCTGCCGGTCGATCTGGCCTTGTACGTCGTCCGGCCGCGGCGCACGCAACGTGACCACGCCGTCGGTCAGGACCGGGTGCTGCTCAGGAATCGGCACCCGGCCAAGTCAACACCAGTGGGGCGTCAGCGGCTGGTGTCAGCGGCCTGCGGGGGAGAGGCCGAGTTGGCGGCCGGCCAGGCCTCGGGGGCGGCCGCCCAGGGTGGCCGCGATCTGCGTGAGGACCTGCGCTGCGGGCGTTTCGGGGTCGGTGACGGCCAAGGGGTTGCCCAGGTCGCCGCCGCTGCGGAGGCGCTCGTCCAGGGGGATCTCGCCGAGGAGCGGGATCTTGTAGCCCAGGCGTGCGGACAGGGTCTCCGCGACCCGCGTGCCGCCGCCGCTGCCGAAGATCTCGATCCGGTGCTCGGGGCCGCAGTGCGGGCAGGGCAGGAAGGACATGTTCTCGACCACGCCCGCGACCCGCTGGTGCACCATCTGCGCCATCGTGCCGGCCCGCTCGGCCACCTCGGCGGCGGCTTCCTGCGGGGTCGTCACCACGATGACCTCGGCGCTGGTCAGCCGCTGGCCGACCGAGATCGCGATGTCACCGGTGCCGGGCGGCAGGTCGAGCAGCAGGACGTCGAGATCGCCCCAGTACACGTCGGCCAGCATCTGCACCAGCGCGCGGTCCAGGATCGGGCCGCGCCAGGCGACCACCTGGTCGCGCTTCGGCTTCAGCATGCCGATCGAGATCACCTTCACGCCGTGCGCGGGCACCGGCATGATCATGTCGTCCACGGCCGTCGGCCGCTCGTCCGCGACGCCGAACATCGCCGGCACCGAGTGCCCGTAGATGTCCGCGTCCAGTACGCCGACCTGCAGCCCCTGCAACGCCATCGCGGCCGCGAGGTTGACCGTCACCGAGGACTTGCCCACACCGCCCTTGCCGGACGCGATCGCGAACACCTTGGTCAGCGAGTCCGGCCGGGAGAACGGGATCTCCTTCTCCGCCACGCCACCGCGCAGCTGGGTCTGCAGGGCTGCCCGCTGCTCGGCCGACATCACGCCCAGGTCCACCTCGACCCCGGTCACGCCGTCGAGTTTGCTGACCGCGGCGGTCGTGTCGCGGCGCAGCGTGTCCTTCATCGGACAGCCTGCGACGGTCAGCAGGATCCGGACCGCGACGACGCCGTCGTCACGGACGACGACCGACTCGACCATGCCCAGGTCCGTGATCGGCTTTTTGATCTCCGGATCCAGTACACCGCCGAGCGCCGTGGTCACCTGATCAGCAGTGGGAGCCATACCCCCAGGCTACGTGCTCGCCCGAGCCGCTCCGACCACGGTCCATGTGACGTAGGTCCGCCAAGGCAACCCTTACTTCACAGGCCGGGGGCGCCGTAGATGGGGAACCAGCGGGAGAGGTCCTGCTCGAAGCGGAGGTCGGTGCCGATGACCGACTTGATCTGGAGTTCGGTGGCGTTGTCGCGCCGGTCCTGCCCAGCGGGGACGAACGGGTACCAGGAACCGCGCTTGTAGAGGTAGACGAGCCCCAGCGACTTGCTGCCGTTGGTGAAGGCGACGAGCGTGCACAGCAGCGCTGATCCGAAGCCCGCGTCGACCAGTGAGGTGTTCACCGCGTGCAGGTCGGTGACCAGGCCCTCGACATCGTCCGGAGTGGTCTGCCGGACCAGCCAGGTGAAGCCGTACGAGTCGGTGTGGCTGGTGAACTTCCCGTTGTCGAGCGCGAGCAGGTTGTCCACCTCCTCGCGCAGGGTCGAGAATCCACCGCCCTCGGCCGCCTTGAAACAGACCGATCCACTTCCGGTCGGCCGGTAACCGGCCGCCGTGTCGAGCGTGATCGCGGCCGACGGAAGCGAGAACAGCTGGTCGAGGTTCGGCGGGACGGCTTTGCTCCGGCCGAGCAGGATGTCGAGAAGGCCCATGACCTAAGCTTGCTCGCCCAGCTCGCGCGACAGCACACCGAGGCGGTCGAGGCGTGTCTCCAGCGGCGGGTGAGTGGACAGCAGCGAGGACAGGCTCTTCCCCTGGCCCGAGATCGCCGGGGCGAAGAAGAACGCGTTAAACGCCTCCGCCTGGCGCAGATCGCGCGACGGTATCCGGGCGATGTCCCCGCTGATCTTGGTCAGCGCGGAGGCCAGTGCCGATGGTCTGCCGGTCAGCATGGCGCCGGCCCGGTCCGCGGCGAGCTCGCGGTAGCGCGACAGCGCCCGCGTCAGCAGGAACGAGATCGCGTAGACGACGACGGACACCAGGATCACGGTCAGCACGATCACCGCCGCGTTCTGGTCGCGGTTGCGGCTCAGCCCGCCGTACAGGCCGAAGCGCGTGATGAGGCCGGCGAGTACGCCGAGGAACGACGCGATGGTCATCACCGCGACGTCACGATGGGCGACGTGGGACAGCTCGTGCGAGAGGACGCCTTCGAGCTCGTCCGCGTCGAGCCGGCGCATGATCCCGGTGGTCACGCAGACGACCGCGTTCTTCGGGTTGCGCCCGGTCGCGAAGGCGTTCGGCAGGTCGACGTCGGCGATGGCGACCCTCGGCTTCGGCATGTCGGCCAGGGCGCACAGCCGGTCGATCGCGCCGTGCAGTTGCGGCGCCTCCTCCGGGCTGACGATCCGCCCGCGCATCGCGTACAACGCGATCCGGTCCGAGAACCAGTACTGCACGAACAGCGCCCCGGCCGCGATCACGACGGCCAGTACGGCGCTCCCGGTCAGCGCGATGAGCAGCGCGACGAACGCGACGTACAGCAGACCGAGCAGGAAACTGGTCATCACCATCCGGCGGCTGAGGCCGCGATCAGGCGCGAATCGAGTCTTCATTCCACGTCCTTCCTCACCTGATAGCGAGAGTATCTCGGCTCCAAAGAGGTCAGACGCGGTCGTCCTCGCGGCTCTTCAGGTCCAGATCCGCGAGCAGTGCGCGCAGCTCGGAGCGGAGGAAGTCGCGGGTCGCGACCTCGCCGACGGCCATCCGCAGCGAGGCCATCTCACGGGCCAGGAACTCCATGTCAGCACGGGTCCGGGCGTCCACGTCACGGTCGCGTTCGTACTGCACCTTGTCGCGCGCCTCCTGCCGGTTCTGCGCCAGCAGGATGAGCGGAGCGGCGTACGACGCCTGCAGGCTGAGCGCCAGCGTCAGGAAGATGAACGGGTACTGGTCGAACCGCAGGCTCTGCGGCGCGAAGATGTTCCAGGCGACCCAGGACACGATCGTCGCGGTCATGTAGACCAGGAACCGCCCGGTGCCGAGGAAGCGGGCGATCCGCTCCGACAGCCGCCCGAACGCGTCGGCGTCGTACGACGGCCGCGGCACGAACGTCCGCCGCCAGTCCCGCGGTACGTCGAGCCGCGCCGTACTGCGCAGGCGGCGGTCGTCGGTGCTGCGGTCGTCACGAGGCATCGTGGTCCACCTCCTGCGAGTCGTTGTCGCCGGGCTGATCGGATTCACGCCAGTCGTCGGGCAGCAGGTGGTCGAGTACGTCGTCGACCGTGACCGCACCGAGCAGCCGGCCTTCGTCGTCGAGCACCGGTGCCGCGACCAGGTTGTAGGTCGCCAGGTACTTGCTGACCGTGGTCAGGCTGTCGTCCGGCCGCAGCCCGTCCAGATCGGTGTCCAGTACTACGGACACCAGCTCGGAAGGTCGTTCGCGGAGCAGCCGCTGGATGTGGCCGATGCCGATGAACCGGCCGGTGGGAGTCTCCAGTGGCGGCCTGCAGACATAGATCATCGCGGCCAGCGCGGGACTCAGATCGGCGTTGCGGACCTGGGCCAGGGCGTCCGCGACGGTCGCGTCCGCCGGCAGGATCACCGGCTCGGACGTCATCAGTCCACCGGCGGTGCGCTCTTCGTAGGTGAGCAGACGACGTACGTCCTCGGCCTCGTCCGGCTCCATCAGCGTGAGCAGGGCTTCGGCGGTCTCGGTGGGCAGCTCGGCGATCAGGTCGGCCGCGTCGTCCGGTGACATCTCCTCGAGCACGTCCGCCGCGCGCTCGGTGTCCAGGCCGGCCAGGATCTCCACCTGGTCGTCCTCGGGCAGCTCCTCCAGTACGTCGGCCAGCCGCTCGTCCTCCAGTGCGGCCGCGATCTCCTTGCGCCGCTTGGGCGACAGATCATGCAGTACGGCGGCCAGGTCCGCGGCCTTCATCGAGTCGAACGCAGCCAGGATGTGGGTCGCGCCCTGCCCCTCCTCGACCTGGGCGAAGCCACTCACGTCGGCCCAGTCGAACACATGCGACTGCCCGCGCCGCCGGAACCGCTTGCCGCCCTCGCGCACCGCCACCTTCGACAGCACCCAGTCCCGGGTCCGCCACTGCTCCATGGCCATGTCGAACACCACTGCTGTCGTGCCGGTCTCGAGGACGGTGACAGTGCGGTCCAGCATCTCGCCGAGCACCAGCACCTCGGTCGGGCGCTGCTCGAAGCGGCGCATGTTCACCAGTCCGGTGGTGGTGACGTGTCCGACGTCGACGTTGGTCACCCGGGTCATCGGCAGGAAGATGCGGCGCCGGGTGAACACCTCCACGACCAGACCGAGCACCCGCGGCGGTTGCGTACCCTGCCGCATCATCGCCACGACGTCGCGGACCTTGCCGACCTGATCCCCGTTCGGGTCGTACACGGGGAGACCGGCCAGCCGAGCCACGTACACGCGCGACGGTGAGCCACTCATGGTCGAAGGCTAACCCGCCGGGGTGGAGTCTCAGCTCAGGCGCGGGCGGCGGCGGATGCGGCGGTGCAGGGTGACCGGTGGCTTGCCTCGGGTGGTCGCCTTGGTGCCGATCGGCGCTTCGGCCCGCGGAGTGGCGTCGTACCGCCCGGCGGCCTCGGTGATCTCACCAGTGGGCTCGAGCACGAGGAGGTCCGCTTCGGTCTTCCAGCGCTCGAGTTGCGTGTCCAGTCCGGCCGCGTTGAGCCGCTCGGTGCGCAGTACCTGGGCGGCCGTCGTCCACTCGTCGCTGCCCGGCTCCAGCCGTCGTACTGTCGCCTTCCAACTCGCCAGCCGGTTGGTGGCGGGCTTGGCCGGTACGACGACGTCCGCGGAGCCGGCCGTCGCCAGTCCGGGCAGCGGCTGCTCCGCGCTCTCGGCCGCATCCGCCAGTACGACGTACTGGCCGTCGACCGTGGCGAACCAGGCCGGCGTGGGGCGTCCGCCGTTCCAGGACAGCCAGACGAGGCCGGCCTTCTTCATGACACCGGCGATCTCGGCGGCAGCGTCCTCGATGGTCACGGACCAAGGTTGTCACACCGGCGCGTCCTCCGGGGCGCGGTGAAACCGGACACACTCCACGGCGAAGTGAGCCCGATCACCGGACCTCGCCGCGGGTTCGCCGTACGCTGCCCGTGACCGGCGGGTAACCCGAGTTGGAGGACGACGGCGATGGCTGATCAGACAACTACCTTGCGCAGCAGGCGGTCCTGCCTGGCCACGCCGGGGTCGAACCCGCGGTTCCTGGCCAAGGCGAAGGGCCTGGACGCCGACCAGGTCTTCCTCGACCTGGAGGACTCCGTCGCGCCGATCGCCAAGGTGGACGCGCGCAAGAACATCGTGGCCGCGCTGAACGAAGGCGGCTGGGGGACCAAGATCCGAGTCGTCCGGGTGAACGACTGGACCACCGAATGGACGTACGCCGACGTGATCGAGGTCGTCGCCGGCGCCGGCGCGAACCTCGACTGCATCATGCTGCCGAAGGTGCAGACCGCCGAGCAGGTGGTCGCGCTCGACCTGCTGCTCACCCAACTCGAGAAGGTGCACGGCTACGAGCCCGGCCGGATCGGCATCGAGGCGCAGATCGAGAACGCCCTCGGCCTGACCAACGTGAACGCGATCGCCACCGCGTCACCCCGGGTCGAGACGATCATCTTCGGCCCGGCCGACTTCATGGCGTCGATCAACATGAAGTCGCTGGTGGTGGGTGAGCAGCCGCCCGGGTACGACGTCGGGGACGCGTACCACTACATCCTCATGCAGATCCTGATGGCCGCGCGGGCCCACGGGAAACAGGCGATCGACGGTCCGTACCTGCAGATCAAGGACGTGGACGGCTTCCGCCGTGTCGCCGGCCGGTCCGCCGCGCTGGGCTTCGACGGCAAGTGGGTGCTGCACCCGGACCAGATCGCTGCGGCGAACGAGGTGTACTCGCCGCGGCAGGAGGACTACGACCACGCCGAGAACATCCTCGACGCCTACGACCACTACACCTCCGCGGCCGGCGGGGCTCGCGGAGCGGTCATGCTCGGCGACGAGATGATCGACGAGGCGTCCCGCAAGATGGCGCTGGTGGTCTCGGCCAAAGGTCGTGCCGCCGGGATGACCCGCACTGACATCTGGCAACCGGCCGAGTAGTTCCCGACGCGGCCGAACCTCAGCCCCCGACCTGCGCCACGATCGCCAGCAGGTGCCCGTCGGGGTCCGGGAAGAAGGCCATCCATTCCTCGACCCCGTTGTCGTGTTTGTGGATCAAGTGCGGCGCGGTCTCGAACTCGACGCCGCGCGCCAGCAGGTCGTCGTACGCGGACTGGATGTCGTCGACGCGGAAGTACAGCACCGACGGCTCACCCACCGGCCCGTCGTTCGCGCTGAGGAACAACCGGGTTCCGCCGCAGTCGAAGAACGCCAGGTCTCCGAAGGTGTAGAGATGCGGCAACCCCAGCGTCCCGCCGTAGAAGTCGACCGCGGTCTGGATGTTGCTGACCGGTCGTGCGATCTGTCCGATCGTGCCCAACTGCAGAACCATGTCCGAGCCTCCTTGTCCGTGCAGAGCGCTGTCGGCGGGCACGCCGCGCCAGCTGCGAAGCTCGGCCCGGCGTTCCAGGCCGAGCTTCAGCAAGGCGTTCGCGACGTGGAACTTCACCGCGTCGAGGCTCACCCCGCGGCGCCGGGCGATCTCCCGGTTCGACATGCCGTGCCGGACCGCGTGCACCACCTGCCACTCCGCCGGCGTCAGTACGTCGGGATGCCTCGGTCGTCCGCGAGTGCCCACGAGGCTCAAGGTAGCCCCGCAGGCACCCGAATTACCCTCCCCCGCAGCGCAGGAGGGTCAGAAGGACCAGACCTTGTAGATGCGGATGGGCTTGACCGGCGGGCCGTCCTGGTCGGGGTCGGCGATGCCGGCGGCGACCATGCGGTCGAACGTGGACATGCCGGCGATCACGTGGCCGAGGACGGTGTAGTTCGGGTCGATGTTGGCGAACGAGTGGACGACGAAGAACTCACTGCCGTTCGTCCCCGGACCCTGGTTGCCGTAGGCAACGGTACCGCGGGGGTACGTCTCCTGCCCGGTGACCTCGTCGGGGAACTTGTACCCCGGGCCACCCTCCTCCTGCCGGTAGATGTCCCCGCACTGCAGGACCCCGAGCCGGGCCGAGTTGGTCAGCCGGAAGCACTGGGTGAGGTCGTAGAACCGGCTCTTCACCAGATGCACGAAGTTGTGCACCCCGCACGGGGCGTTGGCCCGGTCCATCCGTACGACGAACGGTCCGTAGTTCGTCACGAAGAACACGTCGATCGTGCCCTTGGCCTTCGCGGTGGCCGACGGAATCCGCACCGGTTTCGCCGCCGGATTCTCCGGCGTCGGCGTGAACTCACACTTCACCACCGGCTTCGGCCGGTGCGCCGGCGTCGCCGACGCGGTCGTCGTGGTCAGCGTCGCGGCAACCAGAGTGGCCGCGATCAGGGCGGTGATTGATCGCTTCATTCGCTCACGGTAGTACTTTCATCGCTCTGTGCAGAGGTTCTTCAAGCTTTTCGCCGTGGACTCGATCTCGTCGCCTTGGCCGCCTAAGGTGTTGCGGTCCGCTGCGGAAGGTGTTGTGTGTGAACGGCGAGGTACTGGCAGGGCGTTACCGGTTGCTCACCCTGCTGGGCAGGGGTGGCGCGGGTGAGGTGTGGAAGGCCGAGGACACCGTCCTGGCCCGCCAGGTGGCCGTCAAGCTGCTCCGCCGGCTCGAGGGCGACCCGATGGACGCGGCCGAGCGGTTCCGGGCGGAAGCGCAGGCGGCCGCGCGGCTGACCCATCCGAACGTCGTCGCGACGTACGACGTCGGCACCGAGGGTGAACACGTGTTCCTGGTGATGGAACTCGTTTCCGGCCCGGATCTGGCCCAACTCATGCGTACGGCGGGCCTGCCGAGCGGGGAACTGGTCGCCGACATCGCGACCCAGGGTGCGCGCGCTCTGGACGCGGCCCACGCTGCCGGGATCGTGCATCGCGACGTGAAGCCCGCCAACCTGATGCTGGCGGCGGACGGCACGCTCAAGATCACCGACTTCGGCATCGCCAAGCGCGCGGGCAACGAGACGACCGGTCTGGGTGTCCTGCTCGGTACGGCGTCGTACGTGTCGCCGGAGCAGGTCCGCGGCAAGTCGGCCACCCCCGCCAGCGACTGGTACTCCTTCGGCTGCGTCCTCTACGAGCTCCTCAGCGGTACGCCGCCCTTCACCGGCCAGACCGTTGACGTGGTGATGCGCCAGCACCTCGAGACACCGCCGCCGCCCATCCTGCGGACCGACGTACCGGTCGAGCTGGCCGGCCTCGTCACGCATCTGCTGGCCAAGGACCCCGCTGCCCGACCGTCGTCGGCTGCTCAGGTCGCTGCCCTGCTGACGCCATCTCCAGCACACAACGCGACGCAGGTGCTGTCTCTCCCCGCACCGGCGACCGATGAGCCAGGCGAGCACACAGACGCGGCCGAGGATGTGGTCGGCGTGGGCCACTGGGAGGACGAGTCCGCCGAAACGGGCACGCACCGGGCACCTCGCAAGGCGTTCCCGCTCGCGAAGGTGGGTGTGGCCGCCGCGGTCGTGCTGGCTGCGATCACTGGGGGCCTGCTGCTCCGCGAGAGTGTGACGAACGAGCCGCCGGCGCAGGCGGGTGGGACGCCGTCCGCGCCGGTGCAGAAGGTCTCGGTCGCACCCAAGACCACGTCGCAGCCGACTCCGACGCCCTCGAAGACGCCGTCGAAGAAGCCGAAGCCCACGCCGACTCCGAAGGAGACGCACCAGAACCCGCAGGCGGCGCTGGTGCAGAGCTTGCGGACCCTGGCCGCGCAGGTACGCGCCACCCAGCAAGGGAGCCGGAGCAAGGCTCCGCGGGAGGCGGCGCACGACCTGGACCGGGCCGCGGAGGCGCTGGACCACGGCGACACCCAGTCGGCCGCCGAGAACTTCTACGACGCCAGGAAGCGGCTGTTCGAGGCGCAGCAGCAACACCGCTGGCGGGCGACCCCGCAGATCGCGGCGTTGTTCGGCGCGATCAGCGGGGCGCTGCCCAACCCCAACGACAATTCAGGCGACGGTTCACGCGACGAGTGAGCCACGCGACGGTGAACGCGTGGCCAGTGTCACAGCGGGTGTCGGCTGGGTGCCGGGATGCTGAGAACCGCGATACTCGCGGGTAAGGCCAACTCCCGAAGGAGCCGACGATGAGCAGGTTGCAGCAGACCGACGGGCTGACCGACATCCAGGAGGAGATCCTCAAGACGGTCCGCGCGTTCGTCGAGTCGGAGATCCTCCCGGTCGCGACCGAACTGGAGCACCGCGACGAGTACCCGACCGAGATCGTCGAGGGCCTCAAGGAGCTCGGCCTGTTCGGCCTGATGATTCCGGAGGAGTACGGCGGCCTCGGCGAATCGCTGCTCACCTACGCACTGTGTGTCGAGGAGATCGCCCGCGGCTGGATGAGCGTGTCCGGCATCATCAACACGCACTTCATCGTGGCGTACATGCTGCTCCAGCACGGCACCGACGAGCAGAAGCGGAAGTACCTGCCGCGGATGGCGACCGGCGAGGTCCGTGGCGCGTTCTCGATGTCCGAGCCGGGCTGCGGCTCCGACGTCGCCGCGATCAAGACCAAGGCGGTCAAGGACGGCGACGCGTACACGATCAACGGCCAGAAGATGTGGCTGACGAACGGCGGCTCCAGCAACCTGGTCGCCGTACTCGTGAAGACCGACGAGGGTCAGGACTCGGTCTACCGGAACATGACCACGTTCCTGGTCGAGAAGGAGCCCGGGTTCGGCGTGGTGGACATGGGCCTCAGCGTGCCGGGCAAGATCGAGAAGATGGGCTACAAGGGCGTCGACACGACCGAGCTGATCTTCGACGGCTACCGGATCGACGCGGGCCAGATCCTCGGCGGCGTACCGGGCAAGGGTTTCTACCAGATGATGGACGGTGTCGAGGTCGGCCGGGTGAACGTCGCCGCCCGCGGCTGCGGCGTGGCGCGGCGGGCGTTCGAGCTCGGCATCTCGTACGCGCAGCAGCGGGAGACGTTCGGCAAGAAGATCGCTGAGCATCAGGCGGTGCTGTTCCGGCTGGCCGACATGGCGGTCAAGGTCGAGGCCGCGCACGAGTTGATGGTGAAGGCGGCGCGGAAGAAGGACAGTGGTTCGCGCAACGACTTCGAGGCCGGCGTAGCGAAGTACCTGGCCAGCGAGTACTGCTCGCAGGTCGTGGAGGACTCGTTCCGCATCCACGGCGGCTACGGCTTCTCGAAGGAGTACGAGATCGAGCGCCTCTACCGCGAGGCCCCGATGCTGCTGATCGGCGAGGGTACGGCGGACATCCAGCGGATGATCATCGGCCGCCGGTTGCTGGAGGACTACAAGCTCTGACCGGACAGGCCGGCACGCTGGGCCGACAGGCGGGGCGGTGCCGGTCGGCGTCCAGCGTGCCGCGGAGGGGTGGCTAGACGGTCACCCGAAGCTCCGAGGGCGGCTGCCGGGTCTTACCCGAGCCGTGGCCGGACAGCAGCCAGATCCCCAGCTGGGTGATCTCGTGACGGACGGACGCGCCGTCCCGGCGGGTGGTGATCAGGCCGGCCTCCCGCAGGACCGTGGCCTGGTGGCTGGCCGCGGCCGGGGAGATCTTGCACCGCTTCGCGAGCTCCGTCGTCGTACAGCCGGCGACGGCGGCCTCCAGCGCGGCCGCACGGGTCGAGCCGAGCAGCGAGCCCAGCGCGTCGGTCGACGGCTCCGGCTCCGCGGACCCCTGCCGCAGGATGCCCGGCGCGTGCTGGATCGGGTACACCAGGATCGGCTTCAGCTCCGGGTCGCGCAGCTTGGTCGGCACCTGCCAGCAGAACGCCGACGGCTGCAGTTCGATGCCGCGCCCGTCCAGGTAGAGGTCGCGGTCGTTCATGTCCAGCACCTGCAGGACCGGCGCCACCCACCGGACCCGCGGGTGCAGCGACGAGAGCAGCCGGTCCACCCCGTGCCGGGCCAGTGCCTCCCCGCGGTGTGCGTGATCGGCCGACACATGTGTCCCGATCGACTTCCAGTACGGCGCGATGGCGGCCGCGTGGTACGTGCGGATCGCCCGGCCGAGCTTCTGCAGCGAGGAACGCTCGCCCTGGGCCAGCTCCCGCGTCCACGGGGAGACCGGACGGTACTTGCTGAGCAGGTCGAGCTGGCTGCGGATCTGCTGCCGCGGCGTGGCCAGCGTCAGCTCCAGCGCGGTCTCGAAGTCCGGTGCGGGCTCGTCCGGGGTGAGGAAGTCGGGGGAGTACCCGCGTAGCGGGGTCAGCTCGAGCAGGAGCCGCATCTGCTCGGGAGCGACCTTCGCCCGCACCTGCCGGCGCCAGTCCTCGAAGATCAGCCGCCCGTCGGAGTGCTGCAGCATATGGAGGCTGAGCAGCACCTCCCACAGCGGCGCGGGGTCGGTGGCGACCGTGACCCGGGTCAGATCACGCGGTGTGAAATGAATACGAAGCACGGCACAGCCCTCCCTGCCTACCGAGACGCCGAACCCATCACGACATCCCCCGATGCCGCCGGTCGCAGAATGTGGCGGTCTGCTGACCGAACGCGATGGCCGCATTCAATCAAGGGCGCCGAGCCGTCCACAACTGTTGGAACATTCCAAACGAGTGGCACTCGTGGCCATGGCAGAAGGTTGCCAACTCGTGCGTGACGCTGTATTGGAACCCCGGCCTCAGAGCCAGTGGTTTCGCTTGAACAATCGGTAAAGGACCGTGCACGCGGCGAACATGATGCCGAGGACCACGAAGTAGGCGTACTTCAGGTGCAGCTCGGGCATGTTGTCGAAGTTCATCCCGTAGATGCCGGCGATCATCGTCGGGACGGCGAGGATCGCCACCCATGAGGAGATGCGGCGCATGTCCTCGTTCTCGGCGACCTGAACCTGGGCCAGCCCGGCCTGCAGGATCGAGCTGAGCAGCTCGTCGAACGAGATCACCTGCTCCTTCACCCGCAGCAGGTGGTCGTCGACGTCGCGGAAGTAGTTCCGGGTCTCGTCGGCGATCAGCGGGTGGCGCAGCGTCGAGAGCGCCCGCATCGGACCGGTCAGCGGAGCCACCGCCCGCTTCAGCTCCAGCACCTCGCGCTTGAGTTGGTAGACCCGGTCGATGTTCCGCCAGCCGCGCGGGCTGAACATCTCCGTCTCGATCATGTCGATGTCCGCCTGGACGGCGTCCGTCACCTCGAGGTACCTGTCGACGACAAGGTCCGCGATGGCATGCAGTACGGCGCCGGGACCGAGGGCGAGCCGCTCCGGCTGTCCCTCCAGGGACTGCCTGAGTCCGGTCAGCTCACTGTGCTCCCCGTGCCGGACCGTCACCACGAAGCCGGGTCCGCAGAACACCATCACCTCACCCGATTCCACCACTTCGCTGGTGGCGGTCAGGTCCCCGTGCGGGACATACCTGACTGTCTTCAGTACGGCGAACAACGTGTCGTCGTAGCGCTCGAGCTTCGGGCGCTGGTGGGCCTCGGTGGCGTCCTCGATGGCCAGGGCGTGCAGTCCGAACTCCGCACCGATGATGGCCAACTGGCGGTCATCGGGTTGGAACAGACCGATCCAGACGAACCCCTGACCCCGCTTGGCCCGGCTCAGCGCCTCCGTATAGGAGTTGATCCTGGAGTCGCGCCGGCCGTCACGGTAGAACGCCCAGTCGACCAGTGCGCCGTCCAGCTTCCCGCTGGCGACCAGGTCCACCGGTCCCGGGCCGTCACCGCCCGAACGCCGGGCGAAGACTCGTCCCATCCGGCGTGTCGCGCCTGTGTCCCACCGTCGCCCGGCCATCACCGGCGAGGCTATCAAGGCGCGGTAACCAGCCGTCGGCAATGATGGGGGTGACGAACGTGGAGAGGAACGACGATGACCCCGCAGGGCATGCCCTCGATGGACCCCCGGCCGAGTGGCCTGACGATCGGGACGTACGACACCTACCGGGAGGCGCAGCGAGCTGTCGACTACCTCTCGGACGAGAAGTTCCCGGTCGAGCACACGACCATCGTCGGCAACAACCTCCGTCAGGTGGAGAAGATCACCGGCCGGCTCACCTGGGGCCGGGCGCTCACCGCCGGACTGGCCAGCGGTGCCTGGTTCGGTCTGTTCGTCGGCCTGCTGCTGGGCCTGTTCACGACAGGTAACTGGCTCGCCGCGCTGCTCACCGGTGTGGTGCTGGGTGCCTTCTTCGGTCTGGTGTTCGGCGGCCTCGGCTACGCCCAGTCCGCCGGCCGGCGCGACTTCACCTCGCGGACCGCGGTGGTCGCGACGACGTACGACGTACTGTGCGACTTCAAGTTCGCCGAAGAGGCGCGGAACCACCTGGCCAAGCTTGCGCTGAAGGGCGAGGTCAGCCCGCGCCTGCCGGAGCACCAGGCCACGCAGCAGCCGGCCACGCAGCAGCCGGTCGAGCCACTGCAGCGGCCGCACGACTGAGGCTCCGCGGTGGGAGGTGACCTATCTCTCCTGCCGGTGAGAGCCACACCACGGACCGGGGACGCCCGGATTCGGCAGCATGGGGGGTCCATCGGGTTCAGGAGGAGCCGGCATGCAGTTCGGGCGTAGCTATGAGGAGTTCGAGGTCGGTGCTGTCTACAAGCACTGGCCGGGCAAGACGGTGACCGAGTACGACGACCACCTGTTCTGCCTGCTGACGATGAACCACCACCCGCTGCACCTGGACGCGCGCTACGCCGGCGAGACCACCCAGTTCGGCAAGAACGTTGTGGTGGGCAATTACATCTACTCGATCCTGCTCGGCATGTCGGTGCCGGACGTCAGCGGCAAGGCGATCGCGAACCTGGAGGTCGAGTCGCTGCGGCACGTGGCCCCGACCTTCCACGGTGACACGATCTACGGCGAGACCGTCGTACTGGACAAGTGGGAGTCGAAGTCGAAGGACGACCGCGGCGTCGTGTACGTCGAGACCAAGGGCTACAAGCAGGACGGCACCGTCGTCTGCCTCTTCCGCCGCAAGGTCATGGTCCCCAAGAACACCTACCTGGAAGCCCGGGGCGGGGAACAGCCCGGCCGCCCCACCCCGGCTTCCTAGCCCCGACCACCCCCGCCCGCACCGACCACCCATGCGCGCCCCTCCCGCACCCATCTGATGGGCTGACCCACGCCGTAGTGGGTCGGCCAACCGCACGCGGTGGGTCAACCCACTGTCTGGTGGGTCGACCCACGAGCCCGGACCCCGCGTCGCCGTCCTCTCTCCGTGCACCCGCCTTCGCGCCGTCCGGCGTACGTCGCGGGTGCCGGGTGCTCGTTCGTGTGTGGTGGGTCAACCCACGCGTTTGGGGGTTGGCCAACCGCACGCGGTGGGTCGACCCACTGTCTGGTTGGTCAACCCATCAGCGGGTGGTCAGCAGCAGTCGGGGGTGGCGGGTTTCAGCTCAGGAAGAGTTCGATCACGGGGACCAGGACGTTCGGTTTCTGGATCGGGAGCTTGAGGGTGAGGGTGTCGGCGGAAGTGCCGCCCATGGTGGTGTTCTGGGCGGTTTGATGGGGGTCGTTGACGATGCGCTTGATCTCGGACGCGTCGTTCAGGAGTTGGGAGTACTTCACCTTGCCGGCCAGGCCGGGCAGGTGGACGTGGCCCATCGGCCACGAGAACAGGTGCAGGTAGAGCCGGTTGCCCTTCTGGGTGAAGCGGCAGTCCGCGGGAGCGGAGTACTCCGCCGGCCTCGCCCCACGCACCGACCGCTCGTGCAGCCGCATCCATTCGCCGATCGATGCCAACGTCGCCAGTGCGCGCGGGTCGAACTCGCCCCGCCCGGTCGGTCCCACGTTCAGCAGCAGGTTGCCGTCCTTGGAGACCGAGTCGACCAGCATCTTCACCAGCAGCTCGGGTGACTTCCAGTCCAGGTTGTCCCGGTCGTAGCCCCAGCTGCCGTTCAGCGTCTGGCAGGCCTCCCACAGCACCGGCTGCCCGTCGCGTTGCATCGGGCCGTCCGGCTGGTACTGCTCCGGCGTGACGAAGTCGCCGGGGATGTCGAGGCGGTCGTTGATCAGGATGTCGGGCTGCAACTCCCGGACCATCGCCATCAGTTCCTCGGACCGCCAGTCGTCGCGGCCCTTGCCGTGCCCGTCGCGGCCGTCGGGGTACTTCCGGCCCGGGTAGGAGAAGTCGAACCACATGATGTCGATCGGGCCGTAGTTCGTCAGCAGTTCGCGCGTCTGCGCATGCAGGTAGTCGGCGTACACCTGGATGTCGCGGCCGGCCGCCTTCGCGATCGCCTCCTCGTCGTCCCGCTGCGGATGCACCAGGTCGATCGGGAACTCGGGATGATGCCAGTCGATCAGCGAGTGGTAGAACCCGACGCCGAGGCCCTCGGCCCGGCAGGCCTCGACGAACGGGCCGACCAGGTCCTTGCCCCACGCGGTCTTCGCGACCGTGTAGTCCGAGACCTCGGAGTCCCACAGGCAGAAGCCTTCGTGGTGCTTGGTCGTGAGTACGGCGTACTTCATCCCGGCCTCGCGGGCGGCGCGGGCCCATTTGCCCGGGTCGTACAGGTCCGGCTCGAAGTGGTCGAAGTACGGCTGGTAGTCCTCGTCGGTCAGCCGCTCGAGGTTCTTCACCCACTCGTGCCGGGCCGGCAGTGAGTACAGCCCCCAGTGGACGAACAGGCCGAACCGCCAGTCACGGAACTTCTCGACGGAATGCGCAGGAGGCGCGTCGGTCATCTCAGATCTCCTCGGAGTAGTTAGCGGCCGCCCAGACCGGTGACGAGCAGGCCGCGGACGAGATGCTTCTGGAGCAGGATCACGAGCAGGACGGTCGGGATCATCGCCATGATCGACGCCGCCATCATCAGGTTCCACTGAGTGCCCTGCTGCCCGCTGAACTGCGCCAGGCCGAGCGGCACGGTGCCCTTGGTCTCGACGCTGTTCACGATGATCAGCGGCCACAGGAAGCTGCCCCAGAAGCTGATGAAGGTGAAGACGGTCAGTACGGCGATCGCCGGACGCGCCAGCGGCAGCATGATCCGCAGGAAGGTGCCGAACGGTCCGCACCCGTCCACCCGGGCCGCTTCCTCCAGCTCGGCCGGGACAGTCAGGAAGAACTGCCGGAGCAGGAAGGTCCCGAACGCGGTGAACGCCCAGGGCAGGATCAATGCCCAGTAGCTGTCCACCCAGCCGAGCGACTGCATCAGCCAGTACATCGGCACGATCAGCACCTCCTGCGGCACCATCAAGGTGCCCAGGAACAGCACGAACAGTTGCTCTCGGCCCCTGAACCTCAGCCGGGCGAACGCGTACGCCGACAGGCTCGAGGCGACCACGACGACGAGCGTCCCGGCGACCGCGACGAACAGGCTGTTCAGGAAGTAGCGGCCGAACGGCGCGAACGTGAACGCGTCGGCGTAGTTCTGCCAGCGGATCTCGGAGCCGAACAGATGCGGGGTCGGGGTGAACACCTCGTCCGCCGGCTTCAGCGAGGTGGACACGGCGTACACCAACGGCCCGAGGAAGAGGAGCGCGACGATGATCAGCAGGATGTGGGACACACTGCTGCGGATCCGGCGGCCGGTCACTGTGACTGCGGTTTCAGACGTCATAGTTCACCCACTTGCGCTGCCCGACGAACTGGATCGCGGTGATGGCCATGATGATCACGAACAGCACCCAGCCGGCCGCGGACGCCAGGCCCATGGTGAGGAACTGCCAGCCCTGGTTGTAGACGTACATCACGATCGTCTGGGTGGACACGCCCGGACCGCCCTGGGTCAGGATGAACGGTTGCGCGAACACCTGGAACGAGGTGATCAGAGTCATCGTGGTGGCGAAGAAGATCGCCGGCGTGATCATCGGCCAGGTGACGTACCGGAACCGTTGCAGCGGACCGGCGCCGTCGATCTGCGCCGACTCGAGCTGCGATTGCGGCACCTGGTCGAGCGCCGCGGAGAAGACCAGGAAGTTGTAGCCGAAGCCCTGCCAGACCGACATCGCCACGATCGCCGGCATCGCCCAGGTGGACGAGCCGAGGAAGTTCGGCGCGTCGATGCCGAACCAGCTCTGCATCCCGCTGTCGATGAGGCCACCGGGCTGGAACAGCAGCTTCCAGACCATCGCGTTGGCCACCATCGGCGTCATCACCGGAATGAAGAACAGCACCCGGAATGCCTGCCGGCCTCTGATCTTCGGCCCGACCCAAACCGCGAGCCCGAGTGACACGACCACGTTCAGCGGCACGTACAGCACCACGAACAGGACCGTGTTCAGCACCACCCGCCGGAACACCGGGTCGTGCAGCAGGTGGGTGTAGTTGTCGATGCCGAGGAACGTGCGCTCGCCGAAGACCGGCCAGTCGAACAGGCTGATCCCCAGTGCCATCAGGGTCGGGAACAGCGTGAACACGGCCAGCCCGGCCAGGCTCGGCCCCAGGAAGATCCCGGCGTACCGGCCGTCCCTTCGCAGCGCGGGCCGCCGCCCCGCCCGGACGGCGCCCGAAGGCGGCGCACCGGGCGGAGCGACGATCGTGGTGTTCGTGGCCATCAGGACCCTGCGCCCGCCTGGTCCTGGATGGTCTTCAGGGCCTGCTCCGGCGGGATCTCACCGTTCAGGGCCTGAGTCCCGAACCGGCTGAGCAGGTCGGCCACCTGGACCCAGTTCTTCGAGGTGACCAGCGCGACCGAGTTCTCGGACGCGTAGTCGATGACCTCCTTGGCTTCCGGGATCTTCGCGGCGGTGAACCAGGCGGGGTGCGCGACGGTCCGCGCCGGGTACGCGCGGCCGGCCGCGGCCAGCGTGGTCAGCGGCTTCTCACTCGTCATCGACTGGATCGCCTGGAACGCGGCGTCCGGCGTCTTGCAGGACCGGGAGATGCCGAAGCCCGAACCGGCGGTGAAGGTCTTCGAGCCCTCCGGACCGGCCGGGATCGGCGCGATCCCGAGGTTGAACTTGACCTTGCCCATGGTGTCGATCAGCGACCACGGACCGTTCAGCTGCATCGCCGACTTGCCGGAGACGAACTGGGTGGTCTCGAAGTCGGCGTTACCCGCCGGCACCTGCGGCGCGATCTTGTCGGTCTTGACGAAGTCCGCGTAGCCCTGGAAACCCTCCTCGAACTTCGGGTCGGTGAGGTTCAGCTTGCCGTCGGTCAGCGGCTCCGCGCCGGTTTGGGTCCGCACCCAGGACGTGACGCCGAGATCACCGGGGGACGTCACCAGCCCGGTCTTGCCGGCCGCGGTGAGCTTCTTCGCGGCCGCCTTGAACTCGTCCATCGTCCAGCCCGGCTTCGGGTCGGGGATACCGGCGGCCTTGAACATGTCCTTGTTGTAGAAGATCACCATCGGGCCGGAGTCGTAGGGGATCGCGATCTGCTTCCCGTCCACCTTGAGGCCGTCCATGATCGGCTTGTCGAAGTCCTCGGCCTTCAGGCCGTACTTCTTCATCAGGTCGTCCAGCGGCATCATCGCACTCGCGTACGACGCGGTCCGCAGGCTCTGCATGCCGATGATGCACGGCGCCTTCCCGCTCGCCAGCAGGGTGCCGATCTTGGCCCAGTAGTTGTTCCAGTCCGTGCCCTGGAGCTTGACCGTGATGCCGGCGTGGTCGGTGTGGGCCTGGTCCGCGACCTTCTGCCACGCGGCCTGGTCCTCGGTACCGCCGATCCAGAACTGCCAGGTCAGGTCGGCCTTGTCGGCCGAACCGGACCCGCCACCGCTGCTGTCGTTGCCGCCGCCACAGGCCGCCACCGCCGTCAGAGCCAGTACCGACAGGGCGGCGGTGGCCCAGCGGCGAGCCCGCGCTGGTGTTCCTCTCATCCTGACCTCCAAGGAGAGCTGTGATTCATCCGATCAATATGCCGAAGTCTTGACGAGAGTCAACAGTTCGTGGCCTTATTTCAGGGAAGAAACTCGGCGCTGAGTGTGGGTGCGCCGGGCAGACCTCCGATGTATTGTCCCAAGACATCGGAGGTTTCCGGGCCGAGCAGGGAGGCTGGCATGCGGGTCACCGACGAGGCGATCGACCGGATCAAGCAGATGATCGTGTCCGGCGAACTGCAGCCCGGCGACCGGCTGCCGCGCGAAGCCGACCTGGCCGCGCGCCTCGGCCTGTCCCGGAACTCGCTGCGCGAGGCGGTCAAGGCGCTGGCGCTGATCCGGATCCTCGAGGTCCGCCAGGGCGACGGGACGTTCGTGACGAGCCTCGACCCGTCCCTGCTGATGGAGACGATGGGGTTCGTCCTCGACCTGCACCAGGACGCGTCGGTGCTCGAGTTCTTCGAGGTACGCCGGATCCTCGAGCCGGCGGCGGCCGCGCGGGCCGCGCTCCGGATGCCGGACGAGGACGTCACCGCGCTGCGCAAGCTGCTCGACGACCTCGGCGAGGAACCGTCGGCGGACGACCAGCTCGCCTGTGACGTGGAGTTCCACCGGCTGCTCGCGATCGGCAGCGGCAACCGGGCGCTGGCCTCGATCATCGAGAGCCTGCGTCAGCCGACGTACCGGGCCCGGATCTGGCGCGGTCTGACCCAGACCGGTGCGGTCGCCCGATCGGTGGCCGAACACCGCTCCATCCTCGAGGCCATCGCCGCCCGCGAACCC
Source organism: Kribbella sp. NPDC049227 (assembly GCF_043197265.1). Classification (NCBI taxonomy): domain Bacteria; kingdom Bacillati; phylum Actinomycetota; class Actinomycetes; order Propionibacteriales; family Kribbellaceae; genus Kribbella; species Kribbella sp. NPDC049227. The sequence continues at coordinate 27,931 of NZ_JBICST010000001.1, read as the reverse complement.
GAGGTCGCGCGGGCCTGGGCCACGGTCCACATCGCCGGTGTCGAGCGCTGGATCCAGGACGCAGTCGATCTCGACGGGCCTGACCGGGGTGGTGGGGTGGGACTAGCTTCTGGGCTGTAGCTCCACCAGGACAGCGGCGGGCATCGGGAGGGTCAGCTCGAGTGCTGAGCCGTTCCACTCCAGCGGAGTACTGACCATTTGGCTCCGGTCCGCCAGCTCCGTCAGCTGCTCGTCGGAAGGCCAGTCGCCGATCCCCAGGTCGGCGGCGGCTGCGACGAGATCACCGACGCCGATGCCGAGTGTCGTGACGGTGGCCTGCCAGGACGGATCCACGCCGGGCAGCTGCACGTGGACCGTCCTGGACAGTTCCGGTGCCCCCGCCGACTTGGTCTGGTCGAGGGTCAGATTCCACAGCAGTACGGCGATCCGATCGTCATCCTGGGAGGCCCACGCCTCCACCAGACTGCCGCCGCCGTCACCGTTCCACGTCACCGGCAGCTCGACCGGCCCGAGCCGGCTCAGCAGGCTCATCGCGTGGTACCGGGGCTTCGCCAGTCCGCCAACGGTCCGCAAGCCGAAGCCACCATGCAGGAACCGCGGCGGACGGCCGAGCTCCTCGAAGTGGTCTGACGCGACCCAGTACGCGAGCGCGTCGACCCGCCCGGCCGCCGACTTCATCCCGCGCAGCAGGAACACTCCGGAGAACACCGAGTCGTTGATCGGGTTGAAGTGTGTCGGGGTCACGCCCCACTCGGTCCAGAGGATCCGCGCATCGCTGAACCCGTGCCGATCCAGCGACGCCTGCACGTCGAGCGGCGGACTGCCGTAGGTGTGCGTCGAGACGAAGTCCACCGGCGTACCCTCCGCCGCCGCGTGCGCGAGCAGGTCGTCCACCCAGCCCGCCGCGGCCGACGACGGTCCGCCGATGGCCAGCCGCGGGTCGACCGACTTCACGGCGGCTGCGGTCACGTCGTACAGATGCAGGTACTCGGCCTTCGTGCCGGACCAGAAGACCTCCAGGTTGGCCTCGTTCCACACCTCGAAGTCCCAGGTCAGCACCTCGTCGAGGCCGTATCTCTCGACGAGGTGCCGCACCAGCGCGCGGACCAGGTCGTACCAGCGCTCGTACGACTTCGGCGGCGAGATGATCGCGCCGTACGCGAACACGGTCTTGGCCGGATCGCTCGCCAGGTCCCGCGGCATGAACCCGAGTTCGACCACCGGCCGCAGCCCGATCGCCAGCAGCTTGTCGTAGATCGCGTCGACGACGGAGAAGTCGTACGCCGGCTCGCCGTCGACCTCGGCGTACACGCGAGTGTCGTCATGGAAGATCGCATGCGCCCGGACCGTGCGTACGCCGATCTCGTCGTGCATCCGGCGCAGCGCCTGCTCCAGCTCCGCCCCGATCTCGTGACCACCGGTGAGATCTGTGCAGAGCAGCTGACTGAGCCGTTCACTGCCGACCATCGGAACCCAGGGCTTCGGCAGTTCGGTGCCCTCAGCAACCGTGTCGACGGTCACCGAGACCACCGGGACGGTGCCGTCGGCAACCAGTGGTACGGCGCCGACGGTACCGCTCGGACGGCCGCTCGTGGTCACCTCGGGGACGCTCGCGACCGCATAGCGGTACGGCGTCCCCGGCGTGCAGGTGGTGTCGACGTACGGCGGCGCCGGGACCGAGAGGATGTCTCCGCTGTGGTGGTCGACCGGCTCGAGCGGGCCGTGGTCGCCGGTGGACCGCAGGATCAGGTAACCCGCGGCTCCGTCCACCGGCGTCCAGTCGATCGTCACCTGACCGGCGCCGCCGGTCGCGGTGACCTCCTTCGGCGGATCCAGGTCCGGGAAGGTGAACGCGCGCTCCTCGTCACTGCGGAGCGCGATCCGCGCGTCCCAGTCGGTCTTGGCCTCCACCGAGGCGTCGTCGTGCATCAAGCTGACTCCTGTCGTCGTGTCACTCGAGCCCGGACTCGAACTGCTCTATCGCGATCAGCGGCCGGATCCGGCGCTCGACCGTCGTGGTGCTGAAGTTCCGCCGGACCACGTCGTTGGCGAAGACGTTGCCGATGGCACCCATCACCATGGCCTGGTCCAGGGCCAGGTACCGCTGGGCGATCAGCCCGGACCGGACCGCGACCGAGTCGTAGAAGCCGCCGGCGCCGTACGCGTGCAGGTTCGTCTCGATCCGGCGCAGGTTCTCGATCGCCTGCCCGGGCGCGTACTGCATCGCCAGGAACGCGGCGTGCGGGGTGACCACACCGTCGCCGAAGGTGGGATTGGGGTTGACGCCCTCGCGGCAGCCCTCGAAGCCGGCGTCGAAGTTCGTCGCCTCCAGGTCGGACGGGTAGCCGCCGGGGTCCATCCCGATCGCCTCGACACCGTAGACGGAGTACCCGCCCTTCGGGTTCGAGGCCGGCGAGAAGCCCCAGTAGCCGTACTTCGCGTCGTCCAGTCCGTGCTCGATCTGCGCGCGGACCGTCAGCGGGTGGTTGATACCCCAACTGCGCGGCGCCCAGCTGGCCTCGGGGATGAACAGGTCGGGCATCAGCGACTCGAACATGTCGCCGCCCCAGGACGGCACGAGCCGCATCCCGCGGTACGAGTAGGTGCCCTCGAAGACGTCGAGACCGAGGTACGTCCGGTGCACGCCCTTCGGCTTCTGCTCGACCCAGGACCAGTCGCACGAGTCCGGGAACGTCCGGTACGTCGCGAAGTACTGCGTGTGCGGGACCTGGCCGAGCGCGAATCCGATGTAGCCGGCGATCCGGGCTTCGGTGTTGCAGGTGTCGTAGTGGAACTTGCGGTAGTACACGTCCGGCCCGGTGCCGGCGTGGTTGCCCTTGTCGGTCTCCTCGTCCGGCGGCGGGGTCTCGAAGAAGCCGCCGCGCATCAGGCCGCCGGGCCGGGCCGCGGGGTTGTAGTAGTAGGCGAAGTTCATCTTGCCGAGCAGCGAATCCGCCAGCGCGCGGGCTCCCGGCTCGGCGTTGCGGACCACCATCAGCGCGCAGGCGAGCCAGCCGTTGTCGACACTCGAGACGAACGGCGTGATCGGCTTCGTGCCGTCCGGGTCGACGTACCGGACCTCACCGGTCGACTCGTCGTACCAGTTGAAGTACATGCCGCTCGGCTCGTGGTGGTCGACCTTCGACATCGTGGTCAGGGTCTGGGTGATCCGGCGCAGCGACTCCTTCGGCGAGATGATGCCGAGGTGGCGCGCGACGACCGTGCTCCACAGGTAGCCGCCGATGTTGGTGGGGGAGGTGTACTGGCTGCGGACCGGGTTCGTCACCGAGGAGCCGATGTTGTCGGCGGGGAGGCCGGTCTTCTCGTCGGTCATCGCGACCAGGCTGCGCCAGGTGTCTCGCGCCCAGCGGCCGACCAGGGCCTTGTCCTCACGGCCCGGCTTCCAGTTGCCCTTGAGGAGGGCGGCCGGGTCAGGCGTCCCGGCGTACGTCGTGCTTGCGGTGGTGCCGATCAGCGCGGCGGCGCCGCCGGCGGCGAGCAGGGTACGGCGACTGATGTTGGCGGTCATCCAAGTCTCCAGGGGGTCTATTTGAGTCCAGTGATCGCAATGCCCTTGGTCACATGCCGTTGGAAGGCGAGGAACATCACCAGCACCGGCAGGACGACCACGACCGCGCCGGCCATCAGCAGGCCGTAGTTCTGCGCGTTCTGGCCGGTCGAGTACAGCGCCAGGGCGACGGGAAGGGTGTACTTGTCCTCGGTCTGGGCGATCACCAGCGGCCAGAGGAAGTTGTTCCAGGAACCGAGGAAGGTCAGGATGCCGAGCGTGGCCAGGGCCGGTCGCGTCAACGGCAGCATGATCCGGCCGAAGATGCCCAGTTCACTGGTGCCGTCCACCCGGCCGGCGTCCATCAGATCGTCCGGCAGTCCGGAGAAGAACTGCCGCATCAGGAAGACACCGAACGGCGACACCAGGAACGGCAGGATCAGGCCGGGGTAGCTGTTCGCCAGCCCGGCGTTGGTGACGAGCACGAACAGCGGCACGAACGTGACCATGCCGGGGATCATCAGCGTGGCCAGCACCAGCACGAACAGCGCGTCGCGGCCCTTGAACCGCAGCTTGGCCAGCGCGTAGCCGATCATCGAGCAGAACGTCAGGTTCCCGGCCGTCACGACCAGCGCGACCAGGGTCGAGTTGAGGAAGTAGCGCGGGAAGTTCGCCTTGCTGAACAGGTCGCCGTAGTTCCCTGTGGTCGGGTTGTCCGGCCACCAGGTCGGCGGGACGCGGAGCAGTTCGCCCTGCGTCTTGAAGCTGCCGAGCACCATCCACAGGAATGGCGCCGCGACGGCCACCAGGCCGAGCACCCCGATCAGGTAGATCCACCAGGTACGGCGCATCACTTCTCCCTCAGCAGCCGGAACTGGATGAACGTGACCACCGCGATGACGACGAACAGGATGTAGGCCATCGACGTGGCCAGGCCGTAGTTGCCGAACCCGAACTGCTGGTAGGTGTACATCGACACCGACAGCGTGCTGTTCAGCGGACCGCCCTGGGTCATCACCAGCGGCTCCTCGAAGAACTGCAGGTAGCCGATGCCGGTGGTCACGCTGGTGAACAGCACGGTCGGACGCAGCAACGGCAGGATCAGGTAGCGGAATCGTTGCCACGAGCTCGCACCGTCGATCTGACCGGCCTCCTCGACGGTCTGCGGGATGCCCTGCAGCCCGGCCAGGAAGATGATCATCGCGGAGCCGAAGTTGCGCCAGACGGCCATCGCGATCAGCGACGGCATCGCCAACGTCTTCGACGCCAGCCAGTTCGGCCCGTCGATGCCGAACCAGCCGAGCACGGTGTTCAGCAGGCCGGAGTCGGGCGCCAGCACGAACCGCCAGATCACCGCGATCGCGACGATCGACGTGACCACCGGCAGGTAGTAGCCGACCTTGAACAGGCTCTGGAACCGCTTCACACCACGGTCCAGCAGCACCGCGGCCGCCAGTGCGACGACCAGCGTCAGCGGTACGCCGAGGATCACGAAGTACGCCGTGTTGAACGCGGCCTTGCGGAAGGTCTCGTCCGACAGCGCCTTCACGTAGTTGTCGAACCCGACCCCGTTCACCGCGAACGGCGTCCGCAGATCCCGCTGCCGCATGTCGGTGAAGCTCATCCCCAGCGACCCCAGCACCGGCCCGGCCGTGAACGCGAGGAACAGCAGCACGAACGGAAGGACGAGCACCCACGCCGCAACGGTCTGCCGATCCAGCCGCCTGGTGCGGGGACGCGAACGTACCGTGCTCGCTCCTGCACCCGATGGCGGTCCTCCCGACGAGGTCCGCAGCGCCTCGTCGGGAGCTGTGTCATGAACCATCGCGATCAGCTACCGGTGCCGATCGACGATGCCTTGGTCTGGGTGGCTTTGGCGGTGTCGGCGGGGGACTGGCCCGACTTCGCCATCTTCTCGATCTCGGTGTCGAACGCGTTCGCGACCTGCTCCCAGTTCACGATCGCGGGCGGCGCCTTCGCGCTCTCCAACTGCTTGCCGAACACCGGCAGCAGCGGGTCGGAGGCGATGCTCGGGTCCTGCCACGCGCTCTTCACCGCCGGCAGGTCGGACGACATCTTGAACCACGCCGCCTGCGTCTTCGCATCGGACAGGAACTTGACCAGCTTCCACGCGCTGTCCTTGTTCTTCGACGTCTTGAACACGACGAAGTTGGACCCACCCACGAACGACGTCGAGGTCTTGTTCTTCGGGATCTCGAACACCCCGATGTTCGGCTTGATCGCGTCGCCGCCGAGCTTGGCCACCGACCCGGCCATCCACGGACCGGAGATGAACATCGGCACCTGGCCGTTGACGAACTGCGCCTCGGTCTGGTTCGGCGGCAGGTCGGTCCCGGCCAGCTTCTCGGTGAAGAAGCTCTGGTAGTACTTCAGCCCCTCCTGCATCTCCGGGGTGTCGAAGGTGAACTCCTTCTGGTCGTCCGTGGTGAGGTTCGCGCCGGCGGACCAGGCGAACGGCATCACGGTCTGCCAGGAGCCGGTACCGCCCGGCTGCAGGTTGATCCCGTACTTCGCGCCGGCCTTCTCCTTCATCGCCTTGGCCATCGCCTTCAGGCCGTCCCAGTCGGTCGGCGGCGTGGTGATCCCGGCCTTCGCGGCCAGGTCCTTGCGGTAGTAGACCAACCGCGTCTCGACGTACCACGGAACGCCGTACTGGGTGTCGCCCACCTTGGTGGTGTCCAGCGCGCCGGGGTAGAAGCCGTTGCTGTCGAAGCCCTGCGGGGTCGGGTCGAGCGCGCCGAGGTCGGCGAACTCGCCCATCCAGGTGGTGCCGACCATCGCGGCGTCCGGCAGCGACTGCGCGGTGATCGCGGTGGTGAACTTGCTGTGTGCGGCGTCCCACGGGATCGGCGTGACGGTCACCTTCACGCCCGGGTTCGCCTGCTGGAACTGCTGCATCAGCTTGGGCAGGTTCTCGCCCTCGGTCCCCATCGCCCACACGGTCAGATTGCCGGTGGCGGGTCCTTCGCTGACCGTCGTCGTCGCCTGTGAACCCCCGCTCGGGGTGTCCTCGGACCGGCCACATCCCGCGAGGGCGAGAGCTGTGGCGGTGAGCGCAGCGCTGCCGATCACCAATCGGCGGCGGATGCTGTGGGTGAACATGTGTTGTCTCCTCACTCGGTTCCTGCTGCATCCCCCGGTTGCGCCGTGCCACAGCTGTCCCGTAGCACGAGTTGCGTCGCCAGTACGTCGTTCCGCGCCCGGGTCCGTTCCCCGGTCACGCGTTCGTGCAGTCGTTGCGCCGCGAGCCGGCCGAGCTCGATCATCGGCTGCCGCACCGTCGTGAGCCCCGGCGACACGTACCGCGCCGCCATCACGTCGTCCCACCCGGTCACCACGATCTCGTCCGGTACGCCGATCCCCTGCGCACTCAGGCTGTTCATCGCCGCCAGCGCGAGCTCGTCGTTCGCGCAGACCAGTCCGTCCGGCGGGTTCGTTGCCCGAAGCACCCTCTTGCCGACCTCGGCGCCCGCTTCCTCGGTGAGCGGGACGCGCTCGGGCTCCGGCGGCTTCAGCCCGCGACGGGCGTGGGCCCGGGCGAACCCGGCGTACCGCTCGGAGACGTCGTACGAACTGGCCGGATCGCCGACGAACAACAGTTTCGTGTGCCCGTGATCGAGCAAGCGGTTCGTCAGCTGCTCGGCGCTGGCCGCGCTCTCGCTGCGGACGGAGTCGCAGCCGGTCATCGGGGGATGGGCGACCAGCACCAGTGGGGCGCCGGTCTTGCGTAGGTCCTGGATCGTCGGCAGATCCAGAGCGTTGCCGTGGACAACTATCCCGTCGACCCGGCCGGCCAGGTCGCGGGCGCTGCGGCGGGGATCGGGGTGGCCGTGGGTCACCGTGATCACCACGCTCTGGCCGTGCTCGCCGGCCCAGCGTTCGTACCCCATCAGCAGGTCGCCGTAGAACGGGCCGGCCAGGTCGGGCAGTACGAGCCCATGCGCCTCATGCCGTTGTACCGCCAGGCTTCGGGCGGCGCGCAGCGGTACGTAGTTGAGCTCCTGCGCCGCCTGGTCGACCCGGGCCCGCGCCTTCTCTGACACCGGTCCGGTCCCTTGCAGGACGCGCGAAACCGTCGCGATCGACAGCTTCGCGCGGGCCGCGACGTCGTAGATCGTCGCCGGCCTCCCGCTGGTTCCGGATGCCACGTGCTCGCTCCTGAGGGTCGGAGTGGAAGCGCTTACAGTTTCAGACCCTGCCCTGCTCCAGGTGCATCGGTCAAGACCTCGGCGCGGATCTGCGACGATGAAAGCGTGACCACACCGGAACGAACCGACCAGCTCTTCCTGGTCCGGCACGGCGAGACCGAGTGGAGCCGGTCCGGCCGGCACACGTCCGTCACCGACCTTCCGCTGACCGCGGACGGCGAGCAGGTCGCGGCGTCGCTGAAGCAACGCCTGGCGGCCGAGAACTTCGACCTGGTCCTCACCTCACCGCGGCAACGGGCCCGGCGTACGGCGGAGTTGGCCGGCTACCCGGCCGCCGAGGTCGACGACGACCTGGTCGAGTGGGACTACGGGGACTACGAAGGCATCACCACCGCGCAGATCCGCGAGACCGTGCCCGGCTGGACGGTCTGGGACGATCCCGTACCCAACGGCGAAACCCCGGCCCAGGTGGCGGCCCGCCTGGATCGCGTCAATGCGCGCATCGCCGCCGTCGACGGCGACGTCCTCGTCTTCGGCCACTCCCACGCCCTGCGCGCCCTCACCGCCCGCTGGCTCGAACTCGACGTCACCGCAGGCCGCCACTTCGTCCTCAACACCGCCACCATCTCAGTCCTGGGCTGGGAACGTGGCTCCCCAGCAGTCCACCACTGGAACAACTAGCCGCTCTTCGGAAACAAGTCGCCGGTGAGAGACTCCTTGTTTCCGAAGATCGTCAGCGGACCGGGCAGGAAGGCCCGCACCGCTTCGCCGCCAGGGCCGGCGCTCGCCGACGCAGTACCTGCAGCACCTGTACGGCGGCCTGACACGGCCGGACGGTGACGTCGAACCAGCCGTAACGCAGCGTCGACTCGGTCCGCAGCGTGGCACGGTTGTCCCGGTCGAGGTCACGCCACCGCTGCCGCGGGACGAGGTGGAGGCGCCCGTCGAGCTCGACCACGAGCTCGAACCCGGGATAGAACACGTCGGTGAACTCGCGGTCCACCGCGCGTTGCCGCTGCCCGGCCGGCAACGCGTGCCGGCGTTCGACGTCGCGCAGATAGCGCAGCTCGAGCAGAGAATGCGACCCGGTAGCGACATCCTCGATGATCGGTCCTAGCGACCGGCGATGCCGCAACCGCGGACGGACGGCCAGTGCCCTCATGATCTCCGCGGGAGCGACTCGGCCGCTCTGGCAGGCCTCGGCGATCACCGCAGCCGCCCGGTCAAGCGATCGTGTGATGCCCACGATGTCGAGGACGGCGTGCGCCGGAGTCCGTCGAGGCGGTACGACGGCCGCGAGGCGAGCTGCCCAGTGCTGGTCGCGATGTACGACGAGATTCGGCTGCCGCCTGACCCGGCGGTGTTCCGGGATCGTCACATGCACCGGGCGGTTGCTGTCCGGGGTGATCAGGCCGAGTTGCTCCGCCGCGGTGTGATGGCTCCAAGACGCTTCGGGTCCGGAGTAGAGCAGGGCCGCCAGCAACTGCTCGTCGTACCCGATGGGGCCCGTGTGGGTGGCGTACACGCCTGGGTGAACGGTTTGCCAGCGCCGAGCCCGCAACGGCTGCCGGATCCGCGCCTTGGACCAGCCCGCGGCGGACAGCTGGACGCGCGACACGATCCGATTCTGGTCATGGATCAGCGCATCGATGCCCTCGTCGGCGAGCCGTCGCCGCCACCACCAGTCCATCCGCTCAAGCGTGACTGATTTCGCCGCCGCTCGCCGAGGCGGCTGTGGACAACCGCCTCGTACAGTCGCTGTCCGGAAAGAAGTCGCCGCTGGGTGGCGATTAGTTTCCGAGGTTCAGCTGTGGCTGATGAGCGCGAGCAGGTGGTCGAGGCGTTGCTGGTGGTGGGTGGGGCGGAGGCGGGATCCGTTGGCGAGGGTGGCCAGACCGTGCAGGGAGCTCCAGAAGACCTCGGTCAGGGTTTCGGGGTCGTCGGGTGCGAAGGGGGTGACGACGGCCAGGATCTCGCCGAACGTCGTTCGCAGGATCGCGGGGGTGCCGGCGTCGCCGAACACCAGGTCCGTGCGCCGTACGAACATCGCGTCGTAGACGGCCGGATGCTCCCCGGCGTACCGCAGGTAGGCCTCGGCCAGTCCGCGGAGGCCGTCGCGTTCCCGGCCCGCGCGAAGTCCGGCGGCCAGTTCTTCGAAGCCTTCGAGGGCCACCGCGGTGGAGATGGCGTCCATGTTCTTGAAGTGGCCGTAGAGGACGGGCTGGCTGTAGTCGACGGCCTCGGCCAGGCGGCGGGTGGTGACGGCCTCCCACCCTTCGGCCTCGGCGAGTTCCCGGGCGGTCCGGACGATCAGCTCCCGCCGCTCCTCCCGCGCCCGTTCCCTGCGTGTCTGACTCGGCATAGACCGGATCTTAGCATTGCTAGACAATCTAGCAACGGCAGTGTTAGCGTCGCTAGGGAAGTTAGCGCTGCTAGATCAAGGAGTCAGTCATGCGTCGTTTCGTCACCGTGCTCACCATCCTGCTCGGCCTGTTCCCGATCTCGTTCGGCCTGCGGTTCCTGTTCGACGGGCACGGGGCCGCCGCTGGTTTCGGCATCGATCCCTGGCCGACCGGCACCGCGGCCGGTTACTTCGCCGTGAAGGGGATCCGCGACACTGTCCTCGGCCTGAACATCCTGGTCCTGTTCGCCCTCGGCCAGCGCCGTGCCACCGGCATCGTGATGGCGCTCGCCACACTCATCCCGGTCACGGACATGATCGTCGTACTCACCCACGGCGGCTCGGTCGCCACCGCGCTCGGCGTCCACGGCCTGACCGCAGTGGTGGTCGTCGTCGACGCCTGGCTGCTGCTCCGCGAACGCTCGGCTGTCGCGGCCGCTCAGTCGGTTGGCGTCCACTCGTAGAGGTCGATGGTGCAGTACTCGCGGAACCCGAGCCCGGCGTACACAGACCGCCCGGCCGGCGACGATCCCAGTACGCCGTACTCCGCAACGCCGGCGGCCTCGCGGAGGGCGGCGTACGTGATCGCCGAGCCGATCCCGCGCCGTCGCGCCTCGGGGACCGTCATCACGAAGTACACCCCGGCGACGCCGGCGCCGAGGAAGATCGTGGTCGTCGCGACCGGCTCACCGTCGAGCCGTCCGAGGTAGTGACGCCAGGGATCCCCGTACCCGAGCTTCCGGTAGACCTCGGCGACCCACCGAGCCTCCTTCACACCCTCCCCGAATCCACGCCCGAGCGTCGCCTCCCACGTCGCGAGCTCCTCGTCGTCCCATACGCGCGTGATCTCCAGCCCTGGTACGACGGCCGGCGTACGCAACTCGTCCAGCCGCACCGCCATCCCGGGCTCACTCCCGCCGAACGCGAACCCGCTCGCGACCAGCCGCTCGGCCAGACCGTCCAACCGCATCGACGGCCCGACATGCCAGGTCCCCGGTACGCCGTGATTCCTCAACTCAGCAAGGGATTCCGCGATCACCTGCTCGCTGGTCCCCCCAACCACCGCGTTGTGGTAGTCGATCGGCGACCCCCCGATCGTCCACCGTCCTCCGGCGTCGTCGCGCTGCACACCACCTCCGGCGGCCCCCATCGCCATCAGCAGTTCGGCCGCGTTCTCCTCGATCGCCCGCACCACGTTCTCCATGGGCGACAGTCTGCCGATCACCCGAACGCAGCGCGATTGCTTTCCACCCAACCGCGGAAGGTGCCGGCCGGACACCCGAGCACCCGCTCGACATCAGCGGTCAGCATTTCGCCCGGATCGCCCGGGTGCGCGGCCTGATCAGCCAGGACCGGTGCTCCTGGTCGACCGCGGCGGCGGGGGCGGGGTACGCCGATCAGTCGCACCTGATCGCCGATTTCCGCGCGCTGATGCGGGTCACGCCGGCGGCGTTCGCCACCGGCCGGGTCCCGGTCACCGACTGCTGATCAGCCGGGCAGGGCGTTCCACTGTTCCAACGTGGAAACGAGCAGGGTCGTGGTCGGCAGGGCGAGGAACTCGGTACGGGTGACGAACTTCGCGTCGGTCGCGTCGTCACCGGGAGTGAGCGTGCCGCCCACCGCGGTCGCTGCGTAGTCGCGGATCACGTAGAGCCGGCCCCTCGGGCCGTCGCGTTCGACCTCGCCGACCATGGCCCCGACCTGCACGGTCAGGCCGGTTTCCTCGGCGACCTCGCGCGCCACCGCCGCCGGATCGTCCTCGCCGGGCTCGACTCGCCCGCCGGGGATGGACCAGAGCCCGCGGCCGGGCTCGTTGGCCCGGCGTACCACGAGCAGCCGGCGCTGCTCGTCGTACACGAGAGCACCCACACAGTCGACCCGCTCGGCATCCATGCGACGGCAGGATAGTGCTCGCCTGGGGACAACTGACAGGTCCGGCGAGTGAACGCGGCTAGCATCTGCGGTGACAGATGTCCTGATCAGGGCATGGTCACGGACACCGAAGGGATCCTCACCGCTCGTGCGCATCGATCTGCACACCCATTCGAACCGCTCGGACGGCACCGATCCGGTGGACGTCCTGATCGCGCACGCGCAGCAGGCCGGCCTCGATGTGATCGCGCTCACCGATCACGACACCGCCGACGGGTGGACCGACGGCCGCCGGGCCGCGGAGGAGCTGGAGATCGGGTTCGTGCCGGGGATCGAGATCTCCTGCAAGCTTCGCGGCATCAGCGTCCACCTGCTCGGCTACCTTCTCGACCCGTCGCAGCCCGAGCTCGCCGAGGAGCTGCGGATCGTCCGTGACGGCCGCACCGACCGGATCCCGTCGATCGTGGCCCGGCTCAACAGCATCGGCGTGTCACTGACCGTCGACGAGGTGCTGGCCCAGGCCACCGGTACGCCGTCCGTCGGGCGGCCGCACGTGGCCGACGCACTGGTCGCCAATGGCACGGTCGCGAACCGGGGTGAGGCGTTCGACCGGTACCTCGCCGACGGCCGGGCCGGCCACGTCTCGCACTACGCGATCGAGCCCGGTCGCGCGATCGACCTGGTCCGCGCGGCCGGCGGCGTACCGGTGATCGCGCACCCGTGGGGCCGGTCCAGCTACAAGGTCATGACCCAGGACACCATCGCCGCGCTCGTCGCGGACCACGGCCTGGCCGGGATCGAGGTCGACCACCAGGACCACTCGGCCGAATCCCGGGCCACGCTGCACCGGATCGCCGACGAGCTCGGCATCATCGCCACCGGCTCCAGCGACCACCACGGCGCGGGCAAGATCGACCATGAGCTGGGGGTGAACTCGACCGAGCCCGAGCAGTTCGAGCGGCTGCTCGAGGTCGCCAAGGCCAATGCCGCCGCCACCGACGCCCAGGTCCCCGAGGCCTACCTGCCGTGAACAGTGTCATCAACCTCGGGCTGTTGAGCGAGGTCGTGGTCACGCTGTTCGTGATCATGGACCCGCCCGGCACCGTGCCGGTGTTCATCTCGCTGACCGCGGGCCAGTCTCGCGCGGTCCGGAAGAAGGCCGCCTGGCAGGCGGTGCTGGTCGCCTTCGGTGTGATCGTGGTGTTCGCGGCCTTCGGGCAGCAGATCCTGCACCACCTCGGCATCACCCTGCCCGCGCTGCAGTGCGCGGGCGGTCTGCTGCTTCTGCTGATCGCGCTGCAATTGCTGACCGACACCGCCGAGGACCCGGTCCAGACCAAGAACGTCAACATCGCCTTCGTCCCGCTGGGTACGCCGTTGCTGGCCGGGCCGGGTGCGATCGTCGCGACCATGGTGTTCGTGCAGCGGGCGAACGGCGCACTCCCGGACGTGATGGCGATATCGGTCGGCATCATCCTGATCCACGTGGTGATGTGGCTGACGCTGCGGTTCTCCGGGATCATCATGCGGTTGCTGGGGGAGAACGGCGTACTCCTCGTCACCCGGATCGCCGGCCTGCTCCTGAGTGCGATCGCCGTACAGTTGGTGGCCGATGCCGTCACCGACTTCATCAAGGCGGGCTGACGTGAGCGACATGCTGCCCGGGATGCCGACACGGCTGTTCGTCGCGACGCCGACCAAGCTGCTCACGTTCGCGGACTGCAAGCGGAAGTACCGGTACACGTACCTGGAGACGCCGCGGCCGCCGAAGGGGCCGCCGTGGGCGCACAACACGGTCGGGGCCATCGTGCACGAGGTGCTCGCCGACTTCTTCGGTCGCTGGCCGGCCGCCCGCCGTACGCCGGACGAGGTGGTCGCGAAGATGCGGTCGAGCTGGCGGAGCGAGGGCTTCCGGGACGACCAGCAGTCGCTGGACTGGCGCGAGCGGTCGACCGAGATGGTGCTCGGGTACCTGCGCGACTCGGATCCGTACTACGAGCCGCGCGGAGTGGAGCGCACCGTCGCCTTCACCACCGAGCGGGCGTCGCTGCGCGGGCGCGTCGACCGGATCGACGAGCGCCCGGCGCGGGACGGCAGCGGTGGGACCGAGCTGGCGATCGTCGACTACAAGACCGGCCGGCGACCGCTGACACCGGTGGACGCGCGGTCGTCGTTGGCGATGGCGCTGTATGTGCTGGGCGCGCGACAGGTCCTGCACAAGCCGTGCACGCGGGTCGAGCTCCACCACCTGCCGACGAACACGGTGGCGGCGGCCGACCATGACGACGCCTCTCTCGCCCGCCACCAGCGCCGGGCGGAGTCGATCGCGGACGATGCGGCGGCCGCCGAGGTCCGCTGGCGCGAAGGGCTGACCCCCGCCGAAGCCGACGAGGCGTTCCCACCTGAGCCGTCACCGCTGTGCGGCTGGTGCGACTTCGCCCGCATCTGCCCGCAAGGCCGCCGCACCGCCCCACCCCGCGACTCCTGGGCCGGCCTCGACGACACGTCTCCGATCCCGTCCACGGACGAGTCCGCTAGCTGATCGTGCCTGACGCTGGCTGAGGTCGGTTGAGGGGCGCCGTACCAGCGGCGTGTGCGTGGGGTGCCAGCGGGGGAGGCGAGGGTGGAGGCACGAGAGAGGGGTGCCTGATGGGTGCGAAGACTGTGAACAAGCTGGCGGTACCGGGGGCGACGCTGCACTACGAGGTGACGGGGGCCGGACCGGTGCTGCTGCTGATCGCCGGGTGCGGGACGGATGCGGGGGTGTTCGACGGGATGGCCGGGCAGCTCGCGGCCGACTACACCGTGGTGGCGTACGACCCGCGCGGCAACTCGCGCAGCCCGTACGACGGTCAGCCGGCCGACGAGTGCGTCGACCAGTCGGCCGAGGACGCGCTGGCGTTGATCGACGCGGTCGCCGGCGACGAACCGGCGTTCGTCTTCGGCAGCAGCTCCGGCGCGATCACCGGACTCGAGCTGATCACCCGCCACCCGGACCGGGTGCGGATGCTGGTCGCGCACGAACCGCCGTGCGTCGAGGTGCTGCCGGACGTCGAGGACGCGCGCGCGTTCTTCGAGGACGTGCACGACACCCACAAGACCGACGGGGTCGCGGCGGCCGACGTGCTGTTCCTGATGGGCACCGGGATGGACGACGACGCGATGCCGCCGCTGGAGGACCTGCTGCCGGAGTACCGCGAGCTGGCCGAGCGGATACAGGCCAACGCGGGCAACTTCTACCAGCACAAACTGCTGCCGTTCACCCGCTACCAGCCGGACCTGGACGCGCTGAAGACGGTCGCCGACCGCATCGTCCCGGCCGCCGGCCGACAGTCGATCGAACTCCTCCCCGGGCGCCCGATCCAGCTGATCGCGGAACGCCTCGGCTGGCCCGTCGTGACCTTCCCCGGCGGCCACGCCGGCTACTCGAGCCACCCGGCCCCGTTCGCCTCCCTCCTGAACCGCGTCCTCGAAGCCGAGATCAGCTGATCCCTCCCAGTCCCGGTCCGGGCGAGGTCTGAGGGGTCCCCGCCCGGACCGGTAGTCCTGCGCAGGGCACCAGTCGTGGGAGCACCACCGAAGAATCCGGTTGACGACTGCCCGGAGTGCGGCGTACTGTCCGATCCTTGCCTTGAAAACGGTGTGGTTCAGCCATGCCTGTCACAGTGGTGTCCGAACCCCCCCGGTCCTGTCGGATTCGGGGTAGTTCTGCGTGCCGCTGGATCCGGACACCACCTCGAAGTCTGGAGAGGAGGCTGCCGTGGGCGTCTACTGGGCGATCGGCGTACGGTCGTTCCGGCGCTTCTCGACGTACCGGATCGCGACCGCGTCCGGCGCGTTCACCAATACCGTGTTCGGGTTCATCCTGTGCGGTATCTACCTGACCTTGTGGCACGAGCGGCCGGGGCTCGGCGGGTACGACGTCTCCGATGCGCTGACGTTCGTGTGGTTGCAGCAGGGGCTGCTGATGCCGATCGGGATCTTCGGTGCCACCACCACGGTCGAGCTCGGCGAGCGTGTCCGCAGCGGTGAGATCGCCGTCGACCTGTACCGGCCGACGCATCTGTTGCTGTGGTGGCTGTCCGTCGACCTCGGGCGCGCGATGTTCCAGCTGCTGGTCCGCGGCGGTGCGCCGCTGCTGGTCGGTGCGCTGGTGTTCGACCTGACGTTCCCGAGCGACCCGATCACGTGGCTCGCCGTCGCGGTCGGGCTGGTGCTGGGGATCCTGGTGAGCTTCACCATCCGCTACCTGGTCGCGTTGTCCGGGTTCTGGATCACCGATACGCGGGGCATGGAACAGCTCGCGCTGTTGTTGTCGTGCTTCTTCTCCGGGACGATCCTGCCGCTGGTCGTGTTCCCCGGCTGGCTCGGCGAGTTCGCGCGGGCGACGCCGTGGGCCGCGACGCTGCAGGTGCCGATCGACACCTGGCTCGGCCGCAACCCCAACGGGATCGCCTCGGCGCTGATGTTCCAGCTCGGCTGGCTCCTGGTGCTGCTGCTGGCCGGGCAGCTCACCACGTCGGTGGCGACCCGGAAGGTGGTGATCCACGGTGGTTGAGCGACTCCGCCGGGCACCCGCTCAGTACTGGATGCTCGTCCTGATGTGGATCCGGTCGTCGCTGGCCTATCCGGCGTCGTTCGTGCTGATGCTGTTCAGTTCGATGCTGCTCACCGTGACCGACTTCGTCGCGATCGTGCTGATGTTCAGCCACATCGACACGTTCGGCGGGTTCACCATCGGGGAGATGGCGTTGCTCTACGCAACGGCCTCGATGACGCTCGGGATCGCCGACTTGTTCACCGGATCGATCGAGCGCGTCGGTGAGCGGATCCGGACGGGCTCGCTCGACGTCTACCTGATCCGGCCCGTGCCGGCGTTCCTGCAGACCGCCGCGGACGGGTTCGCGCTGCGCCGGATCGGCCGGCCGCTGCAGGCCGGCCTCGTCCTGGCATTTGCCCTCGGCAACGTTCACGTCGATTGGACGGCGGCCAGGATCGTCATGCTGGTGCTGTCCGTGATCACGGGCTCGATCATCTTCGCGGCGATCTTCGTGCTCGGCGCCGCGTTCCAGTTCCTCGCGATCGACTCCGCCGAGCTGGCCAACTCGTTCACGTACGGCGGTCAGACGCTGACGCAGTACCCGTTGTCGGTCTTCGGCAAGGAGATCGTCCGGGCCGTCACGTTCGTCGTACCGCTGGCCTTCGTCAACTACTACCCGGTGCTGTTCGTGCTGGGGAAGCCGGCCCCGCTGGGCCTGCCGTCCTGGATCGGTCTGCTGTCTCCGCTGGTCGCCGTCGCGATGGTCGCGCTGGCGTCACTGGCGTGGCGGGGCGGTCTCCGTCGTTACCGCAGTACAGGGAGCTGAGCAGTGGCAGTCATCGAGTTGTCGGACGTGTCCCGCACCTTCACCGTCACGTCGCGGAACGGATTCCGCCGTACCCGCCGGGAAGTGCGCGCCGTGGACGGCATGTCGTTCACCGTCGAACCAGGCGAGGTGATGGGCTACATCGGGCCGAACGGCGCCGGGAAGTCCACAACGATCAAGATGCTGACCGGCATCCTGGTCCCGAGCAGCGGCACGATCCGCGTCGCCGGGGTGGACCCGTCCCGCCACCGGCTCAAGCTGGCCAAGCGGATCGGCGTCGTCTTCGGGCAGCGCACCACGCTGTGGTGGGACCTGCCGCTGAAGGACTCGTTCGCCGTACTGCAGAAGATGTACGACGTTCCGATCGCGAAGCACCGGGAGAACCTGGCGACGTTCGTCGAACTGCTCGACCTCGGCGAACTGCTCGACGTACCCGTTCGTCAACTGTCGCTGGGGCAACGGATGCGCGGCGACATCGCGGCCGCGTTGCTGCACGACCCGGAGATCGTCTACCTCGACGAGCCGACGATCGGGCTGGACGTGATCAGCAAGGCCCGGCTGCGCGAGTTCCTTGCCCAGGTCAACGCGGAACGCCGTACCACCGTCATCCTCACCACCCACGACCTCGACGACATCGAAGCCCTGTGCAGCCGGGTGATGGTCATCGACCACGGCCACCAGATCTACGACGGCACCCTCACCGGCCTCCGCGCCAGCCAGTCGGCCCCTCGCACCCTGGTCGTCGACCTGGCCACCTCCCTCCCACCCATCGAGATCCGAGGCGCCACCGTTGTCAAGGTCGACGGCCCCCGCCAGCACCTCACCTTCCCCACCACCACGAGCGCCGCCCCCCTCCTCTCCCAAATAGCCGCCAACTACCCCCTCGTAGACCTCTCCGTAGCCGAACCCACCATCGAATCCGTCATAACCCAGCTCTACACCCCCACCCACCACTGATCAGGGGTTGTGACCGGCGGCCATCGAGAGGACGTCTGAAGGGTCCTGGGGGTCCGGATCGGAGCGCCACTTCTGCAGGGCAGTGGCATGGTCCGTCTCGTCGAGGGTGCCGACGCCGTCCTGGATCAGACGGCGAGCCTCAGCCGGACCGATGTCCTCGTAGGTGAACCACCGCTCCGCGTAGAAGTCGTTGCGCAGGGCATTGTTCGCATGGAACTTGCCGGTATTGGCGACGTACGAATACATGATCTCGTGCGCCAACGCGGCGACCCACACCTGCCGCCCCTCTTCCTTCACCAGATAGAGCTTCATCGCGTGATCCCGTCGTTCCTGTCTAGTGTCCTGGATTGCGCCACAGGTAGCTCATGGTCCGGCACCGGACCCGCCTGATACCGCGGAGGTTGCCGGGAGTCACTGTAGTTATTGACTGCGACCTTTCGTCCGCCGAGCCGTGTCAGCCCGTCGATCCCGGTCGGAGGCTGAAGTGTGGCTGACAGATCGACGCACTGCTGCCGCGCGGCGGTCCGCTCGACGAGCGTGGCCGTGTCGCTGCGATCGATCTCGTACCAGCGCGTCGTTGCCTCCTTGACCTTCACCGACGCGGTCGAATGGAACTGCACCTCGACACGCGGACCGCGCGGTGGTGCGAGGTAGGCGTGGATGCCCTTGTACCGGGAGCCTTCGGTGTACGAGTGCATCGCGTAGGTGACCTGCCAACCGCGACGGTTGAGCTCGTCGACTGTCTGTCGAGCTGCCCGGACCAGCTCCTCGGATGTCCGAGTCAGCGCGGTGTATCGCAGCACGTCGTCGATCGGGAAGCGGCGGTCGAGCTCCTCCCAGAGCTGGATCTTGCGGGCGAGGGACTCCGGCGACTTGATGCGCCGACTCAGTTGGTACGGCGCTGCCGACGCGGGCAGCGAGTCCAGGAAGTCCGCGGTCACCCGAGGCTCGATCGCTGTCACCTCGGCGAGCAGCCGCATGCTCTTCTCCACGGCGGGCCGGCCGTGCATCCTGGCCATGGCGGCCACTGACGCCAGGCTCGGTCCCCAATCGAGCTCGCCATGCGCAGCGAAGGCTCGGTGCAACTCGGACGGCTCGGATGACATCTGATCTCCCCAGGTCGTGGTTCTTCGACCGTAGTGACCGGGGGGACCGGCTGTGGGGCGATTTTCGCGGATTGTGGATAACTCGGGGAGGTTACGAAGTGGGGTGGGGTGTGACTTGGGGGGTGGTGGGGTCGTTGAACTGCGGGTAGGGACCCAACCGGAAGTGGGATTCGGGGGTAGACAGGGTATGCCGACGATGACGGATGAGCCTGCTGTGGTGGTGGGTCCGCCGGCGGACGGGGCTGGGTTCGTCGAGTGGGTGCGCCCCCATCTGCCCGCGATGGCCCGACTGGCGGGGCGGCTCGCGGTCGGGGCCGACCGGGACGACATCGTGCAGGACGCCCTGGCGCGGGCGTGGTCGAAGCGGAGTCAGTACGACGCGAGCCGGGGTACGCCGTCGGCGTGGCTGCTCGCGATCACCGCGGATCAGGCGCGTAAGGCGGCACGGCGGTTGCGGCCGGCCGGTGAGTTCGACGATCACGATCGACCGGTGTCGCGGCCGGACCTGGATGCCCGGATGGACGTGGACCACGCGCTCACCTCGTTGTCGGCCAGACAGCGCCTCGCAGTGGACTGCTACTACTTCGCCGACCTGTCGATCGCCGACACGGCCGCGGTGATGGGCTGCTCCGAAGGCACCGTCAAGTCCACCCTGTCCGATGCGCGGTCCCGCCTGCGCACCCTGCTGGAGGTCAGCGAATGAACCCGACCGACGAGGTCGACGACCTGTTGACGCGGGCCGGTGCGCGGTGGCGCGCGGACCAGCCGTCGGCCCCCGAACCAGACCTGGACCATCTTCTCGGCGGCCGCCGCCGTCCCCGTCGCTGGGTGCCGGCGCTGGCCGCCGCGAGCGTCGCGGCGATCGCCGCCGCCGCGCTCACCGTCCTCCCGGACGGCGGCCAGGACTCGGCCGCCGTCCCGCCCGCGACCGGTGACACCCAGCAAGCCATTGCCCAAGGCAACCAGGCGGCCACGCCGATGCCCGGTGCCACCCAACCGGATCCGGTGAACGACAAGCTGCTGGTCCGCGCCGGTGACAAGGTCCAGGCCAGCGGCGAGGTGATCGCCGTACCAGGTCAGGAGCCTGTGTTCTGCCCGTCGCACCCGACGGACCTGGTGGGTTATCCGCCCGGTCAGGAGCCCGCTCCCAGCTGCCCGGCCACCATCGCCGTCAAGCTCAAGGGCGTCGATCTCGCCCGGCTCGGCGACGTGCGGACGATCAAGAACGTACGCCAGGGGACCGCGACCCTGATCGGGACCTGGGGCGACCGATCCATCGACGTCCAGGAGCAGAAGGCGTTTGTCGTACCGCCCGCACCGCAGATCCCGCCGCTGCCGTGCAAGGCGCCGCAGGGCGGCTGGGTGTCGAAGCCGAACAACCTCAACGCGCCCGCGGTCCTGGCCTTCCTCGACGCGCACAGCTCCCAGATCTCCGAGCCGCTCATCCAGTACCCGGCAGGCCATGGCCGGAGCAAGCCGGTCGTTGTGCAGGTCGGCGTCGCGCACGGGGATCTGGCCGCGTTCCGGACCTCCCTGGACAAGGTGTTCGACGGCAACCTCTGCGTGTCCCGGGCCCTGCTCAGCCGCGGCGACGTCAACCGCATCTACCAGAACCTGACCAACCTCACGGCAAGGCAGGAGCTCGGTATCCAGACCACGTCCGCATCGTCCCCGGGCGGTGGCCGCGCCGAGGTCGAGGTCCTGGTCTACACCGAGGCAGTGAAGACCGCGCTCACGCCGGTCGGCCTCAACCTGCTGACAGTCAAGCCGGCGGTGCAACCAGTCGCGTGACCGCGCGGCCAGAGACGACCGCCGTCAGTCGATGAACGTCTGGTCGTGGAAGAAGTCGACCAGGAGCCGGGCCGTCGCGGCGGGCTGCTCGATGGCCGGGGAGTGGCCGGCGTCGGGGATGATCTGGGCCTGAATGCCGAGCCGCTCCGCCACGTCGGCCTGGACCGTGATCGGCCAGCCGTCGTCGGAGGCGCCGTACGCCACCTGCGTGCGGACGCCGGACTTGGCCAGCCGGTCGGTCTTGTCGTCGGCGTCCATCAGGCGGCGGGTGATCTCGGCGAGGCCGGCCGGGTTGTTGCTGGTGAACCGCTTGCGGAGGAACGCCGCGATCTCATCCGGCGGCGTCACGTACCCAGGCACCTTGCTGTCGTGCTCCAGCTTCAGGTCGTACACCTGCTCGATCGGCAAGTTGTCCAGCCCGAACGCGAGCATCTGCAGGCCCTGCACCTTCGACTCGTCCGTGAACGCCGCCGGACCCGAACACAGCAGCGTGATGGTCGAGAACACCGACGGATCGGTCAGCACGGCCTCCCGCGCGACCAGTCCACCGAACGAATGCCCGACCAACTGGCTGTACCCGCCGAGCGCCTTGCTCATCGCCACCACATCGGCGCCGAACTCCTCCAGCGTGTACGCCGACCGCTCGGCCGGCCCGGGGGTCTCGTACTGACCACGCTGGTCGACAGCCACCGTGCGCCATCCGTACCGGCACAGGTGGTCGACCAGCGGAGTGAAGTCCTCCTTGCTGCCGGTCCACCCTGGCACGAGCAGTACAGTGCCGAGCGGCGTGCCGTACTTCGGCACCGCCATGAGCGTGGCGAACGAACCCCGGTCGGTGTCGAGGGTCGCGGGGTGGACCCCGTCGGGCAGCGTCAACGTGCGCGGCGTACTCACAAGTCAAGAGAGTAGTCGCCGGTACGGCACAATGGCCGGGTGCCTCGCACCATGGCAGTTGCCAACCAGAAAGGCGGGGTGGCCAAGACGACCACCGTCGCGACGCTCGGCGCTGCCCTGACGGAGCTGGGCCAACGGGTGCTGCTCGTGGATCTGGACCCGCAGGCGTGCCTGACGTTCTCGGTCGGTATCGACCCCGAGGACCTGGACGCGTCGATCTACCAGGTGCTGCTCGGCGGCGTGAGGCCGCGGGACGTGCTGGTCAAGCTCGAGGACGGATCCGACCTGCTGCCGGCCACGATCGAGCTGGCCACCGCGGAGGTGCGGATCGCGCAGGAGGCCAGCCCGGAGCAGATGCTGCGGACCGCCCTGCGCCCGCTGCGGGCGTCGTACGACTGGATCATCGTCGACTGTCCGCCGACCCTCGGGCTGCTGACCGTGAACGGATTGTCGGCGGCGTCCGAGGTCCTGATTCCCTTGCAGTGCGAGACTCTGGCGCATCGTGGCGTAGGGCAACTACTTGACACGATTCACGACGTACAGCGGCTGACCAACCCGGGCTTGCACGTGCTCGGCGTACTGCCGACGCTGTACGACGGCCGCACGACGCACGCCCGGGCGGTGCTGGAGACGATCGCGGACACGTACTCGCTGGATGTGCTGCAGCCGTCGATCCCGAAGTCGATCCGGTTCGCGGAGGCGCCGGCGATCGGGGAGACCATACTCAGCACCGCGCCGGCCTCGCCCGGTGCGAAGGCCTACCGGGCTCTGGCCGGCGCGCTGCTGTGACCTACTGCCCGCCGTCCGGAGTCTGCGGAAGGGCAGGCTGACGGCGCAGGCGGTGCCGGTTCCGCCACAGCGGTACGCCGATCAGCGCGAGCAGCACCAGGAACGGGAGAACCGCGCCGAGTGCGGTCGCCAGTGCGGAGAAGGTCGCGACGAACGCGTGCCAGCCGCCCTTGAGCCCGGCCAGGAAACCGCGATCCGGGTCCTCCGTGACGGGAGGCTTGCCCTTCTCGGTCAGGGTCAGCGTGAGCGTGGCGAGCTCGGTCTGGAGGGAGAGGTTCTTCTGCTTGGCCAGCATGGACTCCAGGTCGGCCTCACGCCGGGTCAGTTCGGTCTCGACCGAGACGATCTCGCCGATCGTGTTCGCCTTCGCGAGCAGGGTTCGCATCCGCTCCAGGCTCGCGCGCTGGGAGCTGATCCGGCTCTCCACGTCGACGACCTGCTCCGTGACGTCGGCGGACTCCTGGTGGATCTGCACCCGCTTGCCCAGGTCGGACAGGCGCTGGATCGCGGTCTCGTACGACGCGGTCGGGACCTTGAGCACCAGGTTCGCCTGGGTGATCTTGCCGTCGGCATTGCTGCCGGTGTCCTCGGACGCGACCTGGCCACGCAGTGCGGTGACCACGGTGATCGCCTTCTGCCGTTGACCGTTCACGTCGTCGGCCTCGACCGTGAGCGAGCCCGTCTTGATGATCGCCCGGGTCACGCTCGGCTCAGCCTGCGGCTGCCCTGGCGCCTTCGGTGCGCCGTTGCTGGACTCGCCCTCCGCGACTTTGCCGCTGTCGCCCGCGGAGGCGCCGCTTCCGCCGTCCTGCCGCTGCGCGGGAGCGGACATCCCCTCGGCGCTGCTTTCGTTGCTGTTGCCCCCGCAACCCGCCAGCAACACGACCCCCAGCGCCGCCATTGCGACCACGGCACCCCTGATCCGCCTCATCACCCAGCCCCTCTCTGTGGTTTCCGTCCTAGGACGGTCCACGAGAGGCTAGGTGTTGCAGGCTGAGGTCACTGTTCAGCCACGGTCGGGCGACGGGCAGGTCACTCCGGAGCGGAGAACAGCGGGACGGTCGGGCTCGTGCCCGGCTCCGGCGCAGCCTTCTCGGCAGGCTCGGCCGAGGCAGGTTCGGTGGCGGCAGGTTCGGTGGCGGCAGGCTCGGCAGCAGCCGTCTCAACGGCCTTCTCGACAGGCTTCTGCGCGGTCTTGCGAGTGCGGGCCCGCTTGCGCGGCTTCCGCTCGGCCGGAGCCTCGGCGGCCTCCGTCGCGGATTCCGTGGAGGGCGGTACCTCGGTCTTGGTGGTGACGTCGGCGTTCTCCTCGAGCGGCTGCCCCGAGCGCGTGCGCTTGCGGGTCCGGTTCCGCTTCCGGGCCGCCGGACGCTCGCCGTCCTCGGCGCGGTCCTCGCTGCGGCGCGGCTCCCGGGCCGGCTTGTCCTCGCGCTGCTCCCGGGCCGGCTTGATCCGGCCCTTCGCGTCGGTCGGGATGCCCAGGTCGTGGTACAGCTCCGGCGACGTCGAGTAGATCTCCTGCGGCTCGTCGTACGGCAGGTCGAGCGCCTTGTTGATGGTCTTCCAGCGGGTCACGTCCGGCCAGTCGACGAACGTCACCGCGATGCCGCTCGCACCTGCCCGGCCGGTCCGGCCGATCCGGTGGATGTAGGCCTTCTCGTCCTCGGGGCAGGTGTTGTTGATGACGTGCGTGACGCCCTCGACATCGATGCCGCGGGCCGCGACGTCGGTGCAGATCAGTACGTCGATCTTGTCGCCGCGGAACCGGGTCAGCGCCCGCTCGCGGGCCTGCTGGTTCAGGTCGCCGTGGATCGCGGCGGCCTTGAACCCGCGGTCCTGCAGGTCGTCGGTGAGGCGGGACGCCTCCCGCTTGGTCCGGCAGAAGATCATCACCCGGCCGCGGTCCTCGGCCTGCAGGATCCGCGCCACCACCTCGGGCTTGTCCAGGTCGTGCGCCCGGTAGACGAACTGCGCGGTCGTCGGCACCATCTCGGTGTCCTCGTGCGACTCGGCGCGGATGTTCAGCGGGTGCCGCATGTGGGTGCGGGCCAGCGCGATCACGGCCGACGGCATCGTTGCCGAGAACAACATCGTCTGCCGCAGCTCGGGGGTCTTGCGCAGAATGCGTTCCACATCGGGCAGGAAGCCGAGGTCGAGCATCTCGTCGGCCTCGTCGAGGACCAGGACCTTGATGTGGCCGAGGTCGAGCACGCCGCGGTTCGCCAGGTCCAGCAGGCGTCCCGGCGTACCGACGACGACGTCGACGCCCTTCTTCAGTGCGTCCAGCTGCGGCTCGTACGCGACGCCGCCGTAGATGGTCAGGACCCGCACCGTACGCACGGTCGACGCGGTCGTGAGGTCCTTGGCGACCTGGATGGTCAGCTCACGGGTGGGGGTGACGACCAGCGCCTGAGGCTTGCCGGGGGCGGCCAGTTCCTCGTAGTCGGCCTCGCCGGGGGAGATGGTGCGCTGCAGCAACGGAATGCCGAAGCCAAGCGTCTTGCCGGTGCCGGTCCGGGCCTGACCGATCAGGTCAGTGCCCATCAGGGCTACCGGGAGCGTCATTTCCTGGATCGGAAACGGCTCGACGATGTTGACGCGATCGAGCGCGTCACAGATCTCGGGTAAGACCCCGAGCTCTCGGAAGGTGGTCAGGCTGATCGCCTCTCAACATGCTTGATACGGACAGGTGCTCTGTGGCCGGGCGCCAGAGGCTTGTCAGCCTCGTCTGTGAGGCGCGGGGACACTGTGCAAGCACCTCGCACCAGCTTGCCCATCTGGGCGCGTCACCGGCGAATCGCCCACCAGTGTAACCGCATGAGCTGTCAACGCCGCTTCGTGTGGTTTGCGCCACTCCCGCCGGTGGACAGATAGGGTGCCGGGCATGGAGCAGACGGCCTTTGATGATCCCGCCTACCGGGCCGCGGCGGTGGATCTGCTGGGAGTTCTCGCGTACGGCGAGCTGACCGCGTTCGAGCGGATCGCCGAGGACGCCAAACTGGCACCGACCCTGAACGACAAGGCCGAGCTGGCGGCGCTGGCGACGACCGAGTTCGGGCACTTCCGGCAGTTGCGGGACCGGCTGGTCGCGCTCGGCGTGGACCCGATGGAAGCGATGCGGCCGTTCGTGACGCCGCTGGACGCGTTCCACGACCACACCGCGCCGTCGGACTGGCTGGAGGGCCTGGTCAAGGCGTACGTCGGGGACGGTCTGGCCAACGACTTCTACCGCGAGATCGCGTCGTTCGTGGATGCGGAGACGCGGGCCCTGGTGCTCGAGGTGTTCGCCGACTCCGGGCAGGCCGAGTTCGTCGTGGACCGGGTCCGGGCCGCGATCGAGGAGGACCCGAAGCTGGGTGGCCGGCTCGCGCTGTGGGGCCGCCGGCTCGTCGGTGAGGCCCTCAGCCAGGCGCAGCGGATCGCCGCCGACCGGGACTCGCTGGCCGCCCTGCTGGCCGGCAGCGTCGACCGGCCCGGACTGGACCTGGCCGCGATCGGCCGGATGTTCACCCGACTTACCGAGGCGCACACCGCCCGGATGACCGCACTCGGCCTCCAGGCCTGACCCGACCCGACCCGACCCGACCCGACCCGACCCGACCCGACCACCCTCTGACCGCTGCGCATTTGAACGGATAACCACGCGAGTTGCCCCTTCTCCACCCATATCAAGGGGGGAGAACCGGCAAGGCCAGGGGTTATCCGTTCAAATGCGCGGGAGGGTGGGCGGGGGGAACGCAGAGCGGCCGCCTGCCCCGGATCGGAGTGGCGGCCGCTGAGGTGAGGTGGTCAGGCTGCGGTTTTCGATCTGCTCTGGTAGCCGGCGATGACGCCGACGACGATCACGGCGCAGATGATCTGGATCAGGTACTGCGTCCAGTCCAGGCCGGGGGTGTCCTTGACTCCGAAGGCTTTCGCGATCAGACCGCCGATGAAGGCGCCGATGCCGCCTCCCAGGATGGTCCAGCCGAGGCTGATGTTCTGCTTGCCGGGGAGCACCAGCCGGGCCAGCGGCCCGAAGATGATGCCCGCGATGAGACTGACGATGAGCATCCAGACCCAGTACACGGTTCCTCCTTATGAGGGATGGCTGACCCGCACCCCGGCCTGGCGCCCCGTGCTACCAGACCACTGCAACGCAGGTCTTACCGCCATCGTGCCCCCTGGGTGGCAGTCCGCAACCGGGACACGCGCGACTGTGTCCGGACCGCGATCAGATCGCGCCGAACCCGACCTTGCGAATCGACACCTCGCCGATCTCGACGTACGCCAGCCGGTCGGCCGGAATGATCACCCGGCGGCCCTTGTCGTCGGTGAGCTGCAGCAGGTTGGACTTGCCGCTGAGCGCCGCCGCGACCGCCTCCTGGACCTCGTCCGGGCTCTGCTCGCTCTCGAGCACCAACTCACGATTGGCGTGCTGTACGCCGATCTTGACCTCCACGAAACCCTCCGGGCACGTTCCGACCGGCGGCTCTCGCCGGTGACGGTTCGAGCCTATCCGCTACCGCCCCCCAGCTCTCACCCGTCCGCCCAGAGCAGAACCCCCGTACCTACCCCACCCCACCCCCCGCCCTCTGGCGCTGCCCACACCTTGCCCGCCCCACCTCCCGCCCCGCGCCCAGCCTGCCCCGCGCCCAGCCCGCTCCGCGCCCAGCCCACTCCGCCGTGCGGAGGATCGGATATCCCTTGGTGTTGTGGGTTCTCCCCTCGTATACGAACGGAGAAGGCACAACACGAGGGGATATCCGGGTCTCCTGTCTGATGTGTGGGTCAGGTTCGGCCGGGGAGGGGTGGTCGGTAGCCGCCGAGGGTGAGCATGGCCAGGGCGATGAGGGCGTGGGGGTCTTTGAAGCCGAAGGCGATGCGGGTGATGAGGCGGATCTTGGTGTTGACCGCCTCGATCCGGGCGTTGGACAGGCCGTGGTCGAGGCTGGCGTGGATGGCGGGCAGGTGCCGGCGGATTCTGCGGCCGAGCTGGACGAAGACGCCGATGCGGCTCCGGCCGGCCCAGGCCAGCCATGCTTTCAGGGCGTGTTTGCCGGCGTCGCCGCCGAGCTTGAAGACGTGGCGTAGGCCTT